>NZ_AP022583.1:0-1200000 GCF_010731635.1 Mycobacterium noviomagense
TCACGTCGAGCGGAGCATTCCAGCCGATAAGCCTATTTCCTTGCGTGGGCACGTGCGCGACTTCCATCACCCAACGCGGTCGGTTGGTCCGCAAAGCCAACCGTGTTGGGGCGGAATGGTTTCAGATGAGCCCGCTCGTCTACCGGTATCACTGCTGAGATCGCTGTTGGCTCTCAAGCGCCTTGGCGCAGGCGGCCAGGATCGCCAGGAAGCTCGAGCGCAGCAACCGACGCGTGATTGCCTCCAGCAATGCGCCTCCCGCGCGGCGGATGGGTGTAGTTGCTTCGCCAGTCGACGTGGGTCCCATCGCCCGACGGGGTGAACGTCAATGTGCCGCCCTCGTGATTGAACGGGGGAAATGAGCGGACGATCAGATACGCGTAGCTACGCGGCCGATCGAAGGCCGTGATCTCTTCGCGGAACCAGGTGCCGACTCCGTGCACCTCCCGCAGCGCGCCGACGCCGGCCCTGACACGCCCTGCGCCCAACCGGCCTTGAGAACCAGCGGCGCAGCAGTCAAACTGCGTGGGTCGGCCAGCCAGTCGAAGACCTGTTCTGGGGATGCGGCAATCGTGCGCTCGACGTGAAGCTCGACCATGAAATCTCCTGCCTCGCAATAGCCCCCGCTTCCAAGGGACATCCTAAACCCACCTACCCGCGCAGGCAGGCGACGCCGAAGGCCATTTCATGCCGGCGTCATTTCGGTGCTGCCACGGCCCAGGTTGCGGAAGCCCGCGGCGGGTTTCTTGATGCCCAGTACGAACGGCAGTGCACTCAACTCGAACTTGAGCTTGGCTGCCAGCCGGGCAGATGTGCTGCGCTCAGGCACAGTCGGTGGAATCTCGGACGTGGCCAGGTCGATGTAGTGGGTCGGCGTTTGGCCGATGTCCGGGAAGTGGTGAATCAGCGGCTTGCAGAGCTGGCGCACCGACTCGTCGAGGCATTGCGCCACCGGGTCGGTCATCAGCACGTATTCCGGTACCGGTACTTGGTTTTTCAGCATGCGGTGCACCAGGATGACGTCGATGCCGGCGAGCTCGGCGCGGCGCTTCACCCGTTGCTCTGCCACCTCGCCCTCGTGGGCGACGAACTTGAGTGACAGGTTGTCCAGCTGTGCGCAGCTGGCGCAGTCACAGGCATCGTCTTTTCATCACCTCGCGACATGTAAGGAACGCCTGGCGCATCGGAGAGAGCCCGTCGCAGACAAGCACTTTGGCGTCGCCGTCCGGTGCCCAGAAGAACGCTGCGTCGCCTTCCAGCTTCGCCAGCAGGGCCTTTGGCGGCGTCGATGACCGCTTCAAGCAGCGCTGCCAGTCAGCTGTGCATGGGCTAAATGCATCCGATTCCAATGCATGTAGCGCGTGTAGCCGCCGATGTCGGCAATGAGGAGTACGGCGCGCCGGATGGCCATGGATTCCGCAGTGTACTGGCCCGATCGGCGTTGTTGCTGCGGAAACCGGTCGATTGCCCGCGGCTACGCCTGACCGGAATCCAGAAACGCCGCCGGGCTGGCCGGTGCGCCTCGGGCAACCACGAGCGGCATCGACGTCGAAGCATCGGTGCGCAAGATCGTATGCACAACGTCGATGAGGTCCTCGACGGGCATCAACTTGCCGGGCATGCAGCCGCGCGACAACCAAAGCGGGTACGCCTGTTTGGCCAACTCGAGATCCCAGCCGCTGCTCATTCCCGTTTGGCCGTCACCCTCGCCGCCGGGGCATTCCCCGACGATGAGGCAGGTGAAGCCGATGTCGGGTGCTCGGCCCGCCATGCCTCGACGAGTCGCTCCAGCGCTGCCTTGCTGACGCCATATGCGCCCAGGCCCGGCCACGGCGGCCCGAAACTGCCTGCGTCAGAAGAAAGATAGACCGCCTTGCCTGCCGAGGCCGTCAAGTGCGGCACGGCCGCGGCAGTGGCCAGCGCCGCGCCTATGACGTTGGTGTCGAAGATGCGCCGCCAGGTTTCGGCGTCGGTATCGACCATGCGGACGAGCGGCCCGATGGCGGGCGTGTAGACGAGGTTGTCGATGCCGCCGAGCGCATCGGCGGCCGCGGTGACCGCCGACCGGCACGACGCCTCGTCGGTGACGTCGCATTCGATGGCGAGCGCCGTGTCCGGCATCTTTCGCCGCCGCTTCGATGCGCTCTCGGCGCCGGGCGAGAAGCGCGACCTGATCACCTCGCTGCAAGCCCGACCCCGATGCAGCGCCCGAGCCCGCTCGAGGCGCCGATCACCACCGTCCGTGACATTTCCGCCCTCTCCTGTAACGAGCCGCTGCAGGCACAGCGTATCGGCCGTCGGGTGGACATTCGCGTCGGGCGTGCTGGCCATGTCAGTACGGTGGGGCATATGAAATACCTGGACGTCGACGGAGTCGGGAAAGTCAGCCGGATCGGGCTGGGCACGTGGCAGTTCGGATCGTTCGAATGGGGCTACGGGGACAGTTATGCCTCCGGCGCGGCCCGTGACATCGTTCAGCGCGCCCTCGCCTTGGGGGTGACGCTGTTCGATACCGCCGAGATCTACGGACTCGGGAAAAGCGAACGGATCCTCGGCGAAGCACTCGGTGACAAGCGCGCCGACGTTGCGGTGGCCAGCAAGATCATGCCGGTCGCGCCGTTTCCTCCCGTGGTCAAGCAACGTGCCCGCGCCAGTGCGCGGCGGCTGCGGCTCGATCGCATCCCGCTCTACCAGGTCCACCAGCCCAACCCGGTAGTCCCCGATTCGGTGATCATGCCCGGGATGCGCGAACTGCTGGACAGCGGCGTCATCGGCGCGGCTGGCGTGTCGAACTATTCGCTGTCACGTTGGCAGAAGGCCGACGCCGCGCTCGGGCGTCCGGTCATCAGCAACCAGGTGCATTTCTCGCTCGCCCATCCCCAGGCGCTCGACGACCTGGTCCCGTTCGCGCAGCGCGAGAACCGCATCGTGATCGCCTACAGCCCATTGGCGCAGGGCCTGGGCGGCAAGTACGGCGTCGAGAACCGGCCCGGTGGCGTCCGCGCCGTCAACCCGCTTTTCGGCACGGAAAACCTGCGTCGCATCGAGCCGCTGCTGCAGACGTTGCGCGACGTCGGCGCGAGGTCGACGCGAAGCCGGCACAGGTGGCGCTGGCCTGGCTGATCAGCCTGCCGGGCGTCGTGGCCATTCCGGGGGCGTCCAGCGTCGAGCAACTCGAGTTCAACGTGGCCGCCGCCGATATCGAGCTGAGCGCCGCGGCCCGCGACGCGCTCACCGACGCGGCGCGTGCGTTCCGACCAGTCCCGGCCAGGCGATTCCTTACCGATATGGTCCACGAGAGGGTGTTGCGTCGCTGATCAGACCGTTTGAGTAGAGGGCGTTCGGGTGAATCAGCAAGGTGTGTCCGACTACCCGTCCGGCCGGTTGAACGGGCGGTCGCCGGTTTGGGCGCCTGACGCAACAGCTACCGACCCGGCCGATCCTGCTTTTCACGCCGCGCCCAATCGATTTGACATGTGGCGGGCGGCGCGCCGCGAGCATCCGGTTGCGTGGACGGAATCGGCCGCCTACGGCGGGTTCTGGTCGGTTACCAGCCACGGCCTGGCACGCGAAGTGCTGCAAAACCCTCGGCAGTTCGCGTCGGGCTCGGGCTGCGGATGCGTCTGGGCAAATGCCCGGGCGGTTGCATTGGCTTCGGGAAGGATGCTGGTCGTGACCGACGGTGCCAGTCATCGCAGATTGCGCGCCGCGCACTCGGCGTGGCTGTCGAGTTCGGCAATTGACCGAATGCATTCCGCCATCGAGGACGACATCGAGCACCTGCTTGGCGAGCTGATTGCCGGCGGTGGCTCGTTTGACGCCGTCAAAGATCTCGGCGCCGTAGTAGCCCGCCAAGTGCTGGCACGAGTGCTGGGAATACCGCAGGCGGACTGGGCGAAACTGGGCAGACTGATCGACGCCGCCTACGCCACCAACGTTGCGCAGGACGCCGCCGAAGCCCACGGGGAACTATTCATGTACCTCGACGAGCTGCTTGCACAGCGTCGGGCTCGTCCACAGGACGACTTCGTCACCGCGCTCTCGCAGACAACCGTTGACGGCCGCACGCTCACCGACGACGAGATCTTGCTCAACTGCGACGGCATGCTCACCGGCGGGCTGGAAACGACTCCACTCGCGGTATCGGGCGCGATGGTGGCTTTCGCCCAGGATCCCGATTGCTGGCAGCGGCTGCGCGAGCATCCGGAGCTCCTCAACTCCGCTGTGGAAGAGATCCTGCGGTGGACGTCACCCCCGGGCCACGTGCTGCGGACCGCCACCGCCGAGATATCCCTGGGCGACGCCCAGATTCGCTCAGGCGACCGAGTCGTGCTGTGGATACCGTCCGCCAACCGTGACGAAGCGGTCTTCCCCGACGGGGAGCATTTCGTGCTGGACCGCCAACCCAACCCACATCTGTCCTTCGGCGGCGGTCCGCACTACTGCGTCGGCGCGGTGTTGGCCCGCCTCGAATTACGCTGTCTGCTAATGGTTTTGACGCGCAACGTCGCTTCGATCGCTGTGACCGGCCGCGAGGACCTCCGGCACTCGAACTTCCTGCACGGCCAAGAGGTCGCCGAAGTGACCGTCGCGCCCGCCCGGCAGTAGCTAGTGCCCGTTGCGGAGCGCTGCAAGTCGCCTGATTGCCTCGTCGAGTGTCGTCGCGCTTCGCGAAATTAAAGCGCACCAGGTGATTCCACGCCGCGGCATGTTCGGCTGCCGGGTCGCAGTAATCCGACATCGGCATCGCAACCACGCCCACCTTGTCCGACATCGCCGCGCAGAAGGCCGTGCTGTCGTCGTAACCCAACGGACGCGGGTCCGCACACAGGAAGTAGGTGCCGGCGCTGTGGTGCACGTCGAAGCCGATCTCGGTCAAGGCTGTCGTCAGCCGGTCCCGTCTGGCCCGCAGTAGCTTTCGGCGCATACCGACCCAGTCGTCGCCCGTGTTCAATGCCAACGCCACCGCGGGCTCAAACGGCGCGCTGCCGACGTAGCTCAGGTGCTGTTTGGCGGCCCTCAATCCGCCGATGAGTCTGGCTGGGCCGCAGGCCCATCCTATTCTCCACCCGGTGCAGTTGAACGCCTTCGACGCGCTCGAGACGGTGACCGTGCGCTCGGCCATGCCGTCGACGCCGGCCAGCGGCAAGTGGCGATGCTGGGGCGAGTACGCCAGGTGCTCATAGACCTCGTCGCTGATGACCAACAGGTCGGCGTCCACTGCGATCTGTGCAATGGCCTCGACTTCGTCCGCGGTCAGCACCATGCCCGTGGGGTTATGCGGTGAGTTGACGATCAACGCCCTGGTTCGCGGTGTCACCGCGCGCCGCATCGCGTCGACGTCGAGGGCGAAGCCGCGCCCGTCGGGCACCAGCTGCACGAGCACGCGCCGCGCACCGGCCATCGCCACCACCGGCGAGTACGAGTCGTAGAACGGCTCGACCATCAGTACCTCCGAGCCCGGCTCGACCAGGCCTAGCACTGCCGACGCGATGGCCTCGGTGGCCCCGACCGTCACCAATACCTCAGTGTCCGGGTCGTATTCGATGCCGAAGTGCCGCTTCCGCTGGGCAGCGATGGCCTGCCGCAGCGCCGCGATGCCCATCCCGGGTGGGTACTGGTTGCGACCCCCGGCGATCGCCTCTTGGGCGGCCTTCAGCATTGCGGGCGGCCCGTCCTCGTCGGGATATCCGATGCCGAGATCGATCGCGCCGACACGCGCGGCCAGCGCCGACATGTCGTTGAACACCGGGGCTGCATACCGTTGCAGTCGCGACACCGCCCCGGTGGCCGGGCGCTCGCCGTCAACGACCGCGGGCACCAACGACTGTTGAAGTTGCTTGCCGTACATTCCGGCCGATTCGGCCGTCAGCAGTTCTTGGTGCGTGCAGTCGATCGGGTGCACGGTGATGTTGCCGCCGACATATGGCCGCCAACTGTTCAGCAGAGACGAACTGCGGTCGCTCAAATCCCGTACGGCCGCAACTATCGTGAGGTTGCCGCCGAAAACCCGGGGTTCATGGGCTCGATACAGCGCGACATTTGTATTGAGGTTGTGCACAAGCAGCTTCAGAAGCCGCTTGTAGTGACGAAGGTCGACGGCTTCTCGCCCGCGAAGGAGTTCTTCGACCTGTTCGTACGTGAGCGGCTCATCCTGTTCGGGAATGCTGACGTCGTAGAACCGCAAGACTTCTTCCAACAGGTGCGTCTCGTCTAAAGCCTGGTTTGACGTGCTGACGCTGCTGTCGAGAGCGGGTTGAGCATCGAGAAGGACAAGGCGTGTGCTCAAGTGTCCGCGACGCTGCAGCTCGACGGCGACTTCATGGGCGACAACACCGCCGAACGACCAGCCGAGCAGGTGATACGGCCCGGTCGGATAAGTCTCCTCGATTCGGTCGGCGTAGTTTTTCGCCATCTCCCGAATCGACTGAGGTTCAGGCTCATTGGGCTGCGGGGCTTGCTGAATTCCGATGATCGGGCAGTCCAGGTGAGTGCCGAGAGCCCGGTAGGGCCAACTTACGCCGGCCGCCGGGTGAATACAGAACAGAGGAACGCCGGTGCCGCTCTTCAGAGTCTGAACCGGAGCGACTTCTGGCCCGGAGGCGATATCTGTTTGCAGCCGCTGAGCCAAACTCCTGACCGTGGGCGCCTCGAACACGGTGGGCACCGAAACACTGGTACCCAGTGCGGTGTTGGTGGCGGCGATCAGGCGCATGGCTGAAATGCTGTCGCCGCCCAGGTCGAAGAAGGAGTCGTCGATGCCGACGCGTTCCACGCCCAGCGTTTCGGCGTAGATGCCCGCCAACATCTCTTCGACGGCGTTGGTCGGGGCGCGATACTCCCCGCTGTATTCCGGTGGGGGCAGGGCGCGGGTATCGAGTTTGCCGTTGGGCGTCAACTGCAATGCGTCGAGGGCCACCACCGCGGCCGGGATCATGTACTCCGGGAGCCGATCAGCGAGCTTTCGGCGGATGCCCGTCGGGTCGGCCGACCCGGTGATGTAGCCGACCAGCCGCTTGTCGCCGGGGCGATCCTCGCGGGCGATCACCGCCGCCTGTTCCACATCGTCGATGCTTGCCAGTGCCGCCTGGACCTCGGACAGTTCGATGCGGTAGCCACGAATCTTGACCTGCTCGTCGGCGCGGCCGACATAATCGAGCTGCCCATCGGCGCGCCAGCACACCAGGTCCCCGGTCCGATACATCCGTGTTCCGGGCGCTCCGGCCCCGGCGAAGGGGCAGGCCACAAACCGCGACCCCGTCAAACTGGACCGGCCCACATAGCCGTACGCCACCCCGGCGCCGGCGACGTACAACTCCCCGACCACCCCGGGCGGCACCGGATGCAACCAGGCATCGAGCACAAACAACGCCGACCCGGTCACCGGCGACCCAATCGGCACCGGCCCCGAGCCAGCGGTCAATGGTGCGCTCATCGCCGCATACACCGTGATTTCCGTTGGCCCGTAGGCGTTGACCATCACCCGTCCCGGCGCCCACCGATCCACCACTTCAGCTGGACAGGCCTCACCACCGACGAGCAACGCGACCGAGCCCAACCCCTGCGCCGAGAGTGCCGCCACCGCCGACGGGGTCTGGGTCAACACGCTGACCTGTTCGGCGACCAGCGCCTCGTGGAACTCCTGCGGGGAGCCGGTCACCTCCTCGGGCACCACGACGAGCCGCCCACCATGCAGTAGCGCACCCCATATCTCCCACACCGAGAAATCGAACGCGTACGAATGACACTGGGTCCACACCTGTTCCGGCGGCAGCCCAGCCGTCAACGAGTTGACGAGATGCGCCAGGTTGCGGTGACTGATTGCCACTCCCTTGGGCACGCCCGTGGTGCCCGACGTGTAGATGATGTGCGCGATGCCGTCGGGGTCGGGCACCGACAACGCCGTGCTGGGCTGGCTGTCAACAGCAGGGTCATCGACTGTGATGACCGGCAAGCCATGCCCGTTCACCCGATCGGCCAACGCAGCGGTGGTCAGTGCGGCGATCGGCGCAGCATCGGAGAGCACGAACCCGATCCGCTCGGCGGGCAACACCGGATCGACCGGCACATAGGCCGCCCCGGTCTTGAGCACCGCCAGGATCGACACCACCGCTTCCACTGAGCGCGCAAACAGCAGCGCCACAGAATCTCCCGGCCCCGCGCCGCGGGCAACGAGCTGATGCGCCAACCGATTCGACGCCTCATCAAGCTGCCGATAGGTCATCGAGCGGCCCCGCCACCCGACCGCCACCGCATCCGGGGTACGCCCCACCTGCGCGCCGAACAACACCACAACCGACAACGCCGCGGCGGGCTCCGTCAAGGCGGCCCAGTTACCCAGTACACCCAACTGGGCCCGCTCGCTGTCGTCGAGCAGATCGACAGATGACAATGCCTGCGTCGGATCCGCAGTCATCGCCACCAACACCCGCTGCATCCGCTGGGTGAGGGAGTCGATGCGTACCGCGTCGAACACGTCGGTGTCGTACTCGAGACGAATGCTGAGTTCGTGCCCTGGCGTGGCTTGCACGGTCAGCGGGTAGTGGTTGTATTCGCGGACGGCGAACTCGGTGACGGCCAGCTCGTCGGCACTGGCCAGCCCGGCGGTGTCCAGCGGGTAGTTTTCGTAGGCGAAAAGAGTGTCGAACAGTTGCCCGTGGCCGCTGATGCGGTGAATCTCGTTGAGCGCCAAGTGCTGATGCTCGAGTGTGTCGTTGTTGGTGCTTTGCAGCTGGGCCAGCAGTTCTGCGGTGGTGGTTGTCGCTGTGATGCGCGCCCGCACCGGCACCGTGTTGATCAACAGACCGACCATGGACTCCGCGCCGACCACCTCTGCCGGCCGGTCTGAGACCGCCGTCCCGAACGCGACATCATGCTGACCGGTCAGCCACGTCAGAACCTGCGCGAACGCGGCCTGCAGCACGGTGTTGACGGTGGTGTGGCACGAGCGGGCCAGCTCGCTGACGGCGCTCGTGGTGGCGGCAGGCACCGGAACGACTCCGCGCCGCGGGCGCCGAGGGCCAACCGATTTCGAGGGCCCACCAATGTCGGGGTGTCGAAGCCGGCCAGCACCTTGCGCCAAACCTCTTGCGCGGCAACCAGGTCGCGATCGGCCAGCCAGGTAACAAAGCGACGGTACGGAACGGCCGCGGGCAGTTGCTGCCCGTAATAAGCGGCGAAGATCTCCCAGCAGGATCGGCATCGACCAGCCGTCGAGCACGATGTGGTGATTGGTCAGGACAAGCCGGTGCCGGCCCCGCGCGACGCGGACCAACGCAGCCCGAAATGCCGCCTGGTGGGCCAAATCGCAGACGGCGGCGCGTTCAGCGGCGCAGATCTGCTGAACCTGGTCTTCGGCATCGACGCCGTCCAGCTCGACATAGCGCCACGGCACCGAGGGTTCGGGGGGAATGATCTGCACCGGTTCCTCGAACTGGCCGCAGAACCGGGCCACCAGGTTGGGGTGCCGGTCGATCACGGTGTGCAGCGCATCGCGCAGGCGATGTGGGTCGAGCCGGCCGCTCAACGTGATCGCCAGTTGCACTGCGTAGATGTCGTCGCTGCCCTGGGCGCTGTCCGCGTGATAGAGCAGTCCCTGCTGCAGCGGGTCAGCGGCAACACATCGGCGATCTGGTATTGCTGCTGCAATTGGTCGATCTCGCGTTGCCCGAGCCGGGCCGGGACGATGTCCGACGGCGTCAACCCGCCGCCACCGGCTCGCACATGCGCGCAGATTCCGGCCAAGGCGGCGAACCATGACCGGCTCAACCGGCTGATTTGCGCTTCGTCGAGCACCGACTGCGCCCACGTCCAATCGGCATACAGTCGCGTGCCGGCCTCGGTCTCGACGGTCCCGGCGTTGAGTTCCACGGTGTGCGCCAACGGCATCGGTACCGCTGCGGCCGCCGCCGCTACCGACACGTTGTCCTGGGAAATACGCCAGCCTTCGCCAACCGCCTCGGCGGCCGCGCCGCCCATCCGTCCCAGGTAGTTGAACCCGATCACCGGATCGGACACCGACAGATGCACGTCGGGGTTCAAATACCGCAGCACGCCATAGGTCAGACCGTCGGGCAGGCAGCGAAGCTGTTCTTTGGCGTCCTTGACCAACGCCCCCAGTGCGTCCTCGCCGCCCGCTACCTGCGCCCAGTTCAGCCGGCCGACCGTCAAAGCAACCGGGTGTTTGATGGTGAACCAGCCCACGGTGTGCGACAAGTCGATGTCGGGGCCCAGTTCTTCGTGGCGGCCGTGACCCTCCACGTCGATGCCGATCGGCGCGCTGCCGTTGCCCACGAATTCGGCGACGGCCAAAGCGAATCCGATCAACAAGATCTCGTGCAGCCCAGCGTGAAACGCCGCCGCCACCTCGTCGAGCAGGATCCGGGTGGTCTCGGCGTCCAGCGACACCGTCAAATGCCCGGCGCTTGCATAGGTGTCCAGTTCGGGTTGCCCGGCCGGCAGCGCGGTCGAGGCCGCAGCAACCTGCTTCCAGGCTTCGGCCTGCGCCACGATTTCGGGGCGGTGCGCATACTCCGTCAAAAGCGAGGCCCAGCGGGCGAACGACGTCCCCCACGCCGGTAACGCCACGGGCTCACCGGCCCGGTGCTGGGCCCAGGCGGTATTGAGGTCTTCCAACAACACCCGCCACGACACCGCATCGAAGGCCAAGTGGTGAATGATCAACGCCAGCTGGCTTGTCGAGCGCACCCACAGCGCGCTGAGCATCGCCCCGTCAACCGGATTCAGCCGCGACCGCGCCTGTATCAGCGCCTCGTCAGACAACATGTCGACGGCGTGCAGGCAAGCACGCGCATCGACCGATCCCGGCTCGGGCACTGTCAACAGCCAGCCGCCCGCTCCGTCGTCGTCGGCGCGCGCCCGCAGCATGGCGTGCCGATCCAGCAAGGCCTGCAACAGCGTCATCACGTCGGCCTCGCCGGCATCCGCGGGGGCTTGCAGCAGCATCGTCTGGTTGAACTGCTCCAGCGGGCCGTCAATGCTGTTCAACCAGCGCATGATTGGGGTCGCAGGTACCTCGCCCACACCTTCGTCGACCACGCCGGCCTCACCGTCCGCCACCGCGGCCACTCGGGCCAGCCGGGCCACGGTCTGCTCCACAAAGACCTCGCGCGGACGACACGCCAGGCCGGCTGCACGCGCACGTGCCACCACCTGCATCGACGAAATGCTGTCCCCGCCAAGGTCGAAGAAGGAGTCGTCGACGCCGACGCGCTCGAGCCCGAGCACCTCGGCGTAGATGGCGGCTAGGATCTCTTCGACCGCATTGGTCGGTGCCCGATAGCGGCCCGCGGAGTATTCGGGTGCCGGCAGCGCGCGGGTGTCGAGTTTTCCGTTGACCGTCAACGGCAAACTGTCGAGTGCCATCACCGCGGCGGGGATCATGTAGGGCGGCAGCCGGTCGGCAAGCTTGGTGCGTATTGCGTTCGGGTCGGCGGTGCCGGTGATGTAGCCGACCAGGCGCTTGTCACCGGGGCGGTCTTCGCGGGCGATCACCACTGCCTGCTCGACACCGTCCAAACCGGTTAGGGCGGCTTGGATTTCGCCGAGCTCGATGCGGTAACCGCGGATCTTGACCTGCTCATCAGCACGGCCCAAATAATCGAGCTGCCCATCGGCACGCCAGCGCACCACATCCCCGGTCCGATACATCCGTGTTCCCGCACCGCCGAACGGACACGCCACAAACCGCGATCCGGTCAGCCCGGACCGGCGCACATAGCCGTAGGCCACCCCGCGGCCGGCCACGTACAACTCGCCGATTACTCCAGGCGGTACTGGCCGGAGCCAGCCGTCCAGCACGAACAACGCCGACCCTGCCACCGGCGAACCGATCGGCGGCACTCCCGAGCCGGGTGTCAACGGCGCGCTCATCGACGCGTACACGGTCGCTTCCGTGGGGCCGTAGGCGTTGACGACTACCCGCCCGGGCGCCCACCGGTCCACCAGCTCGGCAGGGCAGGCCTCACCACCGAGCAGCAAGGCCACCGGGCCCAGCCCGTCGGGTGACAGCGCTTTCACCGCGGACGGCGTCTGGGTGAGCACGCTGACCTGTTCGGCAACCAGCACGTCGTGGAAGTCGTCCGGTGAACCTGCCACCGACTCGGGCACGACCACCAGCCGCCCGCCACCGAGCAGCGCAGCCCAGACCTCCCAGACCGAGAAGTCGAAAGCGTACGAATGACATTGCGTCCACACTTGTTCCGCCGACAGATGGGCTGGCAGCGACTCAGCCAGATGCGCCATGCTGTGGTGGGTGACCGCTACCCCCTTGGGCACCCCGGTGGTGCCCGAGGTGTAGATGACGTAAGCGATGTCATCGGGGCCGCGGCCATTGCCGTGCTTGGTTGGCTTTGGATCGCGGGATCGTTGACATCGACGATCGCGAGGTCGTGTGCGGCCAGTCGCTCACGCAGGCCGGCAGTGGTGATGGCGACGACGGGCGCGGCATCGGTGACCATGAAGTCGATCCGCGCGGCCGGCAGCACCGGATCGATGGCCAGGTACGCTGCCCCGGTCTTCAGCACCGCCAGCATCGCCACGATCGCCTGCGCTGAGCGCTCCAGCAGCAATGCCGTGCACTGTCCCGGAGCGGCACCCTGGTCAGTGAGCAAGTGCGCCAACCGGTTAGAGGCCTCGTCGAGCTCCCGGTAGGTCATCGAGCGGCCGTCGTGGCGGATCGCCACCGCTTCGGGGGTGCTCGCCACCCGCTCGGCGAACAACACCGGAATTGAGACCGCAGGTGGTTCAGGGCGCGTCAGCGTCGCGCGGTTGCCGAGCTCGTCGAGATGGATGCGCTCGGCGGGATCGAGCAGATCCATCGACGAAAGCCGTTGGGTGGGATCGGCGGTCATGGTGAGCACCACCCGCTCGAACCGATCGAGGAGTGATTCGATGCTGGCCGCGTCGAACATGTCGGTGCGAAATTCGACCGCCCCGCCGATTCCGGCGGGCTCACCGGCCTCGGTCCATCGTTCGGTCAGCGAAAACGTCAGGTCCATGCGGGCGGTGCGCGTGTCCACCGGTACCGGTGTTGCCTCGAGTCCGCCTAGGGCCAGTCCCGTGGCGGAATCATTGTGCTGCCAGGGGAAGTTCTGCCACGCCAGCATGACCTGAACCAGCGGGGAATGGGTCAGGCTTCGGGTGGGGTTGAGCCGCTCCACCAGTACCTCGAAGGGCACGTCTTGGTGCTCGTAGGCGGCCAGGCTGCGGGCACGCGTCTGGGCCAGCAGCTCGTCGAAGCTGGGATCACCGCCCAGGTCGACCCGCAGCACCAGGGTGTTGACGAAGAATCCGACCAATTCGTCGAGCGCCGGATCACGGCGCCCGGCGATCGGGAAGCCAACGGCCACATCGTTGCTGGCGCTGAGCTTGGACAGCAGGAGGGCCAGCGCAGCCTGGATCACCATGAAGCTGGTCGCATTGTGTTGACGGGCCACGCGAGCAACCTGCTGCTGCACTGCGGTCGGCCAGTTGACCGCGACACTGGCGCCGCGCTGGTCGGCAACCAGCGGGTAGGGCCGATCGGTGGGAAGTTGCAGCCGCTCGGGCATCCCGACCAGAGCGTCTTCCCAATAGGCCAGCTGCTCGGCGATGGGGCCCTGGTTATCCGTCAGGTCGCCGAGGATTTCGCGCTGCCACAGGGTGTAGTCGATGTACTGCACTGCCAGCGGCGCCCAGCCGGGAGCCTGTCGTGCGCACCGGCTGCTATAGGCCACTCCCAGATCCCGCAGCAGCGGGGTGATCGACCACCCGTCGGCGGCGATGTGGTGCACCACAGCGACCAGCACGTGTTCGTCATCGGTTAAGCGGAAAAGCCTCGCCTGGACGGGGATTTCGGCTTCCAGCTCGAACCGGTAGCCAACCATCGCGTTGACGGCCTCATCCAGCCGGCTTGGCGGCCACCCGCTGGCATCGATGACCTGCCAGCCGAAGTCGGTTTGTCCGGCGGGCACCACGAGCTGCCGGGGTATCCCGTCGGGCGCCGCAAAGGTCGTGCGCAGGCTCTCGTGGCGACCGACCACATCGGCCAGCGCTTGGCCCAGCGCGTCGGCATCCAGGTGGCCGTGCAGCCGCAACGCGGCGGACATGTTGTAAACCGGTGAGGGGCCTTGCAATTGGTCGATGAACCACAGCCGCTGCTGGGCGAACGACAATGGCACCACTGCCGGCCGTGGTCGCGGCGTCAGTGGCTCCAGCTGGCCGGCACCGCTACGGATCCGGGGCGCCAACTGGGCCACCGTCGGTGCCTCAAACACGGCGCGCACCGAAACGGCGGCATCCAGGCCGGTGTTGATTGCGGCGACCAGACGCATGGCTGAGATGCTGTCGCCGCCGAGGTCGAAGAAGGAGTCGTCGATGCCGACGCGGTCGACTCCGAGTACTTGGGCGTAGATGCCGGCCAGCATTTCTTCGACCGCGTTGGTGGGGGCGCGATACCGGCCGGCGAGGTATTCCGGTGCCGGCAGGGCGCGGGTGTCGAGCTTGCCGTTGGGGGTCAACGGCCACGCCTCGAGCACCACCACCGCGGCCGGCACCATGTGCGCCGGCAGCCGCTCGGCCAGCGCGGCGCGAAGCTCGGCCGGATCGGCGGCGCCGGTGATGTAGCCGATCAGGCGCTTGTCGCCGGGCGGTCTTCGCGGGCGATCACCACCGCCTGCGCCACACTCGCACGCCGCTAGGGCGGCTTGGATTTCGCCGAGCTCGATGCGATAGCCGCGGATCTTGACCTGCTCATCAGCACGGCCCAAATAATCGAGCTGCCCATCGGCACGCCAGCGCACCACATCCCCGGTCCGATACATCCGTGTTCCCGCACCGCCGAACGGACACGCCACAAACCGCGACGCCGTCAACGCAGCGCGGCCCGCATACCCGCACGCCACCCCGGCACCGGCCACATACAACTCACCGACCACACCCGCGGGCACCGCACGCAACCACCCATCGAGCACGAACAACGCCGCCCCGGCCACCGGAGAACCGATCGGCGGGGTCCCCGACCCGGGGGTCAACGGTGCACTGATCGCCACACACATCGTGGTCTCGGTCGGCCCATAGGCGTTGACCATCACCCGATTCGCCGCCCAGCGATCCACCACCTCAGCCGGGCAGGCCTCACCGGCCATCACCAACGCCGTCGACTCCAAACCCTCAGCCGCCAACATCGCCACCGCCGACGGCGTCTGAGTCAGCACATCCACACGCTGGTCAACCAGCAAGGCGTGCAACTCATCTGGCGCACCGACCACCGCATCGGGCACCACCACCACCCGGCCACCGCGCAGCAGCGCACCAAAGATCTCCCACACCGAAACGTCAAACGCCAACGAATGACACTGCGACCACACCCCCGCCACCGGCAGGCCCGCATCCAACGACCCCAACAACTGCGTCACATTGCCGTGAGTGACCGCCACCCCCTTGGGCACCCCGGTCGTGCCCGAGGTGTAGATCACATACGCGATCGCCTCCGCACCCGGCGCCGGCAGTGCCGTACCGGGTTGCGCATCGATGGCCGGGTCATCGATGTCGACGACGGCCACCTCGTGCCCATCGAGCCGGCCGGCCAACTCAGCGTTGGTGATCACCGCTACCGGCGCGGCATCCGACAGCACAAACCCCAGCCGGGCCGCCGGCAGACCCGGGTCGATCGGCACATAGGCCGCCCCGCTCTTGAGCACCGCCAGCATCGCCACGACCGCCTCGACCGAACGCGACACCAACAGCCCCACACACTGCCCCAGCCCCGCGCCCTGCCTAACAAGCATGTGCGCCAACCGGTTCGACGCCTCATCAAGCTCACGGTAAGTCAACGAGTAGCCCTCGGAGCTGACCGCCACCGCCCCCGGCGCACCCACCACCCACTCACCAAACAACACCGGAACCGACACCGGCGTGGCCGCCGGTGCACTCAACACCGCCCGGTTACCGACCGCATCCAAACGCGCCCGCTCAGACTCATCGAGCAGATCCAGCGACGAGAGTGCTCGCGTCGGATCGTCGGTCATCGCCACCAACATGCGCTGGAGCCGCTCGGTGAGTGTCTGGACGGTCGCCGCGTCGAACACATCGGTGTCGTATTCGAAGCGGAAGCCCAGTTCTTTTCCGGGCGTGGCTTGCATTGTCAGCGGGTAGTGGTTGTATTCGCGGCTGCGGATTTCGGTGATAGCCAGGCTGTGGTCGCCCGTCAACGCAGCGGTGTCTATCGGATAGTTCTCGTAGGCGAATACGGTGTCGAACAACTGCCCATGACCGGTGGCACGGTTAATCTCGTTGAGCGCCAAGTGTTGATGCTCGAGCGTGTCGTTGCTCGAGTTTTGCAGCTGGTCGAGTAGGTCTGCGGTGGTGGTCGACGCGGTGATGCGCGCGCACACCGGCACGGTGTTGATGAAAAGGCCCACCATCGAGTCCGCGCCTGCCAGGTCGGGTGGCCGGCCCGAAACCGGCGTGCCGAAGGCGACGTCGTGCTGACCGGTCAGCCACATCAGCAGCTGTGCCCACGCGGCCTGCAGAACGATGTTGACGGTGGTGTGGCACGAGCGCGCCAACTCGTTAACGGCCCGCGTGATGGCCGGGGACACCCGGAACGATTCGACGCCGCGGGCGCCGCCCCCTAGCCGATCCGGCGGACCGACCAGTGTCGGGGTCTCGAAGCCGGCGAGCACCTCGCGCCAAACCGCTTGTGCCGCATCATGGTCACGAGCGGCCAGCCAGGTAACAAACCGGCGGTACGGGACTGGTGCGGGCAGTTGCTGACCGTAATAGCCGGCGAATATCTCGCCCAGCAAGATCGGCATCGACCAGCCATCCATCGCGATGTGGTGATTGGTCAATACGAACCGGTGGCGGTCGGAGGCGGTGCGGATCAACGCCGCCCGAAACGCCGGCTGATGGGTCAGATCGCAGACAGCGGCGCGTTCGTCGGCGCATACCTGCCGGACCTGGTCTTCGACGTCGCCGCCGTCGGGCTCGACATAGCGCCATGGGACGATGGGTTCGGCGGGAATGATCTGCACGGGTTCGTCGAACCGGTCGCAGAATCGGGCCACCAGGTGTGGGTGGCGGTTGCCTACTGCGTGCACCGCATCGCGCAGGCGATGCTCGTCGAGGGGCCCTGTCACGGTGAAATCGATTTGCACCGCGTATAGATCGTCGTCGCTGCCTTGAGCGCTGTTGGCGTGGAAGAGCAGTCCCTGTTGCAGCGGCGTCAGCGGCAGGACATCGGCGACCTGGTATTGCTGCTGCAGTTCGTCGATCTGCTGCTGGCTCAACCGGGCCGGTGCGATATCCGAGGGTGTCAGCCCGCCTCCACCGGCGCGCACATGCGCGCAGATACCGGTCAGTGCCTGCAACCACAAGCGGCTGAGTTCGCTGACGGCGGCGTCATCCAGTGCCGACGGTGCCCAGGTCCACTCGCCGTATAGCTGGGGTCCCGCCTCGGTGTCGACGGTGCCGACGTTGAGTTCGACGGTGTGCGCCAAGGGCATTGGTATCGCCGCGGCCACACTGGACACCGAAACGCTTCCTTGGGAGAGCTGCCATCCCTGGCCGGTCGTGTCGCCGGCAGACCCTAGGCGTCCCAGGTAGTTGAAACCGATGGGCGGATCCGGCTCTGCGAGATTGATGTCGGCGTTCAGGTAACGCAGCAGACCGTAGGTGAGCGGGTGTGGCAGGGCTCGAAGCTTCTCTTTGGCGTTCTTGATCAGCGCCCCGAGTTCGCCGTCGCCGGCGGTTACCTTCGTCCAGTCCAGCGCGCCGATCCTCAATGCCACTGGGTATTTGGTGGTGAACCAGCCCACGGTGCGCGACAAGTCGATGTCGGGTCTCAGTTCCTCGTGGCGGCCATGCCCTTCGACGTCGATGCCGATTGGCGCGCTGCCGTCGCCAGCGAACTGCGCGACCGCCAAACCCAATGCGATCAACAAGATCTCGTGCGCCCCGGTGTGGAAGGCCGCCGACGCCTCACCAAGAAGGATTCCGGTATTTTCGGTATCCAGTGAAACCGGCATATGGCCGGCGCTTTCATAGGTGTCTGATTCGGGCTGCACCGCGGGCAACGTCGTCGATGCTGCCGCCACCCGCTTCCAAGCATCCGCCTGCTCCACCACCTCGGGTGCGTGCGAGTGCTCGCTCAGCACTTCTGCCCACCGCGCAAACGACGTTCCCCACGCGGGCAACGCCACTGGCTGGCCGGCCCGGTGTTGAGTCCAGGCAAGGTTGAGGTCCTCGAGCACGATCTGCCACGACACCGCGTCGATGGCCAGGTGGTGAATGATCAACGCCAGCTGGCGTGTCGAGTCCACCCACAACGCGCTGAGGATCACCCCGGCGGCCGGGTTGAGCCGCGAGCGCGCCCGTATCAGCGCCTCGTCGGACAACGTATCGACGGTATGCAGGCAGTTAGCGGCTTGGACGGACCCCGGCTCTTGCACAGTCAGGGTCCAGCGCCCGTCGCCGTCGTCGTTCACGCGTGCGCGCAGCATGGCGTGCCGATCCAGCAACGCCTGCAACAACACCACCGCGTCGGCCTGGGTACCTCCCGCCGGGGCCTGCACCAGCACGGTCTGGTTGAACTGGTCGACCGGACCGTCAATGCTGTTCAGCCAGCACATGATTGGGGTGGCGCTCACCTCGCCCACACCCTCGTCGATCGGGCCACCAGCGCCGGATGTCTCGACCACCCGGGCCAACCGAGCCACGGTCTGCTCGACGAACACATCGCGCGGCCGACATACCAGACCCGCAGCACGCGCGCGCGCCACGACTTGCATGGCTGAGATGCTGTCGCCGCCGAGGTCGAAGAAGGAGTCGTCGATGCCGACGCGGTCGACTCCGAGTACTTGGGCGTAGATGCCGGCCAGCATTTCTTCGACCGCGTTGGTGGGGGCGCGATACCGGCCGGCGAGGTATTCCGGTGCCGGCAGGGCGCGGGTGTCGAGCTTGCCGTTGGGGGTCAACGGCCACGCCTCGAGCACCACCACCGCGGCCGGCACCATGTGCGCCGGCAGCCGCTCGGCCAGCGCGGCGCGAAGCTCGGCCGGATCGGCGGCGCCGGTGATGTAGCCGATCAGGCGCTTGTCGCCGGGGCGGTCTTCGCGGGCGATCACCACCGCCTGCGCCACACCCTCGCACGCCGCTAGGGCGGCTTGGATTTCGCCGAGCTCGATGCGATAGCCGCGGATCTTGACCTGCTCATCAGCACGGCCCAAATAATCGAGCTGCCCATCGGCACGCCAGCGCACCACATCCCCGGTCCGATACATCCGTGTTCCCGCACCGCCGAACGGACACGCCACAAACCGCGACGCCGTCAACGCAGCGCGGCCCGCATACCCGCACGCCACCCCGGCACCGGCCACATACAACTCACCGACCACACCCGCGGGCACCGCACGCAACCACCCATCGAGCACGAACAACGCCGCCCCGGCCACCGGAGAACCGATCGGCGGGGTCCCCGACCCGGGGGTCAACGGTGCACTGATCGCCACACATCGTGGTCTCGGTCGGCCCATAGGCGTTGACCATCACCCGATTCGCCGCCCAGCGATCCACCACCTCAGCCGGGCAGGCCTCACCGGCCATCACCAACGCCGTCGACTCCAAACCCTCAGCCGCCAACATCGCCACCGCCGACGGCGTCTGAGTCAGCACATCCACACGCTGGTCAACCAGCAAGGCGTGCAACTCATCTGGCGCACCGACCACCGCATCGGGCACCACCACCACCCGGCCACCGCGCAGCAGCGCACCAAAGATCTCCCACACCGAAACGTCAAACGCCAACGAATGACACTGCGACCACACCCCCGCCACCGGCAGGCCCGCATCCAACGACCCCAACAACTGCGTCACATTGCCGTGAGTGACCGCCACTTTGGGCACCCCGGTCGTGCCCGAGGTGTAGATCACATACGCGATCGCCTCCGCACCCGGCGCCGGCAGTGCCGTACCGGGTTGCGCATCGATGGCCGGGTCATCGATGTCGACGACGGCCACCTCGTGCCCATCGAGCCGGCCGGCCAACTCAGCGTTGGTGATCACCGCTACCGGCGCGGCATCCGACAGCACAAACCCCAGCCGGGCCGCCGGCAGACCCGGGTCGATCGGCACATAGGCCGCCCCGCTCTTGAGCACCGCCAGCATCGCCACGACCGCCTCGACCGAACGCGACACCAACAGCCCCACACACTGCCCCAGCCCCGCGCCCTGCCCAACAAGCATGTGCGCCAACCGGTTCGACGCCTCATCAAGCTCACGGTAAGTCAACGAGTAGCCCTCGGAGCTGACCGCCACCGCCCCCGGCGCACCCACCACCCACTCACCAAACAACACCGGAACCGACACCGGCGTGGCCGCCGGTGCACTCAACACCGCCCGGTTACCGACCGCATCCAAACGCGCCCGCTCAGACTCATCGAGCAGATCCAGCGACGAGAGTGCTCGCGTCGGATCGTCGGTCATCGCCACCAACATGCGCTGGAGCCGCTCGACCAACATCTCAACACTGGCCGCATCAAACACATCGGTGCGGAATTCCACTTCCCCGCCGATGCCCGCCGGCTCGCCGGTCTCGGTCCATCGTTCGGCTAGGTGGAACACCACATCCATGCGGGCGGTCTGCGCCTTCACCGGCATCGGTGCGACTTCCAGATCAGCCAGGCTCACTTCGGCGGCCAGACCGTTCTGCTGCCACGGCAGGTTCTGCCAGCCCAACGCCACTTGCACCAGCGGGTGGTGGGCGAGCGAGCGGCTGGGGTTGAGCCGCTCGACCAGGACTTCGAAGGGCACGTCCTGGTGCTCGTAGGCGGCCAGGCTGCGGGCCCGCACTTGAGCCAGCAGCTCGCCGACACTGGGATCGCCAGCCAGATCCACCCGCAGCACCAGCGTGTTGACGAAAAATCCGACCAGCTCATCGAGCATGGGGTCGCGGCGCCCGGCGATCGGGAACCCAACCGCCACATCGCGACTGGCGCTGAGCTTGGCCAGCAGCACCGCAAGCGCGGCCTGCACCACCATGAAACTGGTCGCGTTGTGCTGGCGAGCGATCCGGGCAACCTGCTGCTGCAACCCTGTCTGCCAGTCCAACGCGACAGTGGCGCCGCGGTGATCCGCGATCCGCGGGTAGGGCCGATCGGTGGGCAACTGCAGGCGCTCGGGCATCCCGGCCAGGGTCTGCACCCAAAACTCCAGCTGCGCCGCGATGGGACTACCCGGATCGTCCAGTTCACCGAATTGGGCGCGTTGCCACAGCGTGTAGTCGGCATACTGCACGGGCAACGGCGCCCAGTCGGGCGCCCGCCCCTCGCACTGGCTGGCATAGGCGACACCGAGATCACGCATCAACGGAGTGATCGACCAGCCGTCGGCGGCTATATGGTGCACCACGATCACCAACACGTGCTCATCAGCGCCGAGGCGGAAAAGCGTTGCCAGCACTGGGATCTCGGTGGCCAGGTCAAACGTGTGAGTGGCCACCTCATCGATGGCCTCACCGAGGCGGGTCGCCGGCCAGCCGGTGGCATCGATTGTTTGCCAACCGAAATCGGCTTGTTCCGCCGGGATGATCACCTGCTGGGGCATTCCGTCGACCGCCACAAACAGCGTGCGCAGGCTTTCGTGGCGGCCCACAACGTCGGCCAGCGCGGCAACCAACGCATCGGGATCGAGCTTGCCGCTCAGCCGCAAAGCGGCCGCCATGTTGTACACCGGCGAGGGCCCCTGCAACTGATCCAGGATCCACAACCGGTTCTGGGCAAACGACAACGGAATCGCCGCCGGCCGCTCAACCGGTGCCAACTGGGGCAGACGATCGGTGCTTTCGCTGAGGTGCGCCGCCAGCTGGGTGACGGTGGGCGCCTCGAACACCGTGCGCACCGAGAGGCCCGCCTCTAGGCTGGTGTTGATTTCGGCGATCAGCCGCATCGCCGAAATGCTGTCCCCGCCAAGGTCGAAGAACGAATCCTCGACGCCGACCCGCTCAACACCAAGCACCTGGGCATAGATCCCGGCCAGGATCTCCTCGACCGCACTGTGCGGGGCGCGATACCGCTCGGCGTCGCCGTAGTCCGGTGCCGGCAGCGCGCGCTTGTCGAGTTTGCCGTTGGGGGTCAACGGCAGCGCATCGAGCACGATTATCGCGGTCGGCACCATGTAGGCCGGCAACCGCTCGGCCAGTGCGGCTCGCGCGGCGACCGGGTCGGCGGTACCGGTGATATAGCCCACCAGCCGTTTGTCGCCGGCACGGTCCTCGTGGGCGATCACCGCCGCCTGCTCGACCCCATCCACACCAGCCAGGGCGGCACGCACTTCCCCGAGCTCGATGCGATACCCGCGGATCTTGACCTGCTCGTCGGCGCGGCCCAGATAGTCCAGCTGCCCGTCAGCGCGCCACCGCACCAGATCCCCGGTGCGATACATGCGTATTCCGGCCGTTCCCGCGGCGGCGAACGGGCACGCCACAAATCGCGATCCAGTCAGACCCGGCCGCCGCCAATACCCGCAACCCACGCCGCGACCAGCTAGGTACAACTCCCCGACCACGCCGGCCGGCACCAGCCGCAACCAGTCATCCAGCACAAAGAACGCCGCACCGGCCACCGGCGAACCGATCGGCGGCGCACCGGATCCCGGCCTCAGCGGCTCACTCTTCGACGCCCACATCGTCGTCTCGGTCGGGCCGTAGACATTGACCATCACCCGCCCCGGCGCCCACCGATCCACGAAGTCCGCTGGGCACGGCTCGGCGCCGATCACCAATGCCGCCGCATCCAATCCCTCGGGCGACAGCATGCCCACCGCCGTCGGGGTCTGGGTCAACACGTCGACCCGCTCGCTAACCAGCAAGTCGTGGAAATCCACCGGCGAGCGCGCCACCAATTCGGGCACCACTACCAGTCGGCCCCCGTGCAACAGCGCACCCCAGATCTCCCATACCGAGAAGTCGAAGGCATAGGAGTGGAACTGGGTCCACGCCAGTTCCGGGCCGAGCTGCAACCCGATGTCGAGCGCGTCGAACAGCTGGGTCACGTTGTGGTGAGTGACCGCAACGCCTTTGGGCACGCCAGTCGTGCCCGAGGTGTAGATGATGTGGGCGATGTCGTCGGGTGCGGGCGCCGGCAGCGGGGTGCTGGGTTGGGCGTGAACGGCCGGGTCGTTGACGTCGACGACCACCACACCGAACCCATCGAGCCGCCCGGCCAGTCCGGCGGTGCTGACGGCGGCGACCGGCGCGGCATCATCGACCATGAACTCGATTCGGGCCGCGGGCAGCGCCGGGTCCATCGGCAGATACGCTGCCCCCGTCTTCAGCACTGCGAGGATCGCCACGATCGCCTCGGCCGACCGCGGCAACAACAGCGCCACGCAGCCGCCCGGCCCCGCTCCGTGGCCAGACAGCAAGTGCGCCAGCCTGTTCGACGCATCGTCGAGCTCGCGATAGGTCAACGACAGCTCACCGCAGCCGATCGCTACCGCCTCGGGCGTGCGGGCCACCTGGACCGCAAACGAAGCCGGAACCGACATCCCCGTCGCCAGCGCGGTCAACACCGCCCGGTTACCCCAGTCATCCAGCTGGGCGCGCTCAGACTCCTCGAGCAGATCCACCGACGACAACGACCCCGCCGGATCGGCGGCCATCGCCACCAGCACCCGACGGAACCGCTCGATCAGTGTTTCAATGCTGGCCGCATCGAATACGTCGGTGCGGAACTCCACCATCCCCCTGATCCCGGCGGGCTCGCCGTCGCTGCTCCAATGTTCGGCCAGGGAGAACGTGAGATCCATGCGGGCCGTTTGGGTGTCCACCGGCATCGGCGTGACCTCCAGCCCACCCAAAGCCAAGTCCGCGCCCTCGTGTTCCTGTTGCCACGGAAGGTTTTGCCAGGCCAGCAACACCTGGACGAGCGGGTGGTGGCCGAGGCTTCGGGTGGGGTTGAGCCGATCGACGAGCACCTCGAAGGGAACGTCTTGGTGCTCGTGGGCGGCCAGGCTGCGGCGACGCACCTGGGCGATGAGCTCGGCAACACTGGGATTTCCGGCCAGATCTACGCGCAGCACCAGGGTGTTGACGAAAAACCCGACCAGCTCATCGAGCCCCGGGGCGCCACGCCCGGCGATCGGGAACCCGATGGCCACCTCGCGGCTCGCGCTGAGCTCGGACAACAACACCGCCAGCGCGGCCTGGACCACCATGAAACCGGTCGCCTTGTACTCGCGAGCTATCCGCGCCACCTGCTGCTGCAGCTCGGCCGGCCAGTCCACCTCCACACTGGCGCCATGTTGATCAGCCACCGGCGGATACGGCCGATCGGTGGGAAGTTCAAGTCGGTCGGGCATCCCGGCCAGGACATCCTGCCAGTAGGCCAGCTGCGCCGCGATCGGACTGTCGGCGTCGTCGAGGTCACCGAGTTGCGCCCGCTGCCACAGCGTGTAATCGACGTATTGCAACGGTAATTCGGGCCAGTCCGGAGCCTGGCCAGCGCAGCGGCTGGCATAAGCCACACCCAGATCACGCACCAGCGGGGTGATCGACCAGCCGTCGGCGGCGATATGGTGCACCACGGCTAACAGCACGTGTTCGTCGTCGTAGACACGGAACAGCATTGCCCGCAAGGGGATCTCAGTAGCCAGATCAAACGGGTAGCACGCCGCGGCACCGATGGCCTCTTTCAGCCGGTCTTCCGACCAGCCGGAAGCGTCAACGACGTCGCACGTGAAGTCGGCTCGCTGCCGAGGGATCACCACCTGCTGTGGCGTTCCGGCAACCGTGGGGAATACCGTGCGCAGGCTTTCGTGGCGGCCCACCACGTCGGCCAGCGCCGCGCGCAGAGCGTCGGCGTCGAGCTGGCCGCGTAGCCGCAACGCCACCGCGATGTTGTAAACCGGTGAGGGGCCTTGTAATTGGTCGATGAACCACAGCCGCTGTTGGGCGAAGGACAACGGGATCACCGCGGGACGCTCGACCGCCACCAATGGCTTGGACCGACCCTCGTCGACGCCGATGCGGGAGGCCAACTGGGCCACCGTGGGAGCCTCGAACACCGTGCGCACCGAAAGGTCGGCATTCAGGGTGGCGTTGATCGCGGAGACCACCCGCATCGCCGACAGCGAATCCCCACCCAGGTCGGTAAACGAGTCGTCGGCCCCGACGCGCTCGAGTCCGAATACTTGGGCGTAGATGCCGGCCACGATCTCTTCCACAGGGTTGGCCGGGGCTCGATAGCCGGCCGCAGTCTGTTCTGGCGCTGGTAGAGCGCGGGTGTCGAGTTTGCCGTTGGGTGTCAGCGGCATGGTTTCCAACGGCACCACCGCGGCCGGAACCATGTATTCCGGTAGCCGCTCGGCGAGCTTCCGGCGTAGTGCGGCCGGGTCCGCCGTGCCGGTGATATAGCCCACCAGCCGCTTTTCGCCGGGGCGGTCCTCGCGGGCAATCACCACCGCCTGCTGCACCCCGTCGCAGCCCGCCAACGCCGCACGCACCTCGGTCAACTCGATGCGATAGCCGCGGACCTTGACCTGCTCGTCGGCGCGACCGACATAGTCCAACTGCCCATCGGCACGCCAACGCACCAGATCCCCGGTGCGATACATCCGTTGTCCAGGCGCTCCAGTCTCGCCGAAAGGACAAGCCACAAACCGCAATCCGGTCAAACCGGCGCGGCCCACGTAGCCATACGCCAGCCCGGCGCCGGCCACATACAACTCCCCGACTACCCCTGCCGCCACCGGCTGCAGCCAGCCGTCGAGCACGAACAATGCCGTCCCCGGCAACGGCGAGCCGATCGGCGGTGACCCCGATCCGGGCGTCAGCGGCGCACTGATTGCCACACACATCGTGGTCTCGGTCGGGCCGTAGGCGTTGACCATCACCCGCCCGGAAGCCCAGCGATCCACCACCTCGGGCGGGCAGGCCTCACCGGCCATCACCAACGCCGTCGACTCCAGTCCCTGCGGTGAAAGGACATTCACCGCGGATGGCGTCTGGGTGAGCACACTGGCCTGTTCGGCGACCAGCATGGCGTGGAAGTCGTCCGCGGAGCGCCTTACCGACTCGGGCACCACCACCAGTCGCCCGCCCCGCAGCAACGGGCCGAAGATCTCCCACACCGACACGTCGAATGTCAAGGAGTGACTGTGCGACCACACCCCCGCCGGCGGCAGACCGGCGTCCAGAGATCCCAACAGCTGAGTTACGTTGCGGTGGCTAACCGCGACTCCCTTGGGGACACCGGTGGTACCGGAGGTGTAGATCAGGTAGGCGATGTCGTCGGGTGCGGGCGCCGGCAGCGCTGTATTCGGTTGGGCGTCAACAGCTGGGTCGTCGATGTTGACGACGGTCAGGTCGTATCCGTCGAGCTGGTCGGCCAGGTCGGGGATGCTGATTGCGACGGTCGGCGCGGCGTCGGCCACCATGAAGCCGATGCGGGCCGCCGGCAGACCGGGGTCGATCGGCAGATACGCCGCTCGGGCTTTGAGCACCGCCAAGATCGCCACGACCGCTTCGACCGACCGCGACAACAGCAGCGCCACAGACTGTCCGGGGCCCGCGCCCTGCGCAATCAGCAAGTGCGCCAAGCGACTCGATGCGTCATCGAGTTGGCGGTAGGTCATTGGGCGGCCTTGGCCGCTGATCGCCACGGCGTCCGGTATCCGGGCCACGTGCGCAGCAAATAGTTCCGAAATCGACACCGGCGTGCTTGTCGGCCGGGTCAACGCCGCGCGGTTGCCCCACCGATCCAGGCGGGCATGCTCGGCGGCATCGAGCGGATCTACCGACGACAACTGCGTTGTGGACTCGGCGGTGATCGCCACCAAAACCCGCTCGAACCGCTCGATCAGCGCGTGGATGCTGGAAGCGTCGAACACGTCGGTACGAAATTCCACCGCTCCGCCGATTCCGGCCGGTTCCCCGGCCCGGCTCCAGCGTTCCGTCAGGTTGAACACCAAATCCATTCGGGCCGTTTCGGTGTCGACCGGCAGCGGCGTGACGTGCACATCTCCCAATGCGAGTGCGGCGGCGGGGTCACTGTGCTGTCCGGGGAAGTTCTGCAGGGCCAGCACCACCTGGATAAGGGGGTGATGGTTCAGGCTTCGGGTGGGGTTGAGCCGCTCCACCAACACCTCGAAGGGCATGTCTTGGTGCTCGTAGGCGGCCAGGCTGCGCGCCCGCACCTGAGCCAGCAGCTCGGCAAAGCTGGGGTTTCCGCCAAGATCGACCCGCAGCACTAAGGTGTTGACGAAGCAGCCTACGAGCTCGTCGAGTGCTGGGTCGCGGCGCCCGGCGATCGGGAACCCCACGGCCACATCGCGACTCGCGCTGAGCTTGGCTAGCAACACCGCCAGGCCGGCCTGGATCACCATGAAGCTGCTTGCGTTGTGCTCGCGGGCCACTCGCGCGATGCGCTGTTGCAGCTCCGCCGGCCACTCGACCGCCATCCGTGCGCCGCGCTGATCGGCGAGCGGTGGATAGGGCCGATCGGTCGGCAGCGCCAGCCGATCTGGCATGCCTGCCAGGGCCTGCTCCCAGTAGGCCAGCTGTGCGGCGATCCGGCTGCGGCTGTCGTCGAGATCACCGAACTGGGCGCGCTGCCATAGCGTGTAGTCGACATACTGCACCGGCAGCTCGGGCCACTCGGGAGTGTTCCCGGCACACCGGCTGGCATAGGCAACCCCTAGATCACGCGCCAGCAGGGTGATCGACCAACCGTCAGCGGCGATGTGGTGCACCACGAGAACCAGCACGTGTTCGTCATCGGCGACATGGAAAAGCCGTGCTCGCAAGGGGATCTCGGTTTGCAGATCGAACGTGTAGCGGGCTGCCGCGTTCACGGCCTCGTCCAGCCGGCTCGCCGGCCAGCCGGCGGCATCGACGACGTCCCAACCGAAGTTGGCCCGGTCCACGGGCGTAACCATCTGCCGGGGGGTTCCGTCTATCGTGGGAAACACTGTGCGCAGGCTCTCGTGGCGGGCCACCACATCGGCCAACGCCGAGCCGAGGGCTTCGCCGTCGAGCCGTCCGAGTAGCTTCAGCGCCACCGCCACGTTGTAGGTCGGTGACGGCCCTTGGAACTGGTCTAAGAACCACAATCGCTGTTGGGCGAACGACAACGGAACCAGCGCGGGCCGCTCAACCGGCACCAGCCGTGGCAGCGGATCGGCCTCCGCACCGATACGCGGTGCCAATTGGGCAACCGTCGGCGCCTCGAACACGGTGCGCACCGAAAGCCCCGCATCAAAGGCGGTGCTGATCTCGGCGATCAGGCGCATCGCCGAGATGCTGTCCCCGCCGAGATCGAAGAATGAATCGTCGACCCCGACGCGCTCGACATCCAACACGTGGGCGTAGATGCCGGCCAGGATCTCCTCGACTGCGTTGCCGGGGGCCCGATACCGATCAACACCGGTGTACTCCGGTGCCGGGAGTGCCCGGGTGTCAAGTTTGCCGTTGACCGTCAACGGCAGCGCCTCCAACACCACCACCGCCGCCGGGACCATGTAGCCCGGGAGCCGGTCGGCCAGCTGGGCGCGTATAAGGGCGGGGTCGGCTGTCCCGGTCACATAACCGACGAGGCGCTTGTCACCTGGGCGGTCCTCCCGGGCGATCACCGCCGCCTGCTCGACCCCGTCCAAACCCGCTAGGGCAGCTCGGCTCTCGCCGAGCTCGATGCGATAGCCGCGGATCTTGACCTGCTCGTCGCCGCGGCCCAGGTAGTCCAGCTGCCCGTCGGCGCGCCAGCGCACGAGATCCCCGGTGCGATACATGCGTGCTCCGGCGCCCTCGAACGGACATGCCACAAACCGGGAAGCAGTCAGACCCGCCCGGCGCCAATACCCGCAGCCGACCCCGCGACCGGCGATGTACAACTCTCCGACCACGCCGGCCGGCACGCGGCGCAACCAGCCGTCCAGCACGAAGAAGGCCGCTCCCGACACCGGCGAGCCGATCGGCGGCGACCCCGAACCTGCGGCCAGGGGCGCGCTCTTGGACGCCCACATCGTCGTCTCGGTCGGGCCGTATACGTTGACCATCACCCGCCCGGGCGCCCACTTGTCAACCAGCTCGGCCGGGCAGGGCTCAGCGCCGATCACCAACGCCGATTCCAACCCCTTAGGCGAGAGCACTGCCACCGCCGACGGGGTTTGGGTGAGCACGCTGGCCTGCTCACGAATCAGCAAGGCGCGCAAGTCCTCCGGTGAGCGCGCCACCGACGCGGGCACCACCACCAGCCGTCCACCGTGCAGGAGCGCGCCCCAGATCTCCCACACCGAGAAGTCGAACGCATAGGAGTGGTACTGCGTCCATACCTGACCCGGCGCCAGCTGCACGCCGGCGTCCAGGGAGTCGAAAAGCTGTGTGACGTTGTGGTGGGTGACCGCGACCCCCTTGGGCACACCGGTCGTGCCCGAGGTGTAGATGATGTGGGCGATGTCATCGGGCGCAGGCATCGGCGGAGCGGTGCTCGGATGCAGATCAATAGCGGGGTCGTCGATGTCGATGACCGGAAGCCCATGTCCCTCGAGCCGGTCGGCGAGGTCAGCGGTGGTGATCGCGATGACCGGCGCGGCGTCGGCAAGCATGAACCCGATCCGCTCTACCGGCAGCGCCGGGTCGATCGGGAGATAGGCCGCGCCGCTCTTGAGCACCGCCAGGATCGCCACGATCGCCTCGGCCGACCGCGAAAACATCAGCGCCACAGACTGTCCGGGGTCCGCGCCGCGGGCGCACAGCGCGTGGGCCACCCGGTTCGCCGCCGCCTCGAGCTCGGCATAGGTCATCGAGCGGCCTTGGCAGCTGACCGCCACCGCCTCGGGGGTGCGCGCCACTTGGGCGGCGAACAAGTCCGGAACCGACGCCTGCGTCGTCGCCGGGCGGGTCAACACGGTCCGGTTGCCGACCTCATCCAGCCGGACGTGTTCAGCCGCATCGAGCACATCCACCGACGACAACCGTCGGCTAGGGTCGGCGGCCATGGCCGCCAAAATCCGCTCAAGGCAACGGATCAGGTCGTGGACGCGGGCTGCGTCGAAAACATCGGTGTCGTATCGCACACGGAGGCCGAGTTCGCGGCCGGGCACAGCTTGCACCGTCAGCGGGTAATGGGTGCATTCGCGGATGGTGAACTCCGTGACTGCCAGATCGCTGTCGCCGGCCAACGCGGCAGCGTCCAAAGGATAGTTCTCGTAGGCCAGAACGGTGTCGAAAATTTTGTCTTGGCCGGTAATGCGATGAATCTCGTTGAGCGCTAAGTGCTGATGCTCGAGTGTGTCGTTGTGGGAGCGCTGCAGCTGGTTGAGCAGGTCCGTGGTAGTGGTGGTCGTGCCGATGCGCGCTCGCACCGCCACCGTGTTGATCAACAGTCCCACCATCGATTCCGCACCGGCCACGTCGGCGGGCCGACCCGAGACGGCTGCGCCGAAAGCGACATCATGCTGACCGGTCAGCCAGCACAGCAGCTGCGCAAAGGCGGCCTGCAACACCGTGTTGACGGTGGTGTGGCACGACCTGGCCAAATCGCTTATCGCATGCGTGGTTTGCGCGGAGAGCCAATAGGATTCGGCGCCTCGGACTCGCACCGACTGATTCGGCGGGCCGACCAGTGTAGGAGTGTCAAAGCCGGCGAGCGCCTCGCGCCAAGCAGCGCGCGCGGCATCGACGTCACGGTCGGCCAGCCAGGTGAGAAATGTTCGATACGACGTCGGCGCGGGCAAGCGTTGGCCGTTGTAACTGGCGAATATCTCGCGCAGCAGAATTGGCAATGACCAGCCGTCGAGCACGATGTGGTGGTTCGTGAGCACGAACCGGTGCCGGTCTGGGGCGGTGCGGATCAGCGCCGCCCGGAAGGCCGGCTGGTTGCCGAGATCGCTGACGGTGGCGCGCTCGGCTTCGCACAGCTGCTCAATCTGGTCCTCGGGGTCGCCACGGTCCAGCTCGGCGTAGCGCCACGGCACTACCGGATCGGCGGGGACGATCTGCACCGGTTCGTCGAACTGGCCGCAGAACCGGGCCATCAGGTTGGGATGCCGGTTGACGACGTTCTGCACCGCATCGCGCAGCCGACGGCTGTCAAGCGGGCCGCTCAACGTGATCTGCAGCTGCACCGCATACACGTCGTCGTCGCCGCCTTGGGCGCTGCCGGCGTGAAAGAGCAGCCCTTGCTGCAAGGGGGTCAGCGGCAACACATCGGCGATTTCGTATTGCCGCGCGAGCTCGTCGATTTCTTGCTGGCTCAACCGCGCTGGCGCGATATCTGACGGCGTCAGCCCGCCCCCGCCGCGGCGCACATGCGCGCAGATGCCGGCCAGAGCCTCCGTCCACAACCGGCTCAGTTCGCTGACCGCGGCGTGATCCAGCGCCGAGGGTGCCCACGTCCACTCCGCATAAAGCTGCGCACCGGTGTCGGTGTCCAGGGCGCCGGCACTGACTTCCACGGTGTGCGCCAGCGGCATTGGTATCGCCGCGGCCACACGCGTCAGTCGCCAGGCGTCCTGGACCACTTGCCATCCATCGCCGGCGGATGCACCGGTCCGTCCCAGGTAGTTGAAGCCGATCGGCGGATCTGATACCGCCAGATCCACCTCGGGATTCAGATACCGCAGCACGCCGTAGGTCAGGGCGTCAGGAAGGGCGCGTAGCTGCTCTTTGGCTTTCTTGATCACCGCCCCGAGCGACGCCTCACCGGCGATCACCTGCGCCCAGTCCAACCGGCCGACCGTCAACGCAACGGGGTACTTGGCGGTGAACCAGCCCACGGTGTGCGACAAATCCAGGTCCGGGCTCAGCTCCTCGTGACGACCGTGGCTCTCCACGTCGATGCCGATCGGCGCGGTGCCGTTCCCCACATACTGTGCCGCCGCCAAGGCCAACCCGATCAGCAGGATCTCGTGTGTCCCAGTGTGAAACGCCGCAGGCACCTCACCGAGCAGCATCGTGGTGGTCTGGGCCTCCAGCGACACTGACAAATGCCCGGCGCTTTCATAGGTGTCGCCGTCGGGTTGCACCGCCGGCAGCGCGGCCCACGTCCCGGCCAGCTGCTTCCAGGCATCGGCCTGCTCCACCACCTCGGGCCGATGCGCGTAGTCAGTCAGCAGCGAGGCCCACCGCGCGAACGACGTGCCCCACGCCGGCAACGCCACCGGCTGGCCAGCCCGGTGCTGGGCCCAAGCGGTGTTGAGATCCTCCACGAGGATCCGCCACGACACCGCATCGACGGCCAGATGGTGAACGATCACCGCCAGTTGTCCGGTGGTGCAAACCCATAGCGCGCTGAGCATCACCCCTGCCGGCGGATCCAGCCGCGACCGCGCCGCGATCAGGTCCTCGTCGCCGAGCACGTCGACGGTGTGTAGGCAGGCGTGTGCATCCATCGAACCCGCCTCGGGCACGGTCACCGACCAGCCCCCGTCGCCGTCGTGGTCGACGCGCGCCCGCAACATGGCATGCCGAACCAGCAACGCCTGCAACAGCACTCGCACATCGGCTTCGGTCGCGCCAGCCGGGGCCTGCAGTAGCATCGCCTGGTTGAACTGCTCCACCGGGCCGTCAACGCTGTTCAGCCAGCGAATGATTGGGGTCGTTGGCACCGAGCCAACCCCCTCGTCCACGACGCTGTCCGCACCATCGGCCGCAGCCACCCGGGTCAGCCGGGCCACGGTCTGCTCGACGAACACATCACGCGGGCGACACACCAGCGCGGCCGCACGGGCCTTGGCCACCACCTGCATCGACGAAATGCTGTCGCCACCTAGGTCGAAGAAGGAGTCGTCGATCCCGACCCGCTCGAGCCCGAGCACCTCGGCGTAGATGCCCGCCAAGACCTCTTCGACCGCGTTGGTCGGGCCCCGGTACCGGCCAGAGTCGGTGTATTCGGGCGCCGGTAGGGCGCGGGTGTCGAGTTTCCCGTTGGCTGTCAACGGTATTGCGTCGATTGCCATCACCGCGGCCGGGACCATGTAGGCCGGCAGCCGCTGGGCCAGCTTCTCCGGTATCTCGGCGGGATCGGCGCTGCCGGTGACATAGCCGACCAGGCGCTTGTCACCGGCGCGTTCATCGCGGGCGACCACGACCGCCTGCTCTACCCCATCGCATTCGGTCAGGGCCGCCTGGACTTCGCCAAGTTCGATGCGATACCCGCGGATCTTGACCTGCTCATCGGCGCGGCCCAGGTAGTCCAGCTGCCCGTCGGCGCGCCAGCGCACCAGATCCCCGGTGCGATACATGCGCGCTCCCGGCGCTTCCGACCCGGCCAATGGGCACGCCACAAACCGCGACGCGGTCAGCCCCGCTCTGCGCCCATAGCCACATGCCACCCCGGCACCGGCCACATACAACTCGCCGACCACTCCGGCCGGCACCGGGCGCAACCAGCCGTCCAGCACAAACAATGCCGCCCCCGCGACCGGCGACCCGATCGGCGGGCTCCCCGACTCCGGTGTGAGCGGCGCGCTGATCGCCACGCACATCGTGGTTTCGGTAGGGCCATAGGCATTGACCATCACCCGCCCCGGCGCCCACTGCTCAACCACCTCAGCCGGGCAGGCCTCGCCGGCCATCACCAAAGCCACCGACTCCAACCCTTCAGGTCGCAACACCCGCACCGCGGACGGGGTCTGGGTCAGCACGCTGACCCGTTCGCCAACGAGCACGTCGTGGAAGTCGTCTGGGGCGCGGACGATCTCGTCAGACACCACCACCAGCCGCCCGCCACGCAAAAGGGCACCGAAGATTTCCCACACTGAGACGTCGAAGGCCAACGAGTGACTATGCGCCCACACGCCCGCCGCCGGCAGACCCGCGTCCAGCGAGCCCAGCAGCTGAGTGACGTTGCGGTGAGTGAGCGCAACACCTTTGGGCACCCCGGTGGTGCCCGAGGTATAGATCACGTAAGCGATGTCGTCGGGGTCCGGCTCGGGTAGTCCCGCGCTCGGGTAGCCGGTTATGCGCGGGTCGTTCACGTCGACGACCGCCAACTCATGGCCGTCGAGGCGGTCGGCCAGATCAGCCCTGCTGACGGCGGCGATCGGCCCGGCATCGCGCACCAGGAACCGGATGCGGTCAATCGGCAGCCCCGGGTCGATGGGTAGATAAGCCGCTCCGGATTTGAGCACTGCCAGAATCGCCACGACCGCCTCGACCGACCGCGAAAACAGCAGTGCCACACACTGCCCGGGGCCGGCGCCCTGCTCAGCCAACAAGTGCGCCAGTCGGTTAGCGGTCTCGTCGAGCTCGCGATAGGTCATGCGGCGCCCTTGGCAGCACAGTGCCACCGCGTCCGGGGTGCGCACCACATGCGCGGCGAACAACCCCGGAACCGACACTCCTGTCGACGGCTGCGTCAACGCGGCGCGGTTGCCGACCTCACCCAGCCGGACATGCTCGACCTCGTCGAGCAGATCCACCGACGACAACCGTCTGGTGGGATCGCCGATGAGGGCCGTCAGCACCCGCCGCAGCCGCTCGACGAGCGCCTCGATGCTGGCGGCGTCAAACACGTCGGTGCGGAACTCCACGTGACCGCCGATCCCGGCGGCCTCACCGGCTTCGCTCCAGCGCTCAGCCAGAGAGAACACTAAATCCATTCGCGCCGCGTTGGTTTCGACTGGCAGTGGTGTGACGTCGAGGTCACGCAAAGCCGGCTTGGCGGGCTCGCCGTTCTGCCATGCCAAAGCCACCTGCACCAGCGGATGATGCGACAAGCTGCGAACCGGGTTGAGCCGCTCGACCAGTACCTCGAACGGCACGTCTTGATGCTCGTAGGCGGTCAGGCTGCGGGCTCGCACCTCAGCCAACAACTCAGCGACAGTGGCGTTCCCGGCAACTTCGACCCGCAGCACCAGGGTGTTGACGAAGCAGCCGACCAGCTCATCGAGCGCGGGGTCGCGGCGCCCGGAAATCGGAAAACCCACCGCCACATCGTGATTCGCGCTCAGCTTCGACAGCAACAGCGTCAGCGCGGCCTGCACCACCATGAAGCTGGTGGAATTGTGCTCGCGAGCCGTCCGCGCGATTTGTTGCTGCAACTCGGCCGGCCACTCCAGGGCCACGCTGGCTCCCCGCTGATCGGCAACCGGCGGGTAGGGCCGATCAGTGGGTAGCTGCAGCCGTTCAGGCATCCCGGCCAGGGCCTGCTCCCAGTAGGCCAGCTGCGTGCCGATCGGGCTACCGACGTCGTCGAGATCACCCAGCAGCGCGCGCTGCCAGAGCGTGTAGTCGACATACTGCGCCGCCAATGGCGCCCAGTCGGGGGCTTGCCCCGCGCACCGGCTGGCATAGGCCGCCTCGAGATCACGCAGCAGCGGGGTGATCGACCAGCCGTCGGCGGCGATATGGTGCACCACGGCTACCAGCACGTGTTGGTCATCGGTGACAGCGAAAAGGCTTGCTTGTAAAGGGATCTCGGTGGCCAGATCGAATGTGTAGCGTGCGGCCGCGTTGACGGCCTCATCCACCCGGCTGGCCGACCATCCGGTGGCGTCGACAACCTCCCACCCGAAATCGGCTTGCCCAACAGGGATTACCACCTGCCGGGGGATGCCTTCGGGCGCCGCCACCAGTGTGCGCAGGCTCTCGTGACGGCCCACTACGTCGACCAGCGCCGCACCCAACGCCTCGACATCAAGGCGCCCGTGCAACCGCAACGCCGCCGCGAGGTTGTAAACCGGTGAGGCCCCCTGCAATTGCTCGATGAACCATAACCGGCTCTGGGCAAACGACAACGGAATCACCGTTGGCCGATCAGCCGCCACCAACCGCGGCAGCGCACTAGCACCCACACCGATGCGCGGCGCCAACTGGGCCACCGTGGGCGCTTCGAACACCGCACGCACCGAAAGGTCAGCATCCAGGCCGGTGTTGATTGCCGCGATCAGGCGCATCGCCGACAGTGAATCCCCGCCCAAGTCGAAGAACGAGTCGTCGACACCGACGCGCTCGACACCGAGCACGTGGGCGTAAATGCCGGCGAGGATCTCCTCCACGGGACTGCCCGGGGCCCGGTACTCGTCAGCGGTGTATTCCGGTGCCGGTAAGGCTCGGGTGTCCAGTTTGCCGTTGACGGTCAGCGGTAGTGCCTCCAACACCAAGACTGCCGCCGGGACCATGTAGGACGGCAGCCGCTCGCCCAGCGCGGCACGGAGCCCCGCCGGGTCTGCCGCCCCGGTCACATAGCCCACCAGGCGCTTGTCGCCGGGGCGGTCCTCGCGAGCGATCACCGTCGCCTGCTCCACCCCGTCCAGCCCCATCAGGGCGGTCTGGACTTCGCCGAGCTCGATGCGATAGCCGCGGATCTTGACCTGCCCGTCGGCGCGCCCCACATACTCCAGCTGTCCATCGGCACGCCAGCGCACGAGATCCCCGGTGCGGTACATGCGTGTTCCCGGCGCCTCGACTCCGCCGAACGGACAGGCCACAAACCGCGATGCCGTCAGCGCGGGCCGACGCCAATACCCGCAGTTCACCACTCGACCGGACACGTACAACTCGCCGACCACACCGCCCGGCACGGGGCGCAACAACCGATCCAGCACAAACAACGCCGCGCCCGGCACCGGCGAGCCGATCGGCGGCACGCCCGACCCGGCTGTCAGCGGCGCACTCAGCGCCGTGTACCACGTCTCGCTCGGGCCGTAGGCATTGATCATCACCCGCCCGGGCGCCCACCGATCTACCACCTCGATAGGACACGGTTCACCGCCCACCAGCAGGGCCACCGAATCCAAACCCCGCGTCGGCAACACCCCCAACGCCGACGGGGTCTGGTTCAAGACGTTGACGTGTTCACGGATCAGTAAGGCGCGAAAGTCTTCCGGTGAGCGGGCCACCGATTCGGGCACCATCACCAACCGCCCACCGCGCAACAGTGCACCCCAGATCTCGAACACCGAGACGTCGAAGCCGTAGGAATGCCACTGCGACCACACCCCCGCCGCTGGCAGTCCGATGTCCAGTACGTCGAACAGCTGAGTCACGTTGCGGTGCGCGACGGCTACGCCTTTGGGCACTCCCGTAGTACCCGATGTGTAGATGATGTGAGAGATAGTGTCCGGGTTGGGCCCTGGTAGTGCCGTACTCGGTTGGCTCTCAAGAGCGGGGTCATCGACATCGATGACCAGCAAGTCGCACCCGTCGAGCCGGCTGGCCAGCGCGGTGGTGGTGACCGCGGCGATCGGTACGGCGTCCTTGAGAATGACCGCGATCCGGGCCGCCGGCAGCGCTGGGTCGACGGGCAGATACGCCGCCCCCGCCTTCGACACCGCCAGCATTGCCACGATCGCCTCGGCTGAACGCGAAAACAGCAGTGCCACACACTCTTCCGGGCCCACACCGTGAGCGGCCAACAGGTGCGCCAACCGGTTGGCGGTTTTGTCAAGCTCGCGGTAGGTCCACGAACGCTCACCGCATACCAACGCCACCGCATCCGGCGTCTCGGCCACCCACGCGGCGAACACGTCCGGGATCGACACCGGCGTGGGTGGGGGCTCGGTTAATGCCGCGCGGTTACCGATCTGATCGAGTCGGGCGTGCTCGGGTTCGTCGAGCAGATCGACCGACGACAGCCGGCGCGCCGGGTCATCGGTGATCGCGAGTAACACCCGGTGCAACCGCCCGATCAGCGCTTCGATGCTGGCCGCATCGAACACATCGGTACGAAACTCGACCGTCCCGCCGATCCCGGCGGGCTCACCGGCCTCACTCCACTGCTCGGCCAGGGAAAGCACCAAATCCATACGGGCGGTTTGGATGTCGAGCGGCAGAGGCGTGACCTCCAGATCGGCCAGACTCAGCCCGGCGGCGGGGTCGCTGGTGTGGCCAGGGAAGTTTTGCCAGGCCAACATGACCTGGATTAGGGGGTGGTGGGTGAGCGAGCGGGTCGGATTGAGTCGCTCCACCAACACCTCGAAGGGCACGTCTTGGTGGTCGTAGGCGGCGAGACTGCGACGCCGCACCTGGGCCAGCAGCTCGGTGACAGTGGGGTCCCCGGCCAGATCGACGCGGAGCACCAACGTGTTGACGAAGAACCCGACCAACTCATCCAGCGCGGGATCCCGGCGGCCGGCGATCGGAACGCCCACCGCCACCTCGGTGCTGGCGCTGAGCTCAGATAGCAGCACCGCGAGCGCCGCTTGGACCAACATGAAGTCGGTCGCGTTGTGCTGACGAGCTATTGCGCGCACCCGCTGCTGCAGCTTGGCCGGCCACTGCACCGTCACACTGGCGCCGCGGTAATCAGCGATCGGTGGGTAGGGCCGGTCGGTGGGCAGCTCAAGGCGCTCCGGCATTCCGGCCAGCGCGTCCTCCCAGTAGGCTAGCTGCCCGGCGATGCGGCTGTCGCTGTCGTCGAGATCACCGAACTGCGCGCGTTGCCACAGCGTGTAATCGGCGTACTGCACCGCCAAATCGGCCCATTCGGGAGCCCCGCCCGCGCACCGGCTGGCATAGGCCAACCCAAGATCAGTGGCCAGCGGCTTGATCGACCAGCCATCCGCGGCGATATGGTGCACCACGATCACCAACACATGTTGGTCCTCAGCGATGCGGAAAAGCCTTGCGTGCAAAGGTATTTCGGTGGCAAGAGCAAAGGTGTAGCGGGCTGCTGCGTTAACAGCCTCCTCCAACCGGCTCGCCGGCCAGCCGGTGGCATCGACGATCTCCCAGCCGAGATCCGCCTGCTCGACAGGGATTACCACCTGGTGGGGCGTTCCCTCAACTGAGGGGAACACGGTACGCAGGCTCTCGTGACGGGCCACCACGTCAGCCAGCGCCGCATGAAGCGCGTCGTGGTCTAGCGTGCCGGCTAACCGCAATGCCGCCGCGATGTTGTAAACCGAAGAGGGCCCTTGGAATTGGTCGATGAACCACAAGCGCTGCTGGGCAAACGACAGGGGAACCACATCAGGCCGCTCACGGGCCACCAACCGCGGCAGCTGACCGGCATCGCCGGCGACACGGGAAGCCAACTGAGCAACCGTGGGTGCGTCGAACACGGCGGGGACCGATAGGTCGGCGTCGAGGGTGGTGTTGATGGCCGCGGCGAGGCGCATGGCCGAGATGCTGTCGCCGCCGAGGTCGAAGAAGGAGTCGTCGACGCCGACGCTTTCAGCCCCGAGCACATCGGCGTAGAGCCCAGCGAGGATCTCCTCGATCGGGTTGTCGGGGGCGCGATGCTCGGCGGCGGCGTACTTCGGTGCCGGAAGGGCGCGGGTATCGAGTTTGCCGTTGGGGGTCAACGGAAGCGCATCAAGTGCCACCACCGCGGCGGGCACCATGTAGCCCGGCAACCGCTCGCTCAGTGCGGCGCGGATAGTAGCCGGGTCGGCGGTACCGGTGATGTAGCCGATCAGGCGTTTGTCGCCCGGATGGTCCTCGCGGGCGATCACCACGGCCTGCTCGACGCCGTCGCAGCCGGCCAGCGCCGCCTGGACTTCGCCGAGTTCGATGCGATACCCGCGAATCTTGACCTGCTCATCGGCACGGCCCACATACTCGAGCTGCCCGTCGGCCCGCCAGCGCACCAAATCCCCGCTGCGATACATGCGTGTTCCCGGTGCCCCGGATCCGGCGAACGGGCAGGCCACAAACCGCGACCCGCTCAACGCGGCCCGACCCACATACCCGTAGGCCACCCCGCCGCCGGCGATATACAGCTCCCCGACCATCCCGACCGGCACCGCGCGCAGCCAGCCGTCGAGCACAAACAACGCCGCCCCCGCCACCGGCGACCCAATGGGCGGGGTCCCCGACCCTGCGATCAGCGGCGCGCTCATCGCCGCATACACCGTGGTCTCACTGGGCCCGTACGCGTTGACCATCACCCGGCCCGGCGCCCAGCGATCCACAACCTCACCCGGGCAGGCCTCCCCACCCACCAGCAGTGCCACCGACGCCAACCCCTCCGGCCAGAGCATTCCCACTGCCGAGGGGGTCTGGGTCAGCACCGTCACGTGCTCGTCGAGCAGTAGGGCGTGAAAATCGGCCGGCGAGGCGGTCACCGATTCGGCCACCACCACCAATCGGCCGCCACACAGCAACGCCCCCCAGATCTCCCATACCGAGAAGTCGAACGCATACGGATGGCACTGCGTCCACACCTGAGTCGGCGGCAGCCCCGCCGTCAACGACTCCACCAGGTACGCCACATTGCGGTGGCTAATCGCCACACCCTTAGGCACTCCCGTCGTACCCGAGGTGTAAATCACGTGGGCCCCATCATCAGCACCCGGCCCCGGCAACGGCCCCTTGGGTTGGCCATCGAGGAGCGGGTCATCGACATCGATGACGCTCAGGCCATAGCCCTCCAGGCGGGGGGCCAGCTGCGCGGTGCTGATCGCGGCGACCGGGGCAGCGTCGGCGAGCACGAACTCGATGCGGGCATCCGGATGCCCCGGATCCAGCGGCACATAGGCCGCCCCCGCCTTGAGCACCGCCAGTATGGCGACGATCGCCTCGGCCGAGCGCTCCATCAGCAACGCCACATACGCGCCGGGGCCCACGCCGTAACCGGCCAACAGATGCGCCAGCCGGTTCGATGCCTCGTCGAGTTCGCGGTACGTCCACGACCGTCCGGCGCCGCTGATCGCCACCGCCTCCGGGGCCCGGGCCACCTGGGCGGCGAACAACTCCGGCACCGACACCGATAGCGGCCGCTGCGTCAACGCCGCCCGATTACCCCATCCCTGCAACCGGGCGTGCTCAATCTCGTCCAGCGCATCGAGCGACGACAACCGCCGCCTCGGATCCGCGGCCATCGCCGCCAGCACCCGCTGCAACCGCCGGACTAAATCGGAGACGTCAAAGTTGGGCAGTGGCTGCCCTGCACCGGCCATGCTCAGCGAGAGCTGCCCATCAGCGCTCAGGAAAAACAATCCGAAGTGGTCCACGCGCCCAAAACCAGTAACCACCCCGGATGCGGCCGCGTTAGCAAAAGGCAGAGCTGTTATCGACGGGATGAAATTGACGCTCACCCGGCCGGTGGCCTGCCCCGGGATGCGACGCTGGGCTTTGCGCTCAAGTGCTTGCACAGGAAACTTTTGATGCGTCAACGCCTCCCGTATCCGCGTGTCGACTTGTTCGCAGAAAGCTGCGACTGAACACTCCGGCGAAACCGTCAACACCAACGGGACAATCCCGGACAGCATGCCGGGAAACGTTGCCGACTCGGCGCTTGTTCGCCGGCTGACGGGAAAATCGAGAGCCACCTGTGAGCCTTCGCCACACCATTCACGCACCAGCAGCGCACACGCCGCGGTGATGACGGAGGACCGGCGCATTTTCAGCACGTCAGACAACGCGTGGACCTGAGCAAGGACGGAAGTGTCTAATCGAACAGGCTCGGAGACGGAGAATGGATCCTGCCCGTCCACCGTTTGCGTCAGGCCATAATATGGCGCAATTTCCGGTGGGAGATTCGCACTCCAATACGCTAAGTCGTCGGCGTAATCGTTGGACGATTCGTATTGTGTCTCGTAGTCAATCAGATCCTGCACCGAGCCAAAAAAGGCCGGCGGTACAGGCGCGCCAGATACTAACGCAGAATAAATCGTGGCGACTCGATTGGCAAAAAGCACCGTGCTGAATCCGTCGACAATCAGATGGTGAAAGCACAATAACCAGTAGAATTCGTCTTTCCGCGTTTGAAATAATGCGAACTTAAACAGCGGTCCAGTGGGTGGCATCGGCGTGCGTCGGATCAATTCCGCGAGCCGGTGAGCCTCCTGCACGGCATTCTGTAAGTGCCTGAGATCATAAAACGGGAGCTCAACTTCTGGATCGTCAATGACCCGTTGGAAAACCTGGCCATCCAACTCGAAAAACGTGGTCCTGACGGGCTCGGCCTCCCCCACCACATGCCGGATCGCCTGTTCTAGCACACCAGGCTCAACCGCCCCATGGATTACACCAAGTGTAGTGATGTGCCAATCTGCGTCGAAGCCACCCGTTTGCTGTGCAAGCCATATCTCCAGCTGTACACGCGTCAGCGGAAAAACCCGTTCAGCGACCATCGAAGTCCTCCCCCCGCCAAGCGGAAGCAGATTTCATGTGTTCATCGCCTGGCCCTACGTTGACTTCTCAACGCAAACTGTCGGACGTATATCAGTGCGAATAACCGTCAACGCAGGCGAATGGCCCGAGGGTCTGGCGGCGCTGCCCTTCGTAATGAAACGTCCTGCTCGACATGACCCTACCCAGTCGGGTTCAAGATCGGAAGCTGATTGATGCTGATGATCACGCGAGTTAATCTGCTGTTGACTTTACGTGACGGCTATTTGCCGTATGTGGGACAAAGCTATTTGTCATATGTCGCACAAGTGAGAAAGGAGAGAAAAGAGAGAAGCAAGGGAAAAATGAGCCGCTTCTTAAGGTTTAAAGGTTAGTCGTTCACGTCGGCGAATTCAACACTCTCCTTACCTCGAGAGGCTGAGTCCCGCTATACCCCGCCGACAACACACCGGGGGGACGCGCCTTTCGCTTTCCCGTGCGGACCCGCCCGCCAACGCAAGGGCACGCGCAGCGTCGATGCACTATGCGTTGGTCCACACGGGGTGTCATGCCCGGGGGCGGACTGCGGAGCCCGGGGAGCGTGGGGTGCCGTAACAACAATCTACTCATCGGACAATTGCTAACTGGTTGCCTGGCCGTTAAAACTAGGGGCACACAAGGTATTCCGCGCTAATACTGCGGTGGGGGCGTTGATCCTCCGGTGACGGTGGGCGGTTCGCGGATAGGGTGACACCATGCCCCGAGAAGCGTGCTGGCGTGACGACGGGTGACTGAGACGGTGCCACAATTCCAACCGTTGTATCTGCTGGCGGACAGTCAACTGCTGTTCTGGAAGCAGCAGGACCGACTGCTCCTAGAGGCCGCCCTCGATGGACTGGGTCCGGACACACCACTTAGCGCGGCCTACATCGGTGCGTCCAATGGGGATCGCCCGGAGTTTTACGACATCTTCGAGGCAGCGATGGATGCGATTGGAATCACCAACCGTCGCATGATCGATTCGTCGTTCGGCCCAGACGACCGCGTCTTCCTGGAGAGCGCCCCGCTGATTGTGCTCGCGGGTGGCGATGTGCGTCTTGGCTGGACCACATTCGAGACCACCGGCATGAAGGACGTGATCGAGGGCCGATATGGCCAAGGTGCAGTTCTAGTGGGCGTTTCCGCCGGCGCGGTCCAGCTCGGGCGATATGGAATCGTCGAGGCACCCGAATCCCGCGGGACAGAGCTGCTCGAGATGTTCAAGCTCGTGCCCGTGGTTATCGATACCCACGACGAGGGTGGCGACTGGGCGCGGCTGTCGCGCGCGATTCGTTCGCTGGAAGGTGCGGCCGTCGGGCTCGGAATCCCCGCGGGCGGCGGAGTCATCATGCACGCGGATAGCACTTTCGAACCCCTGCGCCGTCCGGCGCACGAATTCCGGTTCGAGGACACTCGCGTCATCCATTCACTGTTGTGCGCCGACGACTAACTGTTGAGGTATGCGCTCGGCGCGGTGGCTCGCCAGCCGCGTAAGTGGCGCCGAAGATCAGCCGAAGTAATTGTCAACCATCAACGGAAACATTGTCAGGCGTCACCCGAAGCCGAACCGTCAAGCATCAGCCAAAGCCATACACCTCTGACGTGGGGCGGGCGGGACTCGAACCCGCGACCAACGGATTATGAGTCCGCGGCTCTAACCGACTGAGCTACCGCCCCTTGTGCTAACTAGCTGCGGATATGTCCTCTGGCGCTGATGGGTCTGCTTCGGAATACCGCGGTGCTTTCGATGGCTTTACCCAGGGCATCCGCCACGCTTGCCAGGTCGTCGCTAAGCAGGTGGCCGTATCGATCGAGCGTCATGGCCGCTGTGGCGTGTCCTAGAAGCCGCTGCACAACTTTGACATTAGCGCCCGCAATGATCGCCAGCGATGCCGTGGTGTCCCTCAGCCTCTGCGGTACTAGGTCGATAATGCCTCCTGCCGCGCATGCTTTGTCGAACGCTCGCCGATACTCCTCAATGGGCAGGTGCCCGCCACGATGACTCGGAAACACGGTGCGCACCCTGCTGCACTCCATCTTTCACCAGCCAGACGCTGAATCCCTTGTAGCCCAATACGATCGAGTCTTCGATGCCCTAAGCGATAAACTGCCAAACAAATTTGGCGCCAACTGGTCCAACAATGCCGACGAGCGACTCAACAAAGAGATCCGGCGCCGCACCGACGTCCTTGGCATCTCCTCCGACCGCGGTGCCATCATCGGCCAAGCCCAGTGCCTCGATTATGGGCTTGAACTCTAGAGATCCGCTTCGAGGTGTTCGATGTTCACGCAATTCCCTCGCCCTGCGCTCACCTGATTCCTCAATTCCTTCTCGTCGTTGTCGCTTTGGTAGTGCTGGTCAGCGGTATTGGGGTGTGCCGGGTAAGCGTGGATGAGGGCCGTGCTGAGTTTGGACACGGCGTGGGTTAGCTCATGTTCGGCGGTGTGCGCGATCTCGTGCGCATCGGCCAGGCTGGTGTCCGGCTCGATGTCCAACTCAGCGTCGGCATGCAGGCGGTGACCGATCCAGCGCATCCGCACACTACGCACCGCGGTTACCCTCGGGTGTGCTGCCAGTGTGGTTTCGGCGGCATCGATGAGTCGGGGATCGACACCATCCATCAGCCGGCCGAACACCTCGCGCACCGCGGTCCACAGCACCGCCAAGAGCGCGATGGTGATCAGCAGCCCAACGATCGGGTCGGCCAGCGGAAATCCCAGAGCCACACCGCCAGCGCCAACCAGAACCGCCAGTGAGGTGAACCCGTCGGTGCGGGCGTGCAAACCGTCGGCGACCAGGGCGGCCGATCCGATTCGGCGCCCCACCCGGATCCGATACAGGGCAACCAGCTCGTTGCCGAGGAACCCGACCAGCCCGGCGACGGCTACCCATCCCAGGTTCTGGATCGCGACGGGGTGGATCAAACGCCGCACCGATTCATAGCCAGCGACGATCGACGACATGGTGATCATCGCGACTACAAACAACCCGGCGAGGTCTTCGACCCGCCCGAAACCATAGGTGAAGCGCCGGGTCGCGCCGCGGGTACCCAGTGAGAACGCCACCCACAACGGTACTGCGGTCAGGGCATCCGAGAAGTTGTGGACGGTGTCGGCGGCCAAGGCCACCGATCCGGAGATGACTACGATGGCCACCTGCAGCAGCGCGGTGATACCTAAAGCGATCAGGCTGATCTTGACCGCACGGACCCCGATCGCACTGGATTGCAACGCATTGTCCACGCTGTCGGACGCGTCGTGGCTGTGCGGAGCAAAGATTTCCTTGACTACCCCTCGCAGACCTCGCGGATGCTCATGGCCCTGGTCGTGGCAGTCGTCCTGGTGGTGGCCATGACTGTGGGTGTGGCCACCCTGATGTGTTACTCGTTCATGGCTCATCGCGCACTGGCCTTGCGTCTCGCGTTGCCGCCGGTGAGCGGACGCACGCTCGTGTCGGCGCGGTGATGGGCCGGGATGCCCGGCCCGGCGTGCTCGGCATTGGACACCGCATCGGTCACCAACTGGCGGACGTGCTCGTTTTCGAGGCTGTAAAAGATGGTGGTTCCGGACCGGCGGGTGCGCACCAGCCGGGCCATGCGTAGCTTGGCCAAATGCTGCGACACCGATGGCGCCGGTTTGCTCACGTGCTCAGCCAACTCGGTCACCGACAACTCCCCATCGGCCAACGCGCACAACACCTGCACCCGCGTGGGATCGGCCAACATGCGGAATACCTCAACGATCAACGCAACCTGCTCCTCATCGATGCGCCGCTGCGACGAGACGCTACCTGCATTCATACGTATATATTAGATCACTAAGTCAGGCGCCATTGTCGTGATACCTCGGGGTCGTGCTCAGCCATCGTGCCCGCTGCATCGCTCGGGGGTGACCCGAACGGTCGGTGGCAATACGCGGCGTGTCAGCCAAGGTCAGATCCACTTGTTCAGACACTCCCGACACCCTCGGTTCGCGGTGCTAGCGATGTAGGACCAGCGCGAGGGCAAGCATGGCCTCGTGAAAGGCCAATTGGCAACGCCTGCTAGGTCTTCGGGGTGAACTGCGCGAGGTCGTAGATGCCGAGCCTGTTCTCGATTCCGGCGACGCGATCGACGATCTTTTCGAATCCATCGTCGCCGAACAGTTGGTGTTCCTTCTTTTCGAAGTCCTCGCCGAGTGCGGCGTATTCCTCACCGGAGACGATCGTGCGAAGCGCGGGGAACAAAACTGTGTCCTCGCGCGCCTCGTGCGGTGCGTACATGCGCGTGAACTGCTGGAGCAATGTGCGGAGCTCAACCGCGAATTCGGGTGTCTGAATTGTTTGCGCTGTGGCAAGGTGCCGAATCCGATCGGTCACTCGCCGTCCCGCTTGGTGCTGCTCGCGAAGGACCTTGGTCAGATGGGTGAGCTTCCCGGCTTTCTCGAACCGGGGGAACAGAGAGTCCTCTTCCAGCTTCTCGTGATAATCCTCGATGAACGTGCGAATGATATCTGCACTGTCGGCGACCGTGTCCGGAGGAAGATCCTCCCGCGCATCGATGCGGCGCACCGCCTCGTCGTAGACGAGCAGGACACGCTTGAGTACGCCGTGCTCGCGCATGAGATCCTCACTCGGGGTTACCTCTTGCTGTTCTTGCTGTTCGTGAGCCTGGGAGTCCTTATCCCCGCAGCCGCCGGCGCACGCCGACGTCCAGGCACCGACGCCGGCCACGCCCAATCCCGCAACGAACAGACGGCGGTCGAGCAAGCGATCGCATGTGCGATTCACGGGCATCCGCTCTCCCTTCGTGGCAATCAACCATCGTCGCCGTAACAGCGTCCGACTAATCGCCGCCCCCGGAACTCGAGCGTGGCCCATCATTTGAAATTTGGGCTATGGACGGGTGGTTAGCGCCGCCAACCGAGCATATCGTAATCCGATATCGGATAGCGACAGATGCGATCGTCGGGTTTATGAGATCACTGGACGCGGGGCAGGCGGTGCTGGACACTGAGCGCGCGGAGCTCGTTGCCCTCGCCCACGAGGTCATTCGCCCAGAGGCGGAACGATCACTACCGGGCACCGCCCGCTGGGACGCCGGCTCGGCATCACCGACGCGATGGTGATCGGGCCGGGCTCAATGATCGTGCCGACATTTCCGCCGCTTTGGCCCCGCCGAAGCGGCAGCATCTTGGCTGTTAATACGGCTGTAGCCGGCGCGGTGCGTAGCAGACGGGTGACCCAACGTGGCAGCGGCGGCACGGCTCAGCCGGTCCAGGCCTTCTCCTTCTGTTCGCCGTAATGGATGAACGCGGTACGCAGACCGGAGATCACCTCCGCGGCGGTCTCGAACAGCGCCTGTGCGCGCGGCTCGCTGACCTTGTCGATATCACCGCGCAAATGATCGAACAGCTCACCCAATGTGTCGGCCAACAAGGCGGTGTGCACCCGCGGGTCCGGCGAATCGTGGTCGTCAATGATCATCGCAAAATCTCCCTCTCAAGATGTCGTCGTGCTGGCGCTGGCCATCACGTCAAGATGTGGTTGTGTGAATTCCCGGCCGCCCCGCAAAACCCGGGTGGTGGTATCTCCGCCCAACGCCCCGCGGCGATAGCGGAGGCCGACCAGCTTTTGGTTGGGAAGATCGGTGTGATGTTCAATCTACCATTCGATATCGGCGTGCGATAGTGCTGCTCGATATCGGTATGCGATAGTGGTGCAGTGATCGGCAGGCGGTCACCATCGGTGGATTTGGCCGCACGGGCTGATGCTGGTACTCGGGTGCCTGCATCTGGAGCGTCGGGCTGATCAAGCATCGGTGGTCGATATCGAATCGCGTTCATGGCGGCGCTGCCGCACAGAGGTGAAGGAGTCGGCTGTGAGTGATCGGTCGTTGGGCGCCGGCTCGCAATTGTCGCGGCGGCTGGGGTTGTTCGACGCGGTGGTGATCGGGCTGGGATCGATGATCGGGGCAGGAATTTTCGCCGCATTAGGACCGGCCGCCCACGCAGCGGGATCAGGGCTGTTGATCGGGCTGGCGGTGGCGGCCGTGGTCGCCTACTGCAACGCGAGCTCCTCGGCGCGGCTGGCGGCGTTGTATCCGGCGTCCGGCGGCACCTACCTATATGGGCGGGTGCGGCTGGGCGAGTTTTGGGGCTATCTGGCCGGGTGGGGGTTCGTGGTGGGCAAGACCGCCTCGTGTGCGGCGATGGCCCTCACGGTTGGCTCTTATGTGTGGCCGGCACAGGCCCATACGATCGCCGCAGCGGCCGTGATTGCGCTGACGGCAGTCAACTACGCCGGGGTGCAAAAATCGGCATGGCTGACCCGCGCCATCGTGGCCTTCGTGCTAGCGGTGCTGATCGCCGTGGTCATCGCGGCGTTCAGTTCCGGTGCCGCAACGGTGGCCCGATTAGACCTGGCAGGCACCTCTTTAGTGGGGGTGCTGCAGGCGGGCGGGCTCTTGTTCTTTGCGTTCGCCGGATACGCGCGCATCGCCACGCTCGGTGAGGAAGTCCGCGACCCGGCCCGCACCATCCCCCGCGCGGTTCCACTCGCACTGGGCATCACCCTGGCCGTATACGGGATCATCGCGCTGGTGGCACTGGCGGTTTTGGGACCGCGGCGGCTCGCCGAGGCGGTCGCACCGTTATCGGAGACGGTGCGCGTCGCGGGGATGGCATGGCTAGTGCCCGTGGTGCGGGTCGGCGCGGCGGTCGCGGCGCTGGGTTCGCTACTGGCGATGCTCTTGGGGGTGTCGCGAACGACGCTGGCCATGGCGCGAGAGCGGCACCTGCCCCGCCTGTTGGCCGCTGTTCATCCGAAATCCCAAGTGCCCCATCGTGCTGAGCTGCTAATCGGCATGGTAGCGGCCGTACTGGCGGCTACCGCCGATGTGCGCAGCGCGATCGGCTTTTCCTCCTTCGGGGTATTGATCTATTACGCAATCGCCAACGCGTCGGCCTTGACGCTGGACCCCGATCAGCGCCGCCCAGCACGCCCGATTCCGGTACTCGGAGCCATTGGATGCGTGGTCTTGGCGTTCACGCTGCCGCTCACCGCGATGACCTCGGGGGCCGCCGTCCTAGGTGTCGGCATCATGGCCTATGGACTGCGGCGTATCTGGACTGTGCGCCGACGACGTCGCGCGAATCCGGCGACAGCCCCTCACAGCTCGGAAGCGGCTATCAAGCCGAGCGATACAGCTAGCCGTCGCGGACACGGCGTGTGAGAACCGAAAGGCAAGCACTATGGCCCAACACAGCTCCTGGCTCACCCGGCTGACCGCGACCGACGCATCGGCCGCGGTACTGCTCATCCGGCTCTATGTCGGGGTGGTCTTCGCCTGCGAAGGAATTTTGAAGTTTCTGCGGCCCGAGACTCTTGGGACCGGCCGCTTTGAAAAAATCGGCATTCCCGCGCCTGGCTTCTTCGCACCTCTCGACGGTGTCTTCGAAATCGCCTGCGGCATCCTCATTCTGGCCGGGCTGCTCACGCGGCTGGCCGCCATCCCGATGATCATCGACATGCTCGGCGCGCTGCTGATCACCAAGACGCCCATCCTGTGGGGGCAGGCTGCGCTGTTCCGGACAGAACGCGGCTGGTGGGACTGTATTCACGAATCCCGCGTCGACCTGGCCCAGCTATGCGGCAGCCTGTTTCTTCTCATCGTCGGCGCGGGCGCCTTGTCGATCGACGCTCGCATACCATCCGCGAACCCGCCGACCCGCTAACGACCACCCGCGACCCCGAGGCTGCAAACTGCTAGCCGATTCGGCCATCAAGTAACTCACGAGCCAGCTCTTCCAACGCCTTGCGGTCTTGGCGCAGAGCCCGTTTGCCCGCCGGCGTAGCACGGTACACGCGGCGGATCCGGCCATCGACCACTCGCTGCTCAGAAGTGAGCAACCCCTCAGACTCCAACCGGTGCAATGTCGGATACAGCGTGCCGGGGCTGATGTCGTAGCCGTGACGGGCGAGCTCTTTGGTGACCCATGCACCATGTATTTCCTGTCCAGAAGCGTGGTGCAAGATATGCAACCGCACCGCCCCCCGCTGAAACTCACGCATCCCTGCAACTCCCCCTCAAACAGTGACAAAGCCGATATCGGTACCCGATCTTATCCGCTTTGCACTGCCGTGACGGCCGCTCGATCCTAGAGACGTGCCCGTCGGTCTGCGTCCGCTGCTCGATATCGCGGGAGCGAGGTGCAGTCAGGCCGGCTCCGATGAGCACGGCAACCTGCACTTGCGATTTTCTACTGGCCATCAGATCGATGTTGCAGGTGATGGCCAGCTCGCCGCGTGGGATTTGTACGGCAAAAACCACGGTTACATGGCTTGCCTGACGCACGGCGGGGTGCACTTCATCCGTCACGATGCGTGCACAACGCGTGGTGACGTCGCTTTGTCGGGGCAATGATGCGCCGCGGTCAGAGGCACAGATATCCCTAACGCTACTGCGTGTAGCATTGTCATGGCGTTTCCCCGGGAGACCGGAAGCCGTTAGCCAGGAGCAACTTCATCGATGGCCGCAATCGATCCGGCCGACCCGCCAGCCCTCGGGTCAGACGACCCCGTCGATGACGACGATCTCGATCCGCGCCTAATCCGGTCGCGGGCGCGGCTGCTGGATGCCGCCACGTCCCTGTTGATGAGCGGCGGCGTGGAAGCGGTCACCGTGGACGCGGTCACGCGGCTATCGAAGGTCGCGCGCACCACGCTGTATCGGCACTTCGGGAGCACCACGCATCTGGTCGCGGCCGCGTTTGAGCGCCTACTGCCCCAGGTCACCCCGCCACCAGCCACAGGCGAGGTGCGCGATCGATTGATTGAGCTGCTCAACCGGCAGGCCACGCTGATCGATGAGGCGCCGCTGCATTTGACCGCATTGACTTGGCTGGCACTGGGGCCCGGCGATCCCGACAGCGACCGGCGTAAGCCGTTGGCGGGTCTCAGCGCCCGCGTCATCGAGCAGTACCGACAACCCTTTGACGAGCTGCTAGCCAGCCCAGAGGCAAGCGCCTCACTCGACGACGTCGACAATACGCTGGCCATCATTCAACTGGTGGGGCCGATCGTTTTCGCCAAACTCAGCGGCATGAAAACCATCACCGCACAGGACCGGGTCCGCATCGTCGACGACTTCCTGGCTGCCCACCGCATCAAGGGCGCAGGGCCCGCCTGACCGCAGCCCGACGCCATCGCAGGCGCGCACCTGGCTCGTCCGCGTGGTTAGGCAACAGCAATCCGCGGCCCGCGCCAGCCACCGTTCACCTAAGCTACTCACAGTAGCGTAGCGAAACTGTTCGTACCGGTGTATGGGAGTGCTGTGTCGTTGACCGATGCGTCCCGACCGATGCCGAGGCTATCGCGTTCAGAAATGGACGTTGACGGTGTCGCGCCTGGGGGTGACACTCGTCATCGGGTCGATGGCCGCGCTCTGCACGTCGTTGTCGGACATCGCCGCCGAGACCGGAACCACCCAGAGCCAGCTGACGTGGGTCATCGACGGCTACACGCTGGCGGTGGCGTGCCTGGTGTTGCCCGCGGGCGCGGTCGGTGACCGTTACGGCCGCCGCGCCGTGCTCATCGGGGGTTGGCGGCGTTTTCCGCGGCATCGCTGGTGCCACGCGGTTCGGCCTTCGACTGCTGGCCATGTCCGGCTTGCTGGTGATCGCCGCCGGGCTGCTTATGGCCAGCCGCCTAACCGCCGAGGTGAAGTGATTCGAGCTTAGAGGTGATGAATGCGGATCCCACCGCCAGACCCACCGGCCGTCGCGGCGCCGTCGCAGCACCTTGCGCAGGCCGGGGAAATTGTCGGATCGGCGACGGTGCGGGTAGGCGCCGATGACGTCGGCAGCATCGTCGAGCGAGGCGAACCCGTCGCGGTGAGACCCCATGAACGACACGACGGGCTCCGTCGAACTTCATGCGCGGGGTGGTGTCGACCAGGACGACGGCGCCCCACAGGTCGGGCGGCGCGAGCCCTCAACGTCGTATTGCCCGCTGGGGTCCCAGTCGCTGTCACCGTGGCCGCGGGTGTCGTAGCCACGACGGTGTAGCCGTGGGCGTGGAGTCGGCGGGCCGGGGTGGTCGAGGCGTGACAGTTCTGACCGCCGCCGTCCAGCAGAGCACCACGGGCCGATCAGAATCGTGGGCGTAGCAGTCGGCAGCCCGGGGATGCCGTCTCTGGTGGGGGTGCGGTCCTGGACAAGCCTCATGGGGCTTCCCCGGGTCTTCCGGACGCGCGTGGTGCGCCTTGAGCAGCCGGGCAGAAACTCGCGACCATAAGGTACCGTTGGTAGCGTTGCGATACTACTAGTCTCGTTGTGCTAGCGGAGGCGGAATGGACGACAGCGACCCTGGCCCGACCCGCGCCGCTACCTTGCGCCGGACAGCTCCAGACCCGCTCACCGGGCACGCGGCGCGTAGAAGTGCGTACAGCGACCGGCTGGCCGCGCTGGCAGGATTCACGGTCGGGCACAAGGTGCTGGTCATCGGTGCGTGGATCCTGGTTGCCGGCGTCTTGGCGGTGGCGTTCCCGCAGTTGGAAACCGTGGTCAGACAACAATCGGTCGATCTGATCCCGCGTGATGTTCCGTCGTTTCAGACCTTGGACAAGATGGGCGCGGCGTTCGGCGAGCAGGGGTCCAAGACGATGGTGTTCGTCGCGATGGAGGACCCGGGCGGGCTGACTCCGCCGGTACGTCAGCGTTACCAGGCGATGCTGTCGGGGCTGCGAGCCGACACCAAGCATGTCCTGCTAGTGAAGGATCTCTTGGCTGATCCCGCGACGGCCTCTCAAGCGGTCAGCCCGGACGGCAAAGCGTGGTATCTGCCGGTCGGCATAGCGGGCACACTGGGGGATCCCACCGCGACCGAGTCGGTGCAAGCGGTGCGCGACACCGCTGCCCAAGCGTTCCGCGGCTCCTCGACGATTGTGCGCGTGACCGGCCCTCCGGCAACGTTCAGCGACCAAATCGCCGCCGCCGAAAAGGATTTGGTTATCATCTCGGCGGCCACGGCGGGCCTGATCGCTGTGATCCTGCTGGTGGTGTATCGCTCGGTGTTTACCGCGCTGCTGCCGCTGCTGGTCATCGGTGTGAGCCTGGCCGTGGGGCGGGGAGTGCTCTCAGCGTTGGGGGAATTGGGTATGCCGGTTTCCCAGTTCACCATCGCGTTCATGAGCGCGATACTGCTTGGCGCCGGCACCGACTATTCGGTGTTTTTGATCAGCCGTTATCACGAGCAGCGAAAGCAAGGTGTTGCCGCAGATCGTGCCGTGATTCACGCGACCGCCACCATCGGGCGGGTGATTCTTGCTTCGGCTGCCACCGTCGCTTTTGCCTTCCTGGCCATGGTTTTCGCACGGTTGAGCGTGTTCGCCGCTTTGGGTCCGGCGTGCGCGGTCGCGGTTTTCGTCGGGTTTTTGGCCACGGTGACGTTGCTTCCTCCGGTGCTGGCGCTGGCCGCCAAACGAGGCATCGGTGAACCCAGACGCGACCTGACCCGCCGCTACTGGAACCGCGTCGCGGTGGCGGTGGTGCGCCGCCCGGTACCCTTGCTAGCGGCCAGTTTGGCGATCCTGCTGGCCCTGGGTGCTCTTGGACTGACGATGCGGGTCAGCTACGACGATCGGAAGGGGCAGCCGTCGACCACCGGCAGCAACGAGGGTTACCGACTGCTGGACACGCACTTCCGCAAGGACATCGCCGTCACCGAATATCTGGTTGTCACATCTCCGACAGACATGCGCACCGGCAAAGGCCTGGCCGATCTCGACGAAATGGCCGCCCGAGTCTCGCAGATACCCGGCGTCACCAAGGTTATCGGCGTCACCCGGCCCACCGGGCAGCGCCTCGATCAAGCCCAACTGTCCTGGCAGAACCGGCAGATGGGCGACAAGATCGCGGGCACGGTCGCCGACGGCGAAGCCCGCAAAGGTGACCTCACCAAACTGACCAACGGCGCAGACCAACTCGCCAATGGCCTGGCCCGACTCGACCACGCCATCAGGACAGCGCTTACCCCGCTGAGCGGGCTGCTGACCCAGGCCCAGTCCGCCGGACCACAAGTGCAGCGCTTTCGGCCGCTGCTGCAACAACTCGACGCCGCGGCACCCACCGTCGATCAAGCCCTGCAATCCGGGCCCGGGCTACGACTGCTTGCCGACCAAGCCGCAGCGGCGATCACCGCCATCGATCCCCTGGCGGCCGCCCTAGATACCACACCATGGTGCGCGACCACACCCCAGTGCGCGGCGATCCGCGACGAAATCCAGGTACTTGTCGCGTTACGCAACGGCGGCTTCTTCGAGCAGATCGCCGGCCTCGGTGACCAATTCAATCAGAACACCACCGTGGCCGGCACACTCAACGAGCTCCAAAACGTCATCACCTCCTTCGAGAACGCGTTCGGCGCCACCGGCGCACCCACCGACCTGGCCGGAAACATCCGCCGACTCCAAACCGGAATCAGTCAACTGGCCTCCGGAGCGCAAGCGCTCGCCACCGGAGTGCACACCCTGGCCGACAGCAACATCCAACTGCTCTCCGGGATGAGCCAACTGGCCACCCAGCTGCAAAATTCCGGCCGTGCCAGCGCCGGCGACGACGCAGCAAGTGGTTTCTACCTGCCCGCCAACGCATTCGAGAATCGCCAATTCAGCGACATGGCGCGCCAATTCCTTTCGGCCGACGGCAAAACGGCGCGGTTCGCGATCGAATCGCAATACGATCCCTACACCGGTGACGCCATGACATTGGCCCACAAAATCACCGAGGTCGCGAACGCGGCCCGCCCCAACACCTCGCTGGCTGCCGCCACGGCCTCGATGGCTGGATTCCCAGCCGTGAACTCCGACATCCAGCGCCTCCAGTCAGCGGATTTCCGCCAGCTTGCCGTCGCCACCCTCGCCATCGTCGGCGTCATTTTGATCCTGCTGCTGCGAGCCATCCTCGCCCCGCTCTATCTATTGGGCACTGTCGTGCTCAATTACGGCGCCGCACTGGGCATCGGCACACTGCTCTTCCAATACGCGCTTGGCTACCAGATCGCTTGGCCGGTCCCGCTGCTCGCGTTCATCGTTCTGGTGGCCGTCGGCGCCGATTACAACATGTTGCTGGTGTCCCGGCTCCGCGAAGAATCCGCCCGCAACATCCGCGTCGGCGTCCTGCGGACAGTCGCCAGCACCGGCTCCGTCATCACCTCCGCTGGAGTGATCTTCGCTGCCAGCATGTTCGGACTCACCTTCGGCTCAATCGCAATCATGATCCAAGCCGGATTCATCGTCGGTTGCGGACTACTACTTGACACCTTCATCGTGCGCACACTTACCGTCCCCGCCATCGCCACCCTGCTCCGCGAAGCCAGCTGGTGGCCCCAACGCAGCCGCGGCCCTAGAAACCATTAGGCCTAGCCGCCTCGACGTGCCTGGCGGCATTTCGAATTCTCGTTCACGTTGGTGCCGAGTGCCGTGTGCCGAACTTGCGACGCCCAATATCCCCCTCCGGCATATGCGCCGCCGTTCGCGCCGGCCGACGTGCCTCCGCCGCCGCCGCAGCCGCAGGGGGCACCTTCGGTCGGAAGGGATCCCGGTCATCAGGCGTGGGGCATATGGGAGGGGCCGGTCTGGATACCGCGATGACCGCTTGATATGTCGGCGCCCAATGCGACAGCGACGACCTCACCGAAAGCTATCCACCACGCGAAATATTTGTCACTTAAGGCTATTAGCGCTCCTCTGCTGCGTATGCCCGATGCGCCCCCATAGATACCGCAGGACCACCTCGCCGCTACGGCCCCAGTCGGTCCTGCTCCGGGACATTCGTTGATACCGCTGCATACGCACGAGCCAGCTCCTCGACAATTTCTTCGCTCAGGGTGTGGGCGTGCTCATGCTTGTCCAGCAGGGCGATGATGGCGCCGAACAGCGCCTCGGCGGCCTCGTGCTGCGCTTGCTTTGCTGACATAGTCCTTCCGTCGTGCGTCCGGGGGTCTTGCGATTGCGACCCGCGCGGGCTAATGGTCGCACGCGCCCCCAGAGCGCGCATGGCGTGAACTCAACGCCGCCTGGGGATTGCGTAGCTCCACCATCGGTGGGCCCTGCCTTCGCGCCCGGAGTATCAGTGCGGCGGACAGGGCAATCACGTTGCGGGCGTTGCGTATACCCTACGGCCACGTCCGGGTCCGTGCGTCGGGCGACCAGATGACGGCATCTGTATACCGCGGCGCCACCTTGTGGCGGCCGGTTGGCGGCCAAGAATTCTCGAAGAATTTAAGGGACTATTGCGCCTGGCTTACCGACGACATGTGAAAGTCCGGTATCCGCAACGACGGCATCGCCGCCCGAGTAGCCCAATCACCCCATTCCCGCGGCAGCGTCAGTTCGCTGACGCCCGCCTCGGTGGCCCGTCGCAAGAGATCCAGTGGGCTCTCGTTGAACCGGAAGTTGTTGACAGCAGCGGTCACTTCCCCGTCTTCCACCAGGTACACGCCGTCACGGGTCAGCCCCGTCAAGAGCAACGTGGTCGGGTCGACTTCGCGGATGTACCACAGCGTCGTGAGCAACAGCCCACGCTCGGTGGCCGCGATCATGTCGGGCAGATCGGCTGAGCCGCCGGTCATTAACAGGTTGTCAGCCGCGACCGCGACCGGGGCGTCGAACTCGGCGGCGGCGGCGCGCGGGTAGGCCAGCGCGTTGATCGCCCCGTCGCGGATCCAGTCGACCCGTTCGATATTCATTCCGTTGTCGAACACGGACACCGTCTCCGACGATGCGCTGGCGGCGACGAACGGCGAACATTCCAGGCCCGGACCCAAGGGATCGGAGTAGAGGGTCAGCGGCAGATCCGTGAGCCGCTGGCCTACCCGGGTGCCGCCACCGGGCGCCGAGAAGGCGGTCCGGCCTTCTTGGGCGCCCCGGCCGCTCATCGACCACTGCAGGTAGATCATGATGTCGGCCACCGTCGCCGGCGGCATGATCGTCTCATAGCGACCGGCGGGCAATTCGACGGTGCGCCCGGCCCAGCCCAGCCGTGTCGAGAGCTGATCGAGCAATAAATCCGTTGGCACGTCGGCGAAATCGGGTGTGCCGACACCGGTCCACGCGCTTGCTGCGCCGCGTTTGGCGTTGATCTCCACCGAACCAGTGGGCTGGGTATAGCGGCGACGAAGCCCGGTCGAAGAGGCCAAGAACGTCGTCTCCACCACGTGATGGGCAAACCCGTACAGCTGATCAGCACCGCGAAATCCTCGGCTCAACGGGCCCGCGACCCCGGCGAACACCTCAGCACCGGTGCCCGACACCGGAGCGTCCCAATCGTCGGGCACACCGCCGCCCGTGAGCAGGGGTGCGGCATCGCGGGCCTTCGGCGCCGCTCGGGCCGCCTCCACCGATGCGGTCACCAGCGCGGGTATCAGCGACGGGTCCACCTCGGCCGACCGCAAGGACCCGACGCGTGCCGTATCACCCTCTCGCAGAATGGAAATCACCGTGGTGTTGCGGCTGGTCGATACTCCGTTCGTGGTCATCGAGTTGTTCGCCCAGCGCAGCGAGGCTTCCGCGCGGTCGGTGACCAGCACGATGGTCTCGTCGGCGTGGGCGGCATCCAGTGCGAGATCGACGAGTTGGGACGCGGGGATCATCGGCCGGCCTCGCGTCGGGTGTTGAGGACGTTGACGCCGCGGAACAGCGCTGCCGGGCAGCCGTGGCTGACCGGCGCCACCTGGCCGGGTTGGGCCTTGCCGCAGTTGAAGGCACCGCCCAACCGCCACGTCGACGGGCCGCCGACAGCTTCCATCGAATTCCAGAAGTCGGTGGTGGTGGCTTGGTAGGCGACGTCGCGCAGTTGTCCGTCTAGGCGGCCGTCGCGGATGCGGAAGAACCGCTGCCCGGTGAACTGAAAGTTGTAGCGCTGCATGTCGATTGACCATGATTTGTCGCCGACGATGTAGATGCCGTCCTCAACCCGGCCGATCAAGTCCTCGGTGCTGACGTCCTCTGGCCCCGGCTGCAGCGACACGTTCGCCATCCGCTGGATCGGAACGTGATGCGGCGAGTCCGCGTACGAGCAGCCGTTGGACCGCGGCTGTCCGAGCCGCGGCGCGAACACCCGGTCGAGCTGATAGCCGACGAATATCCCGTCGCGCACCAGATCCCAACTCTGTGCAGCCACCCCTTCGTCGTCGTAACCGACGCTGGCCAAGCCGTATTCGACGGTGCGGTCGGCGGTCACGTTCATCACCGGTGAACCGTAGCGCAAGCTGCCCAGCTTGTCGGGCGTGGCGAACGAGGTTCCTGCATAGGCGGATTCGTAGCCGATGGCACGGTCGTATTCCGTGGCGTGGCCGATGGATTCGTGAATGGTCAGCCACAGGTTGCTCGGATCGATCACCAGATCGGTCGGCCCGGGTGTCACGCTGGGCGCCTTCAGCTTTTCGGCCAGCAGCCACGGCATCTGCGCGAGCTCGTCGCTCCAGTTCCGCACCTGGTCGCCGGCGACCACCTCCCAGCCGCGGGCGGTCGGCGGCGCAAGTGTGCGCATCGAATCGAACACCCCTGTCGAGGTGTCGACGGTCACAGCCTCCAGGACGGGCATCAGGCGCACGCGCTGCTGGGTGATCGACGAACCGAAGGTGTCGGCGTAAAACGTCTGCTCCTTGACCGCGCTCAGCCCGGCCGACACATGATCGACTCCGTCGGCGGCCAGCAGCCGGCCTGAGTAGTCCTGCAGAACGGCGATCTTGTCGGCGGTGGGCACGGTGAACGGGTCGATTTGGTAACTCGACACCCAGATGGCGTCGGTGTACACCGGCTCCGGCGCCAGCTCCACCCGCTCGGCGTTCAGTGCCGCCAGTGTGGTGGCCACCTGGACTGCGCGGCGCGCGGTGTCTGCCGCGACGTCGGGCACCAGCTCCGCGTGCGACGCAAACCCCCATGTGCCGTCGACAATGACCCGGACCGCCAGACCGACCTCGCGGTTGACGACGGCGGTCTCGAGCTCGCCGTCGCGCAGCCGGATGAGCTCGGTGCTGATGCGGTGCAGCCGCAGGTCGGCGTGGGTGGCGCCCGCCGCGGTGGCCGCCGAGAGCGCGGCGTCGGCCAGCTTGTGGCGGGGAAGGTCCAGAAAGTCGGCATCGATCCCGCGGTTGTGTGTCACGGCTCCACCGTAACGACCGGCTTTAATACCCTCATGGCCCGAGCTGGAAGAACAGCCGCCCCGATGGACGCTGCGCCGCGACGATCCACCGCACTGGGCTATACGCTGCTTGCCCCCAGCCTGTTCGGCGTAGTCGCGTTCTTGCTGCTGCCGATCCTTGTCGTCGTGTGGTTGAGCCTGCATCGCTGGGACTTGCTGGGCCCGATCAAGTATGTCGGACTGGACAATTGGCGGTCTGTGCTGACCGACCGGACGTTCGGCAGCTCGCTGCTGGTGACGCTGGTGTTCGTGGCGATCGTGGTGCCCACGCAGACGGTGCTCGGGCTGCTGGCCGCGGCGTTGCTGGCCCGGGGCCTGCCGGGCAGCGGGGTGTTCCGCACACTGTATGTGCTGCCGTGGATCTGCGCGCCGCTGGCGATTGCGGTGTTGTGGCGGTGGATTCTGGCGCCCACCGACGGCGCGGTCAGCACCGTGTTGGGGCATCGCATTGAGTGGCTCACCGATCCCGGTCTGGCGCTGCCGGTGGTGTCAGCCGTGGTGGTGTGGAGCAACGTGGGTTATGTGGCGTTGTTCTTCGTGGCCGGCATTCTGGCCATCCCTGCTGAGATCTACGCCGCCGCTCGCACTGACGGCGCGACCGCTTGGCAGCGGTTCTGGCATATCACGCTGCCGATGCTGCGGCCCACGATGTTCTTTGTACTGGTCACCGGAATAGTCAGCGCCGCGCAGGTTTTCGACACCGTATACGCGCTGACCGGCGGCGGGCCGCAGGGCAGCACCGACCTCGTAGCCCATCGCATCTATGCCGAGGCGTTCGGGTCGGCGGCGATCGGTCGGGCCGCCGTCATGGCGGTGGTGCTGTTCCTCATCCTGGTGGGCGTGACCGTCGTCCAGCACCTGTACTTCCGGCGGCGGATCAGCTATGACCTCACCTAGAAAGCTGGCTTCAGCTTTGGTTGTCTACACCGGCCTGACGGTCGGCGCAGTCATCACATTGGCCCCCTTCGCGCTTGGCTTGGTGACATCGTTCACTTCCCCGCATCAGTTCGCGACCGCCAGCCCGCTGGCCTGGCCACGGCCTCCCACGCTGAGCAACTACGCCGATCTGGGCAGCGCTGGGTTCGGCCGCGCATTGACAGTTACCGCGTTGATGACCGCGCTGATTCTGCTTGGCCAGATGAGCTTTTCGGTGCTGGCCGCCTATGCTTTCGCGCGGCTGCGATTTCCCGGCCGGGATGCGTTGTTCTGGGTGTATATCGCGACGTTGATGGTACCGGCCACAGTGACGGTGGTGCCGCTCTATTTGATGATGGCCCAACTGGGGCTGCGCAACACGTTCTGGGCGTTGGTGTTGCCGTTCGTATTCGGCTCGCCCTACGCGATTTTCTTGCTGCGGGAGTACTTTCGCGCGATACCGGACGATCTGGTCAACGCTGCGCGGCTGGACGGCGCCAACACCCTCGACGTGATCGTGCACCTGATTGTGCCGGCGAGCCGGCCCGTGCTGGTCACGCTGGCACTGATCACCGTCGTATCGCAATGGAACAATTTCATGTGGCCGCTGGTGATCACCAGCGGGGCTAAGTGGCGGGTGCTGACGGTGGCGACGGCCGCATTGCAGTCGCGGTATAACGCCCAGTGGACGCTGGTCATGGCCGCGACGACGGTGGCGATCGTGCCGTTGATTGTGCTGTTCGTGGTGTTTCAGCGGCGCATCGTGCGCTCGATCGTTGTCAAGGGCCTGAAATGAGCTGGCGGCCAAGGTTTTCTACGCTGGTGGCTGCCGGGGTGTTGCTGCTGGCCGCGTTGCTGGCTGCGACGGTGGTGCTGTTGGGCCGGTCGTATGAACCTGGTGGCGGCAAGACGGTAGTGACGGTGCGACTGTGGGACGAGCAGGTCGCTGCGGCGTATCGGCAATCGTTCACCGCGTTCACCCGTACCCATCCCGATATCGAGGTGCGCACCAATGTGGTGGCCTACTCGACGTACTTCGAGACACTGCGCACGGATGTCGCGGGCGGCAGTGCCGACGACATCTTCTGGCTGTCCAACGCCTATCTGGCCAGCTATGCGGACAGCGGCCGCCTGATGAAAATCGATGCTCGCGGAGCTGACTGGGAGCCATCGGTGGTCGAGCAATTCACCCGTGACGGTGCGCTGTGGGCGGTGCCGCAGTTGACCGACGCCGGTATCGCCGTGTACTACAACGCGGATCTGCTGGCTGCCGCGGGTGTCGATCCTGGCATGTTGGGTTCGCTGCGATGGGGCCCGGGCAGTGACGATACGCTGCGTGCGCTATTGGCCCGGCTCACCGTGGACGCCGACGGGCGCGACGCTGGCACACCGGGTTTCGACCCCCGCCGAGTTCGGCAATGGGGGTACAACGCGTCCAACGACCCGCAGGGCATCTACTTGAACTACATCGGTTCGGCCGGTGGCGTGTTCCAGGACGGCGACCGGTTCGCGTTTGACAATCCCGCAGCGGTGGCCGCTTTCAGCTACCTGGTCGGGTTGATCAACGCCGACCACGTCTCCCCGCCGGCGGCCGACACCAACGACAACGGTGACTTCTGCCGCAACCAGTTTCTGGCCGGCAAGATGGCGCTGTTTCAGTCCGGCACGTACAACCTGGCGGCGGTCGCTGAGCATGCCCGCTTTCGCTGGGGGCTGGCCATGTTGCCCAGTGGCCCGAAAGGGCGGGTGAGCGTCACGAACGGCATTGCAGCCGCTGGAAGTTCGGCGTCGAAACATCCGGATGCAGTGCGCCAGGTGCTGGCCTGGCTGGGCAGCAGGCAGGGTAACGAATACCTGGGCCGGCGCGGTACCGCTATTCCCGCGGTGCGCTCGGCTCAGCGGGTGTACTTCGACTACTGGACCGCCAAAGGCGTCGACGTCACTCCGTTCTTCGCGGTGTTGAAGGGCCCGCGCATCGCGGCGCCTGGCGGTGCCGGCTTCCCGGCCGGCTATCAGGCGCTGAAACCGTATTTCGACGACATGTTCCTGGGTCGCAGCGACGTCGTAGCAACCCTGCGGAAAGCGCAAGCGGCGGCCAACGCCGCAGCCCGGCGCTAGCGATCCGATAGCGCTACGCGCCTAACATCAGTTCCGCTGCCAGTGCGGCGCCGCACACAGCGGATGCGATCGAAAGCGCCACCCAGTCAGCCCGTTTCGGACGCGACGGTGCCGCTGAAATCTGCCCGATACCGCCGCGGGCTGTGATCGCATCACCCATCTCGTCGGCGCGGCGCAACGTGACCGCGATCGCCGTGGCGGTCAGGTCGATCAGCTCCAACGCACGGCGTCTGCGCCGTGCCCTGCGACTGCGTGGAATCTGCTGAGGCCGCAGTCGACGCGCGGCGTACAGCACCCGGAACTCGTCGACCAGCATCGGGAAAGCCCGCAGCGCGAGCGCCAATGCGACTGCCCACTCGTCGACCGGGATCCGCAGCAGCCGCAGCGGGGTTCCCAATGTTGCGACTGCGGGGGCGATTTCGCCGATATTGGTGGTCCACGACACCATAGCGCCCAAGCCGAGCAACACGATCGACAACGCGGTGATCCGAAGGAAGTTCAGCAGGCCGCCAAGCCCGAGCGAAATGGTGCCCACATGGATCAGCGGGCTGCCGCCGGCCAGTGCGGCGGTGATACCGCCGAAGGCGATCAGGATCCACAGCCACAGCGGCACCGATGGCAGCACGCCGCGCGGGATGTTGGCAATCCGGGCCGCCGCCAACACCATCGCAGCCACCAAACCGATCGACACCCATCCCGGGTAGAACGTCAGCAGCACCGAAATACCGAACACCACAATGAGCTTCGTGCCGGCCCACAGTTCATGGATCGGTGAGGTCCCCGGCACCGGCCGCAGCAGCACAACCGGCCGACCGGGTCGGCGGGTGGGGCGACGAGCTGACGCGGGCGCGGTCACGACATACCTCCCGCGGCAGTCGACGCCGGTTCCAGCACACCGTCACGCAGATGCAAGGTGCGCGGACACAACTCCTCGAGCCCGGTGAAGTCATGCGAAATGACGACTAAGGTCAAGTCCCGCTCGCGGCGCAGGTCCACCAGCAGCCGCAGCAGGCCCCGCTGGGTGGCGGCGTCCAAGCCGGCCAGCGGCTCGTCGAGGATCAACGCCCTCGGCGACCTCGCCAGCAGCCCGGCCAGCACCAGTCGGCGCATCTGACCGCCGCTGAGCTGGTCGATGCGCCGCTTCGCCAGCGAGGCGTCCAATCCGACAGCGCCCAACGCGGCGATCACCCGGTCGTGGTCGCGGGGCGAAAACCCTGCTGCCGACGCCACTTCCAGGTCGACATGGCTGCGCATCAACTGCAGGCGTGCCGCTTGAAACGACAACGCCACCGCGCCCACTTGCTCGTGGGTAGGGCGCCCGTCGAGCAGACATGTGCCGGTCGTGGGCACCGTCAGCCCGGCCATGATCCAGGCCAGCGTGGACTTGCCCGAGCCGTTGCCGCCGTGGATCAACACGCCGTCACCTTGGTGCACGACAAAGGTGACGTCGCGCAGCGCGGTTTTGGCCCACGGTGTGCCGCTGCTGTATTCGTGGCCGACGCCGGTCACTTCGAGCACCGGTGCGCCAGCTTGATCACCGGCGGGGATGGCTGGCACCGGCGCCGCCGTCGTCTCCACCATCTCGGTGTTGTCCCGGGTATTGCTGAGGTTGATCACCCGGCCGGCGGACTGGGCCTCGTTGCCGTAGTGCGTGATGTGCACCAGTGCCGTGCGGTGTCGTTTGGTCAGTCCAGACAGAATCCGAAGCAGGGTGTCGCGGCCTTGTTGGTCGACCATGCTGGTGACCTCGTCGGCGATCAGCAGCGCGGGCTCACGTGCCAGCGCCGCCGCCAACGCGAGCCGCTGAAGTTCACCACCGGAGAGGCTGCCGGTGTCACGTTCGGCCAGCCCGTCGAGGCCCACTTCGTCAAGCAACCGGTCGACGTCGGTCGTCGTGCCGGGCGGTAGGCCCCAGACCACGTCATCGGCAACGCGGGTGCCCAGGACCTGGCTTTCCGGGTGCTGCATGACGACAGCGGTGCCGCCCATCCGGCCGAGCCCCACGGCGCCCGGGCGTTGCACGGTGCCCGAGGTCGGCTCGCGGCCCGCCAGGATCAGCATCAATGTGGTTTTGCCCGAGCCGTTGGCGCCGGTGATCGCGATGTGTTCGCCGACGCGCACCTCCAGGCTCAACGGCGGCAAGGCGTCCTGATTGGTGCCCGGGTAGCGGAAGCGGACGCCATCCAGCCGCACCGGCACCGGCGCGATGGGGCCACTGTCGGTCAAGGCGTCCAACTTGTGCACGTCCGGGATGCCACGCATCCGGTCCAACACCCGCGACAGCGCCCACCAACCGATCAGCGACACGATCACGATCGAGACGACACCGTAGCCGAGCATCAGCCACGGCCAGTGCTGCAAGACGAGCCCGAGCACACGCCTGACATGGTCGGCGGGCACGTCCAGACCGGATCGCGCCATGACCGCCGCGATACCGTCGACGTTGGCGGTGATGGTGTCGAAAACCAGATGACGCAGCCGGGCCAGCACACTCAACGCCACGACCAGTGCGGCGCCGAAAACCGTGCCGGCGACAATCGAGGCGGCGATGACAGTGGGTGTGCCGCGGCGCCGACGCTTGACGATTCCGGTCAGGCCCCCGACATAAGCGCTGTTGACCACCGTCATAAAGCCACCGACGCCGGCGATCAGGAAAGCGATCACCGCGGCGGCGACGGTCCCCGCGATCAGCACGCGCAGGCGGTAGCGGTAGGCCAGCAGCCCCATCGGCACGGTGCCCAGCAGCGCGAGCGCCCCGCCGAACGGCATCACGACTGCGATGATCGCGGTCGCCGCGCACAACGCCGCCATGACCGCTGCATGTGCCAGCTCGGTGGGCCGCATTGAACGAACCCGCTTTTCGGGTGCGCTACCCCGGCCGGTCGACGTCATTGCACTGATTCTGCCAGTTCTCCATGGGTTCCCCCTTCCCACACACGTCGGCGATCGTAAGCGCGGCGAAGCCGGGCGCAGCGGGTCGCCGCGCGGAAACTGCCGTCGGCGATCGTAAGCGCGGCGAAGCCGGGCGCAGCGGGTCGCCGCGCGGAAACTGCCGTCGGCGATCGCAAGCGCGGCGAAGCCGGGCGCAGCGGGTCGCCGCGCGGAAACTGCCGTCGGCGATCGCAAGCGCGGCGAAGCCGGGCGCAGCGGGTCGCCGCGTGGAAACTGCCGTCGGCGATCGCAAGCGCGGCGAAGCCGGGCGCAGCGGGCGATGCCGAGCCGGCGATGCACCGGCATGATTGATCTACATAGCAAAGCTATGCAATCATGGAGTATGCCTTCACCCGCCCCCACCAGCGATGCCGCGGTCGGCGACGCGGCAAGCGCCGAGTCGAGCCTGGGGGCGGATCTTCTTGCGGCGGTTGCCCGGCTGAACCGGCTGGCCACCCAACGCATCCAGCTGCCGTTGCCGGTTGCGCAGGCCCGACTGCTGTCAACCATCGAGGCGCACGGTGAAGCGCGCATTTGCGACCTGGCTGCCATGGACCACTGCTCGCAGCCGACGATGACGACGCAAGTGCGCCGGTTGGAGGACGCAGGCTTGGTCACCCGCACGGTCGACCCGCGGGACGCCAGGGCGGTGCGTATCCGCATTACTCCTGCTGGTCTGCGCACTCTCAGCCGCGTCCGAGCCGACCGTGGATCTGCGATCGAGCCGCAGTTGGCTCGTCTCGGGTCCGCCGACCGCCAGGTATTGACCGAGGCCGTGGCCGTGCTGCGCCGACTCCTCGACGATTCGGAACCGCCGCCAAAGCCCAGCATCACGCCATAAGAACCCGCCGGTGCCCGCGGCGTGTGCAGCGCGCCGTTGGATAGATAATTGTGCAGACGGGTAGACAACCATCAATCGGCACGATGTGACCGGTGATGAAAGGTGGCGGCCCATGCGGAGCGAGGCGTTCGCTTCCCCGTTGACCGTTTGGGTTGGATCCACGAGTTACACGTTTGGGCCGGGCCGCGATATCACGGTCGGCCACGATAGCCGTTCTGACGTCCGCCTCGATGATCGAGGCGGCCGCTGGACCGAGCCCGTCCACCTCGTGTTGCGGTTCACTGGGCACCACTGGGTGGCAGTCGACCAGAGCCGCCACGGCATCTACGTCGAGGGCACGCGGATGCCGACGGTCAACATCCGCGACGGCCAGACCATCACTGTCGGCGATCCCCAGCACGGGCCTCGACTGCTTTTTCGGGTGGGCGCCTCGGCGCAGGCGCCCGGCGGGCCGCCAAAGACTGCACCCCGCGGCCCCGCGCGGCCAGCGCCTCCGCCGACGGCGGCGAGTCGTCAGCCCGCCCAGCAAGCTCAGCACAGACCGCCCCCTCCCCCGCCAGGTTGGCGGCAGCCGCCGCCCGGCCCGGGCGCCCGGCCGATGCGGCCGCCCGTTCCGCCGCCGCAACACAGACCTCCCAAGCCGCCGGACCAGCCGCCCTCTCAGACACCGACGCGGCCGGTCCGAATCCCACCGCCGCAGGAAAGTAAGCCGCCTCGCGACGAGCCGCCCAGTGGATCGGCACCACCAGGATCGGTGCCGCCCGGATCTGCACCCGGCTCGACGCCCCCGCCGGAAAGACCCTCGCCGCGACCCGGGCCGCCTTCGGAGCTGCCGACGCGTCCAGTGCCGGCCCAACCCGCCACGTCGCCGCCGGCTGGCCCTTCCGGACCTCCCCCACCACCGCCCGCGCATCCGACGGGCCCACTTGACCAGCCGGAAGACCGTCCCACTCCACCCCCGCCGGCCGACCAGCAGCCCCTCGCGCCCGCCGTGCTCCCGCCAGCCCCGCCAGAGCAGACAACCCCCGGTCCTGAAATGCGCTCGCCGACCACGGAAATGCAGTCGACTGCCTCCGAGCCGGAAGCCGACAAAGCTACGCCGCCCTCCCCGCAGGCAGGTGAGCATGAAAGGCAAGGTTTCGCGGAACCGGTTGGCGGTGCGGTGCAGATGCTTCCCCGCCCCGCGGCCCGGCCACATGAGGAAGCGGCGACCACCCGCCTGCCGGCTGGCGAGAGGGTGGCCGAGGGAGCGCCAGCGGCCGAAGCAGCGTCGACGGCCGAGGAAGCGCCGATGTCCCGTCAAGCACCACGCGCCCGCGAACTGCGCGCCCATCAATTGGGGCTGGACACCGATGGGCGCCGACTCCTCGACGATGTATCGTTCACCGCCACCCGCGGCACGCTGACCGCGGTTGTCGGGCCGACCGGCGCGGCCCTGTCCGCGCTGGTCGGCATGCTCGGCGGGGCGGTGCAGCCCAGCGTCGGGCAGGTCTTGTTGGACGGGCACGACGTACACGCCGAGTACATGCGCCGGTACGTCGGGATGGTGCCGCGCGGCGACCTGATACACGCTGCGCTCACCGTCGAACAAGCGTTGCGCTATGCGGCCGAACTACGGCTACCGCCGGGCACCTCGGCTGACGAGCGTCGGCGGGCAGTGAACGAGGTTCTGGGCGAGCTGGGGTTGACCGCGCAGCGCACGCTGCAAGTCGGCCACCTCTCCGACGAACAACGTCGACGCGCAACGCTGGCAATGGAATTGCTTACCCGGCCGCCGCTTCTGGTTCTTGATGAACCGACCGCCGGGCTCGACCCGGCGCAGGAACGACAGATGATCGCGACGCTGCGCCGCCTCGCCGATTCCGGCCAGATTGTGGTGCTGGCGACGACGTCGTCGAGTCACCTGGGGTCCTGCGACCAGGTTGTGCTGCTGACGTCGGCCGGCACCACCGCGTTCGCCGGGCCGCCGGACGAGATCGACGCGGCGATGGGCACCAGCGACTGGTCGCGAATCCTCGAGTTGGTCAACGCCGATCCCGACGGCGCGCATCAGGCTTTCCTGGAACGCCGGCCGGTCGCAGCCGTGCCACGGCCGGCAGCGCCTCTCGGCCGTCCCGCCCGCCTCAACCTGGGCCGTCAGATCGCTGTCGCTGCTCGTCGGCAGGCCTGGCTCATTTTCGGCGATCAGCGCTACGCGATTTTTCTGACCATCCTGCCGCTCTTCTTCGGTGCGCTGGCGCTGGTCGCGCCTGGCGACACCGGCCTGGGCCCGGCGGACCCATACGGCACCGGCCCAGACGAACCCGTTGAAGTCCTGACGGTGCTCACCGTCGCGGCAGTGTGCATGGGGGTGGCGCTGACGATCCGCGACCTGATCATCGAACGCAACATCTTCCGGCGCGAGCAATACCTGGGGCTGTCGACATGGGCGTATCTGGCCGCGAAAATTCTGGTCTGCAGCGCGGTCGTCGCGGCGCAAACGGCTTTCCTCACCATCATCGTGATGGTCGGCAAAGGCGCACCCACACGCGGCGCGGTCGTATTGGGCAGCGCCCCCTTCGAGCTGTACGTGAGCGTCACGGCCACGGCGATCGTCTCGGTGATCGTGGGTTTGGTGTTGTCGTGGGTGGCCCGCTACAAGCAGCTGATCCTGCCGATCGGTGTGCTGGTGATCCTGCTGTCACTGATGTTCTGCGGCGCGATGTTCCCGCTGGCTGACAGGGACGGCGTTGCGCAGGTCTCGTGGTTGTTCCCGTCCCGGTGGGGATTCGCGGCTTCAGCTTCCACCGTCGACTTGCACTCGATCGCTCCGCTGGCCGACTACGACGCACTCTGGGCGCATTCAGCTGGCCGGTGGCTGTTCGACATGGCGATGCTGCTGGTCTTGGGAGCAGTGGCCACAAGCTTGGTGTGGTGGCAACTGCGTCCACCGGCCCCGCCGAAAAAAGTCGAGCCGGCGCCGCAGCAATGAGATAATTGCCAAAACCCGACAATGATTTGGCGTAGATGTATACCCCAGATAGTCTGACCCAGCAATTGAGTTGGGGGCGTAGGTGGGGGTATTGATGAAGCGCAAAGCGGAAAAGGCCGCCGACAACGGCGAGGGCCAACTGGCCGTGAATTCGCGGGTACGCGTATACCCGGGCACGGACCAAGAGGACCGCGGGATTGTCGTCGAGGATTTCGGCGAATCGGCTGGGCAAGCTGTCGATGTCGGGAAATACCACATCGCCGATCCCGCCCGACGATGGGCCGTGATGCTCGACGGTGGGAACCTCGTGTTCGTCGACAGCGACCAGCTGGTCGCTGAATAGGTTTCGCGGTCGATTCCGCTACATCGAAAACAACAAAAACTGGGTGACCTGTGCGGCCGAAAAATTGTCGTCGCTGACCAACACCACCGATTGGCGGCCGTCAGCCAGCTTCGGACCAAGCGTGATGCCTTCGATGTTGTCCAGCGGCGAAAGCCCGCGGGTAGCGGACATGTCGACGGCCAGTGATTTGGTCATCGGGCGCAGGGGCCGATTGACCATCGACGGCACGGGAAGCACGTCGGTCGCCTCGCCGATCTCGGCGCGAAAAACCCGGATCGTCGGGTGTCCGCCGCCGGAACGTTCCACCACGAGAAACGCTGTATCCGACAGCGCGACCAGATCCGAGACACCGTTGGACGCATCGAAGCCGGGTGCCCGCTCCAACGGATAGGCGTATTGCGCCACCGGTGTCCGAGTGTCGACGTCGAATTTGGTAATGCGAGTCAACGCGCCGTGCTCGCGGTCTGGCGGATCACCGTCGTTGTAGCCCGGTTCCTCCATCGCGGCGAACACAAACCGCCCATCGGGTGTGAGCGTCAGCCCCTCCAACGCGGAATTACGACGCGGCCCAGCGTCATTCGCCGACATGGCAAGCCCCGGCGGCAGTTGGAACTGGCCCAAGTAGCCGCCGCCCAGCGCGGCGATGCGAATCCACGGGTCGAGCAGCACCGGCTTACCGGGGGTGTCGGTGATCCGCTCGCCCTCCGACGACCAATACAGCCGCTGCCGCAGCGAATCGAAGGCGATCCCTTCCGGATCGGGCGGAACTGTCGGCGGGGACGTTTGCAGCGACAGCGGCCGAAACGGATGGCCTGACTCGTCTAGCAGCAGGTCGACGTCGGTGAAGGTAACGTCACTGATTCCCTTGTCCGACAAGGACAGTCGCACGGTGTAAAAGCGCGCTGGGTTGACGGCCGAGCGGTCGTCGCTGATCACGTAGTACACCTGACGCTTGGGGTCGTAGCTGATCGCCGACACGCCGCCGATGACCGTGTCGCGGAACCTCGCGGCATGCACAACCTGCGCCTGACCGATGTAGTGCAGTGACGGCGGGGGCGCCGGTGTGCTGGACGTGGCGCATCCGGCCAGCCACAGGCAGCACACCACCAGCAGCCGACTCACGGCCCGCATCACGTCACGGTCGCGATGAGCAAACCGACAAGGTAGGTGGCCGCGATCGCCACGGCTCCGAAAAGCAGCTGCCGGGATGCGGACCACCACACCGGTTTACGGGTGAACCGGGCGGCCAGACCGCCGGCGATCAGCAAGCCGATCCCACCGCATACCAGCCCCGACCACAGCGACCCGTAGCCGGCCAAGTACGGGATCAGCGGAATCACCGCGCCGATCGCGAACATCGCGAACGACGAGGCGGCCGCCACCCGGGCCGACGGCAACTCGCTGGGATCCAGGCCGATCTCCTGCACCAGATGGAAGTTCACAGCGCGGTTCTCGTCCCGATGGATTTCGGCGGTGGCGACCTGCGCGGTCTGCTCCGTCATCCCCATCTCGACAAGCATGTCGACCAGCTCGGCCCGTTCGGCTTCGGGACGCACCCGCAAAGCGCGGCGTTCCACGTGGGCTTCGGAGCGGACCTGCTCGTTGGCGGTGGTGACCGATGTGTACTCGCCCAGCGCCATGGAAAACGCGCCCGCCAGCAGACCGGCGATCCCGCTCAGCAGCACAGTGTGCGCGTCGCCGCCGGCGGCCACGCCCGCGATGAGGCCGGTGTTGCTCACCAACCCGTCCATGGCGCCGAACGCGGCGGCACGCAGCCAGCCCCCGCTCACATCGGGATGGCGGTGACCGACGTCGTAGGGCCGTTGCGGATCAGAGGCTGGGATGGGCATGGCGCTATCTAAGCCGACGCCGGGCTCGGTGGACATCACCGACTCCTGCCCACGCGCCGACAGCGGCGGGTTACCGTCGGGTATGGCGTCACATCCGACAAACATTGCCGAACATCTGCGCAACACGCTCGATGGGCGTTGGCGCGACGCGAAAAACGAGATGCGGCTGCGGCTCTCAGACGAAATTTTCCGGCCGCACTACACGCCCAACACCGTGATCGCCCGCACCAAGGTGGCCGAACAAATGAAGATCATGGCGGCTGCGGGCGCAGCCGAAGACGCCTTCAAGAAGGATCATGGCGGCACTGGTGACCTCGGTGCGGCGATCACGCAGATCGAGATGCTGGCCATGTCGGATTTGTCGCTGATGGTCAAGGCCGGAGTGCAGTGGGGCCTGTTCGGCGGCGCTGTGGAAAACCTGGGCACCGAGCACCACCACCGGACGTACGTGCAAAAGATCATCAACCTCGAGCTGCGCGGCTGTTTTGCGATGACGGAGACCGGCCACGGCAGCGACGTGCAGTCGCTGGAGACGACCGCGACCTACGACCCCGCGACCGAGGAATTCGTCATCGACTCCCCTACGCCCACCGCGCGCAAGGATTACATCGGTGGAGCAGCCGAAACCGCCAGGGTCGCAGCGGTATTCGCGCAGCTGATCACCACGGAGAACGGTGCGCCGGTCAACCACGGCGTGCACTGCTTCATCGTTCCGATCCGAGACGCCGACGGCAACGATCTACCTGGGGTGACGACCTCAGACTGCCTGTACAAGGGCGGCCTGCCGGGCGTCGACAACGGTCGCATTGTGTTCGACCACGTCCGCGTCCCGCGGCAGAACCTGCTGAACAAATACGGCGACGTCGCCCCGGACGGCACCTACAGTTCGCCGATCGAGAACCCCAACCGCAGGTTTTTCACCATGCTTGACACGCTGGTGCGCGGACGGATCACAGTGGGCGGCAGCGCGGGCGCGGCGGCTCGCGTCGCCCTGGACATCGCCACCCGATATGCCTTGCAGCGCAGGCAGTTCAGCGCACCCGGCGACGAGCGTGAAGTGCTGCTCATGGACTACCTGGTGCACCAGCGCCGGCTGCTGCCGCTGATCGCACGCTCATACGCGTTGCAGTTCGCGCAGAACGAGCTGGTCGGCAAGTGCCACGACATCCAAACGGCCGACGAACCGGACGCCGAGGAGCAGCGCGAGCTGGCCTCCCGCGCGGCCGGGCTGAAGGCGGCCAACACCTGGCATGCCACCCGAGCGATTCAGGAAGCCAGGGAAGCCTGCGGCGGGGCGGGCTACATGGCCGAGAACCGGCTGATCGCGCTGCGCGCCGACACCGACGTGTTCACCACCTTCGAGGGCGACAACCACGTGCTGACCCAGTTGGTGGCCAAGGAGCTGCTGACCGCCTACGCCGACGACATTCGCAGTATGAGCCCCGTCGAGTGGGTTCGCTTCGCAGCCAACACGGTCGGTACCCGGGTGCTGAAACGCACTGCGGCCGAGGCCATCATCCAAACCGTCGTCGACGCCCGCCAGGACAGCGAGGAAGAGGGCAGTTTGTTCAACCGCGGCACCCAGGTCAAGATGTTCGAGGACCGCGAGGAGTATCTGCTGTCGTCGGTCGCCCGCCGGCTACAGGGCAAGTCCAACGAGATGTCGGAGTTCGACGCGTTCAACGCGGTGCAGGATCACGTGCTGCACGCCGCCAGCGCGCACGTCGACCGGGTGGTCCTAGAAGCCTTCGTCGCCGGCATCGACTCGTGTGAGGACGAAGAAGCCCGCCACGTGCTCGACTTGGTGTGCGACCTGTATGCGCTGTCGGTAATCGAGGACGACAAGGCCTGGTACATCGAGCACCGGTTCCTGTCCACCGACCGGGCCAAGGCGGTCACCCGCGGCATCAACGACCGGTGCCGGGCGCTGCGACCGTATGCCCAGACGCTGGTCGACGGCTTCGGGATCCCGGAACCGCTGCGCTACGCCGAGATGCTGCACCCGGAGAACCTGCCGAACTAACTCTGGCGAACAGACGCAAAAGTCCCGTGACACGCCGAGAAGAAGGGGCTTTTGCGGCTCACTCGAAAATGAGGCGACCCCTTGCTGATGAGTCGCTGGCATTAGGTGTTAGGCGGCTTGGGTGGGTGGCTCGAGGGTGACTTTGTATCCCAGGCTCTCCAATTGCTTGATGGCTCGTGCCTTGGCTTTGCCGGGCTGGTGTCGGGTGTAGTAGTCGGGGCCGGGATCGCGGTAGAAGGCGCCGTTGGTCAGCATGTTCCAGGCGTCGGTGAGCATCTTGTGTTCGATGGAGACTAGGGCGATCTGGCCGGCGATCGACATACCGGCGGTTTTGTCTCTGCGCGATTGGGCGGCCCGGCGCCGGCCGGCGATGCGCCGGTAGCGGATGCTGTAGTAGGTGTCTTTGGTGCGAGCGGCCGACAGGGCTGCCACGCCGAGCGCGGCTTTAAGGTGACGGTTGCCCGGGCGGGTGGCGCCCGATTTGACCCGGCCTGCTGACTCGTCGCAGCCCGGCACCACCCGGCCCACGACGCCAGGTGCGCGGCGGTGGGAAATACGCTCATGTCCGCACCGGTTTCGGCGATGAACACATCGGCCACCAGCCGCGACCAGCCCGGGATGCTCATCAGCAACTCCCGGATGGGTCGAAAGGGAGCGATCGCCTCCTCGATGCGTGCATCCAGGCGGGCGATATCGGCGGTGTGGGCATCGATGCGATCCAAATACAACCGCACCATAAAGGCGTGATGCTCGGTGAACCGTCCGCGCAGCGCCTCGGTGAGCGCTGGGATCTTTTGACGCATCCGTTGTTTGGCCAGATCAGCGAGGACCACCGAATCGCGTTGGCCGGCGATCAGCGCTTCTAGCATTGCCCGCCCGGAGACTCCGACGATGTTGGAGGCCACCGCGGAGAGTTTGATTCCGGTGTCTTCGAGCAGCTTCTCCAGCCGCTGAATCTCTTTGGTGCGCGCCCGGGTGATGGTGGTGCGAGCCCGGGTCAGATCGCGTAACACCCGAATCGGCTCCGGCGGCACAAACGAGGCGCGCAGCAGCCCGTGGGCGCCCAGATCGGCCAGCCACGCCGCATCCGAGACATCGGTCTTGCGCCCGGGCACATTGCGCGCCGCCTTGGCATTGACCAGCATCACGTTCAGCTGGCCTTCGAGTAGGTAGTAAAACGGCTTCCAGTAATCGGAGGTGGATTCGATCACCACACAGGAGACCCGCTCAGCGAGCAGATGCTCGCGTAACGCCAGGATCTCGCCGGTGGTCGACCCCCACGTACTGACCGTTGTCGACGTGCCACGCCGCCCTCGGCCCTGAACCCGAACGCAGACCTTCGCGTCTTTCTTCGACACATCAATGCCCGCGCACCGCGGATGGATCACCTCCATGGCCGATCACACCCTTTCCGTCCAGATATCTTGTGGTGGAGCGTGTTTCGGAGAGGGCGAAAACAAAACAGGAGTCTCACTCACGTGCTCACAGGCAACAATCCACCGCCCCCGCACAACCACCAGGGGGTGCCCTCCAGCCACCAAGCTGCTCGCCGTGCTCACCGGCAACACAGACGCAACGGGGTCACCGAAACACCCCTAAAGCGTCAACCCGCACCGGCCCGCGAAGCAACCACCCACCCAGCCGAACGGCCAGTGCTAATTTTCATCTTCCACCGCGGGGCGAAGCCCCCCTGGCAGCTGCTCGCGGGTATTGAGCTCCCCCGGCTGGACTCGAACCAGCAACCCTTCGGTTAACAGCCGAACGCTCTGCCAATTGAGCTACAGGGGACTGCCCGATCCACGCGGATCGGGGGATGACTCTAGCTTACTGACGCACCGGTGCCCAACCAGACGGGATCAGGGCCGCGGCGAGCGACAGCCCGGCGCGTGAGGCAGGATGGAGCCGACCGCACTGTCGTGGGGAGGAACCGTTTTGATCCGGTATGCCGTTGTGCTGGGACTGGGGTATGTGCTGGGCGCGAAAGCCGGGCGCCGTCGCTACGAGCAGATCATCGGCACCTACCGCGCCGTCATCGGCAGCCCCGCCCTCAAGTCGATGATCGAGGGGGGCCGGCGCAAGCTCGCGAACCGGGTCTCCCCCGACCCCAGGATGGTGACGTTGACGGAGATCGACACCACTACCAGCGTTCTGCGGCCGCAGCGGCGGGAGAACGCGACCTAGGCACGTCAGGCGGTGAGATCGTCGCCGCTGGCCTGCTCGAGCAGGCTGCGCCGGTAAGCCTCCATCGCCACCAGGTCGCCGAACAGGGCGTGGTACTCGTCGCCCTGTTCGACCGGTGACATGCGCTGCAGCTTTGACTTCACCTCGGCGATCTGCCGGCCGACCCACACCTCCTGCAGGCGGGCCAGCACCCCGCCGATGTAGCGGGGCAGCTTGTTGTCGTCGTCGACCCGGATGGCCTCCACGCCCAGCTCGCTGACCAGCCCGGCGACCGCTGCCGACGCCGTCTGCCGCCGCACCGCGTCGATCCACTCGCCGCCCGTGATACCGGCGCCGGTGCCCCCGGCGGCGTCGATGGCGGCACGCACGGCAGCGTAGCCCGGATGCGTGAAGCTCTCGACCGGCAGCGAATCGAACACCGGGCCGGCCAACGCCGGATACTGCAACGCCGACTTCAGCGCCTCGCGCTGGGGCCACAGCGTGGGTTCCCGCGGATCGGGACGCAGGGCAGCGGGCTCTGCGGCGCCGGTGTCGCCGCGTGGCGGGGCCGCACGGTGTGGCCGGCTGTGCGTCGTGGCGCTCTTGGCCTCCTCACGCACCCGGCCGATCACCTGGGCGACGTCGTCCCAGCCGACCCAGCCGGCGAGTTGGCGCGCGTACTCGTCGCGCAGGGTGGGGTCCTTGATCTGCGCGACCATCGGCACACAGCGGCGCAGCGCGGCCACCCTGCCCTCGGCGCTGTCCAAATCCATCTCGGCCAGCGCTGAGCGAATCGCGAACTCGAACAACGGCGTTCGCCGCGCCACTAAGTCCCGCAGTGCGGCGTCGCCGTGTGCCAGCCGCAGATCGCAGGGATCCATGCCTTCGGCGGCCACCGCGACGAACGACTGGCCCGCCAGGTGCTGCTCACCGGCGAACGCCTTGAGTGCTGCCGCCCGGCCGGCCTCGTCGCCGTCGAACACATAGATCAGTTCACCGCGAAAGAACTTGTCGTCCATCATCAATCGGCGCAGCATCGCCAGGTGCTCGTCGCCGAACGCGGTGCCGCACGACGCGACCGCAGTGGTGACCCCGGCCAGATGCATCGCCATCACGTCGGTGTAGCCCTCGACCACGACAGCCTGATGACCCTTGGCGATGTCGCGCTTGGCCAAGTCGATACCGAACAGCGCCGACGACTTCTTGTACAGGAGCGTCTCCGGGGTGTTGACGTACTTGGCCTCGATGGGATCGTCGTCGAACAGCCGCCGCGCCCCGAAACCGATCACCTCACCGGCCGCGGTGCGGATCGGCCACAGCAGCCGCCGGTGAAACCGGTCGATCGGGCCACGACGCCCTTGCCGCGATAAGCCGGCAGCTTCCAGCTCCTTGAAGTCGAAACCCTTGCGCAGCAAGTACTTTGTCAGCGAATCCCATCCCGACGGCGCAAACCCGCAGCCGAAGTGGCGGGCGGCGTCGGCGTCGAAGTTCCGTTCCTGCAAGTACTGGCGGGCCGGACCTGCTTCGTCGGATTCCAGCGCGTCGGCGTAGAACGCCACAGCGGCGGCGTTGGCGGCCACGAGCCGGCTTCGGGTGCCGCGGTCGCGCTGCACGCTGGTCGCCGCGCCGGTGTAGGTGATCGTGTAGCCGATCCGGTCGGCCAGCAGCTCGACCGCCTCCACGAAGGTGACATGCTCGATCTTTTGCACAAAGGCGTAGACGTCGCCGCCTTCCCCGCAGCCGAAGCAGTGGAAGTGCCCATGGTTGGGGCGCACATGAAACGACGGTGATTTCTCGTCGTGGAACGGGCACAGGCCCTTGAGCGAGTCGGCGCCGGCGCGGCGCAGCTGGACGTAGTCGCTGACGACCTCGTCGATGCGGACGCGCTCCCGGATGGCGGCGATATCGCGATCGGAGATACGGCCGGCCATCGGCATAGTGTAGAGCGGCCAAACGACGATGCGGCCCGTCCTGACCGTAGCCGTGCCGATTAGGGTCGATCCATGATCAAGCCCGCCACCATTGCCGCCATGTTGCTGTCCCTGCCCGTCGTCTCCGTGGCTGCCTGCAGTCCTAACCAGCACCCCAGCAGTGAGCCGGGCACCACCCCAGCCATCCGCAGCGGTTCGCCGACGGCTTCGCCTACCAGCTCGACAGCGGGCGCGGAAAAGCTGACTGCGCAACTGAAAACGGCTGACGGCCGGCCCGTCGCCACGGCCACCTTCGAGTTCGCCAACGGCTATGCCACCGTCACCGTGAAGACCGTCGCCACGGGCATCCTCACGCCGGGTTTCCACATGATGCACGTCCACTCGGTCGGAAAGTGCGAACCCAACTCCGTGGCTCCCACCGGCGGCCCTTCCGGCGATTTTCTCTCCGCCGGCGAGCACTACCAGGCGCCCGGCCATACCGGCGAGCCCGCAAGCGGGGACCTGCCCGCGCTGCAGGTCCGGAAGGACGGTGCGGCGCTGCTGGTGACCACCAGCGACGCGTTTACCCGCGACGACCTGTTGGCCGGCAACAAGACGGCGCTGGTGCTGCACGGCGCCGATCACACTCCGGACGCCGAAAAGCGGATGGCGTGCGGAGTCATCGGCACGGGATAGCCGCCCAGATATAGCAGCGGTCACGAGTGCATACCGATATCAGCCGGGCTGTGGCGTAACGGAGAACCGGCGCAAACCATTGCCAAGTGCGCTCATGCGGGCGAGCGCATCGGTATGGCACCACAGGAGGTAACCGCATGACGGACTGGGTTCCCGCCCAGATCTCACTCGACGTACACGGTCGGCGCATTCTCGACACCGCCGGCGGCATCTTGATGGGTCTCCGCCGGTGCAGTTCGGAGGCCGCGTTTCATGAGCTTCACGGCGCGGCACAACGTCACCGGATTCCGGTGTGCACGATGGCATGGGCATTGGTCCACCTCGCTGGTGGGCGCAGGCATTCCCCGGATTCGTTGCGCGGCGCGCAATCGGCCGCATCTTACGAATGGGGTCAGCTTTTCGCCGAATCTGCCGTGTGAAGCCCCCGGGGTCGCGAGTGCTATGCGGCCTCGATCCGCTCCAGTCGTCCTTCGGTGTAGGAGGCGATCTGGTCGACGATGACCCGCAAGCGGGCACGGTCGTCGGCGGCGGTGTTGAACGCCGGGACAAAGATCGGGTCCAGCGTTCCGGGGGCGCCGGCGAGCAACCACTGCGCCACCCGATGGATGCGTTCGCGCTGGCAGGCCTGCATGTCGAGGTGTCGCGGATCGGACATGATGAACTGCAGCGCCAGAGTTTTCAGCACCGCGACCTCGGCGCGCACCAAGTCGGGCACCTGCAGATCGGCCGCATACCGCGCCAACGGCCCAGATCCGGCGGCGGCTCGGGTGGCCGCGATCGCCGCCGAGGCGAACCGGCCCACCAGCTCGCTGGTCAGCCGCTTGAGCGCCACCGCGGCCGCGAGCGTGGCGTCATACTTACCGACCGCGGCGACCACCGGAAGCCCCGACAGCCGCTGCGCTCCGGCCGCCAAGTCGTCGGCGCTCAGCCGCGGGTACGCGGACTCACCCAACGCTGCCAGCGCCGCGGCGGCGTCATCGTCGGCCAGCACCCGCAGGTCGATGCGTCCGGACACGACACCGTCCTCGACGTCGTGCACCGAATACGCGACGTCGTCGGCCCAGTCCATCACCTGCGCCTCCAGACACGCCCGCATCGGCGGTGCGCCCTCACGCACCCAGGCGGCGGCGTCGCGGTCCTCGTCGTAAAAACCGAACTTGCCGCGGCCCTCGGGACGCGCCCACGGATATTTGGTCACCGCATCCAGGGCCGCGCGGGTCAGGTTCAGCCCGGCGCTATTTCCTTGGGAATCAAGGACTTTGGGCTCCAAGCTGGTGAGGATGCGGAAGTTTTGGGCATTGCCCTCAAAACCGCCGCAGTCTGCTGCGACCTCGTCGAGCGCCTGTTCGCCGTTGTGGCCGTATGGCGGATGCCCGATATCGTGCGCCAAGCCCCCGAGGTCGACGAGGTCGGGGTCGCAGTCCAGCCCGATCGCCATGCCGCGGCCGATCTGGGCCACTTCCAGCGAGTGGGTCAGCCGGGTGCGCGGGGTGTCGCTTTCCCGGGGCCCGACGACCTGGGTCTTGTCCGCCAGCCGACGAAGCGCGGCGCTGTGCAACACCCGGGCGCGGTCGCGCGCGAAATCGGTGCGGTGCTGGCCTTGGGTGCCGGGCAGGCCCGCGGTCTTGGGCGCTTCGGGCACCCGCCGCCGGCGGTCGAAATCGTCGTAGGGCTCCTGCTGATTCATTGAGCGCCAGTCTGCCAAAGCCATGCGGCGTACCGCGTGGCTACATTGGCGAGCATGCGCATACCTCGCCTGCTCGGCGTGATCCTGGCCATTTTGGCAACGGCACTGCTGTTGGCACCGGTGGCCGCCGCGCAACCGCCGTTCCGGTTATCCGACTACGTCACCGACGACGCGGGCGCACTGACCGGCGCGGGACGCGGCGCCGTCGAGGCGGCGGTGAACAAGCTGTACACCGATCGCCACATCCGGCTGTGGGTGGTCTACGTCGACACGTTCTCCGGGCAAGGCGCGGTGAGCTGGGCGCAGAGCACCCGCAGCGAAAGTGATCTCGGAGACTACGACGCGTTGCTGGCGGTGGCCACCGTCGACCGCTCCTATGGGTTTCTCGTGCCGTCGACGGTGAAGAGCGTCACCTCGGGTCAGGTCGACGATCTGCGGCGCAGCCAGATCGAACCCGCCCTGCATCGTAGCGACTGGAGCGGCGCCGCGGTGGCCGCGGCCAATGGGCTTGACCGACCGCCAGGTTCGTCGGCGTGGGCGCCGCTGCTGATCGCGTTGGGCGTCATCGCCATCGGGGTGCTCGTTTTGGTGGTCGTCATGCGCTACCGGCGCAGGCGCCGGCACGCCGCCGCGTTAGCCGCGGCGCGGCGGGCTGACCCCACTGATCCCGATACGCTTGCCGCGCTTCCGCTGGACGTGCTCGACGACTTGTCGCGGTCGAAGGTGGTTGAAGTCGACAACGCGGTGCGCACCAGCGCCAACGAACTGGCATTGGCGATCGAGGAGTTCGGCCAAGAGCGAACCGAGCCGTTCACCCGCGCGGTCAACAACGCCAAAGCCGCGCTGACACAAGCATTCAACGTCCGACAGCAACTCGACGACGCGATACCTGAGACGCCCGAGCAGCGTCGTCAGCTGCTGACCAATGTGATCGTGTCGGCGGCGCGGGCCGACCGCGAACTCGAATCGCAGCGACAGGCGTTCGAGCAGTTGCGGGACTTGGTGATCAACGCGCCGGCGCGGCTGGACGGGCTGACCCAGCAGGTTGTCGAGCTCACCGCCCGGCTGGCGCCGGCAGAACAGCGGCTGGCCGAGTTGCACAACGAATTCGACGCTGCCGCATTGACTTCGGTGTCGGGCAATGTCGCGGCCGCCAAGGAGCGGGTGGCGTTCGCCGAACAAACCGTCAGCCGGGCACGCGAATTGGCGACCCGACCGGTAAGTGGGCAGCAGAGCGCTTTGGTCGACGCGGTGCGTGCCGCCGAATCGGCGCTCGCCCAGGCCCGTGCGCTGCTCGATGCCATCGACAACGCCTCCAGCGACATCCACCGCGCTGTGGAACAGCTGCCGTCGATGATCGCCGACGTGCAAGCGGGTATCGAGCAAGCCAACACCTACCTGCACAAAGCGGACGCTCCGCATGCCGGTGCGCTGGCCGCTGCGCGTGACGCGGCGGTCACGGCCGTCGACGCCGCGCGCAGCAGCGGCTCTACCGATCCCCTGGGCACGTTCACCCAGTTGAGCAAAGCGCACGCGGACCTGGACCGGCTGCTGGCCACGATCGCCGAGGAGCAGGCCAGCGCAGAGCGGCTCAACCGCACCCTGGAACAGGCGTTGTTCACCGCGCAGTCGCGGGTGCGCGCGGTCTCCGACTACGTCGACACCCGCCGGGGCAGCATCGGTCCGGAGGCGCGTACCCGGCTCGCCGAGGCGAGCCGGCACCTGCAAGCGGCCCTGGATAAGCGGACCACCAACGTGGCCGACGCGATCGCCCACGCCAACACCGCCGCGACACTGGCCGCCGACGCCCAGGCGCTGGCCAACGCCGACGTCGAGGCTGCGCAGCGCACTTACGTCGGCCGCTACGGCGGTGGCAGCGGTATGGGCGCGATGATGGGCGGGCTCATCATCGGCGACCTGCTGGGCGGCGCGATGCGCGGCGGCTTCGGCGGTTTCGGTGGCGGCTGGGACGGCGGCTGGAGCCCGACCTCGTTCGGCGGTTCGGGACCCTCCGACGGCGGGTTCATGGGCGGGGGCGGACGGTTCTGAGCCGCCCTAACAGGAGCGCAGCCGGGGCGCCAGGTAGTCGGCGACCGCGTCGATCGCGATCCTTTCCTGCGCCATGGTGTCTCGTTCGCGCACGGTGACCGCCTGGTCGTCGAGCGTGTCGAAATCCACCGTCACGCAGAACGGAGTGCCGATTTCATCCTGGCGCCGGTAGCGCCGACCAATGGCGCCGGCGTCGTCGAACTCGACATTCCAGCATTTGCGCAATTCCGCGGCCAGGTCACGGGCCTTGGGGCTCAAGTCGGCGTGCCGCGACAGCGGCAACACTGCGGCCTTGACCGGCGCCAGCCGCGGATCCAGCCGCAGCACCGTGCGCTTGTCCATGCCGCCTTTGGCATTTGGCGCCTCGTCCTCGCTGTAGGCGTCGACCAAAAACGCCATGAACGACCGCGTCAGCCCGGCCGCCGGTTCGATCACATACGGGACGTACCGGGTATCGGTGACGTTGTCGTAGAACGACAGATCGACACCGGAATGCTTTGAGTGCGTTGATAAGTCGAAGTCGGTGCGGTTGGCGACACCTTCCAGCTCGCCCCACGGGTTGCCGGGGAAGCCGAACTTGTACTCGATGTCGACGGTGCGTGCCGAATAGTGAGACAGCTTGTCTTTGGGATGCTCCCACAACCGTAGGTTGTCGGGTTTGATACCCAGGTCGATGTACCACTGCAGCCGGGTGTCAATCCAATACTGGTGCCATTCCGGCGCGGTGGACGGCTCGACGAAGAACTCCATCTCCATCTGCTCGAACTCGCGGGTGCGGAAGATAAAGTTGCCGGGTGTGATCTCGTTGCGAAAACTCTTGCCTGTCTGGGCGATTCCGAACGGTGGCTTGCGGCGCGCGGTGGTCACCACGTTGGCGAAGTTGATGAAGATGCCCTGCGCGGTTTCCGGCCGCAGGTAGTGCAGTCCCTCCTCGGTCTCGATCGGCCCGAGATAGGTCTTGAGCATCATGTTGAACTCGCGCGGCTCCGTCCACTGGCCGGGCTCGCCGGTGTCGGGATCGCGGATGTCGGCCAGACCGTTCGGCGGCGGATGGCCGTGCTTTTGCTCGTAGGCCTCGATGAGGTGGTCGGCTCGGTAGCGCTTATGGGTGATCAGCGACTCCACCAGCGGATCGTGGAACACCTCGACATGCCCGGAGGCGACCCACACCTCCCGGGGCAGGATGATCGAGGAGTCCAGGCCGACGACGTCGTCGCGGCCGGTGACCACCGAGCGCCACCACTGCCGCTTGATGTTTTCCTTGAGCTCCACGCCTAGCGGCCCGTAGTCCCACGCCGACTTGACGCCGCCGTAGATTTCGCCGCACGGGTACACCAAGCCGCGGCGTTTGGCGAGGTTCGCCACGGTGTCGATGACGGACGCCACGGGCTGGTGCACTCCTGTCTCGGGTGGGGATGAACGCGGATGGCCGTGAGCCGCGAGCACCAGTCATCGTAACGACCGGCGCCGCGATCTTTGACATGCGTCATCGTGCATGTGACAGTGGAAGTCAGCCGACAGCGATTCCCAACCGCCCTGCTTGAAGGTAATGACTCATGTCCTCGTCAACGTCACCAGTAGCCGACGGCCCGTCAATGGCGGCTGTCGGCTCTGAGCTGGCGGACGAGCACGAGCACGGGTTCTCGGCGTTCCCAACGCCGCCGCCGCGGGAAATCCTGGACGCCGCCGGTGAGCTGCTGCGCGCGCTGGCTGCACCGGTGCGCATCGCGATCGTGCTGCAACTGCGCGAGTCGCAGCGATGCGTGCACGAGCTGGTCGACGCGCTGGGCGTACCGCAACCGCTGGTGAGCCAGCACCTGAAGATTCTCAAGGCTGCCGGCGTGGTCGCCGGTGAGCGGTCAGGCCGCGAAGTCCTCTACCGACTGGCCGACCACCACCTGGCGCACATTGTCATCGATGCGGTCGCCCACGCCGGTGAGGAGCGCCCGTGACCGGATCGGGCGTTCGCTCCACCCGCCAGCGGGCGGCCATCGCCACGCTGCTGGAAACCCTCGACGAGTTTCGCTCGGCCCAGGAACTGCACGACGAGTTGCGCCGCCGCGGCGAAAACATCGGCCTGACCACCGTCTACCGCACGTTGCAGTCGATGGCGGCGGCGGGAATGCTGGACACGCTGCGCAACGACACCGGTGAATCCGTCTACCGCCGGTGCTCGACGGACCATCATCACCATCTGGTGTGCCGCAGCTGCGGCTCCACCGTCGAGGTCGGCGATCGCGAGGTCGAGGCGTGGGCCGCGGAAGTAGCGGCCGAACATGGCTTTTCCGAGCCCAGCCACACCATCGAGATCTTCGGTACGTGCGCGGAGTGCCAGTAGACGCATCTGCTGGCCGCACAAAACTTCCACGCCCGGCCAGGACACCCCAGTGGTGCCCACCTCATAGCGATTTCTAGCCTGGCTAATCGCTCACGAGGCGGGCACAAAGACCGTCCCCTCCCTCGACGCGTCGAGCTCTACGCCGTCAGCGCGCGCCGTATCTCCGCGCCGGTGTCGAGCACCATCAGGATCAGCGTGCGCAGGGCGTCGTCGGTCAGCCCGGCGCCGGGGAAGTTGTACCGCAGCATCACGTCGGCGGTTTTAGCCGAGTTGCGCTTCGCGGTCGCCTCGCCGACCTTTTCCACCACGGCCACTGCGCCCAACTGGACGCCGTTCGCCTGCTCGGCCACCCGGTCGCGAATCTTCTTGTTCAACGGAAGATCCCAGGCCAACACCTGGGTGAGCGACACCAGATCGAGGTCCTCGACGACGGTCACCACCCGCAGCGACGCCAACGTGCCGAGATGACGGATGGTCAGTGCGCCGTCGGGTTCTTTTTCGACCGGCAGCACCTCGGCCAGCACCGCCGTCAGCCGCTCCTGCAGTGAGGGCATCAGGCGCTCCCGAATCGTCGATGCCGCGACGCGTATTCCTCGCACGCCGCCCACAGGTCGCGGCGGTCATAGTCGGGCCACAGCTTGTCTTGGAAAATGTATTCGGCGTATGCCGCCTGCCACAACATGAAATTGCTCGACCGCTGCTCACCCGAGGTGCGCAGCAGTAAGTCCACATCCGGAATGTCGGGCCGGTGCAGGTGACGGGCGATCGTCACCTCGGTGATCCGCTCGGGATTGAGTTTTCCGGCAGCCGCCTCCCGTGCGATTGCCCTTGCTGCTTCGGTGATTTCGGCCCGGCCGCCGTAGTTCACGCAGTAGTTCACGGTGATGACGTCGTTGCCGGCGGTCATCTGCTCGGCGATCTCGAGCTCTTTGATCACGCTGCGCCACAACCGTGGCCGTGAACCGACCCATCGTATCCGCACACCGAGCGCCTTCAGGCTTTCCCGGCGGCGGCGCACCACATCGCGGTTGAAGCCCATCAAGAAGCGGACCTCCTCGGCTGACCGCTTCCAGTTCTCGGTGGAAAAAGCGAACAGGCTCAGCCATTTGATGCCGAGTTCGATTGCGCCACAGGCAATATCAATGACCACCGCCTCGCCCATCTTGTGGCCCTCGACGCGGGGCAGTCCGCGCTGCGTGGCCCAGCGGCCGTTGCCGTCCATCACGATGGCGACGTGAGTTGGTAGCTGCGCGGCGGGAATTCGGGGCGGGACCGCTTTCGACGGATGTTGCGGTGGCCGACGCGGGCCGCCACCGGGTGACGGCGGCAGCTCCGGGAAAACGACCGGCCACGTCGACTTGTCCGGGAAGGTCGGGTAGTCGGCCGGCGCGGGAGGCAGCTGCGGAAAGCCGCGCTCAGCCTTCCGCACTGAGCCGCCGCCCAGGTTCCTCACCATGGGCCACATCCTGCCTGACCAGCGAGATGCGATGGGCGGCGACCGCACGGTCGACCCGGTCCATTCGCTCCACCAGCGGCAACGTTCGCAGTTGACGTTCGAGATGCCATTGCAGGTGGGCGGCCACCAACCCGCTGACGTGGTTGCGGTGCGATTGCGGCGCGCCCAGCGCCGCCTCCCAGTCACCGTCGCGCAGCGCCGACATCAACTCCAGCACCCCGAGCGGCGGCGTGGTGGAACCGGCTGGGCGGCAGTGCGGGCAGACGCTGCCGCCGGCGGCGATGTGAAACGCCCGATGCGGACCGGGCGTGGCGCAGCGGGCGCACTCGGTCAACGCCGGCGCCCATCCGGCGATCCCCATGGCACGCAGCAGGTAGGCGTCCAGCAGTAGCTCGCGTGGCCGCTGCCCGTCGGCCACCGCCCGCAGCGCCCCGACTGTGAGCCGGTGCAGCGCCGTGGCCGGCGCCCGCTCCTCACCGGCGAGACGTTCGGCGGTTTCGAGCATCGCGCATGCGCAGGTGTAGCGGCCGTAGTCGCTGACGATGTCGGTGGCGAACGCGTCGATCGCGACCACCTGGGTGATGATGTCCAGGTTGCGGCCCGGGTACAGCTGCACGTCGATATGGGAGAACGGCTCCAGGCGCGCGCCGAACTTGCTGCGGGTGCGGCGCACACCCTTGGCCACCGCGCGCACCAGCCCATGGTCGCGGGTCAGCAGGGTGATGATCCGGTCGGCTTCGCCGAGCTTGTGCTGGCGCAGCACCACCGCCCGGTCCCGATATAGCCGCATCATCCCAGTTTGGCATCGTGCTGAGACATCGCTGGAACATGGCCGGAATGACGCGCCGATACTCTGGTCGGCGATGGCACACGCGTCTTTCCTTCGCTTCCCCACCCTGTCCGATCAGCTCTACCAGCTGGCCAGCCATGAGGTGACGTCGGACGAGCTGGTACGCCGCTCACTGCACGCCATCGACCTCAGCCAGTCCACGCTCAACGCGTTCCGGGTGGTGCTCACCGAGTCGGCGCTGGCCGATGCCGCCGAGGCCGACCGGCGCCGCGCCGCCGGCGATCAGGCGCCGCTGCTGGGCGTCCCGATCGCGGTCAAGGATGACGTCGATATCGCCGGAGTGCCAACGGCTTTCGGCGCGTCTGGGTACGTTGCGCCGGCCGCCGCCGATTCGGAGGTGGTGCGCAGGCTCAAGGCGGCGGGCGCGGTGATCGTCGGCAAAACGAACACCTGTGAGCTCGGCCAATGGCCGTTCACCAGCGGACCCGCATTCGGGCACACCCGCAACCCGTGGTCACGTAAGCACACACCCGGCGGATCGTCGGGCGGCAGCGCGGCCGCGGTCGCGGCCGGCCTGGTCGCCGCCGCGATCGGCTCGGACGGGGCTGGCAGCATCCGCATCCCCGCGGCGTGGACGCACCTGGTGGGTATCAAGCCGCAGCGCGGCCGGATATCGACCTGGCCGCTGCCGGAGGCGTTCAACGGCATCACGGTCAACGGCGTGCTGGCGCGCACCGTAGAGGACGCGGCGCTGGTGCTCGACGCCGTCTCCGGCAACGTCGAGGGCGACCTGCACAAACCACCTCCAGTCAAGGTGTCCCAATACATCGGCGTCGCGCCAGGCCCGCTGAAGATCGCGGTGTCAACCCGCTTCCCATTCACCGCGTTTCGGGCCACGCTGCACCCGGAGATCCGCGCAGCGCTGGACGCGGTGGCCGAGCAACTCAAACTGCTGGGTCACACCGTGGTGGCCGGCAACCCGGATTACGGCCTGCGGTTGTCGCGGAATTTCCTGGCGCGCTCCACCGCCGGGCTGCTCGACTGGGCTGAGCGGCTCGGCGACGGCGTCGAGTTCGACCGTCGCACGCTGTCCAACATGCAGATGGGCCGGCTGCTCTCCGGGTCGGTGCTGCGCCGTGCGCGCGCCCACGAAGCCGCCGACCAGCGTCGAGTCGGCTCGATCTTCGACATCGTCGACGTGGTGCTGGCGCCGACCACCGCGCAGCCACCGCCGCCGGTGCACGCGTTCGATACGCTGGGCGGCTTGGCCACCGACCGCGTCATGATCAAGGCATGCCCGGTGACGTGGCCGTGGAACGTACTGGGCTGGCCGTCGATCAACGTCCCAGCCGGCTTCACCTCCGACGGCCTGCCGATCGGTGTACAGCTGATGGGGCCGGCCAACAGCGAGCCGTTGCTGGTGTCGCTTGCCGCCGAACTCGAGGCAGTCATCGGCTGGCCCGCCAAGCAGCCGCAGGCATGGTGGAACACCGGCACCGATACACCGCCGATAGCGCTGCGCTAAGCCCACCGGCAACCACGGCTCAAAAGCCAAGGCGGCCAAGCTGTTTGGGGTCGCGCTGCCAGTTTTTGGCGACCTTGACACGCAGGTCGAGATAAACCTTGGTGCCCAGCAGCTTCTCGATCTGGCCGCGCGCGGCGGTGCCGACTTCCCGAAGCCGGGCCCCGCCTTTGCCGATGACGATGCCCTTCTGGCTTTCGCGTTCGACATACAGCAGGGCGTGCACGTCGATCAGGTCGTCGCGGCCTTCGCGCGGGGTGACTTCGTCGATCGCCACCGCCAACGAATGCGGCAACTCGTCGCCCAAGCCCTCCAAGGCGGCTTCCCGGATGAACTCGGCCATCAGAACCTCTTCCGGCTCGTCGGTCAGCTCCCCGTCGGGGTAGTACGCCGGCCCCGGCGGCAGCGCAGCGGCCAGCACGTCAATCAGCACGTCGATCTGCTCGCCGGTAACCGCGGACACCGGGACGATCTCGGTTTGGCTGCCGTCGGGCGTACCGACGAACTCGCCGACCGCGGCCAGTTGCGCGGCCACCTTGTCTTTGGGGACTTTGTCGACCTTGGTGACGACGACGATGAGCGTGGTTCTGGGCGCAACGGAGCGGATCTGCTGAAGAATCCACCTGTCCCCCGGGCCGATTGCCTCGTCGGCGGGAATGCACAACCCGATGGCGTCGACTTCGGCATAGGTGTTGCGGACCAGGTCGTTGAGCCGCTTGCCCAGAAGTGTGCGGGGCCGGTGCAGTCCAGGGGTGTCGACCAGGACGATCTGGAAGTTTTCTCGATGTACGATGCCGCGAATGGTGTGCCGGGTGGTCTGCGGCCGCGTCGAGGTGATCGCTACCTTCGAGCCGACCAGCCTGTTCATCAGCGTCGACTTGCCGGTGTTCGGCCGGCCAACGAAACACACGAATCCCGAGCGGAATTCAGTCACCGGGCCCGGCGCGCTCACACCACGGCACCAGCACGGTCGGTGACGATCACCACCGCCGTCGGTGACAGTTCGCGCACCGCGGCGATGCCGGCGTCGTCAGCGGAGCCGCCCACCAGCACGGCGGCCTCCAAACCGGTCGCGCCACTGGAAACCGCCGCAGCGACCGCGGACTGCAGCGCAGTCAGCTGCAGCGCCGACAAGCCAACCGGCGCACCGGCGTAGGTGCGGCCGTCGAGGTCGCGGACTGCGGCACCGCTGCCCGCTTCGACGCGGGCCATTGCCGCGCGCGCCAGCGTCACCAACTTGGCGTCCTCGGTGTCGAGCTGCTCAGCCATCGCCATTGGCCTCCCTACCGTGCTGGCCGTCGGTGTCCGCAAGAATCATGCGCGCCGCTCCTCCTCATCGCTGCGCTCTGCATCGTCGCCGGCGCGGCTCAGCAAGACCGTACCGATCCGCAGCCGCCCGCGAGGGGCTGGGCCGCCCTCGGCGTGCATCCGTAACCCGTGGGACACCACCTCGGCGCCAGGCAGCGGGACCCGGCCCAGCTCCAGGGCCAGCAGACCGCCGACCGTGTCGACGTCGAGATCCTCCTCGAACTCGACACCGTACAGCTCCCCGAGGTCCTCGATCGGCAGCCGCGCCGAGACTCGAAACCGGTTGCCACCCAAGTCTTCTACGGGTGCGGTTTCGGCGTCGTCGTATTCGTCGGCGATTTCGCCGACGATTTCCTCGAGCACGTCCTCGATCGTCACCAGCCCGGCGATCGCCCCGTACTCGTCGACCAGCAGCGCCATGTGGTTGCGCGTCCGCTGCATCTCCCGCAGCAGCGCGTCCAGCGGCTTGGAGTCCGGCACGAACACTGCCGGGCGCATCACCGCAGCGACGGTGGTGTCGCGGCTGCCGTTAGCGGAGTAATAGGTCTGCCTGACAAGGTCTTTCAGATACACGACGCCGACAATGTCGTCGACGTTCTCACCGACCACGGGAATCCGCGAGTGGCCGCTGCGCACGGCCAGCGTGATCGCTTGGCGAGCCGATTTGTCGCTTTCAATCCAGATCATCTCCGTGCGCGGCACCATCACTTCGCGGGCCGGTGTGTCGCCGAGTTCGAAGACAGACTCGATCATCTTGCGCTCGTCGGCAGCGACGACGCCGCGCTGCTGGGCCAAGTCGACGACTTCACGCAACTCGATCTCCGAGGCAAACGGTCCGTTGCGAAACCCGCGGCCAGGAGTCAGCGCATTACCCAGTAGCACCAGCAGCCGGCTGATCGGCATCAGTAGCCACGAAATCACTTGCAGCGGAAAGGCCGATGCCAACGCGATCGAATACGCGTGCTGGCGGCCCAAGGTGCGTGGACCGACGCCGATGACGATGAAGCTGGTCGCCACCATGATCGCGGCGGCGGCGAACAGCCCCCAGTCCAGGCTGAGATTATGCACGAAAAAGACCACCAGCAGCGCGGTCGCGGTGATCTCGCAGACGATCCGCAGCAGCACAACAAGATTGATGTAGCTCGGCCGATCTCTCATCACCTTGGCCAGCCGCACCGCGCCGGTGCGCTCGTCGCGCACCAGTTCGTGGACGCGGGCCACCGACACGGTGCTGATCGCGGCGTCGATAGCGGCGAACGACCCACCCAGACCAATCAATACGATCGCGCCGAGCAGCGGAGCAAGCTCATTCACGGTTCGTCGAAATACCTGGACTTGTCCAGCAGCCGGCGGTCGCGCTCGAGTTGACGGTCCTGATGGTAGGCCTCAACCTGATCGGCCACCCATTCTTCGAGCAGGCGTTGCTGCAGGGTGAACATTTCTTTTTCTTCGTCGGGCTCGGCATGGTCGTAGCCCAGCAGATGCAGCACACCATGGATCGTCAGCAGCGCCAGCTCGTGACCCAGCGAATGACCGGCCCCAGCGGCCTGCTCGGCGGCGAATTCGGGGCACAGCACGATATCGCCGAGCATGCCGGGTCCAGGCTCGGGCGCGTCGGGGCGTCCTCCCGGCTCGAGCTCGTCCATGGGGAAGCTCATCACGTCGGTCGGGCCGGGCAGGTCCATCCACCGCATGTGCAGGTCGGCCATCGAGGCGGTGTCCAGCAGCACCATCGACAGCTCGGCGGATGGGTTGACGTCCATCTTGTCGAGGACGAACCGGGCCACGCTGACCAGTTCGGCTTCCGAGACGTCGATGCCCGACTCGTTGGATACCTCGATGCTCATGGCTTCACCAGCTACTGGCGATGACGCACGCCCGACGCGCGCCGCGCGGCTCGGTTCATCAGGCCGGGTTCCTCGTATTTGGCGTAGGCGTCGACGATTTCGGACACCAGCCGATGGCGGACCACGTCGGCACTGGTGAGGTACGAGATGTGAATGTCGTCGATGCCCTCCAAGATTTCTACTGCAGCCCGCAGCCCCGAGGTGGCGCCTCCCGGCAGGTCGATCTGCGTAATGTCGCCGGTGACAACGACTTTCGAGCCGAAACCCAGCCGAGTGAGGAACATCTTCATCTGCTCGGGCGTGGTGTTCTGCGCCTCGTCGAGGATGATGAAGGCGTCGTTCAGGGTTCTTCCACGCATATAGGCGAGCGGCGCTACCTCAATCACCCCGGCGCTCATCAGCTTCGGGATCAGCTCGGGATCCATCATGTCGTAGAGCGCGTCGTACAGCGGCCGTAAGTACGGGTCGATCTTCTCGCTCAGGGTGCCCGGCAAGAAGCCAAGGCGCTCACCAGCTTCCACGGCGGGCCGCGTCAAGATGATGCGGGTGACCTCTTTGCTCTGTAGCGCGTTGACCGCCTTGGCCATCGCCAGATACGTTTTGCCGGTGCCGGCTGGGCCGATCCCGAACACGATGGTGTTCGCGTCGATTGCGTCGACATAGTGCTTCTGGTTGAGTGTCTTGGGCCGAATTGTCTTGCCGCGCCGGGACAAGATATCCAGGGTGAGCACCTCAGCCGGTGACTCGTTGCCGGTGCCGACCAGTATCCCCACACTGTGGCGCACCGCTTCCGGTGTCAGTGGCTGGCCGCTGGCCACGATCGTGACAAGTTCGGCGATCACCCGTTCGGCGAGCGCAACGTCGGCTGGCTCACCGGTGAGGGTGATGGCGTTGCCGCGCGCATGCAGATCCGCGGCCAATGTGCGTTCGAGTGCGCGCAGGTTCTCGTCAGCCGAACCCAGCAGGCCCACGACGAGGTCGGGCGGAACGTCGATGCTGCTGCGAACCTGAGACGAGGCCGGGTCAGCAGCGTTGGTCTCGCGGGGCGTCACGTGGTGCCTTATGCCTGCTTTCTGCGTTTTTGTGGTCGATGTATCGGTCTGCCAGTCTACCGCCGAGCACCGTCACACCCCAATGTTCAGCAGCTCGCCGCGATCAGCGCCGCAGCAGCGTATTGGCGGGCAGATCTTTGTCGAGCACCTTGTGCGCCTGGACAGCACCGGTAATGGGCAGCTGTGTCTCGTCGAGCAGACCAATCTGGACCAGCAGCGACGCCTGGTCCCAGTAGATCCGCTCGTAGGCGACTTTGCCCTTGTCGATGCCCATGACAACGACCACCGGCAGCAGCACCGTGCGCCCGGTCGGTGCCACGTTCGGCAGAAATGCCGGCACCGGGACGTCATGGGTGAACGACATGATCATCTCGTCGACGACGCGATCGGTGCCCACCGTGCGGCACACCGGGATGATCGTCGTGTCTGCGGGCCAATGGCCGATGAAGTACTTGTCGTAGAAGTCCGTCAGCTCGTCGATGCCGACGCCGCCCGCCATGGTGGGAACGTGATTGACGAAGGCGTCCGCAGTCATCGTCGCCATAGTCGCGGCCACATCCTTGGCCACGAACTCGTGAGCAACGTGCTCGTCGAAAATTGCGCTCAAATCGTATGTGTCATTGCTCATGGGCACTCCCTTAACCATCGGTTCGAGAGTGGCACGCCCGCCTCTCAGACGGAACAGAATTCGCCGAGATTGACGTCAGCGCCGAAAAACGGCAACTTGGCTGCGCTACCGTCGATTTCGCCGCGAGTCAGCTCGCCCATCCTCGCCGGGTTGGTCCCACCTCGGTGTCAGCACACCTAAGGCTCCCAACGCGACGGCGGCCGCGCTCGACGTTCGCAGCACGCTCGGACCCAGCCGCACCGCGGCCGCGCCCGCCTTCGTCAACGCGGCGATCTCGTCGTCGGCGATGCCGCCCTCGGGACCGACCACGAGCATCAACGAATTCGCCTGTGCCAGCGAAACATCGGTCAGCGCAGAGGCGGCGGACTCGTGCAGCGCCAGCACTGTCGCACCTGCGGCCACCTCGTCGCGAATTCGCTGGATGAGCGCCGCGGTGGAGGCCACCCCTTCGACCGGCGGGATATACGCCCGGCGGGATTGGCGGGCAGCCGAGCGGGCGGCGGCGCGCCACCGGCGCAGACCTTTGTCGACACGCGCGCCGTCCCAGCGGGCCACACAGCGCGCCGCCTGCCATGCCAGGAACGCGTCAGCGCCCGCCTCGGTGGCCAGCTCGATCGCCAATTCCGAACGCTCCGATTTGGGCAGCGCCTGCACCACCGTCACCGGCGGCTTCGCGGGCGCTACGGTCCACCGGTTCAGGACCCGGGCTCGCAACCCGTCGCGGCTGGTCTCCTCCACCACGCAGCCGGCCTGGCTACCCGCACCGTCGCCGAGCACGAGGTGTTCACCGGGACGGATCCGGCGCACCGTAGCGGCATGAAATCCCTCGTCACCGGAGACGACGGCCACCGCGCCGGTGTCGGGCAGCGCGTCGACGTAGAACAAGGTCGCCACCACGTGCGGCGCCTACCGACTAGCGGCCGGTGAAGGTTTCACGCAGCCGGCTGAACAGGCCGCCGCCGGCGTTGCCGTGGGCGGACCGGACTTCGGGCACGTCGCGGCTGCGACGGCTTTTGAGCTCACGCAGCAGTTCGGCGTCGCGTTTGTCCAGATGCGTCGGCACGACCACCTCGACATGCACTTGCAGGTCGCCGCGAGTGCCGGAGCGAAGGTGCGGCATTCCGTGACCGCTCAGCGTGATCGTCGAACCCGGCTGGGTACCGGCCGGGATAGCGACCTCGGTGGGGCCGTCGAGAATGTCGTCGATCGTGACTGTGGTGCCCAGTGCCGCGTCGACCATCGGGACCCCGATCGTGCAGTGCAGGTGGTCGCCGTCGCGCAGGAAGATGTCGTGAGGTTGTTCGTGCACCTCGACGTACAGGTCGCCGGCCGGGCCACCGCCGGGACCCACTTCACCCTGGGCCGCCAGACGCACCCGCATCCCGTTGCCGACACCGGCGGGAATCTTGACGGTGATCTCGCGACGCGCCCGCACACGGCCGTCACCGCCGCACTGATAGCAGGGGTCGAGGATGACCTCACCGACTCCGCGGCAGGTCGGGCACGGCCGTGACGTCATCACCTGGCCCAGCAGCGACCGCTGGACTGACTGGACTTCCCCGCGACCGCCGCAGGTGTCGCAGCGCACAGGACCGGAGTTGCCGTTGGTGCCGCGGCCGTGGCAGCGGTCGCACAACACCGCGGTGTCGACGGTGACCTGCTTTGTGACGCCGGTTGCGCACTCTTCGAGGTCCATGCGCATCCGCAGCAGCGAGTCCGAGCCCGGCCGGACTCGTCCCACCGGACCACGAGATCCCGAACCCGCGCCGAAGCCGCTGCCGAAGCCACCACCGAAGAACGCTTCGAACACGTCACCGAGACCACCGAAGCCTGGGAAGCCGTTGGCCGACATCCCGGCGCTCTCCAGTGGGTCTCCGCCCATGTCGACGATGCGACGCTTCTCCGGGTCAGACAGCACCTCGTAGGCCATGCTGATTTCTTTGAATTTCGCCTGCGCTTCTTCGTCCGGGTTGACGTCGGGATGCAGTTCGCGCGCCAGCTTGCGATAGGCGCGTTTAATCTCCGTATCGCTGGCGTTTTTGCTCACGCCGAGCAGACCGTAATAATCGCGTGCCACGCCTAACCTTTCCCAAGCCGCTCTCGGGCCGCCTTTAGGCGGCTGTCCAGAAGTTCTGCAGCGGGTGCGCGGTCATCGAGCACCCAGCACTTCGCCGATGTACATAGCAACCGCAGCCACGCTAGCGATAGTTCCCGGATAGTCCATTCGGGTCGGACCCAGCACGCCCATTCCCCCGTAGATGGTGTCCTGGGTGCCATAGGCGGTCGACACCACCGACGCAGCCGCCATTTCTTCGGCCTCGTTCTCATGACCGATGCGCACGGTCACCTTGCCGGCTTCCTGCTGCGCGGCAAGCAGGCGCAGCACCACAACCTGTTCCTCGAGTGCTTCGAGGATCGAGCGCAACGACCCACCGAAGTCGGCGGTGTTGCGGGTCAGGTTAGCGGTGCCACCCATCACCAACCGTTCTTCGTTGTGCTCAACCAGCGATTCCACCAGTACGGTTGCTGCCCGGCCGACGGCGTCGCCCAGCCCGCCGGCACCGTCCAAGCCTTCGGCCAATTCCGCGACGGCGGCCGATGCCGCGGTGAGCTTTTTGCCTTCCAGGGCATGGCAGAGCATGTCGCGCAACTGCGAGAGCTGGTGCTCGTCGATGACATCGCCTAGTTCGACGATGCGCTGGTCGACCCGCCCGGTGTCGGTGATCACGACCATCAACAGCCGAGCCGGCGTCAGCGCGATCACTTCCAGGTGCCGCACGGTCGACGTCGACAGCGTCGGATACTGCACGACCGCTACCTGGCGGGTGAGCTGCGCCAGCAGCCGCACCGCGCGGCGCAGCACGTCGTCCAGGTCGACACCGGACTCCAAAAATTTCTGGATGGCGCGACGCTCGGCGGCGGACAGCGGCTTGACACCATCGAGCCGGTCGACGAATTCGCGGTATCCCTTTTCGGTCGGTACGCGTCCCGAGCTGGTGTGCGGCTGTGTGATGTAGCCTTCGGCCTCCAGCACAGCCATGTCGTTGCGGACGGTAGCGCTGGACACGCCTAGGTTGTGCCGCTCCAGCAAGGCCTTCGAGCCGATCGGTTCCTTGGTGGCGACGAAGTCGGCGACGATGGCGCGCAGCACCTCAAAGCGACGATCGTCGGCACTTCCCATCACGATTACCCTCCTGATCGGCTCTATTTTACGGGCAGCATCACTGCCTTCACGGTGATCAGGAGCGCGCACCCCATCCCTCAGCCGTTTTCAGTCTGCATTGTCGGCGCGCTAGCCTTGTAGACCATGCGCACGTCGAGCCGGGGCGACGCAGCGAAATGATCTTCAAAGGTGTGCGGGAAGGCAAGCCGTACCCCGACCATGGCCTGTCCTATCGGGACTGGTCACGAATACCGCCCCGGCAAATACGGCTTGACGAATTGGTCACTACCACAACGGTTCTGGCGTTGGACCGGCTGCTATCGGAAGACTCCACCTTCTACGGCGACTTGTTTCCGCACGCGGTCAAGTGGAAGGGCATCGTCTACCTCGAAGACGGTCTGCACCGGGCCGTGCGTGCGGCACTGCGCAATCGCACTGTGCTGCATGCGCGGCTACTGGATTTGGACATGCCGCTGGGCCAGCAGGCTTAGCAGCGGTCACGTTCGGGCGCCGTCAAGTGTCGAGGTAGGTAAGACCACCGTCAAGGAGGTAAGCCATGCCACGACTTAACGGAGTTTCCGACCGCGAGGCGGGACTCACCACGAAGATCGTCTTCTTCTTCACCAGGCGCCAGTTGGCCAAGATGGCGGGCCGCGAAACCGAGACCATGCTCGAACCGCTGCGCATGTATGCCCACATCCCGAAGTTGTTGAGCGGTTACGGCAAACTCGAGCAGGCAGTCGCGAAACTGGATCTGCTCGACCTGCGGCATCGAGCATTGGCCGAACTGAAGGCCGCGACAACAGTTCGCTGCGAATACTGCATTGACCTCGGTTCCCAGATCGCACGCCGGTGGGGGCTGAGCGACGAGGAATTGCTTGCGCTGCCGACATACCGCACCGCGGCATGCTTCTCCGACGTGGACAAGCTGGTGCTCGAGTACGCATCGGCGATGAGCCGCACACCGGTCGAGGTGAGCGACGAGATGTTCGATGCGCTGCGCCGGCATTTCAGCACCGCGGCGCTCGTCGAGCTCACCCACGTCATCGCGCTGGAGAATCTGCGGGCCCGGTTCAACCTGGCGCTCGGTATCGGGTCATCGGGATTCTCCGAGGGCATGGTGTGCGCGCTGCCCGACGCCGACGGCCGGTGACCGACACTCTCACGGCGCGGTTCGAGGCGGCGCGCCCGCACCTGAGCGCTCTTGCGTACCGAATGCTCGGGTCGCTGCAGGACGCCGAGGATGCGGTGCAGGAAGCGTGGCTGCGTCTGAACCGCGATCAAGCGGGCGTTGAGGACATCGCGAACCTCGACGCCTGGCTGACCACCGTGGTGGCGCGGATCTGCCTGAACGCCTTGCGTGCCCGGCGCGTTCGCCGCGGCGAAGAGCTGGTCCCGCAGGTACCCGACCCGATTGTGGACGCGGTCGGGGAATTCGACCCCGAACACCGGGCGATGCTGGCCGACGCGGTCGGGCTGGCGTTGTTCGTCGTGCTCGACACCCTGCCGCCGGCCGAGCGGCTGGCGTTCGTGCTGCACGACGTGTTCGCCCTGCCCTTCGAGCAGATAGCGCCGACCGTGGAGCGGTCGCCGGAGGCCACCCGCAAGCTCGCCAGCCGGGCACGCCGGCGGATCCAGGATGCGGCCCCCGTTCCCGACGCTGACCTGGCTGCTCAACGGGAGGTCGTCGACGCGTTCTTCGCGGCCGGGCACGCCGGCGACTTCGACCGCCTGATCTCCGTCCTGCACCCAGACGTGGCGTTGCACGGGGACTTCGGCCCAGGCGCGGTCCGCGCGGTGCGGGGCGCGTCGGCGGTGGCCGGGCTGGCGCGAGGTTATGCCGCACCGGAGCGCGAAGTGCGGCCTGCCACGGTCAACGGTGCAGCCGGCGCGGTGGTGTTCGTGGCCGGGCGGCCGGCCGCGGTAATGGGCTTTGTCGTGCGCGACGGACGAATCGCCGCGATCGACGTGCTCGCCGATCCGGCGCGCCTGGCCACGATCGAGCTCGGCGCTGTGGGCGGCTAGCCGGTTCCGGCAGTGGCCGTCTGGATCAAAGCGACTGCGGAGTCGTGCGCCATCATCCAGTTGCCGCCGTCGTTGACGAACGTGTAGTTCTGCGTGACCGGTGCCGCGAGCTTCGGCCCCGTGGTGGTCACGTCGGCGGTGACGTTCGGACCGGCTTGCTGGATGTTCGTCACGTTGAAGTTTTCAGGGAAATACCCGGCTCGGTACGCCTGGCGCAGTTTGTGGTCGGCGTCGTGGCCCTCGTTTGGCGGGATGCCGCCTTGAACCAGATTGTTCTTGGTCGTGTAGGACACACCGGGATCAGTGACCTGGTTGCAGAGGGTGGCCAACTGGTCCGGGGTCGGCAGGCCGGGTGCCGGCGGCGCCGGTGGCGGCGGCTGGTCCGGCAGCGGTGCGCTGAAGACAACGGGCTGCGGCTGGGCGGTGGCAGCGCCACTGGAGGCGAGGGAAGTCGCGCCCGCTGCTGCGGCTGCGATTGCGGCGACGGCTGCAACACCTGTGACGATGGGTTTTACGGTCATGGCGGTCCTTTCGATTCGGACGTACGCGTTGGTGTCATTGTGCAGTTCACGTGCTCGGTGCTGACCGTTTTGTCGTAACTCCCCTCTGTTGCGTTACATCGCCGCTGGTCGGCGGCCCGCGTGTAACACGACCGGCCAGCCATACGAAACACCAGTATCAGGATCAACAATCACAACTGCTACCACATCGACATCGTGGCGATCGAAAGGACAGCAATGACCGTGAAAACACTGGCCTCCGGTATGGCGGCGGTAGCCGCAATCGGCGCCGCAGCCGCAGGACTGAGCGGCCTTGTATCCACCGTGCCGTCTCCGGTGCAGCCTGTCGTCTTCGGCGCACCTCTGCCGCAGGATCAAACCGCTACCCTGCCCACCGCCGACCAGTTGTCCACCGTCCTGACCAGCTTGGCCAATCCCAACGTTCCGTTTGCGAACAAGGGCGGACTTGTCGAAGGCGGCATCAGCCCCACTGAAGCTCACATGGCCGACCACGCTCTGCAAAAGGCGGCCAAGCGCGGCCAGCTGCCGTTGTCGTTCAACGTCTCGAATATCCAGCCCGCCGGCGCCGGCTCGGCCACGGCCGACGTGGCTGTCTCGGGCCCCAAGCTCACCGCGCCGGTCACCCAGAACGTCACGTTCGTGAACCAGGGCGGCTGGGTGCTCTCGCGCAGCTCGGCGATGTCGCTGCTGCAGGCGGCGTCGGCGGTCTAGCCTGCGTCTACCGCCTCGCGCAGACTCTTCGGCCGTAGTCGTCACCGAAGGGATTGGTGCTCATCCCGCCTTTTGGCCGAGAGTTGGTGGGACGGGCTGCGCTGGGCGGCGACCATGGCACCGAGCACCCGGTCCGACAGGAGTCCCAGGCAGCTGAGGTTTGGGAAGCCGGGACCTTGGTTGAGCCCGGCGAGGTTGGGCAGGAACAGCTTTGGGGTGACGCCGGTGACGGAGAGGTCATATCCGATCGCTTCTTCGAGGCTTTCCCCGGTCAGCGGTCCACTCATGCCGAGTTCGAGCAGATCAAGCGCGTCCTGGCTGAACAGCGTCAAAAACCACAGCGGGTCGGCGCCGGATCCGTCGACGACCAGATCGAAACCGTGCACGGTTTCAAGGTTTTCGGAGCCTCGGTCGGTGCTCAGGGTCAACCGGATCTGCCCCTCGCGGCCTACCGCGTGCGCAACCCGCCCCCGCAGGTGCCGGATCCGGTCGTCGGCCAGCAGCGCCTCCTGCACGCTCGCCGAGAACACCCCGCGGTCGGTGCGGGCCACCGCGTCGCGGCGTTCCCGAAGCGTCAGCAGGCCCCAGTCGGTCGGGTCGGAGAACAGCGAGTTCTCGAAGAACCCTTCGCCGCGCGTGAACAGCGTCACCTGCGGCGAGATCACGGTGATCGTCGAAACCCGGTGCCGGAAAAGCTCGTTGAGGATCGACGCGGCAGTCTCGCCACCACCGATCACCGCCACCCGCTCGGCGCAGATGCGATCCGGTCCGGCAGCGCGGTGCCAAAACTGCGCGATCGAGAGCACTCGCGGATTGCCGGGCAATAGCGATTTTTCGGCTTGGCCCGGCCCGGTGATCATCAAAGCGTCGGCGTGCACCGTGGTTTCGTGGGTGCGCACCGCCCAGCGCTCGCCGTCGAGGCCGAGCCGTTCGACCTCGCCCTCGACGACCGTCATGCCGACTTGCTCGGCTACCCAGCGCAGGTACTGACCCCAGCGCCGGTGGGTAGGCGCGGGCCGGCCGCGGTCGATCCACGCCGCGAACTGTCCGGTGGCGATCAGATACGACTGCCAGCTGTAGCGCGTCATCTGCTCGTCGAGCTCGGCGTTGCGGCGGGGCACCAACGACGACCGGTACGGGAAGCCGACGTCTTTTTCCGGGCTGGTGCCAAGCCGTTGCGCGCCGTCGGTCCAGCCGCCACTGGCCTGCCAGTTGGCGGCGACCTCGGTGCGTTCGACGGCAACCACCTCAGGCGGTCGAATTCCCATGTCGCGCAAAGCCGATGCTTTGGCGGCGACCGCTACCGCCTTGGCTCCTGCGCCCAGCACCGCAAGCGTGGTCATATCGCCTCTCCTGTTGGGCTCATAGCGCACCGGCCAGCGTCGCCACTGCGTCGCACCACAGCGCCGCCAATTGGTCGGCCTCGTCTTCGGTGGTCAGCTGGTCGCTCCAGCGCCAGCTCGTCACCAGCTGCGGGCCCCCCGGAGCGGGATGCACCACGGGCACCACGTCGAAGGTGTAGCGCAGCGGCAGGTCCGGTTCGGGGGCGCGTGACAGCCACGCGTGCCGGGCGGGGTCGGTGACCAGCGTCCACGGCGCGGCTCCTTGCGGCTGCGGGCTGAGGTCGAGCCGGCCGACGTAGTTGAACTGCACCTGCGGGTGCGGTGCCGCGGCCAGTTCGGGGTCACGGCGCTGGTAGCGCAGCAGTCCGTAGTCGAGCCCGTTGTTGGGAACCGCCGCAATGCGTTCGGCGACCGCGCTTACCAGCTCCCGAGCGGCGGCAGGGTCGCGGCGTGCAGTGTCGAGATCGACCGGGCGCCCGGGGTAGCCAAGCCGGACGGGGAAGACAGTGGTGAACCATCCTGCAGTGTTCGACGTGTCCACTGCGCCTCCCGGAGCCCCGTTTTCCAAGAGCTCGTCTTCGCGTCCGTGGCCCTCCAGCGCCACCACCACTCCGTCGGCCAGCGGGTCGCCGCGGCGGAGCCGCCACGACGTCAGCGTCATCGATAGTGCGGCCAGCAGGAATTCGCGCACACCGGTGGCCGCACCGGCCGAGGCGGTCTTGTCCAGCATCAGCTGGGTGTCGGCGGGCTCGCTGCGGGCCGTGGTCAGCCGTAACGACGACCAGGTGTCACGGCGCGGGTCGGGCATCCGCGAGCCCAGCGCGGGGTCCGGCTCCCTCAGCTGCGCCAGCCAGTAGTCGCGTTGCGCCGCGACTTCCGGGTGTCGGCCCCGCTGGTCCAGCAGGCGGGCGAACTCGCGATAGGTGGTGTGTTCGCCTGGCAGAGCCGGGGTTTCGCCGTTACACAGCTGTTCCCAGCCGGCCGCCAAACCCGCCATGAGCACAAACCACGACACCGCGTCGGTGGCCAAGTGGTGCATGACCAGAAGCAGGCAGCCGCCGTCGAGGTCGTCGCACCACAGCGCCTGGACCATGACACCGGCGAACGGGTCGATGCGGTCGATCACCGCGTGGGCGTGCGCGTTGAGCGTGTCGTCGACCGGTCCACGCACCCGGGTGAGGATCTCGGCGGCCCGCACCACACCGCGCCGCCTAGTGGTCAGGCGGTAGCCGCCGTCGAGTACCTCCAGCCGGGCTCGCAGCATGTCGTGGCGGTCCAGTACCGCCTGCATCAGCGATTCCAGTTGCGCTCCATCGATATTCGGTGGCAGCGCTAACAGCGGCGCCTGGACGAACCGACGGAAGTTGCCGTACTCGTACATCCACGACACGATCGGAAGCGGAGTGACTTCACCGAACCGGTCGGGATCATCGGACGTCTCGGCGCGAGGCGCGCACTGGCCGGCATCGACTGCGGCGGCGAGCAATTCGATCGTCGGGTTGGCCAGCACCATTCGCGGTGTGACACCGAGGTGGCGGGTCTTGTTGGCCAGCGAAATCGCGACGATGCTGTCCATGCCGAGCTCGAAGAGGTCCTGCTGCACACCGGGGGCGGCGCCGTCGAACACCTCGGTCAACACGGCCGCCAGCATCCGTTCGGTGTCGGTGCGCGGCGCCGCCCCCGACTCCGGCGCATCGTCGGCCTTGGCGAGCAGCGCTTCGGTGTCGAGCTTTCCGTGCGGGGTCAACGGCATGGCGTCCACTGCCGCGATGCGCGCCGGCACCATGTAGGCGGGTAGCCGCTGCGCGGCCGCGGCGCGCACCGCCGAAACGTCCGGGGCAGCACCGGCGCGCCCGGTCACGAACCCGATCAAGCGGGTGCCGGTGGCGGTGCGCACCGGCACCACTGCCGCGCTGGCCACGTCCGGGTGCGCCGACAGCGCGGCCACCACCTCGGCGATCTCGATGCGGTAGCCGCGCACCTTCACCTGGTCGTCGCCGCGCCCGAGGTAGGCCAACTGCCCTGACGGCAGCCGGCGCACCAGATCGCCGGTGCGATACATCCGCTCGCCGGTGCGATACGGGTCTGCGACGAACGCCGCCGCCGTCGCTGCCGCCCGCCGGAGATAGCCACGGGTGAGCTGGTTCCCGGCGAGATACAGCTCTCCGGCGGCACCGTCGGGAACGGGGCGCAATGCCGAGTCGAGCACATAGGTGCGCATGCCGCGCACCGCTGTGCCGATGCTGACCATCGGTGAATCGGCGACATCGGCCACTACCGCCTCGACGGTGGTCTCGGTGGGGCCGTAGCAGTTGTACACCGCGCAGTGCGGCAGCGCCCGCAGTCGGGTCCAGTCGTCGGCGGCAATGGCCTCCCCGCCCAGCGCGAGCACGGTCAGCCGTGGCCGCCCCGGACGGTCGGCTGCCTGCGCCTCCAGCAGCCCGGCCGCGGCCAGCTGGGCGAACATCGACGGCGAGGTGTCGATCATGTCGATGGCCCAGCGGTCGATGCCGTCCACCAGCCGGGCGGCGTCGCGCATCTCCTCGCTGGTGAAAAGGTGCACGGCGTGGCCGTCGAGCAGCCCGACCAGCGGCTGCCACGACGCGTCGAAGCTCAGCGACCACGCGTGGGCGATGCGCAGTGGGCGGCCCAAAGCCTTTGCGGCGGGCCGGTATATGCGTTCGCGGTGGTCGGCGAAGTAGGACAGCAGGGCCCGATGGGTGCCGATGACGCCTTTGGGTTCTCCGGTCGAACCCGACGTGAAGATGACGTAGGCGGCGTTGTCCGGGTGTGCCCGCTCGGGCGGCGGGCCGTTGTCTTGGTCGGCGATCTCGGCGGCGACGGCGGGATCGTCGAGCACCAGCAGCTCGCCTGTGTGCGTGTATCGGCTGATGCGCGGCGTGCTCTGGCTGACGGTGAGGGTGAGCCGCGGTGCCGACTGCCGCAGGATCGACTCAATCCGGTTGGACGGCAAGTCGAGGTCGACAGGTACGTACGCGGCGCCGGCCTGCAGCACGGCCAGGATCGCGACCACCGAGGTGGGCGAGCGCGGAACGGCAAGGGCGACACGGGCTTCCGGCCCCACGCCGCGACGGGCCAACACTCGGGCCAAACGCGCAGCGGCGTCACTGAGCTCCGCATAGCTCAGCGCGCCGTCTTGTGAGGACAGCGCCACGGCGTCGGGTGTGGCGTCGGCCTGGCGACGGAACGCGGCGGCGACGGAGGTCGATGCGGCGCGGGGTGTTTCAACGGCGGGCGCGGCCAGCCGCGCCCGCTCGGTAGGCAGCAGCACGTCGAGACGGTCGACGCCAAGACCGCCGGCATGCGGCAGCTGGCGCAGCACGCTGAGTATCCGTTCGCCGTGGTCCGCGACGGACAGATGTGGTAAAGCCTCCGGCACCTCCTCGAGCATCACCATCAACTCATCCTCGGGCTTGCAGCTGACGACGGTCAGCGGGTAGTGCGCCAGGCTTTCTGCGCCCACCGGCCGGAACCGCACCCCGTCGTCGCTGACGACGGTTTCGGCGGTCGGTCCGATCGCGACGTTTTCGAAAACCAGCAGCGTGTCGAACAACGCTCCGCGCCCGGTGGCGCGCTGCAGTTGCGACAGCCCGACGAACCCGAGATCGCGCATAGCGGCGCTCTGCTGTTGCAGCGTCCGGCATTGCTCCAGAACCGTTGCCTGCGAGCCCAATTCCACCACCACGGGAACGGTGTTGATGAACAGCCCGACCATCGTCTCAACACCGGCCAGATCTTGCGGGCGGCCCGACACGACGGTGCCGAAAGCAACGTCACGGCGGTCGGTCAGCCGGCCCAACACCACCGCCCAGGCAAACTGCAGCGCGGTGTTCAGGGTCAGGCCATGCTCCCGCGTCCAGTCGGTCAACCGTGTCGTGGCCGCACGGTCCAGCGAGAGCGCGGTGCGCTGCGGAATCGCCATGCCGACCCGGGAGTGGCTGGTCTCCGCCAGCATCGTCGCGCTTCGCAACGGCGCGACATAGTCGGTCCAGCGCTGGATGGTCGCCGAAACGTCTTGGCGAGCAAGCCATCCGATGTAGTCGCGGTACGGCCGTGCCGACGGCAGCCCACCTGCATCGCCGCCGCACTGATAAACCGCGATGAGCTCGCGGAAGAACACCGACAACGACCACGCATCCATCAGGATGTGGTGAACGGTGAGGATCAGCCGGAACCCCTGGCCGGTGGCCGCAGAGGTGTGCAGCAGCAGACACCGCATCAGCGGACCCTCGGCGAGGTCGAAGTTGGTCAGCCGCTCGGCTTCCGCGATCGTTTCGAATTCGCTTGCGTCAGCGCTGCACTCACGCCACGGCAGCGTCACCTCGGCGGGGACGATCTGCACGGGGTGAGGAAGATCGCGGTCCCAGAACGATGCCCGCAGATTGGGGTGGCGCGCCAGCATCGCCTCGGCGCTGCGGCGCAGCCGGGCCACGTCGAGTGGGCCGTCGATGTCGGCGACGAACTGCATCGTGTACAGGTCGACGCCGTCGCCGGCGAGCGTGGCCAACGAGAAGAACCCTTGCTGCAGCGGGCTCAGCGCCAGGACGTCTTCGATTTCCGCGGCGCCCGTTTGCGCGTGGGTGGCGGTCACGGCTCGTCGCCCCTCGATGCCCACGCGGACGTCACGGCCGCGAGATCTTCCGCCGACAACCCCGATGCGCTCATCGGCTCGAACCGGGCATCGACCTCTTCCCTTTCGGGTTCCGCTGCACCCGCAGCATCGACCGCGGCGGCCAGCTGCTGCACCGTCGGGTTCTCGAACACCATGCGGGGGCTGACCCGCAGGCCGGCGGCGCGCGCCCGCGCCGCCAGCTGCACCGACAAGATGCTGTCCCCGCCCAGGGCGAAAAACTCGTCGAATCGCCCGACGTCGGTGGTCGACAGCACTTCGGCGAAGACCTTGGCGATCGCGGATTCCGTCTCAGTGCGTGGTGGTTCGCTACGGCCGGTCGTGCTGACCGCCGGCTTCGGCAACGCGGGCCGGTTCAGCTTGCCCGATTCGGTCTTGGGCATCGCGTCGAGCACTGTGATCGACGAGGGCACCTCGTAGCCGGGCAGCCTCGATACGACATGTGCGCGCACTTGTGCTGCAAATACCGATTTTTCGGCTTCGTCGGCGAGTGGCTGGTGCGGCACGACATAGCCGGCCAACGTGGTGCTGCCCTCGACGTCCCAGGTGCGCGCGGCCGCAGCCGCCACACCGTCTGCCGATTTCAGCGCGGCCTCGACCTCCCCGAGCTCGACCCGAAAGCCCCGCACCTTCACCTGGTGGTCGGTGCGCCCGACGAACTCCAAGCGGCCGTCTTGGGTCCATCGGGCCCGGTCACCGCTGCGGTAGAACCGTGCGCCCGGTTCGCCGGCATATGGGTTGGCCACAAACCGGGATGCGGTCAGGCCCGGCCGCTTCCAATACCCGCGGACCAGCTGGCCGCCGGCGTAGTACAGCTCACCGACCACGCCGACCGGCACCGGCTTGAGGCCGTCGTCCAGCACATAGACCTGCGAATCCGGTTGTGGCTTACCGAGAATCGGCACCGGCGGGCTCAGCGGCCCGCGTACCAACGCACCCGAGGTTTCGGTGGCGCCGAAGTTGTTCAGCAGTTCGGGGCCGTCGGGCCCGCCGCACGTAGCGAGCAAGCGCTCCTGCAGTGACACCGTCATCGGCTCGCCGCCGCACACCAGCCGGGTCAGCGACCGCAGTGTGTCAGGCCATTCGTCGACCAGGGTGGAGACCAGGCTGGGCACGGCGGTCACCTGTGCTATCGCGTGCCGGCGGATCAGAGTGGCCAGCGCTTCGGAGTCGCGGTGCGCGTCATCGTTGGCCAGGATCGTGGTGGCGCCCGCGGCCAGCCCGGCCAGGGTCTCCATGCAGCCTTCGAGGAACGTCATGGACGCCTGTGCCAGCCGAACGTCGTTGCCGTGTACCGGGTAGTGCCACAACTGCCAGTTCAGCCGGGTTGTCATCGCCCGGTGGGTGCCCACGACGCCCTTGGGCTTGCCGGTCGATCCGGAGGTGAACACCAGGTACATCGGATCTTCAGGGTGCGGCAGCGGCAGCCGGCGCCGCGGCGTTCCCGCATCCATTGCGGCCTGCACGGCGGGATCGTCGAGCGAAATCATTGACACCCCGGGAGCATCCGGCATGCTGTCGACCGCTTCGGTGGTCACGACAACCAGCTGGGGGTCGACGTCGTCGAGCATGAATTGCTTGCGTGCCAACGGGTAGGCGGGATCAAGCGGAAAGAATCCGGCGCCAGCCTTCATGATGCCCACCAGCGCAACCACCATGTCGATGCCGCGCCTGGTGGACAGGCCGACCAACGATCCTGGCCCGACCCCGTGATCGGCAAGCAGATAGGCGAAGTTGTCCGACCGGCGATGCAACGCAGGGAAATCGATCTGGTCGTCTCCGCAGCGCAACGCGATGCGCTCGGCGTCGAATGCCCGGGTCGGCTCGAGCAATTCGGGAATGGTCAGTGGTCGGTCGACCGGCGGCTGGCCGCCGCGGCTCCAGTCGGTCAGTATGCGCTCGCATTCGGCGGCGTCGATCAACTGCACGTCGCGTAACGTCGCATCGACGTCATCGGCGAACGCCTGGACGACCTTCGTGAGCCAGTCGGCGAACCGTTCAATGGTGGCCCGACGATACAGCTCGGTTCGGTAAATGATGTTTCCGTTGTATCCCGCATCCGTGCCGAAGAAGTTGACGCTCAAATCGGCGTGCGCGATGTCGAATGTCGGCTCCAGCAAGGTGAATACCGCGTTGCCGGCGGGGCCGGTGTCGATGACCCGCTCGGCGGGCAGCTGGTCTCGGACATGCACCACCACCTGGAACAGCGGATTGCGCGACAGCGAACGCACCGGGCTGACGGCATCCACCACCCGATCGAACGGCAAGTCCTGATGAGCGTAGGCACCCAGCGCCGTTTCCCGCGCCCGTCGGAGCACCTCACCCAGGCTCGGGTTTCCGGCCAAGTCATTGCGCAGCACCAAGATGTTGACGAAAAAGCCGACTAATTGGTCAAGTTCGGGTTCGGCGCGGTTAGCGATCGGTGTACCCAATGGAATAGCGACGCCGCCGCCGGTTTTGTGCAGCACCACCGCGACGGCTGACTGCAACAGCATGAACTCGGTGATGCCCAGCTCGCGGCTCAGCTCGGCGAGCTTGGCGCGGGTGTGCTTGTCGATGCCGAATTCGACGCAGTCCCCGACGCCGCTTGGTACCGGAGGGCGCGGAAAGTCCGACCGCAGCCCGGTGTCCTCGGGTAGCGCTTCCAGTTGCCGCGTCCAGTACTCGCGTTGTGCGCGGGCAGTGGGCTGGTCGTCGTCCAGCAGCGCGCCTTGCCACGCCGCGTAGTCGCCGTACTGCACCGGTAGCGGTGCCCACGACGGCTTTTGGCCGGCGCGGCGCGCCCGGTAGGCGGTGAGCAAGTCGGCGAACAGTACTCCGCCCGACCAGTGGTCGATGGCGATATGGTGCACCACCAACGACAGCACATGCTCCGGATTGGTCTGTGAGTCGGTGTGCAACAGCGCAACCCGAATCGGCCACTCGCGGTCAAGTTCGAAGCGGTACCGACGCTCGGCGTCGAGCTCGGCCTGCAGCCACTGCTCCCCTACGCCCGTCGCCTGTCGCACCGGCACCTCGGCCGCGGCGTTGGCCACCTGATATGGCACACCGTCGATTTCGGTGTAGGTGGTGCGAAGTATTTCGTGGCGTGCCACGAGGTCGCTGACCGCCGCGACCAGGGCGTCGACGTCACATGGACCGCTCATCCGCACGGCGTAGGGAACGTTGTTGACCTCGGTGGGGCCTTCGATCTGGTAGGCGAACCATGTTCGCAGCTGGGAGGCCGACAGCGGCAGCGGCCCGTCGTGGCTGGTGGCAACCAACTTCGGCCGCTCGAGGTTGGCGCCACCGGACTGCACTTCCTCGACACGTTCGGCCAGCCGGGCGACCGTCGCGAGTTCGAAGACGTCGCGGATGCCCAACTCCACGCCGCATTCGGACCGGATCGCCGCAACGAGTTTGGTCGCCAGCAGTGAATGCCCGCCGAGGTCGAAGAACGAGTCATCGACGCCGATACGGTCGCGGCCCAGGAGCCGGCTGAACTGCTGGGCGACGCGGCGTTCGGTCGCGGTGGTCGGCTCACGGTATTCGACTGACGCGGTGATCTGCGGTTGAGGCAAAGCATCTCGATCGATCTTGCCGTGGGTGGTGATCGGGATTGCGTCGAGCACCACATAGGCGGCCGGCGTCATGTAATCGGGCAGCGCGGCGGCCACCCGGGTGCGGACGCGCTCGACGTCGACGGTGTCCGGGCCGGCGCCGTCGGCCGGGGTGAGGTAGCCGACCAAGCTCTTGCCCAGCTGCGGCAGATCCGCGGCGACGACGACGGCCTGCCCGACGCTGGGGTCGACTGAGATCGCCGCGGCCACCTCACCGAGCTCGATGCGGAAACCGCGGATCTTGACCTGTTCGTCGGCGCGGCCGACGAACTCGATATCGCCGTCGGCGTTGCGCCGGGCCAGGTCCCCGGAGCGGTACAGCCGGCCCCCCGGATTGAATGGGTCGGCGACGAAGCGTTCCGCCGTGAGCGTCGGTCGGCGGTGATAGCCGTGTGCGACATGGCTTCCGCCGATGTAGATTTCGCCGATAACCCCAGGCGGCACCGGTTGCAGCGCACCGTCGAGCAGGTGCACCTGGGTGTTGATCTTGGGTCGGCCGATCGGCACGATCCGCGTACCTTGCGCGCCCTCGACCGGATAGCTGGTGGCGTTGACGACGGTCTCGGTGGGTCCGTAGAAGTTGTACAGCGACGCGTCGAAGGTGGCGTGGAACTTGTCGGCGATCTCGCCGGGCAGCGCCTCGCCGCCGATCGGCACCCGGCGCAGTGTGCGCCATTGGTTGACGCCGGGCAGTGACAGGAACAGCCCCAGCAACGAGGGCACGAAGTGCATCGAGGTGATGCCTTCGCGGTGCAGCAGGTCGGTCAGGTAGCCAATGTCGCGCAGGCCGTCTGGCCGCGGGATCACCAGGCGGGCACCGCAAATCAGCGTGCCGAAGATTTCACCGATCGACACGTCGAAGCTGGGCGAAGCCACCTGCAGCAGGCGCTCGCTCTCGTCGACCTGGTACTCCTCGCCGAACCAGACGAAATACTCGGCGATCGGCGCGTGCGGCACCGGAACGCCCTTGGGCAATCCCGTGGAACCGGAGGTATAGATCAGGTAGGCAGTGTTGTCGGGGCCAAGCGGTCGCACCAGCTCGGTGGGATTGCCCGGCGAGTAGCGCAGCAAATCCGTGACCGGTTCGCGCAGAACGAGTTTTGCGTCGGCGTCGCCGAGGATGAACGAGAGCCGGTCGTCGGGATACGTCGGGTCTATTGGCAGGTACACCGCACCGGCTTTGAGGACACCGAGCGCGGTGGTGACCAGCTCCGGTGACTTGTCGAGCAGCACCGCGACGCGGTCCTCGGTGCCGATGCCCTGGTCGATCAGCCAATGCGCCACCCGGTTTGCTTCTTCGTTGATCTCGCGGTAGCTGTAGTGGCGGCCTTCGTACACCACGGCGACGGCATCGGGGGTCATCGCGGCTCGCTCGGAAACCAACGCGGGCAACGTTGTCGGAGCTGTGGTGAACGCTTCCCCAGTCGAGAGGCGGCGCAGCCAGTCGGCGTCGGCGTCGCCGAGCATCGGTAGCCGCCACAGCGGAGCGTCGGGGTTGGCCAGCGCGCTGTCGAGCAGAACGATGTAGTGCTCGAGCATTTGGTGCGCCAGGGCGGTGTCAAGCACCTCGACCAGGTACTCGGCCTCGACCAGGGCGCCGTCGTCGGCGACTTCGATCATGAAATTCAGTGGAAGCTGGGTCAGCTGGCTGCGAAGCTCGCCGCGCTCGCATCGCACCCCGGGTGGGCAGAAGCCGGGGTTGTCGGCTTCCCGCATGCCGAAGCCGACCCGGGTCATTCGGTCGGCGCCGTGGCGGCGGTCGGGGTTGGATTCGCGCACCAGCCAGTCGAGGTTGACCCGCTGGTGCGCGAACGCGCCCACCGCCGTCTCGCGCGTCTGCTCCAACAGCTCACGAAATGTCTGCTGCGCCTGCGGCTGCGCCCGCAACACCACCGTGTTGCCGAAATACCCGATGACATCCTCGGTTCCGGCGCCGCGGTTCAGCACCGGGGCCGCAATCAAGAAATCGGTGGCATGCGTGTAGCGGTGCACCAGCCCGGCGAAGGCGGCGAGCAGCACCATGTAGGGAGTAGCACCGCTTTCACGGGCCAGCTCCGTCGCACGGCCGATGGTTGCCGGCGACAGGCGGGCCGTGGCGCGCTGCGAACGCCAGTTAGTCGGCACAGCTGACCCGTTCGGCCCGGGAAGTTCGAGCGGCTCAGGCAAATCCGAGATCAGCGAGCGCCAGTACGCGAGATCCTCGTCGAGATACCCGCCGCTGTCGCGGGGTGCCGGCAGCGGACCGGCCAGCGCGTGGGGGTCGGTGTAGGCGCGTGTCAGGTCGGCGAAGAACGGCGCCCACGATCCGTCGTCCCACGCGATGTGGTGAGCGGTCAGCAGCAGCATCAGCTCATCGGGACCCAGCCGCACCACGGTGATGCGCAGTGGGGCCTCCGTGGTCAAGTCGAACGGACGGCGAAACTCCCGCTGCGCCAGCACTTCCAGCCGCAACCGTTGCGCTTGTTCGGCAAGCCCGGACAGATCGTGCAGCGCCCAGCCGGGCCGCAAGTCGTCGTTGAGGACTAGATACGGCTCGCCGTCGTCACCAGTGTGGTAGGTGGTGCGCAGCAGCGGGTGGCGCTCGGCCACCGCGTCCAGCGCTTGATGCAACCTCGCCACGTCCACGGCCCCGGTGACGCGGTAGGACAGGCACACGCTGAGCAGCGCGCCGGTTGGGTCGATCGACTGCACGAACCACATCCGGCGCTGGCCGTCGGACATGTCAAGCTGTCCGTCGGATGAGTCCCCAGTGGAGAGCAGGCCTTGTGCGGCAAGCTTGCGGCGCAGCAACTCCAGGCGCTGCTCGCCGAGCCGGGTATCGGTGTCAGTCACGCGTCGAGTCAACCCTTTCCGCTCTCGTCACTTCGGCTCTCGGTGGCGGCGGTGCGGGTTGCCGCAGAGCTTCGACCAACTCGCTGCCGGTGATGCCGCCCAGCAGTCTGGCCAATGGAACCGAGCAACCGGTGAGACGACGCAGCCGCTTGCGCAGATCGAGCGCGAGCAGCGAGTCGATACCGAGGTCGACCAATGCCACACCCAGGTCGACCGATCCAGCATCCGAGACGCTCAGCGCCGCAGCCAGTTCGGTGCGCACCACCTCGTCGACCGGTCGGCCCGCGGTAGCGTTGCTCTCGGGTACCGGCTGTGCTTTGCTGCTCGCGGCAGTGAATGAGGTTGGCATGCTGTTAGTTTCGAAGAACACCTGCAACCGGTCGAAGTCCGCGGCCAGGATCAGCGGATCTCCCCGGTCGTCGCGCAGGCTTGCAACGATCGCCGCGTCGGGATTTATTGCGACCAAGCCCGATCGCTCGATGCGGGCGATCTCGCCGGGACCGCCGATCGTCGTGCCCTGCCACAGTCCCCACCGGATGGCCGTGCAGTCCAGGCCCTTGGCCCGCAACTGGCCGGCGAGCACGTCCAGCATCCGGTTGGCCGCCGCATATGCGGCATGCCCGTAGCCGCCCCATAGCCCAGACACCGACGAGCACAGCAGAATTCGGGCGTTTTCGCGCAGCGGCCACTGCTGCACCATCCGAGCCAGCCCAATGACTTTCGCGCCGAACACCGTTTCCAGGTCTGCGCCGGTGAGACGATCGTGCGGAGCGAACGTGGCCGTCCCGGCGGCGTGGACCAGCAACGACGCGCCGTCCCCGGCGTATTCCGCGGCGACAGCGGACAGCACCTTCGGGTTGGTGACGTCGCAGATCGGGGTGTGGAGTGCGACGGCGTGCTCGCCGGCCAGGCGGTCAAGCTCGTCGGAGCTTACGCCCTTGCGGCTCAACAGGGTTACACTGCGGGCGCCGTGTTCGATGCAATACCGCGCATAGTGGCGGCCGATGACTCCGTTGCCGCCGGTGATCACTACGTTGTCCAGCGCGGCTGCATCCAGAGGTCGCTCGGATGCGTCACGTTCGCGCAGCGTCCGGACATAGCAGCCACTGTCTCGCACAGCCACCTCGAGGGCATCGCCGAGTAGCACATCGACGGATGCCGGCGCGATGTCGGGGCTGATTTCCCAGCACGGCAGGTCAACATGGGCGAAGCGTTGATCCGGAAACTCGAACCCGACGCTGCGGTGCATGGCGGCCAATGCCGCTTGCGCCGGCAGCCCGGCCGGATCCCCGGCTGCGACCTGCTCGGCACCGGCCGTGACCAACCAGACGCTGCGACACCGCGGCCCGACGAGGCCCGCATAGCGCGGCAACGTCGGATGAGGCTGGCAAACCATGTGGGTCACGGCAACCGTCGCGTCGGGATCCATCAGAGCGGGAGCAATCACCACAGCGATCTCCGCCTCGTCGGGATCCGTCAGCTCACAATCAGGATGTGCGGCAATCGCTTCGACGAGCCGCTGCGGCAACGGAGTCTCGGCGAACGCGGGCTCGACAATCGCAATCCTGCGCGGACCGTCGTGGCTCGCACGAGACAGCGCATATGGGTGCCATTCCTCGTCGGCAACGGTGACCACCGAGCCCGGGGCCGACGGCAGCGGTTCCCGCCTGGCCCACAGGTGTACCGCCTTCATCGGGGCGTTCGGGAATCCCGGCAACGGCGAATGGCCGTCGACGCCGGCCACGTCGACCCACCGGTAGCCGCGGTCGGCTACCGCCATTGCCGCGAGATTCGCAGACAGCTGCTCGGCAACAGGCTGGTCGCGGCGTCCCGAGCCGACGATCACGGCCGACTCGTCCTTGACCAGATCGGCGAGCGAGGACAGCAGCGACGGGTGCGCAGACAATTCGACGAACGCATTAGCCCCGTGTTCCGCGGCTACGGCCACGGACTGGTCGAATCGGACGGTGCGACATAGGTTTGCACACCAGTAGTCGCCGAACTCGATGTCGGTGCCGACCACCTTGCCGCACGCTGAGCTGACGAACTGCACCGGCGCATCCAGAAACGCCGACCTGGGCAGCAGCTCCTCGAACACGCCTCGCAGCGGTTCCAGCGCACTGGTGTGCCCCGGATAGTCGACATCGATTGCGCGCGCAAAGATCCCCGTCTGCTCAGCCAACCGAACGAGACCCTCGACGGCGCCACGGTCTCCGGAAACCACGGTCGACGACGGTGCGTTGACGGCGGAGATTTCCAGCCACCCCGCCGTTTCGCTGATCAGCCGCTTCGCCTCGTCGACCGCCACACCTACCACTGCCATGCCGTACGGCCCGGCCAGGCGATCCACGACCGTAGCGCGGGCGGCGACAACCGCAACGGCGTCAGCCAACGTCATGGCACCGGCCCCGTAGGCCGCGGCAACCTCACCCAAACTGTGTCCCACCGTGATAGCGGGCAGAATTCCGTAGGACCGCCACACCTGCGCCAAGCTGACGCAGTGGGTGAACTGCGCTCCCTGGATTTCGGTTTGCGACCAATGGCGTGCAGTGCCGTCGACCAGATACGGCAGCGGCGACGGGTGCCCGGCCGCCACGAACGCCGCCGCGCAATTGTCGGCCTCGGCGCGGTAGGCCGGCAACTGGCGATAGGCCTCGGCGCCCATCGACGGCCACTGGTTGCCCTGGCCCGGACAGACGAACGCGACCCGCGGACGGTCGGTCAACGACGACGTGGCCACCAGCGGGTGCTCGTGGCCGTCAGCCAAGGCCCTGAGCCCAGCCGCCAACTCGGCGCGGTCGGCCGCGCGAATCACCGCGCGGTGCCGGCGTACTCGCCGAATCCGGAGCAAGGTGGCGGCGACCGCCGCCACGCTGGGTTCGCGATCCAGGTACTCGAGGACCGCCGCCGCATCGCGTGCAACCAACTCTTCGTCGTGCGCACTGAGCAGCACCGGGATGCGGCCGTCGGGAAGTGAATGGACTGACATCACGTCACCGCCGGTACCGACACGATCACGTGCGCATTGGTGCCGCTGATCCCGAATGCCGACACGCCGGCAAGCCGCTGCCCGTCCACCGCGGGCCACGGCGTCAGCTTCCGTGCCAGACGCAATCCTTGCCTGTCCCAGTCGATTTCGCGACTAGGTTCGTCCGCGTGCAGGGTGGCCGGGACAGCTCCGTGTTCGGCGGATACCAGAACTTTGGCCAGGCCCAGGCCGCCTGCGGCGGCCTGCGAGTGTCCTACGTTCGACTTCACGGATCCCAGCAACGCGCCCTTACCCGGTTCGGTGTCGCCGTAAGTCCGTGACAGCGACTGCAACTCGACGCGATCGCCGATCTGAGTGCCGGTGCCGTGTCCCTCGACCATCGCGACGTTCTCAGCCCGAAGTCCGGCCTGCGCAATCGCACGCCGAAACAGTTGGGTCTGCGCCACGGCGCTGGGAGCGCTGAGCCCCGTGCTTCGACCATCTTGGTTCACCGCGCTGGCCCGGATCTCGGCCACAATGCGCCGACCGTCCCGTAACGCTGCCGACTTGCGTTGCAGCACGAACATCGCTGCGCCTTCGGCCCAAACGGTCCCGCTGGGGTGTGCGCTGTACGGGCGGCAGTGCCCGTCGTCGGACAAGGCGTGCTGCTTGGAGAACTCGACGAAGTATCCGGGCGAGCCCATCACACACACCCCGCCCGTCAGTGCCATGTCGCAGTCACCGATCCGCAGCGACTGCACCGCGGTGTGCAACGCAGCCAACGCCGAAGAACAGGAACAGTCGACAGTCATCGCCGGCCCAGCCAAGCCCAGCGTGTACGCGATCCGACCGGACACCACGCTCAGCGCGGTCCCGGTGATCAGATGACCGCTGTGCCGGGAGAATTCGGCCATGTCGGGCCCGTAACCGGTTGGTGAGGCGCCGACATAGCAGCCGACGTTCTCCCCCGCCAGGTCGTCGGGATTGATGCCGCTGTTCTCCAGCGCACGCCAGGCAACCCGTAGCGCGACGCGCTGTTGCGGGTCCATCGTGGTGGCCTCACGCGGGGAGATGCCGAAGAATTCCGGGTCGAACGTTGCTGCGCCGGATAGGAATCCGCCGGAGTCGCGGATCGTCTTGAAGCCGTCGCGACCTGAGCCGGTGAGCAGTTCGCGCACCGGCCACCCGCGATCGGTGGGAAACGGGCCGAGCGCCTCCCGCTGTCCGGACAGCAACGCCCAATAGGCGTCCGCGGTGTCGATGTCGCCGGGCGCCTCAACGGCCATGCCGATGATGACGACCGGGTCGTCGAACGCAGCACACTGCTGGTCAGGCATCGGTGATGACCCGATTAGCCAGAGCGTCGAGGTGCTCGTTGACGTAGAAGTGGCCGCCGTCGAAGAACGACAACGTGAACGCGCCCTCGGTGTGGGCGGCCCATTCGCGAAGCGTGCGAATGTCGATGCGATGGTCATGCCGCCCACCGACAGCGTGGATGTCGGCGCGGATGCGCACGCCCTCGGGGCAGTGGTAGCGGTTGAGCGCCTGGTAGTCGCCGCGCGCAGCGGTCGTCAACAGTTCGGCGAACTCTGCATCGGCCAGCAGCCGCGGGTCGGTCCCGCCCAAATCGGTGAGATCGGCGAGCAATTCCGGGCCGGTGGTCGGCAGCTCAGGCAGATTGCCGACCGTCGACGGCACGGGCCCGGACGAAACCCACAGCTTTTGCACCGTGACGCCGCGGTTTTCGGCGATCCGAGCGAATTCGAAGGCGACGACCGCTCCCATGCTGTGCCCGAACAACCGTAACGGCGCGACGTGCTGCCACGGTGCAGTATCGAAAAGGTCGCGCGCCAAATCCTGCACGGTTTCGGGCGGCGGTTCGTTGATGCGTTCGGCTCGCTGGGGGTATTGCACGACGAACGTGTCGCCGCGGGCGGCCAAGGCTAGCGCCAACTTTCGGTAACTGGCCGCGGCGGCGCCGGCGTGGGGAAACACCACGGTGGCACCCACGCAACTCTGGGTTTTTTGACCCGGAAAGTGCTTGATCCAGGACGCGAACGCGCCCGGCATGCTGGCCACGTTATCGACGGTCATGTGCCATCTCGATTTCCGCCGATTGTGACAGGACTTCCTCGGCGTCCATGGCGGCGACTTCCAGGTAGATTTCGGCGACGGCATCCAGTCGTCGGCTGTCGTGCTCCCGACGGCTCAGTAAGCGGGCCAGCGCCGAAACGGTGCGGGCGGCGAACACGTCCGCGACCATGGCATGGGGTGCGTCCAACCAGGTTCGGATCCGGGCAACAGCTTGGGTGGCTAATACCGAATCCCCGCCCAGCGCAAAGAAATCGTCGTCGATCCCGACGTCCTCGACACCGAGCACCTCGCCGATGATCGCGGCCAACGCTGCCTCCACCGGCGTCGACGCCGCACGGCGGACGGGTTCGGCTGACCCGGCCATGCTGGCAGCCAGTTGGTCGGCGACAGCGCGCCGGTCGATCTTGCCGCCGTCGGTGAAAGGAATGCGCTCGACCAACGACAGATGGCGCGGAACCATATATGCTGGAACGGAATTCGCCATGCGCTCACGAATCCCGGCCGCGGTCAGCGACTCGTCGTCGACGTGCAGCGCGGCGGCCAGCACGTCCGAGCCTCCCGTCGTCGGTACCACGGCGGCGACGGCCGTGACCACCCCGGGCACCCGCCGCAACGCGGATTCCACCTCACCCAATTCGATCCGGTACCCGCTGATCTTGACGCGGTGATCGGCCCGGCCGACGAACTCCAGCGTGCCGTCCGGCCAGTAGCGCGCCAGGTCGCCGGTGCGATACCACCTGCGACCCCCGTGTTCGACGAAGCGCTCGGCGGTCAAGTCGGGTCGTCCGCGGTAACCCCTCGCAATACCGCGTCCGGAAATCCACAGTTCACCGGGCACCCAGTCGGGGCAGTCGTCACCAGAGCTATCCACCACTCGGCACTCGATGTTGGGGAACGGCGTGCCGTACGGCAGCGCAGCCCAATGCGGTGGCGGGTCGACGGTCTCGCAGATCGTGGCGTGCACCGCGGTTTCGGTCGCACCCCCCAGCCCGGCGAACCGCAGTTGCGGCGCTTCGGCTTTCAGCCGGCGGGCCAGCTCGGGCCGTACCCAGTCGCCGCCGGTCGCGACGACCCGCAGCGAAGACAACCGGCCACTACCGACCTCGAGCAGCATCTCCAGCCAGCCGGGCAGGAAGTTCAGCACCGTCACCTTGTGGGTGTCCATCAGCCTCGCCCAGCTGTCGGGGTCGCGGCGCTGCGCCTCGTCGACCACCACGATCGTCCCGCCCGCCCGCAGGGTCGCGAAGATGTCGAGCACGGACATGTCGCATTCCAGCGCGGAGAGCGCCAGGCACCGGTCGCTGGGGCCGATGTCGAAGTGGTCGGTGAGGAACTCGACGGTGTTCATGGCGCCGTCGTGGGTCATTTCCACGCCCTTGGGTTCTCCGGTGGAGCCCGAGGTGAACAGCACATAGGCCAGCTCGGTCGGTGCTGTTGGAAGCGGCTGACTTTCGCGGGAACCGCGCTGTAGCGCCTCGCCGACCGTGATCGCGGGAACGGGCAAGGGAGGCACGTGCTCGTCGCAGACCAGCGCCGCGCTCACCGCTCCGGTGTCCAGGATGCGCGCTGCCCGCTCTGCAGGTTGGTCGACGCCGATCGGCAGATAGACCGCGCCGGCGGCCAGGATGCCCAGGAGTGCGGGAATCTGCTCGGGACCCTTGGGTCCCAGCACAGCCACCGTGTCGCCAGGCTGGACGCCGGCCTCACGTAATGCGCCAGCCACCGCCAGCGCCTGGCTTCGCAGCTGCCCGTAGGTGAGGCAACCGGTATCGGCGTAGACCGCCGGCGCTTCGGGCCGCGCCTCGGCGCAACGAAAGAACCCGTCGTGCAACGCTTCCCCGCTGGGGGCGGCGGTGCGGGAGTTGTGGGCATCTCGCACTGCGCGCTGTTCAACCGGCAGCGCCGACGGTCCGGGCGCATCCCAGGCTTCGTCGCTGCCGGCCAACCGGGCCAGTTCGTCGATGTGGTGGGCGAACATCGCGTCGATGACGCCAGATGCAAAAGCCCCCTCGCGGACGTCCCAGTTCACCAAGACCCCGCCGCTGAATTCGGTGACCTGAGCGTCGAGCAACACCTGCGGGCCCTGCGACAAAAGCCACCCGGGTGTGCCGAAGGCTTCGGTGACCTCGAGCGCGAACAGCTCACCGAGCCCGAGCGCGCTGGTGAAGACCACCGGAGCCAGAACCTGGGCGCCACGATGCCGGCTGAGGTCGCGCAGCACCGCCAACCCGGGATAGGCCGAATGCGCGGCCGCCGTTTGCATGGCGTCTTGCATGGCGCACGCCCCCTGCGCCGGCGTGCCGGTGTGCGTCAGATCGATGTCGAGCAGCAGCGACGACGTGAAGTCACCGACCACCCGATCCACATCCGCGTGCAGAGGCTGCCGGCCGAAGAGCGGCACGTTCAGCAGGAACCGTGGGCTGGCCGACCAGCGCGCCAGCGTGTCGGCGAACGACGAGGCCACGGCCATCGCCGGGGTGATGCCGCGCGTGCGGGCCGCCGCGAATAGCGCCTCGCAGGTTGCCGGGTCCAGCCAGTGCCAGCGCCGGGTGCTCCGCGACATGTCGGGTGCCGGGGCCAGAGGCAGCCTCGGCGGGTCCGGCAACTCCGGGATGCGCTGGGCCCACCACTCGCGGTCGGCGTCGCGAGCCGGTTGGGGGGCGGCCTCCTGGCAGGCGATGGCCTGACGGTATTCCCGGTAGGTGTAGCGCAGCTCCGGCAGGTGTTGCCCTCGGTAGAGCGCCGCCAGGTCGGCCATCAGGGTGCGGTAGCTCATCGCGTCGGCGGCTTGCATGTCGAGGTCGACGTGCAGCCGCGACCGGTTTCCGGGCAGCAACGACAAGGTGAACTCGAGCACTTGGCCGTCGAGCTGCTGGTGCGACTTGGTCTCGCGGATGTCGCTGAGCCGGTGCTCGACGCCCTCGGGGTCGAGTTCGCGAAAGTCGTGTACGACGACGCCGAGCTGTCGGCCTGTATCGATGCGCTGCGTTCCGTCGGCCAGGAACTGCACCCGCAGCATCGGGTGGCGCGACGCCAAAGCGGCGGCAGCGGTGCGCAATCGTTCGGCATCGATAGGGCCGCAGTCGAATTCGACGTACAGGTGTGCGGCCACCCCGCCCAGCTCCTGGTTGTGCTGGCGGCCCACCCATATCGCGTGCTGCATCAGCGCGAGCGGAAACGCCTCGGCTGCGTCGGCGCTCGCCGCCACGTCGACATGCTCCGGCGTATCGGCGCTGCTTAACGCGCTGGACAGCAGGTCCCACCACGCCTCGATGGTGGGTGTGGCGGCCAGAGCGGCAAAGTCGATATCGGCGCCGCGGCGACGCCAGCGACCCGAGAGCGCCATCATTCGGATGGAATCAAGCCCCTGGCCGATCAGGTTGCCGGCAGGGTCGAGGGCGTGTGGGCTGATGCCGAGCAGTTCCGCGACTTCCGCACGGATGGCCTCGCGGCTCGCAGCAACACCCACCACGAACGCCTCCTTATGACCTGCTCGCAGCACACCGATGGGTTGCGCCTGGGGCATCGCCGATTTTCGCGTTAACCCTACTAGTTAGCACAGGCTGCCCTAATTTGGGTTGGTTACCCTAATCTTGGCCATGGAGGGATCAAAGGAGGCTGGTGCAGCAGATGCCGACGGCAGCCCCGCCAGGGTTTGTGCCGTTTCCCGTCGACCGGGCAGCGCGATACCGGGCAGCCGGTTATTGGCTGGGGCGACCCGTCGATTCGATCCTGACCGATGCCGCCCAGCGCTGGCCCGATCGTCCGGCGGTGCTTGACGCCGACGACCACGGACGCGGCCAATGCCTGACCTACGCCGAGCTGGACGCGCGGGCCGATTGCGCAGCCGCGGGACTGGCGGCGCTCGGCATCGCGCCCGGCGACCGGGTTCTGCTGCAGTTACCGAATACCTGTGAGTTCGCGGTGGCCTTATACGGCCTGTTGCGCGCAGGAGCGATCCCCGTGATGTGCTTGCCGGGGCACCGCGCCGCCGAGGTAGGGCACTTCGCCGCCGTCAGCGACGCCCGGGCACTGCTTATCACCGACGTGGCAGCCGGGTTCGACTACCGCGCGATGGCCCGGGTAATAGCGGGTGATCATCCCGCGCTGCAGCATGTCGTCGTCGACGGCGACCCTGGGCCGTTCGCGTCGTGGGCGCAGGTATGTGCCACCTCCGCGCCGCGTCCTCCGGTCGCGGTCGATACCGGGTCGCCGGCATTACTGCTGGTTTCCGGCGGCACGACCGGGCTGCCCAAGCTCATTCCCCGCACCCATGACGACTACGTCTACAACGCCGCGGCCAGCGCCGAAGTGTGCCGGCTAACCGGCGACGACATCTATCTGGCGGCGTTGCCGGCGGCGCACAACTTCCCGCTGGCCTGCCCCGGGTTGCTCGGCGCGATGACCGTCGGTGCCACCACCGTGTTCACCACCGATCCCAGCCCCGAATCGGCCTTCGCCGCCATCGCGCGCCACAGCGTCACCGTCACCGCGTTGGTGCCGGCACTCGCCACCCTGTGGGCATACGCCTGCGAATGGGAGCCGCTGCCCCCGAAAACGTTGCGGCTCTTGCAAGTTGGCGGATCCAAGCTGGAGGCAGCAGATGCCCGCCGCATACGCGAAACGCTGACCCCGGGTCTACAGCAGGTGTACGGGATGGCGGAGGGACTGCTCAGCTACACCCGGCTCGACGACCCGCCTGACCTTCTCGACCACACCCAGGGACGGCCGCTGTGCGACGACGACGAACTGCGCATCGTCGACGACGCCGGCGATCCGGTATCACCCGGCGCCGAAGGCGAATTATTGGTACGGGGCCCGTACACGCTCAACGGCTACTTCCGCGCCGAGCGTGAAAACCAGCGCAGCTTCGACCGCGACGGCTTCTACCGCACCGGCGACGTAGTGCGCCGCTTGGCCAACGGCTGCCTGCAAGTCACCGGCCGAGTCAAAGACGTCATCCACCGCGGCGGCGAAACCGTGGCCGCCCAGGACGTCGAAGAGCACCTGCTCACCCATCCCGCAATCACGTCGGCCGCGGCCGTGCCCCTACCCGACCGCTACCTCGGCGAAAAAATCTGCGCTGCAGTAGTTTTCACAGGCGCACCATTGTCGCTGACCGAGTTGAACCACTACCTCGATACGCGCGGAGTTGCCACGCACGCGCGCCCCGACATCGTGATCCCGCTGACCACGTTGCCCACCACAGCGGTGGGGAAGGTGGACAAGGTGGCGATCAGCCGGTTGGCCTCAGCCGATCACGGGAGCGCGCCCTAAGAGCTGCCTGGCGCCGCCGCCTTTTCCAGTTCCTGTAACGCCGGCTCGACGGCGTCGGCCAAGTCGACGACGTCGTGGGCGATTTCGGGTGTGGTGACGAAGCCGAAGTCCATCCAGTTGCGATAGCTGAAACAGGTGATGTTCAGCCCGACGTCCATCACCAACGGACCGATCGGCATGAACCGCTCGACCACGGCTCCGACGGCGTAGAGCGGGCGGTCGGGACCGGGCACGTTGGACACCACCACGTTGATCGGCGCGACGTTCGCGCCCAGTCGGCTGATCGTGTACGCACGCGCGGCCAGCGTGAGCAGCCCCGGCGGCGTCGTTTCGGTCAGCCCCATGATCTGGTGCGCCGTCAGTGCTTTCCTCATCGCCTTGGCGCCCTGCGTACAGCGGTAGATGGCTTCCAACCGCTCGGCCGGGTCGGCGACGTCGGTGGCCAGGCTGACGGTCATCGAGCTGAGCTGATTGGCCACATCCTTCTTGTCGTTGTGGGTCGACACCGGCACTTGCGCGATCAGCGGATGGTCGGGCAACTCGCCACGGTCTTCGAGGTAGCTGCGCAGCGCCCCGCCACTATCGCCAGCACCACGTCGTTGATCTTGACGGCGAACGCGTCTTTGATCACCTTGATCCGATCCAGCTCCACCCGGCTGCTGGCAATGCGCCGATGCGGCGAGATCGGCGCATTGAAGCGGGTCTTCGGCGCCGAGAAGTACCGCGGCGGCTTGTTGGAGATGCTGCGCGCGGCGAGTTGTTGGCGCAGCAGCTGCTCGGTCAGTCGCATCATCCGGTACGGCGTCATCACTGCGACGTTGAACATCGCGCCGATCAGTTGGCGTTCCAGGCCGGGCGGCCCTTTGTCGCCGAGTGTTCGCGCGGCGTGCTCATTGGGCCCTCGAGGTTCCGGAGTGACATCAAGCATGATCTCGCTCAGCCCGGCACCGGACACGCCGTCGATCAGCGCGTGGTGCATTTTGGTCAAGATGGCCACTCGGCCGTGCTCGACCCCTTCGATGAACCACATCTCCCACAACGGTTTCGAACGGTCGAGCTTGTAGGACATCAGATGCCCGACAAGTTCGTCGAGCTCGGCGCGCCCTCCCGGTGCGGGTACCGCGATGCGCCGCATGTGAAACTCGAGATCGGGTTCCTTGTCTTCCACAAAATACGGCCGGTCGAGCCCCAGCGGGACGCCGACGACGCGGTAGCGCAGCTGCGGCAGCTCGCCGATCCGGGCGGCGAGAAGGTCACGCAGCGCGTGGAAGCGGAAGTTCGGGGCCTTCGCGGGATCGCAGATCACCAAGGCGCCGACATGCATGTGCCAGCCCGGTGTTTCGGCGAACCAGAATGCGGCATCGACACTTGACATACGCCTCATGGCAAAAAGCGTAGGACGCTGCACAAGGGTGCGAACCAGAAATGAAAAGCTCCGCACATGCCTGTTGACCTCAGGTTGAGGGCCGCACCGATATTGCCATTGACTAATGTCACCATTTGCGATTGACTCTGTTGCATGGGCGACGGGATTCCCGCACGCGGCTCACTGCGATCACGCGCAGCGGCGGCGGTCAGCGCGCTGACCCTGCGACAGATCAGCGCGATCCTCCCACCTGAAAGGGCTTGGGGCCTATGGGCCTCACGGCAGATCGTCGCCACGATCATGGACGTCTTCGGACCGTCATTGGCGGGCGCGAGCGTCGAACCGGTCGACTGCGTGCTTCCCGACGGCCGCCGAGTCGTCGGCGAATGGGTGCGCGGGGCCGGTGTGGAGAACGCCCACAGTGTGGTCTATTTCCTGCACGGCAGCGGCTTTGCGCTGTGTTCGCCACGCACTCACCGGCGGTTGACAGCGTGGCTGTCGCGGCTGACCGGCCTGTCGGTGTTTTGCATCGATTACCGGCTGGCGCCCCGCTACCGCTTCCCCACTGCCGCCGACGACGTGCGCGCGGGCTGGGATTGGCTGGTGACGAGCTGCGGCGTGGCACCGGAAAGTATTGTGCTCGCGGGTGATTCGGCTGGTGGGCATTTGGCGGTCGACCTTCTGCTGCAGCCAGACGTCGCCGCGGCGCACCCTGCAGCGCTGGTGCTGTTCTCGCCGCTGGTCGACCTGACCTTCAGCCTCGCCGCCAAGGTCGAACAACGCCGCACCGATCCGGCAATCCGGGCAGCCGATGCCGCACGACTGGTTGGGCTCTACAGCCGCGGACTCGATCCTGCCCATCCGCGGCTGAAGCTCGATGTGGCCGGCGGGCCTGCCCTGCCACCGACGTTGATCCAAGCCGGCGGGGCCGAGATGCTGGTCGAGGATGCGCGCAGCCTTGCCGAGGATATCCGCGCGGCCGGCGGCGACTGCGAATTGCAAGTGTGGCCGAACCAGGTGCACGTCTTCCAGGCCCTGCCGCGCCTGTCTCCGGAAGCCGCCAAGGCGATGGCGTACGCAGCCCGGTTTATGGCTAATGCGTTGGCGGCCAATGTGGTCCACGCCGGGAAGGCAGGCTAGAGATGCTGGGGCTGTTCAACAAGAAGAAGCCAAGCCACCGGGCATCGGCGGTGGTGACCGGTGCCGGGAGCGGAATCGGCGCGGCATTCGCCGTCGAACTCGCCCGCCGTGGCGGTGCGGTGGTGTGCAGCGACATCGACGAGGTCGCTGCCCGAAAAACGGCCGACACGATCACCGACCACGGCGGCCGGGCGACCGCGATCCACTGTGACGTGTCGCAGTTCGACGATGTCCGCGAACTGGCCGCCAAGTCCGAATCATGGTTCGACGGCGCGCCCACATTGCTGATCAACAACGCCGGTGTCGGCGCCGGCGGAACGCCCATCGGCGAAGTATCCCTCGATGATTGGCACTGGACACTGGGCGTGAACCTGTGGGGACCCATACACGGCTGCCATGTCTTCACCCCGATCCTGCGCACAGCCGAACCGTCCACCGTCCCGCGCGGCATCATCAACGTCGCCTCCGCCGCTGCGTTCGGCGCCGCGCCCGGCATGGCCGCCTACAACGTCAGCAAGGCGGGCGTGCTCTCGCTCTCCGAGACGCTGGCCGCCGAACTGTCCGGCACCGGCATCCACGTCACGGTGCTGTGTCCGACGTTCGTCAAGACCAACATCGTCCAATCCGGACGCATCACAGCCGAATCAACCGAATTCGCGGCGAAACTCATGCGCTGGACCGGTGTTTCGGCCGCCAAAGTTGCCCGGACGTGCCTGGATACCAACGACCGCGGCGACCTGTATTGCATGCCGCAACTCGAGGCCAAGATCGGCTGGAACGCCAAACGCTTGGCGCCGGCGGCTTACACCCGTGCGGTTGGCCTGGCGTCTCGGGTCGGCCCGCATTGGGACGGAACAAGTAAGGAGTTGCGCACATGACTATCGACATGGACGCCATGCTTGCCAAGATCAAGGACCGGCAGTGGGCGCTGGCCGACATCGACTGGGACGCCCCGGGCGCCGAGACGATCAGCGACGACTTCCGGCCGAAGCTGAAGGCGTTCATGGCCGACCTGTGCTGGATCGAGAACATCGGCGCCCGCGGGTTCGCGGCGTTGGCGAAGAAGGCCCCCACACCGACCATCGCCGAGATCTACCGCTATTTCCACGCCGAGGAGCAGCGCCACGCCAACGCCGAACTGGCGCTGATGAAGCGTTGGGGGATGCTCGACGACGGCGAGATGCCCGAACCCAATGTCAACATCAGGCTGGCCATGCAGTGGCTCGACACGTACGCCGACGGCATGTCGCTGTCGATCCTGGGCAGCGTCATCCCGATGCTGGAGGTGGCGTTGGACGGCGCGCTGCTGAAATTCCTGCTCGACGAGGTTGACGACCCGGTGTGTCACAAAGTGTTCGAGAAGATCAACAACGACGAATCCCGGCATCTGGCCGTGGATTTCGAAGTGCTCAACATGATCGGCCACGCCAAGGCGCGCAAGCTGGCCATCGAGTTGGTCGGCACCGTCGCTTCACCTGGATTGATCATCGGCACGCTGATGTATCTGCCGCTCCTCAACCGGGTGCGCAACGAACTGGCCGACATGGGGATGGAGCCTGAGCGGCTCTATAACGCGGTCAAGCGGTTCAAGCAGCTCGGCGAGCGCGGCGACTTCACGTGGCGGGTACCGACGTACCAGGTGCTCAAGCGGCACGCCGCGATGGTGGTCAACCCGCGCCACCCGTATCACTTGCTGGCTAATTCCATGGTGTGGCTGTCGGACTTCTATCCCAAACCGTTGCTCAAGCCGGTGCCGAGCTGGTTCAAGGAGCTCACCTACGAGCCGGCGGCATGACGATGGCGCGCAACCACATCCACGCGACATTGATCGTCGGTGCCGGCTTCACCGGGCTCGGTGCGGCGCTCAAACTGGCAGAAGCCGGTGTCGACGACTTCGTCATCCTCGAGCGCAGTGATCGGGTCGGCGGAACCTGGCGCGACACCACCTATCCCGGTATCTCCTGCGACATCCCGACACTGCTGTACTCGTTCTCGTTCGCCAACAACCCGCGTTGGTCGCGCACCTACCCGTCCGGCGCGGAGATCTGTCGCCACATCGAGGACCTCGCCACCGAGTTCGACCTTTACCGGCGCATCCGCTTCAACCACGAGGTTAGCGCGCTCTCGTTCGACCAGAACACCGGCCTGTGGACGGCCACTACGAAGGGCCGCAAGCGATTCCAGGCCCGCACCGTCGTGTTGGCGTCTGGGCCGCTTTCGGACGCCAGCTTCCCCAACATCCGCGGCATCGACTCCTATCGGGGCAAGAAGATTCACAGCGCCCACTGGGACCATGACTACGACTTCACCGGCAAGCGGGTCGGTGTCATCGGTACCGGCGCCAGCGCTATCCAGATCGTCCCGGAACTGGTCAAGCAGGCCGAGTTCGTCAAAGTGTTCCAGCGCACCCCCGGCTGGGTGCTGCCCCGACTCGACGTCCCCACTCCCCGGCCCGTGCAGGAGTTGTTCGCCAAAGTGCCTGCGGCTCAACAACTTGCGCGGCAGGCACTGTACTGGGGTCATGAGGCCAGTGCCACCGCGCTGGTGTGGAATACGCCGCTGACGTCGCTGGTGGCGCGGCTCGGCAAGGCGCATCTGCGAGTGGCAGTCAAAGACCCCTGGCTGCGCCGGCAGCTGACCCCGGACTTCGTTCCCGGCTGTAAACGCATGCTCGTCTCAAGCGACTACTACCCTGCGCTGCAACGCGACAACTGCAAGCTCATCGACTGGCCGATCGCGACGCTGAGCCCGGTCGGCATCCGCACCAGCGATGGCGTCGAACATCACCTCGACTGCATTGTGTTCGCCACCGGCTACGACGTGCACCTGACCGGCCCGCCGTTCCCGGTCACCGGGCTGGGTGGTCGCTCGCTCAACGCCGAATGGGTCGATGGCGCACAGGCCTACAAGAGCATCAACGTGCACGGCTACCCGAACCTGTTCGTCATGACCGGACCCAACTCAGGGCCCGGACACAATTCGCTGCTGGTGTACATCGAAGGACAGCTCGACTACGCGGTGCGCGGCATCACGACGATTCTCGACAACAACCTGCGCTATCTCGACGTGCAAGCAGACGTGCAGCGGCGGCACAACCAGCGCATCCAGCAGCGGCTCGCCAAGACGACGTGGATGACCGGGTGCAGCAGTTGGTATCTGACCAAGGACGGCTTCAACGCCTCGATGTACCCGGGGTTCGCCACCCAGTATCTTCGACAGATGCGCGATTTCCGGTTCGCCGACTACGACGCGGTCGCCCAACCCTCCGACGTCCGCGTCAGCTCATCGGCCTGATCCGCGATGGCTGCCGACCGACCGCCGCGGGCAGAAACCGGCACGATCGCCGGGGTGCTGGCCAACCTGCGGCGAACGCCTCGGCGGGTTCGGCGGCAGTCCCGCGAATTCATCGAAACCGCGGTGTCGCAGCTGTTCGACGCGGCGGCTCACCATCCCCATGGCGCAGCCGGCACCGGCGAATACCGGATCGAGGAGCTGGCCCGGCTGGCGGGCACCACCACCCGCAACATCCGGGTGTACCGCGACCGCGGCCTGCTGCACCCACCGCTGCGGGTAGGGCGGATCGCGCTGTTCAACGACACCCATTTGACCCGGTTGCGGCTGATCACCTCGATGCTCGACCGCGGATACAACATCGCGCACGTGCGAGAAATGCTCAACGCGTGGGAGGAAGGCAAGGACCTCGCCGACGTGCTCGGCTTGGAGTCTGCGATCGTGGGGACGTGGGCCACCGAGAAGCCTGAGACCATGCCGCTCGCCGATGCTCAGCGCCTCGTCGACGACGTCGAAGCGTTCGACCGGCTGGTGAAGCTTGGCTTGATCCGACTCGACGGTTCGCAAGCCACAGTCGTGCGGCCCAAATTGATCAAGGCGTTCAACGAGATCCGCGGCTACGGCGTGAGCATCGACACGCTGGTCGACCTGCATGAGCAGATCGTTCCGCTGGTCGACCAGATCAGCGAGATGCTGGTGCGCGCCGGCGCCGAGCACGTCGCCAGCCGCATCAAGCCCGGCGAGCCGCTGCCTCCCGACACCGAAATCGCCGAGTTGATCACGATGCTGGTGCGCTTCCGTACCCAGGCCGTCACGTCGGTCGCCGCCACCCTCGCGTCGTCGATCGAATCCACCATCGAGTCGCTGGTCAGCCGCATTCTCGCGGATTACATGGCGAATTCGCCTGAGGCTGAAGCGAACTGAGACTAGCGGCGACGCGCAACGAGATACGGGGTCAGCGTGTTCAGCTTCTCGCAGGTCTCCTCGAATTCCCGGTCTGGGTCCGACGCGCCGATGATGCCGGCGCCCGCCCGCAGCCAAGCCTGCCCATCGTGCTCGAAGGCAGCACGCAGCGTCAGCGCGGCATCCAAGCCGCCGTCGGCCGACAACATCACCACTGCACCGGAATACAATCCGCGCGGGCTGTCGTCGAGACGCAGAATAGCGTCCACCCCGGCGGCTTTCGGGATGCCTGACGCGGTCACCGCCGGAAACAGCGCCTCTAGGGCATCCATCCGGTCTTTGGACGCGTCGAGGCGCGCGCTGACAGTCGACCCCAGGTGCTGCACACTGCCCCGTTCGCGAACCGTCATGAAATCGGTGATCGCCGCGCTGCCCGGCTCGGCGATCTCGGTGATCTCTCGCAGCGAGCCGCGCACCGAGATCGCGTGCTCGGCAATCTCTTTGGCGTTTGACTCCAGGTCGTCGCGGGCTTGCTGGTCGCGCAGCGGCCCGCGGCCCAGCGCCCGTGTCCCCGCCAGCGGCTCGGTGACCACCATGCCGTCGCGGTGCACCCCCGCAACGAGCTCCGGGCTGTAGCCAAGCGCACGAAATCCGCCTAGCCGCAACAGGAACGAGCGCGCGGGGGTGTTGTGTCTGCGGCCCAAGCGGTAGGTCGACGGAAAGTCGAGCTCAAATGGCACGTCAACCCGACGCGACAGGATCACCTTGTGATAGCGGCCCGTAACGATCTCACCGATGGCGGCTGCTACCCGGCGACGGTAGCCGGCGGCGTCGGCGGCCACCTCGACCGGGGACGCCGTGGGTATGCCGGGCACGCCGTCGTTCAGCAGCCGACGCACCGCCTCGCGGTGGCGCTCTTCGGCGCCGGACAAGTCGATCATGTCGCCGCTGATGACGATGCGGTTTCGCGGCCAAAAGACTCGGGCCAGCGGAGTATTCGGCGCCAAACGATCCTGCAGCCCGAAGCGGTAAGCACCGAATTCGAACGCGATCCAGCCGAAAGCGTGTTGGGTTTCCAGCAGCAGCCGGTCGATCGCCTCACCGAGTACCCGCCCAGGCTGGCCAGACCACGGCTGGCGCTGAACGACACCGTCGCGCACGACACGCAGCTCGTGGCAGTCCAGCTCGACTACGGCCTGCACACCGCACGCCAAGACCCATTGCCCGTCGTGTTCGTAGAGCAGGTAATCGTCGCCGTCGCGCTCCGGCAGCACCGCTGCCACCTCGGCCGCCAGATCGGCCGGGTCGGTGTCGCGGGGCAACCGGATGGACTCGGACGCGGCGTGCGCGGTACTTGTCTGGACACCGACCTCGGTCACGATTAGTAAATGTAGCCTAACCTATCCACGGCAAGGGGTGGTCTCTCATAAATGCACGCTCCAGCTGGAGCGACGTCTGAGGCACAGACCGCGGGACCCCTCAATGCTGCTGATATGTGAACCTATATGAACCTTTGGCAAACGACCGATGACGTGGCGAATCACGGCATGGCCGCGGACCGTATCGCTCCGTAAGATCATCTCGGCTTGCGCTTCTGCGAAAGGACAGCAGCATCGGTCGAGCGAGCCTCCGGCGAAAGATCAGTGAGCCGTGAAGCTACCGCTCGACCGGGGCGAATCGAACTACCGACCGAGAGAGAGGGGCACACATCGTGTTCATCATCCGGCTCCTTGACGGCGAAGAGATCCACGCAACCGAGGGCGACCAGCTCATGCTCAACCAGGAAACCGGTGTACTGACCGTCTCCCGCGCGGACGGATTCGACGAAGTCACAACCCACTACTCGCCGTCGGTATGGGGATCGGTGACGCACCGCATCAGGGGTGCCGTCGGTACCAAGCCCTCGCTCGTTTCGTCGTCGCGCTGACGCTGCGTTAACCCCTTACCGCCGCGCCGTGCCCGTTCGCCATCGAACCTTGAGGTTGCCTGCCAAACCAGCGGCAAGCCGGGAATGCGGCTCGCCATCCGGCTTCGACATCGCTATGTTTGCGGGGTTGTCCACCGCGGCGTCGACGCACGGGTGGTCACGAGAGTCAGCACAGCGGCGCTAAGTAGTAAGGGAGAGCCCCATGCTCCTGGAGTTCTGGCAGAACTTCACTCACAACCTTTTCAAGCCGCTGCTGCTGTTCTTTTATCTCGGGTTCCTGATCCCCCTGCTGAAGGTGGAATTCGAATTCCCCTACGTGATCTATCAGGGCCTGACGATGTACCTGCTGCTGGCCATCGGCTGGCACGGAGGCGAAGAGCTCGCGACGATCCACGCCTCGAGCATCGGCAACATCGTCGGGTTCATCGTCTTGGGCTTCCTCTTGAACTTCGTCATCGGCTTCATCGCCTATCTGCTGCTAACCCGCATGACGAAGATGCGGCGGATCGACAAAGCCACCGTCGCCGGCTATTACGGCTCGGACTCGGCGGGCACCTTCGCCACCTGTGTGGGTGTGCTCGCCACTGTGGGACTGACGTTCAACGGTTTCATGCCGGTGATGCTGGCCGTCATGGAGATGCCCGGCTGCCTGGTAGCTCTCTACCTTGCGGCGCGGTTGCGGCACCGGGGAATGGACGCCGCGGGCACCATGCCGGACGAGCCGGGCTACCAGCTGGCGAAGGTGGGGCCGGGTGCGGCCACTCAGCCGAGTGCGGGGCAAAGCCTGGACACCGAACGCGAGCGAGCGATCGAGCAGGAGCTGGAGCTCTCATTGGAACAGCGAGAGCATCCCGACAACGGCCAGAAGCAGAGCCTCGCCACTGTGAAGCTGCTGAGGGAGGTCTTGCTCAATCCGGGCCTGTATCTGCTGTTCGGCGGCATCGTCATCGGGTTGGTCAGCCGGCTGCAGGGAGCCAAGGTGGTGCACGACGACGACAGTGTCTTCGTGACCGCTTTCCAAGGCGTGTTGTGTTTGTTCCTGCTGGAGATGGGGATGACGGCGTCGCGGCGATTGAAGGACCTCAAGACCGCCGGCCCGGGTTTCATCGCGTTTGGTCTGTTGGCGCCCAACCTGTTTGCAACGCTGGGGATTATCACGGCCCACACCTACGCCCACCTGACGCATTTCCACTTCAAGCCGGGCACCTACATCTTGTTCGCTGTGCTCTGCGCCGCCGCCTCGTACATTGCTGTGCCCGCCGTGCAGCGATTGGCGATCCCGGAGGCCAGCCCGACCCTGCCGCTGGCCGCGTCACTGGGCTTGACGTTCTCCTACAACGTCACAATCGGAATCCCGCTCTACATCGAGATCGCGCGGGTCATCACCCAACACTTCCCGGTCACCTGACGGCACGGCCCGAAAGGCGTTATCCACAGTCGGGCCTTGATTCACAGATTGCACTGATCAGCAGCCGGACCGCCCGCGCGTGTCGACGCGCCCGATTAGCGTCGCTCGTTTTACCCGCGCGCCGAGTCGATGAGCGTGTCCGCCTGGAGACTGCCAGCCCGGCAAAAAGCTTCGCCAAGGTGCGGAATCGGATTGGTCCGCCTTCACGCTGATTGCCCGATCGAAAAGAAAGAGCCGTTTTTCCTGCTCCTGTGAATTACAAGAAATTGTCCTGGCGCACTCGCAGCAGAAAGCAGCTCATAGTCAAACTCAATCTCACCTAAATCTCTATGCCGGAGCTGCTTGACTTTACCGCCGGAGATACCGACATCGTGACTTTTCCACATCCCGACGAACTCGCTGCTCTTTTCGGAAAGTTCAACGATGATCTCGGCCATATCTTGCTGCTCAATATCAGCACCCAGGATGCGGTGCACGGTGGCGATGGCCGTTTTCGCGTATGATTCCCAATTCATCCAGAGGGTTTTCGCTTCCGGATCCAGGAATAGTAGGCGCAGGATATTTCCGGTGATCTTGAATTGCTGGAAGAGCAACGACGCTTGCGGGTTTTCGGCTAACACATCGCAGCGCCGATTGACAATGTACGCCGGACCGAGTGTCCAGGCCTGCATCAGTAGAAGCAGATACTCACCTGGGTTCTGCTGCGAACCGGGCTTCCACCGCCAGCGGTGTTGCGGGACCGCGAGGTCATGCAAATATGCCGCCTCGTCGGGAGACAAGCCGAGCGCCCTCACCAAGGCGCCTAATACCTGCGGTGACGGGTGGTTTTCTCGTCCTTGCTCCAACCGCGCGTAATAGTCGGCACTGATCCCGGCCCTCGCAGCCACCTCCTCACGGCGCAATCCAGGGGTGCGCCGCCGTCTCCGCAACTCGCCGTCGCACTCCCGGCCGGGTGTGATCGCCTCGCGACGCGCACGAAGAAATTCTCCCAGTGTCGTCACGACGTGATGCTAGCCGGCGCGTCTTCGTGGTTGTCAAATTCCTAGGTAAAGCCCGCTCTGCCTTCGAGCTACAGTCTTTCGCCACCATAGGTGGTCGCAGCACCTTTTGCGGCTCGCTTGCAGAGGCGACCCACCGGGCTCACAGCCAACGCAACACGAAGCAACTGCAACTGCGACCTTCTAAGGACGATCCGATGTTGCTGGGCACCCTCAAGCGCTTCTGGATTCCGCTGGTGATCGCTGCAGTTGTGGCCGTCGGGAGTTTTGTGGCTTACCGGTTGCAAGGGATCTTCGGCTCGCACCCTTTTTCCGAAGCCGGCCCAGTCGAACAGATTGTGCCGGTCAACGTTAAGCACGTGACCTATGAGGTCACCGGTCCCGCGGATACTGCGGGAGTTGTGAACTATCTGGACGAAAACGCCCAACCCCAGCGGGCAGATTTCACTACCCTGCCTTGGTCGTACACCGTGAATACGACGCTGCCAGGGGTGTTCGCCAACGTGGTGGCCCAGGGGAATAGCAACACAATCGGCTGCCGCATCGTCGTCAACGGGGTAGTCCGAGACCAGCAGTCCGCTACTAGCCTTAACGCACAAGTTTTCTGCCTGGACAAGGCCGCATGAACGGCGATCGCACAGAACCGTCGCGGCTCGCGCGGACGTTGCGGCGGCTTGCGGTCCCGATTCTCTTGGGCTGGCTGGCTCTTACCATCGTCGTCACCGTCTTCGTGCCGCGGCTGGATGTGGTTGAACGGGAAAACTCCGTGGGGTTGTTGCCCAAGGATGCTCCGTCGCTGATCGCGATGAAGCGCATGGGCAAGGTGTTTCACGAGTTTGACTCCGACAGCGTCGCGATGGTGGTGCTGGTCGGTGACAAGCCCCTGGGTGCCGAGGCGCGCCGCTATTACGACGGCTTGGTGGGCCGGCTTGAGCGCGACACCACCCATGTCGAGAAAGTGCAAAACTACTGGGGCGAACTGGTCACGGCAGGGGGCGAACAGAGCGCCGACAGCAAGGCCGCCTACGTGCAGGTCAATCTCGCCGGCGATCAAGGCTCGACGAGAGCGGACGAGTCGGTGCACTCGGTAGAGAGCATCGTGGCGCGCTCACATCCGCCGGCGGGGATCAAGGCGTATGTCACAGGTCAGGCACCGCTGACTACCGACATCACCGAAGCCGGCGACAGGGGACTTGCGAAGCGGACGGCGATAACGATCGGCGTGGCCACGCTCATGTTGCTCATTGTCTATCGCTCGTTCGTGACCGTGCTGGTTGTGCTGGGCGTGATCTTCGTCGAATTAGCGGCGGCGCGGGGAGTCGTCGCATTCATCGGTAGTTTTCACCTGATCGGCTTCACCACTTTCGCGGTCAGCCTGCTCATGTCGCTGGCGATCGCGGCCGGCACAGATTACGCGATATTTTTCCTCGGCCGCTATCACGAAGCCCGCCAGGCCGGCCAGGATCGCGAGACGGCGTTTTACACCACATATCGCGGGGTTGCCCACGTTGTCCTGGGCTCGGGGCTGACTGTCGCCGGGGCGATGCTGTGTCTGCGGTTGGTGCGGCTACCCTATCTGAACACCCTAGCGATCCCATGCGCGGTGGCGCTGGTCGTCGTGATCGCGGCCTCGCTGACACTGGTCCCGGCCCTTATCGCCATCGGCGGCCGCTTCGGCCTGCTCGACCCCAAACGAGCGATCAACATCCGCAGGTGGCGGTGCCTAGCGGCCGCGATCGTACGCTGGCCCGCGCCGATCCTTGCCAGCGCTGTGGTGGTCTCCATCGTCGGCGGGCTGACCCTGCCCGGGTACCACACCAACTACGACGACCGCTACTACATACCCGCCGGCCTGATATCCAACGTCGGCGACCGAGCTGCCACACAGCATTTCACCCACGCAAGAATGAATCCCGACCTGTTGCTGGTCGAAGCCGATCACGACCTGCGCAATCCGGTCGACATGCTCGACTTGGACCGGATCGCAGCAAATATCTTCCGGGTGCCCGGCATCGCCAGGGTACAAAGCATCACCAGACCGCTGGGATACAACATCGAGCACGGCACCATACCGTTTGCAATAGGCATGCAGCCGGTCCCCATCCGGGAAAACCTGCAGTATCTGAAGGACCGGTTAGCCGATATTCTCAAGCTGAGTCGCGATGACCTCGGCGTCCAGATTGCGACGTTAGAGCGCATGTACAACGTGCAAAAAGAACTATCCGAGTCCATTGGCGATAGCGCTCGGGTGACGAATGATACTGCTGCCATTACGGACGAAATACGGGACCATATCGCAGATTTTGACGATTTTTGGCGGCCGATCCGCAGTTACTTCTACTGGGAAAAACACTGTTTCGACATCCCCATATGTTGGTCGCTGCGGTCTATCTTCGACGCTTTGGACGGCTTCGATAAACTCGCCGAGAATTTTCACAAGCTAGCCAAAGACCTCCAGAGAAGCGCTGACGCGTCGCAAGAGATGCTCACGTTGATACCGCCGATGATCGACGTCGCAAAGTCAATGCAGACCACATTTTTGACCCTCTACAGCAGTTTTTCGGACCTGCTAACTCAGATGGATCGCATGACCGACACCAGCACACTCATAGGGGAATATTTCGACAAGGCTAAAATAGACGGTCTTTTCTATATCGCCCCGGAGGTGTTCGACAGCCCAGACTTCAAGACAGGGCTGAGACTGCTGGTCTCCCCTGACGGCAAATCCACCCGCATGATCATCACCCACGACGTCGATCCCGCGACCCCCGAGGGCATCTCACATGTCGACGCAGAACTCAAGGCCGCGCGCGAGGCCGTGAAAGAAACCCCGTTGGCCAGCGCCAAGTTGTACCTCGGCGGCACCGCGGCAGCATTCAAAGATATCCAAGAATCCACCAAATACGACGTCATGACCGAGGCCATCGCCGCACTGATCCTCATCTTCATCGTCATGTTGGTCATCACCCGCGCGCTGGTCGCGTCGATCGTGATCGTCGGCACAGTGGTGCTGTCGCTGGCGACGGGCTTCGGGCTCTCGGTGCTGGTCTGGCAGCACCTCCTCGGCTTGGAATTGCACTGGATCGTGCTGCCGTTCTCGGTGACCATCCTGCTGGCCGTGGGATCGGACTACAACCTGTTACTGGTCTCACGGTTCAAAGAGGAGATCGGCGCAGGACTCAAAACCGGCATCATCCGCTCCATGGGCGGCACCGGTGGAGTCGTGACCGCAGCCGGCTTGGTGTTCGCCTTTACCATGGCCTCATTGGCAGTCAACGAGCTGCACACGCTCAAGCAAGGCGGCACCACCATTGGCTTGGGCCTGCTTGTCGACACCTTGATCGTGCGCTCGCTGATGACGCCGTCCATAGCTACCCTGCTGGGACGCTGGTTCTGGTGGCCGCTGCGGGTGCGTACCCGCCCGGCTAGCGAACTGCTCCGATCTGTCGGACCCCGTCCTCTGGTTCGCGCTCTTCTTTTGAGGGGGTAGATTTCCGCCACCTGACGAACCCAAGTGTTTATACCGAAAACACCACTTGCTCAAGACTTTTGGGACTGGCGCGACGAGCAATGGGCCGACGGCACGGTGGTCTGGACTTCTCCAACTGGTTAGACGTATACCACTCGCCCGGGAAGTCGCCTGCTATTTCCCGCCTTATGCCTGCCCACCGGCCAGTTGCCTTGTGCTCAAACGACGCAACTGAGCGACGACCGCGGGCTCATGATGCCCAGGCGCCGCCGAACGCGAGAGCAAGACCGCGCCTACCGCATCGACGCCGAACGCGCACTCAACGACGCGCACGTCGCCGAACGCAACCAGCCGCCGCCGTTTTAGCTGTTTAATCCAGCAGCGCGCGTACCACCGCGTCGGCCAGCAACCGGCCGCGGTCGGTGAGCACCAGCCGCTCATCCTCCGTCACCACCAAACCGTCGGCGATCGCGACCGCGGCGCGCTCGCGTTCCGCCGCTTCCAGCAGATCCAATGGCAAGCCTCGGCGCAGTCGGATTTTCAGCAGCACGTCCTCGGTGTGCAAAGCGTCGGCGTCGAGTTGCTCGAAACCGGCCACGGGCAGGGCTGCATCGGCCAGCAGCGCCGCATATGTGTTGGGATGCTTGACATTCCACCACCGAGTGTTGCCGACATAGCTGTGGGCGCCCGGGCCAGCACCCCACCACTGGCCGCCGTCCCAGTAGCCAAGGTTGTGCCGGCATTGCCCGCCGGGGCGGCTCCAGTTGGAGACCTCGTACCAATCGAAACCGGCTGCCCGCAGCAGCTCATCGGCGATCTCATAGCGATGCGCCAGCACGTCGTCGTCGGGCGCGGCCAGCTCTCCGCGCCGGACCCGTCTCGCCAACGCCGTGCCCTCTTCGACCACGAGCGCGTAAGCCGACACATGGTCGACGCCGGCGTCGATCGCGGCGTCCACCGAACGCCGCAGGTCGTCGTCGGATTCGCCCGGCGTTCCGTAGATCAAGTCGAGACTGACATGGTCAAAGCCGGCGGCCAGCGCTTCGCCGGCCGCCGCCACCGCGCGTCCCGGCGAGTGCACCCGGTCCAGCGTGCCCAGCACCCGCGGCGACACTGACTGCATGCCCAGCGATACCCGGGTGTAGCCCGCGGAGCGCAGCGCCGCGAACAACTCCGGTGAGGTGGATTCCGGGTTGGCCTCGGTCGTGACCTCGGCATCGGCTGCCAGCCCGAACTGCTGCCGCACCGTGTCGAGCACTGCGCACAAGCGCTCGGCGCCCAGCAGCGACGGCGTCCCGCCCCCCAGGAACACGGTGTCGGCCGTCGGGCCGCCCAACCGGGCGGCCGCCAACTCCAGCTCCGAGCCCAGCACTCCCAGCCAGGCGTCCGGGTTGACCCCGCCCAACTCGGCCGGGGTGTAGGTGTTGAAGTCGCAGTACCCGCAGCGCGTCAGGCAGAACGGCACATGTACATAGACCCCGAACGGTGCCCCAGGGGTCAGCTGCATGTCGGGTAGCCCGACCGCTGCCGGATTCGCTGTCATGCCACCCCATCATCACATAGCGAGCCGGCCAAGGCCGGTCCTCAGCCACGCACCAGCGGTTACGCTATTCCATCTTCGACTGCGCGCGACGACCCCCGGCACCCGCCGGTCTGGCGCGACATAAATGTCAGGAGATGCGTCAGAGAACCCACCGGCGCTTCGTCCTGGCTACAGGATGCGCATCTCGGCCAGGCTCCGGGCCCCTGGGTGGCCATGATTCGCTGCGCCACCAGAACCTGTTCTTGCGGCGTGGCGGTCGACGGTAACGGGGATAACGCAGCGCCCCCATTGGCATCCCACGTGCGCAGGCTGATCTGCAGACCGCCATAGTCACCGTTGCCGGTATTGGCCGCCCAGTTCCCGCCGGATTCGCATTGCGCGATGGCCTCCCAGTTGACCCCATCCGCGTGCGCACTACCGGTCAACAAAGCGGTTGATGTTGCCATGACCGATCCGGCGATCGATGCTGCGGCCGACAGGGTGCACCAGGTCCTCATAACAGCTCCACATCGCTGGCCAGCCACCGACCGTTGACCTTCTGCATGGTCACCTTGACGCGGCTGCGATCGATATACGGCTCCGGGTTAGCCGAGCTCGTCACTGACTGATCCACCATGAGCAGAACCTGGACTTTGTTCGCGCTGACGGATTTAACGGCCGATTCGACGACCTTCCCGTGCGTCGTCACCTTGTTTTCGACGACGTGTTGATGGTGTTGCCCGCTGACGGTTTTGGCGTACTTCTCACTGAAGTCACCGGTCGAGCCGTCGAGGACATCGGCCACGTGCTTGTCGAGGGTGTTGCTGTCGACGCTGGTCAGCATGACGACGAAGTTCTCGGCGGCACTCAGCGCCTGCTGGGCGGCAACATCCTTCTCGTGTCGTTGATACAGCAGCCACCCCCCGCTGCCGGCCCCGGCGAGCACGGCAATCAGCGCAGCAGCGGCGAGCAAGCGGACCGGTGCGCGCCCCCGGCGGCGAGTGCCACCGTCATCGGCAGTGGATTCCGCGGCTGACTCGTGGAGACCAGCCGATGCGGCATCTCCGGGAGATTCCAATTCGATCGCCTAACCTATGCGTGGTCAGAACATCCTGACTCGCTACAGCCCCCGCTTCTGCGACCGACACGCGGCGAATTTTCTCGCGCGTCAAAGTCAGCAAGCCAGGCGAGGTGCAGGAGTCGGCCGGGGGCCCGCAGCCCGCTCCCGGAGCTACTACAACGGACCCTTCCAGGAGATTCGCGGGAACCGTTCACCTGCGATTCAGCGGTCCGGCGTAGTTTTGCTCACTGTGATGCAAAGTTATCCCTGGTCGCCGGGCTCGCCAGCTGGTATGGCACAATGGCCGGGTGACCGTCGCCCATCACAGCCCGTTTCGTATTCCGTTGGTGGCGCGTCGGCACGTCGATCTCAAGCGTGTCTGCAGCTGTCGCTGTCTGGCCTTGATGTCGTAGACCCGCCCACCTGTACTTCCAGCTGGCCGCCGGATCTGCGCCGCCGGGACAGCCTCCCGTGATCTGCGCGGTCCAGGCCGGCACCTCCGCGAAGGAGAACCCGCGAATGACCACTCCCCGTCCCAGCCCCCCTCGTTCCAAGGGCCGCAGCGAAGGCCAGTGGGCGCTGGGCTACCGGGAGCCGCTGAACGCCACCGAGCAGCTCAAGAAAGACGACGCTCCGCTCAACGTGCGGGCGCGCATCGAAAACATCTACTCCAAGCGCGGTTTCGACAGCATCGACAAGACCGATCTGCGGGGGCGGTTCCGCTGGCTGGGCCTTTACACCCAGCGTGCCGAAGGCTACGACGGGACCTGGACCGGCGACGAGAACGCCGACCTGCTCGAGGCCCGCTACTTCATGATGCGGGTGCGCACCGACGGCAAAGCGTTATCTGCTTCCGCACTGCGCACGCTTGGCCAAATCTCGACGGAGTTCGCCCGGGACACCGCCGACATCTCGGACCGGGAAAATTTGCAATATCACTGGCTCGAAATCGAGAACGTCCCGGAGATCTGGCAGCGGCTGGCCGCTGTCGGCCTGCAGACCACCGAGGCCTGCGGTGACTGTCCACGCGGCATGCTCGGCTCGCCGGTGGCCGGTGAATCGCTCGACGAGGTGCTCGACGCCACACCGGCGCTCGAAGAGATCATCCGCCGCTACATCGGCAAACCGGAGTACGCCAACCTGCCGCGCAAGTACAAGACCGCGGTTTCGGGTCTGCAGGACGTCGCGCATGAGATCAACGACGTGTCGTTCATCGGGATGCACCATCCCGAGCATGGGCCGGGCCTAGACCTGTGGGTCGGCGGCGGGCTGTCGACCAACCCGATGCTGGCCCAGCGCGTCGGCGTCTGGGTGCCTCTCGACGAGGTGCCCGACGTGTGGGAGGGCGTGACCGCGATCTTCCGCGACTACGGCTACCGACGACTGCGCTCCAAAGCCCGGCTGAAGTTCTTGATCAAGGACTGGGGCGTCGAGAAGTTCCGCCAGGTGCTGGAGACCGAGTACCTGAACCGCAAGCTGATCGACGGGCCCGCCCCCGAACCGGCGAAGCACCCGATCGACCACGTCGGGGTGCAGCGACTCAAGAACGGGCTCAACGCGGTCGGGGTCGCCCCGATCGCCGGCCGTGTCTCCGGCACCAAACTGTCGGCGGTGGCCGACCTGATGGAGCGCGCCGGCTCGGACCGGGCCCGGTTCACCGCGTACCAGAAGCTGATCATCCTCGACGTGCCCGACGAGAAACTGGACGAAATGGTCGCCGGCCTGGACGCGCTCGGGCTACCGTCGCGGCCGTCGCACTGGCGCCGGAACCTGATGGCCTGCAGCGGGATCGAGTTCTGCAAGCTGTCGTTTGCCGAGACCCGCGGCCGCGCACAGGTTTTGGTGCCTGAGCTGGAAAAGCGCCTCGATGACATCAACACCCAGCTTGATGTGCCGATCACGGTGAACATCAACGGCTGCCCGAACTCATGTGCACGAATCCAGGTCGCCGACATCGGGTTCAAGGGCCAGATGATCGACGACGGCCACGGCGGATCCGTGGAGGGATTCCAGGTGCATCTGGGTGGCAGCCTCGGCGCGGACAGCGGGTTCGGCCGAAAGCTGCGCCAGCACAAGGTCACCAGCGACGAGCTGGGCGACTACATCGACCGAGTTGTGCGCAACTTCGTCAAGCACCGCAACGACGGTGAGCGGTTCGCACAGTGGGCCATGCGAGCCGACGAGGACGATCTGCGATGAGCGATTCGACGAACTGGACCGAGGCACAGCTGCGTGAGCTCGCCGAGCGCGGCGCCAAAGAGCTGGAGGGCGCTGACGCCACCGAGCTGTTGCGCTGGACCGACGAGACCTTCGGCGGCGTCAACGGGCCACGAGGCTGGGCGACCTGTAACTACGTGGTGGCCAGCAACATGCAAGACGCCGTGCTGGTCGACCTAGCCGCCAAGGTTCGCCCCGGCGTGCCGGTGCTGTTCTTGGACACCGGCTATCACTTTGTGGAAACCATCGGCACCCGCGATGCGGTCGAGGCCGTCTACGACATACACGTGCTCAACATCACTCCCGAGCACACGGTGGCCGAGCAAGATAAGCTGCTGGGCAAGAACCTGTTCGCGCGTGATCCCAACGAGTGCTGCCGGTTACGTAAGGTCGCTCCGCTGTCCAAAGCGCTGCGCGGCTACGCCGCGTGGGTGACCGGGCTGCGCCGGGTGGAGGCGCCGACCCGCGCGAACGCCCCGTTCATCACTTACGACGAGCAGTTCAAGCTGGTGAAGGTCAACCCGCTGGCCGCCTGGACCGACGACGATGTGGCCGACTACATCGCCGAACACGACGTGTTGGTCAATCCCCTTGTCTACGAGGGCTATCCATCGATTGGTTGCGCTCCCTGCACGGCCAAGCCAGCCGATGGCGCCGATCCGCGCAGCGGGCGCTGGCGGGGGTTGAACAAGACCGAATGCGGGCTGCACGCATCGTGACCACGCTCGTACTGGCCGCGCACGGCAGCGCAGATCCGCGCTCTGCCGCCAACGCCCGCGCGGTAGCCGGCCAGCTGAGGCGGATGCGGTCCGAACTCGATGTGCGCGTCGGGTTCTGCGAGCTGAACAGCCCACGGCTGGTCGACGTGCTGACGCCTGGCGCCCTGGTCGCTCCCCTGTTGTTGGCCGACGCTTACCATGCCCGCATCGACATTCCCCGACAAATCGCGGGTGTGGCCGGTGTACGCCAGGCCGAGGTCCTCGGCGAAGACGGCCGGCTAGTGTCGGTGCTGCGCGAGAGGCTCAGTGCGGCAGGCGTTTCCCGGCTCGATAGTGAGCTTGGCGTGATCGTGGTGGCCATCGGCTCCTCGCACGCCGACGCAAATGCCCGCACCGCTTCGGTGGCGCCCAGGCTGGCGGTCGGTACCCGATGGGCAGGTGCGACGACGGCGTTTGCCACGTCGCCGCAGACGTTGGCGGAAGCTGCCGCCGAGTTGCGGCGACGCGGGGCGCGCCGGCTGGTGATCGCGCCATGGTTCTTGGCGCCCGGACGATTGACCGATCGGGTACGCGAGTTCGCCTGCACCGCAGGCATTCCGATGGCCGCCCCACTCGGTGCGCACCGGCTGGTTGCCGAGACCGTCTTGGATCGCTTCGACGCAGCGCTGGCTGCCGACCGGTTGGCGGCTTAACGTCCCCGAGATCGACGTTCTGCAGCGGAAATTCGAGTAGCGGCCTGCAAAACGCAGATCTCGGCGGGCAAGGCCGACGTCTATGCCAGCGCGTCGGCTGTCGGCACGCTCGCCTCGCCGGCAATCGGCGGCACCCGGGTGGGTGCGACGTAAACGGTGTCACCCTCCTTCAGACCCAATGCTTCGGCGTCACCTCGGGTGATCTGCGCGGTGAACGGCGCACCGCTGGCGGCATTGGTCAATTCGACGCGCACTTCGAAGCCCAGCATCACCACCCGGTCGATGGTGGCCCGAATGACGCCGGTGGCCTCCGCGGCCGCGTCACCGGTGGCGATTTGCATATCGGGACGCCGACCCACCCGGATGTCATGCGGACGCACCAAGGTGCCGTTCAACGAGGACACCGCGCCTAAGAACGACATGACGAACGCATTGGCCGGGGTGTCGTAGACCTCGGTCGGCGAGCCCACCTGCTCGATCCGTCCGTTGTTGAGCACGGCGATCCGGTCGGCCACGTCGAGTGCCTCGGCCTGATCGTGGGTCACCAGCACCGTGGTGACGTGCACCTCGTCGTGCAGCCGGCGCAACCAGGCGCGCAGATCCTCGCGGACCTTGGCGTCCAACGCACCGAAAGGCTCGTCGAGCAGCAGCACTTGCGGGTCCACGGCCAGTGCGCGGGCCAGCGCCATGCGCTGGCGCTGGCCGCCGGAAAGCTGGTTGGGGTAACGGTTTTGGAATCCGCTCAGCCCGACGACCTCGAGGAGGTTGTCGACCTTTTTGCTGATCTCGGCTTTGGGCCGCTTGCGGATCTTCAGCCCGAACGCCACATTGTCGCGCACCGTCAAATGCTTGAACGCCGCGTAATGCTGGAACACGAACCCGATCCCACGCCGCTGCGGGGGCACCCGGGTAACGTCGCGGCCGTTGATCGTGATCGTGCCGCTGTCGGGTTGGTCGAGGCCCGCGATGGCCCGCAACAGCGTCGATTTGCCCGAACCGCTAGGACCCAGCAGCGCCGTCAACGAACCGGCGGGCACGGTGAAGTCGATGTTGTCGAGCGCGACGAAGTCGCCGTAACGCTTGTAGGCGCCGGTCACAATGATCGCGTCATTCATAAGCGCCGCTCCTCCTCATCGCATCGCTTTCGCATCGTTGCCGGCGCGAGTCATAACACTTCCTTTCGTGCGCGCCGCGCGTCCAGGGCCACCTGGAAGATCAGGACCAGCACGGAGACCGCCATCAGCAGCGTCGACAGCGCGTACGCGCCGTACTCCGCGCCCCGGTTGTAGCGGTCGGAGACCAGCAAGGTCAGCGTCTGCGATGTACCGGGCAGGTTCGAGGACACCATCAGCACCGCGCCGTATTCGCCGAGCGTGCGCGCGATGGTCAGCACGATCCCGTAGGTCAGTCCCCACCGGATGGACGGCAACGTCACCCGCCAAAACGTCTGCCACCAAGCCGAACCCAGGGTCGCCGCCGCCTCCTCCTGGTCGGTGCCCAGCTCGTGCAGCACCGGTTCGACTTCACGGATCACGAACGGCAAGGTGACGAAGATACTGGCCAGCACGATGCCCGGTAGACCGAATATGATCTTGAGCCCGACGTTTCGTTCGACGAAGCCCAGCACCCCGGCTGAACCCCACAACACGATCAGCGCTACACCCACGATCACCGGCGAAACCGCGAATGGCAGGTCGATGATGGCCTGGAGCACACCCTTGCCGCGGAACTTGTCGCGCGCCAATACTAGTGCCGTCGGAATGCCGAAAACCACGTTCAGCGGCACCACGATCGCCACCACCAAAAGCGACAGATGCAGCGCCGACACCGCTGCCGGGGTACTGACATAGGCGAAGAACTGGCCTAACCCCGGTGCGAACGCTCGCCACAGGATCACCGCCACCGGAACGATCACCAAGACGAACACGTAACCGAGCGCCAGAAAGCGGAGGAGGTAGCGAACCCGCGGCGAGACCGTCATGCGGCCAACTCCTCGTGTTTCGCTGCCCGCGCCCCGAAGGTGCGCAGGATGAATAGCACGACGAACGAGATAGCAAGCAGCACAATGGATATCGCAGCTGCCCCGGTGCGGTCGTCGTTCTCGATCAATGTCCGGATCCACTGCGAGGATACTTCGGTCTTGCCCGGCACGGCGCCGCCGATCAGCACCACCGAGCCGAATTCGCCGATGGCGCGCGAGAAGGCCAGGCCCGCACCGGATAGCAACGCCGGGGTCAGCGACGGCAGCACCACCGAGGTGAAGATCGTCGGATTGGTGGCTCCTAGCGACGCAGCCGCCTCCTCAGTCTCGCGATCGATTTCGAGCAGCACCGGCTGCACCGCCCGCACCACGAACGGCAACGTCACGAACGCCAGCGCCACTCCGACGCCCCACGCGGTGTGCTGCAGATGAAGGCCTACCGGACTGTGCGGCCCGTAGAGCGCCAGCATCACCAGGCTGGCGACGATGGTGGGCAGCGCGAACGGCAGGTCGATGACCGCGTCGACGAACCGCTTGCCTAGAAAGTCGTCCCGCACCAACACCCACGCGACCAGCAGGCCGAACGGCAGGTTCAGCAGTGTGACACCGGCGGAAATGCTCAGCGTCACCCAAAACGATTCCAGCGCGGCATGCGACGTGACCGCCAGCCAAAACGCTCGCCAGCCGCCGCCGACGGCCTGCCAGTTGATCGCGGCCAGCGGCAGCAGCACGATTATCGAAAGCCACACCACCGCCACCCCCACCCGCAGCGACGTGCTGGCGTGCAGCACATCGGGTCGGCTCGACCCCCGGCGCGCGTGGTAGTCGACTTCCGGGCGGATGGCCTCCGGGTCGGGCGTGATCGTGGTCGTCATCCGGTGGCTTTCATGTAGATCTTGGTGATACTGCCGGTGTTCTTGTCGAACAACTGCGGGTCGACCACGTCCCAGCCACCGAGGTCGGTGATCGTCCACAGCTTCACCGGCGCTGGGAACTGGTTTCGGACCTCGGCGGCAACTGCAGGATCGACGGGCCGAAAACCGGCTTGCGCCCAAAGCCGTTGCGCCTGCGCGGTGTACTGAAAGTTCTTGAACACGGTCGCCGTATCAAGGTGGCTGGTGGTGGTCACCACCGCCAAGGGATTTTCGATCTTGAAGGTCTGCGACGGGTTGACGTGTTCGACCGGCTTTCCTTGGCGCTCAGTAGCAATCGCTTCGTTTTCGTAGCTGATCAACACGTCACCGCTGCCCTGCACGAAGACATCGGTGGCTTCCCGCCCCGACGCCGGGCGAAGTTTCACGTGCTCACTCACCAACTTGTTGACAAAATCAAGTCCAGCCTGGACGTTCCGGCCGCCGGCGCTTTTGGCGGCATATGGCGCAAGCAGATTCCATTTGGCCGACCCGGAACTCAGCGGACTGGGAGTGATGACGTCCACACCGGGACGCAGCAAGTCGTTCCAATCCTTGATGTTCTTCGGATTACCGGCGCGCACTACCAACGTCACTATCGACCCGAACGGGATTCCTTTGGTGGCATCTTTGTCCCAATCCTTGGAAACCTTGCCCGCCTTGACAAGTCGGGTGATGTCGGGTTCGACCGAGAAGTTCACCAAGTCCGCCGGCTTCCCGTCGACAACACCGCGGGACTGGTCTCCGGATGCGCCGTACGAGGTGATCACCTGCACGCCCTTGCCCTCTTCGGAAGCGTTGAACGCCGGAATCACCTTGCTCCACCCGGGTTCGGGCGCGGAATAAGCGACCAGGGTGATGCTGGTGTGCGCATTGTCCGCTGCACCGCCGACGACGTCGCTGGCGCCACCATGACACGCCGCAACCACACTCGCGGTCACCGCAAATGCGACCGCAAGCTGCCAGCGTCGGACGCATCCGGCGGTGTCAGACATTGGCGGCCTTTCCGTGCGGTTTCTGCTCAACGAGTCCCACGCTGCGGGAAGGGTGCTGCGGTTTCGAAGAATCAGTCCGTAGCGACTTCCCAAAGGCTCGAGACCACACCGCGCGCGGGTAGGAGGTCAGCGACAACAGTGAACATCGCTCACAGCGCAATCACCCACGGCAATGAGTGCCAAGACGTAGCACTCTCGATTGCCGGACGCCGCGTGCATGGCGCGAAGCCTAACAGAATGTGGCTGCCCGCTCGCCGTTCGCGCTAGGTCAGCGCGTCAACAGCCACGTGACGATCACCAGGACCACCAGCACGATCAAAATCAAGGTCACCTGGGAGCGGGGCAGCCCGGTTTTGCCGGTCATCGGGGATCCTCGTCATGGCGAGCGCGGCGCATCAGCCGGATGCCGCGGCCCAGCATCTCGTCGAGCACCACGGCGATGAGGTAGGCCAGCAGCAGCACGACGGGCATCACCACGATGGTCTGCAGCACGAAGCCGAGCCCGGAGAGCCACAGCTCGACGCCGTCCCACCAACTCAGGAACCCGTCCACCGGGCTCACCCTATTCGCCGCAGCGTGCTAAACCAACGTAACCTCATCGATGTTTATCGCGATGGTGCCGCAATGGGACCTGCTGAACCTGCTCACCGAAGCCGCCCAAACCGAGGCGAGCTTCACCCTGCGGATGAACACCGAAGCCACCGGACTGCTGCGGGAGGGCAACCGGGTGACCGGTGTGCGCTATCGAGATCGCGACGGGACCGGTGAGCTACGTGCCGAACTGACCGTGGGCTGCGACGGTCGCCGGTCCACCGTCCGGCAAGCGGCAGGACTGACCGGGCGCGAGTACCCGGTGAACTTCGACGCGTGGTGGTTTCGGCTGCCACATGAAGGGCCCGCCCAGTTTTCGTTCCTGCCCCGCATCGGACCGGCAAAGGCGCTGGTCGTGATCCCGCGGAAAGGCTATTTCCAGATCGGCACGGTCGAGCTGATGATGAGCTGCGAGCCGGCGTTCGACTACCACCGCATCGGCGCGACGTGGGAATACTCGGCGGCCGCCTACGGCGAGGCCGTCGCGCGGGCGAAAACGGATTCCGACGCTCACCCGACACTTCGGCTGACCACCAATCTGCGCATCGGGTTGGAGGGCCGAGAAGCACGGGCCCGCACCCGGCTGAAAGAAGGCGATGACGTGTTCGTCGCCTTGAGCTGGTCCAAGCACCCGGCGCCGCAGACCTACGCCGACGCCGCCGAAAAGATGTGGCAGACCACCGGATGCTGGCGGCAATGGATCAACATCGGCAACTTCCCCGACCACCCCTGGCGGGCATACCTGCAACGCAGCGCGCTGACACTGAAAGGCCTGACCTACTCCCCCACCGGCGCGCTGCTGGCGGCCAGCACCACGTCGCTCCCGGAATCCCCTCGCGGGCAACGCAATTGGGACTACCGCTACGCGTGGATCCGCGACTCGACGTTCGCGTTGTGGGGCCTTTACACCCTGGGCCTGGACCGCGAGGCCGACGATTTCTTCTCGTTCATCGCCGACGTCTCCGGCGCCAACAACGGTGAACGCCACCCGCTGCAGGTGATGTACGGCGTCGGCGGGAGCGCACCCTCGAAGAAGAAGAGCTGCACCATCTCTCCGGCTACGACCACGCGCGCCCGGTCCGTATCGGCAACGGCGCCTACAACCAGGACCAACACGACATTTGGGGCAACCTTCTCGACTCGTTCTACCTGCACTCCCGATCCCGTGAGCAGGTCCCCGAGACGCTGTGGCCGGTGCTCAAGGCGCAGGTGGAAGAGGCGATCAAGCACTGGCGCGAGCCCGACCGGGGGATCTGGGAGGTTCGCGGCGAACCGCAGCACTTCATGTCGTCGAAGGTGGCTTGCTGGGTGGCGCTCGACCGCGGCACCAAACTGGCCGCGCGCCAGGGTGAGACGGCGTACGCCCAGAAGTGGCGTGCGATCGCCGACGAGATCAAGGCCGACATCCTCAAACACGGGGTCAACTCTGACGGCGTGTTCACCCAGTCCTACGGAAGCGATGCGCTGGATGCTTCGCTGCTCTTGGTGGTGCTGAACCGGTTCCTGCCGCCGGACGACCCGCGGGTGCGCGCCACTGTGCTGGCCATCGCCGACCACCTCACCGAGCAAGGCCTGGTGCTGCGCTACCGCGTCGAGGAGACCGACGACGGGCTCACCGGCGAGGAGGGCACCTTCACCATCTGCTCGTTCTGGCTGGTTTCAGCGCTGGTCGAGATCGGGGAGTCAGCCGAGCCAAGCATTTGTGTGAGCGGCTGTTGTCGTTCGCCAGCCCGCTGTATCTCTACGCCGAGGAGCTCGAGCCACGTACCGGCCGGCACCTGGGCAACATCCCGCAGGCGTTCACCCACCTGGCGTTGATCAATGCGGTGGTCCACGTCATCCGCGCCGAGGAAGAAGCCGACAGCACCGGGGTTTTCCACCCGGCCAACGCTCCGATGTAGCGCCGGACGGCCTCAGCTCAAATCGCTGATCTTGTCCATCATCAGCCGCGCCACCTCGATGGCTCTGGTTTCCGGATCGCCGGCCGGCGAGCCCGGGGTCGAGCGGGCGTCGGCGGAGAACGGAACCTTGACCTCGACAAGGCAATTCACCCGGACCCCGATCGCCCGTGCGATAGGGGTGGGCGAGGTCTGCAGGGTGGCGGCCAGCACCGAGTCGGCGACGCGCACATCGGTGATCCGATACGTCTGGTCGCGATAGGTTGCGGCCCTACCGTTGCAGCGGTTCCATTCATCGGCGAACGCCGCGAACAGTGCGTTGGCTTCTGCAGCGGTCGGCAGCGCGACCACGCCCTCGTCGACGGCGATCACTTTCGCCGGCGTCCTTGCGTCCAGCCAACTTTCCCAGGTGACGTCGCGGACGTCAGCGGAGCGGTAGCTGCTGGACTGCATCTCGGCCAGTACACCTAAGCAATCGTTAGGGCCGGGCGCCAACGTGTGGAACAGCTTCGTCGCGCCGCCGTAGCGGGGCGGTTGGAGAGTCCTGACCGACTGGTCGAGCAGTTTTTCCAGCTCCACGTTGCCCAGCAGCGCCTGCTCGATGGTCACCCCGACGACCGGGCGCGGTGCGATCCCGGCGACCGGACGCGCTAGGCCGCCGACGACGGCGCTGCAGCTGGTTGCGAGCAGCGCGGCGATCACGCAGGCCGCAATCGCTCCGACGCGCCCGACCCTTTTCATACCTTCGCGCCCTCCAGCCGTGCACAGCAGTTGGAGTCTTCTAACGAATTTCGCGTCGATCGTCAAGTCGACGCGCGTGGTCGCCGGCACGGTTACTTCTTGGTTTTGTCGGCGCTGACGTCGGTGGAGAGCGCCGCAACGAACGCCTCCTGCGGCACGTCGACCCGTCCGATCGTCTTCATCCGCTTCTTGCCTTCCTTCTGCTTTTCCAGCAGTTTGCGCTTGCGGGTGATATCCCCGCCGTAGCACTTCGACAGCACGTCTTTACGGATCGCCCGAATGTTTTCCCGAGCAATGATTTTCGAGCCGATCGCCGCCTGCACGGGCACCTCGAACTGCTGGCGCGGAATGAGTTCTTTGAGCTTCGCGGTCATTTTGTGGCCGTAGGCGGCCGCCGCGTCCTTGTGCACGATCGCGCTGAACGCGTCGACCGGTTCGCCCTGCAGCAGGATGTCGACCTTGACCAGTTCGGCTTCCTGCTCGCCAGCCTCTTCATAGTCCAGGCTGGCGTAGCCGCGCGTCCGCGACTTCAGCGCGTCGAAGAAGTCGAAGATGATCTCACCCAACGGCATGCGGTAGCGCAGCTCGACACGTTCGGGTGACAGATAGTCCATGCCGCCGAGCTCGCCGCGGCGCGACTGGCACAGCTCCATGATCGTGCCGATGAACTCGCTGGGCGCGATGATGGTGATCTTCACCACGGGTTCGTAGACGGTGCGGATCTTGCCCGACGGCCAGTCCGACGGGTTGGTCACCTGGACCTCCGTCCCGTCATCCTTGATGACCCGGTACACGACGTTAGGCGAAGTCGAGATCAAATCGAGGTCGAATTCGCGTTCGAGCCGCTCCCGGGTGATCTCCATGTGCAGCAATCCCAAAAAGCCGCAACGGAATCCGAAGCCCAGCGCCACCGACGTCTCCGGCTCGTAGGCGAGCGCAGCGTCGTTGAGCTGCAACTTGTCCAGCGCATCGCGCAACGCCGGGTACTCGGAGCCGTCGACCGGATACAGGCCCGAGTACACCATCGGCTTGGGTTCGCGGTAACCGGTGAGCGGTTCGGTGGCGCCGTGGCGCGACGTCGTGACGGTGTCGCCGACCTTGGACTGGCGGACGTCCTTCACCCCGGTGATCAGATAACCCACTTCCCCCACGCCGAGTCCTGCGGTGGGCTTGGGTTCCGGTGAGACGATGCCCACCTCGAGCAGCTCGTGGGTGGCTCCGGTGGACATCATCGCGATCCGCTCGCGCGGGGTGATCTTGCCGTCGACCACCCGGACGTAGGTGACCACGCCGCGGTAGGTGTCGTAGACCGAGTCGAAGATCATCGCCCGAGTCGGCGCGTCGGGGTTGCCGGTCGGCGGCGGCACCTGCTTGACCACCTCGTCGAGCAGCTGGGCCACGCCCTCACCGGTCTTGCCGGACACCCGTAAGACATCGCCCGGCTCGCAGCCGATGATGTGGGCGATTTCGGCCGCATAGCGGTCCGGGTCGGCGGCGGGCAGGTCGATCTTGTTGAGCACCGGGATGATCACCAGGTCGCGGTCCAGCGCCAGGTACAGGTTGGCCAGCGTCTGCGCCTCGATGCCCTGCGCGGCGTCCACCAGCAGCACCGCACCCTCGCAGGCCGCCAGCGCGCGGGACACCTCGTAGGTGAAGTCGACGTGGCCGGGGGTGTCGATCAGGTGCAGGACGTGCTCGGTGTCGCCCACCCGCCAGGGCAGCCGCACGTTTTGGGCCTTGATCGTGATCCCGCGTTCGCGTTCGATGTCCATCCGGTCCAGGTACTGGGCGCGCATGGACCGTTCGTCGACCACGCCGGTGAGCTGCAGCATCCGGTCCGCCAGGGTGGATTTGCCGTGGTCGATGTGGGCGATGATGCAGAAATTCCTGATCTGCGCCGGCGCGGTGAAAGTCTGGTCGGCGAAACTGCTGATGGGAATCTCCTGGTCGACGTGCGGTTACGCGGCGCTGCGCGGGTAGCTCCAGGGTATCGAGGCAAGGCAACGACGACCCAATCCGGCGAGCCTATGCTGGCCCACATGGCCTCCCCGCGGAAGTCGCAGTGGAAGACGTTGCAGCGGATGGCGGAGAACCTGGTATTTAACGAGGCCCCGAAATTCATCCGCCAGCTGCAGAATTCGCCGACCATGCAACGGGGCATACAGCGCGGCATCAAGGTCGGGATGGACGCCATCATCGGCAGCATCGCGCAACCGCCGGCCGCCGTCACCCAGGGCCGGCCGGTGACCAGCCGCAGTGTGCCCACCGCGCATCGGGCACGCAAGCTCGTCTATGCGCCGAACCTGGACGGGCGTGCCGATCCGGGCGAAATCGTGTGGACCTGGGTGGTTTACGAGGAGGACCCGACCCGCGGCAAAGACCGCCCGGTGCTGGTCGTGGGACGTGATCGCCGAACGTTGCTCGGACTGATGCTCTCCAGCCAGGAAAGCCACGCCCACGACCCGAACTGGGTGGGCATCGGGGCCGGGAGCTGGGATGAGGCGGGCCGACCGAGCTGGGTTCGCCTCGACCGGGTGCTCGACGTGCCCGAGGAGAGCATTCGCCGCGAGGGCGCGATTTTGGAGCCGGAGATCTTCGAGGTGGTCGCCGCCCGTCTGCGCGCCGAGTACTCCTGGAGCTGATCGCTTTTCTGCGCCGAGTGTGGACTTACCGCACACTTCCGCGGCGCGGACCGTGACTCAAGCGCACGCTCGGCGGTCAGCCCTGGGTGATGTAGGACTGCAGCTGCGCGTGCTCAGCTTCCAGCTCGTCGATGCGGGTCTTGACGACGTCGCCGATGCTGACGATGCCGGCCAGCTTGCCGTTTTCCAGCACCGGCACGTGCCGGACCCGGTTTTTTGTCATCAGCGCGCTGATCGCGTCGACAGTGTCGGCCTTGGTGCAGGTGGCGACCACCGATGTCATGATTTTCGATACCGGCCACGCGAGCACCCGGGCGCCATGGGTGTGAAGTTCGCGCACGACATCACGTTCGGACACGATGCCTTCCAGGCCGTCAGGCCCGACGACGACCATCGCGCCGATATTATGCTCGGCCAACGCGGCCAGCAGCTCGGTCACCGTGGCATCGGGATTGATGGTCACGACCGCCGCGCCCTTGTTCCGCAACACGTCCCGAATCCGCATCGAAGCCTCCCGCCGGTTGTGAGCTGGTTCACACCAGGCTACGGCGATCTTGCTCGGCGTGAAAGCAGCGAATCGGTTTCGAACGGACCGCAGTCTGTGCCATACCTAGAAGACGCTGCATGCGCTTGCCCTGGAACTACGACGGATGGCGCCATGATCGAGATCACCCTGCTGGGCACCGGAAGCCCGATCCCGGATCCCAACCGCGCCGGCCCGTCGACGCTGGTGCGTGCGGACGGACAGCTCTTCCTCGTCGACTGCGGCCGAGGAGTCCTGCAGCGTGCCGCCGCAATCGACGTGGGCGCCAACGGTTTGACGGCTCTGCTGCTCACCCACCTGCACAGCGACCACATCGCCGATCTGGGCGACGTTCTGATCACGCGTTGGGTCACGACCTTCGGACCCGATCCGGCTGCGCTGCCGATCATCGGACCGCCCGGCACGTCCGATGTGGTCGAGGCGACGCTGACGGCGTTCGGGCACGACATCGGCTATCGGCTTGCCCACCACGCTGACCTGACCGCGCCGCCTGCAGTGGAAGTCGGCGAACACACCGAGGGCGTGGTGTGGGACCGCGGCGGCGTGGCGATCCGGGTAGCGCCCACCGATCACCGTCCGGTTGCGCCGACGATCGGGTTCCGGATCGAATCGGGGGGCGCTGCGGTTGTTCTGGCCGGCGACACCGTGCCGTGCGACAGCCTGGATGAGCTGGCCCGCGATGCAGATGCGTTGGTGCACACCGTGCTTCGTAAAGACATCGTCGAGCTGTTGCCGCAGCAGCGGATCAAGGACATTTGCGATTACCACTCGTCGGTTCAGGAGGCCGCCGCGACCGCCACCCGTGCCGGGGTCCGCACGCTGATCCTGACCCACTACGTGCCGGGCATCGCGCCAGGCCAGGAAGAACAATGGCGGGCGCTGGCTGCGGCGGAGTTCGATGGACGCATCGAGCTCGGCGACGACCTGCACCGCGTCGAGATTGCACCGCGGTCGTGACGGCTATGCGCCCGCCGTGTGGTTGGCGGGATGGTCCACGGCCACCGGCGCGCGGCGCGGCGGCAGCATCGCGCCAGCGACCAGCAGCCACAGCAACGCCAGAACACGCGCGACGGGCAAGATCACACCCAGACCGGGCCAAACCAGGACCAGCGTGGCGGCTTCGGCGACGACCGCGATGGCCAGCCCCACCCAGGCCAGCGGCTTCGGCAGCAATCCCAGGGCCAGCGCAGGTACCGCGATGCCAGCGACGAGCAGCCCGAGGGCCACAATGTGCCCGGGCCCGCCGACCAGGAACACCAGGAAATATAGGGCTCTGACCAAGGCGGGGTCGGCGCTGACGTCCGGTCGCGACAGCGTCCAGGCCAGCAAACCGGTCAGGCCCAACGCTGCCGCCGCCACGGTGCCTGCGGCCAGCGTGAGCGTCGCCGCCGATGCGGACGCGCCGAGCTGACGCAACCGGGCACCGGCCGTTGCCGCGTAGATCGCCAACGGCACCGACGACGCGAACGCTCCAACCGCGCCGGCCTGTATCGCCACCGGTTCGGCGCGCACATAGTTCAGGATGGGCCCCGGCGGCCCGTAAGGCAGGGGCATCAGCCCGCCCAGCGCAACTGCGATAGCCAGCCCGCCGAACAGCAGCACCAAACACCCCGCGGCGAGCAGCACCAGCAGCGGCCCACCGTGCCTGCCGGCCCGAGCCGACCGCTCTGCAGACGAGTCGTTCATTCCAGGAACGATATGCCCGGCAGCGGCTAAGCCAGGCGGGTGATTTCGACGATCACGTCGAGGTCGGTGGCTCCCTCACCGGAGTAGATGCCTTTCAGCGGGGACACGTCCGAGTAGTCGCGGCCTACCCCCACGCTGACGTACTGCTCGTTGATTTCGGCGTAGTTGGTCGGGTCGTAGTCCCACCACACCCCCGTCCAGGCCTGAATCCACGCGTGAGTCTGACCATCCACCCTGTCGCCGATCCCGGGTTCCCGCTCCGGATGCAGGTAGCCCGAGACGTAGCGGGCGGGAATTCCCATGCTGCGCAAAGCAATCAACGACAGGTGCGCGAAGTCTTGGCATACGCCGTTACCGTCGCGCAGCGCGTCGAGCCCGGAGGAATGCACGCCCGTGCTTCCCGGAAGGTATTCCAGTTCGCTGCGCACCCACTGTGCTGCGGCGACCACCGCGTCGGCGGGCTCGTGGTATTTGGCGATCCGCCTGCCCACGGCGGCTACGCGTTTGCTTGCCGGCGTGTATCCGGTCGGGCTGAGCACCTCGTCGAACCGATCGATCACCGCTTCGGTTTGTAGCTCCGGCCACGTGATTTTCTCGGTCGGCGGCTCGGGACGATCGGTCTCGACAATCGACGACGACGTCACGGTGAGTTGGGTGTGCGGGGCATGCAGATCGAATGCGGTCACCGCGGTTCCCCAGTAGTCGACGTAGCGATATGACCGGGTGGCCGGCACCGTCTCGACACGGTTGAGGATGACGTTTTGCCGTGGGTCCGACCGCGGCGTGAGCCGGGCTTCGTTGTACGACGCAGTCACCGGCGACGGATAGGCGTAGCCGGTGGTGTGCACCACCCGCATCCGCCACATCAGGTCGTCCCGCGCGATGCGGACCGCGGACCACGTTGGCCGACATCGGACCACGCCACCCACGGCGCCACATGAAAGTACTGCAGCGCCAACGCTTCTCCGACTTCCCGGCAGGTGTTCTGCAGGCCGGCCAGCCGGGTCTCCAACGACTCGAGCAGTGCACCGGGTTGCAGGAATTCGAGTTCGCTGCGGGCCCGGCCGAGCAGCCGCTGCGCTTCCGCGGTGGCTCCGATCCGGCTGTGCGGGCGGTGCTGCAGTTCGTCAAGGTTGTGTTCGGCCAGTTTCAGGGAGAAGAAGATCGAGCGCGGGAAAAGCCGGTCGAGCAACATGAATTCGACCACCCGGTTCGCGTCCAACACTCCGCGGTAGGTGCGCAGGTAGGTGTCGTGCGCGCCGGCCGAGCGCAAAACCGTCACCCATGCCGGCGACGACGCGCTGTCCCCCACCCGCGAAAGCAGCAGCCGCACCGTCATGTCCACCCGCTCGATCGCCCTGCCCAGCATCATGAAGCGGTAGCCGTCGTCACGGGACAGCGTCGAGTCCGCCAGCCCTGCGAACATCGCGGCGCGGCCTTCGATGAAGGACAAGAAGTCATGCGGCCCAAAGCGTTTGGCTGCCCGTTCACGTTCGGCTAGGGCGTTGTAGGTGGTATTGAGGCATTCCCAGATCTCGGTGGACGTCACTTCCCGCGCCGAGCGCGCGTTCTCCCGGGCAGCTGAGATCGCGTCGACGATCGAGCAGCCGCCTTGGGTGTTGCGGCGAAACGCCACCAGATCAGTCAGCGACCACACGTCCAACTGGGTCTGCGGTGGCTCGATCGCGAGCACTTGCAGCAGTACCCGAGAGGTGTGGTCAGGGTCGACGCTGGAGTCTTCGAGCAGCTGGTGCACGCTGACGTCGAGAATGCGTGCGGTGTCGTCGGCGCGTTCGACGTAGCGGCCGATCCAGTACAGCGCTTCGGCGTTTCGTGCCAGCATCGCCCATCCCGCCTTTACTGTTGCTGCGACTGCTGATCCGGCGGCTGGCGCACCGGCTGCTGGCGGTGCGGCGACGCGGATCCGTCGGTCGCGGTGTCGCCGTCCGGCGCGGGGGCCGGCTGCGGCAGCGACCGGACGATTTCAGCCGCGCCCAGCTCGCGGTCGAGCAGCGATGCGCGCGGCGCCAGGACCCAGGTGTCCTTCGAACCCCCGCCCTGGCTGGAGTTGACCACCAGGGAGCCCTCCTGCAGGGCGACGCGCGTCAGACCGCCAGGCAAGACCCACACCTCGTCGCCGTCGTTGACCGCGAAGGGCCGCAGGTCGACGTAGCGGGGCGCGAGTTTGTTTCCCACCCGGGTCGGCACCGTCGACAGCTGCATCACCGGTTGCGCGATCCAGCCGCGCGGATCGTCACGGATCTTTTTGGCTACCGCCGCGCATTCCTGCGCGGAGGCCTCCGGGCCGAAGACGATGCCGTATCCGCCGGAACCCTCGACGGGCTTGACAACGAGCTCGCCGATGCGGTCGAGCACTTCCTCGCGCTCGTCGTCCAGCCAGCACCGCAACGTGTCCACGTTGGCCAGCAGGGGTTTCTCGCCGAGGTAGTACTCGATGATCGTCGGCACATAGGTGTAGACCAATTTGTCGTCGCCGACCCCGTTGCCGACGGCGCTGGAAATCACCACGTTGCCGGCGCGGGCGGCGTTGAGCAGCCCGGCCACCCCGAGTACCGAGTCCGGGCGGAACTGCAGCGGGTCCAAGAAGGCGTCGTCGATGCGCCGGTAGATCACGTCGACCTGGCGTTCGCCTTCGGTCGTGCGCATGTAGACCTGGTTGTCGCGGCAGAACAGGTCGCGGCCTTCGACGAGTTCGACGCCCATCTGCCGGGCCAGCAGCGAGTGCTCGAAGTACGCGGAGTTGGCCACCCCCGGGGTGAGCACGACGACCGTGGGGTCGGCCTCGTTGGTGGCCGCCGACTTCCGTAGCGCCCGCAGCAGATGCGCGGCATAGTCGTCGACCGCGCGCACCCGGTGGGTGGCGAACAGGTTCGGGAAGACCCGCGCCATGGTGCGGCGGTTCTCCATCACGTACGAGACCCCCGACGGCGAGCGCAGGTTGTCTTCGAGGACACGGAAGTTGCCGCGCTGATCGCGGATCAAGTCGATGCCGGCGACGTGGATGCGTACGCCATTGGGTGGGACGATGCCGGCTGCTTGGCGGTGAAAGTGCTGACAGGACGTCACCAGCCGCCGTGGGATGATGCCGTCGCGCAAGATTTCTTGGTCGCCGTAGATGTCGTCGAGATACATCTCCAGCGCCTTGACGCGCTGGGTGATGCCGCGCTCGAGCCGCGCCCACTCGGCGGCTGAAATCACCCGCGGGATCAGGTCGAGCGGAAACGGCCGCTCCTGGCCCGACAGTGAGAACGTGATGCCCTGGTCGACGAATGCGCGACCCAGCGCCTCAGCGCGCGCCTCGAGTTCGGAGGCGTCGGACGGGGCAAGTTCGGCGTAGACGCCGCGGTACGGGGCCCGGACGTTGCCTTGGGAGTCGAACATCTCGTCGAAGGCGTTCGCGTAGCTGCCCGCGTTGTCGTAGCCGTCGAAGATGCGCTGGTAGCGCTTCGACGGGCGCGTTTGGCTGCGCGAGTTCCGCCTGGTCTCGACGGACAGGGTGCGAACGCCCACTGAAATATGCTGCACCACTGCGGCGGTTTCCGCAGGCCAAGGCGCTCCGCTTTGAGAGAGTGCCCCGCTGACTGATACCCTGGCTCGTCGCTGCCCAGCAACCTGGGCAAACGTTGACTTCCACAAACCCGCCGAGAACGACGAAGGAACTAGCGCGTGGCCAACATCAAGCAGCAGGCGAAGCGCAACCGCACCAATGAGCGCCGGCGACTGCGCAACAAGTCGGTGAAGTCGTCGGTTCGCACGGCGATCCGCAGGTTCCGTGAGGCTGCCGAGGCCGGTGAGAAAGACAAGGCCGCGGAGTTGCTGGTGGCGACCGGCCGCAAGCTGGACAAGGCTGCCAGCAAGGGCGTGATCCACAAAAACCAGGCAGCGAACAAGAAGTCGGCCCTGGCGCGCGCGTACAACAAGATCTGACGTCCGCCCGACTCACCGGGCGAGCTCGGCGACCTTTCTGACCGCGGCTTCCAGCGCGTAGTCCGCGTCCGCGGCGGCCCCCTTGACGTCGGCGTTCAGCGCCGCAACCAGTTTGATCGCCGTCGCCACCGTGTCGCGCGACCAGTGCCGTGCCTGTCGCTGGGCTTTCTGCACCCGCCACGGCGGCATCCCGAGCTCCGCCGCCAGCCGATACGGGTCGCCGGATGGGGGGTACCTCCCGCTTGCGGGGGCCGGCCCGACCCGGGCGATGGTGTGCACGGCTTCGGCCAGCGCGTCAGCGAGTACCACGTGCGGCTCACCGCGCATCATCGCCCAGCGGAGCGCCTCAGCTGCTCCCGCCACATCGCCGGTCACAGCTTTGTCGGCGATGTCGAAGCCCTTCACTTCCGCCTTGCCGCTGTGGTAGCGCCGCACCGCCGCGACGTCGACATGGCCCCCTGTGTCGGCGACCAACTGCGAGCAGGCTGACGCCAGTTCGCGCACGTCTGAGCCCACCGCGTCGAGCAGCGCGGTGACCGTCTGCTCGTCGGCCCGCACGTCCAGCGAGCGGAATTCGCCACGAACGAAGTCGACGCGTTCGCTGGCTTTGATGATGCGGGCGCAGGGGTGAACTTCGGCGCCGAGGTCGCGCAGTTGGCTTGCCAGTGATTTGGCTCGCCCACCGCCGGAATGCACCACCACCAGCACGGTTGCCGGCGGGATGTCGGCAGCGGCGGTGGCGATGAGGGTGGCTGCGTCCTTGCCCGCCTCGCCGGCGGCTTCCAGCACGACCACTCGCTCGTCGGCGAACAGCGACGGGCTGAGCAGCTCGGCGAGCTCGTAGGCATCGACATCGCCGGCGCGCACCCGGCTCACCGGCACATCGTCGGTGCCGGCGTGCTCGCGCACCGATCGCAGTATCGCCGCGACGGCGCGCTCGACCAGCAATTCTTCGTCGCCCAGCACCAGGTGTAACGGCGAAACCGGTGAGCTCACCCCACGATCGTGTCACGACCAGCCGACACCGACGCGCCGGACAGGAGCCCCGACAACGCCCACGCGACAAGGCACACCACGGCAACCCCGGCGGCCGCCCGGAACCACCGCCACCGCCACAGGGCGACGACCAACACGGCGCACACGCCGACCACCACGGCGCCGGCCACGCCCGCAGGAACGGGCAGGCTCGCGGCCGGCACACCGGCCGCCCAGTGCGCGACGTTCAGCACCCACCACAGCTCGGGACCGGTGAACCGGATCAGCAGTTCTGCCCCCGCCGGCCAGCACATGCCGAGCGTGGCCGCCGCGGTGCCCAGCACGGTGATCGGTGCGATCACCGGCGCCGCAGCAAGATTGGCCGCTGCGGCCACCAGGCTGACGCGCCCGGAGATCCCGGCCACCAGCGGCGCGGTGACCAACTGCGCCGCGCACGCGATACCAACCGCGTCCGCGAGCGGCTTGGGCCAGCCGCGCGACACCATCCGCCGAGACCAGACCGGCGCGATCACCACCAGCGCCGCCGTCGCAACCACGGACAAGGCAAAGCCCACGTCGACGGCGAGCTGGGGAGCAGCAAGCATCAATACCAACACCGCGGCCGACAAGCTCGGGATCGCTTGTCGTCGCCGCGAAGACAGCATGCCCAGCAGCGCGATGGCGCCCATCACCGCCGCACGCAACACGCTGGCCGTCGGCTGCACCACGATCACGAACACCACCAAGGCGATCGCGGCCAGTCCCACCGCCGACCGCGGGCCGATCAGCCGTGCGCAGCACAGCACCGCCCCGCACACGATCGTGACGTTGGCTCCCGATACCGCCGTCAAGTGCGTCAGCCCAGCCGCACGAAATTCCTGGCCGGTCATCGCCGTGACCGCCGATGTGTCGCCGAGGACCAGCGCAGGCAGCATGGCGGCCTGCGGTGCGGGCAGTGCTTCCCGGGCAGCAGCTGCGAACCTCTCGCGGACAACATGCGCCGCCCGATGCACCGCTCCGGCTTGGCCCATCGTCGGCCTTCCCGTCGCGGTGAGCGCCGCGACTGTCAGGTCCCGCCGGGTGGGACGGGTAATCCGTGCGGTGAAACGCACCGGCTGGCCCACCATCACCTCGCCGAAATCGGTTACCGGCGCGAAAACCACCACCCGACCGGACATTTCATGGTCTGCCAGGCGCTCCAGGGTGGCGCGAAACAGCAGCCGGCCGTGGCCAACCGATATCGCGCTTTCGTTGGGTGTGACGGTCACCGGTACGGCATGCGCGAACGCCGCAGTGATCGGGTGGTGATCGACCGCTTCGGCGCGCAGTGCGATCGCGAACCCGAAGCCGGCGCCCACCACACCGCTGCCCAGCAGGCACACACCGACCGTGCGAGCCCATTGTGGTCCCTGACGAATTGCCGCGTGCCAGCAGAGCGCACCGGAGAAGGCCACCAGCACAACGCATGTCAACGCGGCGACCGTGCCGACGGGCCAGATGATCCCGGCGGCGGTGACGAGCCAGCTGCTCAGCGCGGCCGGGACCAGGCGCACGTCCAGCCGCGCCGAGGCTGAATCGGCGCCGGCCTCCAGCACTGGTCTCAGACACGGACGAGGGGTCGCAGCTTTTCGAGCCGGGCCGGGCCGATGCCGTCCACTTCGGCGAGCTGGTCAACGCTGGTGAACTTGCCGTTGGCCTCGCGCCAAGCCACGATCGCGGCGGCTGTCACCGGCCCGATGCCGGGCAGGGTGTCGAGCTGCTGCACCGTCGCGGTGTTGAGGTCGATCACTTCCCCGGGTTTAGGCGATGCCGATCCCGGCTTGCTTGATGTCACCGGGGTGCCCGGCGTTCCCGACGTCACCGAGCTGCCCAGCGCCGCGGGTTGGCCTTTGGCCGGCGCGATGCCGACGACGATCTGCTCGCCGTCGCCCAGCTGGCGCGCCATATTTAGCCCGATGGTGTCGGCGCCGTCCATTGCACCGCCGGCGGCGCTCAGCGCGTCGGCGATGCGGGCACCGGGGGCCAAAGTGACCAGCCCGGGTTTGTGCACCAGGCCCACTACGCTGACGACCACCGGTTGATCCGCTTTCGGCGAAGGACTGGCAGTGGGGCTGCGGCTGGCCGACGAAACCATCTCAACCGGAGGCAATTTGGCTGACATGACCGGCGCGGGCCGGTTGCGCAACACGGTGAACACCGTGACCAACACCGCAAGAGCGGCGATGGCCGCCAATGCGATGACACCGGCGCGACCCGGGTCGGCGCGTATCCGGGCCAGCCAGCCCGCACCGGTATGAGCCGAGCCGTCCGGGAGCCAGCGCGGCAGCAGCGAGTTCGGGTCACCGTCGTGCGCGGTGTCGTCGACGACATCGGCGCGGCTGTCGCCGTCAGGCTGAGTAGCGAGGCGTCGGTGCAGCCGCTGCGCGGGCAGTTCTGTTCGCATGCGCCGACCGTAGGCGCGAAGGCCGTCATCACCGTCGCGGCGCAGAGCGGCTGATCGCCGGTTGTGGAGCAAACCCGGACTGTGGAGAAGTTTGGCCGCCCCTGCGGTGGGTAGCCGAACGGACAGCAAACCCGGCGCAGCCGGGAAGCATCCCGCATGGAGGTAACCCGATGAGTCTAGAAGCAAAACCGAAGTCGGAGGCATCGACCGGTGAGCTGATGGCTCAGCTCTCGTCGCAGCTGTCACGGCTCGTCCGAGACGAAATGCGCCTGGCGCAAAAGGAATTCCAGCAATCCGCCAAGCATGCCGGCGCAGGTGCCGGTCTCTTCACGGCAGCCGGTCTGCTGGCGTTCTTCGGGGCGGCCAGCTTGATCGCCGCCGCAATCGCCGCGGTGGCCCTGGCACTGCCCGCTTGGGCGGCCGCGCTGATCGTGGGCGCGGCGCTGCTCCTCGCGGCCGGGGCGGCGGCCCTGGTCAGCAAGAGCCAAGCCGAGAAGGCGAGCCCCGCGGCGCCGCAAACCGTCGCCAACGTGAAAAAAGACGTCCAAGAAGTGAAAGCCGCCCGCCATGGCCGAAGCTGAGCGCCCCGAGCCCGGGCCCAACGCCGCCATCAGCGAGATCCAGTCCGATATCGAGCACACCCGCGGCGAACTCGGTGACACGGTGGGAGCGCTGTCGGACAAGTTCGACGTCGCCGGCAGGGCCCGGGCCGCCGCGAAACCGTCGCTTGTGGCGGTGGCATCCGTTGCCGGCGCGACCGTGGTCAGCATGTTCTGGTGGCGTCGGCGCTCGCGTCGCCGGCGCTGACGTCTCGGCAACCCGGCTGCGGCACCCGGTGAGTGGTTGACGACAGTGGCCGCCTAACGTGCAGGACAGAACCGCCGGTTCGCTCCCGTCGTTGACCGTTTGAAGGAGGCCGTCATGCAGCTGGCTCTCACCGAAGACGAAGCAGCCTTCCGCGACGAGCTTCGCACCTTCTACACCACCGAAATCCCGGCCGAGATCCGGGAGCGGACGCGAGCCGGCCTGCCGCCCACCCGCGATGACATCGCTACCAGCCACAAGATCTTGAACGACCACGGGCTCGCGGTGCCCAACTGGCCCGTCGAGTGGGGCGGCAAGGACTGGACGCCAACCCAACACCAGATCTGGCTCGACGAGATGCAACTGGCCGGCGTGCCGGAGCCGCTGAACTTCAACGCCAAGATGGTCGGTCCCGTGATCGCCGAATTCGGCTCCGACGACATCAAGAAGCACTTTTTGCCGCCGACCGCCAGCCTCGATATCTGGTGGTGCCAAGGTTTTTCCGAGCCGGAAGCCGGCTCCGATCTGGCCTCGTTGCGCACCACCGCGCAACGTGACGGCGACAGCTACGTGGTCAATGGGCAGAAGACGTGGACCACGCTGGGCCAATACGCCGACTGGATCTTCTGTTTGGTGCGCACCGACCCGCAGGCCCCCAAGAAACAGGCCGGGATTTCGTTTCTGCTGATCGACCTGGACACCCCCGGGATCACGATGCGGCCGATCAAGCTGATCGACGGCGGCCACGAGGTCAACGAGGTGTTCTTCGAGGATGTTCGGGTACCCGTCGATCAACTTGTCGGCGAGGAAAACCAGGGCTGGACTTACGCGAAGTTCCTGCTGGGCAACGAGCGAACCGGCATCGCCGGAGTCGGCCGAACCAAGGTGCGGCTGGCGGAAGTGAAACGGCATGCCGCCGACACCGGCATCCTCGACGACCCGCTGTTCGCGGCTCGGCTCGCTGAAGTCGAAAACGAGCTGCTGGCATTGGAACTCACCCAGATGCGCGTCACCGCGAGCTCGGCCGACGGCAAGCCCAACCCCGCATCCTCGGTACTGAAGCTGCGTGGCAGCCAACTACAGCAGGCGGCTACCGAACTCCTCATGGAGGTCGCCGGCCACGACGCGCTGCCGTTCCACGCCGGCGAGGACATCGCTTCACCGGGATGGGCGCAACTCAGCGCACCGCATTACCTCAACTACCGCAAGACGTCGATCTACGGCGGCAGCAACGAAGTACAGCGCAACATCATCGCGTCCACCATTCTCGGATTGTGAGCTAGCCATGGATTTTCAGTTGAGCGACGAGCAAGCCTTGCTGCGCGACACCACCCGCGACGTGCTTGCCCGCACCTATGACCCGGAGACCCGCAACAAGATCGTCGACACTGAGCTCGGCTGGAGCCGCGAGGTGTGGAACCAGCTCGCCGAGATCGGCATTCTCGGGCTCGGGTTCGAGCCGGCGGAGGCCGGCCAGATCGAAATCATGTTGGTGCTTATCGAAATCGGCCGGCGACTGGCGCCCGAACCGGTCATCAACGCCGCGCTGGGCCCCGGCGCGATCGTCGCCGAAGTCGGTACCACGGAGCAGAAGCAGCTGCTGGACGACGTCGCGGCGGGCCAGAAGCTGCTGGCGTTCGCGCACCTCGAGCCCCGGGGGGATGCTGCGACGATGGCTGTGCAGCAAGGGGATTCGTGGACACTGAGCGGCCGGAAGAACCCCGTGCTGGCCGGAGATTGCGCCGACACCCTGGTGGTCAGCGCCGCGTTACCGGAAGGCGGCACGGGCTTGTTCCTGGTCGACGCCGAGACGGTGACCCGGCGTCGATACCAAACGTTCGACGGGCATCGCGGCGCGCAGATCGACTTCGACCAAGCCCCCGCCGAGCCGCTCGGTGAGGCAGTCGACGCGTCATCGCCGATCGTCAACGCCGTCATCCGGATCCAGTCGGCGCTGTGTGCGGAGGCCGTCGGGGCGATGGAGGAAGCGCTTCGGCTGACCACCGACTATCTCAAGACGCGCAAGCAGTTCGGCGTCACGTTGAACAAATTCCAGACGTTGACCCAGCGCGCCGCCGACATGTACGTCTCGCTCGAGCTGGCTCGTAGCATGAACCTCTACGCCGCGATGTCGATCGCGGACGGCAACCTCGATCCGCTGATCGCGGCCCGCGCCAAGCTGCAGATCGGCCGATCTGGCCGCCACATCGCCCAAGAGGCGATTCAGTTGCACGGCGGCATCGGCATGACGGCCGAATACCCGGTCGGGCATTACGCGGCCCGGCTCACCGCGATCGAGCAGACGCTGGGGTCGTCGACTGACCAGCTGCACGTGCTGGTCGACCACCTCGGCGACTACGACCTGGTCAGGCTCTGACCCCGCGGAGACTCGGATGGCCGAATTGACCGACGAGGTCGTCGAATTCCTGTCGGCCGGCACCCGAACCGGCATGCTCGGCTATCTCGCGGCCGATGGCCGGCCACTGGTTGCTCCGGTGTGGTTCATCGTCGATCACGGTGAGCTGGTGTTCAACACCGGCCGCAATACCGCGAAAGGCCGTGCGCTGGCGCGGGATTCGCGGGTCGTGATCTGCGTGGACGACCCACACCCACCGTATTCGTTCGTGCAGGTGCAAGGCGTCGCCACGATCACCGAGGATGCGCCGGATCTGCTGGAGATCGCCACCCGGATCGGCGCCCGGTACATGGGACTGCATCGCGCCCGCGAGTTCGGCCGCCGCAACGCAGCACCCGGCGAGTTTGTGGTGCGGGTGCGTCCGACCAAGGTGGTGGCGGGATTCAATATCGCCGACTAGGAGTGCCGAGCAGACGCAAAGGCCCCCAATCCGAGGCATTTTGGGGTGCTTTTGCGTCTGCTCGTCCATCGAACGGAGGGGGTACATGAGCGCACCGATTCGTGTGATCCAGTGGACGACCGGCAACATCGGACGGCGATCCCTACACGCCATAATCGGCAGACCCGACATGGAGCTGGTCGGGGTTTATACGCACGGGCAGGGCAAAGTCGGCGTCGACGCTGCCGACCTGTGCGGCTGGCCGGAGCCGACCGGTGCCAAGGCTACCAACGACATCGATACGCTGTTGGCGCTGCGACCCGACGCCTGTTGCTATAACCCGTTGTGGCCCAACATCGACGAGCTGGTACGGCTGCTCGAGGCGGGGGTCAATGTCTGCTCCAGCGCGGCGTGGATCACCGGCGGCAAGCAAAGCCCCCAGGACCTCGACCGGATCCGCAAGGCGCGTCAGCGCGGCAGTTCGACCATCTTCGGCAGCGGCGCGCATCCCGGAATCTCGAACACGGTCGGCATGGTGCTCAGCGGGGCGTGCGAGCGCGTCGACGAAATCCGCATCACCGAGTCGGTCGACTGCTCGACCTACGAATCGGCAGAAACCCAGAAAGCAATGGGCTTTTCGCGGGATCCCGACACCCCAGGCCTAGCCGACAGCGTGCGGCGCGAAAGCGAAGTCTTCGCCGAGTCGGCGGCGATGATGGCCGACGCGGTCGGCGCACGACTGGACCGGATGACGTTCGACGTCACGTTCACAGCCGCCACCGGCGATACCGACCTCGGCTTCATGACGATTCCCAAGGGCACAGTCGGCGGCGTCTATGGCTACCACCGCGGCTGGGTCGGCGACAATAACGTCGTCAGCGTCGGATTCAACTGGATCATGGGCGAGCACGTGGTCCCTCCCAAACCGCTTGAGCACGGCCACGTCATCCAGGTCTTCGGGCTGCCCAACATGCGCACCGTCATTCACTGCCTTCCGCCGCAGGATTGGACAGAGCCGGGATTCATGGGCCTGGGCATGATCTACACCGCGATGCCGGTCACCAACGCTGTGCCGGCGGTGGTGGCAGCCGAACCCGGGATCGTGACGCTGGCCGATCTGCCCCCGATCACCGGCCGTGCGGCCGTGGATAACCCGGAGAACGCTGTCGTACCGTAAGGTTCTAGGATGCTTAGACGTGCGAATGTTCCGCTGACCCCTGATGCTATAGGCAACGGAGGCACCCGTTTCCGACAGCATTAGGGTCAGCGCCTAGGAACGCTTGGCCAACGTGGTACCGAGTATCCGCGGCTAAGCCACTCGCGCGAACGATCGTGGTTCGCCTGAGCGGGAGGAGACTTGGGTGAGAAAGATTCCAATTACCAGAATCGCCAAACGCGCATGGATACCGCTCGTGATGATCGTGGTGCTTACGGTGTCGGGGTTCGGGGTGGCGCGGCTGCACCGCATTTTCGGCTCCCAAGACCTCAACGCCAACGCCGGTGGCGGCATCGAGATTGTGCAGTTCAACCCGAAGGTCGTGACCTACGAGGTCTTCGGGCCGCCCGGGAGTACCGCCAACATCAATTATTGGGACGCTGAAGCTAACACGCACCAAGTCAACGGCGCGCCGCTGCCCTGGTCCTACACATTCAGCACCACCCTACCTGCCGTCAGCGCCAACATCATGGCGCAGGATGACGGCGATCAAATCCGCTGCCGCGTCACCGTGGACGGTGTCGTCCGCGAACAGCAAACCGCCGATGGCTTAAATGCCCAGACCTTCTGCCTGGTGAAGTCAGCATGACCCACACGAGCACCGAGCGCCGACCCGTCATCCCGCACACAATCCGCTTGTTCGCGGTGCCGATCATCCTGGTGTGGGTCTTCATCACCATCGTGGTGAATACCGTCGTCCCACGGTTAGAAGTGGTCGGTGAGGCACACTCGGCGCCGATGGCCCCCATGGACGCGCCGTCCATGAAGGCGATGATGCGACTCGGCCATAACTTCAAAGAATTCGACTCCAACAGCACGATCATGATCGTGCTCGAGGGTCAGCAGACGCTCGGCGACGCAGCACACCAGTACTACAACGACACAATCCGCAAACTGCGGGAGGACCCGAAGCATATACAGCACATTCAGGACTTCTGGAGCGATCGGTTAACGGCGGCAGGAGTCCAGAGCGCCGACGCCAAGGGCGCCTACGTCATGCTGAATCTGGCCGGCAACCAGGGCACCACCCTGGCTAACGACTCCGTCGAAGCGGTCCGCAAAGTCATAGACCGGACGCCTGCGCCGCCGGGAGTGAAGGCCTATGTCACCGGCCCGGCGGCGCTGTCCGACGATATGCACGTCATCGGAAACGCGAGCCTGGCGAAGATCACGTTGTTCACACTCGCGGCGATCGCGATCATGCTGTTTCTCGTCTACCGCTCGATCGTCACCACACTGCTCCAGCTTTTCATAACCGGGATCGCGTTGGCGTCATCGCGGGGCGTCGTCGCCGTGCTGGCCGACCACGACGCGTTCGGGCTTACCACGTTCGCGGCGAATATCCTCACGATGCTGGCGATCGCAGCCGCAACAGACTATGGGATTTTCCTCACCGGCCGCTATCAAGAAGCGCGCACGGCCGGCGAAGATCGGGTAACGGCTTATTACACGACGTTTCGTTCAGTTGCGCCGGTTGTCCTGGGTTCGGGCCTGACCATTGCCGGGGCGACCTACTGCCTCAGCTTCGCGCGGCTGCCCTGGTTTCACACCATGGGCGAACCGACGGCAATAGGCATGCTGGTGGTGGTGGCGGCCGGGGTCACATTGGGGCCGGCCGTCCTTACCGTCGCCAGTCGCTTCGGTCTCATGGAGTCCAAGCGGACGGCCAGGGGACGGCTGTGGCGACGGGTCGGGATCTCGGTCGTGCGGTGGCCGGGCCCGATTCTCGCTGCCAGTGCCGTGGTCGTGCTGATCGGTATGATCGCCCTCCCGGGATTCAAGGCGGGATACAACGATCGCTACTACCTGCCTGCCAGCGCGCCGGCTAATCTCGGCTACGCGGCCGCGGACCGACATTTCTCCCAGGCGAGGATGAACCCCGACATGCTGATGGTCGAGGCCGACCACGATATGCGTAATCCGGCCGACATGTTGGTTTTAGACCGGGTAGCTAAAAACGTGCTCCGTGTCCACGGTATCGCGATGGTCCAGGATATCACCCGACCCCTGGGAATTCCGATTCAGCATAGTTCGATACCGTTTCAGAACAGTATGCAAAGCCAGACGACCATGCAAAACATGGCATTTATGAAAGAGCGCATGGCCGATATCCTCAAGATGGCCGCTGAGCAGCAAATCACCATAAATTATTTGGAGCAAATGTATAACATCACCAAACAGATGGCCGACAACGCTCACGACATGGCCAATCTCACTGAAGAAATGGCGGGGATCACTGATGAGCTGCGGGACCACTTAGCGGACTTCGATGATTTCTGGCGGCCGATCCGCAGCTATTTCTACTGGGAAAGACATTGCTACGACATTCCAATTTGCTGGTCGATCCGCTCCCTGTGGGACGCATTGGACCAAACTGACAAGCTAGCGGAAACGGTGCATCACTTATCGGCAGACACAAGGACACTGGACATGCTCACGCACCAATTGGCCGTGATCTTGCCGCCGCAGATAGAGAGCATGAAAACCACCCGCGCGATAACGCTGACCATGCACAGTACATTCCAGGCCATGATCAACCAGATGGAATCCATGAGCGACACCGCAATCGTCATGGGACAAAGCTTCGATACGTCTCGCAACGATGACTTCTTCTACCTGCCGCCGGAGGCTTTCGACAACCCCGACTTCAAGATCGGTCTGAAGCAGTTTTTGTCTCCGGACGGTAAATCCGCGCGCTTTTTCATCACGCATCAGGGCGATCCCGCGAGCCCGGAAGGAATCTCGCGCGTCGACGCAGAGCGAACGGCCGCCCAAGAAGGGCTGAAACAATCATCCCTGTCGGAAGCGAAAGTTTATCTGGGCGGTACCGCCGCAACCTACAAGGACATGCACGACGGCGAGAAATACGACCTCATGATCGCGGTGCTTTCATCGCTCACTCTGATCTTCATAATCATGCTGCTGCTCACGCGAAGTCTTGTTGCCGCGTTGGTGATCGTTGGCACCGCCGCCAGCTCGATCGCCGCATCATTCGGGCTCTCTGTGCTCATCTGGCAGGATATTTTCGGCATCCACGTCCACTGGGTGGTGGCTGCGCTGTCCGTCATCATCCTGCTGGCGGTTGGATCTGACTACAACCTGTTGTTGGTCTCGCGGTTCAAAGAGGAGATTCACGCCGGACTGAAGACGGGATATATCCGGGCGATGGCCGGCAGTGGTGGGGTGGTGACCGCCGCCGGTCTGGTGTTCGCGTTCACCATGGCCGCGATGCTCGGCAGCAATTTGCGAGTTCTCGGGCAATTCGGTTCAACGGTGTGTGTCGGTCTACTGATGGACACCCTGATCGTTCGCACGCTGTTCATGCCCTCGATCGCCACACTGCTGGGGCGCTGGTTCTGGTGGCCACAGGTGATCCACCCCCGCGGCGACAATGCCGTGCGTCGCCGGGATCGGGTGAGCGACGACACCGCGCCGCTCGCGGTGCAAACCCAGCGTTAAGCCCGCTACTCTGGCATCTCGACGCACACAGCGAGCGCACCCGGGCCCACGTGTAGCGCTAGCACAGGACCCAGCCCGGTCACGATTGCCGGCTGGCATGCGGGTAATCGCTCGGCCAGTTCCGCCGCCACCCCGTCCGCTCCATGCGGATCGGCGACGTGATGCACGGCGATCGCTGCCGCGCTGTCGCCGACGACATCGCACACCCGGTCGATCAGCGCCGCGACGGCCTTACTGGCGGTGCGAACCCGTTGCTCCAGTACGAGTTTGCCGTCGTCAATGCGCAGCAACGGCTTGAGCGCTAGCGCGGTCCCCAGCCACGCTGCGGCACCGCCGATCCGCCCGCTGCGGCGCAGGTTGTCCAACCGGTGCACCACGATGAATCCATGATTGCGCGCCACCGCCGCCCTCGCCGCCTGATCGACGGTGTCTAGGTCGGCGCCGTCGGCTGCTGCGCGGGCGGCGGCCAGCGCGACGAACCCGGTCCCCATGGCGACCGTTCTCGAGTCGACCACTTTCACGCTCTCGCCGATGTCGGCCGCAGTCGACTCCGCGGCGCCGACGGTCCCGGACAGCTGCGCCGAAAGATGCACGGCCACAACCCCATCACCATCGCTGTCAGCCAGCGCCCGCTGGTAGGCGTCGCACAGTTCGGCCGGAGTGGCCGCCGAGGTGGTGGCCTGACCATGCTCGTGCACGTCGTCGGCGATCTGGTCCACACCGTCGCGCAGATCGAGGTCGCCGACCAAGATGTGCAGCGGCACTTGGCGAATCCCCCATCGTTCGCGCAGCTCCTCCGGCAGGCGGGACGACGAGTCGGTGACGACTACGACCGGCATGTGTCTACGCCTGCCTGATTGCCCGGCTCCTCCTCATCGCGCTGCGCGCTCTGCGTCGTCGCCGTGCGGGCCTCGGCCAGCGCCTTGAGCATCAGCTCCGCGACTGCCTGGTGCGCCTCGAAGTTCCAGTGGATCCCGTCAGGGTTGCCGCGGCCGCTCATGATGTGTTCAGCCACCGCGGCTTTCAGATCGACCAGCGGAATGTCGTGCTGCTCAGCCCATCCGGTGATAGCGGCCGCCGTCGCCGGCCGGCTGTGGTGCGCCCTGCCATAGGTCTCGGCGATGTGCACCGACGGCAGCGATGCGACGATCGGTATACCCGGGCGGTTGAAATCGATTGCGCTGCGAGTTTGTTCGAGGTATTCGACGGTCAGATGCGGTGGCAAAGCGGGACGAGCCAGCGGCGAGAGCCGCGGCTGCAACCACCCGTAGCCGTCGCGTACCCAGCGCCGAAGCCACGGGGGACGCACGTAGCGGATGAGCTCGCGCACCGCCGTCGGCAACACCGAGGGCAGCGAATCCATCCCGCCCGTCGCGAAGATCACCGCGCCAGCTTTGCGCAGCGCCGCCCATGCCCGCGGATCCTGGGTGGCGGCCCACCACACGTCGCGGCAGGTCCAGCCGATCCGGCCCAGCAGTTCGACATCCCAACCCAGCTGTGAGGCAACGATGTTGGGCCAGATCCGGGGGTCGTCGGCCGGCAGGCCGCCGGTGGGCCCGTAGTAAGCCAGCGAATCGGCGAAGATCAGCAGGACGGGCCGCGACTCAGTAGACATCGTCCGCGACCTGGGCCGAAGCGTTCCACACGTCAAGACGCCAGCTGATGTGGTCGAAGTCGGCGTCATCGCCGGAGTGCCCGCTCAGTTGGGTCCAACTAGCGTTTCCCATACCGCCCAAGGCGGGCCAGTTGTCCACCGGCAGCCGCAGCAGCGCAGCCGTCAGCGCGGCGATCAGACCGCCGTGCGCCACCACAACCACGGGCCGATCGTCGCTGCCCCACTCGGGTTCCGCGCCGACCAGCTCGCCGATCACGGGCAGGCTGCGTGCAGCCACGTCGACCCTGCTCTCCCCACCATGAGGTGCCCACGAGGCGTCCTCCCGCCAGGCCAGCCGCGCGCCCGGCACCTCGGCGTCGATCTGCGCATGCGTCATCCCTTGCCAGTCGCCGAGGTGGGTCTCGCGTAACCGGGTATCGATCCGGACCGGCAGACCGGTGCGCTCCCCCAGCACGACCGCGGTGTCGTAGGCGCGCCGCAGATCCGACGACACGATCAGCAGCGGCTGGCGCTTGCCCAGCACCTCGGCGGCGGCGACGGCCTGGGCGCGGCCCAGCTCGCTTAGCTGGGTGTCCAGTTGGCCCTGCATCCGGGTGTCGGCGTTGAACTCGGTTTGCCCATGACGCAGCATCACCAACAGCCGCGTGGTCATGACGTGCGTTCCAGATCGACGGCCACCTGCGGGCAGTCCCGCCACAGCCGGTCCAGGGCATAGAAGTTGCGTTCGTCTTGATGCTGGATGTGCACGACGATGTCGACGTAATCCAACAGCGTCCAGCGGCCTTCGCGGGCGCCCTCGCGCCGGGCCGGCTTGTAACCCGCGCGGCGCATTTTCTCTTCCACCTCGTCGACGATGGCGTTGACCTGCCGCTCGTTGGATGCCGAGGCGATGACGAAACAGTCGGTGATCACCAGCTGCCCGGAGACGTCGATGACCACGACATCCTCGGCGAGCTTCGAGGCGGCGGCGCTGGCGGCCACGGTGGCCATGTCGATGGCCTCTTGGCTGGCCGTCACCTCTGATCCCCCGGTTTGCTGTACAGCCGCCGCTTGGATACGTATTGCACGACGCCGTCGGGCATCAGGTACCAGAGCGGGCGATGCTCTTCGGCACGGCGGCGGCAGTCGGTGGACGAGATCGCCAGCGCAGGAACCTCAACCAACGTCAATGCGTCATCGGGCAGGCCGTCGAGGATGTCGCCGAGATGTTCGCGCCGGAAATCGTAGCCGGGGCGACTCACGCCGATGAATCGCGCCAGCGTGAACATGTCTTCCCAGTCCTGCCACGAGAAAATCGATGCGAGTGCGTCTGCGCCGGTGATGAAGTACAGCTCGGAGTCGGGGTTGAGTGCGTGCAGGTCGCGCAAGGTGTCTTTGGTGTAGGTGGGCCCGCCGCGGTCGATGTCGACGCGGCTCACCGAAAAGCGGGGATTGGAGGCGGTCGCGATCACCGTCATCAGGTAGCGGTCTTCGGCGGCGCTGACGTGCCGATCTTTCTGCCAGGGCTGGCCGGTCGGCACGAAGACCACTTCGTCAAGCTCGAACAGATCGGCAACCTCGCTGGCGGCGACCAGGTGGCCGTTATGGATGGGATCGAACGTCCCACCCATCACTCCCAGCCTGCGGCGCCGCTTTTGCACGATTTGCCAGCTTACTGGAGCAGTGTCGCGGTCCCATTGCCGCAGGATTGTCACACCTGTCCCAGGAACACCGCGTCCGCCCATAGACCAGGTTGCCCGCCAAAAGTGCATTCCTTCTGCGGAGAGACTTCTGTGGCAGATGTAACTAGACGGGCAACAGCTGGTCGATCACCGCGGCCAGCTGTTTGGCCGACCGGCATTCGTGCATGGTGATGATGTCTTGGTAGCGCGGCGCCGCTGAATCGCCACTGCCCCACAAATGCTTCGGCTCCGGGTTGAGCCAATGCGCGTGCCGGCTGGCGGTCACCATGTGCGCCAGCACGTCGAGGGCCGGGTCGCGGTAGTTGGTGCGACCATCGCCGAGCACCAGCAACGAGCTGCGCGGTGACAGCACATGCGGATAGCCCTCGGTGAACGAGATGAACGCGTTGCCGTAGTCGGAATGCCCGTCGCGGGTGTAGACACCGGCCTCTCGGGTGATGCGCTGGATCGCCACCGCCAGATCCGCGTCGGGCCCGAACAGGTGAGTCACCTCGTCTGTGGTGTCGATGAACGCGAATACCCGCACGCGGGAAAACTGTTGGCGCAGAGCATGCACCAGCAGCAGGGTGAAGTGGCTGAATCCGGCCACCGATCCCGACACGTCGCACAGCACCACAAGCTCGGGCCGGGCGGGGCGCGGCTTGCGCAGCACTACGTCGATCGGTACTCCCCCGGTGGACATCGACTTGCGCAACGTCTTCCGCAGGTCGATCGCCCCGGCACGGGCGCGGCGCCGACGGGCGGCCAGTCGGGTGGCCAGGGTGCGAGCCAGCGGTGCCACCACTCGACGCATCTGCCGCAGCTGGTCAGCCGACGCGCGCAGAAACTCGACGTTCTCGGAAAGCTGTGGGATGCCGTACATCTGGACATGGTCACGGCCAAGCTGCTCGGCGGTGCGCCGCTTGGTCTCTGCGTCGACCAGCTTGCGCAGCTGGGTGATCCTCTGGGCGGCAAGGGCTTTGGCGATCTGTTCCTGGGTAAGGGTGGGCTCGTCGCCGTAAGGGGCGAGCAGTCCCGCCAGCAGCCGGCCTTCGAGCTGGTCGAGCGCCATCGCCTTGAGCGCCTGATACGACGAGTACGACGGGCCGCGGCTGGAACTGTACTTGCCGTAAGCCTCGACGATTTGGGCGATCATGGCCACCAGCCGCTCGTCCATGTCGGCCAGGTCCTCGTTGACGGTCAGCAGATCGACCAGCATCTGCCGCATCGCTTCGATGTCGTCAGGCGCCAGCTGCAGTTCGCGTTCACCGGCCGCCTCCTCAGTGACCACCGCTCGCGCACCCAACGCCGCCGGCCACCACAGGTCGAACATGGCGTCGTAGGTTTCCCGATGATCCGGTCGGCGCAGTACGGCGCACGCGATGCCCTCGCGCAGCACTTCCCGATCTCCCAGCCCCAGGGTGGCCAGCACTCGGCCCGCGTCCACCGTTTCCGACGGGCCAACCGAAATGCCTTGTGCGCGCAAGGCCTCCACGAAGCCCACCAGGTGGCCGGGCAGCCCGTGGGGGGCCAACGGCTGGCTGGAGCGAACGCGGCGAACGGCCATCAGTTCAGGCGCAGTTCGCCGGCCGCGCGCTGCTGGTCGGACTGGTGTTTGAGGACCACGCCGAGGGTGGCCGCCACCGTCGCGTCGTCGATGGTGTCCAAGCCCAGCGCCAGCAGCGTGCGGCCCCAGTCGATGGTCTCGGCGATCGAGGGCACCTTCTTCAGCTGCATCCCGCGCAGGACACCGATGATGCGTACCAGCTCGTCGGCCAGATGCACGGGCAGCTCGGGAACACGCGACAACAGGATGCGTCGTTCCATTTCCGGGCTGGGAAAGTCGATGTGCAAGAACAAGCACCGCCGCTTGAGCGCCTCGGATAGCTCGCGGGTGGCGTTGGAGGTCAGCACCACAAACGGCGCCCGCTCCGCGGTGATGGTGCCCAGCTCGGGAACCGTCACCGCGAAATCGCTCAATACCTCCAGCAGCAGCCCTTCCATCTCGATATCGGCCTTGTCGGTCTCGTCGACTAAGAGCACCGTCGGCTCGCTGCGCTGGATGGCCGTCAGCAGTGGGCGGGTCAGCAGAAACTCCTCGCTGAACACGTCGGCCTTGGTCGCCTCCCAATCCCCGGAGCCGGCCTGGATGCGCAGGATCTGCTTGGCGTGGTTCCACTCATAAAGCGCGCGCGCTTCGTCGACGCCCTCGTAACACTGCAGGCGGACCAGCCCGGACCCGGTGGCCTGCGCGACCGCGCGGGCCAGCTCCGTCTTTCCGACCCCGGCGGGGCCTTCGACCAGTAGCGGCTTGCCGAGCCGGTCGGCGAGAAACACCGCAGTCGCCGTGGCGGTGTCGGGCAAGTAGCCGGTCTCGGCCAGCCGCCGAGCGACATCGTCGATATCAGCGAACAGCGGGATGGGTCGGGCGGGCACGGTCACGATGCGAGTCTCCTTAACAGGGGTCAGACGGGGCGGGTGTGGCCGTCTCCCCACACGATCCACTTGGTTGCGGTCAATTCGGGCAGTCCCATCGGCCCGCGGGCGTGCAGCTTCTGGGTGGAGATGCCGATCTCAGCGCCGAACCCGAACTGCTCGCCGTCGGTGAACGCCGTCGATGCGTTTACCATCACCGCGGCCGCATCCACCCCCTCGGTAAACCGTTGCGCAGCAGCAAGGTTCGTGGTCACGATGGCTTCGGTGTGTCCGGTGCCGTATTCGTTGATGTGGGCGACCGCCGCGTCGACGCCGTCGACCACCGCCACCGCGATGTCCATCGAGAGGTACTCCCGGCGCAGATTGTCCTCGTCCGGATCAAGGTGCACGGTTACCCCCGCGTCCTGCAGCGCGCCGACCAGTCGCGGCATGGCCTCGTCGGCGATCGCGGCGTCCACCAGCAGCGTCTCGGCGGCATTGCAGACACTGGGGCGGCGCGTCTTGGAGTTCAGCAGCACCCGTTCGGCCACCTCGAGATCGGCGGCCTCGTGGACGTAGACATGGCAGTTGCCGACGCCGGTTTCGATGGTGGGCACCTGCGCGTCGCGGACCACCGCGTCGATCAAACCCGCTCCCCCGCGCGGAATCACCACGTCGACCAGCCCGCGCGCCTGGATCAGATGAGTGACGGTCGAGCGATCGGAGCTGTCCAGCAACTGGACCGCGTCAGGTGGCAGGTCTTCTTTGAGCAAGGCGCCACGCAGCACGTCGACCAGGGCCTGGTTGGATCGAGCGGCCGACGAACTGCCCCGCAGCAGCGCGGCGTTACCCGACTTGAGCGCCAGCCCGAACGCATCGACCGTGACGTTGGGGCGGCCCTCGTAGACCATGCCGACCACGCCGAGCGGAACCCGCTGCTGACGCAATTGCAAGCCGTTGGGCAACGTGTAGCCGCGCAGCACTTCACCGACCGGGTCGGGCAGCCCGGCGACCTGGCGCAGTCCGCCGGCGATTCCGTCGATGCGCTGCGGGTTCAGCGCCAGGCGATCCAGCATCGCCGTCGGTGTGCCGGCGTCGCGGGCGGCGTTGAGGTCTTCGGCGTTGGCGGCCAGGATTTTGTCGACGTTGGCCAGGAGCGCATCCGCGGATGCGTGCAGCGCTTGGTTCTTGACCGCGGTGGGCAGCGACGCCAGGGCGCGGGCGGCGACGCGGGCTCGGCGCGCGGCGTCATGGACTTCTTGACGCAAGTCGCGACGCGACGGAGCTTGCAGACTCATTACCCCAGCGTATCGGGCTAGCTACACCAGCCGCGAACGCCCGGGCCACGGCAGCCGCGGCGCAGAACTAGATGGCGCTGGAGATCTGCCTGAGCATCGCGAATCCGGCGTCGTCGGCCACGATGTTCGGCTGGCCCTTTTGCCAGTAGCCATTGAGCAGGACTGCGATGCCGAGCGGCTGTTGGGTGGGGCCGGGCATCGTCATACCGATCCAACATGAGCAGCCGCCCAAGGACGTCAGGCCGTTCTTCCAGACGATAGGCGGCTGGCCGGGTTTAACGTCCCAGGCCAGGCCCATGTTCGCCGGTCCGCGCTGGGATTCGCCGCACATGTTGACCGACAAGGGCGTGTAATGGGTCGTCGAAGCCAGCGCCTTCATCAACGGTGACGATTGGTTGGCAGCCGTCAGATTTGTGAGCAACCAGGTGTGCATGTCCGTGGCAGATGACTTGATGTCCGACGCGCCGCTGGACGACACCTGCGGGCCGCCGTTGGGAAACGCCGGCGCCAGCGGCGCTCCGTTGGGCACCATCGTCATGGTGTCGGGCATGTTCAGCGGCCCGGTGATCTGCTGCTGCAGCAGGTTGGCATAGGCCTGGCCCGGCGGACCGCCGGGACTCGCCCCCGCGGCACAACCGTAAGCGGACACGGTGGTGAACCCCAGCGTGATGAACCCCATGTCCGAATAGCGCCAGCAGCTGCCCGGTTGCGGTCCGTTGTGGGTGCGCCAGAAATTCAGCAGGTCGGGCGGCGGGGCCGAGGGGCTGGTTTCGAAGAGCCCGACGCCGTCTTGCGGACCAAGTGATTCGCGGGGCAGAGCCGAGGTGTGTTGGGCAAGCATCCGCGGCGTGATTTTTTGCATCGTCGCGCTCAGATCGCCGTTGCCGCCTAGGTATTGGTTGAGATAGCGGCTCAGGCTCGCATCCCAGTCGAAGCAGTCCGGGCGGGTAACGACTCCGTTGGCGAACATCGCGGCGGTGAAGGTCTTGGTGATCGAGCCGATGGCATAAATCGTTCTCGGAGTGGGCGGCCCCTGGTCGGCCACCGTGCCGTACATGTAATAGGGATTGAATTGGTGGTTGGGATACGCGAACGCCACCGCGAGCGCGTAGTTCACTCCCGGCGTCTTGGCCCGCAGGTTGTCGAGCAGCGTGTTCGCCTGGTTGCCGATGATCCGGTCCAGCTGGGCCTGGGTCAGCCTGATCGGCCGGGTGCGAGCGTCCAGACCAGGATTGGCGGTCTCGGTCTGCTCAGGCGGTTGCGAGGAGCGCTGCGCGCTACATGCCGCCGCCCCACTAAGCCCCAGCGCGCCCACCCCGGCTGCAAGCCGCCCGAACTCGCGCCGCGACATCCCGCTCATGTGCTGACCTTCCCCGTTCCCGCGCGGCTGCAGAGGGGTCGAGGCCGGCTAGCCCGTGGCCGTGGGGTAAGTGCTCGTTGGAACGATGACCTCTTGGGCGTGGAGTTTAGGCCTGAGTACAGGGGCTGTAGCGCTATTTCGGCCGATTGTTACCGCTACGGATATTGCGATGAAGCGACGTTTTTCAGACCGGCACAAAATTGCCGGCAAACCATGCGGTGCTCACCGTATGTGTTTGAGGCGGCGGAAATTGACTGTTCGGCGTGCCGATTTGGCCTACTTTGACTGTCCACACCGGCATGGAGCGATCGATCGCGAAAGTGGCACCCTGGCTGGGCAGCACCAGAACCGCGAGATTTGAGTTGACCGCACCGCAACCATAGGCGCCCACATAGCCGTCGGCGCGACCGCCCCAGGCACCCCCGTTGCGCAGGCGGCAGCGGGTGCCGTCATCGAGGAGCAGCGCAAAGGGTTGCGGTGCCGCCAGGGGTTGAACCTGCGGCAGCGGATCGGGGTAATTCACGCGATGAAGCTGCTGGCCCCATGGATTGTCCACGCACAATAACGATCCGGGCGTTGACGGCCAGCACACATCTGCGTCAGCTGCACTGGGCGAGCAGTAATAGATGTCGTCGGCCACGGCAGCTGGCGACGGAGTGGTGCAATCCGCCACATCGGTGACATTGCTTGGCGATGGTGCCTCCTGATAACCGTTTACCGGTTCCCCGTTGGGGCCAACAGGCACTGCGGTAATCACTTGTGTGGCCGGCGGCTCGGCGGCGACGGACGCGGGTACCAACTGCGGAACAACCGCGAGCACAACCACAGGTGCAACGACGCGCCAGGTGCAAACCCGCCGCGCCCGAATTCCGACACCGTGCATTGAACCTCCACGCTGCGGTGCTCGTCAGACTGCCAGTGAAGGGTAAAGCCCACAGAGCGGTGCATGGGCGCTTTGCCCAAAACGCGTCGGCTCCGGAAATTCGCCGGACGGGTCAAAATCTGTCAGCATGCTGCTTTTCACGGAAGGCGAGGCGGCGACAACAATCGAATTCGATGGGCCACTATAAAGGTCCTTACCGCCCGACGTGGTCACCGAGCTTGGCCGGCAGCAGGAATACTGCCAGCTGCATTCACCAGCGCTGATATGAGCAAAAGTGCGCGGCGATTTCCTGTCCACGGTAGTTTTCTGACCAACGACGCCTACCTCCAGTCCTGGGAAGGTCACCCTGGATGACTCGGTCTCGGATTCACGCCTCAGGTGTCACCATGCGTGACGCCGCCACCGCATTGCGCATCGCCCGCGGCTCAAATGAGCCCCGCTGAGAACGGCGGCAGCCAGCGCAGCGGTCCGCAACGACGACACCGTTTAGGGGTCTCCGCTATAACGACGATGTCGGCCTGCGTGTCTGCCCAGCCAAGGGAAGAAGGTTGCTATGACGCGGCTGGTTCTTGAACTGATCCGGCCTTACCGCTGGATTATCGGCATCATCCTGGCCGCCATGCTCGTGCAGACGGCCATGAACCTGGCCGGGCCGTGGCCGCTCAAGATCATTCTCGACAACGTCGTCGTTACGAAACACCCTCTGCCGCAATGGATGGCAGGCCTGCTGCCGGCGCTCGGCGGCACCAGCAGAGCACATATCGCAGAGCTGGCGGCAATCTTCTTCGTCATCGTCGCCGTCTTGAACGCGATCTCGACGTATATCGGCAACTACTACACCGAGGTCGTCGGCCAGTGGGTCGCTTACGATCTGCGCACGCGGACATACCACCATCTCCAACGGCTTTCACTGAGCTATTACGACAGCCACCAGGTTGGAGCAATTGTCAGCACCATCAACGACGACGTCGACACAATCCAGGACTTCGCCTCCGAGTCGGTAACCGACATCATTATCGACATCCTGCAAATTGTCGGGATCCTGGCCGTGATGTTCGCGATCCGCTGGGATTTCGCGCTGATCGCCGTCGCGGTGACGCCTTTCCTGCTCTTTTTCGTGTCGCGAGTCCGAAAGGCGGTGAAAAAGGCAACCCACCAGGTACGCCTCCGCCAGGCCGATATCGTCAGCACAGTGCAGCAGGGCCTGGAATCGGTCCGAGTGGTGCAGGCATTCGAGCGGGAGGACCTCCAGGAGGAAGAACTCAGACGGGTCGGCATACAGACCGTCCAGGCAGGGCTGCAGGCCCGAAAGATCAAGGCACTGCTAACACCGATCGTCAACATTGTCGTCGCTGCCTGCACCGGGCTGGTGCTGTGGCGCGGTACGTCGCTGGTGCTGGCAGGCGCGATGGAGGTCGGCACTCTCACCGTCTTCCTGTCGTATTTGGCCATGTTCTTCAAACCGGTGCAGGATCTGGCCACGATGACCAACACCATCGCGCAGACGTCGGTCGGGGTGGAGCGCGTCCGGGCGATCCTCGACGCCGACGCCATTATTCCGGAGCGCCCCGATGCGATAGAGCCGCAAACATTGCGCGGCCAAGTAGAATTTGACCACGTGTCGTTCGGTTACGATGCGGCACAACCGGTTTTGCGCGACGTCAGCTTCACCATCAAGCCGGGCCAGATGGTGGGGGTGGTGGGTCCCACGGGCAGCGGCAAGTCCACTGTGGTCAGCCTCATCCCGCGGTTCTACGATCCCAACGCCGGCAGCATCAAGATCGACGGCGTGGATATCCGGGACTACAAGCTGCACGAACTGCGCCAGCACATCGGCTTCGTTCTGCAAGACACTGTGCTATTCCGCGGAACTGTGCGTGACAACATCGCCTACGGCCATCCCCGCGCCACCGAAGACGAGATCGTCCAGGCGGCCAAGCTCGCCAACGCGCACGAGTTCATCAGCCGCATGCCGCACGGCTACGACAGCCCGGTGGGCGAACGGGGTCTTACCCTCTCCGGGGGGCAGCGGCAGCGCATCGGGATCGCGCGCGCCATCATCCGCGACAACCCGATTCTGATCCTCGACGAGCCCACCGCGGCGCTGGACACCGAGTCCGAAGAGTTGGTAATCGAGGCACTGGAACGGCTGATGAAAGGCCGGACCGTCATCACCATCGCCCATCGGCTGAGCACCATCCGCGATGCGCACAACATCATCGTGCTCAAAGACGGGGTGGTCGCGGAGACGGGCAACCACGAGGAATTGCTGGCGCTGGGCGGCGTTTACGCCGGCCTGCACCGCATCCAGTATCAAGAAACCTCGGCATAAGTTCCGAGCCACCCGGCGGAGGTCACATGTCGCGTTCCATCATCGTTCTGCCCGACGACTCGGCTCGCCCGGTACTCGATGCCGTCAACGGGGCGACGAAGTCGCTGCGAATCAAGATGTTCGTCTTTTCCGACCCGGAGCTGTTAAATGCGGTGATCGCGGCGCAAAAGCGTGGCGTGCAGGTGCGGGTGATGCTGAATCCGGCGCGCCGCAGCGGTGAAGAGGACAACGAGGAGGCACGCGCCAGGCTGACCGAGGGCGGGGTCGAGGTGCTTGACAGCAATCCCGCTTTCGACCTCACGCACGAGAAGTCCATGGTGGTCGATGACGAGCACGCATTCGTCAAGTCGTTGAACTGGGCGACGGAGAACTTCACCGAGACAAGGGATTACGCGGTCGCGACGTCCCATGACTTCGAGGTCAGGGAGATCATCGACTGTTTCGAGGCCGACTGGAGCCGGCAGACCTTTGATCCTGGCCACTTCTCCAGGCTCATTTGGTGTCCTATCAACGGTCGGGATCGAATTGCCGAATTCATCGACGACGCCAGGCATTTCCTGTTCGTGCAAAACGAGCGCTATCAAGATCCCATCATCATCGAGCGCCTCGTGCGAGCTGCCCGCCGCGGGGTGAAAGTCCACATCATGGCGCGGCCGCCGCATACCCTCAAGAAGGACAAGCTCATTGAAGGCGTCGGTGGTCTGCGCATCCTCGATGACGTGGGAGTCAAGATCCACAAGCTCAAGCATCTTAAGCTGCACGCCAAAATGATTTTGGCTGACGGGGTTCGGGGCATCGTCGGGTCGATCAACCTGGCGCCGGGCAGCTTCGACAGCCGCCGGGAACTCGCGATCGAGGTGCGAGACGAGCATGTCACCGAACGCCTGCACAAAGTGGCGCAACACGACTGGGAGAACTCGCGCCCGCTGGATCTGAGCGACACAGGGCTACTGGCTGACCTCGAAGCACGCTACGCCGACAGCGTGGAGAAGCTGGCGTTGCAGGAACATCACCACAAGCACAAATCACAAGGCTAGCGCGCGGTTACCCGGCTGCAGTCTCCAGTCCGTTGGCGGCCGCGACCGCCGCGCGGGCCCATTCGTTGCGGCTCAAGGCCGGCGCGATCTGTCGGCGGATGCCTTCGACCGCAACGGGACCGGCCACCGCCGGCGGTACCCGGAAGGCGAAGCTCGGGCCTTCGGTGGCGACGGCCAGCAGAGCGTCGCTGTTGGTGAATCCGTTGTCGCGCATGGCTTGTTCAGCCCAACCGAATGGTGTCATGCCGGAGAAATTGGTGACGTAGACGACCCAAAGGTGGACGTTGCGCTCGGAGTAGAGCTTGGTGAGCGCAGTTTCGACCGCGGTGCGGCCCGGCGCGGCCAGTACTCCTGCTTGGTCGGTGAGATACGGGGTGAGCTTGATCGACGTCGCGGCCTGCGGGGGGCCGCTGTTGCCCGGCGCCGCTGCCGGCTGAGATGGAGCGCTGTTGACCGAGGGTGGTGCCGCCTGGGACCCGCTTGCGGCTGGTGGGGTTTCGGGCTTGCTGAGCAGGCGCACGCCGACGACTGCGCCAACCGCGATCAGCACGACCGCAGCTATTGCGCCGATCAGCGCCGCCGGGCGCAGCACCCGGCGCGTTTTGGGGCTGGCGGCGGCGGTCTGCTGCGACGCGGAAACGGTGGCTCCAGGCGCGAGCATGGTGGCAGCGAGTTGTGTTGCGTCGCTGGTTGTTTTGCCGCTGAGCGCCGTGGCGAAATCTGAACAGCTCGGGTAGCGATCGTCGCGGTTCTTGGCGAGCGCCTTGGCGATCACAGGGTCGAGTTCTGCCAATTCCGGTCGTCGATCGCCGATCGGCGGGGGTGGCGCGGACAAATGATGGGTGATGACGACCGCCGGATTGGAGTGCTGGAATGGCTCCGACCCGGTCAGAAGGTGAAATGCCGTGCAGGCAAGCGCGTATTGGTCAGCTCGCCCGTCGAGGTCCGAGCCGGTGAGTTGCTCAGGCGCACAGTAAGCCGGTGTGCCGACCATCATATTGGTTGCGGTCAGACCGCTGATATCACCGACCTGTCGGGCGATCCCGAAATCGGCGAGCAGGATCCGTCGCTTTCGGGTGGTCGGCTCGCCGAGCAGGATGTTGGACGGTTTGACGTCTCGATGCAGCAATCCGCGGGAATGCGCGTAATCCAGAGCGTCAGCAACGGCGGTGACAATCTCGAGCGCCTCCGTTGACGGCATTCCGGACGGATACTGATTACGCAACAGCTCCGCTGCATCGGTGCCCTCGACGTAGTCCATCGAGATCCACAGCTGTCCTCCGAATTCGCCGCGGTCGTGGATGCCGACGATGTTCGGGTGCCACAGCTCCGCGGCCAGGTCGGCTTCCCGGTGGAATCGTTCCCTATATTCGGTGTCCGCTGTGAGATCCGCGGGTAGGACTTTCAACGCGTCACGGCGCGGCAGCCTCGGGTGCTGCGCCAGATACACCTGACCCATCCCACCGGAGCCCAGTAGCCGCACGATGGTGTATCCGGCGAACACGTCGCCTTCTTGGAGGCGATCGCTTAGCGGCATGGGAGCATGCTACAAAGCCGCACCGGCTCGATGGCGGCGATTGTGTTGGTCGAATTCGTCCACCGGCGGCTTGCGTCCCCATACGGTTTGGTTCAGCTGGGTCCGGTAGGTGAAGGTCGGGTCTTCGTACGCGCGCCGCATCTGGGCCACCTCCCACTCGGTCAGCGCGCCGTTGGCGATTGCGGCCGCATCGATGCGTTGCCAGGTTTTGATCCACATATACGAAAACGGGTCACCACCGTGGACCACGCGCGCAACGCCCTCATTGGCCATCTCCGTAAGCCCAAGCGCCTCGATGTAGCGCAGTAACGCCTTGCCGAAACGAAAATCGGCGATGCCCGCCGTTGAGGCGAAGCCGACCAGTTTGCGATAGCACGAGTCGAACGTTTCGGACATCGGGTGGGCGGCATCGACCGCGCCCGCGACGTCGTTGTCGGGCTCGGTGGCGACCAGCCAACCGCCGGGACGCAGTGCCGCGGTCATCCGCCGCAACGCGTCTGCGGGGTCGTCGAGGTGCATCAGCACAAATCGGCTGTGGACCAGGTCGTAGGAGGCCGACTCGACCTGGTCGAGCGTGATATCGCACTGGCGCACTTCGATGTTGGGCTCGCGCACATCACCGAGGTACTTCGGATCGATGTCGGCGGCGAGCCATGCCCCGTTGGCCCCACGCCCTCAGCGAGCCAGCGGGCCACAGCGCCGGCGCCCGCGCCTACCTCCAGACAGCGCCATCCGGCGCTGACGCCGACAGCGTCGAGCACACGGTAGGTGTGCGGATCGCATTCCGCCTCCAACAGCCGCAACCGCACGAGCTCGTCGTGCGAGTCGGCATCCGCGGCGAAGTAGTGGCCGCCTATCGGCATATCCTGCTCACGACTGGGCGGCTTGGCCAACGTAATCCACTCAATCTCTCGATGCGCCTGCCACTACCCCGGGGTGCCCAACGGCTCACTGCGTGCTGCCCGCGACACTTGGCTTCGCCGATCCTCGAGGAGGCGGCCGAACTCCTGCAGCAGTAGCGGTTTGTGCATCACCAGACGTTCGAGATACTCCCGATCGACTTCGAGCGCTGTCACCTCTGTCAACGCATAGGCGTCGGAGAGATTCGGTTGGCGAGTGAGCGCGGTCAGCCCGACGAACGAACCTTCGTCCAAGGTTCCCACGTCGGTGACGGAACCGTCCTCGCCCGTCACGCTCAGCCGGATGCTGCCGGCGACCAAAAAGCTCATGCCGCGAGGAACTTCACCGGCGCACTGCACGACTTCCTCGGCGCCGTAGCGGACGACCTTCGCGTACGGAACGAGGGACTGCTCCTCGGCCGGTGTCAGCCGCAATGCCGGTGCTACCACCGTCTGTAAGGCTTTCTCGACACGGTCCGTCGTCGAGAAGTCGTCCTCGGCGCCGTCGAGGTGAAGCCCCTCTCGCCGCGACGCGTACCAGACCCAGCGCAAGAACGTGGCTTGGGCCGCGCCGTCGTCGCCCGGTGACGCCAGCGCGATCGACGTGCGGTATTGCATGCACAACGCCGTGCTGTAGTCGACGCAACCGAGGACCACCGACGTCACCGTGCCGCCGGCCTTCAATTGCGGCAACGCGCTGGCCACTCGCGACAGCATGGCGCACACCCGGTCGGGCGGGTCAGTGGGCGAAAACGTCGTGGTGATCACCAGTTTGTGTGCATTGGCCGGGCGGCTCAGATTCGTGAACGAGGTGGTGGCCAGTACCGAGTTCGGCGTGATCTGTAGTCCTTTGCCCGTCTCGATGTGGACCGCGCGCCAGTTCGCCTCGACGATTCGTCCCCGTGCCGCGGGGGTCTCCAGCCAATCGCCGATCCGGAAGGGCTGTTCGAGCAGCATGAACAGGCCCGACACAACCTGGCCGACCGAGTTCTGCAGCATCAGGCCGATAACCACCGAGGTCACACCCAACGCGGTGAACACGCCTGCGACCCGGACGCCCCAGACATAAGAGAAGATCAGCGCCAGGCCCACTCCGATCAGCAGGAATCGGGCCACGTCGACGAAGATGGCCGGCAGCCGGTCGCGCCACGACCCTTGCGGCGCACTTTGGAACAGGGTGGCGTTGAGACCGGAAAGCACCAGCACCAGCACAACGAAGCCGAAAACCGTTGCCAGCATCCGCACGGAGGTGTCTCGGGCGTCGATCTGCGTCGCCTTGACCAGCAGCAGCAAAAGCGCGCCCAGCGGAAGTACGTAGCTGCGCAACAGGTGGACGGGTCTGGCCAGATGGCTGTTCTTGTGGGCGAGGGTCTGGTGCCATTCGGTCAACACGATCAAAGCGACGGGCAAGCCGATCGCCACACCGATGGCCCAGAAAAACCAGGGCGCGTGAACGAAGTTCATTGTCGCTCCGACAATCGCCAGATCTGCTGCTCTACCCCGTTGACCGAAATAGTGCCGGCCGGCGTGAACTGCCGGATGTCGCGCATCACTTCGTATACCTGTGAGGTGACGTAGATTCCCGGCTGGGGTGAGCCGCGGTGCATCTGGTAAGCCAGACTCACCGCAGCGCCCCACATGTCATAGACGACGCTTGATCGCCCTACCAACCCGCTGACGACCTTGCCCGTGGTGACGCCGGCCCGAAGGGCCAGGTTGTAACCGGTCTGGGCTTTGAATCGGTCGACGATGCGCTGCATTTCGACCGCGAAATCCACCGTCCGGTGCACGTTGTCCAGTCGAGGAGCATTCACTCCACAGCTCGCCAGGTATCCGTTGTGCAGGGTGCGAATCCGTTCGACGCCAAGGGATTCGGCCGCTGAGTCGAACTGCCGAAGCAGCGTATCGACGCCTCGCACGAATACGTCGGACGACACGTCGTTAGAGAACTCGTCGAATCCCACGATGTCGGCGAAGATGACGCTGACGTCTTGGTGCTCTTCGGCGATGGTCTGCTCGCCGCCCCGATAACGCTGCGCGACCGGCTCGGGCATCAACGACAGCAACAGGCGGTCGTTTTCTTTGCGCTGCTCCTTGAGAAGCTCCTCTTTGATCTGAAGATTCCGGCTCATCTCGTTGAATGCCTTGGTGAGGTCGCCGATTTCGTCGCGCGACGTGGCCGGGACTGTGACGTCATAGTCGCCCGCGCTGATCTTCCTGGTGCCCTCCTCCAGCCGGCGAATCGGTCGTACGAACAGCTGGGCAAGCAGCATGGCCGCCACACAGATAACGAAAATGATTGCAGTGGTGGCTAATACGATGGTTTTAGTGAACGAGGCAATCGGCGCGAGGGCCTCGGAATTGTCCCTGGTCGCCAGGATCGACCAGCGCAGATCCGAGTGGGGCACGGTCAACGGGGCGTAAGCCTCCAGCTCCCTGTTACCCGTGTAGTCGGTGGCGCTGATAACGCCGGTCTGTCCCTGCTGTGCGGCGCGAAAGCCCGCGGTGTCGACGGGCTGAACCAACGTGGTGGTGCCCAATTGGACCGCTTTGTTGACGACGTCGCGGGGGGTACCAGACGCTATCGCCTCACTCTGGTATTCCTTCGGGTCCTCGATGAACAGCCGTGAATCAGAGCGCATCAAGGTGTCCGGGCCGGCCAGATACGTCTCGGTTGTCGAGCCCATCCCTGCCGCGATCCAGTCGCGGTTCGCGGTCATGATCGCGTCGATCTTCGAGAACGGCAACGGCAGGGCCAGTACGCCGTCGATCTTGCCTTGGCCGCCCACCGGCGACACCAACCACGCGGTGGGCGCGCCCTGTTGCGCCTGATAGGTCTGGAAGTCGGTGATCCAGACGAAGTTGACGTCGTTGGAGCCCAAAGCTTTTTCGTATGCGTCCCGTAGGTTGGATTCGCGATACGGACCAGTGAGAATGTTGGTTCCCAGGTCGGCATCCTTGTTCACGCAGTAGACGACATTGCCGTTGGTGTCCAGCAGCAACCCGTCTCCGTATTCGAAACGAGTGACGATGTCACGGAAGAAGCTGTTGAACCGGGCCTCGGCGGCCGACCAGGCGCTGCCGTCGCCGGCGTCGTCGACCTTCCTGGATTCGGCGCTGGACCGAAACGGTGCGGTGTAGTGCGCCTGTAGATACTTCTGCGCGTTCGACTGCGGCAGCAGCAGGTGGACGTCGAGGTCTTGCCCGGTCACTCGGTCGGTCGGCTTGACGACCTCGTTGGTGTAGTAGTTCTTCAGTGCCTGCTCTTGCTCGGGGGTGATCGTCGCATTGGCCAGCTGATCGAAGCCAACAGTGAATTGCCGCACCGCGTCGGCCGTGGTCGGGTCGCGGCTGTAGACGATCAGAGAATTCGCCAGGTCGGCGAACAAAGCCGCGACTGCCCGTGTCTGTGAGTCGCGCAGCTCGGTCAGGCGTTGCGACGCCGCCGTGCGTAAGGCGCCGCGACCGGACACGAACCCGATGGCACCGATGACCGCCACCGACACGATGCTCGAGAGCAGCAGCATCACCATGACTTTGGACTGGATGCTCAGCAGCGACAGCATCCGTAGTCGGTGTCTTGGTTTCGCGGAGCGAACCGGTTGGGGGTCCGGGTCCGCTTCCGTCAGCTGCTCTGAGGTCAATCGGCTTCCTTTCGCTGGCGCGCCTCACGAAGCGCCGATCTTGCAGCAGACTAGCGCGAAGACGTGGGGAAAAGGCCGTTTGCCGAAAAGTGAGGTTCAGAGCCCGACACGCCCAATCGCGTCGGCCGTTGACAGCCCGTTATCGCCCGAACCGACCGTTGTGAAAGCCGCTGGGACTCTTTAGCGTCGGCGCAATGACACGGGTGTGCGTCGTGGGCAGCGTGAATCTGGACACCGTTTTGAAGGTTGACGCTCTGCCCCGCCCAGGCCAGACGGTACTGGCGGCGTCGGCGCGGTCGCAGCCCGGCGGCAAAGGCGCTAATCAAGCGGTGGCGGCGGCACGGGCCGGCGCACACGTCGAGTTTGTCGGTGCACTGGGCGACGACGCGGCGGCTGCGCAGCTGCGCGAACATCTGCACGCTAACGGCGTGGGCACCGACGGGCTGATCACACTGCCTGGTCCCAGCGGCAACGCGGTGATCTTGGTGGATTCTGCCGGGGAGAACCTGATCGCCGTTGCGCCCGGCGCCAACGGTCGTCTGACGCTGGAGTCCTCGCGAGTACGGGTAGTCGTCGCCGGTTGCGATGTGTTGTTGCTGCAGTTGGAGATTCCGGTGGCCACCGCTGTGGTCGCCGCCACGGAGGCGCGCGCGGCCGGAGCGGTCGTCATGGTCAACGCCTCGCCGCCCGCCGCGAACCTAGCCGAGCTTGCCGGGCTGGCCGATGTAGTGGTCGTCAACGAATCCGAGGCAGCGCAGTGGCACTGGCCGGTCCCGCATCTGGTCATCACCCGCGGAGCACGCGGTGCGTCCTATGTCGGTGAGAGCGCCGAATTCACCGTACCCGCACCAGCGGTGAAGCCCGTGGATTCGACGGGAGCCGGCGATGTGTTCGCCGGGGTCCTGGCCGCCAGCTGGACCGGCGACGTCCAGCATGCGCTTCGGCGGGCCTGCGCTGCGGGAGCATTGGCCACGCTGGTACCCGGAGCCGGTGACTGTGCTCCGCGCAGCGACGCCATCGACGGCGTCGTGCGGGACTGAGTTAACGTCTGTCCATGCCGACAGCCGACGACAGCAGCCCACGCCCACCCGAGGGCGATTGGTTGGGAACGAAGTTCCTGAAGTTCACCCGGGAGGGCCCATTCGCGATCGTTACGCTGGACCGCCCGCAAGCGCGGAACGCCATGACGCCGGCGATGTATTTCGGCATCCGCTATGCCATCAGCCGGGTCGACTCCGACCCGGATCTGGCTGGGCTGCTGATCACTGGAACCGGCGACGTGTTCGCCCCCGGTGGTGATCTCGGCGGTGGTGGCCGCGGCGAGGACAACTGGCTGCAGTTCGGCTCGGCTCTGTCGATGGATGTGACGCCATTCGACACGTTGCGAAAGTCGGCCAAACCGGTGGTTTCCGCGGTCAACGGGTTGTGCCAGGGCGGTGGGCTGCAGATTGCGATGTGCAGCGATGTGGCGGTGGTCAGTGACCGCGCCACGTTCCGCGTTCCGGAGTTGTACCGGGGCATCGCCGACACCTATTACAGCCAGATGCTGGCACGCATCGTGGGGCCGATCCGCACCCGGGACCTGATGTTCACTGGGCGGACGCTGACCGCGGCCGAGGCGGTCGAGTGGGGCATGGTGGCGCGGCTGGTGCCGCATGACCAACTGATGGACAGGGCACGCGAGGTGCTGGCCCAGTGTTGCCGAACTGCACCTGGGGCACGCCGCATCGTCAAGTCGAGCTTGGACAACTACCTAGGCCTCTATGACCGGATCGGGATGGAAGCCAGCATCGAAAGCGCTGAAGCCGTCGAGGGATTCCGGGCATTCGCCGAACGGAGATCTCCGAACTGGGTGCATCCCGAGCTGCGGCTCGATGGTCGCCTGTAGCTGTGGCAAGCGCCGTCACGCCCTGCTGCTGATCGCGGCGCTCGCAGCGACGACTGCCATCGGGGATCCGAGCGCCCACGCCCAGCCGAACCCGGCGCAGCAGTGCCGCGCCGCCAGCCCTGCCGCCCAGGCGATCCTTCCGGTTGTGCAGTCCAATGTTCAGAGATTCCTAGGGCGACACCCCAGATCAATCACGCCGGGAGTGTCGCTGGCTGTGGTGTCGCCGTCGGCGGACAACCCGTCGGTACCGAGCACCGCGATCATCAACTGCGGCGTCACCGCCGTCGACGGAACGACACCCACAACCTCGGACACCGTCTACGAACTCGGCTCGGAAACCAAGGTTTTCACTGGGTCCGCGCTTGCCGGACTGTCATTACGGGGTGTGGTGCAGCTCGACGACACCCTGCAGTCGTTCTTACCGCAGCCCTACGTCGCACCGGCGAACAGCTGCGTAAACTCCAACCCGTCACCAATTACGCTGCGCGAGCTAGCAACTCACAAGCCGGCGTTGCCACCCCCTGTTACTGGAACAACGTCAACGCATACGCCGGCGGCGGCGCGCACTTGTGTCGACGATCGCGGACATGGCCGCGTTCACCGCCGCCAACCTTGGCTTCAACAGCGCGCCCGCAATATCGGCCGCCCTGCGGTTGACGCACAACGGTCAGGGCATCGGACCGGATTGCGGCACGTGTCAGGGACTGGCGTGGATGATCACGCCGCCGCGCGACCCCGGTTCGGTCAGCGGATTTCCGATGCTGTCCAAGGACGGCGGTACGTGGGGTATGTACTCCCACACCTACCTGTTCCCGGACACCTGCTGGGGGATCACTTTCCTGTCGAACTCCAACAGGGCATTTCCGGTCAGCACCAACGGTTTCGCCCACCCGATCATCTTGGCATTGGCGCCCAAGCAACCGTGCGGCCGTCAATGGACCTGATCGACCGCCGAGCGAACGTCATGTGGGCGTGGCATTGCCGGCCAACCATGCGGTGGTCACCGCACGGGTCTGTGGCGGCGGGAAGTGCTCGTTAGGTGAACCGAGCTGCCCGACTTTGACCGTCCATGTCGGGTAGAGCGATCCAGACAAGTTCCGGGACCCTGGCTTGGGTTCGCCGTTCGGGCCGACAGCCACCACCGTGATCACCTGAGTGGCTGGCGGTTCCGCAAGGGCGGATCCGATCAGCGGATACACCGCCATGGCCGCGACCGCTTCGAGGCCGCCACCGCGCGCCACCCTATGGCCATTGCACCGTTTGCGAACCTGTCCATTGCTCTAGCTCCCCCGCTACGGGTCCTCCACCCAACGGTAAAGCGGAACGCCTGAGGTTGCGGCTACTTCTCGGGGATCTCGCGCTCGATCTCGTCGAGCCAAATCCGCGCCGACATGTCCGACGGCGCGCGCCAGTCGCCGCGCGGAGACAATGCCCCGCCATGAGATACCTTGGGGCCGTTGGGCAGAGCGGACCGCTTGAACTGGCTGAACGAATAGAACCTCTCGACGAAAACCTTCAGCCAGTGCCGGATCTCGTGCAGCGAGTACGACGGCCGCTTGTCCTCGGGAAAGCCGGGCGGCCAGTTGCCGCGATTCGAGTCGCTCCAGGCATGGTAGGCCAGAAAAGCGATCTTCGAGGGGCGGAACCCGAAGCGCAACACCTGGAATAGCGAAAAGTCTTGCAGCACATAGGGTCCGACTTTTGCTTCGCTGCTCTGGATCTTCTCCTCTTCGCCGCTGGGCACCAGCTCGGGGGTGATCTCCGTGTCGAGCACCGACTGCAGCGTGGCGCACACCTCCTCGTCGAACTGGCCGGAAGAGATCACCCAGCGGATCAGGTGCTGGATCAGCGTTTTGGGGATACCACCGTTGATGTTGTAGTGCGACATCTGGTCTCCGACACCATATGTCGACCAGCCCAGCGCCAGCTCGGACAGGTCACCGGTGCCGAGCACGATGCCGCCCCGCTGGTTGGCCAGCCGGAACAGGTAGTCCGTGCGCAAGCCGGCCTGGACGTTCTCGAAGGTGACGTCGTAGACCTTCTCGCCGCGGCCGAACGGGTGATCGATCGTGGACAGCATCAACTGTGCGGTGTCGCGGATGTCGATTTCTTCGAAGGTGACGCCCAGTGCCCGCGCCAGCCTGACCGCGTTGGCCTTTGTGCGCTCCCCCGTCGCGAATCCGGGCAGTGTGAATGCCAGAATGTCGCTGCGAGGCCGCTTTTCGCGATCCATTGCGCGCGCCGCGACGATCAGCGCGTGTGTCGAGTCCAGCCCGCCGGAAATCCCGATGACGATCTTCGGGTAGTTCAGCGCACGCAGCCGCTGCTCGAGGCCGGCGACCTGGATGTTGTACGCCTCGTAGCAGTCCTGTTCCAACCTCGAGGGATCGGACGGCACGAACGGGAACCGCTCGAGCTCGCGGCGCAGCCCGATGTCGCCGAGCGGCGGATCGAGCCGAAACTCGATGCGCCGGAACGACTCGGCCAGCGCCCGGTGATGGCGCCGGTTGTCGTCGAAGGTGCCCATCCGTAGTCGTTCCGAGCGAAGCAGCTCGGTGTCGACGTCGGCGACCGAACGGCGTTCCCCTTTGGGGAAGCGCTCCGACGTGTCGAGCAGCACCCCGTTCTCCCAGATCATGGTCTGGCCATCCCACGCCAGATCGGTCGTCGACTCGCCCTCCCCGGCGGCGGCGTAGACGTAGGCGGCCAGACACCGCGCCGACGCCGAGCGCGCCAGCAGGCAGCGATCCTCCGCGCGCCCGATGGTGATCGGGCTGCCGGACAGGTTTGCCAGCACCGTCGCCCCAGCCAGCGCCGCTTGCGCGCTGGGCGGAACCGGCACAAACATGTCTTCGCAGATTTCGACATGCAACACGAAGGCCGGCAGGTCGGTAGCGGCGAACAGCAGATCCGGCCCGAACGGGGCCTCGGTGTCGCCGATGCGAATGGTGCCGTGTTCGTCGTCTCCGGCCGCGAGTTGGCGGTGCTCGTAGAACTCGCGGTAGGTCGGCAGATACGACTTGGGCGCCACCCCCAGCACGACGCCGCGGTGGATGACGACCGCGGCGTTGTAGATGCGGTGTCGGTAGCGCAGCGGCGCGCCTACCACCAGCACCGGCAGCAGGTCGGTGGAGGCCGCGACGATGTCGAGCAGCGCATCTTCGACGGCGTCGAGCAGCGCGTCCTGCAACAAGATGTCCTCGATCGAGTAGCCGGACAGCGTCAGCTCGGGAAATACGGCCAGCGCCACCGCGTCGTCGTGGCATTCGCGGGCCATCCGCAAAACCGACTCGGAGTTGGCCGCGGGGTCCCCGATCGTGGTGTGGTGTGTGCAGGCGGCGACCCGCACAAACCCGTGGCTGTAGGCAGAGTAGAAGTCCATTGCCCTCACATTCTTGCCCGGCCGGTGTCAATACCCGGCCACCGGGTATGAACAGATCATGAGCGACACCGCTGTCCTGGTCGTCGACATGCTGAACAGCTATCAGCATCCCGACGCCGACGTTCTGATACCCAATGTCGCGGAAATCATCGACCCGCTGGCCGATGTGGTGCGCCGCGCGCGTGCCCGCGACGACGTCGACCTGGTGTATGTCAACGACAACTACGGCGATTTCACCGCCGAGTTCTCCGACATCGTCCGCTCGGCGCTCGATGGGGCACGGCCAGATCTGGTGGAGCCGATCGTCCCCCCCGAGGGCTGCCGAGTGGTGACCAAGGTCCGCCACAGCGTGTTCTATTCCACCCCGCTGGCGTACCTGCTCGGGCGGCTTGAGACCAAACGGTTGATCCTGACCGGGCAAGTCACCGAGCAGTGCATTCTCTACAGCGCGCTCGACGCCTACGTGCGTCACATTCCGGTGGTGGTGCCCAAAGACGCCGTCGCGCACATCGACCCCGAGCTGGGGGCGGCTGCCCTGAAGATGATGGAACGCAACATGGACGCCGAGCTGACGACAGCGGCGCGCTGCCTGGACTAGCCCCGGCCTACTGCCGCGAGCGTGCGCAAAATGCCACTCCGATCGGCGTGTCGGCGCACAAACACGCACGCTCGCCTGGGTGACTAGCCTCGAGCTGGTGCAGGTCACCGACGTCGCCGTGCCTGAGCTGGTCAGACTGCTGACCGGGCGCCGGGTGGTGGCGCTGACCGGCGCAGGGATCTCTACGGACTCGGGCATTCCGGACTACCGGGGACCGGATTCGCCGCCGAGTAATCCGATGACGATCCGCCAGTTCGTCGGCGATCCGGCGTTTCGGCAGCGCTATTGGGCCCGCAACCATGTCGGCTGGCGGCACATGGACGACACGAGGCCCAACGCGGGGCATCGGGCGCTGGCCAACCTCGAGCAGTCAGGTGTGCTGAGCGGGATCGTCACCCAGAACGTCGACCTGCTGCACACGAAGGCGGGCAGCCGCAACGTCGTCAATCTGCACGGCAGCTATGCGCAGGTGGTGTGCCTGAGCTGCGGCTACACGATGAGCCGCGCAGCGCTAGCCGAGCGGCTGGAAGCTCTGAATCCCGGCTTCATCGAACAAGCCGAGGCGGTGGGCGGGCTGGCAGTAGCTCCCGACGCAGACGCCGTCGTCACCGACACCGCGTGGTTTCGCTACCTCGACTGCCCGTCCTGCGGCGGCATGCTCAAACCCGACATTGTCTACTTCGGCGAGAATGTGCCCAAAGACCGTGTGGCCCAAGCGTATTCGCTGGTTGATAATGCCGACGCAGTATTGGTCGCCGGGTCGTCGCTGACGGTGTTTTCCGGCTACCGGTTCGTGCGCCACGCCGCATCGCTGGGCATGCCGATCGCGATCCTCAACCGCGGCCGCACTCGTGGCGACGACCTGGCCACCGTCAAGGTGGACGGCGGCTGCTCGGAGGTGCTGGCGCTATTGGCCGACGAGCTCGGCTGTGCACTCAGGGCAGTTTGCGAACAGTGATCGGTCCGTTGGACAGGTCACGCCGAATGCTGTTGACGAACGAGCGGGTGCTCAGCACCGGGCTCGGGGTTGCGCTGTGGTGGATGAAGCCGTCGATGACCTCGGCGACGGCTTGCAGGGCGTCATGCTTCGGGGACCAGTCCAGCAGCGTGCGGGCGCGTTGGGTGTCCAGCAGCGGGACCGCATAGACCAGATCCAGCCAACCGGGGTCGATCGGCTGCAGCCGCGCCATCCAACTGGCCTGCATCAGCGTCCGCAGCACGGTCGACGGGACGTGGATTGGCTTGGCGCCCATGGCCCGTGCGATGTCATCTCGATGCACCGGCGGTTCGCCGCTGAGGTTGAAGGGCCCGGCGGCGCGGCGTTCGACGGCTTTGACGATGGCGTCGGCGACGTCGTCGGCGTGGATGACGGGAACCGTGAGCGATCGGTCCATGGGCAGCACCGGCAACAGCCGCAGCCATGCCGGGTCGATGTAGGCCGGAATCGTGTAGCGCCGCAGCCCCTCGGCGGCGTCGCGTTGCACCACGAATGCCGGCCGCATACGGGTGATCACGACGCCGTCACCTGTGCCGTGCTCGTAGTCGTCGAGCATGGCTTCCACCGAGGCTTTGGCTCGGCTGTACGGCGAGCTGGAGATGCCGGTGGTAGACCACGATTCGTCGACGCGCTGGCCGTAGCGTCCCGCGGCGTAGGTTCCCACCGAGGACATGTGCACCAGCTGGGCGACTCTGGCGGCTCGCGCCGCGGCCAGTACTGCCGAACTGCCGTGGATGCCCACCGCGTCGAGATAACGGGTATTACGGGTTGGCTGAAATCCCCACGCCAAATGGATCACGCACTGCGCGCCGGTGAACACTCGCTGCAGGCGAGTGACGGCGTGCCGGTCCGCCAGGTCGAGTTGATGCCAACGCGCCGCACGGTAGACCCCTACCGGTGGTGGCCGGCGTCGCGCCACGGCATGCAGCGCGTAATCGCCTTCGGCGGCAGCCAACCGTTTCAGTAAGGCGGTGCCGATGTTCCCGCTCGCGCCGGTGATCACGATTCGTGTCGGCATACCAGATAGCAATACCCGTTCAGCGCGGGAAAATTCGCTGAAACGACCGCGCTAAACGGCGACGAGGTCGTCGGCGTGCACGGCGGGCCGCCGCAGTTCGGCGGGCAGCTCCGACGTCGACCGGCCCATCATGGTGGCCAGTTCCGCCGCGTCGTAGGCGACCACACCGCGGGCCACCACAGCGGCGTCGGGCCCGCGCAGCTCGACGACGTCACCGCCGTGGAAGCGGCCTGACAGCGCGGTGATCCCGGCGGGCAGCAGTGACCGGCGATGCCGCAGCACCGCGCGCACGGCCCCTTCGTCCAGCGTCAGCGAGCCGGCTGCTTCGGCGGCGTAGCGCACCCAAAACCGGCGCGCCGACATGCGGTTGGGCCGGGCAGCGAACACCGTACCCACCGACACATCGGTCAGGGCAGTGGCGGCCTCAGCCGCAGCGGCCAGCAGCACCGGCACCCCCGCGTCGGCAGCCAGCAGCGCCGACGACACCTTCGACGCCATCCCGCCGGTGCCCAAGTGCCCTCCCCGCCCGGCGACCACGCCGGCGAGGTCGTCCGGACCGGACACCTCCGCAATGAAGCGCGCCTCGGCTGCCTTGCGGGGATCGGTGTCGTAGAGGCCGTCGATATCGGACAGCAGTACCAGGGCGTCGGCGCCGACCAGGTGCGCCACCAGCGCCGAAAGCCGGTCGTTGTCGCCGAACCGGATCTCGTTGGTGGCCACGGTGTCGTTCTCGTTGACGATCGGCACCGCGTGCAGGGCGCGCAGCCGGTCCAAGGTGCGCTGGGCGTTGGTGTGTGAGACTCGCATCGAAATGTCGTGTGCGGTCAGCAGCACCTGACCCACGGCGCGGCCGTAGCGGGCGAACGCCGTACTCCACGAGTTCACCAGCGCGACTTGCCCGACGCTGGCCGCCGCCTGCTTTGTCGCCAGATCCGCTGGGCGCCGTGTTAATCCGAGCGGCTCGATGCCGGCGGCGATGGCCCCGGAGGACACGATGACGACGTCCGAGCCCGCCTTCATCCGAGCCTCGATCGCGTCGGCGAGCCCGGCCAGGCTGCCAGCGTCGAACATGCCGGAGGGGGTGGTCAACGCGGTGGTGCCGATTTTGACCACGACGCGCCGCGCGACACGGATGGCTTCCCGGTGCGGGCTGGTCATGACTGCTCACCGCGCTCCCGGCGCCGGCGCCGAGCCGCCTTGCGTTCGACGGCGCTGACGCGCTCGGTGTGTTCCAGGCGCGGGTCGGTGCCGCGGCCGGACATTGTGACGGGGACACCGGCGGGCGTTTGCGGCTCCCAGTCGAACGTCACGCCCCCGATGGTGACAGCGCAGCCCGGTTGGGCGCCCAACTGCAGCAGCTCCTCTTCGACACCGAGGCGCGCCAAGCGGTCGCCGAGGTAGCCGACCGCTTCGTCGTTGTCGAAATCGGTCTGGTCGATCCATCGTTCCGGGCGCGCCCCGTGAACCACAAATCCGCCGTGGCCATCCGGTTCGACTGTGAAGCCGCTGTCGTCGACGGGTATGGGGCGGATCACCGGGCGCCGCAGCGTGGGCTCCGGCTGCGCGGCGTGATACGCCGAGACCATGTCGGCCAGCGCAAAGACCAACGGCTGCAAGCCTTCCCGGCTGGCGGTCGACACCGCGAACACCGGCCAGCCGCGCTCGGCGATGTCGTCGCGGACGAACTCGGCCAGCTCGCGAGCTTCGGGAACGTCGATCTTGTTGAGCACCACCGCTCGCGGCCGCTCGGCGAGGTCGGCCAGCGCCGCGTCCCCGCGCAGCGTGGGCGTATACGCGGCCAGTTCGGCTTCCAGCGCGTCGATGTCGGACACCGGATCGCGGCCCGGCTCGATGGTGGCGCAGTCGACGACGTGCACCAGCACCGCGCACCGCTCGATGTGTCGCAGGAAGTCCAACCCGAGGCCGCGGCCCTGTGATGCACCGGGGATCAGCCCGGGCACGTCGGCGACGGTGAAGGTCGTATCCCCGGCCGAGACCACGCCGAGGTTCGGCACCAGGGTGGTGAACGGGTAGTCGGCGATCTTGGGTTTGGCTGCTGAAATCGCCGACACCAGTGAGGATTTGCCCGCCGAGGGGAAACCGATCAATCCGACGTCGGCGACGGTTTTCAGCTCCAGTGTCAGATCGCGGGCTTGTCCTTTTTCGCCCAGCAGCGCAAAGCCGGGAGCTTTGCGGGCCCGCGAGGCCAGCGCGGCGTTGCCCAGGCCGCCGCGGCCGCCGGCCGCGGCTTCGAATCGTGTCCCAGCCCCGACCAGGTCGGCCAGCAAGCGCCCGTTCTCGTCGAGGACCACGGTGCCGTCGGGCACCTTGACCTCCAGGTCGGCGCCGGCCGCCCCGTCACGGTTGCCGCCCATGCCTGGCTTGCCCGAAGGGGCGACGATGTGGGGGCGGAAATGAAAGTCCAGCAGGGTGTGCACCTGCGGATCGACCACCAGGACGACGCTGCCGCCGCGGCCGCCGTTGCCGCCGTCGGGGCCGCCGAGCGGCTTGAATTTCTCGCGGTGGACCGAGGCGCAGCCGTTACCGCCGGAACCCGCCCGCACGTGGATGACAACGCGGTCGACAAACCGGGGCATCGGGGGTCACTCCTTGGAACGTAACGCCAGGGCGGAAAACGGCCTGCCCGCCGCTGCGTTACATTCGCGCGGCTCAGCTGGCCGTGGTGCCGGCCGGGACGATGCTGACGGTCTTGCGTCCGCGCTTGACGCCGAACTGCACTGCCCCGGCCGCTTTGGCGAACAAGGTGTCATCGCCGCCGCGGCCGACGTTGACGCCGGGGTGGAATTTGGTGCCGCGCTGGCGCACCAGGATTTCGCCGGCCTTGACGACCTGGCCGCCGAACCGCTTGACGCCTAGCCGCTGGGCAGCGGAATCACGACCGTTACGCGAGCTGGACGCACCCTTCTTGTGTGCCATGTCTGTCGCCTCCGTTACTTGATTCCGGTGACCCGCAACACGGTCAGCTGCTGGCGGTGACCCTGACGCTTGTGGTAGCCGGTCTTGTTCTTGAACTTGTGGATACGGATCTTGGGGCCCTTGGTGTGCTCGAGCACCTCGCCGGTCACCGCGATCTTGGCCAACTCGGCGGCATCGGTGGTGACATTGGCGCCATCCACGACCAGGGCAACCGGCAGTGTCACCTTCGCGCCAGGCTCGGAGTCGAGCTTTTCCACCTTCAGCACGTCGCCCTCGGCAACCTTGTACTGCTTGCCGCCGGTTTTGACGATTGCGTAGGTCGCCATCGTGGGTGTCTACCTCATTCTTCAGGGCGCGCGCTACCACCGGGTACGCGCAGCGGGTCTGGGGAGCGCCAGGCAAGGCCTGATTGCCCGACTCCTCCTCGGCCCGCCAGGCGGGCCGCATCGTCATCGGGCGAGCCCGGCGACAACTGATCCAGGGTACGTGACCAGCGACTACAGGGTCAAACCGCGGGCTAGTCCCCGTGGATCGGTGGACCTGCCGGCCGCGCTGCAGCGCGACGCCGGCGTGGCCCTGGTGACGGCGGGACGGCGGCCGCGGGAACCGGGGAGTCACCGGTGCCCTGATCTGAGGTTCCCGAGTCGTCGACATCCTCGTCCAGGGCGTCCTCGGAGTCATCGGAGTCCTCGTCGTCGCCGTCGACCACCTCGAGGTCCTCGTCGATGTCGAGATCGTCCTCTTCGCCGAGGTCTTCCTCTTCGTCGAGGTCGACCTCGTCCTCGTCGGTGTCGTCTTCGTCGGTGTCTTCGAAGTCGTCTTCGTCGGTGTCGAGCAGGTCCTCCTCAGCGACCTCGCGGGCGACCTGTTGGGCGGTCTGCGCGTCGGATTCCTCCTCCGACTCGCGGTCGACGGCCGCGTGCACAAGCTCTTCTTCGGACTCGCCGGGCTCACCGTCCTGGCGGCCGTTGGCGGCGGCCATCGCCTTGAACATCGGATGCTCGCCAGGGGCATGCTCAGGCAGCTTGGTCACCAACGACTCGTCGGCGCGGCTCTTGCGGGACCGTTTGCCGCGACGGCCGCCCGACTCGGATTTGCGACCGCTCGCCTGCGTCGAATCGACCGGATCGGCGTGCAGCATGAGCCCGCGCCCGCCGCAGTGCGGACACGGCGTCGAGAATGCCTCGATCAGACCGGTTCCCAGCCGCTTGCGGGTCAGTTGCACCAGCCCCAGCGACGTCACTTCGGACACCTGATGACGGGTCCGGTCGCGGGCCAGCGCCTCGGTCAGCCGCCGCAGCACCAGGTCACGGTTGGACTCCAGCACCATGTCGATGAAGTCGATCACCACGATCCCGCCGATGTCGCGCAGCCGTAGCTGGCGCACGATCTCCTCGGCGGCCTCGAGGTTGTTCTTCGTGACCGTCTGTTCGAGGTTCCCCCCCGATCCGGTGAACTTGCCGGTGTTGACGTCGATGACCGTCATGGCCTCGGTCCGGTCGATCACCAGCGTCCCGCCCGACGGCAGCCACACCTTGCGGTCCATCGCCTTGGCCAGTTGCTCGTCGATGCGGTGCACCGCGAAGACGTCCGGCCCGTCGGCGCTTGGCGACTCGTACTTCGTCAGCTTCGGAAGAAGTTCGGGCGCAACGGATTTCACGTATTCATTGATCGTGTTCCAGGCCTCGTCGCCGGAGACGATGAGCTCGGCGAAGTCCTCGTTGAACAAGTCGCGGATGACCTTCACCAAAACGTCAGGTTCTTCGTAGAGCGCCACCGCTGCCCCGGCGGCCTTCTCCTTGATCTCGGCGGCCTTTGCCTCGATCTGAGCCCACCGGTCCTGCAGCCGGTTCACGTCGGCGCGGATGTCGTCTTCTTTGACGCCTTCCGACGCGGTGCGGATGATCACCCCGGCATCGGGCGGCACCACTTGGCGCAGGATCTCCTTGAGCCGTTGGCGTTCGGTGTCGGGCAGCTTGCGGCTGATACCCGTCGACGACGCGCCGGGAACGTAAACCAGGTAGCGGCCGGCCAGCGACACCTGGGTGGTCAGACGTGCGCCCTTGTGCCCGACCGGGTCCTTGCTGACTTGAACGACGACGTAGTCACCCGGTTTGAGGGCCTGCTCGATCTTGCGGTTGGCCCCGCCCAGACCGGCGGCCTCCCAGTTGACTTCGCCGGCGTAGAGGACGCCGTTGCGGCCGCGGCCGATATCGACGAAAGCCGCCTCCATCGAGGGCAGCACGTTCTGCACGATGCCCAGGTAGATGTTGCCCACCAGAGACGCCGAGGCGGCAGAAGTCACGAAATGCTCGACGACGATGCCGTCTTCGAGCACTGCGATCTGGGTGTAGCGGGCGCCGGGGTGCGGCGGCTCCGTGCGGACCTTGTCGCGCACCACCATCACCCGCTCGACCGCCTCGCGACGGGCCAAGAACTCGGCTTCGCTGAGCACCGGCGGGCGCCGGCGTCCTGCATCGCGGCCGTCGCGGCGGCGCTGGCGCTTCGCCTCCAGCCGGGTAGAGCCGTCGATGCCCTGGATCTCCGCGGTCGCCGGGTCGTTGTCGTCGGTGTCGGCCTTGTCGGCTGCGCGCGGCGCCCGCTCGTGGACGACGGTGTTGGGCGGGTCGTCGGGCAATGGGCCCGATAAGGGGCCCCCGTCGGTGTCGTCGGCCGAGCCGGATTTGCGGCGACGCCGCCGTCGCCGGCGCCGGCTGCTCACCTCTTGCGAGTCGTCGCCGGTGTCGCCGTCGTCGGAGTCGCCGCCGTCGCCGGCATCGGCTTCGGTATCGGCGGAGTCGGCCTCGCCGTCATCACCTTGGCCGCGGTTGTCGCCTCCCGCCTCACCGCGTCCGCGGCCACGGCCACGGCGGCCGCGGCGGCGCCGCCGGCCGGCCGGACGCTCCGCCTGTTCGTCGTCGACGTCGGCATCATCGAAGTCATCGGAGTCGTCGGCGTCGTCCGACACGTCCGGTTCGGCCTCGAGCGGTTGCGGGGCGACGAACAGCGGCAGGTACTCCGGGCGCTCAACCGTCGTCTCGAGCATCAACCGGGATTCCGGCTCGTCGGCCTCTGCTGGCTCGGGCTCATCGGGCTGGCCCGGCGCCGCGGCCAGCAGGTCGCGCACCCGAACCGCATCGACCCGGTCCACCGTGGAGTGCGCGCTGCGGACCCGCCCGTCGAGTTCGGTGAGCGCGTCGAGCACCCGCTTGCTGCTGGTTCCCAGCGCACGTGCCAGCGAGTGGACCCTTAACTTGTCCGGCAGGTCCTCGTGCTGTGTCGGATTTCCTGATACGTCTGAAGATGGGGCACCGTCTACCACGTAGTCTCCTCGAGCCCCCGGGCGCGTCGTGACGACGCGGCCACGCGAGGGCTTCACTATGTGCCCGGGTCACTTCTCCCGAGCTTGTAATGGTCTCGCGCCGAGCGGCCCGCGTAGAACCGACTCGGCGCCCGGCTGAATGATGGCTGGACAGTGGGCGCCGCACCGCGCGCAGCGATGGTCGCGCTTGTCTAGGTCTTCATTCGGGTGTCGGCCACCGGTCCGGCGACGTTCACCCGATATCAGTATCCCACACGGTTGCCCTGGGACGGACCACGCTCTGCACCGCTTCAATTGCCCGACTTCTCCTCGGGCCGCTGCACGGGCCGCATCGTCGTCGAGCTAGCTCGTGCCCGGGAACCACAGCTCGATCTCGCGGCGGGCAGAATCCGCGGAATCTGAGCCGTGCACCAGGTTGAACTGTGTTTCCAGCCCGAAGTCGCCGCGGATCGTGCCGGGTGCCGCGCTTGCCACCGGGTCGGTGGCACCGGCGAGCTGCCGTACCGCCGCCACGGCTCGCGGGCCTTGCACGATCGCTGCAACTACCGCTCCGGAGGTGATGAACTCCAGTAACGATGCGAAGAACGCTTTGCCTTCATGTTCGGCATAGTGCTGGCGGGCAAGTTCGTCGCTGACAGCTCGTAGCTCCAGCGCCGCGATGGTGAGGCCTTTGCGCTCGATGCGGCTGATGATCTCGCCAACCAGCCGCCGCTCGACGGCGTCAGGCTTGATCAACAGGAGGGTCCGCTCTGCATCGTCGCCGGCGCGTGTCACGGCGCACAGCGTACCGAACCGGCGCCGCTCAACCTGCCCGCCAGATCAGTCCGGCGGCTGCCGCTGTCCGGGCAGCAGGCCCCGCTGCTGCCGCCACCGCACCTCGGCGCGCATGTAGGCGATCAACACCCACACCAAAGTGAAGAGCACACCGATAAACCCGACGCCCGGATACACCGCGAACCCGGCAATCGCCGCTGCTTGCACGGCCAGATCAACCCAGATGGCCCAGGACCGGCCCTGCGCTCCCACGAGCAAGAGCAAAACCGCCGCCAACCCGATCAAATACGTCAGCGATACCCCAGTCAGTCCGCCGCCGACAGCGCCGACCACTGGCAGCGCCAGCAAGATCACCACCGCTTCCAGGATCAGCGTGCCGGCCATCACTCCGCGAAAGCTTTTCCACGGGTCAGGCGGCAGGGGCCGCGCCTCGTCGCTGCGTTCGGGTTGCTGCGTCATTCGGGGTCTCGACCAAACAAACTGCGCGCAGCGCCGGCGGTGACCACGGAGCCGGTGATCACGATGCCAGTACCGGACGCGTCCCCGTCGACGGCGGCGTCGTCGACCAGCGCGGTCGCGGCGTCGATGGCATCGCGCAGGTTCTCGGCGGTGACCACCCGGTCCGGGCCGAAGCGCTGCTCGGCCGCTAGCGCCAGCGACTGGACATCAAGTGCCCGCGGCGATCCGTTGTGGGTCAAGACGATTCGGTCGAACACCGGTTCCAGCGCGGCGAGGATGCCGCCGACATCCTTGTCCGCCAGCATGCTGACCACACCGACCAGGAAGCGGAAGTCGAATTCGTCGGCCAATGCCCGCGCGAGGGCCTCGGCCCCGGCGGGATTGTGCGCAGCGTCGATGAACACCGTCGGTGCGCTGCGCATGCGCTCCAGCCGGCCCGGGCTGGTCACGGCGGCGAACCCGGCGCGGACGGCGTCGACGTCGAGTTGGCGCTGTGCCCCGGCGCCGAAGAACGCCTCGACAGCCGCGAGCGCCACGGCCGCGTTATGGGCTTGGTGGTCGCCGTGCAGCGGCAGGTACACGTCGGAGTAGACGCCGCCGAGGCCCTGCAGTTGCAGCAGCTGACCGCCGACGGCGACCCGGCGGTCCAGCACGGCGCATTCGGAGTCCTCCCGGGCGACCTGGGCATCGGCGCGCGCACACTGCGCCAACAACACCTCCATCACCTCCGGCACCTGGCGGGCGATGACCGCGACCGTGTCGACGGGACCCTCGGCTTTTGTGATGATGCCCGCCTTTTCACCGGCGATGCCGGCGAGGTCGTCGCCGAGATATTCGACGTGGTCGATGCTGATCGGGGTGATGACGGCCACCGGCGCATTGACGACGTTGGTGGCGTCCCAGCGGCCACCGAGACCGACCTCCACCACCGCGACGTCGACCGGGGCATCGGCGAACGCGGCGAACGCCATCGCAGTGAGCACTTCGAACTTGCTCATCGCCGGCCCGCCGGCGGCCTCCGACTGCTGGTCGATCATCTGGACGTAGGGCTCGATATCGCGATACGTCGCGACGTACTGGGCCGGGCTGATCGGTAGACCATCGATCGCGATGCGCTCGACCGCCGACTGCAGGTGCGGGCTGGTGGTCCGGCCGGTGCGCCGGTGCAGCGCTCTCAGCAGCGCGTCCACCATCCGCGCCACCGACGTTTTGCCGTTGGTGCCCGCGATATGGATCGACGGGTAGCCGCGGTGCGGCGATCCGAGCAGGTCCATCAGCGCGCTGATGCGAGTCAGGCTCGGCTCGATGCGGGTTTCGGGCCAGCGCTGGTCGAGCAAGTGCTCGACCTGCAACATCGACGCCATCTCGTCGGGTGTGGGTTCCGGCGAGGGCCGCCCGAGCGGCTCGGAGGTCATTGCAGCCCGGCCAGCCTGGCCGCAATCCGGTCGGTTTCGTCGCGGGCCACCTGTTGGCGGTCACGGATCTTCTCGACGACCGCCGGAGGCGCTTTGGCCAGGAAGTCCTGGTTGGCCAGTTTGGCTGTCGTCGACTCGAGTTCCTTTTGCGCTGCGGCCAAATCCTTTTCGAGCCGGCGACGTTCGGCGGCGACGTCGATGGTGCCGGAGGTGTCGAGTTCGACGACGACGGTGCTGTCGCTCAGCCGCACCTCCAGCGACGCCGACGCGTTAAAGTCCGGCCCGGGCGCGGTCAACCACGCCAGCGACGTCACCGCCGGCACTTGGCTGGTCAGATCCGCGCCGTCGATACCCGACAGCCGGGCAGGCACTTTCTGTCGGTCGGCCAGTCCTTGGTCGCTGCGGAACCGCCGAATCTCGGTCACCAGCTTTTGCATGTCCGTGATGCGCTGCGCGGCAACCGGATCCAGGGCAATCCCGGACGGCTGCGGCCAGTCGGCGATCACCAGCGACTCCTGACCGGTCAGTGTGGTCCACAGCGCCTCGGTCAGAAACGGGATCACCGGATGCAGCAGCCGCAGCAACGTGTCGAGCACGGCGGCCAGCACAGCGGTGGTGTGCGTGATGCCGTCGGCAAGCTGCGTCTTGGCCAGTTCGACGTACCAGTCGCAGAACTCGTCCCAGGTGAAGTGGTAGAGAGATTCGCAGGCGCGGCTGAACTCGTAGCCGTCGAAAGCCGAATCGACTTCGGCGCGAACCTCTTCCAACCGTCCAAGGATCCATCGATCGGCATCGGTCAAGTCGGCGGGGTCGGGCAGCGGCGCCGGGCGGGCACCGTTGAGCAGCGCGAACCGGGTGGCGTTGAACAGCTTGGTGCCGAAGTTTCGCGAGGCCCGCACGTGGTCTTCGCCGATGGTCAGGTCACCGCCGGGACTGGCACCGCGGGCCAGCGCGAACCGCAGCGCGTCGGCCCCGAACTTGTCCAGCCAGTCCAACGGATCCACGACGTTGCCTTTGGACTTGCTCATCTTGCGGCCGAACTCGTCGCGGATCAGCCCGTGCAGGAACACGTTGGTGAACGGCACCTGTGGTCCGCGACGGCCGTCGAGGGTGATGGCGTCGTCGCCGCCGACAAAGGTGCCGAACATCATCATCCGGGCCACCCAAAAGAACAGGATGTCGTACCCGGTGACCAAAACGCTTGTCGGATAGAACGTTTCCAGCTCAGGCGTGCGCTCGGGCCAGCCCATCGTCGAAAACGGCCACAATGCAGAGGAGAACCAGGTGTCCAACACGTCGGGGTCTTGCTCCCAACCTTCGGGCGGGGCTTCGTCGGGACCGACGCACACTTTTTCGCCGTTGGGCCCGTACCAGATCGGGATACGGTGGCCCCACCACAGCTGACGCGAGATGCACCAGTCGTGCATGTCGTCGACCCAGCCGAACCAGCGGGGCTCCATGCTGGCTGGGTGAATCACCGTCTGTCCGTTGCGGACAGCGTCGCCAGCCGCTTTGGCCAGCGACTCCACCCGCACCCACCACTGCAGTGAGAGCCGCGGCTCGATCGGCTCGCCGCTGCGCTCGGAATGCCCGACGCTGTGCAGGTACGGGCGCTTCTCTTCGACGATGCGGCCTTGCGCCGCCAGCGCCTCCCGCACCGCTACGCGGGCTTCGAATCGGTCCATGCCGTCGAATTGTGTTCCAGTGTCGGCTATTCGGCCCTTGGTGTCCATGATCGTGGGCATCGGCAATTGGTGCCGCAATCCGATCTCGAAGTCGTTGGGGTCGTGCGCGGGGGTGACTTTGACTGCGCCAGTGCCGAATTCGGGGTCGACATGCTCGTCGGCGACGACGACCAGGGTTCGGTCGACGAAAGGGTGCGGCAGGTTGGTGCCGACCAGGTGGCGGTAGCGCTCGTCGTCGGGATGCACCGCTATCGCGGTGTCGCCCAGCATCGTTTCGACCCGGGTGGTGGCCACGACGATGTGGGGTTCGGAGTCGTCGAGCGAGCCGTATCGAAACGACACCAGCTCGCCTTCGACGTCTTCGTAGTTGACCTCGAGATCGGAGATGGCCGTTTCCAGCACCGGTGACCAGTTCACCAGCCGCTCGGCCTGGTAGATCAGTCCGGCGTCGTAGAGCCGTTTGAAGATCGTCCGCACCGCGCGCGAAAGGCCCTCGTCGAGGGTGAACCGGTCGCGGCTCCAGTCGACGCCGTCGCCAAGGCGGCGCATCTGGGCGCCGATTGCGCCGCCGGAGTCACGCTTCCATCGCCACACCGTCTCGATGAACCGCTCGCGGCCCAAGCCTTCTTTGGTCTTGCCGTCGAGCGCGAGCTGGTTTTCCACCACGCTTTGGGTGGCGATCCCGGCGTGATCCGTACCCGGCAGCCACAGCACTTCATATCCCTGCATGCGCTTGCGGCGAGTCAAGGCATCCATCAGGGTGTGCTCCAGCGCGTGCCCCATGTGGAGGCTGCCGGTCACATTGGGCGGTGGCAGCACGATGGAAAAACCCGGTTTGGTGCTGGCCGGGTCAGCGGTGAAGTATCCGGCGTCCACCCAGCCCTGATAGATCGTGCTCTCGACCGCGCCCGGGTCCCACGACTTCGGCAAGGCTTCAGCCGCAGCGCTAACAGCGGGCTTCGGGTTGGGGGTCACCGCACAATTCTAGGAAGCCCGCTCACTCGACCGGCCAAGCAGTTCCGCTGTAGCGGCTCAGTCCTGTCGACCTGAGCCGCTACATCGTCGAACGCGCTACGATCAGGGGATCGTCAGCACCTGCCCGGGTTGAATCAGGTCCGGGTTCGGGACCCCGCTGGCGTCGGCGATGACCTGGTATTTGCCGCCGTCGCCGTAAAAGCGCTCCGCGATGGCCCACAGGGTGTCGCCGGATTCGACGGTGTACGTCCGGGCGGCCGGTTCAGCTGGCTCGGGTGCCGGCGGCGCCTCGGCCGGGGCCGCTTCTGGTTCGGGAGCAGCCTCTTGCGCAGCGGGTGCCGCCGCAGCGGCCGGCTCTTCGGGAGCCGGAGGCGGCGGCGCATCAGTCTCGGTCTTGGTGGACCATGCTGCCCCGTCGTCGGCGTAGAGCACCAGGTTGCGGTCGTCCTGTAGCACGAGACGGGGGTTCTTCTTGCCCTTGGTGTTGGTGGCCCACACTGGCTTGTCCGCGGTGTAGAGCACGAAGTTGCCGTCCGGTTGGACCTCCGCACGCACCACGTCTTGACCGTTGGTCCCCGTGGCCCAAATGGCCTTGCCGCGCACCGCCAGCACCAGGTTGCCGTCATCTTGCAGCGTCAAGGTATAGGCCCCGTTGTTGGAGGTGAGCGACTCTCCCCTTACTAACTTCTGTCCCGCATTCAGTGTGTCTCCCACGTCACTCACTCCCTTCTCCTCGTGCGGGCCACAGCAGCCCCGCGTTGCTTCGCCGAACAAATATGAGCCTACTGACGTCAATGTTTTCGCGAACGCGTTCAACTCACGTGAATCGAAACGGCCGAAGAATTGCCGATGACGAACCGGTGCAATGGCAGTGCGTCCGTGCGTTATTTCTTGTTCTTGCCGCCGAGCAAGCCGCCGAGTATGTCGCCCGCTTTGCTTCCCACCGCATCGCCGAGGATGCTGCCCAACGACCTGTTGCCTTTGCCGCCCGAGGCTCCACTGAGGATGCTGCCCAGCACCTCGCCAAGGGCGCCCCCGGAAGCCTGCTCCTGTGCGGGAGATTTCTTGTCGCTGAGTTGTTTACCGATGTACGCCAACACAATCGGTGCCAGGATCGGCAAGAGCTTCTGGATCAACTCACTGTTGCCGCCACCAGCGCCCGACAGCGCCGCGGCCACCTGACTGCTGTCAGCGCCCCCAAAGATCGTCGCTATCGCATTCTGACCGTCGGACTTGTCGAGTTGATCCACCGTGGCACCGGTATCCAGCAGCCCTCGTGCAGCATGGCTGCTGGCCGCCGACTCGATGTCTGACGCTTTGTCGAAATTTTGCGCATTTTCGTGCGCTCCACCGACGAGCACGGGAACCAATGTGTGAATCGCGTTGTTCACTTCTGCTTCGTCAGCGCCTAACCTGCTTGCGATTTCGCGTGTTGGAATCTGTGCGAAAAGATCATCGAGACCAGCCATTTCGTGTCAACTTTCGTCACCGGAGATTGTCGAAATCGATTACGACACTAGACCTAAGTCAGCTGTACCAACAGCCTTCGACGCGGCCCGACGCAATCAGAGCCGACTGGTCTGCAGTGACACCCCGGCGGCCGGGAAACGCGCCATCAGCGCGTCGCCCATCGCGGCCGTCGGAGTGAGCACGCCGCGTAGGTCGGAGAGCTTGTCCCGGTCTAACGCGAGCGCCAAGCCGCTCTCCCCCAACAACACCGAGGTCGCCTTGTAGCCCGGATCGCCCTGCTGCTCGATGGTCGCCCGATAACGCGCGCCGGTGGTCGTGGTGGCATAGGTCTCGGCGTGGTAGTAGCCGCGTTCCCGGGCGGCGGCGCTGGGGCCGGTGCCGGGTTTGGGCGCCAGCCGTTCGACCAGCCGCCGCGGCAGCAGCCGGAAATAACGGCTGCCCAGCCCGAACACCGCGATGCCTGCGCCGGTGACCAAAGCGGACGCCGCGGGGGCAACCCGCGAGGAGCCCAGACTCATGTGCTCGGCGTAGCGGAATTGCCTGCCGTACGCGTAGTCCAGTAATGCGTTGCTGCGCCGAACAATTCGAGTGTTATACGGTGCCATCATGAATCCCGCGGTCCACGTCCCGGCCAGTTCCGGGGCGATGTCGCGGCCGCGGCGCAAGGGCAGATCCGGCTGCGGGCCCACGTCGGGTTCGGCGGTGCGGTCGGGACTCAGCGTGTACGGATCGGCGAGCAGGCGCCGTGCGTCGGGATCGGTGGAAGCGCTGTGCAGCACCTCCATCATCGAGGCGATGGTGCCGCCGGATAATCCGCCGGCGAAGCGGCGCAACACGAAATGGGTGTCGGTGAGTTCGCCGGCGCCGTCGTCGCGTGCCGCGCGGTACAGCGCATAGACACTCAAATCCGAAGGGATGGAATCGAATCCGCACGCATGCACGATGCGTGCGCCGGTGTCGACGGCCTGTTTATGGTACTGGTCGATGCTGTTGCGCACGAACATCGCCTCACCGGTGAGGTCGGCGTAATCGGTGCCTGCCGCCGCGCATGCGGCCACCAGTGGCAACCCGTAGCGGGTGTACGGGCCGACGGTGGTGATCACCACTTGGGTGCGCGTCGCCATCGCATCCAGCGTCGACGGGGAAGCGGCGTCGGCCTGCACCAGCGGCCAGGACTGCGCTAACTCGCCAAGAGTTTCGCGCGCTGCACGTAACCGGTCGGTCGACCGGCCGGCCAGCGCAATACGGGCACCCGATCCCGCTCTGGCCAGGTATTCGGCGGTCAGCTTTCCGACAAAGCCGGTCGCCCCGTACAAGACGATGTCGAATTCGCGCTGCGATGCTGTCACCGGACTGACGCTACTCCGAGGGTTTCGGGCAGTTTGCCGGTCTTGCCGAGCACGTGTTCGGCCAAAAACGCGATGACGACGTCGTACCAGATCTTGGCGTGCTGTGGGCCCAGCACCCAGTGGTTTTCGGACGGGAAGTACAAGAAGCGATGCGGGCTGCGGCCGTCCGCGCCGGCAGGCAGGCCAGAGTTGGCCAGCAGGTCGTACCACAGTCGAAGGGCTTCGCCGACCGGTACCCGGTAGTCCTTGTCGCCGTGGATAACCAGCATCGGGGTGCTGATCCGCTCGACGAAGCGGTGCGGCGAGTGGGTCGCGGCCATTTGCGGTGTCATCTCGCGCCGCCAGTAGTAGGCGAGGTCAGTGGTCGGCCAGAATTGGTCCAGCGCCCACAGGCTGGCATGGGTGACGATTGCGGCGAACCGGTCGGTGTGGCCGGCCACCCAGTTGGCCATGTACCCCCCGAACGATCCGCCCATCGCCGCGATGCGGGTGGCGTCGACGCGCGGGTGAGCGCAAATTGCGTCGGTGGCTGTCATCAAGTCGTCGAACGGCTCCGCGCCCCAGGCTCCCCAGCCGCGCTGGATGAACTCCTGCCCGTAGCCGGTGGATAACCCAGGGTCGGGCAGCAGCACAGCGTAGCCCTGGGCCGCCATCAACCACGGGTTCCATCGCCATGACCAGCTGTTCCAGCTGCCCAGCGGACCGCCGTGAATCCACAGCAGCAGCGGTGCCGGCGTGGGGTTGTCAGGAAGCACCAGCCACGAGCGCACGGTGAACCCATCGGCAGTGGTGGCGTTGGCCTCTTCCAAAGTTCCTCGCAACGCAGGCAATTCAACGCACGGCAGTACGGTGACGCCGCCATCGGGGTCGATCCGCACCGGGTGCGGTGGCGTCGCATACGAGCTGCGCAGTGCATACAGCACCCCGCCGGGCGCGGCCGTGACGTCGCTGTAGGCGAAGTCGTCACAGGTGAGCTGGGTGATCGTCGATGTGGTCAAATCGACGGCGAACACCGGCGCGCGGCCGGCCTGGTCGGCGGTGACGATAAGCGAGGCGCCGTCTTTCGACCAGGTCAGCGATGCCGGCCAGCGATCCCACTCCGCAGCGACGGAAACCGGTTCTTCACCAAACCGTAAGCACTGCAACGTTCTTCGCGGCGCGCAATCGGGAGTGGCGATCGTTTCGCGGGTGAAGGCCACCGCCGAGCAGTCCGGGGAGATCGCCGGATGCTCCAGATCTGCGCCGGGATCGTCGGCGATGACGGTGCGTTCGCCGGATTCGATGTCGACTCGCAGCAGCACCGAGCGCGCGCTGGGCCCCGCCCCGGCGACGCGCCAAGTAGTCACCAAGAATCGACCATCGGCACTGACGTCGAATCCGGCTTCGCGTAGCGCCACACCGGGTTGCGGGGTCAGATCACGCGGGCCGCTCACCTCGAGCAGGTGAGGCTCGTCCGGGCCGAGGTCCTTGTCCCAGTAGCGAACCGGATATCCCGCATGCAAGATCGCCGTCACCTTCAAGTCTTTGCGGAGGTCGCGCAGCCGCCGATCGTCATCGACGTCGTCGGCAGCCGGCAGCAGCGGCGCGCCGACCACTGTCACCTCGGCGCTGCGAGCACTCTGTACCACGGAGACGCCGCCCGGCATGGCGAGCACCTCGACGGCTTCACCGCCGCTGGCCGGCAACCGCCACAGCGAGGCGGGCGGTTTGTCCTTACCGTCCGCCTTGTCGGATGTGGTCCGCGACGAGACGAACAGCAGATCGCCGTCGGCGGTGAACGCCGGCGACGACTCACCGTGGGCCGAGCGGGTCAACCTGCGCGCAGGCGTCCGGCCCGCCGGGTCGACTTCCCAGATCGCAGTGACGTATTCGCTGCGTTTGTCGTTGAGCCTAGCCACCGTGGTGACTACTCGCGAGCCGTCGGCTGAGACCGCCAGACCGGCTACCCGCGGCAGCGCGAGGTAGTCATCGAGGTTGTCAAACGCCGTTGCGGTCATGCGTCTTGCCTAGCACACGCGGTTGGTGTCGTCCGTGCCCCCCGATAGGTTCACTGCCCATGGCGCAACGCATCCTGGTGGTCGGCGCGGGTATCGCAGGCGTGGCAAGCGCGGTGGCCCTGCAGCGGTGTGGTTAGGAAGTCACGGTCCTCGAAGAGCGAACCGACACGTCGACGGGGGCCGGAATCAGCATCTGGCCCAACGCATTAGCGGCACTCGACTGCATCGGTTTGGGCGACGCGGTCCGCGAGGCGGGCGGCCGTGTCACCGCCGGTGCGCCGCGCTGGCGAGACGGCTCGTGGTTGCGGCGCCCCGCGCCCGAGCGGATCGTCAAGGCGCTGGGTGAGCCGTTGGTGGTAGTGCAACGGGCAGCGCTGCGCGACATCCTTGCGGGGGCGTTGAAGCCGGGCACCGTGGAATACGGGCTGCGCGCCATCGACGTAGTCGACAACCACGCCGGGGTCCGGGTCGAGTTGTCGGACGGCACGGTGCGCACCGCACGCGCGGTGGTCGGCGCCGACGGAACACGGTCGGTGATTGCGCTCCACCTCAATGGCCCGCTCTCCGACCGCTACGCCGGCTACACGGCCTGGCGCGGCGTCGCCAGGTATGCGATGGACCCGGAGCTGGCCGGCGAGACGCTCGGGCCGGGCGTCGAAACTGGTCACGTCCCGATGGGGCCGGATCACACCTACTCGTTTGCCACCGAACGCAGTCCCGAGGGGCAGCGCGCGCCCGACGGAGAACTGCCCTACCTGCAAGCGAAGTTCTCCGACTGGCCCGATCCCATACCGGCCATGCTGGCGGCCACGGAACCCGCCGATGTCTTGCGCAACGACCTCTACGACCGCACCCCGGCCCGACGGTGGGCACGCGGGGCAATCGTGCTGGTCGGTGACGCTGCCCACCCGATGCGCCCGCACCTCGGCCAGGGCGGCTGCCAGGCACTTGAAGACGCCGCGATTCTGGCCGCCTGCGTCGAGCGGGCCACCGACCTGCCGAGCGCCTTCGCCCGGTACGCCGCATCCCGACCACCGCGCGTCAGCCCGCTCGTGCGCGAGTCGGCCATGTTCGGCAGGATCGTCAACCTACGGCCCACCTTCTTGAGTGCCATGGTCAGCCGAGCCACCGTTTTGGTCCCCGAGGCGGTGTTGACCCGCCATATGGCCTCGGTGGCGGCGCGATCGGCGTTCGTCTTGCCGGATAACCCGGCCTAGTACCCCGCATATGCGGCGGTGCCGGGCCCGAAGGCCCGGCACCAGCTTGCACTCGTCAGATCAGCCGCGTTTGCCGCAGACCGGCCAAGCGCCTATGCCCTGGGTACGCAGGACGTTCTCGGCCACCCGCATCTGCTCCTCGCGGCTCGCGTTGTGCGGGGATCCCGAACCACCGTTCGCCGACCAGGTGCTCTGCGTGAACTGCAGGCCACCGGCGAAGCCGTTGCCGGTGTTGATCGACCAGTTCCCGCCGGACTCACACTGCGCGATCGCGTCCCAGTTGACGCTGTACGCCCTGACCGGCGGGGCAGGAGGCGCCTCCGGAGCGGGGGCCGGTGCGTCGGGCGCAGGAGCAGCCTCCTCCGGAGCCGGGGCAGGAGCCTCGGGCGCAGGGGCCTCAGGTGCCTCGGGAGCGGGTGCCTCGGGAGCCTCAGGCGCGGGCGCCTCAGGAGCCTCAGCAGCCGCCGCGTCGGTTACCAGCCCATCGGGAGCGGTGCCGAGGGCCGCGTTGGCGTCCCAGGCCTCGCCTTCCGCATAGGCGCTCGCGATGAACGGCGCAGTCGGCGCCGCGGCGAGAAACCCTGCGATCCCCGCAAAGATGAGCGTCTTGTGGACGTTCTTCAACCTCGTTCCTTTCGCGCTGCGCGCGCCGAAGCAAGCCCACGAATGTGGGTGATCGCCTGTGTTCAGGCGGAACTGCTGCTTCGGGGAGTGCCGTCTCGGTTCCGGCACGACAGCGGGGGCACGGTTCGCCCGGCGGGCTCATGCCCGACGGCTGGGAGGCACACTGTTGCCGTCCGCAGCCCCGCTCACACGCGGTCGGTGGATTCGATTTTTATTTGCCCTGTTTTAGGGCCGAGAGGGACCGTACGAAACTTCGCCGCATTCGTCATCTCGCCTTACGCCCTATCTCGGTTCAGTTACGGCACAATCACGGCGAGGCCAGCTCGCGGTCTTCGCAGGTCAATCGGGACTTCCGCGTTCGTTGCAGTGCAGCAGGTGTCCAAACCTATCGTGAGCCAAATCACGGGGATTTTGTGAGCTGCAACACGGGATTTCCAGCAGCTGCTGTCCGCTGACTGGACCTTTCACACGCAGATCGCTGCGCGCGCAGACGATCTGCTGCGGAAGCAGTTAGCTGATTGGTCGTCCATACCGTAGCAACGCCGCGTGTGGGCCGTTAACCGAACTACCGATGCTGATGCTGTAATGCTCAGTGCGCCAGCATATTTCATTGGCCCTCGTCAGCCGAAGCGAAAGCACGCTGAGTGCCGGCCAGTCAGATCCAGTTGCTATTCTGGAGTGTCGCAGTGTTCTAAATATACTGTGCGGCAGGTGATTTCGCTAGGTATCTCCACGATGACGACGCCACCGCTGCTGTCGTCACAGCTCGACTCCCAAGCGGTGTGTCGTTCGGGCCCAGCCGAGTTGGCTCCGGCCAGCATCGCAATTAGCCAGGGGCCACAGAGTTATTCTGTTTCGGCATAGCTTGACTAACCGTGGCATTCCTGTCATTTGATCGCTCTACGCTCGAATCGATGCTGGCCCAAGGTGTTACAGGCCAACATCACTGACACGACAGCGAATCCGGGCCCATATCTCTGCACGAATTGCGGGACATTCAGGCTCTATTATGCAGACGATAATTGGTTTAATAACAGCGCCAACGACGTAATAGAATAGGACGGAAACGCGTTAGAGAATTTGTTGCCAGCCGACAACGTAATTTGCTAGAGAGAATTTTACGCGCGCCCGGACGCCGGCAGCCGACGCCAGGTCTCAGCGACTGGGCTGCAGCAGAGTGTTCAGATCGTCAGCCGAATTGACGTTGGCCAGCGCTCGCGAGTCCGACACCACGACCCGTTGAGCGTCGACGCTGTCGACCAACGCGCGCATCGCGCGCTCCCCAGCCGCTACCAGCGCATCGATGCGCTCGGTCAACTCGGTGCGGTAGACCGCGGCCAGGTAGTGGTCGCGGCCATCCCATGGCAAGACCACATCGGCGTCCACCTGTGCGGCCCGGTTGGCCAACTCGTCGATCAGATCGGTCGTCAGAAGTGGCATATCGACAGCGCACACGAACGCGTGGGTGGCGCCGGCTTCGGCGGCGGCTCGAAGCCCCCGCCCGGTCGCGATCAGTGGCCCGAGTCCACGCGCTTCGTCGCGCACCACCTGGGCCGGCAACGTCGGCAACCGTTGACCCGGCGCGGCTACTACGAAAACCGGCTTGCACCGCTGACCGGCAACACCGACGACGTGTTCGACCATCGTGATGGTGCCGGGGCGCTCGTTCGTTGCAGCGGTCGATCCGGGAACCGGACCGGGCAACGGCAATGTGGCCTTGTCTCGGCCCATTCGGCGCGATGCACCGCCAGCCAATACCACCCCCGCCAACGCGATTGGCTGGGTCGAGATTCGCGCCACGTCAGGCGACGGTCCAGGTGTCGCGCCCGCGCAGCAGGGATTGCAGTGCCGTGCGGTCGCTAGGAGCCGATTTCTTCGCGGCGCTGACCTGAGCGCGGGCCGCGTCGTCGTAGGTCGGCCGGCTGATTTGCCGGAAAATGCCCATCACGGCATGTTCGAGGTTCTGGTCGGACAATCGCGAGAGGGCGAAGGCGTAGGCGGGGTCTTCGGTGTGCGCATCGTGCACCACGATGCTCTCGGCGGCGACGTCGGCGGTCTTGGCCACGTCGAGCCCGAACCCGGAGCGCACCACGCAGTATTCATCGTTGGCGCCGAACGTGATCGGCTGGCCCTGCCGGACATGGATCACCCGCTCTTCGGCGCCCTCCTTCCGCAGCGCGTCGAACGAACCGTCGTTGAAGATCGGGCAGTCCTGAAGGATCTCGACCAGGGCGGATCCTCGGTGCTCGGCCGCGGCGCGCAGCACCTCCGAGAGGCCGTTGCGGTCCGAATCAAGCGCTCGGGCAACGAAACTCGCCTCGGCGCCCAGTGCCAGCGACACCGGGTTGAACGGCTGGTCCAGCGATCCCATCGGGGTCGACTTGGTGACCTTGCCGACTTCGGAAGTCGGCGAGTACTGCCCCTTGGTCAGGCCGTAGATGCGGTTGTTGAACAGCAGGATCGTGAGGTTGACGTTGCGGCGCAGCGCGTGGATCAGGTGATTGCCGCCAATCGACAGCGCATCACCATCGCCGGTGACCACCCACACCGACAGGTCGGGGCGGGCCAGCGCGAGACCGGTCGCGATGGCCGGTGCGCGACCGTGGATCGAATGCAGACCGTAGGTCTCCAAGTAGTACGGGAACCTGCTGGAGCACCCGATCCCGCTGACGAAGACGATGTTTTCGCGGCGCAGCCTGAGCTCTGGCAGGAAGTTACGAATGGTGTTGAGGATGACGTAGTCGCCGCAGCCCGGGCACCAGCGGACCTCCTGGTCGCTGGTGAAGTCTTTAGCCTTTTGCGGCTGATCGGTGGTGGGTACGCCGGTGTTTCTGGACAACGGCGTCAGTGAAAGATCCGCGCCCGTCAGATCCCCGATCAAGTCGGTCATGCGTCAGCTCCTGCTCCAACCGTCGCCACTGCCAATCTGGCCACTGTGGTTTTGTCTTCCTCGATCTCGGCCAGCGTCCCGCCCAGCGCGGCGCTGATAATGCGGCTCACCTCATCGGCCAGGAACGCGACACCCTGAACCTTGGTCACCGACTGGATGTCGACCAGGTACTTCGCCCGCAGCAACAACGCCAGCTGACCCAGATTCATCTCGGGCGCCACCACCTTCGGGTAGCGGCGCAGCACCTCACCGAGGTTGGCCGGGAACGGGTTGAGATAACGCAGATGCGCGTGCGCGACCTTGATGCCTCTGCGGCGTGCACGCCGGCACGCTTCGCCGATTGGACCGTACGTGCTGCCCCAGCCGATCAACAGCAGCTCAGCGTCACCGGTCGGATCGTCGACCTCCAAGTCGGGAACCCGGATCCCGTCGATCTTGGCCTGGCGCAACCGCACCATCAGGTCGTGGTTTGCGGGGTCGTAAGAGATGTTGCCGGAACCGTTTGCGCACTCCAGCCCGCCGATGCGGTGCTCGAGCCCCGGAGTGCCCGGAATCGCGAACTGGCGGGCCAGGGTCTCGGGGTCGCGGGCGTACGGCTGGAAGGGTTCGCCAGCCTTGGCGTAGGCGTGCTCGATGGGCTCCAGCGTGCTGACGTCCGGGACCAGCCACGGCTCTGAGCCGTTGGCAATTGCGCCGTCGGACAACAGGATTACCGGCGTGTGATATGACACCGCGATGCGCACCGCCTCCAGGGCGGTCTCAAAGCAGTCGGAGGGTGACCGCGGCGCAAGTACGGCGACCGGCGACTCGCCGTTGCGCCCGTACATCGCCTGCATCAGGTCGGCCTGCTCGGTCTTGGTCGGCATACCGGTCGACGGGCCGGCACGCTGCACGTCGACGACCAGCAGCGGCAGCTCGGTCATCACACCGAGGCCGATCGCTTCGGCTTTGAGCGACAGACCCGGTCCCGACGTGCTGGTGACCCCGAGCGCGCCACCGTAGGCCGCGCCCAGCGCCGCGCAGACGCCACCAATCTCGTCTTCGGCCTGGAAGGTGACCACGTTGAAGTTCTTGTGCTTGGACAGCTCGTGCAAGATGTCCGACGCCGGCGTGATCGGATAGCTGCCGAGCACCACCGGGATGCCGGCCAGCTGACCGGCGGCGACGATGCCGTAGGCCAAAGCCGTGTTGCCCGAGATCTGTCGGTACTCGCCCGCAGGCAGCTTGGCCGGCGAGATGTCATAGGTGATCCCGAAGGCCTCAGTGGTTTCGCCGTAGTTCCAGCCGGCCTTGAGCGCCAGCACGTTGGCCTCAGCGATGTCGGGCTTGCGGGCGAACTTCTCCCTGATGAATCGCTCGCTGGTTTCGATCGGCCGGCCGTACATCCACGACAGCAGGCCAAGCGCGAACATGTTTTTCGCGCGTTGCCCGTCCTTTTTCGACGCGCCAATCGCCTCGACGGCGCCCAGCGTCAGCGTGGTCATCGGCACCGAGTGCACGACGTATTCAGACAGCTCGCCGTTGTCCAGCGGATTGGTTTCATAACCGACTTTGGCCAAATTGCGCTTGGTGAACTCGTCGGTGTTCACGATTACCACTCCGCCACGCGGCAGGTCGCCGATGTTGGCTTTCAGCGCGGCGGGGTTCATGGCCACAAGCACGTCGGGCCGGTCACCGGCGGTGAGGATGTCGTAGTCGGCGATTTGGATCTGGAAGGACGAGACGCCGGGCAGTGTGCCGGCGGGTGCACGGATCTCGGCGGGATAGTTCGGTTGGGTGGCCAGGTCGTTGCCGAAAAGCGCTGCCTCGGAAGTGAATCGGTCACCGGTGAGCTGCATGCCGTCACCGGAGTCCCCGGCGAAGCGGATGACGACTCTTTCCAGCTGCTGCCGCCGTGGCGCCGCCGTCTCAGCGATATGAGATTCTGAACCGGCTCCGTCGCCGTTCGGACCCACGTCTCCGCCTTCCGTTGCTGTTCTCCGCACGGCCACTCTGCGTTACGACTTCCAGTATCCGCCGTCGGAGTGGACCCGCCCAATTTTTATGTCACCGGCAGTACCGATTATGGCACTGCTCTTAAGCATTCATTGACGCCGACGCGGCGTAACGCGCCACCGCTATGCAATCAAACACCAAGGTCATAGCCACGGACACCACGCCGGGTAGGCAAAACTGTGGTGTTGGTCACTTTTGCTGGCACCCCAACTCTAAGAACTTTACTTACGCGCCGGTAACGTTAGCTAGCACTCAGTCACTGAGTTAGGCGCTCTTGTCGCGGCGCTCCGTACGCGACGGCTTGCGCGGCACGATCGTCGGCAGCACGTTGTCTTGCACGGTCTCCTTGGTGACCACAACTTTGGCGACGTCGTCGCGGCTGGGGATGTCGTACATCACCGGCAGCAGGACCTCTTCCATGATCGCCCGCAGGCCGCGAGCGCCCGTGCCGCGGTGAATCGCCTGCTCGGCGATCGCCTCAAGCGCATCCTGGGTGAACTCCAGCTCCACGCCGTCCATCTCGAACAGCCGTGTGTACTGCTTGACGAGGGCGTTCTTGGGCTGGGACAAGATCTTGACCAGAGAATCCATGTCGAGGTTGGTCACCGAAGCGATAACCGGTAGCCGGCCGATGAATTCCGGGATCAGGCCGTACTTGATCAGGTCTTCGGGCATGACCTCGGCGAAGTGGTCGGTGGTGTCGATCTCGGCCTTGGACCGCACTTCGGCTCCAAAGCCCAGTCCGCGTTTGCCGACCCGGTCGGCGACGATCTTTTCCAACCCGGCGAAGGCGCCCGCCACGATGAACAACACGTTGGTGGTGTCGATCTGGATGAACTCCTGATGCGGGTGCTTGCGGCCGCCCTGCGGCGGGACCGACGCCTGGGTGCCCTCGAGAATCTTCAGCAGCGCCTGCTGCACGCCTTCACCGGACACGTCTCGGGTGATCGACGGGTTCTCGCTCTTGCGCGCGATCTTGTCGACCTCGTCGATGTAGATGATCCCGGTTTCGGCGCGCTTGACGTCGTAGTCGGCGGCTTGGATGAGCTTGAGCAGAATGTTTTCCACGTCTTCGCCGACGTAGCCCGCCTCGGTGAGCGCGGTGGCGTCGGCGATGGCGAACGGCACGTTGAGCATCTTGGCCAGCGTCTGGGCCAGGTACGTTTTGCCGCAGCCGGTGGGACCGAGCATCAAGATGTTGGACTTGGTCAGCTCGACCGGCTCACCGGAGCGTGAGTCGCGGCCTTTTTCGCCGGCCTGGATGCGCTTGTAGTGGTTGTAGACGGCGACGGCCAGTGTCCGCTTGGCGTTGTCTTGGCCGATGACGTAGCTCTCGAGGAATTCGCGGATCTCAGCCGGCTTCGGCAGTTCGTCGAGTTTGACGTCGTCGGCGTCGGCGAGTTCTTCTTCGATGATCTCGTTACAGAGATCGATGCACTCATCGCAGATGTAGACCCCGGGCCCCGCAATGAGCTTTTTGACTTGTTTTTGGCTCTTTCCGCAGAAGGAGCACTTCAGCAAGTCACCGCCGTCTCCGATGCGCGCCATGGTGCGTCAGTGCCTACTTCCTGTTCGCCGTCCGTCGTACAGTGCCGCGTGTATTTCCCGACGCTACCCGCTTGCTCGGGCACGACGCGACCGATAGCGGCGAATAGCGTCGGTGGTATTCGTGCTTGTTCTGCTGCGAACATATCCCGTTATTCGGCGCCTGGCAGCCCGGAACGCGCTGACGTGTCCCTGGCGTGTCGCGGCTGTTACTCGACCGAGAGGCGGCGCGTCCACCGACCCTACAGTTGAGTCCGTGGGATTCGCCGTGCCCGACGATACCGTCTTGATCGGCGATGGCGGGCTGGCCACCGAGCTCGAGGCGCGCGGCCATGACCTTTCCGACGCATTGTGGTCGGCGAGGCTGCTCGTCGACGCGCCGGAGGAGATCATCGCGGTGCATGCTGACTACTTTCGCGCCGGCGCCAGCATCGCCACCACGGCGAGCTATCAGGCGTCGTTCGAGGGCTTCGCCGCTCGCGGGATCGGACGCGACGACGCCGTCCGGCTGCTGCGGCGCAGCGTCGAGCTTGCCGCTATCGCGCGCAATCAGGTCGGCGCGGGATGGGTGGCCGCCTCGGTCGGACCGTACGGCGCGGCGCTCGCCGACGGGTCGGAGTATCGCGGCCGCTACGGCCTCAGTGTTGCTGCGTTGCAGAGGTGGCATTGGCCACGGCTGGAAGTGCTGGCCGAGGCGGGCGCCGACGTGCTTGCGCTGGAAACGGTGCCCGACGTCGATGAGGCCGAAGCGCTGGTGAATTTGGTGCGGCGCCTAGCGGTCCCGGCCTGGCTCAGCTACACCATCGAAGGAACTCGCACCCGTGCGGGGCAACCACTTGCCGAGGCGTTCGGGGTGGTTGCCGGGGTTCCGCAGATCATCGCGGTCGGCGTCAACTGCTGTGCGCCCGACGATGTGCGGCCGGCGATCGCGGCAGCCCGGCAGACCGACAAGCCGGTGATCGTCTACCCCAACAGCGGAGAGCGCTGGGACACCGCGCGGCGAGCATGGGTCGGGCGTTCACAATTCTCGGCCGCGCTGGCGACGCAATGGGTGTCGGCGGGAGCACGCGTGATCGGCGGGTGCTGTCGAGTTCGGCCGGCCGACATCGCCTCGGTAGCGCGAGCAGTCGCAAAAGCACCCTAAACAACGCGATTTTTGGGGCGTTTGCGTCTGCTCGTCGCGGCTAGACGGTCTGCGCAGAAAGCTTGCGGTACTCCAGCACGGTGTCGATGATCCCGTAGTCCTTGGCCTCTTCGGCGGTCAGGATCTTGTCGCGGTCGGTGTCCTTGCGGATCACGTCGGCGGGCTTGCCCGTATGGCGGGCCAGCGTGACTTCCATCAGCGTGCGCATCCGCTCGATCTCGGCGGCCTGGATCTCCAGATCGGAGAACTGACCCTGGATCACACCGGCCAACGACGGCTGGTGGATCAGCACCCGCGCGTTGGGCAGCGCCATCCGCTTGCCCGGCGTTCCGGCGGCCAGCAACACCGCCGCGGCCGAGGCCGCCTGTCCCAAACACACCGTCTGGATGTCGGCGCGCACGTACTGCATGGTGTCGTAGATCGCCATCAGTGAGGTGAACCCGCCGCCGGGGGAATTGATGTACATCGTGATGTCGCGGTCGGGATCCAACGACTCGAGCACCAGTAACTGGGCCATGATGTCGTTGGCCGACGCGTCGTCGACCTGCACGCCGAGGAAGATGATGCGTTCTTCGAACAGCTTGTTGTAGGGGTTGGATTCTTTGACGCCCCAACTGGAGTGCTCAATGAACGACGGCAGGATGTAGCGGGCCTGCGGCTGGATTTCGGGATTCATGATGGTGCTCCGTTGACTGGGGCGTTGGTGATGATGTGGTCGACAAAGCCGTAGTCCAGGGCTTCCGGGGCGGTGAACCAGCGGTCGCGGTCAGAGTCAGCCACGATGCGTTCGACGGGCTGACCGGTGAATTCCGCGTTGAGCCGAAACATCTCCTTTTTGATAAGCGCGAACTGCTCGGCCTGGATGGCGATGTCGGCGGCGCTGCCGGTCACACCGCCGAGCGGCTGGTGCATCAGGATCCGAGCATGCGGCAACGCATAGCGCTTGCCCTTGGTGCCCGCGGCGAGCAGGAACTGGCCCATCGATGCGGCCATACCCATCGCGTAGGTCGCGATGTCGCAGGGCGCTAAGACCATGGTGTCGTAGATGGCCATGCCGGCGCTGATCGACCCGCCCGGGGAGTTGATGTACAGCGAGATGTCCTTGCCCGAGTCTTCAGCCGCCAGCAGCAGAATCTGTGCGCAGAGCCGGTTGGCGACGTCGTCGTTGACCTCCGAGCCCAGGAAGATGATGCGCTCGGCGAGCAAACGCTCATAGATCGAATCGGTGAGGTTGAGACCCAGCGCATTCGAACGCATGTCTGTCACGACGGAATACCTGCTTTCTCGAGTTGCGTCTGCACCGACACTAACCAACCAGCGCCGCGATGCACTCCCCGAAGTGGGCGCGTTCGCTCACAGCGTGGCGCGGTGACGCCGGACACTTCACTACCCCAAGGTGCAGACACATGCGGTTAAGCCTCGTCGGCTGCGGCCGCTTCGGACTCACCGGCCTCGTCGGTGTCTTCAGCCTCATCGGTTTCGTGAGCCTCCGGAGCCTGCGACGCGCGCCTGCCGAAGAACTCACTGGTGTCGACGACGTTGTCATCGGTATCGGTGACCGTTGCCGCTTCGACCACCGCGGCCAGCGTCAGCCCACGCCGTACGTCGGCGAACATGGCCGGCAGTTGGTTGTTCTGCTGCAGGAAGGACAACAGCTGCTGCGGCTCGACACCGTACTGCCGAGACATCATCACCAGGCGTTCGGTGATGTCGTCCTGGCTTACCTGGATGTCGAGCTCATCTGCCAAGGCGTCGAGCAGTAATTGAGTCTTGACGGTCTTCTCGGCCGCGGAGCGGGCGTCGGTGTCGAACTCTTCGCGCGAGGAGCCCTGCTCGGCCAGCGCTTCAGCGAACCGGGCCTCGTCGTGATCGAGGCCGTGAAGCGCATTGTGCAGGGTCTCATCGACGTGCGCCTGCACGATCGCCTCCGGCAGCGGGATGTCCACCTGCTCCACCAGGGTGTCGAGTGTGGCGTTGCGAATCTTTTCGGCCTGCTGGATTTGCTTGACCCGGCGGACTTGCTCGACGACGTTGGCGCGCAACTCTTCGATAGTGTCGAATTCGCTTGCCAATTGGGCGAATTCGTCGTCGAGCTCAGGCAGCTCACGTTCCTTGACCGAGCCGACCGTAACGGTGACCTGAGCCTCCTTGCCGGCGTGCGGTCCGTTGGCCAGCTTGGTGGTGAACACCCGCGACTCGCCGGCGGACAGGCCGATGATCGCCTCGTCGAGACCATCGACGAGCTGGCCGGAACCGACTTCGTGGGTCAGGCCTTCGGTCGTCGCTTCCGGGACTTCCTCACCATCGACGCTGGCGGACAGGTCGATGGAAACAATGTCCCCGTTGGCGGCGGGCCGCTCAACCGGGGTCAGGGTGCCGAAGCGGGAGCGCAGCGACTGCAGCTCGGACTCGACATCCTCGTCGGTGACTTCTACCGGGTCCACCGTGATTTTCAGCGAGCTCAAGTCTGGAAGCGTGATCTCCGGGCGAACGTCGACCTCGGCGGTGAAAACCAGGTCCTTGCCGTATTCCTTCTTGGTCACCTCGATCTCGGGCTGGCCCAGCGGGCGGACATCCGTCTCCGTCACCGCCTGCCCGTAGCGGCTGGGCAGCGCCTCGTTGACGACTTGATCGAGCATCGCTTCGCGTCCGATACGCGCTTCGAGCAGCTTGGCTGGCGCCTTGCCGGGACGGAAACCCGGCAGCCGAACCTGTTTGGCCAGCTCCTTGTAGGCCCGTTCGAAATCCGGTTCGAGCTCAGTGAAAGGCACCTCCACATTGATCCGAACCCGGGTGGGGCTCAACTGCTCAACGGTGCTTTTCACTGCTGTGCTCCTCGGTGTCGATTCGTGGCTGGTGGCTCATGGATGCGGGCTGGGCTGGTCGGGGTGGCGGGATTTGAACCCACGGCCTTCCGCTCCCAAAGCGGATGCGCTACCAAGCTGCGCTACACCCCGCGCTGACCTCGCGATCCTACGGCGCGACTCCGCCGTCCCGGCAGCTGCCTCACAGCGAAGTCACGGGACGGACTCATTTGGATTTGATGTCTGCCCCGACGTACAGTCGCGCTCGAGAATTTTCTGCGGGCGTAGCTCAATGGTAGAGCCCTAGTCTTCCAAACTAGCGACGCGGGTTCGATTCCCGTCGCCCGCTCGGACCCGGGCTCCCGATAGCCGATAAAGCTGAGGAGGACGTCGATCAAGCAGATGGCCGACGTCGACATTCGCGGAACGTGCGCGCCGCGCTTCGAGCGGGTACGTGACGCGTTCGAGCAGAACTTTGCCCAGCGCAACGAGGTCGGAGCCGCCATCGCGGTTTGGGTGGACGGCGACCTGGTCGTCAACTTGTGGGGCGGTTCGGCCGATGCCGCCGGTACGCGGCCATGGCATGAAGACACGTTGGCCACCGTGTTGTCCGGCACCAAAGGCCTGACGAGCACGTGTGTGCACCAGCTTGCTGAGCGCGGTGAGATCGACCTGAACGCACCGGTCGCCCGCTACTGGCCGGAATTTGGCCAGGCAGGTAAGGAAGACATCACCGTCGCGATGGTGATGAACCACCGATCGGGCGTCATTGGGCCGCGCAAGCCCGTGCCGTGGCAGCAGATGGCCGACTGGAATTTGGTGTGCGACCGGCTGGCCGCCGGCGAGCCGTGGTGGAAGCCCAATACCGCGCAGGGCTACCACATGTTCACCTTTGGCTTCATCCTCGGCGAGGTGTTCCGTCGAATCACCGGCACCACGGTTGGTCAGTACCTGCGCAACGAGATCGCGGAGCCGCTGGGTATTGACGTCCACATCGGCCTGCCCGCCAGCGAACATCACCGGTGTGCGGATCCGGTGAACAAGCCGCACATCCGCGAAATCCTGGCGTCCGCCCAGGCACCGACGTGCCCTTCCTCACTCGACGAACACCCCAAAGCCGGGTTGGCCGTCGGAATGGGCTTCGCGCCCGATGACGAACTGGGCTCCAACGACCTGATGCTGTGGCGCGAACTGGAGTTCCCCGCCAACAATGCGCAGGTGTCGGCGCTCGGCATGGCGACCTTTTACAACGCGCTGGCCGAAGAGAAGCTGCTGACCCGCCGCCACATGGAACTCGTGCGGGTGTGCCAGGGCGGCTTCGAAACTGATCTGGTGCTGGGCCCTCGGGTCGCCGACCACGGGTGGGGCCTGGGATACATGCTCAACCAGCGCTGTCTCAACGGACCCAACCCGGGGATTTTCGGGCACGGCGGCCTGGGCGGGTCATTCGCGTTCGTCGACCTGGAGTACCGGATCGGCTACGCGTATGTCATGAATCGCTACGACGCCACCAAAGCCAACGCCGATCCGCGCAGTGTCGCCTTGAGCGACGAGGTCTACACGGCCTTGGGTGTCAGAAACGGCTGAGCGAATTCGGCGGCGCTAATGTCCGCCGCCACCGCCGCCGCCGTCGTGTCCGCCGCCGGTTTGACGGCCACCAGCACCGTTGTCACCCTGGCCGCCGGGGCCGCCGACGCCGCCTCCATTGTTGTAACCGCCCGGGCCATTGGGTCCGGGCCCTGGGTTATTGCAATACGGCCCGTTGCCGGGGTTCCAGTCATCGCCAGGGTTGCACGGGTAGCTCGGGAACGGCGTTTGGGCTTGAATACCGCTCGCCACGCCGAGCCCACTAAGGCCCAAACCGGCGGTCATGATCGTCACTGCTGCAAACCGCGTTGTTTTCCTCATACCCGAACGCGTACCCGCCCCTCGGAAGCACAGTGAGGCAGCCGTCCGGCCCGGGTAGGTGTTAGGGGTTAGCGTCCGGGGCCGGGCCCGTGGTCGTCAGGTCCACCGGGGCCTGGGTGCCAGTCGCCAGGTCCGCGATCGTCAGGTCCCCGGTTGTCGCCGGGACCACCCCAGTAATCACGGCCGTGGTCGGGTCCGTCGATGTCTCGGTGATGGTCGTCGTGGCAGTTGCCCCAGTCCCAGTTGGGACCCCAGCCTGGATCCCAGAACTGGCCCGGGCACCAGTGGTAGTCAGGCAACGGGCGAGGCTGGGCTTGGGCACCGGTTGCTGCGCCCAAACCGACCAGCCCTAAGCCGGCGGCCATAACGGCTGTTGTTGCGGCAATCGCGTGTATTTCTTCACGTTTCACCAATACCATGCCGACCTGGCCGGAAAGCTCTTGGGCAACAGTGATTTTCGCCATAGCTTCCTGGTAACGTGCTGCCAATATGCTAGGGTTAGCCGGATGCCATCTTCACCGTTGGCATGTTGGGCACCAGAAGATATTGCGACCCTCCAGCTCGGCAGTGTGAATTGTGGTGGTGCACACGCGGCACGGGTCACCGGCACGGCGGTACACGTAGGTGCGGGGTCGGTCCGGCAGGTATGACGGTGCGCCGTGGTCGTGCTCGGGGCGCACGACGGTGATCTTGCCGCGGCGCAGGCCAATCTTCATCAGCTCCACCAGATCTCGCCACGCCGCGTCGAATTGCGCGTCGGTGATCGTCCGACCGGGCCGGTAGGGGTCGATGCCGTGTCGAAACAGCAGCTCGTTGCGGTAGACGTTGCCGACGCCGGCGATCACTGTCTGGTCCATCAGCAGTGCGCCGATCGGCCTGCGGGACTTGGCGATCCGCGTCCAGGCCCACGCCGGGTCCGCGTCGCGGCGCAGCGGATCGGGTCCAAGCCGCGACACGACGTCAGCGACCTGGGCATCGTCGAGCAGTTCGCACACCGTCGGACCGCGTAGATCGGTGCCGTATTCGGCGCCGACCATACGCATCCGCACCTGCCCTACCGGTGGCGGCATCGCGAGTCCGGGCGGACGGGCCCATTCCGTGAAATGACCGTACAGACCGAGGTGCACATGCACGGTTGGGCCGTCGACGTAGTGGTGGAATAGGTGCTTGCCCCAAACGCTGGTGCGTTGCAGTACCCGGCCGTCGACAGCGGAGGCCTGCCCCGCGAACCGGCCCTGCGGGCTCGACACCGCGACCGGCGCGCCGGCGAAACGGCGTTGATGCAGCCGTGCTAGCCGGTGCAACGTGTGCCCTTCGGGCAACGGTCAGCCCGCCGTCGGGGCTTCAGCGCCGGGCAGCGGCGGGGGTTGGTGGGTACGTTCGTATTTGTCGAGAATGTCGATACGACGTTGGTGCCGTTCGGCTTTCGACCACTGTGCGGTCAAGAAGGCATCCACGATGGCAAGCGCCTCCCCAACGGTGTGCATGCGGCCGCCGATGCCGATCAGCTGGGCGTTGTTGTGCTCGCGTGCCAGCGTCGCGGTCTCGACGCTCCACGCCAGGGCACACCGGGCGCCTGGCACTTTGTTGGCAGCGATCTGCTCGCCGTTGCCCGACCCACCCAGCACAATGCCCAAGCTGCCCGGGTCGGCCACCGTGCGGGTCGCGGCGGCGATACAAAACGGCGGGTAGTCGTCATCCGCCTGATAGGTGAACGCGCCGCAGTCGATCGGCTCGTGCCCAGAATTCTTTAAGTGCTCGATGATCTGCTGCTTGAGGTCATAGCCGGCGTGATCAGAACCCAAGTAGACGCGCATGCCCGACATTGTGCCGGAAGCTTCGGCCTACGCGGCCATCAGTCGAATTGCGGCGGCTCGGTACGGGTTCGCTTCAGCTCCCAGAAGTGGGGGTACGACGCGAAGGCCACCGACGCGTCCCACAGCTTGCCGGCGTCCTTGCCGCGCGGGATCTTCGACAGCACCGGCCCGAAGAACGCGACCCCGTTGACGTGGATGGTCGGCGTGCCGACGTCCTCGCCGACCGCGTCCATCCCCGCGTGGTGACTCTTGCGGAGTGCTTCATCGTAGGCGTTGCTCTCAGCCGCTTCGGCCAGCTCGGCGGGCAGACCAACCTCCGCCAGCGACTGCTTGATGACGTCGTCGAGCTCCTTGTTGCCCTCGTTGTGGATGCGGGTGCCCATCGCGGTGTACAGCGGTGCGAGCACTTCGGCGCCGTGGGCCTGCTCGGCGGCGATCGCTACCCGCACCGGCCCCCACGCTTTCTTCATGCCCTCCTTGTACTTCTCGGGCAGGTCGTCGCGGCCCTCGTTGAGAATCGCCAGGCTCATCACATGGAAGTTCGCCTCGATGTCGCGGACCTTCTCCACTTCGAGGATCCAGCGCGAGGTGATCCAGGCCCACGGGCACAACGGATCGAACCAGAAATCGGCGACTGACTTCTCGGGCATAGTGGGTCCTCTCATCGACGGTCGGCACAGCCGTCCAGGACAACCGTAGTCGCCGTGGAACTGTTCCCGCCGGGCTCGAACTTGATTGCCCGGCTCCTCCTCATCGCGCTACGCGCTCCGCATCGTCGCCGGGATAGGTTTAGACCCGTGGCACTTCCCAACTTGACCCGTGACCAAGCCGTCGAACGCGCCGCCCTGGTCACCGTCGACAAATACCGCATCAGCCTCGATCTCACCGACGGCGACGGCGGGCCCAGTGAGCGCACCTTCCGGTCGACCACCACGGTGGAGTTCGACGCGCTGGCCGGTGCCGACACCTTCATCGATATCGCCGCAGACACCGTTCATCGCGCCACCCTTAACGGCCGCGAGCTCGACGTCTCGGGCTACGACGAATCGACCGGCATTGCGCTCACCGGCCTAGACGAGCACAACGTGCTTGTCGTCGACGCCGACTGCCGCTACTCCAACACCGGCGAGGGCCTGCACCGCTTCGTCGACCCGGTAGACGGCGAGGTGTACCTGTACTCACAGTTCGAAACCGCCGACGCCAAGCGCATGTTCGCCTGCTTCGACCAGCCCGACCTCAAGGCCGCCTTCGATCTATCGGTGCGAGCACCCGAACACTGGCAGGTCATCTCCAACGCCGCCGCCAGTAGCGTCGAGAACGGCGTGCACACGTTCACCACCACGCCGCGGATGAGCACCTACCTCGTGGCGCTGATCGCCGGACCCTACGCGAAGTGGACCGACACCTACACCGACGAGCACGGCGAGATCCCGTTAGGCCTCTACTGCCGGGCCACACTCGCCGAATACATGGACGCCGAGCGCCTGTTCACCCAAACCAAACAAGGATTCGGCTTCTACCACAAGCACTTTGGCGTGCCCTACGCGTTCGGCAAGTACGACCAGCTGTTCGTGCCGGAGTTCAACGCCGGCGCGATGGAGAACGCCGGCGCGATCACTTTCATCGAGGACTATGTCTTCCGCAGCAAGGTCACCCGGGCGTCCTACGAACGACGCGCCGAGACGGTGCTGCACGAGATGGCGCACATGTGGTTCGGCGACCTGGTCACGATGCGGTGGTGGGACGACTTGTGGCTCAACGAGTCCTTCGCCACCTTCGCCTCGGTGCTATGCCTAAGCGAAGCAACCGAATTCACCGAAGCGTGGACCTCATTCGCCAACGCCGAGAAGTCGTGGGCTTACCGACAGGACCAGCTGCCGTCGACGCACCCGGTGGCCGCTGAGATTCCCGACCTGGCTGCCGTCGAAGTCAACTTCGACGGCATTACCTACGCCAAAGGCGCCAGTGTGCTCAAACAGCTAGTGGCCTACGTCGGCCTGGAGCAGTTCCTGGCTGGGCTGCGTGACTACTTCAACACCCACGCTTTCGACAACGCGACGTTCGACGACCTGCTCAAAGCACTGGAGAAGGCGTCCGGACGCGACCTGTCCAACTGGGGCCGGCAGTGGCTGAAGACCACCGGCCTGAACAAGCTGCGCGCTGATTTCGATGTCGACGCCGACGGACGGTTTACCCGGTTCGCGATCGAGCAGAGCGGTGCCGCGCCCGGCGCGGGTGAAACGCGGGTGCATCGGCTGGCGGTCGGTATATACGACGACGACGGCAGCGGCAAGCTGGTCCGCGTCCGCCGCGAAGAACTCGACGTCGCCGGTCCGACAACCGAAGTCCAAGCACTGCAAGGTGTTTCGCGTGGCCAGCTGGTGCTGGTCAATGACGACGACCTGACGTACTGCTCGCTTCGTCTCGACCCGCAGTCGCTGCAGACCGCGCTGGATCGGATCGCCGATATCGCCGAGCCGCTTCCGCGCACGCTGGTCTGGTCGGCGGCATGGGAGATGACCCGCGATGCTGAGCTGAAAGCCCGCGATTTTGTGGCGCTGGTATCGCGCGGTGTTCAAGCCGAGACCGAGATCGGGGTGGCCCAGCGGCTGTTGATGCAGGCGCAGACCGCGCTCGGCTCCTACGCCGAGCCGGGCTGGGCCCGCGAACATGGCTGGCCGGCGTTTGCAGACCGGCTCTTGGAGCTGGCCCGCGGCGCTGAGCCCGGATCGGATCACCAGCTGGCCTTCGTCAACGCCCTGTGCTCGTCTGTGCTGTCGAGCCGCCACACCGATGTGCTGGCCGGGTTACTGGAGGCCGATCCGGCCGACTATGGGCTGCGCGGTCTTGTGGTCGACACGGATCTGCGCTGGCGCATTGTGACCGCACTGGCTACCGCCGGGGTAGTCGACACCGACGTGATCGACGCTGAAGTGCAACGCGATCCAACCGCAGCCGGCAAGCGCCACGGCGCCCAAGCCTCGGCAGCACGCCCGCAACTGCGGGTTAAGGAAGACGCCTGGACCACGGTCGTCGAGGACGACACGCTGCCCAACGTCACAGGGCGCTCGATCATCGCCGGGATCACTGCGCCGGGTCAGGGCGAGCTGCTCAAGCCGTTCACCGAACGCTATTTCGCGGCCATCCCCGGGGTGTGGGCCCGGCGATCAAGCGAAGTCGCGCAAACAGTGGTTATCGGTCTGTACCCGTCGTGGGACATCAGCGACGACGGCTTGGCGGCTGCCGACGAGTTCCTGGCCGATCCCGAGGTGCCGCCAGCGTTGCGCCGGCTGGTGCTCGAGGGCCGGGCCGGGGTCGAGCGGGCGCTGAAAGCTCGGCGGTTCGACGCCGTGGAGTGAGTTCTTCTCGTTGAGATCGCCGCTATGGTCGTGAGCCCAAGCAAATAATCACAACCATGGCCGCAATCTCGACCTCAGGCCGGTGTGATCCCGTCGCCGAGCACCCAAACCGCGCTCACCAGCCCGTCGATTAGGTTGCCCTCTTTGAACGCCGACGCGGCGGCCTCCACGGCCTTGGGTGCCGCCGACTCTGCGCCGCGGCCACGCACCTGTGAGCCGTAGACGACCTCGATCGCGTGCTGGTCCGGCGAAACGGCAATCAGCACCGCATTATTCGGTGTGGGCACTTTGGCCAGGATCTCGCGTGCCCGGGCGGCGGTGTCGCTGCCCAGGTCACCGATGTAGATGGCGAGCCGGGCCTTCGCTAACCGCGATGCGTAGGTCAGCGCATCGTCGAGCCTGACGAGGTCTTTGTTGGGGAACGGGTAGTGCACCGAGAGTTCGCCGGGCTCGGTGACCCCGGAGAGCCGTCCGCTGGCGGTGATCACCCATCCGTTGGGCAACTCCGCGGGTTCGATGGTCGCGACTTCACCAGCTGCCACTGGCGCCACCTCCAACACTCAACTCCGAGCTGCCGTGTCCGTGGTGGACGCCGCCGACGTCCTCGTCAGTGGCGGCCCACAGGATCGGCGGATGCGTCCAGGGGTCCGATAGCTGGTAGGTCGCCGGGTGGGGTCCCTTGCGTGACCAGATCAGTGCCGCCAGCACGACCACCAGCAGTAGCGGGATGCCCACGACGTAGAGGTGGATCTCCATCATGCTCACGACGCAAACCGTATCCCATCGTGAGTGCTGAGTCCGATTGCCCGGCTCCTCCTCATCGCGCTACGCGCTCTGCATCGTCGCCGAGCTAGTCCGGGCTAGGCGGCACCCTCGCCTAAGTACCGGGTCCAGGCCGGATCGAGTTCCTTGACTGTGGACAGCAGCCGCCAGTGCTGGCCCTTCGGCGGCATCGGCGCCAGGTGCAGGGTCCAGCCGAGCTCGGCGAGCAGCTTGTCGCCTTTGCGGTGGTTGCAGGTCGAGCAGCAGGCCACGCAGTTCTCCCAGGAGTGGTCACCGCCGCGGCTGCGGGGCACCACATGGTCGACGGTGTCGGCCTTTGAGCCGCAGTAGGCGCAGCAGAACCGGTCGCGGTGCATCAGCGCGGCCCTGGTCATCGGGATGCGGGCCCGGTAGGGCACCCGGACAAAGGAGCGCAGCCGAATCACCGACGGAACGGCGATCGACCTGGTCGCGGAGTGAATGACCGGCCCGGCCGGGTCGTCGTGCACGACGTCAGCCTTGCCGCAGATGAGCATGATGATGGCCCGGCGCAGCGGCAGCGCGGTCAGCGGCTCATAGGTGGAGTTCAGCAGCAGCACTCGCCGCCGGGTCCAGATCGATGCACCATCGTGCGGGACGGGTGGACGGGTATCGACGCTGTGCAGGCAGGAACCGGTCGCTGGCTCGGTTAGCCCCGCCGCGGAACTGCGGTGGCGGCGTTTCTTGCGCTGCGCCATAGGTCCTCCGCCGAACAGTCCACCATGATTCGCCCCAGATCGCACGCCAATTCGGTGGGTGTGCGCTGGTCAATCGGTGAACATCGAGTGCCGCCGATGTGACTCGGTCCACACTGCCGCGCGCCGTAAGCCGCCGACGATAGACCACAATGGAGGGGATGGAACCGGTGCAACAGTCCTTTTACGACGCCGTCGGCGGCGCGGAAACCTTCCATGCGATCGTGGGGCGCTTCTACGAATTGGTCGCCGAAGACGAGATCCTGCGACCGATTTACCCCGAGGAAGACCTCTCGGGCGCTGAGGAACGCCTGCGGATGTTCCTCGAGCAGTACTGGGGTGGTCCGCGAACCTACTCCGAACGTCGCGGCCATCCTCGGTTGCGGATGCGTCATATGCCGTTTCGGATCTCCCCCATCGAGCGTGACGCCTGGCTGCGCTGCATGCACACCGCCGTCGCCTCCATCGACTCCCAGACCCTTGACGACCAGCACCGGAAAGAACTGCTCGACTACTTGGAAATGGCCGCGCACTCCTTGGTCAACTCGCCGTTCTGATGGACCGGGTTGAAGACCGCCCGTGGTGGGCGCATGCGGTTTTCTATCAGGTGTATCCGCGCTCGTTCGCCGACAGCAACGGTGACGGCGTCGGCGACCTGGACGGGGTGGTGGCCCGGCTCGACTACCTCAAGCTGCTCGGCGTCGACGCGCTCTGGCTGAATCCGGTCACCGTCTCCCCGATGGCCGACCACGGCTACGACGTCGCCGATCCCCGTGACATCGACCCTTTGTTCGGCGGGCTGGCAGCGGCGGAGCGGCTGATCGCGGAGGCGCACCGACGAGGCATCAAGATCACTATGGACCTGGTGCCCAATCACACCAGTTCGCAGCATCAGTGGTTCCAGGCCGCGCTGGCAGCCGGTCCGGGCAGCGCTGCGCGGGACCGCTACATCTTTCGCGGCGGGCGCGGGCCGCGCGGATCGAAGCCGCCGAACAACTGGGAGTCGGTTTTCGGCGGGCCGGCCTGGACGCGGGTGGTCGAACCCGACGGCAATCCCGGCCAGTGGTACCTCCACCTGTTCGACGCCGAGCAGCCAGACCTGAATTGGGACAACCCGGAGGTATTCGACGATCTGGAGAAGACGCTGCGGTTCTGGCTGGAACGCGGTGTGGACGGCTTTCGCATCGACGTCGCACACGGCATGGCCAAGCCGCCGGGGCTACCCGACATGGAATCCGTCGACAACCGGCTGCTGCGTCACAAAGACCGCGACCCGCGGTTCAACCACCCGAATGTGCATGCGATTCATCGCCATATCCGCGCGGTCGTCAACGACTACCCCGACGCGGTGACCATCGGCGAGATCTGGGTGCACGACAACACCCGGTGGGCCGAATACCTGCGACCTGACGAACTGCACCTGGGTTTCAATTTCCGTCTGGCGCAAGCAGAATTCGACGCCGACGAGCTTCGCGACGCAATCGAGAACACACTGGCGGCTGCGTCGATCGAAGATGTTCCACCCACGTGGACGGTGGCCAACCACGACGTCGGGCGGGAGGTCACCCGTTACGGCGGCGGCCAGGTGGGGCTGGACCGGGCGCGAGCCATGGCGATGGTGATGCTCGCCCTGCCGGGCGCGGCTTTCATCTACAACGGCCAGGAGCTGGGCCTGCCCGACGTGGACCTGCCTGACGAGGTGCTGCAGGACCCGACCTGGGAGCGCTCCGGCCACACCGAGCGCGGCCGCGACGGCTGCCGAGTGCCGCTGCCGTGGAGCGGCGACACTCCCCCATTCGGCTTCTCGAGTTCTTCCGACACCTGGCTGCCGATGCCAGCAGAATGGGCAGCACTGACCGTCGAAAAGCAGCTTCGGGATAGCGAATCGACGCTGTCGTTCTTCCGGCGCATATTGCAATTACGCCGGGCCCGTTCCGAATTCAGCGGTAGCCGCATCGATTGGCTGCCCTCGCCGCGCGACGCGCTGATCTTCAGAAGCGGCGACCTGATCTGTGCGCTGAACGCCGGCCATCGTCCGCTGACGCTGCCCGACGGTGAGCTGCTTGTGGCCAGTGCGGACTTGGCGGATGGGAAGTTGCCGCCGAACACCGCGGCCTGGCTCACTTTGTGCTGGTCTTCGATAAGGCGGCTATGCCCAACGGCCCGGCCAATGCGGTGACGGCAGACGAGCTTTGCGACGTGGTGGGCAAGTACTGGGTGATCGACGAGATCAAGCCCGCCCGCCTGTACGCCAGTGCGCCGCAAGGTGCGACGGATTTGTCGGCGCTGATGGGCGCGGACTTCAAAGATGAACCCGATGGCCGCGTCTCGGTTGCCGGCTGGCTGTTATCGGCACACCTGGGCTGAGCGAGGCACATGATGACCGACCCCAAACCTCCGCGCGGGCTTAAACCGGCCAACAAACTGATGATTGCGCTTCAGAAACTTGGGATTCCAACGGGACCTCCGATGATCTTGACGGTGCCGGGCCGCAAGAGCGGTCTGCCGCGCAGCACGCCGATGACCCCGTTCAACCTGGGCGGCCACCTCTACGCTGTGGCCGGATTTCCGGGCGCTGATTGGGTGCGTAATGCGCGCGCTGCCGGTGTCGGAACTCTCAGCAAGGGCCGGAAGTCGCGGCGGGTAAAGCTTGGTTGAACTCGACGCCGAGCAAGCCGGCCCGGTACTGCGCGCCTTCCCCGCCGAAGTACCGGTCGGCGTCGGATTTCTCAAACACGCTGGTTTGGTCCGGCATGGCACCCCGGACGAAGTCGAGGCACTCGCGGGGCGGATCGCGGTTTTCCGATTCGAGCCCATCCCGGAGAGCTGACAGCATCATCCGGTGGACCGGCGTTGCTCACCACGCTGCAACACAGATGACTCGCGGGACGCGATCGGCATATTACGTGGCCCACTCCGGTTTTCGGCGACATGCGGTGCGCATTGTGGTCCACTCCGGCAGCTCGCCGTCGCATTCGGCCAAGCTTACCGATTAGCAGCGAGTTAGTTAGTTAACTACCTATTGCGATCGGCGATCTTTGTCTATACTTCTGAGTGAGATGACTGACTCAGTGCGTGGCGGGAACGCCCACGCGACGCCACCCGGTAAGCGAGAACGGCTGGTAGCCGCCGCACTTGAGCTTGTGCACCGCCAAGGCGTGGAACGCACCACGCTGGCTGACATCGCCCAAGCGGCCGATGTCCCGGTGGGCAACGTGTATTACTACTTCAAGGCCAAAGACGACATCGTCGCCGCGGTCGTGCGAACCCGCGCGCAAGAGATGGAATCAGCACTGGCCGAGTTAGAGCGCCGGCATCGCAGCCCCAAGGCTCGACTCAAGGGACTGGTCAGGCTGCTGGCCGACCGGCGGGACTCGATCGCCCAATATGGCTGCCCGCACGGGACGCTGTGCTCGGAGCTGGCAAAGCGGTCCGGTGGATCCGATCCGCCTGCCGGGCCGCTGATGCAGATTCCGATTGATTGGGCCGAGGAGCAGTTCCGCAGGATGGGTCGCCGCGATGCGCACGACCTCGCGGTCGAACTGGTTGCCCTCTACCAAGGCAGCGCAGTTCTTGCTAGCGCCCTGCGGGAACCGGATCTCATGACCCGTCAAGCGCGGCGTATCGAGAAATGGATCGACGCGATTTGAAGCGTCAGCAGCGCCCGCGACTTTGCTCGCTGATAGTGGAAAGGACACCCGATCGTGACCGATCTTTCCTCCTTCGCCGAACTGGCGTCGAGAGATCACGGACTATGTGTGTTCAGCACGTTGCGTAGCGACGGCAGTATCCAGGCGTCGGTGGTCAACGCCGGCGTCTTGGCGCACCCGCTGACCGGCGCGCAGGTCGTCGGACTGGTGGCTATTGGCGGCTCGCGCAAGCTACGTAACCTGCGCGCCGATCCCCGGGTCAGCATCGTCGCTCGCGCCGGCTGGCAATGGGGAGCCGTCGACGGAACCGCCGAGATTATCGGCCCGGACGACTCGCATCCCGCCGTCGACGGAGAAGCTCTGAGAGTCCTGTTGCGCAACGTCTTTAAGGCCGCCGGTGGCACCCACGACGACTGGGATACCTACGACCGGGTGATGGCTGAAGAACGGCGAGCCGCCGTGCTGATCGCCCCGAGCCGAATCTATTCCAATCCGGAAGCTCGCTAGTACCGTTCGGCCTCCGAGGTCGGTACAGCCCGACTGACGCTTGCCGATACGGAAAGCAGAAGTGCGCTCCACAGTGGCCGGGTGGCCGAGACCACGAAGTGAATTGACGGGCAAACACCACGTATTAGCCTTAACAGACGGTTCGGGAAAGGGTCGTGATGTACGTCAACACCGGATTGCTGCACTCGGGAGCCGACGATTCGCACCGGGCTGGCCAGCATGCCGACAACGGTGCCAATCACCTGGCGGGGACGTCACCGGTCAGCGGGATGTTCGGCAACTTCGACGCTGCGCATACGTTCTGCGATGCGGTGACCCGAGCGCACACCGATCTCACGGCCAGACTGCGAGCTCATAAGGAGGCCCTGACCGACGTCGACGGGAGGGCCCGCACGGCTGCAGCGGATTTCAGCGAGATGGAAAAGCACAACGCAGCAACGTGGCGAGCGGTGCGATGCAGCTCCGAAATATAGGCATCGGCGAGCTGGTCGCCCGCGGTCGGCGGCGAAGCCAATTCCAGTGTCTCCGAAGCGGCGCCCCACGGATGGTGCGTTTATGTTGGGAGTGCTCAGGTAACGTTGGGGACTTCGCGACGCCAGTTGGACGGCGCGGGTGCAGTGAGCAGCGATGGCGCAACTGCGATACATAAACGTCGAGCAGCTGATTGTTGAGGCGGGCGGTGATCCGTGGGCGATCAATGACAGCTTGCAAAGCGGTCGGGTTGGCCAGATTGCTTCGTTAGGGCAGGCGTTTCATAACGCGGGCCAGTCCACGCATGTGGCCGACGTTGCATTCGATCAGGCCAAGCAGCGCTTCGAGAAGGCATGGAATCGCGATAGCGGCGAGCACCCGATCAACGACTCTGCCGAGGTGCAGCGGGTAACCCAAACCCTGCGGTTGCAAGGTTCGCAATTGTCCCAGATCGGCGCGGATCTGGAGACCATCGCAGCTACGCTCGCCGAGGCGCAGCGGTCCTCCAGCTGGTATATCTCGGCTCTCGACCACGATCTCGAGGTAATCGATTCCGAGGTTGGTGAAGCACTCGCCAACCACCAAGGTCCCGATGGTCTTTGCGATGAAGCCGTGCAGGTCACGAAGATTGCCTTGGGCCAGCTCCGGCAAATCCGCGACGGTTATTCCGACACGCTGCGCGATGGGTTGACCCATTTACGAACCGACGGTGGTGATCCGGCGGAGATCAAAGGGGTCGACGAGCTTTTGATCCCACCATCGGACACCAAACCCGAAGACGTCAAACGCTGGTGGGACTCGCTCAGCGGCGAGCAAAAGCGCCTCTTGAGGGATCAACATCCGCCGGAGCTGGGCAACCTTGATGGCATTCCGGTGGAAGTGCGCAGCGGTATCAACGAAGCGGTAATGCACGACGACATCAATCGGGTTATGGATGCCGTTTGCCCATATGGGATTTCGGCTCAAGATCTTCAGAATCCCGGCAACGACGTCTACAAGAATCCCGCGAAGTATGGGCTTTCGGCCACCGACATCTTGCGCTACCAGAACGCCGTCAAAACCGATGAAGGCCTGAAACATGACGCCGGTAAGAACGGCGACTACCCGACTTACCTGTTCGCGTACGACCCCACCGCGTTTGGAGGCAAGGGCCGCACCGCAATCTCCATCGGCAATCCGGACAAAGCCGCGAACACCTCAGTGATCGTGCCCGGTACGAACTCCAGTGTTTCGGGCGGATGGTTAACCGACGGTCACAATGATGCTCTAAACCTCTACGAACGAGCCAACGCGGCCGATCCGACTCACCCGACTGCGGTGATGGCATGGATGGGCTACGACGCTCCCGTCGCAGACATGAACAATTGGGAAAAGGCAATTTCGGATCCGCACAGCTTGTCGCAGGTCGGTACACCGTGGATGGCGCATCAAGGAGGTGAATTGCTGGCCCACGATGTCAACGGGCTGTGGGTCACTCATGACGCCGGCACCCCGCAGCATGTCACAGTCCTTGGCCATTCCTACGGGTCGACGACCGTCGCCGACGCATTCGCAAACAGCGGCATGCACGCGAACGATGCGGTGCTGTTAGGTTGCCCTGGAACCGATTTGGCGCGTAATGCCGGTGACTTCCGCCTCGACGGCGGGCATGTCTATGTCGGCGACGCCTCAACCGACCCCATCAGCTGGATCGGCGAAACCGGCCACTTGCCCGATTGGGTCAACGATGGATTTGGCCACCCGGTTGGACCGTTGGCGGGCCTGGGCACCGACCCGGCCAGCGATAACTTTGGCTCCATCCGCTTCCGAGCGGAGGTTCCCGGGTCAGATGGGATCAACCCTTCCGATCACTCGCACTACTATCATCAGCACAGTGAATCATTAGCAGCGATGGGCGATATCGCTTCCGGGCACAGCGAAAGACTAACGACCGAGAATCTGATTGCCGGGCACCGGCACCAACCCCACATGACAACTCCCGACCATGTCAACATTCCCGGCCTAGGTCAGGTGCACGTACCGCATATCGACGTGCCGGTGCCTGGCACAGCGACCATCATCGACCCGGAATGGGACCGCCCACTCAACTCGGTCGTCGACAACCATTAACGGCCATGACAGATTCAAACGTGAGGGCTACCCAACTGCTGGCGCTGATCGTTGCCGCGCTGGCCGCTTCGCTGCTAATAGGAGGCTGTTTCTCTGTGGAGCATCAACCGCATCAAACTAGTACTAATTCGCCGAGTCATCAGGTGCAGCCGCTGAGCGACGACGCAGCCAAGGCGCAAGTCGTAGACGCCGCTCGACAGATAGTCGCTGTTGCGCAACTCCAGGGTGTGCGCGCCGGGTTCGCGTTCGACTCATGCAATGACCAAGGCGACCCACCCTACATGGGCTCGCTGCAAGTTGTGTACGACCTACCGGCGGACACCAACGCCGACACATACTTTCAGCACATCGCCTCAACGATGACGCATGCCGGCTGGCAGGTGAATAGGCGTTACCAGTACGGACCGAAGACGTTGGAGAAGGCTGGCGTCACCGCCGAAATCGCGCCGCTTGCTGCCAATCCCGGGAAAGGACGCGTCAACATCTACGGCGAATGCCGGAACATGACCGACCATCACCATGACGGCAAAACCAACTCCACTGACGTGACCAGCGAAGTCCTCTGACAACCCGCACCCTTAAACCGACAGCTCGGGAAAGGCTGTGCGACGCCACTTTCAGGTCTGACCGGGCCGGCTGAATTGACCGCCCTGGTCACGCTGGCTAGCCTCATCCCCAGCTCACCTAGGGGGCGCGATGTTCGTTTACGACGGATCGCTGGGCTCGGCGGCGACCGTGCACTGCGGCGCGCCCACCCATTGCCGCGACCGCCGCACACCACAGCCCGAAACCGATACCCCGTGGGGGTTTGTGCGCAGCAGAGCGAGCCTGCAAAGATCCACTGTGCGGCGGCAGCGTGATGCCCACCCACATCCCCACCAATGCCCCCCGATTAAAGCCCAGCTTCAGGTGGGGGCCAGCAAATCACTGAGCGTGACGACACCGCAACGAACTAGGATAGTTCCCGGTTTCCGGCGCTGAGATACGGAAAACGGGGCGAAAGGACATCGAATGGGTTTCGGCGATCAGTTAAAGGCCGATGTTCCCGGATACGTGCAAGGTGGCGCGGCGAACACGCCGCCACCACCAATCGCGCCAGTTCCGGTGCCGCCCCCTGGCTCGCCCATGGACGCATTGCTGGGCTTGCTCCCTTTAGCTGCCAATGGAAGTGTTCCGACCGACAACTCCGAGGCGCAGGCCGGATATTCGGAACGCGAGCAAAAGGTCAACGACGCCGTCACGAAATTCCCTGCCAATGAAGAAGAATCGGCGGCCAAGCTCTCTGCGGTCGGGAATGACCCCAACCAAATGATGCAGATGGCCCAGCAGATGCCGCAGATGGCTACCGGCGTCGCACAATCAATCGCTGGCGCCCTCGGTGGTTTGATGAACCCGTTGTCCCAGATACCGCAACAGATCGCGCAGGTTGGCCAGCAAGCTATGCAGGCGGGCATGGGTGCACTACAACACGGCGCCGGAGGTGGCGCTGCCGCTGCTGAGGCGTTACCCGGCGAGCTGCTTGGCGCCGAGAGCGCCCTCGGCGCGGGTGAGGGAGGGCTCGGCGCTGCAGGTGGGGGCGCCGGTGGTGGTTTAGGAGGAACGACGCCGGCCGCGATGCTCGGGCCGCCACCGGCGCCGTCAGCTGGGACCGTTCCGATGTCGTCGCCAACTACGCCGCCGCCACCGCCGAGCCCGCCCGAGCCGACCACACCGGCGCGCGGCGGAATGGGCGCGATGCCGATGATGCCTCCGGGTGCGATGCATGGTGGCGGTGCATCCGGTAAGGACGAGAAGCCCGACACCAAGCGGGTTGTCCCGCCGACAGTGAAGAACGGCGGCCCGGTGCAGGGGCGGATCACCACAACGCCGACTACGCCCGAGGTGACAAAGCGGGTGGAAGGCAAGCCGGTCGCCAGTCGGCGCATTCTGCTGCCTGAGCAAAAGGCCGAAGACGACAACGCCGACCAAACCCGTTGACACGCCGGTTACGGCTAACCGTGACAGCGTTACACCCGACGCCAGCAGCGGCTAGAGCTCCGAGGAAGTGGATGATGCTTGTCCAGCATCCTCGACCCGGAGTGGGGTTTCGCACCCAACTCCATCGTGGACAACCACCAAAACTGTGACCGTTTCGAGCGCAAGGGTCGCGCTTTTCTGGCGCTGATCGCGGCTACGCTGCTATTAAGCGGTTGCGTTTCCGTGGAACATCAATCCCAACGGTTTGGCGACGATTCAAAAGACCATCCCGCCCAGCCACTCAGCGACGAAGCGGCCAAGGCGCAAGTCCTCGACGCCGCCAAGCAGATTGTCGCCGCCGCTCGACTCCAAGGCGTCCGTGCGGGTTTCGACGTCAGCTCATGTAACGACCAGGGCGACCCGCCCTATATGGGCTCATTGCAAGTTGTGTTCGACCTACCGCCGGACACCAATAGCGATGCGTATTTTCAGGCGATCGCGTCAACGATGACAACCGTAGGTTGGCAGTTAAATAAGCGGTACAAGTTTGGCCCGACGAGACTGGACAAGGATGGCGTGATGGCCGAAATTGCGCCACTGGCAGCCAATCCAGGTAAAGGGCGGGTTAACCTTTACGGCGAATGCCGCAACATGACCGATCATCAGCACGACGACCCGTCCCCACTGATGTCACCGCCGAAGTGCTGTGACCTATCGCGATAGTAAATAGGGTTGATGTATACGATCATCGTGCAGGCCGCTAATACGCTGAGTCACGTCACCGCTCGTAAACCGGGCTGCGCTTCCACTTCCAAAGCCCGGCCTATTATCGGCATTATCGCTTGTTAGTTAACCGCGCCGAGGCGACACCGTGCTGACCATTCCGCCTTTCATCGCGTTTGATTGGACCAATCTTTACTCATTGAAGCAGCCTTCAGGGCGGCCGCGGATGCCAAGTGACGGCTATTCCGAAGTTGTCATGGTGATGCCCTTAGCGATTGTTGTGTTGTGACAGGTGATCGCTCGCTTCAGCCAAGGGTGACTACAGCAACCGTGGATGAGCGATACGATCCAGGCATGTCGAGCTTGCCTCCTATGTCCTCTGGACCGCCTGCGCCACCCTCATGGCCAATCGCGCCGTCCTCGTCGAAACGGCCATCGCGATGGACGATGGTCGTTTTCGGGATTGTGCTGACGGCGGTCGGAGCGGTCGCAGTTGGCACCTGGTTTCGGCCGTTGCCCGAGAACAAGCCGGCCTCCTCGCCACCTCCGCCGACTTATTCCGGTCAACAGATTGCCGATGCCAAGTCAGCTGTGTGTCGTGCCTTCGACAAGGTGCATCGGGCGGTGGCTGTAAACAACAGCCGGAGTGGCGGTGACAACCCTACCGCCGTTATTGCCGTTGCGACTAGCGGGCGACAGGCGCTCAATGTCGGCGGCGAATATCTTCTGACAAAGCTTGCAGAACAACCGGCAACACCTCCAGACCTTGCAAATGAGATCCGTAGAATGGCAAGCATTTACCAGGAGCTCACGGTTGATTACCTCGCCGAGGCCAGTAGTTCCGAAACGGAACCGCTTTTACGCTCCGGCGACGAAACAACAGCTACAATTGAAGGATTGTGCAAGTGAGTTTTCCGCCTGGTGAATGGTCAGCGGTTCTCATCGGTGACAAATGGCCGACTGACCCGGCAATGGCTGCCCTTAGCGCTGGTGCGGCTCATTGGGGAGCACTTCAAGCTAGTTACCATGACCATGAGAACCAACTCTTGCAAGCGATCGCCGGTCCGTTATCCGACGACGGACAGCAAGGCATAACTGCCGATGACACCCGTGAGTCCTATCGTCATGGTGCCGAGCATGATCGCCAGCTCGCCGACAAATTTGGCGTGTACAAAAATGCGTTTAGCAGTGCCCACGACAGTATGGAGACGCTTCGGCAGGAGCTGACCAGTTTGGCCGAAGAAGGCAACAAAGAAATCAACAACATCAAGAACTCAAAGGAGCCCGAAGAAATCAAGGTGACACAGATTGTCGCTACAATACATCAGTATCGAGCGTTGGCCAATCTTGCCGCGGCGAAGTACGGCGAGAATGTTCTCGACGCGGTGCAGTCCATCATGGATGCGCAGGGAAAGGGCCAGTCGGCTCGCGAATTCGCCCAGACTCACGGTCTCAATATGAGCCAGATGTATCGGCAACCCGACGACCAACAAGAACTAACGAACCAAGTCCGGGGAATGCTCGACAAGCCCGGGTCAACGATGGGCATTGCCAACGAACCGCAAATGCTGGCCTCTCCACCGGCGGAATCGCCAGTCGTCCCCGGTTCAGGCATGGGCGTTGCAGCGGAACCTCAGATTCCAGCGCAGTCATCACCGGTAACCACATCAGCCGTATCGCCGAGGGCAAGCGGCTCGACTATGGGCGTCATGAATCAACCGCAGATAGCCGCTGGCCTTAATCCAGGGAAGGCGCCTGCACCAGCTACTCCACCGGCGGCCGGCATCCCGGCGGCTCCAGCAATGCCCGCCGCTACCGTCCCGACAACTTCTGCAAGCGCCCCGTCGATGCCGAGCACTGGCATGCCCTCGCTACCGGGTAATCCAGCAACGCCACTGTCGGGCGCTCCACTCGCCCCGCCGACCGGTCCGACTCAAGGCTTAACGCCGGCCAATCTGATGCAGAGCTTCAACACTGGGCTCGAATCCGGCGCGCCCGCCTCCGCCGCTGCCAACGCCGTGCCACCACCAAGTCCGACGGAAGCGCCGGTGGCTCAAGGTCCTCCGGCGGCACCGACGGTCCCGATGGCAGGGGCGGGAGCACCGGCGCATGCCGCGGCTTTTGAGACGCCGCCTCCGGTCGAGCATCCGTCGCCACCGGCGGCGCCACCAGTTATGGCCGCGCCTCCACCCACAGTGAGTCCTTCCGCGCCGACCCCGCCGGCAGGGCCGCTCCAGGCGTATGGGGCCGATCTTCGACCTCCAACTACCGCCGCTACGGCGCCATCTGCCCCACCAAGCGCGCCGCAGCCGACACCGGCGGCGCCGGGTAGCGCGCCGACGCATCCCGCCGGGGCCCAGGCCGGTGTGAGTCAGCCCGCGGTGGTGCGGCAACCAACCACATCAGCTCCTTCGCAATCACCACCATCAGGCGTCGGGACCCAGGCTGCCGTGGCTTCCGGCGGCGGGGCGGTCGCCGGCGCCGCATCGGCCGAAGCGACAGCGCGCGCGCGTTTGCAGCGTCTGGTCGATTTTGTGGCGCGTCAGGAGCCTGCGCTGGCCTGGGCGGCCGGGGATCGCCCTGATGGCACTACGGTGTTGGTGACCGATCTCGCTTGCGGCTGGATTCCTCCGGACATCGACCTGCCGGCGGCGGTCACGTTGCTAGAACCGGCGCGCCGCCACGGCGACTTGGAAGCGCTGCTGGGCGAAATCACCGTCGCTGCAAGCTATTCACCGATCCACCATGTACCCGAGGACGATGACGAGCCGGTACCGACTTCACCGCGACCGCGCCGTGGACCGGAAATTGAAGAACTGGGCTGGGAGCTGAATCGCGCCACCCACTGGCGTGACGGGTTGCCCCAATTGGCACACACTTTGGCGAAAGCTGCTACCCGTGGCACAGGCGTGCTCGAACAAGAAGTCGACCTGCTGCACGAACAACTTGTTAACTTTCGAGAGAAGGTACTCGAGTCCTATCCAGACAGCGTTGACGCGGTATTGCTCGGAAATTGGCAGTTATTGGCGGCGATTGACGCGCTCGTCGCGGGGGACAAAAACGCGGCCAATTATCACTTGTCCTGGTTTTTAGCTCTCAGCGAGACATCAGTGGCAAGGGTCGGGCGATGATCGTTGATACTCCCCTCAATCTCGCGAACCGCTCGTCGTCCGCAAACAAGTCCCTCAGCGCAATACCAGCGCTGGGTCGCCGCGACGGCGATAGACCGATCCGAAGCGAGCGTCGATCCGTAACCAGAACGGCAGAATCCGCACTCGCACAATCTCGTCCGCTTCGACAGCTTCCGGAGACTGCGGCAGGAATCCCATTGCCGTCAAAGCAAATACACATCGCATGGGTATCCCAACGCTGATATCACCCGAGCTGACCGCGACGACCTCCTGGTCGAGCAAGGAGACCGGCGGACCGTGAGAGCTGCCATGATCCTTCGCTAGGCGCGCGCCGCGCTGCGCCAAATCCAGCATCACCCGGGCCGGTACGTCGTCGAGGTGGGTGAAGCCCGACTCCGGCGGCAACGCCCACCGCCATGAAGTGTCCATCGGAAAGCCCGGATCGACATGGCCCGAGCTATCCACAGCCGCAAGCCCGCGCGCCAATTGGTCTGCGCCGGCGGATAAATCGTCGGGCCGCACGGTGCCGGCCACCACCCTGCTGGCCAAAACGTCGAATCCGGTTGCCACCCAGGCCGTCAGCAAGCCCCCGGGGCGAGCCCGTAGACGGATGACAGCAGCCTCGTCGAGGCGCAACGCCCGGTCGACGAACGTGGCCAAGTCTTTGCGGTGAACTGGGTCGACCCAGAGTCCCCGCTCGGCTAGCGCGACCACCGCTGCAGGTATTCCCGTTGATGCGACGACAGGCGCACCAGCCGCTGCTCTTTGATATGGACTGCAGCCAACTGCGTCTCGGCGATCACAGCCGGCTTCGACTCAGGCGCCGCCTCGACCGAGCGCACCTCATAACCGAGTGTGAAGTCGACTGCCCGCAGACGCTTTACCCAAATGGTCACCTGCAGAGGTGAATCCAGCAGCCGCAGCTGACCTTTGTAGCTGACCCGCACATCGGCGATCAATAGACCGATCGTCGTGATATCAGTTTCGAAAGGCTTCCGCAAGAACGGGATACGCGCCTCTTCAAGAATTGTCACCATCGTCGCATGGTTGATGTGCTGGTACATGTCGATGTCCGACCACCGCACCGGGACAGCCGCGACGAACCCGCTGTCACTCATCCGGACGATCCTCGCCCACTGGTACGCGTCATGCGCCGAATCTGACGCGCCGCCACCGACAGTGCCGCCAAGTCCTTTTCCCCGCTTTCGTAGATTTCGATGAGGGTGCGGCGCGCGCGCTCCACCCTGGACGCGCTGGTGTGCTCCCATTCGGCGATCTTCTCTTCGCCGCTTTCGTCCGGCTCCCCTACTGCGAGCACATCGAAGCACAACGCCCGCAGGGAGGCGTAAATGTCGTCGCGAATCGCCAAGCGCGCCAAAGACTGCCAACGGTCATCTCGGGGAAGCGCCGATATCGCGGTCAGCAGACCATCGGTTCCCAGACGGTCCATCAACGCGAAGTAGGTGTCGGCCACCTCGGCCGGGTCGCGGTCTTCGATGTCCGCGATGTCGATGATGTCGAGCAGGCTGAAGCGGTACAGCCCGGCGGCAACCCTGTACGCCAGCTCTTCTGATGCCCCGTGTGAGGCGAACTGCCGGGCTTCCTTTTCCACGATGGCCTTGTCGTCGCCGCGCAACCACTCCGACATTCGCGGCGTCAGCGCTTCCACCTTCTTCGCGAATCGGTTGATCTCGGCGCCCACGGCCAGCGGCTGCGGACGGTAGTTCAGCAGCCAGCGTCCGGCACGATCGATCAACCGGCGGGTGTCCAGCGTCATCCGGTCCGATGTCGCCACGGGCATGTCCGCCGCGCGGATCTGCCGCCACAGCTGCTCTATGCCGAAAATGGCATCAGTGGCGACGTAGGTGCGTACCGCGTCAATGGGTTTGACGCCGACGTCTTCGGCGATTCGGTAGGCATAGGTGATACCAGCGGCATCGATCAGATCGTTGACCAGCATCGTGGTCACGATCTCGCGACGCAGCTGATGGGTGCGGATCTCCGGGCGAAAGCGCTCGCGCAGCACAGACGGGAAATAGCGCGGCAATCGGGCAGCGAACACTTCCTGGTCAGGCAGGTCGGTGGCCAACACCTCGTCTTTGAGCGCCAGCTTCACGTGCGCCATCAACGTCGCTAGCTCGGGTGAGGTGAGCCCGATGCCGGCTTCGGCACGCCGCTGAATCTCCTTCTCCGATGGCAGCGCCTCGAGCTCGCGGCTGAGGCCGCGTTCGGCGACCAGTTGCTTGATCTGCCGCTCATGCACATTGAGCAGGCTGGCCGCGTTGGCCCGGCTGGTGCCCATCAAATCGTTCTGGTCGGCGTTGTCGGTTAGCACCAGTTCGCCGACCTCGTCGGTCATCGACTCCAGCAGTTGGGTACGGTCGTCCAGCTTGACCTTGCCAGCCGTGATCAGCGAGTCGATCAGGATCTTGATGTTGACCTCGTGGTCGGAACAGTCGACACCGGCCGAGTTGTCCAGCGCGTCGGTGTTGATCCGGCCCCCGCACAGGTCGAACTCGACGCGCCCCAGCGCGGTGACACCGAGGTTGCCGCCTTCGGCAATCACTTTGGCCCGCACCTGGTTGGCGTTGACACGCACGGGATCGTTGGCCCGGTCGCCGACGTCGGCGTCTGACTCACTTTCGGCCTTGATGTAGGTGCCGATTCCGCCGTTGTACAACAGGTCCACCGGCGCGCGCAGAATTGCCCGGATCAAATTCGGCGGCGTCATCTCGCCGACGTCGTCGTCGATGCCGAGCGCGGCACGCACTTGGTCGCTGATCGGGATGGCTTTATGTGCACGGCTATAAACCCCGCCGCCGTCGCTGATCAGCGACTTGTCGTAGTCGTCCCAACTGGAGCGGGGCATTTCGAACAACCGTCGCCGTTCTTCCCACGAGCGTGCGGTGTCTGGGTCCGGATCCAGGAAGATGTGACGGTGATCGAAGGCGGCCAGCAAGCGAATGTGCTTGGACAGCAACATGCCGTTGCCGAACACGTCACCGCTCATGTCGCCGATCCCGACGACGGTGAAGTCCTCGGTCTGGGTGTCGACACCCATCTCGCGGAAATGCCGTTTGACCGATTCCCAAGTGCCCCTTGCGGTGATGCCCATCGCCTTGTGGTCGTAACCCACCGAGCCACCGGAGGCGAACGCATCACCGAGCCAGAAGCCGTACGACTTGGCGACGTCGTTGGCGATGTCGGAGAACGTGGCGGTGCCCTTGTCGGCGGCCACCACCAGGTAGGCGTCGTCGCCGTCGCGGCGCACCACCCCGGGAGGAGCGCTGACCTCGCCGGTGGTGTGGTCGACGTTGTCGGTGACGTCGAGCAACCCCGAAATGAACAGCTGGTAGCACGCAATGCCTTCATCGCGGATGGTGTCGCGGTCATTGGCGGCATCGCCGGTGCTCAACGGCGGCCGTTTGACGACGAACCCGCCTTTGGCACCGACCGGCACGATCACAGCATTCTTGACGGCCTGCGCCTTGACCAGACCAAGGATCTCGGTTCGGAAATCCTCCCGACGATCCGACCAACGCAGCCCACCACGCGCCACATGGCCGAATCGCAGGTGCACACCTTCGACGCGGGGCGAATACACGAAGATCTCGAACTTGGGTCGCGGTAGCGGCAGCTCGTCGACCAGCGGCGCGTCCAGCTTCAGCGCCAGCACACCCTGGCTGCGCGCTGAACCTTCCCGCGTCAAAAAGTAATTGGTGCGCAGCGTTGCCTGAATCAGCGAGGCGAATGCGCGCAGCACACGGTCGGTGTCCAAGCTCACCAGCGCGTCGATATCAGCGGTCACCGCGGCAACGGCCGCTTGCGCGTCAAGCTTTTTCGGCGAACCAGAGGGGTTTGGATCGAACAGTGCCTCGAACAGCGCGACCAATGACGCTGCGGTGTGCGGGTTTTCGTTGACTATCGATTCGATGTGCGACTGGCTGTACGGAAAGCCCGCTTGACGAAGGTATTTGGCGTAGCTGCGCAACACGGTGACTTGCTGCCAGGTGAGCCCCGCACGCAGCACCAGCTCGTTGAAGCGGTCGATCTCGACACGGCCCTGCCAGATCGCGGTGACCGCTTCGGAAAACCTCCGCGCCGTCGCCTCCCGCTCCGGGCCCGGCGGCGCCAGCGGGACGGTCGGCTGCGGTGTGATCTTGAACTGGTAGATCCAGACCGTCAGTCCGTCGGGCCGGGTGACGGTGAACGGCCGTTCTTCAAGAACGACCACGCCCATGGATTGCAGCATCGGAAGCAGCTGGCTCAGTGAAGCCGTCCGCCCGCCCAGATACCAAGTCAGCCGGGCGGTGTCGTCATAGTCGTGTTCAGACAACACCAGCTTGACCGAGTCGTCGGTCAGCTCTTCGATGATGCCGATGTCGGTGATCGCGTCGGCGGGTGTGACGACCTGTTTGTAGGCCTCGGGGAAGGCGCTCGCGTAGTGCTCGGCTAGGCGTTGAGCAACCGATCCGGTTGCGGCACTCATCAGCCGGTCGGCCCATGTTCGGGTAGCTTCGGTCAGCAGTTCTTCAATACGGATCCGGTTGGCTTCTGAGGTGTCGACGCCGCGCAACCCGGGTTTGTCTGCCAGGCGAACCATGAAATGCAATAACGCCCAAGGTGATTCACTGACCCGAGCGGCGAATTCCAGACTGGTACCACCGAACTCACGCACCAGGATGTGCTCGATTTCGTGGCGGACGGCTGTGGTGTAGCGGTCTCGGGGTAGGTAGACCAAGCATGAAACGAAGTGCTCGAGCCGATCGGCGCGCAGGAACAGCAGCGTGTGGCGTTGCGATCCGAGATCGACGACGGCCGTCGCTATTTTGAGCAGCTGCTCGGCGCTCAGCGCGAACAGTTCAGATCGCGGAACGGTCTGGATGACGTCGAGCAGCAGCTGACCCGGATGGCTGGGATCGCGTGCGGCCAACGCGAGCGCTTCATGGACCCGGGTCGAGATAACCGGGATTTCCAGCACGTTGGCGTTCATCGCCGAAATCGTGAAGAGCCCGACGAAGCGGTGCTCCACCGCGCCGCCCTGCGCGTTTTCCCGCACCGCCACGACATGCGGGTATGCGCCGTAGCGCAAATAGCTGGCAACCGTGGTCTGCGCCAAGCCCAGCAATTTGTTGTCGTCGGTCAGACGGGGACGGGAACGCTTACGCCCCCGCAGCACGCCAAGACCGCTGGCCTCGTCGCCAGACACCGTCCCGTGGCGCACCGGGCAGCGTTGATAGCCCAGCAGCACGAAGTTCCCGTCGGCGAGCCACCGCAGCAGCGCGGCGGCGTCGTGGCGGTCGGGTCCGGGATAGTGGCCATCGCGGTCGCTTTCCAGCCCGGCAGCCAGGTCGTTGAGTGCGGCGATCATGGCGGCCGCATCGGTCGCGACCCGCCGCACGTCGGTCAGAACGCCGGGGAGCAGCCGTTCGGCTTGTGCAAGAGCTTTGCGGTCCACCGACGGTGACAGCTGTACGTGGATCCACGTCTCATTGATGCCGTCCGGGCTGACACCATCTGCTTTCGGCTCGACACTCAGCAGATCGCCGCCGGCGCTGCGGTGGACCTCGAATACCGGGTTCATGACGGCCACATACGCGACGCCGAGCCGGTGCAGCAGCACGGTGACGGAATCCATCAGCAGAGTTCCGTGGTCGGTGACAACCTGCAATGCGGGGCCGAAACCGGCCGGGTCGTCAGAAGCGTATACCGCGACCGGGCTTTCCCCGGCGCGGCGGTGTTGACCCAGCCGGTAGTGGGCGCTCAGCAGGCTTGGCTTGAGCAAGGCTTTCGCCGACGGCCGCTCGCGCGTATCCGACCCAGAAGACGGCGCGCCCGATTCAGGTTCGTCGCCGTGCGGGCCACGGTAGGTGTCGGCGTAGGCCTTGGTGATCCACTCCGGAACGTCCTCGCCGCGGGTAAATGTCGTCCAGTCAATACCCGTTTGAAGGCCGCCATGCAGGCTGGTAGCCGGTGGGTCGACCGTCATGCCGCATGCTCCTGCCTTAGCACCCGGGCCAGCGCTGATGCAGCCGACATTAGTCGCGGGTCAGTCGGCGGTAGGTCACTCTGTGTGGTCGGGCGGCGTCGATGCCGAGCCGTTCGATCTTGTTTTCCTCGTAGGCGCCGAAGTTGCCCTCGAACCAGAACCATTTCGCTTCGTTGTCCGCGTCGCCCTCCCAGGCCAAAATGTGGGTGCAGGTGCGGTCCAGGAACCAGCGGTCGTGGGAGATCACTACGGCGCAGCCGGGGAAGTTCACCAGCGCGTTTTCTAGGGAGCCGAGCGTCTCGACGTCGAGGTCGTTGGTCGGCTCGTCCAGCAAGATCAGGTTTCCGCCTTGCTTGAGCGTGAGCGCCAGGTTCAGCCTGTTGCGTTCACCGCCGGAGAGCACGCCCGCCGGTTTCTGTTGGTCGGGACCCTTGAACCCGAACGCCGACACGTAGGCGCGGGACGGCATTTCGTTGTGGCCCACCTCGATGTAGTCCAGCCCGTCGGAGACCACTTCCCACACCGTCTTCTTGGGGTCGATGCCGGCGCGGGCCTGGTCGACGTAGCTGATCTTGACGCTCTCACCGATCTTGACCGTGCCGCTGTCGGGCGGCTCGAGTCCGACGATCGTCTTGAACAGGGTGGTTTTGCCGACTCCGTTGGGGCCGATGACGCCGACGATGCCGTTGCGGGGCAGGCTGAAGGACAAGTCCTTGATCAGGGTGCGTCCCTCGAAGCCCTTGTCGAGGTGCTCGACCTCGACCACCAGCGTGCCCAACCGTGGCCCGGCCGGGATCTGAATCTCTTCGAAGTCGAGCTTGCGGGTCTTCTCCGCCTCGGCGGCCATTTCCTCGTAGCGCTGCAGGCGGGCCTTGCTTTTGGCCTGCCGTGCCTTGGCCCCGGAGCGCACCCAGGCCAGCTCTTCTTGCAGCCGCTTTTGCAGCTTGGCGTCCTTGCGGCCCTGCACCGCCAGCCGCTCGGCCTTCTTCTCCAGGTAGGTGGAGTAGTTGCCCTCGTAGGGATAGGCACGGCCCCGGTCGAGTTCCAGGATCCACTCGGCGACGTTGTCGAGGAAGTAGCGGTCGTGGGTGACTGCCAAAATCGCGCCGTTGTAGGCGGCCAGGTGCTGTTCGAGCCACTGCACGCTTTCGGCGTCGAGGTGGTTGGTGGGCTCGTCGAGCAGCAGCAGGTCCGGCTTGGAGAGCAGCAGTTTGCACAGCGCCACCCGGCGGCGCTCACCTCCGGACAGGTGGGTCACCGGTTCGTCGGGCGGCGGGCAGCGCAGCGCGTCCATCGCCTGCTCGAGCTGCGAGTCGATGTCCCAGGCGCCGGCATGATCCAGCTCCTCTTGCAGCCGGCCCATTTCCTCCATCAGCTCATCGGAGTAATCGGTGGCCATGAGCTCGGCGACCTCGTTGAACCGGTCCAGTTTGACCTTGAGGTCACCCAGGCCTTCCTCCACGTTGCCGCGGACCGTCTTCTCCTCGTTCAGCGGCGGCTCCTGCTCCAGGATGCCGACCGTGGCACCGGTAGCCAGAAAAGCGTCACCGTTGTTCGGCTTGTCCAATCCGGCCATGATCCGCAAGACGCTCGACTTGCCCGCCCCGTTGGGTCCGACGACACCGATCTTTGCTCCCGGCAGGAAGCTCAGCGTGACGTCGTCCAAGATGACTTTGTCGCCGTGCGCCTTGCGGACCTTCCTCATCGTGTAGATGAATTCAGCCATTCCGCGGTGCTACCTCTCTGGTCTTGCACGATTGCTCGCGGACCATCCTAGGTTGACCGTCCGGCTGCTTCCCACGCCGCTGCGCAGCGCATGGTCGCCGGACGGGCACCGCGCAGGCAGCTACGCCGAGAGCGGCAGTCCCGTCTGCGCGTCGGCTACGGCTTCCGCGCTCTCGGAGTCATCCGCGTCATCGTCGGCGGGATCAGCGGTCGCTTCCGCTGTGGGCGCTGTTGCGGAGTCCACACCGGAAGGCACCGTCTTTTCGATCCGCGCGATGCAGCGCGACAGGTCAGGGCCGACGGCGGTAGCGCGCATCTCCAATGTCGAGCGCCGATTGCCGTCGCGGTCCTCGTACTCGCTGGTGTAGATGTGGCCGGCCACGATGACCGGTGACCCCTTACCCAGCGACGCACCTACCCCCGAGACGAGCCGCCGGCCCCAGCAGTTGACGGTGACGAACAGCGAGTTGCCGGCTTCCCATTTGCCGTCGCTGCCGCGTCGGCGTGAATTGCTGGCCACCCGGAACTTCATCACCTCCTGGTCGCCGACTTGGCGGCGTTGGGGGTCGTTGACGATGTTTCCGACGACGGTGACAAACGTTTCGAACATTGCTCATTCCTTTTCTGTCAAGGCGGGCGCGTCGATGAGCGGGCAATCCCGGTGACGCGACACCGCCGGTGTCGGCGCTATTGAGCCCCTAACGGCCGACACCTGAAGTGGCCGGAACGCAAAACACGGCGCAGCTGTGGAGAAAAGCGCGTCTGTGGATGACGGCGGCTACCGCTGGCTCGACGCGTCGCGGCGGGCCAGCTCCGCGAGCATCGCGTTGTAGGCGGCCAGCTCCGCGTCGTCGTCGCGTTCGGCAGCGCGGTCCAGCCGCTGGGCGGTCCGCCGATCGCTGCGGGTCCACTGCACAAGCAGCGCCACCATGACAATCACCAGCGGTATCTCCCCTGCCGCCCACGCGATCGCGCCGCCCAGCCGCTGATCACCCAGTAGATCGGTATGCCAACCCAGCCGCAGGGAGCGGTAGAAGCTTTCACCGAGGACGCTTCGCGTGCTCATCAGCACTACCCCGAAGAATGCGTGCAGCGGCAACGACGCGAACATCACCGCGACCTTCGCCAGCGGAGGGATCGGCCGTGGCGTCGGATCGATGCCGATCACGACCCAATAGAAGAGGTAGCCGCTGAGCAGAAAGTGCACGTTCATCAGGAGATGGCCGAAATGGCTACCGGCCGCGGCGTCGAAGATGCCACCGAAGTACAGCCCGTAAAAACCGGACACGAACAGCAACGTTGCCACAACCGGGTTGGTGAGCACTTGCGACAGTCGGCTGTGCAGCGCGGCCAACAGCCATTCGCGCATGCCTGGGGGCTCCTCGCGCCCGGCGGCGGGCAACGCCCGCAGTGCCAGAGTCACCGGAGCGCCCAACACCAGCAGGATCGGAGCCAGCATGGACAGCAGCATGTGGGCGGCCATATGCATGCTGAACATGGCCGGCATGTAACGGCCCACCCCCGACGACGTCGCGAACAGCATCACCGCACAGCCCAGCAGCCACGCCGCTGTGCGGCCCCGCGGCCAGCTGTCGCCGCGGCGACGCAACCGCAGCACCGCGGCTAGGTACAGCCCGGCGAACACCAGTGCCGCCGTGCCGAAGATCAGGTCGAACCGCCAGTCGAACAGCACCCGGGCCACGGTGGGCGGTCCGGCGTAGTCGTAGCCGATCTTCACTTCCGGAATCGATGGATTGAGGATCGGAGGCGGCGGCGGTGGAGTCCGCCCCAGCCCCACCGCAATGCCGAACGTCACGCCGAACACGACGGCCTCGATCAGCGTCAGTCGGATCAAGGCACGCCGCGAGCTCGGATCTGCTTGCAGCGCAACAACTCCGGTGCGGCGCTGCCTCCAACCGACCACACCGAGCAGGCACAGCGCGACGACTTTGGCGATTACCAGCCGACCGTAGGCGGTGGTCAGCAAGTCGGACGGCAGTACGCGCACCAGGGCGTTGACCACACCGCTGAGCGCCATCGCGACAAAGCACCACAGCGCGACGGAGGAGAACCGCCGCGCCACCAGGTCGGGATGTTCGCCGCTGCGGATCGCGTGCGCCAGCAAGGCCAGCAGGCCGCCGGCCCACAGACTGGCGGCGACGAGGTGGATCAGCAGACTATTGGTGGCCAAGTCATGCGAACCGCCGGCCGACGAATGCCCGGTTAGCCCAAGCGGAACCAACGTCACTACCGAGCCGACCAGCAGCAGTGGCGTCCACGACCAGCGCAGCACCGCCAGGCTCGCCAGCGTCACCGCCGCCGCCAGTAACGCGGTCCACCGCCATGCGGCTGCGGTGTTGACCAGACTCGCCAGCGACCACAACGCCACCGGGTTGAGATGGCGGGCGACCGGTTGACCCGAGACGTCCGAAATCGTCAGCGGCACCAGCAACGCGGCGCACACCGCCCACATCGCCGACGCCACTGTGCCTATGCGAAGCGCGCGGTAGCCAGCGACATCGAGCACTCCGTTGGTTTGCGGGGGCACAAAGAATGTGGCGAACAGAAACGAGCCGACGGCCAGCACTGCGGCCACCTCACCGGCCGCCCGCACGAACGGGAGACCCAGGGTGGTCACCGGACCCGGATCGGGCAACCCGGTGGCGGTCAGCGCCGCAGCAAGCGACAGCGCCGCGATTCCGGCGGCCGTGCAGCCGGCCAGTAACGCAACTCCGGTGAGCAGCGGCCACACCACCGTGCGCCGCCGGCCCGGCTGCAGGGCACCCGTCATAGGTACAGCGTATGGCGCACGTCCGAGTCGAATTGCCAGGACTATGTCAGCGAACTCGGCTACCAGCCTTTTGCGCCTGCCGCGCCTCGATCTCGCGAGCGATGAAGCGGTTGCGGGCAGTCTGTGCGACGTGGTCGAAGTCACGCAAGATGTCCCGCAGCTCCTGCCGGAATGCGGTCCGGCGTTCGGCGAGATCCGGTGCGGCTTCGAGCAGGTGCTGGTCAGCGGCGACTTGACGCGCGGTCGCGAACAGCAGGGTGGACACCGGTTCGCTGCTGCGGACCCGTCCCTGCGCGACGTATTGACGCCCCACACCCAGCGCCAACTGCGTCAACTCCTTGTCGCCGATCTCCGCTGGCGCATCGCGCAATACGTCGGCCACGATTTCGTACGACTCGAAGAACACCCGCAGCATCGCATCCGATATGAGCGGTCGCTTCGCGTACAAGATCGCGTCGATCTCGTCACCGCCCGCCGCCACGTGGGCCTCCCAATCCTGGTTCCACGCCATCTCTCCGGCGATGTTGTCCCGAAACGCCGCCGAATCAGCAAAGTAGAAGTCGAACTTCAGCAAGTCGCGAAGCCGCATCACCTGGTCCCAGAATGCCTGCAGCCGATCCCCGTCCACATGCCTGGCATGCGCCAGCGCGAGTTCGACGATCGAGGTCTCCAGGAACGCGTGTATCACCGAGTTGCGATAGAAAGCCGCCGCGTGCTCGTGCTCCGGCGCAATGCGCCACACGGGTTCGCGTCCGCCGTCGACGCGCGTGACCGGATGGCCGTTGGACAGCGCATCCACCGCCGCCCGCACACCCTCCGGCGTCCGCAGCCGCAGCGCGCTGGTCGACATCGGGGTGTGTTTGCGTTCGAGATAGTCCAGTGAATCTTGCAGCGTTCGGTGCAGCTGGCCGAGTGTCAACGCCACCCCGTGGGTGGTGAGCAGCAGCGCCGATACCAGCCCGGTCGCGTTCACGGGTGTCGCCTGCAGGATCCGCCACGCCACCTCGAACGTCATCTTTTGCAGGGCAAGCCTTTTGGCAGCTTGGTCCTGGGCTATCGGGCCGTTCGGCGGACCGAGGCACTCGCGCATCGAAACCGCTTCCGGGAAGCGGACGTAGATCTTGCCGTAGTTGCGTTCGCCCTGGGCTTTGATGTAGTTGTACAGCCAGCCGACGCCCTCGGGTCTTTTCTCCGCGCCGCGGGCGTAGGCGGCGTACTCGGCGATCTCATGCAGCTGGTCGAAACTGATCGAGATCGGTTGCAGGAGAATATCGTCGCTGCGTCCGTCCAGATAAGCGTCGGCTACATAGCTCATCAGCCCCATCTTGGGCGGCAACATTTTTCCGGTGCGCGATCTCGTGCCCTCGATGGACCAGCTCAAATTGAACCGTTTTTCGACGAGGTAGCCGACATATTCCTTGAGCACGTATTTGTACAGCTGATCGTCGCCGATCTTGCGCCGGATGAAGATGACACCCGAGCGGCGCATCAGCGGTCCCATGAACCCGAACGCCATGTTGATCCCACCGAACACGTGGGCTCGCGGCAAGCCGTTCTCCTGCAGCGCGACTGTCAGCACGGCACTGTCCAGGTTCGACCGGTGCGACCACAGCAGCACGGCGGGATGGGACTGAAGCGCGGTCCGCATCGCCGCGACCTGATACTGGTCGTAGTCGATTTCCGGATCGAACCCGCGAATCAGCAGTCTGCCGAGGGCGCCGGAGATGTCGACGGAGACCCGGCTCCACCCGGTGGCCATCTCGTCGAGGATCTTGCCTGCCTCCTCCAGCGTGGCACCGGGGATTTTCTCCAGGCCCGCCCGAAAACGACTGGAAGCCAACATTTCTGGCTTCACCAGCCGCGGCGACTTGTACTCCGGCCCCAGTAGCCGATAGGCAACCCGCTCCATCGCCAAAATGGCGCGACGGGTGACGAAATGGGCGAAGTCGCGGGGGTTCTCACCGACGGTGGTGTCCCGCCACTGTTGACGTAGTTCTGACACCTTGGCCGACTCGCCGGCCAACACTCTTGCCCGGCGGGGATCGCTGCGCAGAATGCGACGTTGCTGACGTTCGCTTGGGTGGTAGGGGTCCCAACCGGGCAGCAGCCCGGCCACCTTGCTCAGCGGACCGCCCTCTGCGGGGGGGAGCCAGAACACCCGCACCGGCACGATCGACCGGTCCTCGTCGACCTCGAGTTGCTCGACGAGTTGGGCCAGCGTCGCCGGCGGCGGGTTTCGGGGCGGCAGCCGCAGCACGTCGATCTTGGTCTCGGGATGCCGCTGTCGCTGGCGATCCAGCCATTCCTTCAGCAGTTCACCCTCGACGGACGAGGACACCGACGCCAACACCAGCGTGTCGTCGGTTGTGGTGAAGGTGCCGGTGTCGGCAGCCGGTGGTGTCACAGTCGTCCTTTCGGCCGAGCTGTCCGCGGTTGAGCCTGCGCTGTTTGGCGTCGGCCAGCTGGTGTCGTCGCACCGCGTGTCTGCGAATTAGACTTGGCCGCTCGCTTTTTCGGCTGCGCCGCCTTAGCGGCCGTCTTGGTCCGGGCTGCTTTCTTGGCGCGGTTGTAGAGTGGGACCTCAGGTAGCTCGTCGACCGGCCAGTTGGCCAAGGTGTCCAGATACAGTTGGCGCACTTCGGCGATGCGGTCCGGAAGGTCATCAACTGTCCAGTCGTCCACCGGGATCGGCGGAAACACCGCGACATCGACCGTGCCCGGATTCATCGTGGTGGAGTTGCGGGCGGCGATGATCTCGGCGTTGCGGATCACGATCGGCACGATCGGGATACCGGCTGCCATCGCGATGCGGAATGGGCCTTTCTTGAACGGGCCCACCTCGGTGGTGTCCACCCGGGTACCTTCCGGGGCGATCATGATCGACAGACCTTTTCTGGCGCGGTCTTCGACCTGGTGCAGCGTCTCCACCGCGGCGGCAGGATCGTCGCGGTCGATGAACACGGCTTCAAGCATTTTGCCGAGCGTGCCCATGATCGGGTCGCTCTTTAATTCCTTCTTGCCCACCGCAACCCAGTTGTCCCGGATCAGAGCGGCGGTGATGACCGGGTCAGCCTGGTTGCGGTGGTTGAAAATGAACACCGCCGGACGTTGTGCGGTCAGGTTCTCCCTGCCTATGACGTTGATGTGCACACCGCTCGCGGCCAGCAGCAGCTGTGACCAGGTAGAGGTGAAGAAGTTCACGCCACGGCGCCGGTTGCGGGTCAGCAAGCCCAGCCCCACCGCCACCGATGCGACCGGAACCATGGAACCGACGCCGATGAGCGTGCGCAGTTGCCCCACGATGCCTCCACCGCCGCGGCTGGTGAACCGCAAGATGGGCCAACCGCGGCGCTGGGCCACAGCGGCCATCTTGCCTTCGGGGTTGGTGGGCCGGGGATTTCCGACTAGATACATCAAGGCGACGTCTTCGTCGCCGTCGGCGTAGAAGTAACTCTGGTTGAGGTCGATGTTGTGCTCGGCGGCGAATTTCTGTACCGCGGCAGCCTTTCCGGGCCCCCACAGGATGGGCTTAACGACCCCGCCGGTGAGGATCCCGTTCTCGTCGACCTCGAACTTGTTGGTGAGGGTGTTGGGGATCCCCAGGAAGCGGGCCACCGGGTCGACCTGGATGGTCAGCGCCGATGAGCTAAGCACCACGGTGTGGCCGCGCGCCAAGTGGGCCCGCACCAGCTCGCGCATCTCCGGATAGATGCGGGACTCGATCTTCTGGGCAAACAGCCGCTCGCCGATCTCCTCCATGTCGCTGAGCGCGCGTCCGCGAAGCACCCAGGCGGCTTTGGTGATGAGCTCTTCGAACTCGATGCGGCCGAGCTGATGGTTGAGTCCGGCCTGGATCATCGTGATCAGCTCACCGACGCCCATCTCGCGGCGCCGGAACTGCTCTTGCGTGAGGATGACGCCGGTGAATCCCGCCACCAAGGTGCCGTCGAGGTCGAAGAATGCACCGATCTTGGGGCCGGGCGGGCTGGCCATGATCTCGGCGACCGAACCGGGCAACCGGAGGTCACGCGCCGACTTGCGGGCTTCGTCGGAGCTCATGTGGCGCCGCTCCTCATCGCTTCGCTCGGTATCGTCGCCGGCGCGGTCATGAGCCCGACACCGATCGAGACGGCGACTCGGCCGCTTGCGCAGTAAACGACGCCGGAACCGCGCGCGCCGCAGGTTCGCCGGCAAGCGCCAGGATCTCGTCGAAACCCTCCAGCAGGCATTGTGCGAACAATGCCTCGTGCCGAACCGCGGCACGGTCGTAGCGCGCGGTTATCGTGCAGAAACCACCCCGGGATACCAACACCACCATCATGGCAATGCCTGGCAGCGGCCCAATCCCATACTGCCGCAGTATTTTCGCGCCAGCGATGTACGTATCGCCTTGGTAGACAGGGACATTGCTGGCCTGCACGTCGGCGGCGATCACCGAGCCGGTGATGTTCTCCAATAGCGGCCCGGGCAAAACACTGAGCACGGGCGCGATAGAGCCGATGATGTCCATAGCGGGCTCTTCTCGGCGCTGGGTGATCTGGGCCCGGATCTTGCGCATCCGCTGTACCGGGTCGGCGGTACCGATGGGCGCCGCCAGATTGACACCGGTGAACCGGTTGCCGCCGGCGGGGTCAGCTTCGGCACGCAGGTTCACCGGCACGGCCATCGGCAGGGTGGCGATCGGCACACCGAGCGCTTCGTGGTAGCGGCCCAGCGCACCGGACAGACCCGCCAGGTAGGCGTCGTTGATCGATCCGCCGCCGGCCTTCGCCGCCTTGTGCAAGTCGGATAGCTTCATGTCGAGCGCTTCGGTGCGGCTGGCCAGGCTGCGCCGGCGCAACAGCGGTGACGGCTCGGCCGCCTGGCTCATCACCCGCATGCCCGAGCGGGCGTAGTTGATTGCACCTGCCACCGCGGAGGGCGGGTTGAGAACCGCCCGGCCCAGCAGCGACACCGCACCCGTCACCGCCCCTCGGACACCGCCGATTACTGCACCCGGCAAGTGGTTGATGCCTTCGCGCATCAGGTCATTGGGGGAGATATCTTGCGGAATAGGTTGCGGCGGTGGCGGCTGGGCGGGCGGATCGCGCTCGAGGTCGTAGATCTGCGCGAACATCTCCACGCCGCCGACGCCGTCGGTCACCGCGTGACTGAGATGCAACAGCATTGCGGCCTTGCCCTCGGCGAGACCCTCGACCAGGGTCGCCGTCCACAGTGGGCGCGCGATGTCGAGAGGCGACTGCAAAACCACTTCCGCCAGATCCAGCACTTCCCGCACCGTGCCGGGTTCGGGAACCCGCATCCGTCGCACATGGAAGTCGAGGTTGAAATCGGGATCTACCACCCAGCGCGGTGCTGCCGTCGGCAGCGTCGGCACCACGACTTTCTGCCGCAGTCGCAGCACTCGGCGCGAGGCGTTTTCAAACCGTGTCCTGAAGCGCTCCCAGTCCGGGGTGGTGTCGAGGATTTCCAGCGCCATGATTCCGGAGCGAGTCCGGGGATTGGCTTCACCGCGGTGCAGCAGATAGTCGACCGCCCCCAGCTCGGTTGGCAACGCGCCCGACTCGACAGCATCAGTCACCGTCTCGCCCCCGCCCGGGCCTGATCGCGGCCAGCCTTGACATCGCCACTCAAGCCTCCCGTCCAGACGCACCAAGCACGCAGGCAGCGACACCTGCCGCTTTGCCGATGCCCGGTGCGCAGCCCTTGCGCCATCACAACGCTAGTCCGCGCGACGCGGTGGTGAAAGCCGATTGTGCGGATCCATGCGACCAATTCAACGGTCGATAGACCACTTACGAAATGTCATGCCGGACCGATAAATTCGCCAGACCTCGGCTGGGAATTCAGCTCGCTGAAATCGCGCCTTTAGCCAGAGATTTCGCGCCTGAGCGCAGATATCGGCCATAGACCACGCCCAGGAAATCAGCGACGGCATCGGCGATCAGCCGTGACCGCACAGTGGCGACGGTGTCAAAAGCGTGGTGAGCGTTCGCCAACTCGGCGTGGCACACGGTAGTCGCTCCGGCTTGACGAAGCGCTGCACAAAAGGCCTGCGCTTGTGCTCGCGGAATCAACGAGTCATTTTCGCCGTGCAGCACAAAAAACGGCGGAGCTGCTCTGTGGGCGTGAGATATCGGCGACGCCGACGCAAACAACTCTGGATCGTCGGCGTAACGGGTTTGCATCACGAAGTGCTCGAGGAACGGCAGCATCAGCTCATGCATATGTGCGGCTTTTGTGAAGTCGTAGACGCCGTAATAAGGCACCGCCGCCTGCACGGTCGTGTCAGCCTCTTCAAACCCCGGCTGCAGCCGCGGATCGTTTGCAGTGAGCGCGGCCAAGGCGGCCAGGTGCGCGCCAGCCGAGCCTCCAGTGACCGCGATGAAATTGCGGTCGCCGCCGTAGTCGGCGATGTTGTCGCGTACCCACGCGATCGCCCGCTTGACGTCGACGATGTGCGCCGGCCACGCGTTGCGAGGACTCTTGCGGTAGTCGATCGATACGCAGATCCACCCGAGCTCGACCATGCGGCTCATCAACGGGTACGCCTGGCCCCGTTTGCCGTTGATGCTCCAGCCTCCCCCAGGGACTTGCACCAGCACGGGCCGAGGACGTCCATCGGCCAAGTCGGGATGGCGCCAGATGTCCAGCAAGTTGTCCCGACCGTTCGGGCCGTAGGCGATATCCGACGTCTGCGCCGCGTAGCGGCGGCGGTGGCCCGCCATATGCAAGAAGCCATCGCGGCGCGCACACCCGTGCTGATCGCTGAGCGGATGACGGACCCGCTTGCGGTAGTGCGTCCCGAACGATTCCTCCAGTGCCGCCGTGAGGATCTGGTCAGCGCGTTGCGCCGCCCATGTTGCAGCAACCCGGCCCACCGATAGCGGCGTCACCCGCGACAACGCATGCCCGGTCAGCACCTGCGGGGAAAACTCCGCCGAAAGCCAGCCAGCAAACCACCCCACGGCGAACGGCGAACCGCGCAGCAACAGAGCGCCGGCCCGGTATATGCCAACCGGGTCGGCCGCCAAGTGCCGCCCTTGCCGCAATACCTGGGCACCCGCCTTCGAGCACCGCGTGGTCACGTCCATAGCCATGCTCATCGCAACGCCGCTCCTTGACGCCGGGCTCCCACAACGCCGCGATACGCGGCCTGCGGCCAGCGGCAGCGTACCTGTGTCGCGCGTCACACACTAGTGAATCGACATTGCAGCCCATGACATTTCGCTCGGCGTTGCGCGCCAGAGCCGGGCCTATCGTCGCTCTTCGATAGACTGACCTGCGCATTGCCTCCGTAGCTCAGTTGGATAGAGCAAGGGCCTTCTAATCCCTAGGTCGCCCGTTCGAATCGGGCCGGGGGCACCCAGGGGCAGGTCAGTGTGTGGCTGGTGGGGCGCTGGCGCGTCCGCGATACGCTGGTGCTGTCGGTGGCATGTGGGAGCCTACGGGTGAAATGACCCGGTACACCACGTTCAAGTTCTGCCTGGACCCGACAGCCGAGCAGCAGTGTCGGCTGGAGCGGCATGCCGGCGCTTCCCGCTTTGCGTTCAACCAGTGCCTACGCACGGTCAAGACGGCGCTGACTCAGCACAAAGACCAGCCCGACTTTCCCGTGCCGTGGACCGGGTTCGACCTAATCAATGCATTCAACAAATGGAAGAAGACGGAGGCCGCTGGCCGTGTCTTTGCAGTCGATACCACAGGTGTCGCTGACATCGTTGTGACCGGACTCGCATGGCGCACGGAGGTATGCCAACAAGTATTCGAAGAAGCTGCGATCGACTGCGCTCGTGCACTGGCCGCCTGGTCATATTCCCGATCAGGCAGACACCGGGGTCGCCGTGTCGGGTTTCCTCGGTTCAAGAAGAAAGCCACTGGCATCTCGTCGTTTCGACTACGTAACAAACATCCCAAAAGGGGCGAGCCGTCGATCCGAGTCGGCCAGTCGCACGCGCGGTCGGTGACCCTGCCTGGCATAGGCACGGTCCGAGTGCACGACGACACACGCAGGTTGCGACGCATGCTTGCCAAAGGTCGTGCCAAGGTTTTGTTCGCCACCGTGAGCCGCCGAGCAGGGCGCTGGTGGGTTTCGTTGAACGTCGAGGCAGCAGACCTACACCCAGCGTGTCGGCATCCGGCGCGCGATCCTGATGATCACACCGGCTGGATCGGCATCGACCGTGGTCTGTCCGCCTACATAGTCGCTGCGTCATCGGACGGTCGAGTAGTCAGTCGTATCGACGATGCGCCCAAGGCCTTAAACGCCGGGATGCGCCAGCAGCGACACCTCGCAAAGAGTCTGTCCCGCAAGGTAAAAGGATCGCGTAACCGGTCCGACGCCGCTGCCCGGCTGGCGCGACATCATTGTCGCGTCCGTGATGTTCGTCGTCATTTCTTGCATCGGTTATCCAGCGAGTTGGTCAAGACGCACGACCGGCTCGTAGTCGAAGACCTTAACGTTGCGGGAATGTTGCACAACCGCCGCCTGGCCCGCGCGATTGGAGATGCGGGCTGGGCCGAGTTTGCCCGTCAGTTGCGCTATAAAGCCAGCTGGCGCGGCGGGGAGGTCGCGATCGCCAACCGCCGGTATCCGTCGAGTCAATTGTGCTCATACTGTCGCAACCGCCAATACGGTTTGACACTGGCCAATCGCATCTTCAGTTGCGTATGCGGTTATGTCGGCGACCGCGACGTCAATGCCGCGGTCAACCTGGCCCGCTGGGGCGAGGAGCACTGCGCTCGCCCCGACTCCCGGACCCGCAAGCACGCAGGCCGGGTCATCAATGCCCGCCGACGGGACGGCGCTGGCCGGCACCATGTGAGTGCCGGTGAAACCAGCCCGGTTGACGCGGGAACCGACGTTCAGGCCAGCCGACGGCCCTGAACCGACGACGCCTGAGAAAGGCGGTGTCAGACAACCAAACGAGGTTGTTTGAGACGCTGTAGGTCGCAGGTTCGATTTTTTCTCCTGCCCTGCCTGCCGGGGGCCACTCTCTTGCTGTATTACCTCGGCTGAGCTTGACAGCTGCTTCGGGTGACGCCTGAAGTCACCCGCCACCGCCCGGCATGTTGCCCGGGGGAACCGTGGTCGTGGAGGTCGACGGCGTCGTTGTCACGGTGCTGGTGGTGGTGCTTGTGCTGGAGGTGGTTGACGTCGACGAGGGCGTCTGGGTCACCGTGGCGGGCGGAACCAAGGAGACCGTGGTCGTGATCACGGTCGACGTGGATGTTGAGACGGACGTGCTCGCGGCACTGGCCGGACTGATTACCCCGCAGGCGATGCGGCGGTCGGAATCCGCGGTATTTTGGCCAGCCATGTCGGAGCCTTGGAGCAGCACGATCGAGGAGCCCTCCGGGCCTTTGAGCTGATCTTGGGTGAAGCCGTCGCTGGTGGCGACGAGCTTGCCAGCGCCGTTAGAGCGCACGAGCAGCGGCGGCAGATCCCCGCTGGCCGGCTGGCCGGTATGTCCGGGGGCTTGTAAGCGGTCACCCGCCGACGCGAAGTCAGCAGTTTGACCGCCATTCGGCGCGGCGGAGTTGGCTTCACACTTGCCGACCGCGTGGATGTTCAGGCCATGGAAGCCGGGCGTGAGGATGCCGGTAGCGACAGTCTCCACGGTCACCGTGGCGTATCCGCTCGTGAAGTCGATCGTTGCATCGGCGACGTGTTTGCCGTCGGCCGTGTTCAGTTGTGAGTTCAGCTTCTGAGCAGCGGACCCTGACGTGCTCGACGTCGTCGTCGGCGACGGGTTGGACGCCTGCTTCGAGCAGGCGCTCATGACGGCGACGGGCGTGGCAAGCAAAGCGATGGTGGCGGCGACATGCTTCATCATGGACGCGATGTACCCTGCCAACCGCGCGGGCAAACTGACAAGCCACCGGCGCGACAGCAAACCGACATCGCGGAGGTGCCCAGATGGCCCAGTCCGATCTTGTGCTGTACAGCGTCGACAACCACATCGCGCTTATCACGGTCAACGACCCCGCCCGGCGCAACGCGGTCACCGGGGCCATGTCGGCGCAGTTGCGCGCCGCCGTGGAGCGGGCCCAGGCCGACACCGACGTGCACGCCGTCGTGGTCACCGGTGCCGGCAAGGCGTTTTGCGCGGGCGCCGACCTCAGCGCGTTGGGCGAGGCCACCGAAGAAGGCTTGCTCGGGGTTTATGACGGGTTCATGGCCGTCGCCAACTGCACGCTGCCCACCATCGCCGCGGTCAACGGTGCCGCGGTCGGAGCGGGGCTGAACCTCGCATTGGCCGCCGACGTGCGTATCGCCGGACCGGACGCGTTGTTCGACGCCCGCTTCCAGAAACTCGGCCTGCATCCCGGTGGCGGCGCAACCTGGATGCTGCACCGGGCTGTCGGACCCCAAGTTGCCCGTGCCGTCCTGTTGTTCGGGATGCGCTTCGACGCCCACGCCGCGGTCGCGCACGGGCTGGCACTGAGTGTCGTCGACGACCCTGTCGCTGCCGCGCTGGAACTGGCCGCGGGACCAGCAGCCGCGCCACGCGACGTCGTGCTTGCCACCAAGGCCACCATGCGCGCCACCTCCAGTCCGGGATCGCTCGACACCGAGCAGCACGAACTGGCCAAACGCGCCGAGCTTGGGCCGCAGGCACAGTCGATTCGATCACCGGAATTCGCCGCCCGGCTGGCGGCGGCGCGGGGTAAGTAGCCCCTAGAGGTCCAGCAGCGCCGTTTCCGGTGACTCGATGAGTTCGCGGAGTTCGCCGAGGAATTGCGCCACGACCGCGCCGTCGGCGACGCGGTGGTCGAATGCGCACGTCAATGTCATCTGCGGGCGGATGACGATCGCGTCATCGACAACCGCCGGACGGGGCTTGAGTGAACCCATGCCCAAGATCGCGGCCTCGGGGTAGTTGATCACCGGCACGCCGTCGTCGAGCCCGAGTGCGCCGAAATTCGACACCGTGAACGTCGAGCCGCTGAGCTCGCCCGGCGGCAGGGTGCCCGCGCGGGCCTCCCGGATCAGCCGGGCCACGCACTGGCCGAGTTGGCGCGTAGTTTTCTCATGCGCGTCGGCGACGACCGGCACCAGCAGACCACGCGGTGCGGCAACAGCGAATCCCAGATGCACTGCGTGATGCGAGTGCACCTGAGGACCGTCAGCAGCTTCCACCCACGTGGAGTTCAATACCCTGTGGTGGCTCAACGCGATAACCACGAGCCGAAGCGTGAGCAGAAACGGCGTGATTACCTCACACTCTTCTCCGGCAGCCACACCGAGTCGATCCCTCAGCCGCAGAAGGTTGGTGCAATCCACTTGAAGGCTCGCGTGTGCGTCCGGAATACGGTTGCGCGACAGTGCCATGCGCTCCGCCATCTGGGCGTGAACACCGCGCACCGGCAATACGTCGTAGGTGATACCGGGCCGCTCGGCGCCGACTCCCGCCGCCGCCAAAACGGCCTCCCGGCTGATCAGCCCGTCCGGACCGGGCGGCACCTCGCGCAGATCGACAAGCAATTCGGCAGCCAGCTTGCGCACGCCGGGCTTCGCCTTGGGGCGTCCGGGCGCCTCGTCGGGCCGGCTGGTCGCTTTCCTTCTGCTGGCGTCGATTGTGTCGTCGGGACCGTAACCGACCAGAACCGGTCTGCGCGTGGACGGTTCGCCGTTCGACTCGGCGGCCTGATGCGCGCCCTGCCGTGAAGGGGCATCGGCCGCATCAGGGGCGGTGTCGATGCGCACCAACAGCGAACCGACCTGGAGGACATCGCCTTCTGCGCCCCTAATCTCGACGATCCGGCCGGCGTACGGGCTGGGGATTTCTATCTCGGCCTTGGCAGTTTCCACCGAACACAACGGTTGGTTGAGTTCGACGTCGTCGCCGACGGCGACGTTCCAGCACGACACCGTCACTTCTTCCAATCCCTCGCCCAGGTCGGGGACCAGAAACGGCTTGATGCGCTCGTCGTCCGTCACGGCAGCTCCAGTGCGCGTTCGACGCAGTCCAGCAACCGATCCGGGCCGGGAAGCCACAGCTTCTCCAAACGTGCGGGCGGGTAAGGAGTGTCAAACCCGCACGCGCGCAACACCGGAGCTTCCAGCTCGTAGAACATCTCCTCTTGGATGCGCGCGGCCAACCCGGCCCCGTAGCCCAGGCTGCGCGGACCCTCGTGCATCACTACGCACCGCCCAGTCCGCCGAATGGACGCGGCAACTGTGTCGAAGTCCAGCGGGACCAGTGAACGCAAATCGATGACTTCGAGGCTCCAGCCATGTTGGGCAGCAGCGATTTGCGCTGTAGACAAGGCGGTTCCCACCAATCCGCCGTAGGTCAGCACCGTGACATCTGTGCCGCCACGGCGCACGACAGCTCGCCCGATTGGCGGTGCCGGCTCGCCCAGGTCGACGACCTCGCGGCCCCAGTAGCGCCGCTTCGGCTCGAGGAACATCACCGGGTCCGGGCAGGAAATAGAGTGGCGCAGTAGCCAATAGGCATCTGACGGGGTTGACGGGACGATAACCTTGAGGCCGGCGGTGTGGGCCCAGTAGGACTCGGTTGATTCCGAGTGATGTTCGACCGCACCGATTCCGCCGAACGACGGAATCCGCACGGTGACGGGCATGTTCACCTCGCCTCGGGTGCGCGTCCGGTACTTGGCCAAATGGCTGACAACTTGGTCGAAGGCCGGATAGGAGAAGCCGTCGAACTGGATTTCGGGCACCGGCACGAAGCCGCGCAGCGCCAACCCCACGGAGATCCCGATCAGCGCCGATTCGGCCAGCGGGGTGTCGAAGCACCGGTCTTCCCCGAATGTTTCGCGCAGCCCTTCGGTCACCCGGAACACCCCACCCTGAGCGGCGACATCCTCCCCGAAGACCAGCACGCGCTCGTCGTCGGCCATTGCGTCGTGCAGGGCTCGGTTGAGCGCCTGCACCATGGTCAGCGATCGGGGCTGTGGTCGCTCGCTCAGCGGCTGTGTTGCGGTGGCGGTCACATTCGAGCGTGTCGGGGGCTCGACGATCTGGGTCATTCACGCCTCCCTGGCCAATTCGGCCCGCAGCTGCTGACGTTGAGCTTCCAGAGCCGGCGTGGTTTCCGCGTATACCGTGGTGAACACTTCGTCGACGTCGACATCGGGTGCCGCGAACACCGCGTCACGAAGCTCGGATCGCAGCCGCTTGGAGCGTGCGGCGACCCGCTCCTCCAGCCGCTGGGTCCACATGCCCTGGCCTTGCAGATAGGCGCGGTAGCGCGGAATCGGGTCCAGTGCCGACCAGTACTCGACTTCGTCCTGCGTGCGATAGCGGGTGGGATCGTCGGAGGTGGTGTGCGGGCCGAGCCGGTAGGTCACCGCCTCGATGAGGGTTGGCCCCTCACCGGCTCTGGCGCGGGCCGCGGCCTCGGCCATCACCGCGTAGCAGGCGAGCACGTCGTTGCCGTCGACCCGGATGCCGGGCATTCCGTATCCGATTGCCTTGTGCGCGATGGACGGTGCAGCTGTCTGTTTGTCTACCGGCACCGAGATCGCCCACTGGTTGTTCTGTACGTAGAGCACGCAAGGCGCCGTGAATACGGCGGCGAAGTTCAGCGCTTCGTGCACATCGCCCTCGCTGGTGGCGCCGTCGCCGATGAAGGCCACGGTCACCGAATCCTCGTCGAGCCGTTGCGCGGCCATCGCCGCGCCCACGGCATGCAAGGCGTGTGTGCCGACCGGAACCGATATGGGGGCGCAGCACTTTTTGGTGAATTCCAGCCCGCCGTGCCAAGTTCCGCGCCACGCCGCCCCGACGTTGCCGGGCGGGATGCCGCGGACGATGAAGACGCCGAGTTCCCGGTACTGGGGAAACAGCCAGTCGGTTTTGCGTAGGCAAGCCGCAGCGCCGACCTGCGCGGCTTCCTGCCCGCGACAGGAGGCGAATAGCGCCATTTCTCCTTGGCGCTGTAGGTTGACGAACTCGGTGTCCAGCTCGCGGGTGACCACCATGGTCTCGTAGAGCCAGCACAGTGTCTCGGCCGGAAGCTCGCGGCTATAACGGTCTTCTGCCGTGGGTGTGCCATCCGGACCGACAAGTTGCACCGGTTGGAGTTCGACAGTCATCGGCGTCTGAGAAAGCTCAGCCATACCGCCTCCAACCACGCCTGCGCGGTGTGCGGCCGGTTAAGCGACGTGCTACGAGCCGGTGTCAGCCGCCAGCTGCACGATCCGCTCGGCTCGCCGCAGCACTGGCGCATCTACCATTATGCCTTCAAATGCGAACACACCGCGCTGATCGGCGGCTGCGGCCAGCACGTGTCGCGCCCACTGCACCTGCTCGGGTGCGGGTGCATAGCCGGCCCGGATCACCGGCAGCTGGCTGGGGTGGATCGCCACTTTGGCGTCGAACCCGACCGCGACGGCGTCGTCGACCTCGGCGCGCAGCCCGTCGAGGTCCTTGATGTCGAGATAGACGGCGTCCAATGCCAGACGCCCGTGCGCCTTGGCCGCCAGCAGCGACTGGGAACGCACATGGCGGGCCACTTCGCGGTAGGTGCCGTCCGGGTAGCGGTTGGCGGTGCCGCCGAGCACGGCGAAGAGGTCCTCTGCACCCCACATCACGGCGACGGCGTTGTCCGCACGGACACTTTCGGCGACGTTGAGCGCACCCAGCGGCGACTCGACCAGAACCACCACCTCCAGCGGTGCGAGCGCGGCGACATGGTCTGCGCCTTCGCATTTGGGCAGCATCACGGTGTCGTAGTGGGTGCGCGCCAAGGCGTCGAGGTCGCGGGCTTGGTCGTCGCTGCCGAACGGGTTGACCCGCACCACAGTGCGTGCGGGGTCCAGCGGAAAGTCGACGAGTGATTTGCGGGCACTGTCCCGATGGCCTGCGGCCACACCATCTTCCAGATCAAGGACGACGACATCGGCTGCGGCCGCAGCCTTTTCGTATCTCTCGGGGCGGTCGGCCGGGCAGAACAGCCACGCCGGGCCCGGGTTGTGCAAGCCCATCAGTCGACGGCCTCGGCCGGGCGCATCCGTACCAGCGTCTTGCGGGTGGCGGTGGCCACGACGTCGCCGTGCTGGTTGCGCCCGGTATGCGCGAACGTCACGATCCCCTCTCCCGGCCGGCTCTTGGATTCGCGTTTCTCGGTGATCACGGTCTCGGCGTAAAGCGTGTCGCCGTGAAACAGAGGCTTGGGGAACGCGATTTCGGAGAACCCGAGGTTGGCGACAATCGTGCCCTGGGTCAGTTGCGCCACCGATAAGCCCACCAGCGTCGACAGGGTGAACATCGAATTGACCAACCGTTGGTGAAACGGCGGCAGCGCATCAGAAAACGCGGCATCCAGGTGCAGCGCTTGGGTGTTCATGGTCAGCGTGGTGAACAAGACATTGTCGGCCTCGGTGATCGTTCGGCCGGGGCGGTGCAGATAACGCACGCCGGTTTCGAATTCTTCGAACCACAGCCCGCGCTGGACAATTGCGCGCTCCTCAGTCGTCACAGACCCACCTCTCGTGCGATCAGCATCAACTGCACTTCGCTTGTGCCCTCACCGATCTCCAGGATCTTGCTGTCCCGGTAGTGGCGGGCGACAGGAAACTCGTTGACGAACCCGTAGCCGCCGTGAATTTGCGTGGCGTCACGGGCGTTGTCCATCGCCGCCTCACTTGCCACCAGCTTGGCGATCGCCGCCTGCTTCTTGAACGGCTTACCGGCCAGCATCAACGCCGCCGCGTCGTAGTAGGCGGTCCGAGCGGTGTGAGCGCGGGCCTCCATCCGGGCGATGGTGAACTCGATGTGCTGATATCGGGCGATCGGTTGACCGAACGCCTCCCGTTGGCGCGCATACTTGACGCTTTCGTCCACGCAACCCTGTGCCGCGCCGGTGGACAACGCGGCGATCGCTATCCGCCCCTCGTCAAGGATGCGCAGGAAGTTGGCATATCCACGGCCACGTTCGCCCAGCAGGTTTTCCTCGGGCACCCGGACGTCTTCGAACGTCAGCGGATGGGTATCAGAGGCGCGCCAGCCCACTTTGTCGTAGGCCGGCTCGACGGTAAACCCAGGCGTGGGTACCGGAACCAGGATCGACGAAATCTCTTTCCTGCCATCCAGTTCACCGGTGACTGCCGTGACCGTGACCAGTTTGGTGATGTCGGTGCCGGAGTTGGTGATGAACTGCTTGGACCCGTTGATAACCCAGTGCCCGTCGTCGAGACGTGCGGTGGTCTTGGTGGCGCCAGCGTCGCTGCCGCCGCCGGGTTCGGTCAATCCGAAAGCACCCAGGGCCCGAGCACTGGTCAACTGCGGCAACCATTCTCGCTTTTGCGCCTCGGTGCCGAACCGGTAGACCGGCATCGCGCCCAGCGACACACCGGCCTCCAGTGTGATGGCCACGCTTTGGTCGACCTTGCCGAGTTCCTCCAGTGCCAGACACAAAGCGAAGTAGTCGCCACCCATTCCGCCCCACTCCTCCGGGAACGGAAGACCGAAAAGGCCCATTTCGGCCATCCCGGCCACTACTTCGTAGGGAAAGGAATGTTCGGCGTCGTGGCGAGCGGCGACCGGTGCGACCACGCTCTGCGCGAAATCCCGAACCGTCTTGGCCAATTGCTGGTATTCGTCGGGAAGCGTCCCGCTTGCAATGAAGTCAGGCATCAGCTTGCCCTTGGCCTTTCGTATTCGCAGTGATTCGGGCCAACGGCTGGCCCACCTTGACCTGGTCGCCGACGCCGACCAGCAGGTCGACCACCCCGTCGACCGGGGACGCCAGTGCGTGCTCCATTTTCATCGCCTCGACCGTGACAACAACGGTGCCCGCCGCCACGTCCGCCTTGTCCTCGACGCTCACCGCGACAACCGTTCCGGGCATCGGGCTGGTCAATTCGGCGTCGCCGCTGTGCTCGTCGTCCGGGCGCACCGGCGCTTCCTGTACCTCCTCTACCACGGCGGTGATGCCGCCGCCGTGCAACCAGATGCGGTGATCCGACGCAGCGACGGTGTATTCGGTACGGACTCCGTCCAAGGTGATCGTAAATCGCTGGCCGTCGAGATGTGCTTGCAGCGAATGGGTTTCACCATCCTCGACGCGGGCTTGGGCGGCCGTTGGGATCCCCGTCAGATGCACGTGGTCGGTGCGGTCAGCGGCTCGCAGCCGAATGCTGACCGGCGCGTGGGCGCCGACTCGCCACCCCGACGGGATCTCCCACAGGTCCGCGCCGGGATCGGGCCAGAGCCGCAGCCATCGGTAGGCCGCCGCGGCGATGAGGTGTTCGTCGGCAGGCGGCGCCGCAACAAAATCGCCGACCCGCCGATCCAGCAGCCCGGTGTCGAGCCGACCGGCGGCGACGTCGGCATCGGCCAGCAGAAATCGGAGAAACTCCACGTTGGTTACGACGCCGAGCACGGCGGTGTCCTCCAGCGCACGGTCGAGCGCCCGCAGCGCAGAGGGCCGGTCGGCGGCATGCGTGATCACTTTGGCCAGCATCGGGTCATATGCGCTGCCCACCGTCATCCCGGCCGAAAGCCCCGAATCTATCCTGACCCCAGGGCCTTTGGGCTCGACTAATCCGAGCACGTCGCCGCCAGTAGGCAGGAAACCCTGGGCGGGATCCTCGGCGTAGATCCGCGCTTCGACCGCGTGGCCCTCCAGTGTGATGTCGGACTGGCTCGCGGTGAGCTTCTCGCCTGCGGCAATTCGGATCTGCCATTCGACCAGGTCCCATCCGGTGACCATTTCGGTGACCGGGTGCTCGACCTGCAGTCGGGTGTTCATCTCCATGAAGAAGAATTCCTCCGGCCGATCGGCCGAGACGATGAACTCCACGGTGCCCGCGCCCGTGTAGTCCACGCTGCGTGCGGTGTCGCAGCCGGCGGCGCCGATGCGTGCCCGGGTTGCGGCGTCGAGCAGTGGAGAGGGTGCCTCTTCGATCACCTTCTGGTGGCGTCGCTGCAGGCTGCATTCTCGTTCGCCGAGATGCACCACGTTGCCGTAGGTGTCGGCGAGCACTTGGACTTCGATATGCCTGGGGCGCAGCACGAACCGCTCGAGAAACAAGGTGTCGTCACCGAAGGCGGCGGCCGACTCTCGGCGAGCACCCGCCAGCGCGGCGGGTAAGTCGGCGGCTCGTTCCACCAGGCGCATCCCCTTGCCGCCCCCGCCTGCGGACGGCTTGACCAGCACCGGGTAGCCGATTTCGTCAGCGGCAGCGATCAATTCGGCATCGGTGAGCCCAGGCCGGGCGATGCCCGGCACCACCGGGACACCGAACGCCGACACGGTGGCCTTAGCCGCGATCTTGTCGCCCATGGTCTGCAGCGCGGCGACCGGCGGCCCGATGAACGTCACACCCGCAGAAGCCAAGGCCGCCGCGAAATCGGCGTTCTCGGAGAGAAACCCGTATCCCGGGTGTACCGCCTGTGCGCCGGTGCGCAGCGCCGCATCGACGATCGCGTCGACGTTGAGGTAGCTTTCCCGGGCTGGGGCTGGGCCGATGCGCACCGCGACGTCGGCTTCGGTGACGTGGCGTGCGGCGGCGTCGGCGTCACTGTAAACCGCCACCGAGCGGATACCCATGGCCTTGAGCGTGCGGATCACCCGAACCGCGATCTCACCGCGGTTGGCGACCAGAACCGTATCGAAGCCCATCACTCTCACATCCGGAACACGCCGTAGGAGACCGGTTCGACAGGGGCATTTGCTGCGACCGAAAGCGCAAGCCCCACAACCATTCTGGTATCTGCAGGGTCGATGACGCCGTCGTCCCACAGCCGTGCTGTCGAATAGTAGGGGTTGCCTTGGTGTTCGTATTGCGCGCGGATGGGCGCCTTGAACTCCTCCTGCTCCTGCTCCGACCATGGCGTACCGGCGCTTTCCAGCGCCTCGGCGCGGACAGTTGCCAGCACTGATGCGGCTTGTTCCCCGCCCATGACCGAAATCCGAGCGTTGGGCCACATCCACAAAAACCGGGGCGAATACGCCCGCCCGCACATCGAGTAGTTCCCGGCGCCATAGGATCCGCCGATCACCACGGTCAACTTCGGCACCCGCGCACACGCCACGGCGGTCACCATTTTCGCGCCGTGCTTGGCGATCCCGCCGGCCTCGTAGTCGCGGCCCACCATGAAGCCGGAGATGTTCTGCAGGAATAGCAGCGGCACCATCCGCTTGTCGCACAGCTCAATGAAATGCGCTCCCTTGAGCGCTGATTCAGAGAACAGGACACCGTTGTTCGCAATGATGCCGACCGGATGGCCGTGGATGCGCGCGAATCCGGTGACCAGGGTACTGCCGTAGTCGGCCTTAAATTCGCTGAATTCGCCGCCGTCAACGATTCGGGTGACGACCTCGTGTACGTCGTAGGGAATCCGTGGGTCTACCGGAACCACGTCGTAGAGCTCGGCCTGGTCGGCGATCGGGTCGACGGTCGACAGCACATCCCATGGCCGCGGCTCGCGGGGGCCGAGTGTGGACGCGATCCGTCGTACGATGCGCAACGCATCACGGTCGTCGTGCGCGAGATGGTCTGTGACACCGGAGGTTTTGGAGTGCAGGTCTCCCCCGCCCAGCTCCTCCGCGCTGACCACTTCGCCGGTGGCGGCTTTCACCAGCGGAGGACCGCCAAGAAAGATGGTGCCCTGGTGGCGGACGATCACGGCCTCGTCGCTCATTGCCGGCACGTAGGCTCCGCCGGCGGTGCATGACCCGAGCACAGCGGCGATCTGCGGAATGCCCTCAGCGCTGAGCTTGGCCTGGTTGTAGAAGATGCGGCCGAAATGCTCCCGGTCGGGAAATACCTCGTCTTGGCGCGGCAGGAACGCGCCGCCGGAGTCGACGAGGTAGATGCAGGGCAACCGGTTCTGCCCGGCGATCTCTTGGGCCCGCAGGTGCTTTTTGACGGTGATCGGGTAGTAGGTGCCGCCTTTGACCGTGGCGTCGTTGGCCACGATCATGCATTCGCGTCCCGATACTCTGCCGATGCCGGTGATGATCCCCGCACCGGGGCACTCGTCGTCGTACATCCCGTCGGCGGCCAGCGGCGCCACTTCCAGGAAGGGGCTGCCAGGATCGAGCAGGCCGTCGACCCGGTCGCGGGGCAACAGTTTGCCCCGGCCGACATGACGAGCGCGAGCACGTTCCGGCCCTCCTCGGGCGGCCGCCGCCAGCTTCCCGCGCAGCTGCGCCACCAACGCGCGGTGCGGGTCGCGGTTTGCCGCCGGTGAAGTCATTTCCTGCCAATCGGGGTTAATGACGACTAACTCGTGCTATGTTAGTGACGATTAACCGAAGTGTCCAGACTCGATGGAGGCGGCCATGGCAGCATCGGCCTCCGCCGGCCACAGCGAGGCCCCTAATCGTCGCAGTCAGCTCAAATCCGACCGGCGTTCGCAGCTGCTGGCTGCCGCGGAACGGCTGTTCGCCGAGCGCGGCTTCCTGGCGGTGCGCCTAGAGGACATCGGCGCCGCCGCGGGAGTCAGCGGTCCGGCGATCTACCGCCACTTCCCCAACAAAGAGTCGCTACTGGTCGAGCTGCTGGTCGGGATCAGCACCGGGCTGCTTGCCGGTGCCCGCGATGTGACGTCGCGGCACTCCGATCCGGCTGAGGCGCTCGACAGCCTCATCGACTTTCATCTTGATTTCGCTTTGGGCGAGCCAGATCTCATCCGCATCCAGGACCGTGACCTCGCGCATCTGCCCGCGGCGGCCGAGCGGCAGGTGCGCCGGGCTCAGCGGCAATACGTCGAAGTCTGGGTGGGAGTGCTGCGTCAGCGAAACCCCGGACTAGCCGAGGCCGACGCACGGTTGATGGCCCACGCGGTGTTCGGGTTGCTGAACTCCACACCGCACAGCATGAAGGCCCTCAACAATATGCGCGCCAAGTCGGCGCGGGTGGCACAGGCACGCGCTGTCATGCGGGCGATGACGCTAGCGGCGCTGGGCACCGGCGACCGATAGCGCCGGGCGGCACGACGTTGCACAGCAGGTCAGCACTCGCTGTTGGGGCTGCAGGTAACCTGCAAACCATGAGGTGGGCATGACCGATCAACGGCGACCGAGGTGGTATCCGCATCAGGCTCGCCAAGAGTCCGAGCCAACCCAGCGACTGCATAACCCCTATCCGGCCAACCAGGCAGGCGCGAACCAGCCGCCCTATGCGCCCGGATACGGGCCGGCCCGCGGTCCGAACCTGACCGAGTCCCATCCGACCGAGCGTTTGCCGCAGTACTGGCTGCAGGGCCAACCGCCCGAAACCGACGGGCTACCTCCCGGCGAAGGCCCGCCGCCGGAGCAGCCGAAATCGCCGCGCTGGCTCTGGATCGTCGCCGGCGCGGCGGTGCTACTGGTCCTCGCGCTGGTGATCGCCCTGGTTATTGCCAACGGCTCGGCAAAGAACCAGACCGTGGTGGCGCCGCTGCCGGCGATGCCGCGATCCAGCACTCCGGCGTCCAAGTCGGCGTCATCCGCTACCTCGGCGCCGTCGAGCACCACGTCGCCGACGAGCACGTCCGGCGCGACAACCAGCGCCGCCGCGGCACAGACGGTTGTCTACAGCGTCACCGGTCAGGGACATGCGATCAGCATCACCTACGTCGACGACGGCGGCGTCAGGCAGACCGAGTTCAACGTGGTGCTGCCTTGGACCAAGCAAGTCAGCCTGTCGACCCAAGACACGGCCAGCGTGACGATCGTCAACATTGGCCACGACGTCACCTGCTCGGTCACGGTCGGCGGAGCCCAGGTTCAGCAGCGCACGGGCGTCGGTTTGACAGTCTGCAACGCTGCCGGGTAAGGCCGGCGGCTTCGCTAGGCCTCGCTGCGGCGCGGGGCGCGTACCAGGAGCATGGCCAGCAGCCCAGTGCCGAGCACCACGCACAAGCCGCCCATACCGGCACGAACAGCGTGGAATGCGTCCACGAAGATCGAAAACAGCCAGGGTGCCAGGAACGACACCGCCCGGCCCGTCATCGTGTACAGCCCGAAGGCGACACCCTCCTTGCCGTCTCGCGACATCCTCAACAGCAGGGTGCGGGCCGACGACTGCGCCGGTCCGATAAAAAGGCACAGCGACAACCCGCACACCCAGAACGCCATCGGTCCGGACAACGTCATCAACGTGAGCCCCATCGTGACGATCGCGGTCAGCGATCCCACGATCACCGGCTTGGAGCCGACCCGGTCGTCGAAAAGCCCGCCCAGCACCGCTCCACAGGCAGCCACGACGCTGGCGGCGACACCGAACACCAGCACGTTGGCCTGCGAGATGCCGTATACGTTAACTCCGAGCACGGCGCCGAACGTGAAAACACCTGCCAAACCATCCCGGAACACCGCGCTGGCCAGCAGGAAGTAGACCAAGTTGCGGTCGCGACGCCATTCCACGGTGATGTCCGACCACAGCTTGCGATAGCCGCTCAACAACCCTCCTGCCGGGCGAGACACCTCGACGGGCGCGGGCAGTCGGTGGGCGGTGAGCAGCAACGGCAGCGCGAACATGGCCAGCCAGCCGGCGGTCAGCAGCATGGCGGCTCGCACGTTCCAACCGTCGTGGGTGGATAGGTGTAGTACGCCGCGCGTGTGGCCGGAACCGGAGATGAATCCCAGGTACACGATCAATAGCAGGACGACGCTTCCGACATAGCCGGCTGCCCAGCCGAAACCCGATATGCGGCCGAAGGTTTGCGTGGTCGAGAGTTGGCGCAGCATGGCGTTGTAGGGGACGCTGGCAAGGTCGCCGCATGCCGCTGTCGCCGCGAGCAGCACCAGTCCGGGCAACAAGAAGCTGGGCTGGGCCCGGATCAAGCTCATCGCGGCCGTGAGGGTGACCGCGATGCCGGTGAGCATGGTCAACGCCAGGCGACGTCGCCGCGGCGCCTCCACCCACACGCCGATGACGGGTGCCAGGACCGCGATCGTGAATCCGGCCACGGTCAGCGCGCGCCCCAGCCAACTCGCCGGGGAGGTTCCACCGGGCATGCCGTGGCCGACGCTGCCGGTCAGATAGACCGAGAACACGAACGTCACGACGATCGCGCTGAGACCCGTACCACCGCAGTCCCACAGTGCCCACGCCAGCACCTGTGATCGCTCGGCTGTGCGCGACGCCGGAGCCGGGCTGCTCATGCTCGGACTTTAGCTGTCCAGCGGCCGACCAGGCTTCGGCTCCGTACTCGCGGGTCGCCGACCCGCCGCGCCCGGCTTCGCCGCGCTCGCGATCGGCTCCAAGCTATCGGGTCGCCGACCCGCCGCGCCCGGCTTCGCCGCGCTCGCGATCGGCTCCAAGCTATCGGGTCGCCGACCCGCCGCGCCCGGCTTCGCCGCGCTCGCGATCGGCTCCGTACTCGCGGGTCGCCGACCCGCCGCGCCCGGCTTCGCCGCGCTCGCGATCGGCTCCGATGCGTTGTCTACGCTTGCCGCATGCCTGTACCCGCTCCCAGCCCCGACGCGCGCGCCGTTGTCACCGGAGCCTCGCAGAACATCGGCGAAGCGCTCGCCACCGAGCTAGCCGCGCGCGGCCACAACCTGATCGTCACCGCGCGCCGCGAGGATATCCTCACCGGCCTGGCCGCCCGTCTGACCGACAAGTACGGGGTGACGGTCGACGTTCGGCCGGCTGATCTGACCGATCCTGCAGACCGGGCCAAGCTGTGCGACGAACTGGCTACCCGCAACATCTCGGTCCTGTGCGCCAATGCTGGCACTGCGACATTTGGCCCCGTAGCGACGCTCGACCCTGCTGGCGAAAAGGCGCAAGTACAGCTCAACGTCCTTGGGGTGCATGACCTCACCCTGGCGGTGTTGCGAGGCATGGTTGAGCGACGGGCTGGCGGCATCCTGATTTCCGGTTCGGCAGCAGGCAATTCGCCGATCCCGTACAACGCGACCTATGCCGCTACCAAGGCGTTCGTCAACACGTTCAGTGAGTCGTTGCGTGGCGAACTGCGCGGCTCCGGTGTGCATGTCACGCTGCTGGCGCCGGGCCCGGTGCGCACCGACCTACCGGACCCGGCTGAAGCGTCGTTGGTCGACAGGCTGGTGCCGGATTTCCTGTGGATCTCGACCGAGCACACGGCGCGGGTTTCGCTGGATGCCTTGGCGCGCAACAAGATGCGTGTCGTTCCCGGGGTGACGTCCAAGGCGATGTCGGTGGCCAGCCAGTACGCCCCACGCGCGATCGTCGCGCCGATCGTCGGCAGCTTCTACAAGAAGCTGGGCGGATAGTCCGTTACCGCCGTCGGCGGCCCGTGCCCATCATGCCGCGGGTGATTTCGCGGCCCATCGCGGTGCCCGCTGAGCGTGCGAAGCTTTTGGCCGCCGGGCTTGAGAAGAGGTTTTTCCACCACCGCAGGAAGCGCTTCCACCTGCTAAGCCGCTCGGGCTCAGGTGCGGGTGCGGGCTTGCGCTTGCCTTCCGGCGGCGCTGGCTCGGCTTGTGGCCGTTTGGCTTTCAGCATTTCGTAGGCCGACTCCCGGTCGATCGTCTTGCCGTATTCGGCTTGCAGCGGGCTGGCCTGGGCCGCTTGCTTGATTGCGTCGGTCCCGATCGCAGCCATCAACGACCGCGGCACCCGCATCCGCGTCCACGCTACCGGGGTGGGCGCCCCCTTCTCCGAGAGCACCGTGACGATCGCCTCCCCGATACCCAGCGATGTCAGCGCCGACTCCAGGTCGTACACATCGGTTTTCGGGTAGGTGCGAACGGTTTTGGTGAGCGCTTTTTGGTCGTCGGGGGTGAACGCACGCAGGGCGTGCTGGATGCGCGCGCCCAGCTGGGAAAGGACGTCGTTCGGGATATCCGTCGGCAACTGGGTGCAGAAGAAGACGCCCACGCCCCGGGAGCGAATCAGCTTGACGGTTTGCTCCACCTGCTCGAGGAAGGCCTTCGAGGCGCCGGTGAACAGCAGGTGGGCCTCGTCGAACACGAATACCAGCTTGGGTTTGTCGACGTCGCCGACCTCCGGCAAAAACGTGAACAGGTCGGCCAGCACCCACATCAGGAACGTGGAGAACATCACCGGCCGTGCGGCCTGGTCACCCAGCTCGAGCAGCGTGATGACGCCGCGGCCGTGGTCGTCGGCGCGCAGTAGGTCCTCGGGTTTGAGCTCCGGTTCGCCGAAAAACGTGTCGGCACCTTCGGATTCGAGGTTTACCAATGCCCGCAGGATGACACCCGCCGTCGATGCGGACACCCCGCCGAGCGCTTTCAGCTCCGGCTTACCCTCATCGCTGGTCAGGTGACTGATGACTTCACGCAAATCCTTCAGGTCGAGCAGCGGAAGTTCTTTCTGGTCGGCCCAATGGAAGATCAACCCGAGCGTCGATTCCTGGGTGGCGTTGAGGCCCAACACCTTTGACAGCAAGATCGGGCCGAAGCTGGAGATGGTCGCACGCACCGGGACACCGATGCCCGTTGATCCCAGCGACAGGAATTCCACTGGGAAGCCAGTAGGCGCCCAGTTGTCGCCCGTTTCCTTCGCGCGGGAGGTGATCTTGTCGTTGGGCTCGCCGGGCCGAGCCAGGCCCGAGAGGTCACCCTTGACGTCGGCCATCAGCACCGGAACACCCGCAGCGGACAACTGTTCTGCGATCAGCTGCAGGGTCTTGGTCTTACCGGTGCCGGTGGCCCCGGCCACGAGGCCGTGCCTGTTGATCGTCGCCAACGGGATGCGGACCTGGGCGCCGGGGTCGGCATCGCCGTCCACCACGACGGTGCCTAGCTCTAAGGCTTGTCCTTCGACGGCATAGCCTGACGCGATCTGTTGTGCAGGGGTCTTTGCCGACCTACCCGACGTCGACTCAGAGCTCATGGCACCAGTCCTCTCGCCTACTGATCCCGGCAGAGCATGACACTACTTGGTGTTCGGCCTCGCCGGGGCGGCTGCGCTGGCCCCGGCTACGGTGGGCTTACTGTGAGCGCTGTGCGAGACGAACTGGTGTGGATCGACTGCGAGATGACCGGCCTCGATCTGCACTCGGACAAGTTGATCGAGATCGCGGCCCTGGTCACCGACGGTGAGCTGAACGTTCTCGGCGACGGTATCGACGTGGTGATCCACGCTGAGGACGCCGCATTGTCGTCGATGATCGAGGTCGTTACCGACATGCACGCCCGCTCCGGCCTCATCGACGAGGTGCGGGCCTCTACGGTCGACGTGGCCACGGCCGAGACCATGGTGCTCGACTACATTTGCGAGCACGTCAAGCAGCCGCGGACGGCTCCGTTGGCGGGCAATTCGATCGCCACCGACCGTGGGTTCATCGCCCGCGACATGCCGGCCCTGGACTCTTTTCTGCATTACCGGATGATCGACGTGAGCACGATCAAAGAGCTGTGCCGACGTTGGTATCCGCGCATCTATTACGGGCAGCCCACCAAGGGTCTGGCCCACCGCGCGCTGGCCGATATTCGGGAGTCAATCCGCGAACTGCAGTTCTATCGGCGTACCGTGTTCGTCCCGCCGCCCGGGCCTTCTACCAGCGACATCGCCGCGGTGGCCGCCGAAGTTGGGGGTCTGACGGACGCGGCGAAGGAGATCGATTCGGCCGCCGAGCGCGGAAGCGGTTAATATCGACGTCGCCGCCCATCGGCCCGCGAGGAGCGGGTCAGCGGCGATGGTGAGTGTAGTTCAGTTGGTAGAGCACCAGGTTGTGATCCTGGATGTCGCGGGTTCGAGTCCCGTCACTCACCCCACAGGTCAGTGGGCTTTCTACCCTCTGGCCCTACGCTGTTCAGCGCGCAGAACGCGGAGCCTTGCGTTGCAAGGTAGGCCCCGTTGGTTGCAACGTGGCCTAATCCGGCCGAAGAACCGGCTTGGGACTGGCGTCCACCTCAAGCTGCAGCCAAATCACTTGCGCCCGTGCCCAAGCGGCCACAGCTTCGGCTTCAGCCGCTTCTGCCGCGGCCTGCATCTCCAGTCGCCACCGTCTGCGCCGGGCTTCTGCGCTGGCTCGGTGGGCACCCTGGCGGTTATGCCTCCGTGCGGCTGAGGCGACCTGCGGCGGTAGCGCGGCCTCTCTCTTTTGGCGCGTGTAGATATCCGACAGGACGAAAGCCACGCCGATTAGCACCAGCAGCGGCATGAACACCAGTGGGTGCGCGGCCACTCCGGCTATGCCGACAAGCGTGCAAGGCACCGCCACTGCCACCGTGGCCTCCCGATGTCGACCGCACAGGTCGACAATTCTCGCCGGCGCCGCCAACGCCACCGCGGTCTCCGGATGCCGATCCGGCCAACTCATAACCATTTCGGAGACCACATGATCGCCTCTCCTTCGCGGAGATATTGGCGCATGAGCGTACTGCCACAACGGCACGGAACTGAGCAGACACGCCACAGCTGGCCAGCACGGTGCGGTCTCGATCGGACTTCGGGATGAAATCGGCGCGAGCTAACCAGCGACCTTCGCTCGCCCTAGCGAGCGGTGCTGTCCGTCTTGGCGTTACCGGCACGCCACGTGTCCCACGGGATATTCCAGTCACCGAGCCCTTCAGTGCCCGACAGCGTCGGCCCCACCGTATTGATGACTTGCACGACGTCGCCACGCTTGGTGTGGTCGTAGAACCAGATGGCGTTGCTGGGACTGACGTTGATGCAACCGTGGCTGGTATTGCTGTGACCCTGAGCGCCCACCGACCACGGCGCGGAGTGCACGAAGACCCCGCTGTAGGAAATCTGGGTCGCCCAATCGACGTCGGTGCGATACCCGTTGGGCGAGTTGACCGGAACCCCGTAAGTCGACGAATCCATGATGATGTGCTTGTAGCGTTCGCCGACAAGGTAGGTGCCATTGGCGGTCGGTGTGCTGTCTTTGCCCATCGAGATCGGCATGGTCTTGGCGACCTCGCCGTTGATCCGCACAGTCAGCGTCTTGGTGGCGTCGTCGGCTGTTGCGATGACTTCGTCACCAATAGTGAAGTGCGTCTTGAGGTTGTCCTCTCCGAACAGCCCGTCGCCCAAGTCGACACCGTAGGTGTTGACCGCCACGTCGACGGAAGTGTCCGGCTTCCAGAATTCCTTTGGCCGCCAACGCACTTCGCGATTGTTCAGCCAGTAGAAAGCACCTTCGACGGGTGGTTTGGTCGTCACCTTGATGGCTTTTTCCGCCGCAGTGCGGTTGGCGATGTTCTCGTCGAACCGGATCGCGACCGGCTGGCCTACACCAACCACTTCGCCATCCAGCGGCACGACGTAGGGCATCGTGGTGTTCTCGGGGGACTGGGTCTCGAAGGTCATCTGGCGGGTTGCGACGCCACCCAGCCCGCGGGCCTTCGCGACCAGCGTGTAGCTCCTGTTGTAGCCGAGCGGCTCGGCAGTCGACCAACGCACCCCATCCGGGCTGAGTTGACCGCTCACCGACCTGCCGTTCTCGTTGACCATGGTGACCTCGGCCAACACCCCGCCCTCGGCGGTCACCGTCACTGGCGCGTCGACAGCGACGCCTACGGCGCCGTCGGTCACCGAAGCGGTCAACTTCGGCACCAGCAAGTCACTGAACGGGGTGCCCTTGTCGAAGATGACCTTCGTCGGCCCGCCGGCGCTGTTGTTGCCGCAGCCGCCCAGGCCCACCACCACAGCCGGGATCACCAGCGCGACCAGCCACGACCGGCGAAAACGCGCAGCAGTCACCGAGCGACCTGCCACTACCGTGCTCCCCCATGCGACCCGATGGAATCTGTAGACTTGGCAGTAGTTTAAGGGCACGCGGCCCACGGCGCTGTGACGCTCCAGCGGATGTCCACGAGATTCGCACCGCGGCGCAGCGCCTGTTATTGTCGCGTTCCTGGAGCAACCCAAGCGCCGTTAGCTCAGTTGGTAGAGCAGCTGACTCTTAATCAGCGGGTCGGGAGTTCGAGACTCTCACGGCGCACCAGCCAAAGTTACTGGCAGAGGCCATTTCGCCCAGCTGCCCTCGCGTCGCATTCGTCGCGTAAGGCACGCAGGTTCTTTACCTGGTCTCCGCTGCTGGGAGACCTCCGTCACAGCAAACACGAACACCTGGCGTAATTGTGAGATTGATGCCGACCGCGCCTGCACCGGCATAGCGTCTTGGCCATGACTACACCGCATAAAGACCGCGCGCTGGCCAAAGAAAGCGCCGAAGAGTTCGCCGAACGGATGGTCGCGGCCATCGACAGCGCCAGCCTGGCCATCTTGGTGTCTATCGGACACCAAACCAAGCTGTTCGACACGTTGGATGAGCTTCCGCCGTCCACCAGCGCGCACATCGCAGAAGTCGCCCGACTCAATGAACGTTACGTGCGGGAATGGCTCGGCGGCGTGGTCGCGGGCCGAATCGTCGACTACGACCCAAAGACGCAAACCTACTCGCTGCCACGCAACCACGCGGCGGTGCTTACGCGGTCCGCGGGACCCGACAACCTTGCTCGCGTCGCACAGTTCATCCCGCTCCTCGGTGAGGTGGAGCAAAAGATCATCGACCGTTTCCACAACGGCGGCGGGCTGTCCTACAGCGAATATCCACGCTTCCACGCGCTGATGGCCGAGCAGAGCGGCGAGGTGTTCGATGCCGCGCTGATCGAGGTGATTCTCCCGATGGCAGGAGATCTGCCCCAGCGCCTCGCGGCCGGTAGCGAGGTTGCCGATATCGGTTGCGGCAGTGGGCATGCCATCAACCTGCTGGCGCGCGCCTTCCCGGCCAGCCGGTTCACTGGCATCGACTTCTCCGAGGAGGGCCTGGCGGCCGGCACCGCCGAGGCGGCACGGCTCGGTTTGACCAACGCGAAGTTTGTGCGGCGCGACGTCGCTCAGTTCGACACGACACAGGCCTACGACGTGATCACCGCGTTCGACGCGATTCACGATCAGGCCCAGCCGGCGCGTGTGCTGGCGAACATCTTCCGTGCACTGCGGCCGGGCGGCGTGTTCTTGATGGTGGACATCAAGGCGTCGAGCTGCCTGGAGGACAACATCGGCGTGCCCTTCGCGCCCTACCTTTACACCGTCTCGACGATGCACTGCATGAGCGTGTCGCTGGGGTTGGACGGCGCCGGACTGGGCACGGTATGGGGCAGCCAGCGCGCAACGTCGATGTTGAGCGATGCGGGGTTCAGCGACGTGGCTGTGCGCGAAATCGAGTCGGATCCGATCAACTATTACTACGTCGCCCGGAAGTGATCGGGCAACGTTTCCCCGAAAGGCTTGTACCAGTGGCCATTCCGCGCCCCCTTCGTGCCGCAAGAGGCGATCCAGGGCATCGCCAAGGAACCCGACTGCGTCAACCCTGGACGGCGAAAAGCCCCCACTCGCCCGCCACACCCTTGAGGACGTGCTCGCCGCGAGTGGCAAAGCGCAGGCCGGACCCGGCGACCAGGTCGACAACGACGCGCGACACCAGCACCTCGCCCGCCCCGGCCGCTGCTGCCACGCGCGCGGCGATGTGGACGGCGATGCCGCTGATGTCGTCGCCGCGCAGCTCGACCTCGCCCGTGTGTACGCCCGCCCGCACCTCGAGGCCCAGACTCCGCAGCGCATCGCGAGTCGCGATGGCACATCGGATCGCGCGGGCAGGTCCGTCGAACCGAGCGAGAAAGCCGTCGCCCGTCGTGTTGACCTCACGGCCGTGGAAGCGCTCAAGCTGGCGCCGGACGTGGGCGTCGTGCCTGCCGAGCAGCTCCTTCCATCGCTCGTCACCGAGCTCGACCGCTCGCTTCGTGGAGTCGACGATGTCGGTAAACAGTACGGTGGCCAGGACGCGTTCGACCGCAGGCGCCGGCCGGACGCCGGTGAGGAACTCCTCGATCTCGTCGAGCAAGGTGTCCGCGTCGCCCGTGAAGAACAGATGGTCGGTGCCGTCGAGCTCGACGAACTTGGCCCCAGAGATGCGGTCAGCAAGGTAGCGACCCATCTCGAACCTGACCATCCGGTCGTCGCGCCGGTGCAGCACGAGCGTTGGCGCCTGGATCACGGGCAGCACATCGCGGATGTCCAGCTGGGGGTAAAGCGCGAAGATGTTGCGGACCATGCCCGGGCTGGCGGCCACCCGCTGCAGCCGCGCCCACCATCGCCGCAGGTCGGCGTCGCCACGCCGGCTCGGAGCCCATGCACCGAGTCCGACGCCCTCACCCCAGCCCTTGGCGCTGATCTCGACCAAAGCCGAAAGCTGCTCCTCGGTGACACCGAGGGGGTAGTCAGGCGCTCGCAGCAGCCGGGAGAACGTGCCGTACAGGACGAGCGCATTCACGCGGTCGGGATGGCTGGCTGTCATCAGCATCGCCATTGCGCCGCCCTCCGAAATGCCCACGAGGTCGGCGCGTTTGCATCCGGCCGCGTCCATGACGGCTCGCAGGTCGTCGACGGACTCTTCCAACGTCGGCGCGTGCGTCGTCGGATCGGAGAGGCCAGTGCCCCTCTTGTCGAAGGTGACGACGCGCCGGAAGGACGCGAGCCGGGAGTAGAAGTGGGCGACCGACGGCTCCTCCCACATGATGTCGAGGTGCGAGATGAAGCCGGGTGCGACGACAAGGTCGGGTCCCGCGCCGGTCACCGAGAACGCGATGTTCAGGCCGCCGCTCTTGGCATAGTGGATGTCCGGCGCCCCGCCGCCGACGTTCATGGTCGAACCTTACGCCGCAACAGGCCACGCGAAAGCACCCCGGACGGTCCGCCGCCAACTGCAGGAAACGTACAAATAGTTGTGTCGCCATTAGCGCCTTGCCGCAGGCGTATCAGCCTTCAGGATCACCGATTCCTGACTCTGCGCACCACCAACACCACGGTGAGCGCTCCGATGCTGACCAGGGAAACCGCCACCACAGGCTTTTTCACGAACATGATCACCTGGGCCTTGACGTCGTCGGCGAGCCGGCGGGGATTTGCCCGCGCCGCGAGCGAGTCGACGGTTGCGGCCAACTGTTCGCGGGCCTGGTCGATCTCCTGCTTGATGGTGTCGGGATCGCGCTCCGCCACTGTCCCCTCCATGTCTTGCCCGCATGTGGGCACGCTCGCTGAAGTTGCCGTCTTGCCGCACTACCCTAGAGCAGCCGGCACCGCCTCCGGCGCTTCGGTGAACAGAAAGGGGACTTCGTTGGCCGACCCCGTGCGCCTGCAACCCGGCGACAAAGCGCCCGCTTTCCGGCTGCCCGACGCCGACGGCAACACCGTGTCGCTAGCCGACTACAAGGGACGCCGCCTCGTCGTCTACTTCTATCCGGCCGCGTCCACACCCGGTTGCACCAAAGAGGCCTGTGACTTCCGCGACAATCTGCACAACCTCAACGACGCCGGCATCGAGGTCGTCGGCATCTCCCCCGACAAGCCGGAGAAGCTGGCCAAATTCCGCGATGCCGAAGGGCTGACGTTCCCGCTGTTGTCCGATCCCGATCGCAAGGTGTTGACCGCGTGGGGCGCCTACGGCGCCAAGCAAATGTACGGCAAAACTGTGCAGGGCGTCATCCGCTCGACGTTCCTCGTCGACGAAGAAGGCAAGATCGCCTTGGCCCAGTACAACGTCAAGGCGACTGGCCACGTGGCCAAGCTGAGGCGAGACCTCGGCGTGTAAATCCCGGTCGTCGAATGTGCAGCTTCTAGGCGCGATTTCGTCTTGGATTCGTCGAGCGCAAGCTATACAGTCGGCGCGGCGAGCATGCCCAGCAGCAGCGCCTCGGCGGCTGCGGCTTTTTCCAAGACACCGAGGTGCACGCTCTCGTTGACGCTGTGCGCCTGGGTTGCCGGATCTTCCATGCCGGTGACGAGGATCTTGGCATGCGGGAACGCCGCGGCGAACTCGGCGACGAACGGGATCGAGCCGCCTATCCCCACATCGACCGGGTCGACGCCCCACGCCTGCCGGAAGGCCACACGGGCGGCGTCATAGACGTGACCGCTGGCATCGATCGCGTAGGGCTGCCCGACCTCGCCCGGCGTCACGGTCACGTGCGCGCCCCAGGGGGCATGCGTCTCCAGATGGGCGCGCAACGCATCCAGGTGCGCGGCGGAGTCACCGCCGGGGGGAACCCGCATGCTGACTTTGGCCCGCGCCCGCGGGATCAACGTGTTCGACGACGCCGCAATCGATGTGGTGTCGATGCCGATCACCGTGATCGCCGGCTTCGCCCATAACCGCTGCGCCACCGAGCCAGAGCCGATTTCGCTCACCCCGTCCAGCAGGCCCGTCTCGGCCCGGACTCGCTCCGGTGGATAATCCACTGCGGCGGCCGTACTTTCGTGCAAGCCAGCGACCGCCACGTTGCCGTCGTCGTCGTGCAAGCTGGCCAGCAGCCGCACCAGCACGCTGAGCGCGTCGGGAACCACGCCGCCCCACAGCCCGGAGTGCAGCCCATGATCGAGGGTGGCAACCTCCACAACGCAGTCCACCAGCCCCCGCAGCGACACTGTCAACGCCGGGATGTCAGTAGTCCAATTGTTGGAGTCCGCGAGCACAATCACATCGGCGGCCAGCAGGTCGCGGTGGGCAGCCAGCAGGCGCCCCAGCGACGGAGATCCAGACTCCTCCTCTCCCTCGACGAACACCGTCACCCCAACCGGCGGTCGACTGCCGTGCGCCCGAAACGCCGCCAAATGCGTTGCTATACCGGCCTTGTCGTCTGCGCTGCCGCGCCCATAGAGCCGGCCGTCGCGTACGGTCGGCTCGAAAGGCGGCGACGCCCATTGGGCATGATCACCTTCGGGCTGCACATCGTGATGGGCATACAGCAGCACCGTGGGCGCACCGGGCGGCGCTGCATACCGGGCGATGACCGCCGGGGCACCGTCCTCGCTGACGATCCGCACGTCGGGAAAACCGGCTTGCGACAACAGATCTGCGACTACTTGCGCGCTGTGGTGTACCTCGGGGCGCCGGGCCGGATCGGCCCACACCGATTCGATGCGGATCAAATTTTCCAGATCGCGGCGCGCCTCCGGCAGCACGTCCCGGACGCGTTCGACAAGATCGCTCATGTGATCGAGGTTAGCCCGGCCGACTGTGGGCAGGCGTTTGCACTATGGCGCTTCGAGGATGGCCACGGCAGCCGCGGTGTCGCCTTCATGGGTCAACGACACGTGGATGGTTACGTCGGCCAGGTGCTTGGCGATCGCGCCGGTCAACCGCACCCGCGGCCGGCCCCACATGTCGGTGACCACCTCGATATCGCGGTGGATGCCTTCCGGCAGAACCGGCCGCTGAGCGAACCGCGACCCCGACCACGCCTTGATCACCGCCTCCTTCGCCGCCCAGCGCGCCGCCAGGTGCCGCGCCGCCGACGAACTCTTGTCGGAGGCGTCGCGGCGCTCCCCGGGAGTGAAGGTCTCGGCGAACACCGTGCCCGGCTGGTCGACCTGTTCGGCGAAATCAGGGATGGAAACCACGTCGATGCCCACTCCGACGATGCTCACGGGTCTAACGGATGCTCATCGGGTGTAGACGTCGCCGTCGCCGAGCCGGGCGGCCGCGTTCAACAGCATCGCCGCCTCCTGAGGTTTCTCCGGCGCATCGTGGTCGAAGCGGCGGTCGGCGGGCCGCTCGTAGAGCGGCGGGCCGCCGGCTATCGCGGAGGCCAGCCTGCGCTGACCGGCCAGCAGGCGGGCATCCGCGCGCCGCTGGTATTCCGCGCGCTGCTCGGGGGTCAGCGCCGCGAGGAACGCCTGCGGATGCACCAGTGCGAGCAGACCGGACACGTGGCCGAAGCCGAGGCTGGTGATCAGCCCGGCCTTGAGCGGGAACTTCCCGCCGAGCCGCAAGGTGTCGCGCACCCACACGAAATGCGCAGAACCCGCCAGCTCGTCGTCGACGCAGTCCAGGCTCCGGTTGGGCGGAATCACCCCGTCGCGCAGCATCTGGCACATCCCCATCATCTGGAAGACCGCCGCGCCGCCCTTGGCGTGCCCGGTCAGGCTCTTCTGCGACACTATGAACAGCGGCGCGCCCGGCGAACGGCCCAGCGAGTCGGCCAGCCGCTCATGCAATTCGGTTTCGTTCGGGTCGTTGGCCAGCGTCGAGGTGTCGTGCTTGGAGACCACCGCGATATCGTCGGCACCGACACCCAGTCGGGCCAGCGACCGCGCCAGCGGCGACTCCTTGCCGCCGCGGCCCGCGCCCAGCGCGCCCAGCCCGGGCGCCGGGATCGAGGTGTGCACGCCGTCGCCGAACGACTGCGCGAACGCCACCACCGCCAGCACCGGCAACCCCATCTTTAAAGCCAGGTCCCCGCGGGCCAGCAGGATGGTGCCGCCGCCTTGCGCTTCGACGAAGCCCAGCCGGCGCCGATCGTTAGGCCGGGAGAACTTCGAGTCGCTGATGCCCTTGGCCCGCATCATCTCGGTGTCAGCGGTGGCCGCCATGTCACCGAAGCCGATGATGCCTTCCAGCGTCAGGTCGTCGATGCCGCCGGCCACCACCAGTTCGGCTTTGCCCAGCCGGATCTTGTCGACACCCTCCTCGACCGACACCGCGGCGGTCGCACACGCCGCGACCGGGTGGATCATCGCGCCGTAGCTTCCGATGTAGGACTGAACCACGTGCGCGGCAACGATATTCGGCAACACTTCCTGGAAGATGTCGTTCGGTTTGTTGCGGCCCAACAGGTTGCCGTGATACATGGTCTGCATCGAGGTGCCGCCACCCATGCCGGTGCCCATGGTGTTGGCCACCAGCGTCGGATGCACGTAGCGCATCACTTCGGCGGGGCTGAACCCGGCGGACAGGAACGCATCGACGGTCGCGACGATGTTCCACACCGCCAGCCGGTCGATCGAGCTGGCGAGGTCTGGCGGAATCCCCCAGACGGTCGGGTCGAACCCGGTCGGGATCTGGCCGCCGACCAGGCGCGAGAGCTTGTTCTTACGCGGAACGCGGATTTCGGTACCCGCCTTGCGGGTGACCTCCCAGTCGGTGGACTCGGGCACCGGCCGGATCAGCGTGTGCTCGGGGTCGAACTGCACGAACGCCCGCGCCTCCGCTTCGCTGGACACCACGAACGTGAAGTCCTTGTCCAGGAACACGCTCACCAGGAGCGGTGACGCGTGGTCGGGGTCAATCGAGCCGTCGTCGACCCATTCGCGGATCCCGACCCGCTCGACCACTGTGTCGTGGTAGCGCTCGACGAGCTCGGATTCGTCGACGAGCTCACCGGATTGCGTGTCGTACCAACCGGGTTGGGGATCGTCGTGCCAGCGGATCAGCCCGGTCGTCCAGGCCAGCTCCAGCACGCCGGCGGCCGACAGCTCGTTTTCGACCTCCATCTCGAAGCGGGTACGCGAGGAGCCGTACGGGCCGAGTTCGGCGCCGCCGACGATGACCACCAGGTCGGCGGGGTCGACGTCGAGGTCGTCCCACTGCGGAGGCGGCGCGGGTGTGTATCCGCGGGGCGGTGACGGCAACGCGGCGATGGTGCCCGCCGGCGCGGTGTCGTCCGAAGCCGGCTCACCCGTGGCCTGTTCGCGGGCGTTGGCCGCCAGCTCGGCCATGTCGAGCTCGACATCGCCGAGCCCGCCGGTCAAGTCGACCTTGAGCGGCGCGTGGGCGGCAGCGGCCTTGGACTCCACGTCGCAGAGTCCCAGCAGCATGCCGGCCATCTCGTCGGTGGAATACGTTGTGACGCCGGCTTCTTCGACGGCGCTGACGATCGCGTCGTTGTGGCCCATCAGCCCGGTGCCGCGGGTCCAGCCGATCAGCGCGTGCGCCAGGCTGACCCGCTGCGCCCAGGACGATTCGGCGTGCCAGCGGGCCACCACGGCGTCGAGCGCCGACTTGGCTTCGCCGTAGGCGCCATCCCCACCGAACATGCCGCGGTTGGGTGAGCCGGGCAGCACCACGTGCAGCCGCGAGGCGATGTCGCGCTCGGCGCCGATCTTCGACAGCCCACCGATGAGCCGCTGCACTGCCCACAGCAGCACCTTCATTTCCATCTCCGCGCGCGACCCGGCTTCGGACAGGTCACCGGCCACCCGCGGCGCCGCGAACGGGAACAGCAGCGTCGGGGTTTGCGCGTCCTTGATGTGGATCGATTGGGGGCCAAGGCTTTCGGTCTGTTCGCTGCCCACCCATTCGACCAGGGCGTCGATGTCGGAGTAGGACGCCATGTTGGCCGGCGCCACCCACAGCGCCGCGTCGTAGCGGGCGTGGTCGCGATACAGCGTGCGGAAGAAGGCCAGCTTGTCGTCGTCGAGCTTGGACGTGGTGGCGATGACGGTGGCGCCGCCGTCGAGCAGTCGTGCGACCACCGAGGCCGCGATCGATCCCTTCGATGCGCCGGTCACCACCGCGACTTCGTCGCTGTAGCGGCCCTTGTCCGGGTTCTCTGCGCCGGCGGCGATCCGGGCATACAGCGACGCGTGGATAGTGCGGCCGGCGGCCAGCGCCTTGCCCTGCCACCAGGTGGCCTGGGTCGCGACGACGTGGCCGGTGCCTTCGAATCGTTCGGCGAGTTGCGCCCAGTCGGCGTCGATCTCGTCGTCGTCGGCCAGCCACAGCTTCACGAGATCCTCGCGTGCGCTGGCCCAGCGGTCGTCGAAGACGACGGCTTTCTTGGCGTCGAACACCGGTGCCACCAGCCGCGGCCAGTCGGCACCGAGTTCGGCGGTCACCAAATCGACGAGTTCGGCGTCGGTTGCCGTGGGTGGCACGCTGACCGGATCATTGAGCCCCAGTTGGCCCAGCACGAGGCGCGCCGCTGACGCCAGCACGCCGTCGCGGCCGGTGATCTGCTCGGTAAATTCCGAAAGCGCGGCCGCGTCGACGATCGCACCGCCACCACCGGTGGATGGCAGCGTCACCGTGACGCCTCGGCGGGCAGCCACTGAGGTCACTGCGGCGTCGATGACTTTGTCGACGGCTGCGGCGTCAGCCAGGGCGCCCTCGTGCAGATGCCCGAGCGCCCCGCCCCGCACGCTGGTGCCTTCCCGGGTGCCCAGCGCAACCTCGACGGTGACGTGCTTGGCCCATCCGTCGCCGAGGTCCCAAGTTTTCTTGACCCGCTCGACGATGGCAGCGGGCCGCTTTCCGGACGGCCCCAAAACGGTGCGCAGTTGGTCGTTGAGCGCATCGGAAAGTACCGGGCCAAAGGGCTTGTAGGTGCGGGCCAGCTTGGTGACCTGCGACCGCAACCCGGCCAGATCGGCTTCGGCTGCACCGTCGATGGCACCCAAGTTCAGCTCCTGGCCCAGGTCGACGAGCAACTGATTGCGCCGCGAGGACGCGCCGTCGGTGATCGACTCGATCGAATCGAGTTCCTCGATCTGGTCCATCCGCATCTTGGCCGACAGCGCGATCAACGCCAGGGTGGCGTCGGCGGCGTCGAACGGGATGTCCTCGGGGCGCGGGCCACTCGGGGCCGCCGCGGGTGCGGGTGCAGTCGGGGCAGCCGCGACCGCCTCGAGCGCAGCCTCAGCAACCGGCGCTTCCTCGGCCACGTCTTCCGGCTCGGGGTCGGTGTCGGTGGCGAACAACACCGCGGCGTCGCGCTCGGCGTTGAGCACTTCCACTGTGCTGTGGGCATATTCGGGCAGCTTGAGGGTATTGGTCGCCAGCCCGGCAACTGTCGGCGAGGACTTCACTCCGATCTCGACGAACCGCTCGACGCCCAGACCGCCGGCCGCTTCTTCGGTGAACAGCAAATCCTGCGTCTCGATCCAGCGCACCGGGCTGGCGAACTGCCAGGCCAGCAGTTCGATGAAGACCGTGCGCGCCATCTCACGCCGTCGCTCCCGCAACCAGGTGTCGTAGTCGGCGAGGATCGGGTCGAGCGGCTCCGCGGGCACCAGATCGCGGATCTCCTGGATGAAGTCGCGGTCCAGGGAGAACGGCCGAGGCACCAGGTTGGGGATGTAGCGCCCGATGATCAGGTCGGGATCCTTGTCCCGCGGCATCACGCGATCCAGCGAGCGGCGGAATTCCGCTACACCGACGCGCAGCACCCGCGAGTGGAATGGCACATCAATCCCCGGTACCAAGATGAACGACCGCTTGCCGCCGGTGATTTCGCGACGCCGTTCCACCTCGGCTTCCAACGCCTCCAGGCCGCGAACCGTGCCGGCGATCGCGTACTGCGAGCCGCGCAGGTTGTAGTTGACGATTTCCAGGAATTCGCCTGTGCGCTCGGCAATTTCGGCAACGAACGCCGGGACGTCGGCGTCGGCCAGGTCGATCTGCGACGGCCGGATTGCGGCCAGCCGGTAGTTGGAGCGCCCCAGCTCGTCGCGCGGCACGATGTCGTGCATCTTCGAGCCGCGGTGAAAGACCATCTCCAGCAAGGCTTCCAGCTCGTAGATGCCGGTCACGCAGGCCAGCGCGGTGTACTCGCCGACGGAGTGCCCGCAGGCGATCGCGCCCTCGACGAAAGCGCCGGCCTCCCGCATCTCGGCGACCTGAGCCGCCGCCACGGTGGCCATGGCTACCTGCGTGAACTGCGTCAGGTACAACACCCCGTCGGGGTGGTGGTAGTGCACACCGGAAGCGATGATGCTGGTCGGGTTGTCGCGCACCACGTGCAGCACCGAGAAGCCGAGGGTTTCGCGGGTGAACTTGTCCGCGTCGTCCCAAACTTTGCGGGCCGCCTTCGACCGGGCCCGCACCTCCATGCCCATGCCCTTGTGCTGGATGCCCTGACCCGGGAACGCGTAGACGGTCTTGGGCGCGGCCAGCCGGGCAGTAGCCGACATCACCAGATCCGAGCCGATCCGTGCTGCGACCTCTAAAACCTCGGCGCCCTGGTCGATTCCGATGCGGTCGACCCGGACGTCGATCTCGTCGCCCGGTTTCACCATGCCGAGGAAGCGCGCGGTCCAGCCGATGAGCCGGGCCGGCGGGCGGGCTTGCCCATCGGTGGCGGTGACGACGTGCTGCGCGGCGGCCGACAGCCACATGCCGTGCACGATCGGGGATTCCAGTTCGGCGAGCAGCGCTGCCGCCCGGTCGGTGTGAATTGGGTTGTGGTCCCCGGAGACAACCGCGAACGGACGCATGTCGACCGGTGCGGTGATGGTGACGTCGCGGCGACGGCGCCGCGGGGTGTCGGTGGCGTTGTCGGAGATCGCGCCGCCAGCGCGGACCGGGTCGCTGAGCTCGGCCGCGCCGGTGCGCCCGCGGATCGCGAACCGCTCTTCGAGCGTGGCCAGCACCGTGCCGTCGTGTCCGGCCACGGTGACCGAGACCGGCACGACCCGGCCCACCTCGGTGTCGACGGCGACGGAAGCCGTTGCAGCGACGGTGAATTCGGCGCGATCGGTAGGCAGCTTGGCGAGCAGATGCGCGGCGTGGTCCAGGTGCACCAGGCTCAGCAGGCCTTCGAGCACCGGGACGCCGGTGTCGGTGACCGCCGAGCCGATAGCTGCGAACACCGCAGGCCAGCAACGGCCGACGAGCGCGTCGGGGACAGTGCTGAGGCCGGGTGCCAGCGGCTCTCCGAAGGTGGCCGTGACCCCGGTATGGTCGGCGACTCGCTCGGGGTCCCAATCCACCGTCACCGTGGCGGTCCCGTCGTGCACCGGCGGCAAGGCTTCGGGCCCGTCAGCGCCGGCGGCGATGGCCAGCACGCGGCGCATGGCGATGGTGGCGTCCTCGATGGACACCACCGGCGTGCCGCCGTCAATCGTGTTGGGCGGCAACGTGAATGGGATGTCGATCCACGTGCCCGACACTGGCACGCTCAGCACGACGTGGTCGCCCTGGCTATGCAGCCGCGCTCCCGTGGAGGAGTGTGTGGCGCGGGGCTCGTCGGCTCCGTCGTGGATCTGCCATTGGTCCGGGTCGGCGATGCGGTGCACGGGGTTGGTCACCGTGCGCCCGGCCCACAGCACGTCGGGGGCGTCGAGGACGACGGCCAGCGGCCCGGTGACGTCGGTGCGACCGACCCGCCGTGAGGTAACGGGCTGCGGTTCGGCTCCGGCTGCCAGTACCTCGTCGATGGCGGCCTGCTCGAAGCGGTCCAGCAGCTCGCCGACGGGTTCGTCCATCCGGGTGATGCCGGCAACCGAGGTGGGCCCGGGGATGATGCAGACCTCGTCGGCGTCGTAGCGCGCGTCGTGGGCCTGCCACAGCGAATCGCTGCGCCACCAGCGGCGCACGTCCTTGTCGATGATCGGCACGAAGTTGACCGGCTTACCCAGCGTCTTGCACAGCGTGACGAAAAAGGACACGTCCGCCGGGTGCAGCTGCACGGTCTCGGCATCCGGGTAGCGCGTCAGCAGGGCCGCGATCGCCTCCTCGGGCTGCTCCAGCACTGCCTTGTCGGCGAACAGGGTCTCGATCGGGCCGTGGTCCTGCGGGTGCAGCCGCGCCTCGGCCCGTTGCAGCATCTGCTCGAAGCGCTCCCGCCAGGTGTCGGCCAGCCAGGGGCTGCCCGGCGAAGCGGTGTCGGCGGTCGAGGTGCCGTCGCCGACGGTCAGCTCGACGTAGCGGCGCAGCCACTGCGCGTAAGTCATGTCGGCGACGTCGCCGAAGTACGGCTTGGCGGTATTGGCCATCGCGGCGATGATCTCGTCGCGGCGCTTGGCCACCGCTTCGGCGTCGCCAGCCACCTCGTCGAGCAGCCGACCGCAGCGGGAGGCGGCGTTGTCGATTTCGTGAATGTCCGCACCGAGTTGGCTGCGGCTAGAAGCCATGCCGCCCTGGGCTTTTCCGGCGCTGATCCACCGCGGGGTGCCCTGCGTTTCGACCAGCATCCGCTTGACGGACGGCGACGTGGTGGATTCCAGCGTGGCCATCGCCGCAGTGCCGACCAAAATGCCGTCGATTGGCATCAGCGGGAAGCCGTACGGCTCGGCCCAGCGTCCGGACAGGTATTCGGCCGCCCGCTCCGGGGTACCGACGCCGCCGCCGACACAGACAGTGATGTTGGGCCGCGACCGCAGCTCCGAGTACGTGGCCAGCAGCAGGTCGTCGAGGTCTTCCCAGGAGTGGTGACCACCGGCGCGGCCGCCCTCGATGTGCATGATGACCGGTTTGGTCGGCACTTCGGTGGCGATGCGGATCACTGAACGGATCTGCTCGACGGTGCCCGGCTTGAACACGACATGGCTGATGCCGACCCCATTGAGCTCGTCGATAAGCTCGACGGCCTCTTCCAGCTCGGGGATGCCGGCGCTGACGACCACACCGTCGATGGGCGCACCGGACTGGCGGGCCTTTTGCACCAACCGCTTTCCGCCCACCTGCAGCTTCCACAGGTAGGGGTCGAGGAACAGCGCGTTGAACTGATAGGTGCGGCCCGGCTCGAGCAGCGTGCCCAGCTCTTCGATGCGGTTGTGGAAGATCTCCTCGGTGACCTGCCCGCCGCCGGCCAGCTCCGCCCAGTGCCCGGCGTTGGCCGCAGCGGCGACGATCTTGGCGTCGACGGTGGTCGGGGTCATGCCGGCCAGCAAGATCGGCGACCGACCGGTCAGCCGGGTGAACTTGGTCGACAGTTTGACCCGCCCATCCGGCAAACGCACCACCGAGGGGGCGTAGCTCGACCAGGGTCGCGCCACCTCCGGAACGGCGCCGACGGTGAAGAGGTTGCGTTGACCGCCGCGCGTGGCCGCGGGCACGATGCCCACCCCGAGGCCGCGGATCACCGGCGCGGTCAGCCGGGTCAGGATGTCGCCGGGCCCCAAATCGAGAATCCAGCGCGCCCCGGCCTCGTGTACGCCGACGATCTCGTCCACCCAGTCGACCTGGCGCACCAAGATCGCCTCGGTCATCTCCCGGGCCAGTTGGACGTCGATGCCGATCCTCTCGGCCCACCCGCCGACGATGTCGATGCCGTCGGCCAACCGCGGGCTATGGAAGCCGACTTCCACCTGCACCGGTTCGAAGACCGGAGCGAAGATGTCGCCGCCGCGGACCTTGTTCTTGCGGTCGGCCTCTTCCTTTTCGGAGATCTGCTTGCAGTACAGCTCGAAGCGCGACAACTGCTCGGGTGTTCCGGTGATGACCACCGACCGCCGGCCATTGCGGATGGACAGCACCGGCGGCAGCACGGTCCGCACATCCTGGGCGAACTCGTCGAGCAGCCGGTGAATGCGCTCGGGATCGGCGTTGGACACCGACACCATCGGCGGGCGGTCGCCCAGGATCGAGATGCCGCGTCGGCGGGCCACCAGCGTGCCGGCTGCACCGATCAGCTGCGCCAAAGCCAATAGCTGGATATCACGCTCGCCCGCTGCCTTCAGCGACTCGACGCCAAGCACCCCTTGCGAATGCCCCACCACCGCTACCGGCGGCGTGCCCGTGAAATCCATGCCCTGCCGCACGAGGGCGCGCACGGCAGCGATCTGAGTCAGCAGCACGCCCGGCACCGACACCGCGGCCGACATCAGTTGTTTGGCCGTCGGAATGCGGTCTTCGGCGGCGAGTGCGCGTACCCACTGCAACGGCTCGAAGCCGATCGGACGCACCACAACCAACTCTTGGGCAACCGGTTCCAAGAGCAACTCGACCTCGCCGACCAGCGTCGCCAACTCGGATTCGATCCCTGCCGATGACACCAGCTCTTCGAGGGTTTCCAGCCAGGCGCTGCCCTGCCCACCGAACGCGACCGCATAGGGCTCCCCAGCAGCGAGGCGGTCGACCAGAGCATGGGTGCCGCGCACGACCTCCGAGACGTTTTCACCGTGGTCAGCAGACACCTTGTCGTGCTCGTAGATCGTCACCTTCTGTATCTCCCTATGGCGTTCCGTGCGTCTCGCGTTTCCGGGCGTCGAGCTGCCCGACTGGCGTGTCCTCGATTCCCCGTAGAATCCAGCCGCAATCCGGCCGACCGATGCGTTGTCGGCGGACCGCTCGTCGGCCTCGAGCGTCGCGGCGACCCCATCGGATGCAATAAGAGTGTCATAAGAAGCTGAGCCGATTTTGTGTGCTGAGCGGTTACTGGTGAGTTCTACGCACAGGTAAGGGTGTCGCGGGTAACACCCCGCTGAACCGCCACGGAAGACCTGCGAGACAAACCTGCTGCATGCAGGTGGTTACGGTCGAGTAGGCACAACAGCGCAGATCAAGGCAGGATTGTTACCTAATCGTTATGTTAAAATTTGGAGCGGTGCCGGGCCCGAGGGCTCACATCTATGGACGCCCCTCGCCGGCGTCGCTGAAACCGAGGCTCGTTCGACGGCGAGCGAGCAGTTTGCTGGAACCTTACCCGCGAGTCAGGTTCGACGGCCCTGTTGCCGGCCCGAGACCTGGCCCGGCTAGTCCCACTGGCCGAATTGTGGTTTGAGGATGTGGTTGATGTCGACGCCGACGCCGCCGACACTGCGCTTGTCGATCTCCACCTGATGCAGATGGGCGGCAGGGTGGGTGAACCCTGGGGGTGATCCCCAGTTGTGCTGCCAGAAGTAGGAGCCCAAGCCGTCCTGCAATGCCCAGTCGATGGTCTTGGAGTTGGCGTAGACCCCGACCCGCTGATGTCCCAGCACCGACTCCCAGCCCCGCAGATAGGGCGCTACCTGCTGTTTGTACTGCTCGTAGGATGGATCGTCGTCAATCGACGCGTAAATCGGCGCACCGACCGGACCACCGGCGGCCTGGTGCAGCTGCCAGCCGCGCTTGGCGTGCTGGACCCCGGCATTTTGGCCGCCCAGCCAGTCGGCGGTGTCCTGCTTGCCGTACTGATAGCACGAGACGATCTTGAGTCCGCTGCTGTACAAATCACGTGCCTCGGCTAGTTGAATCGGCTTGCCGAGCATCCACGCGCCGCCCGGCCGGCGGTCCGACACATACCGGATAGAGCCGGCGGCGCCGGCGGCCTTGATGTCACCGGCGGGGATGACCCCGGCCGCATAGTCCAACAAGACGCCCAACGGGGCGGCTCCGGCCGGAGCCGATGTCGCTGCCATACCAAGACCCAACAAAGCGGGCGTCGCCGCGGCGAATTTGAGCAGGTCCCGACGGGAAACGAACACGTGCCACAGGGTACGACAAATGCATCATCTGTCACAGTGACGTCTCCGGTCACATGGGAACCAATCACCGCGCCGATGTGTCGGCCGGCGACGCCTGCACAGGATGGGTCTGCAAGCGGTAACGCTACGATCCTCCCCATGCCGCTGCTCAGTAGTGCGACAGCTGCCGGGTTCAAGATTGTTCGGCTGCTGGGTTGCGGGCCAACCGGTGACGTCTATCTGGCCGAGCACCCCAGGTTGCCGCGTCGTCACGTGTTGAAGGTCCTGCCGGCCGACGTATCGGCGGACCAGAAGTATCGCGAACGGTTCAACCGAGAGTCCGACCGGGCAGCGGCGCTTTGGCATCCGCACATCGTCGGCCTGCACGACCGGGGGGAGTTCGAAGGTCATCTGTGGCTTTCGGTGGACTACGTCGACGGCGCCAGCGCGGCCCAACTGCTAAGCGATAGCCATCCAGACGGCATGCCGCCAGACGAGGTGGTCGAGATCGTCAGCGCGATTGCAGACGCGCTCGACTACGCTCACGACCACGGGCTGCTGCACCGGCATGTGAAACCGGGCAACGTTCTCGTCGCCCAGTCCGAATCCGGTAGACGACGAATCCTGCTGGCAGACTTAGGTTTCCCACGACACCTCGACGACATCAACAGTGCGACACAGACGAGCATCACTGTCGACACTGTGAGCTACGCAGCGCCCGAGCAGCTGATGGGTGGCTCAATCGACGGCAGAGCCGACCAATATGCGTTGGCGGCAACAGCTTTTCACCTCTTGACCGGCTTACCGCCGTTCGCGCACGGCAACCCCGCGGTGGTGATCAGCAAGCACCTCACCGAAGCGCCGCCACTGCCAGGCGATGTGAAAGCAGACATGGGCCACTTCGACGACACTTTTTCGCGCGCCCTGGCCAAGGATCCCAACGACAGGTTTCCGCGATGTCAGGACTTCGCCAAGGCCCTTGCGGCCGATCAGCGCAAACTGTCGGACCTCGGGGATGCTGCAACCACTGCAGTCCTCACCCGCCCAGCAGCATCGCCGGCGCCAGAGCCCACCCCAGACGTGCTCACCCCGCGAGAGTCCGACAGCGACGCCGTGTGGCTGACCGAACCAACGCCGGCCGCTCCGCTGGCTGAGCTGGACCATGCCGTGAGCTCGGCACACACTGAATTCGGCGATGCCGAAACATCCTCGGCTCCTGTGGTACCCGGTGCGACAAACGTCGAGAAACCGGTACGGTCGGGCGGTCGTCTGCTGCCCCGAGCCGCAGCATTCGTCCTGGCCATCGTCGTGGTGGTGATCGGGTTCTTCATCGTCATGGCGCTTCGTTTGCGCTCCGAGTTCGAACCCGGTCCGACCAATCTCGAAAACCCGTCGTCGACGACGACATTGCCGCCCGCCCCCACGGCACCTGCGAAGGCCGCACCGCTGCCCAGTACCGCCGCCCCGCCACCTGTGACCACCACACCACGGACGACCGCCAAACCGCCGTCACCAACGGGCACGCCGTCATCGGCAGCGACGAAGTCACCAGTAGCGACAACTGTGTCGCCGACGACCATGTCACCGTCGCCGTCGCCGACAACCCCCGCGGCTGGCATAGATGGCCGGCCGGCCGTTGGCATCCCCTGCAGTCCCCAACAGGCGGGTGCGACGGCCGTCTCGAACTCGGGCGCACCCATCTACTGCGTGAGTACGCCAGGCGGATTCGCGTGGCAACCTTCCGGAGGCAATTAACGTCAAGACGCCGGGGCGCTGTGCGGATTCGGTGACTGAGGCAGCACGATGACGCTGACGGTGACCAAACCTCGGCGGGCGGCTTCCCGCGCGATCTCGTCGATGAAGTGGGCAGCGGCAGGGGTAATCGATTCCGCCCATGTTCTGAACCCCTGCACGATGACCGGGTCGTGTTCCAGCAGCGGTTGCACGCACCGCAGTACGCCGACCACGTCGTCCGGCAGCGGATCGGTCAACTGCTCGTCTATCCAGCGGTGTGCGAGTGCAATTGCGGCGGCGGGATTTTCATCCAGTGCGACCACATCGCGCGCCAATCGGCGTAACCGGTCGAAAAAGATCTGGCGACCCGGCGTCTCGGCGAGAGCTTCCAGCAGGGTGCTGGCCGCCGGCGGCAGCAGCATCTGGCCGAACAGAGCAGGGACCGGCAGCTGCCACTCGTTGAACAACTCGGCATACATCGCGGCGATCGGCGCAGACAGCGGGGCGCTGAGCCGCCCGATCACGCCGATGCTGTCGCGGTGCGATGTTGCCAGTCGCCGCAGGATGGGTTCGTTGACGTCGGAGTCGGCAATGTCGGTCGCAGCGTCGATGGCGGCGATTAATTGATTGAGCCGGTCGCGTTGAGCGACCAGCGATGCGCGGTGCTCGTCGAGGACATCGAGCAGCGTGGTCTGCTCGCCCTTCAGCAACCGCTGGATGTCCCTGATGCTGACGCCCAGGCTGCGCAACAGGTCGATGCGCAGCAGCTCGAGGACCTGTTCGACATCGAAAACGCGATAGCCGTTGGACAGGTGCTCTGCCCGCAGCAATCCGATCTTTTCGTAGTGGCGGATGCGGCCCGGCGCGATTCCGGTCAGGGCCGTGACGTCGCCGATCAGCAACTGCTCAGCCACGTCTTGACCTTACAACTGTGGCAAGGTCTGTACTGGTTGCATGGACCGCGATCAGCTCATCGACCTGACCCGCCGTGCGCTGAAGCTGGCGCGTGACAAGACAACCGACCTGGCACCGGCAGAGCACAATGTCGACGCGCGCGAATACACCTCGCTCGAGCGACATGAACGCGAGCGGGCAATGCTGATGGCCAGCCCCCAGCTCGTCGGCTACGTCTCGGAGTTGCCGGAGCCGAGTAGCTACTGCACCAAGACGGTGATGGGACGATCGATCCTGCTGACCAGAACGTCCAGCGGAATGGTCAAGGCTTTCAACAATGTCTGCCTGCATCGCCAATCGCAAGTCGCGAGCGGATGCGGCACCGCGAAAAGGTTCAGCTGCCCATACCACGCGTGGACATACGACAACACCGGTCGTCTGGTTGCGGTTCCGGGACGAGAAGGCTTCCCGCGGGTCGCTGTGAAGTCCGACGTTCTGACCGAACTGCCCGCCACCGAGTTCGCGGGATTCCTCTGGATCGCATTGGACCCCGGCGCCACGCTGGACGTCGCCGCGCATCTCGGGTCGCTGGCCGACGAACTCGACTCATGGGGCATCGGGCGGTGGGCTCCATTGGGCGAGAAGGTGCTCGACTCCCCGATCAACTGGAAACTGGCGGTCGACACCTTCTCGGAGAACTACCATTTCGCAACCGTGCACCGCGAGACGTTTGCCACGATCGCCCGCAGCAACTGCACCGTCTTCGACGCGTACGGCGCCCACCATCGGTTGATCTTCCCGCTCAACTCCATCCTGGAACTGGAGAACGTTCCCGACGACCAGTGGGACCCATTCCAGAACATGGTCGTCATCTATGCCCTATTCCCGAACATCGTCCTGTCGGTGACCATCGCCAACGGCGAATTGTTCCGTATCTATCCAGGCAGCGAACCAGGCAGATCCGTTACCGTCCACCAAAACTCGACGCCGCTGGACCTGTCCGACGAATCGGTGGCGGCCGGTGCTCGGGCCGTGTTCGACTATGCCCACGCCACCGTCCGCGACGAGGATTACCGACTGGCCGCACAGCTACAAGCCAACCTTGAGTCAGGAGCCCGCGAGCAGCTGTTGTTCGGTCGCAACGAGCCTGGTCTGCAGCATCGCCACCGCAGCTGGGCTGACGCCTTGGCCGTTCAGTCGGCCGCCGATACGCCGGCCAGCTCCCAATCGCGGTAGAGAGCCAGCGAGCGCTCGTAGAACCCGAACCCGCTCACCGCTTCTCCGCGCAGAGTCCCGTGATAGCGATAGGGACCCTCCATATATTCGATCGGCAGAGCATGTGCTGGGGCGGCCACCAAGGGCTCGCCGGTCAGATCCAATTGCAGGGTGGCGCAGGTCAGCCGGTGGCGGTCTGGCATGAACCGGGTCTCTGCCAGGGGCGGCAGAAGCGGGTGAACCGAATCCGGCCATTGCACATAGCTGTCGATCGTGATATCGACATCCTCGGCGCACTCCGGTGGCGAGTCCGGATAGCTGACGGTGACGCCCGAGAATGGTTGCAGCGCATTGCCGTTGGTGCGGTCGAACTGCCGCCAGATACTCAGGTCGATACCGTTGTCGAGGTTGATTGTGCGCCATTCGTGCGACCGGGCTCTCGGGTCTCCCCCGGTGCCTCCGCCCCCGGCGTATTTAGGAAACCACTGCCGATCGACGTGGCCCGCCTCGCCGCCGACCTGTTCACACACCTGGCCCCAGCGCAGTGTCCCCGTCATCGTCATCCTGGTCTGGAAATACGAGTAGGTGTCGGACTGGCCGAAGCACTCGATCTTGCCGCGGTACGTCAAGGCACCGACGGGCACCGGTGCGCGCGTCGGTGTCACGTCCATCGCAAGCTGCATCGGTCGGCCCGCTTGATCTACGCCGACGAGGTCGACGTGGTAGGTGTACGGCACCAGTTCGCCGTCGCTGCTGCGGCGGATGGTCCAAACCGCTGTTCCGGCCCCGCTGTCGTAGCTGAGGTCGAGGTGTCCGGTAACCGCGGCCAGCTTGGGTGGCCCCGCCCGCTTGAGGCTGTCCGGCGGCATGTCGTAGTCGGTGTAGGTGCCGTAGACCCCGGTGTCGCAATCGAATAGCGCCATCGTGTAGAAGTCGGCGACCACCGATCCACCTGGACGGTTCTTGTTGAAAATTGTCAAGAACGCGAAACGCCGACCCGAGGTGCCGAGCAACTCACCGGCAAGAAACCAGGTGTCAGACTCCTGATCCGGGTGTGCGCCTTCGGCAGCGGGAAACTCCAGCATCGCGTCGCCGGGCACCAAACGAAAGGGATAGCGGCGCCACTCGGTGTCTGCCCGCAGTTGGTCGCTCAAATCCGCCTTTTCTTCTGGTCAGGTTTTTTTATTATATTAGCAGCAATAGCCGTTCGATCTTGGGGTGGTGCCATGACCGATCCCGCCCACCGGTTCTATGACGAACTGTTCATCGGTGGACGCTGGCGCAAACCCGCCACCGAGCGCCGTCTCGTGGTCATTTCACCGCATTCCGAGCAGCCGGTCGGCGAGGTTCCGGAGGCCGGGCCCGAGGACGTCAACGCCGCGGTACGCGCCGCGCGACAGGCTTTCGACGACGGTCCCTGGCCGCGGTTGGAGCCACGCGAGCGCATGGAGAAGATCGACAAGCTGGCCGCGATCTATGCCGGCCACATCGACGAGATGGCCGACCTGATCACCGCGGAAATGGGCTCTCCGCGCAGCTTTTCGAGACTGGGTCAGGCCGCTGGCGCGGCCCACATGATGCAGCTGGCGCTGGCCACCGGGCGGGAGTTCCGTTGGGAGGAGCGCCGCCGAGGTGTGCTCGGCGAGGGTCACCTACGCAAGGCGCCGGTCGGCGTGGTGGGCGCGATCGTGCCGTGGAACGTGCCGCAATTCCTCATCATGCCGAAGCTGATCCCGGCGCTGATCGCCGGCTGCACTGTGGTCGTCAAGCCCGCCCCCGAAACCCCTTTGGATGCTTTGTGGTTGGCCGAGATGCTGGAGGAGATCGACCTGCCCGAAGGCGTGGTGTCGATCCTTCCCGGCGGCCGCGACGTCGGAGAGTGCCTGGTTCGGCATCCCGGTGTGGACAAGGTTGCCTTCACCGGTTCCAGCGCCACCGGGCGGCGGATCGCCGCCATCTGCGGTGGGCAGCTCAAGCGGGTGAGCTTAGAGCTGGGTGGCAAGTCGGCGGCGATCATTCTCGACGACGCCGACATCGACAAGACCGTCACCGGGTTGAAGACGGCCGGTCTGATGAACAACGGGCAGGCCTGCGTGGCGCAAACCCGCATCCTGGTCAGCGAACGCCGTCACGACGAGGTCGTCGACGCGCTCGCCGCCATGATGTCTGGCCTGCGTGTCGGTGATCCCGCCGACGAGGCGACCGACATCGGACCCCTTGTGGCCCAACGCCAACAACGCCGGGTGCAGGACTACATCCGCTGCGGGGTGGCCGAGGGTGCTCGCACGGTGCTGGGCGGCGACGGACCGCCTATGGACCGCGGCTGGTATGTGCGGCCGACGCTGTTCACCGATGCCACCAACGACATGCGCATCGCACGCGAAGAGATCTTCGGCCCTGTACTTACCGTGCTCACCTACAAAGACGAGCAGGACGCGGTTCGCATCGCCAACGACAGCGACTACGGCTTGGCCGGATCGGTGTGGACGGCCGACGTCGCGCACGGCCTCGAGATCGCGGCCGGTGTGCGCACCGGCACGTACGGCATCAACATGTACATGCTCGATATCGGAACGCCGTTCGGCGGTTTCAAGCAGTCAGGTATCGGCCGCGAGTTCGGCCCGGAGGGCCTGAGCGAATACGTCGAGCTGCAAGCGGTCGTCAGCAACGGCGCGCTGCCGCCACTTAAAGGAACAGCTCCAGGGTGAGTTCGACCGGACAGCACAGCTCGCACCGCTGGTTGGTCACCTCGATCTGGAGATCCACCAAATAGCGGGGAGGGTCAACCGACGTGTCGCGGCGCTTCGCCACTGCACGTCCTCGGCCCACCATGGTGTCGCCGGCATAGATCGAACCGGCGAGCGTCATCTTGCGGCGCACCACTCGGCTGTGCGGTCCGGCCCAGTCGGTCGCGACACGGTCGGCGAAGCCCGCGAGGTGCATGGTGTTGACGAAGATGGTTGGGTGGCCCTGGCTTTGGGCGTAGGTGGGGTCGATGTGGCCGGGAAAGTAATCCCATGTCGCCCCCGCGTTCTCGACCACCCGCTGGTAGTCGATAGCGTCGCGAACCTCCGGTAAGTCCACCGGAACACTGAGCTGTTGCCAGTGGACCGTCATGACGATGTGCCGGGAGTGAAGCGGAACAACGTATTGCGGTTCGTGGCCACCACGGCACCGCCTTGGCGGCGGTAGGTTTCCAGAGTCTCGACGAAGTGGCCGACGCCGAGCCGAGTTCGCTTTTCTGCTGACACCGACACGACCTGCTCGACGACCGTGAGCCGGTCTCCTTCCACGATCGGCGAGGGGAACTCGGCGTCGTTGGCGGCGTTGATGAATGTCGTGCCGGGAAGTGGCACCCGCAGCGCGATCGACGCAACCCACCGCTCACCGGTCGGCAGCCACGGCGGCGATATCAGCCATCCCATCAGCAGCGCGGGCGGTGCCAGCAGACCACCCCAGGTTTTTGCGGCGAAATCGGCGTCCCAGTATGACGGATTCGAATCGTGAATCAGCGCGGCAAACAGCTGGATGCGCGCCGCACTGACCACTGTGCCCGCGGTTCGCGGTTCGGTGGCCACCCCGACCATGCGCAGCGCATCCTCGTAGCTGCCGAAGGCGAGTTTCTCTCTGAGGTCCATCACATCATGAGCGGGTGCCGACTCGGCATTGAATCCCACTGCAGCTCACGGGATGTGAAATACCAGCCGCCGCGCTCGTAAATGAGTTGGTCCCGGTATGTTCCCGTGGTCCTTAAGGTCGTAACACCAACCCGGTCCACGGTGAACAGGATGGCGACACAGTGCTGGGTTGCGTTGACGCCGTCGACGCTGATCTCGTGGTCAACGGTGACCAGCCGCTGTTTACCGTCGCCGTCGAATGCGGCGCGCAGGTCGGTGAACAGTTCACCGTCGCGGGTAAAGGTGGCACCGGAGTGGCGGAACGTCGCGATCCAACGGTCACGGTCCCCTTCGGAGTAAAACCGGTTGTGTCTGGCGCTGAGATTGAGGATTGCGGCTCGCCCCGTCGCTGCATGGAGCAGGTATTCCTGCTGGTAGGTCATGGTCATGGTGGTTTTCTCCGTCTCCAGGTCAACGACTGACGATGTATCCGTGACTTTCTCGGTCCCATGCATTAGGGCCGACACCTCGGGCGCGAAGAATATCCTTGCGCACCCGGCCGATCACAGTTTTTGGCAGATCGTTCACGATCTCGACATATCGCGGTACACAGAAGTACGGCATACGGTCAGCACAGAAGTCCAGAAGCTCCGCATGATCCAGTGTGGCGTTTGAGTGCAAAGTGACGATCAATAGGATGTCGTCCTCGCCGAGTTCGCTTGGCACCCCGACTACCGCGGCCTCGCGCACAGCCAAATGGCGCATGACGATGCTCTCCACTTCGACCGAGGAGACGTTCTCGCCGCGTCGGCGCAGCGAATCTTTAACCCGGTCAAGGTAAGTCAGGTTGCCCTCGCCGTCGAGCACGCCGAGATCACCGGTGCGAAACCACCACGGGTGCTGGTCGATGCGCAGGCCCGGGTCCTCGTCGGGAGGCGAAACATAGCCTTCGCTCATCACGTGCGGATATTTTGCGCGGCAAGCGATTTCGCCTGCCTTCCCTGCGGGCAGTGGATTGCCGTCCGAGTCGAGGATGCGGACCTCGAAACTCGGATTCGGGTGGCCCGACGTCCCGGGAACACCCTCGTCGCCGACGCCTTTGACGGCGATGGGGAAGGCCTCGGTCAAGCCGTACATGGTGACGATCCGGCAGCCGTAGCGCTTTTCGATGTCGCGGTAGACGGCGGCGTCGATGGGTGCCGCTGAGATGAACCGCAGTGGCAGCTGGGCGTCACGGGGGTCAGGAGGCTGGTTCCACAGCATGGACACCATCGCGCCGGCGCCGGCGAATCCGGCCGCCCCGCAAGCGCGCACCTCGTCCCACACTTCGCTGGGATGAAAGGCGGACGCCAGCACGGTTGTGCCGCCGACCAGCATGGGTGCCAGCACCGATGGCGCCGCGCTGAGATGAAACAGCGGCATCGCGGTCCACACGACCTCGCCGGCCTTGAACTCCCAGGCCGCCGCCACGGTTGCGGCCGCAGAGAACAGGTAATGCCACGTGGTGGCAACCGCTTTGGACGGCCCCGTGGTCCCGGAGGTGAAGAACAGCGACCCCACCTCGCCGACATCGGCCGGGTTGTCGAGGACCGACTCAGCGGCTCCGCGGCTTAGCAAGTCATCGAGCGAATCTCCTTGCACCACAATGTCACTGAGGGTACCCAAGCTGGCCGCGACCTCGTCGACATGCGGGAGGCGCTCAAGGTCGGTGATGACAACCTTTGCCTGCGACAACCGCAATGCGTGCAGCAGGAAGTCCCCTTTGTTAGCGCCGTTCACCGCAGCGCTCACCGCGCCAATGCGGGCTGCGCCCAACCAGAAGTACACCCATTCCGGGCAGGTCGCGGTGAACAGCGCGACACCGTCACCCCGCCCGACGCCGAGGTTGGCCAAAGCGCTCGCGGCGGCGCAGGACCGCTGCCGCATCTGCTCGAAAGTCACCGGGATCCCGGCGATTGACATCATTACCCGGTCGGGGTGCTGCTGGGCGCGACGGTCGAGTACAGCGGGAACGCTGAACCGGTCTACTCCGAAATCAGCCGGACCGACTCCGCGCATCAGGCGGCTCAAGCTTGCGCGGCTGCCGGGTCCGGCTCGCCGTCGGGGGTGTATCCGAAGTCGTTGGGCGAAGCTTGTTCGCCGGGGTAGAAGCGGTGCGCCCAGCGGCGCAGAGCCGCGTAATCGTGGGCTTCTTCGGGCGCCAGGTTGGGCTTTTCCAGGTATTTCATGTTCTCCCACGTGAAGAAGTCCTGTTTGACGACCTCTTGCTGCAGGGCCAAGAATCGCGCGGCGCGTCCGGTAGGCACCTCGCCGGTGTCGCCCGGTTCGCGAACTGACGCCTGGGTGTAGAAGTAGTCGGTGTAGTCCTCGTCGACGGGCGTCTGCCCAGTGACTTGGATGGTGGCCACCAGCTCGCTGGGGAACCGGACGATGCCCAGCCCCAGCGAGTAGTTGTCGTAGATGATTTTGGCGTCGACCGGCCCGTTCGGCGTCAACCAGGTGCGTTCGCGGCCGCCCCCGAAATTCGCGTTGACCGTGGCGTGCAAATGGTAGCCGGAGACCTCGAACGAGGCGGTGGTGGCCGGGTTGGCGGCCTTGTGCACGTACTGAACGTGATACGGGTCGGCCGCATTCTCGATGATCATCTGCGCGTGCACCTTGACCCGGTTCAACATTCGGCTGTGCGGATGCAGCGGGTAGTATTCTCCGGTCTCCAGCTCAGGTAGCACGGGTGGTTGCCAGTACGGCGGCCTGCCGTGGCGCTCGTGCCAGACCAGGATGAAGCCGTACCACTCGGTGCTCGGATAGGTGCGGATTCGCACGTTCTGCTTGCAGCCGATCTTGCTGTACGGAATCAGCGCGTTGGTGCCGTCACCACGCCAGCGCCAGCCATGCCAGGGGCAGACGATGTTTTCGCCCTCGACTGTGCCGCCGACACCCATGTTGGCGCCCAGGTGCTGGCAGTAGGCGTCGAGTACATGCACGTGGCTCGATTCGGTGCGGAACAGCACCAGCTCCTCGCCGAAGTAGTGCACCCGCTTGACGTCACCGACGGCCAGATCGGACCCGAACCCGACGATGAACCAGCCGGTGGGGAACCGGTACGGCGACAATCCGATGCCCCTCGGACCGAATTCCCGCTCCGAGGGGTCCATGGCGGAATTCGAAACGGTCTGCGTCACTATCTCTCCGTTTCCCACGCGGCGGAGGGCAGCCTGCATCTGGCTCACCGCGGTTCGAAGACTCGCTCTATTTTTACTATCTTAGGCATTGAACGTCAACGAGCGGCGGTACGGTGGCCGTGGCGAGGCACCGCGACGGCCCAGTGAATCGAGGTTGGACCATGACGACCGCGGCAGTGGATCTTTCCGATTTCGCCTTGTGGCGCAACGGCTTTCCGGATGAACTGTTTACCGAACTGCGGCGTACCAGGCCGCTTTTCCGCCACGACCGCACGCCCGGCGTCGCGAAGACCGGCGTCCAACGTGATTTCTGGATAACCACCAAGCACCGGCACGCCGTGCGCCTTCACCGCGACGCCGACTCGTTCACCGCAGTCGACGGCCCGCTGATCCAGCCCATCGACACGTTTTTGTCGTACCCGACAATCATCGACATGGATCCGCCGGAGCTGAACCGGCGCCGCAAACTGATCTCGAGCGCGTTTAACCCACGGGCGGTCGCCAAGCTGGAAGACGGCATTCGGGCGCGCGCCGCGCGGATGATTGACCGCCTCCTCAGTCAGGGTGGCGGCGACTGGATCACCGATGTCGCCGATCAACTGCCCATGACGGTCATCGGCGACATCATCGGCATCCCCGAGGAAGACCGGCCGCAGATCTTCACCGCCTTCGACCGCATCCTGACCGCACGCTCACCACAAGGCCGGCTCAGCGCACAAGAGGAAACCGAGCTCTACGCCACCGTTTTCGGGTACGCACTCGAACTCACCGCGCAGAAACGACGCGAGCCTGCCGACGACATCTGGAGCACGCTGGCCACCGCGGAAATCACCGGCGACGACGGCGAGAAGTTCCGGCTGCCCGGCAACGAGCTCGAGATCTTCTTCTTCGTGCTGGCCTTCGCCGGCAGTGACACCACCAAGAACGCCCTTGCATCCGGTCTCCGCGCTTTCGTCGCGAACCCTGAACAAATCGCGTGTTATCGCGACGAGGAAGCGCTGCGCCCTACCGCGGTCGAAGAGGTGCTTCGGTGGGCCACCCCAGTGGCGTACTGGACCCGCACCGCCAAGGTCGATGTTGAGATGGACGGCCAGCACATCCCCAAGGGCGACCGGGTGGTCTCGATGCTGCGCTCGGCCAATCGCGACGAAGAGGTCTTTGACGGTCCGTTCAGGTTCGACATCGGCCGTCGACGCAACCCGCATGTGGCGTTCGGCGGCGGCGGACCGCACCACTGTCTGGGCGCCATGCTGGCTCGCGCGGAGCTGCGGGCCGTATTCGACGAGCTGCTGCTGCGCTGCGACAACATCGCGGTCGGACCGCCGACGGTGGCCCACCCCAACCTGATCACCAACATGCAGATCTACGACGAGATGGCGATCTCGCTGACGCCTCGCTAGTACTCACTCGACGATCCGCAGGGCCGCCTTAGGGCACTGGTCGACTGCGGCGCGCACATCGATCTCGCGGTCCCGCGGCACCGGCCCGTCGGCGATCTGCACCACCTCCGCGTCGCCCAGCTCGAAGATGTCAGGGGCCAGTGATTCACAGAACCCATTGGCCTCGCACAACGATTCGTCGACAATCACCCTCATCGGATGCTCCTCACGCTTACGAGCCGATCAATACCCATAGCTAAGCACTTCCCGCCGCCGGCGGTTAGGAGGACCGAGGCTTGCAGCGCGCTACCGGGGTGCCGACGAGCCGGAAATCCTCGCTGGTGTCGATCTGCGGACCAATCCCCTCCTGGAACAGGATGATGATGTCCGAGCCGCCGAATTGGAAGTAGCCGAACTCTTCGCCCTTGGCCATGTGCTTGCCTTCCACCGCGGTCAGCACAACAGATGACACGTGCGCCATGCCCACCGGGATGACCGCGACGACGCCGATGTCGCCTGCGCCGGATGCCGAGGTGTCAATGGTGACCACTCCCCGCGTCTGCGAGAACTCGTATCCGCTGCTGGCGCTGTCGCTGGCGGCGAACTGGCCGCTGTCGAGGCCGACCTGCATGAAGACTTTGCCGTTGATCCGGAAGGATTCCTTGACCACGCCTCCGACGGGCAGGTGGTAGCGGTGGTAGGCATGCACCGGCAGCATGTAATGCACAAACGTGCCGCCGGCAAAACTTTCGCTGTAGCTGCTGCCTTCCATGAGCTGTTTGATATTGCCGTACTTCTCGTTTTTGACTGGGGTTGCCGGGATGTTTGAGTCGGCGTCGATGTCGTAGAGGTGCTGGTATTGGCAGTCCGCTGGCGACGTGACAACCAAGTTGTTCGAAGGTTCGGCGATCGGACGTAGCCCGCCGTTGATTTCGCGGGCGATGAACTGGTTGGCCGTCAGCCAGCCGCTGGGCGCGTTCGGCACGCCGTCGATCAGGGACTCGTGCATGCGGTACTCCGGGGCATTGTCGATGAACGACTGCAACGCTTCCGGGCCGAAGGACTCCGGCGTGTCCAGGAAACTGCCCCACTGTCGGGCGAATTCGCTCATCCAGTCGCGGAAGACGGCGGAGTTCTGCAGCGCCTCGCCGTCAACCTTCTGAGAGGCCAGGAAGTAGAAGTGTGACATTCGGTCACTGACCTCTTGCGCCTGGCTCTTTTCGTTCTTCCAGGCGTCGGCGTTGGATTCGTGTGGCACCCACCTGATGAAGCGCTTGAGGTAGGCCTCGTATTCAGCGATATCGGTGGGCCACTCCAGCGCTGCGAACAGCTCCGGTTTCAAATCTGCATCGGCCCATTCGCGGGCCTTCACCAAAGACCGCTCGAGCAAATCGGCGAGGCCTTGCTCTTTGTCGAGGGTGCGCCGGAGTTGTTGGACGATCGCGTCGGGCTCACTCATATAACTGTCCTTAAATGTGGTCGCGGCACGCGCGCCTGTTTTTCCGGCCCTAAGACGCTGCGCCGACAAACGATTCATTGAATCCACGGCCATGTCGGTGTCAGGGATGTTCCTGAGGTACCCCAGCGGCTTCCCGGATAATCCGGTGTTAGCCGGCCGAAAGCTGCGTCACGCGCCCTTGGGCCGGGTTCCGATCACGTCGCTTGCCGTCAACCGCTCCAGGTCGGCTTCCACCAGTCCGCACAGTTCGCGCAGTACCTCGTCATTGTGCTCACCCAACGTGGGCGGCGTGCGCCGCAGCCACCGGCGGTGGCCGGCCAGCGGCGCGAACGGCGGACGCGGATACCAGCCGGTGCCGGTGCGCGGGTGATTGAGCGACTCGAAGAACCCACGGTCGCGCAGCTGCGGGTTTTCGGTCACCAGCGACGGCGACACCACCGGCGCGGCGGGAATGCCCGCCTCGGCCAAGCGCTCTACCGCGGTGGCCAGATCCTGGGTCGCGAACCACGCCTGCAGCCGGCGATCGATGTCGTCGGCGCGCTCGCGCCGGCGGGCCACCGTGGCAAGCCCGGACTCGTCGCCCCAGGACGGCCGACCCATCAACTCGACCAGCGCACGCCACTGCTCGTCGGTCGCCACCGTGACGGCGATCCACTCGTCGTCCCGGGCGCAGCGGTAGAGGTTTTGAATCGCCCAGCCGTGGCCGCGGTTGCCTTCCCGGCTCAATGTCACTCCGAAGACTTCCGATTCAATTGGCTGAACGGCAGTGACGTTCAGCACCGTTTCGATCATCGGCAACTCGACGAGCTGGCCCTGTCCTGTTCGCTCCGCGAAATCCAAGGCCGCCAGCACCGAGAACGCGGCGTGTACCCCGGCCAGTGGATCGCAGGCTCCGCGCGGGGCGACGGGTGGCCCGTCAGGCAGGCCGGTGACCCAAGCAAGCCCGGCGATCTGCTCCATGGTCGGTGCGAATCCGACGCGGTCGCGCCACGGGCCGTCCAGACCGAACGCGGGCATTCGCGCGACAACGAGCTTCGGGTTCACGGCCAGCAGGGTTTCGGCGGTCAACCCGAAGTGGTCCATCACGCGCGGCGAGAAGTTCTCGATCACCACGTCGGCGCCCGCCACCAGAGCCTTGAACAGCCGCCGGCCAACCTCGGACGCCAAATCCAGTGTCACCGAGCGCTTGTTGGTGTTCATGGCGTGGAAAACCCAGCCGTATTCCCACCAGTCATCGACGTCGGTGCGCATGCCCCCCGAATAGCGCATGCCGTCGGGACGCTGGATCGATTCCACCTTGATCACGTCGGCGCCGAAAGCACCAAGCAGGTGCGTTGCCGCCGGGCCGGCCCAGAAGGCCGTCAGGTCGACAATGCGAACACCCTCGAGCGGCAACCGGCGATCCGCTAGACTCGGAGTGAGTTTCCTTGGCTGCCAAGGCGATTCGTCGTCGTCTTCGCCTAACGCCGGCGCACGACGCAGTGGTGCGGGCCGGCAGCGCGACATCAGCCACGGCGGTCGTGGCTGGTGGAAACCGGAGGGGTTGCGCACAAACACACCGCGATCGCGCATATACGCCATGTCGCGGATCGTCGAGCCGTTGCCCAACGGCGCGATCGGCAGCCGAAACAGCTGCCCGAGTTCGACGATCTCCTCGACGGTGCGTTCGGCAAACCACGGACCGATGAGCTCACGGATGAGATCGCGGTACTCCCACCGACCTATCTGGAAACGCAGCTGTGGAATCTCGGTCAACTGTGGGCACTCGACCATTGCAGCGAAGTCGAGCCACTGTTGACCGGTCACCATGGTGATGCCGACGTAGCCGTCTTTTGCAGGCTCGATCGAGGGCACTTCGATGGTGCGGCTGACCGGGGGCACCTGCAGCAGCTGCGAGTGCAGCCATTCGCTGCTCTGCATCAGCGTGATCGCTTCGAGCATGGACAGGTCCAGGTGCTCACCGGGACCGCCGTGCTCGACGCGGCGGCGAATGGCCAGGGTGCCGAACGCGGCGAACACGCCTGCCATGTATTCCCCGAGGTCGCCGCCGATCGCGATCGGCGGCCCGGCGGGGTCGCCGCGGAATCCGGTCGAGCCCGCCCAGGCCTGAAGCGTGAACTCGCTGGCCGTGCGTTCGGCGTATGGACCAGTCCAGCCGAAGTCCGAGATGGTGACGACGACAGCGTGCGGTGAGTCCACCAGCAACTGCTGCGGATTGATGCCGAGCTCGGCTGCTTGTGACCGGGTGGCGGTGACCACCACAACGTCGGCGGCGGCGAGTTCGGCGCGAAATCGCGTGTCAGAAGCCGGGATCGTCAGGCTGCGCTTGCCGGCGTTGAGGTAGCTGAATAGTGGTGAGTCGGCACTACCCGGCACCGGTGAGCGGCTGGCGGTGAACCGCCGCAGCGGATCGCCTTGCGGCGGTTCGATTTTGCGGACTTCTGCGCCGGCGTCAACCAGGACCTTTCCGCAGTAGCTGCCGGCAATCCGGTCACTGATCTCGATGACACGCAAGTCGTCAAGCGGTGTCGGTCGGCCGTCCCGCGCCTCGCTCACCTCGCTATTGTGCCATCACTGCTAAGATACGAATTTACCGCGCGGTCGCCGGTGACCGCACCGTCTTTACCGTGTATCGCTGCGAGGATCAGATGACCACGCTGGGAGTCGGCCCGGAGGCGCGCCGTCGGTTGTCGGCGCCGCGGATCGCCGAGATCGTCGCAGACGAGTTGCGGCGTCAGATCATCGACGGCGAACTGGCCGACGGCGATCTGTTGCCGCGGCAAGAAGTGCTGGTCGAGCAATTCAATGTCAGCCTCGTGTCCCTTCGGGAAGCACTGCGGATTTTGGAGACCGAGGGGCTGGTGTCGGTTCGGCGCGGCAATCGGGGCGGCGCCGTCGTGCATGCGCCGGCCAAGACCAGCGCCGCCTACATGCTCGGGCTGTTGTTGCAAAGCGAGTACGTCAAGGTGTCCGATCTCGGTGCGGCGCTGCTGGAACTCGAACCCGCGTGCGCGGCGCTGGCCGCGCAGCGGCCCGACCGGGCCGACACGCTGGTGCCCGAGCTCAAGCAGATCAACGACGCAATGGCTACCCACCTCGATGACGGTCGCCAATTCACCGAAATCGGCCGGCAATTCCACGATGCCCTGGTTCGCGGGTGCGGAAACCAGACCATCATCGCGGTGGTCGGCACGCTGGAGACGCTATGGACCAGCCACGAGCAGCAGTGGGCCAACGAGAGTGCCGCTCACGGAACGTACCCCTCGCTGGCCAAGCGTCGTGCCGCGCTCAACACACACGTCAAGCTGACCGAGATGATCGAGGCAGGTGACGTCGACCGGGCGCGCCGGGTCGCGGCCCGTCACCTTGCCGACACGCAGACCCACGTGTTGGCCGGCCGGCCGGATCAACGGATTTATGCGCTGTCGCCGCAGGCCCTGTCGCGGCCGCGGGACGCCCGCCGTCTGTAGACCATCGATGGCAAACCGGTGCAACGAGGGAACCGTGAGAACTGCATTGGTCACCGGTGGCAGTGGTGGAATCGGCAAGGCGTGCGGACGAAAGCTGTGCGAGCTCGGCTATGACGTGGTGCTGTGCGCGCGCCGCGAGGAGCCGCTGCGGGCGGCGGCCGAGGAGATCGGCGCCCGCTATATCGTGGCCGACGCGTCGGATCCGGTCGGATTCTCCGGCGCGGTAGGCGGATTCGAGACCATCGATCTCGTCGTCCACGCGGCGGGGATGCTGGGTGGAACGTACGCGCGCAAGCAGACATTCGAGCAGTGGCAGGAAATCATGTCCGCCAACCTCGACTCGTGCTTCGTGGTGACGTCCGCGGTCTTGCCCCGGATGCGGGCGGGCTCGCGGCTGGTATTCGTCTCCTCCTCGGCGGCACACGAGCCGATGATGGCCCGAACCGCCTACTCGGCATCCAAGGCCGGCATGAACGCGTTCGCCCGGGCGCTGGCGCTGGAAGTGGACCGTGACGGTATCGCCGTCCACATCGTGACGCCAGGACCGGTGGAAACCGAGATGCTGCAAGACGTTCCGTTCGAGATGCACGCGATCCAGGTCGCCGATGTCGCCGACGCCGTCGCGTGGCTCGACACGGTCGACCCGTCGGTGGACCTGCCGGAGATCCGGATGCACGCGGTGCGCCGAGGCCCCTTCGCTCGTCCTCCGATCGTGCCGACCGAGGCTCGTCGACGGGCCGCCCAGCGACGATGACGCTTACCGCTTAGCTCAACTCCTGGATGCGGATCATGTTGCCGGCGGGATCCCGCAGCGCACAGTCACGGACACCGTAAGGCTGCTCCGTCGGCTCTTGGACGATCTCGACTCGTCCGTCTTGTACGCCGGCCTGCAGCCGCTCGAAGGTGCCGTCGAGGTCCTTGGTTGCCAGCACGATCATGCCGTAGGTGCCTTTGGCCATCATCTCGCCGACGACTCGGCGCTCCTCATCGGTTAGGCCCGGCGTAGCGGCCGGCGGGTACAGGACGACGGATGTGTCAGGCTGATTGGGCGGGCCGATCGTAATCCAGCGCATCTTTCCGTTTCCGACATCGAGGCGCACCTCGAAGCCGAGAATGTCGCGGTAAAACGCCAGCGAGGCCTCGGGGTCGTCGTGCGGCAGCATGCTCGAGTGAATGGTGATGTCCATGACGCTCACGCTAGATGCAGCTCGACTGCGGGCGCTTCTCGATTCCTGATCGGTTTTGTCACCTGTTTTTCCACACACGACGGCATCCCAGCCGTGACGTGAGCCGTCCGTTGCCGATACACGCTGGGCGGTATCCCGACCAGCTCGGTAAACCGCGTGCTGAACGTGCCCAGCGACGAGCAGCCGACCGCGAAACAAACCTTGGTGACGCTCAGATCCCCCGCCGCAGCAGCGCCATCGCGCGCTCGATGCGCCGCGTCATCAGGTATGAGTACGGCGACTCGCCGTAGGCGAGCCGGAAATCGCGAGACAGGTGCCCGGCCGACATGTTCACGCCACGCGCGAGCGCCTCGACGTCAAGCGGCTGCGCGTACTCCCGGTCGATCCGGTCGCGGACACGGCGCAGCCGCGCAAGGTCGCGCAGACGCTGCTCCTCGGCGGCTTTTCCATTCACACGCGGCATCTTAAGCGGCGCGGGCGAGGACCAGCGGCGTGCTATCACACAGATTGACGCCTGCATCGCTAGTTTACTATTTTTATGATGTTAGGGGTCTCATGGATGTCGGGCTGACTTCACAGCAACTCGCGCTGCGCGACAGCGTGCGCGACGTTCTGCATACCGAGTGCCCGCCCGATGTCGCCCGGCAGGCGATGACCGATCCGGAACACTGGCGCGCGCTGTGGAAGACGGTCGTCGATCTCGGCTGGACCGAGCTGGCCGCGCCCGACGGGGAATTCGGCTTCATGGACTGCGTCGTGGTGCTGGAGGAATGCGGCGCCGCGATCGCACCGATTCCATTGCTGAGCAGCGTCGGTCTCGCAGCGGGCGTCTTGCGGTCGAGCGGTCCGGCAGGCGAGCCGTCACTGGTCGATATCGGCGGCGGCGTCGTGGCCACGCTCGCGGTCCATCCGCCGCGGCAACGGCTGCCCGGCGTGCCGATGACACTGCAGGACGGGCGGCTGCGCGGACGTGCCGTTGCGGTTCCAGACCTTTCCCGCGCCGAGTTGATCGTCACTTTGGCCAGCGCGGACGACAGCGTGGTGGCAGCGGTCGCGCGCGGTGGCGACGGCATCAGTATTCAGCCGGCCGACTGCACCGATCCCACGCAACCACTGGCCGATGTCGAGATCGACACCGAGCCGCTCATCACCGCCCCGGTCGACGTCGAATCTGCCTTGGCGCCAGCGATGCTCGCTGCGGCCGCCGACCTCGTCGGCGTGGCCAGCGCCGCCCTGGCCCGCTCCGTCGAGCATGCGAAGTCGCGACAGCAGTTCGGCAAACCGATCGGCGCCTTTCAAGGCGTCAAGCACGCATTGGCCGACAACTACGTCAGCGTGGAGCGGGCCCGCAGCCTGACCTATGCGGCGGCCGCCCGCCTCGACGATCCAGCGACCACAGCCGCCGATGGCTGGACGGCCGCGGCGCTGGCCAAGGCGGCCGCCGACGACGCGGCAATCGGCTGTGCGCGCACCGCGGTTCAGGTGCACGGCGCGATCGCCCAAACCTGGGAGCACGACATCCATCTCTACCTACGGCACGCGTGGCAGCGCGCGGCGACCCTGGGTGACAGCCGCGCCCTCTACCACGCCGTCGGGCGCCAATTCGACGGGGGCACAACGTGACTACGACTGAAACGCCGGAAGTGGTCGCCGAGTTCGCCGCCTGGCTGACCGAGTTCTTGCCGCGCGACTACCGCGAGCGGTATAGCGAATACCGTTGGGATCTCACGCTGCGGCGCGACTATCAGCGCGCGGCGTTCGAGGCCGGCTGGCTCCAGCCGACGTGGCCGCGCGAGCACGGTGGGCGGTCGCTCGATTTGCGGGCGGCGATGGAGATTCGGATCGAAGCGGCGATGCGTTCGGCACCCAAACTGCCCAACATCGCCGGCCCTAATGTCGCTGCACCGGCGATCCGCCAGTTCGGCACACCCGAGCAGATCGATCGTCTGCTGGTGCCGCTGCTGCGTGGCGACGAGTGGTGGGCATTGGGAATGTCGGAGCCCGAAGCTGGTTCGGACTTCGCCGGCTTGCGCACCCGCGCCGAGCGTGACGGTGACGTGTTTCGGGTCAACGGCCGCAAGATCTGGACCACGCAGGCACATCTGTCGCGGTGGTGCACGCTGTATGCCCGCACTAACCCGGCCGCACCGAAACACCGTGGTATCTCGTGTCTGATCCTCGACCTCCAGTCACCGGGGGTAAGCATTAACCCGATTCGGATGGCGTCGATTTCCGACGAGACGTTCTGCGAGATGTTCCTCGACGACGTCGAGGTGCCGGTGGGCAATCTCTTGGGGCCGCTGGACGGCGGCTGGAACGTCGCGTTGGCGTCGCTGCACCACGAACGCCAGATGATCTGGATCATGAACTGGGTAGAAATCCAGCGCGGGCTGGCCTCGATACGCCAACTCCGCGAGCGTGCGTGTCTGTACGCCGACACGCCGGGGACCGCTGTACAAACACGCACACTCGCGCCGGAAGGTGAGGACATCTACTCTGAGCTCGGCTCGCTGCTCGCCGACGCCGAAGCGCTGCGGGCCACCGGGTACCGGGCACTGAACAACGAACTCGCCGGCCGCCCCAGCCCGGAGGCGGACATCCTCAAGCTGCTGGGATCGGTCACATTGCAACGGGTTTGGGAGCTCAGCTCGACCGCCGCGGGCCCACAATCGAGTGCTGATCCGGACCTTCTGTTCGAGCGTCAGGACGCGCTGGCCGCGACCATCTACGGCGGCACTTCCGAGATCCAGCGCAATATCATCGGCGAGCGGCTGCTCGGACTGCCGAAGGGATGACGACGATGGACTACGACCTCGGGGCCGACGCCGGCGAACTCCGAAAGCGCTTGCGGCACCTGATCGCCACCCACATTCCCGAAGGCTTCCTTGGCGCCTGCACCGACGACCCGCAAGACCTAGCCACCACCGAGTCCTTCTGCAAACTCCTGGCGTCCGAAGGCCTGCTTGCTCTGGCCTGGCCGAAAGAGCACGGCGGCGGTGGAGGCTCCATCTGGCAGCAGACCGTGCTGCGCGAAGAAATGTGGGCCCACCATGAACCCCGCGGGGCGCAGTACATGGGAATCAACTGGGTCGGGCCCGCGGTCATGCGTTACGGCACCGACGAGCAGAAGGCCCGCCACCTGTCGGCGATCGCTGCCGGCGAAGTGATTTGGTGCCAAGGGTTTTCCGAACCGGAAGCCGGAACCGATCTCGCATCGCTGCGCACCCGTGCGGTGCCCGACGGTGACGGTTGGCGCATCACTGGTCAAAAGGTGTGGACGTCGTATGCGCAGATGGCTTCGTGGTGTGTGCTGGCCGCGTGCACCGACCCCGACGCGGCGAAGTCGCGGCGGCTCACGCTTTTTCTCGTTCCCATGGACCGGCCCGGCATCACGGTCCGACCGATCCGATCGATGCTGGGTCCGCATCACCTCAACGAGATGTTCCTCGACGACGTGCAGGCGTTTCCCGGCGACGTCCTCGGCGAGGTGGGCGACGGCTGGCGGGTGATGCGGGAAGCGCTGGCGTTCGAGCGCGTCGGCATTGCCCGGTACGCGCGATGTGAGTCACTGCTGGCCCGGATGCGCATCGAACTGGGCGACGACTGGGACGCCTTACCCGAAACACTGCGCAGCCGCTGGGTGAAGGCCTTGGTAGACCTGCGGGTTGCCCGGCTGCTGGCCTACCGAGCGGTGTCGCTGCAGGACGACCCGTCGGCGGGCGCGGCAGCCAGCGCGGCCCGCATCGCGACCACCACCTGCGACCAGCAGGTCGCCGAGTTGCTGTTCGATGTGCTAGGTCCGGTTGCGCTAGACAGCGGCTACTCGGCACCGCTGCACGGGGCGGTCGAAGACCACTGGCGCTACGCGCAAGCCGCCACCGTGGCGTCGGGAACCATCGAAGTGCAGAAAATGCTGGTGGCACGCGACGTCTTGGGGGCGCACCGGTGAATACCGCTCTACCAGAAGACATTTCCGAGTTCGCCACCGTCGCGGCCAAGCGGTTGGCCCGACTCGGCGGACCGCAGGCGGCCTTGCTGGCCGAGAGCGACGACGATGTCCGCCGGCAGGCTCGGCGCGCGCTGCTCGACCTCGGCGCGTTCGAGCTCGATGTCCGCTCGTCAGCGGACGATCTACTCGCCGCCGCGGTGCTGTGCCGGGCCGCCGGTGCCAACGCACTCCCCTATCCGCTTGTCGAGGAGCTGCTTTCGATCGATGGCGCCCGGCTGGCTCTGGTCAATCCCACCGCACCCCGCATCGACCACGGAGACCTACCGGGCGACTGGATCGCCGCCGACCTCGACGGCAATCGGTACCGCCCACAGATGTCATCCCGGACGAACGCCAAGCTGGGGCCGTTTCTGGTGCCGGCCATCCTGAGTGCACCCGACGGGACGATCCCGCCCGGCGACATCGATATCCACCTGATGCTGGGCTCGTGGCGGATTCTGGGCGCGGTGCAGCGGTCACTGCAGATCGTCACCGAGCACGTCAACAGCCGCATACAGTTCGGCAAGCCGCTGGCGGACTTCCAGGCCGTCCGGTTCGCCGTCGCCGACGCGGCAGTCGCGGTACGTGGGCTCGAAGAACTCGCCAAGTACACGGTGTGGCGATCGGAATCCACAGCGCCACAATCCTATTCGGCCGATACGCTGGTTCTCCGACTCAAAGCCGTCGAAACCGCCCGTCAAGTTTTGCGAACATCGCACCAATTGCTCGGCGCACTGGGTTTCTGCGACGAGTCGGACGTCAGCGTCATCGACCGACACACCCAGCCACTGATCCGGCTGCCCGCCAGCGCCGAGGAGCTCGCCTTACGCCTGATACCGGGCGTGCGCGACGGAGAACTGGAAACACTGTTCAGCCAATCGGTGACCACGGCATGAGCGTCGGGCCCATCGCCGCCGGGGTGGCCCCCGGTCAGGCAGACGGCGGAATACCTTTCGGGACCAGGCTTCAGCAGCTCGCGGAGCAACTCGGCGACGAGCGAGCTGTGGTCACGCTGGCGCCCGACGGCAGCGCACACAGCCTGACCTTCGCTGAACTCGATGCTCGCGCCAATCAATGGGGCCGCGCACTGGCCGCGGCTGGCGCGGAGGTCGGTGCGCTTGTGGCGCTTGCTATTCCGAACTGCGAGCATCTGGTTTTGGCCGCGCTTGGATGCTGGAAGATCGGCGCTGTTCCTGTTCCGATGCGCTGGGATCTGCCTGACTGGGAGCGCTCCCGGGTGCTCAAGGTGATCGACCCGGTCGTCGTCCTCGACGACGAGCATCGCTCGGCGCTGGCATCGCGGGCGGCCCAAGAGCCCGCCAGCCCGCTACCGGACGCGCTGTCCCCCATGGTCAACGGGATCTGCAGCAGCGGCTCCACCGGCCTGCCCAAAGTGATCCTCAACCTGGCGCAGGCGCTGTGGACACCCGAACACAGCGTCCCTTTCATGGCGCACTGGATGCCGGTGCCACAACCCCAGACGATTCTGGTGCCGGGGCCGATGTATCACACCAACGGGTTTGCCCCGCTCAACAACCTGCTGGGCGGTGACCGATTGGTGGTGCTGGAAAAGTTCGACGCCGCAAGGGTTGTCGATGCGATCGAACGCTACCGGGTCACCAACTTCACCGCCACACCGACCATGCTCGCGCGGATCGCCGCGCTACCCGACATCCGCCGGCGCGACTTGTCCAGCGTGGCCTGGATTCTGCAGGGTGCCGCGGTGATCCCGCCGGGGCTGCTACGCACCTGGTTCGAATTGCTGAGTCCCGAGCAAGTCCTGATGGCCTACGGGATGACGGAGAATCTGGGGCTCACGGTGTTGCGTGGCGACGAATGGCTGGCGCATCCCGGCAGCGTCGGCCGCGGCTTTCGGGGCACCGAGATTCGGATTCTGGATGAACAGGGCAGAGAGCTTGGCCCCGGCGAGCAGGGTGAAATCTATCTGCGCGCACCGATGAGTGCCGGCTACAGCTATCTGGGCGGGGCGCCGCCCCTTCCGTCGACTCCGGACGGATTTCGTTCCGCCGGCGATATCGGCCACGTGGACGTTGACGGTTACCTCTACATCGCCGACCGCCGCGCCGACATGATCATCACCGGCGGCGCCAACGTCTTTCCGGCGGAAGTGGAGTGTGCACTCGCCGAACATCCCGATATCGACGACGTCGTGGTCATCGGACTCCCCGACCCAGACTGGGGACGACGCGTCCACGCCGTGGTGCAACCCGCTCCCAGTGCCGCAAGCCTGACCGAGCAGCAGGTGATCGCCTATGCGAAAAGTCGCCTCGCGCCCTACAAGGTCCCGAAAACGGTCGAGTTCGTCGAGCAGATCCCCCGCACAGCGGCAACCAAGATCAACCGCTCGGCGATGGTCCGGGAGCGCGGCGGATAGTTCCCGCTTTCCTTGATCCCGGCATTCAGGTGCGCCAAAACGGTGACCACGCGGTAACCTCATTCTCAAAGCGCTCTCACGTGCGGACCACAATGAGGAGAAACGCCCATGGCCGCCCCAGACGAGGAAGTCGAAACCACCCGCGGCGACCGCTTCATCAAGACAGCGGTCGAGATCCTCGGTGAAACAGGGCGCACCGACTTCACCGTGCAAGAAGTCGTCGCGCGTGCCAAGACGTCGCTGCGCGCCTTCTACCAGCACTTCAGTAGCAAGGACGAATTGCTGCTCGCACTGTTCGACCGAACCATGGCACAAACGGCGCAGACCTGGCGCGCCGAAATTGCCGGAATGGACAGCTGCGCCGCGCTGAAGCTGGTGGTCGACCGCATCAGTGCGCAACCCGAGTCGAGCACCCAGGACAGCCTCAACCGGGCATTGACGCTGTACAACCAGCAGCTGGCCGAAACCCGGCCCCGCGACTACGCCCGAGTGGTGTCACCGCTGCACAACCTCATCCGCGACATCGTGGATCGCGGCATCACCGAAGGCATATTTCGACCCGGGCTGGACGTCGGAGCCGCTGCCGCGATCGTCATGCAGACCCTGTTGGGTGCGCTTCGGTTGCATTGGCTGGGCGCGGAATTGAACGGAACCCCGATCGACGCCGGCCAGCTCTACGAGTTCTGCATGCGGGCGCTCGGGGCTGATCAAGGCGACACCGACTCGGTGCCGTCGTCGCTGTCCGAGCTGTTCGCCCAGGTCGGTTTGCGGGATGCCGCTCACCACGAGGACGCCGTGGAGATACCGGTCAGCCCGTCGGTGGTCAACACCTCCGGTGCGTTGCAGGGCGGCCTGATCGCCACGCTGGCCGACGTGGCCGGAGGACAGCTCGGGCTCCGCTATCTGCCGGCGGGCGCCGGCCTGACCACCGCTGACCTCTTCGTCCGCTATCTGCGACCGATCCGGGAGGGGTTTGCTCGGGCGGTTCCCCGGGTGCTTCGGGCCGGCCGGCGCTCCGTCGTCGCGCAGGTCGACATCTTCCGCAGCGTCGACGACGAACTCGCCGCCACCGCCACTGTGAACTTCGCCGTTGTCGAACGCGACGGCGAGGAGCCGCGCTGAAAATCCGGGGGCCTATTACGTCCTGCCACTTATGGTGGTAACGTCATTACCAGACGTGCAGACTAATCAGCTAAGACCTCGACAAAGGAGATCGCCATGCCGTCTCGCCAGCTGCCTTTCCCGGTGTTCGACGCCGACAACCACATGTACGAAACCCAGGATGCGCTGACCAAGTTCCTTCCGGACAACCGCAAGCGCGTGATCGACTACGTGCAGATTCGCGGGCGCACCAAGATCGTGGTGCGCGGCCACATCAGCGAGTACATCCCCAACCCGACGTTCGAGGTGGTGGCCCGTCCGGGGGCACAGGAGGAGTACTTCCGCCACGGCAGCGGCGGCAAGAGCTACCGGGAAATCATGGGCGAACCGATGAAGGCAATCCCCGCCTTCCGTGAACCCGGACCCCGGCTGGAGGTCATGGACGAACTCGGCGTTGACTACGCGCTGATGTTCCCGACGCTGGCCAGCCTGGTCGAAGAGCGGATGAAGGACGACCCGGAAATGACGCACGACGTCATCCATGCGCTGAACCAGTGGATGTACGAGACCTGGTCGTTCAACTACAAGGAGCGGATCTTCGCCACTCCGGTGATCACCCTGCCGATCGTCGAGCGGGCGTTGGAAGAACTCGAGTGGTGTCTGGAGCGCGGTGCGCGCACCGTGTTGGTCCGCCCTGCACCGGTGCCTGGCTACAAGGGCACCCGGTCATTCGGGCTGGAGGAGTTCGACCCGTTCTGGCAGGCCTGCATCAAAGCCGGAATCCCGGTGTCGATGCACGCGTCCGACAGCGGCTACACAGAGTTCGCGAACGTGTGGGAACCCGGTGACGAGTTCCTGCCGTTCAAGCCGACCGCCTTCCGCACGCTGGTGATGGGCCACCGGCCGATCGAGGACGCCATGGGTGCGTTGATCTGCCACGGCGCACTGTCGCGTAACCCGGAGCTGCGGATCCTGTCGATCGAGAACGGCGCCGAGTGGGTGCCGCATTTGTTCAAGGGGCTCAAGGGCGTCTACAAGAAGATGCCGAACGCGTTCGCCGAGGACCCCATCGAGACGTTCAAGCGGTGCATCTACATCAGCCCGTTCTGGGAGGACAACTTCGTCGAGGTCGTGAAGATGGTCGGCTCCGACCGAGTGGTGTTCGGCTCCGACTGGCCTCACCCCGAAGGGTTGGCTGACCCGCTGACCTTCGTCGACGAGCTCAAGGGCCTCGACCAGGAAGACGTCGAAAAGATCATGGGCGGCAACCTGATGAAGCTAATGAAGGTGTCGACACCGGCGAAACAGGTCAGCGCCTAGCACCGGCCACCAGACGCAAAAGCCCCCATTTCGCGTTGAAATGCGGGGCTTTTGCGTCTGGTCAGCAATAGGGTCACCGACATGGAGCAGCGCGACCTCAACGCGGTCATCTACCAACACGATCCGCCGATTGCGCGGATCATCCTCAACCGGCCTGACAAGGCCAACACCAAGGACTCAACGCTGGTGCGGGAAGTCGACGAGTGTCTGCACGACGCCGACCGCGACGGCGAGATCAAAGTCGTAATCCTCAAGGCCAATGGCAACGGCTTCTGCGGCGGGCATGTAGCCCGCTGGGGCCCCGACGAGAACCCGTACCCGGAGTTCGGCAGCACCTTCGAGGAGCTCTACAAGGGCACCGCTGACCTGTTTTTGTGGCCGACGTTGTATCTATGGGAGTTCCCCAAGCCGACGATCTCCCAAATCCACGGCTACTGCATGGGCGGCGGCATCTACCTCGGATTGCTGACCGACTTCTGCGTCGCGTCCGAGGACGCGTATTTCCAGATGCCGCTTGCCCAAAGCCTCGGCGAGCCGGGCGGCCACACGATGATCGAGCCGTGGCTGATGATGAACTGGCATCGGGTCATGGACTGGCTTTTGTTGGCGCCCACGCTGTCAGCTCAGCAAGCGCTGGAGTGGGGCCTGCTCAACAAGGTGGTGCCGCGCGACGAGCTTGAGGACACCGTCGAGGAGATGGCGCGCCGGATCGCTCAGATTCCGTTGACGACGTTGATGGCGGTGAAGAACAACGTGAAGCGGGCCTGGGAACTGATGGGGATGCGCGTGCACTTGCAAGTCAGCCACATCTTGACCAACATGGTCGGTGCGGCATCGGATGTGCAGGCGCGTCGGGCCGAGCTGCTGCAGTCAGGTTTGAAGCCACGCGATTTCGTCGACCGGGGCGACGCTCCTTAGCGCGCGAGCAGACGCAAAAGACCCTATTTCGCAAACAAATTGGGGCCATTTGCGTCTGCTCGCCCAAGGTCAATGGCTCATCTCGCCGGCGAGCCTGCGGCCGGCGGCGTGCCTTGCGGCAACGTAGCCGAACACCATCGTGCTCGCGATGCTGCCGCCGGCGCCCAGATACGTTCGGCCCATCACTGTGGCAGTGATGTTGCCGGTCGCGTAGAGCCCGTCGATCACCCGGTCCTGCTCGTCGAGAACCTGGGCATGTTCGTTGGTGATCACTCCCCCGCAGGTGCCGACGTCGGCTGGATAAACCTTGGTCGCGTAGTACGGCGCCCGGTCGAGCGGGCCGATCGCGGCGTTCGGCCGATACCCAGGATCGCCCAGGCAGTCGTTGTACGCCGACTGCCCGCGGCCGAAGTCGGGATCGAGTCCCTTTGCCGCGAACCGGTTGAAGCGCTCGATAGTGTGTCCCAATTCGTCTGCGGGAATCTCTATTTGACCGGCCAGTTCACCGATGGTGTCGCCCCGTTTGACCGCACCACACTCTATCAGCTGCGACGGCAGGCGTCGCTTCAGCGGGTTGGCGCCCGCCACATACCGCCGCACGTACCCGTGGTCGAAGACCATCCAGCACGGCACCGCCTTGTTGGCGTACATCGCCTTGCCAACCTCGACGTAGGAGTTCGACTCGTTGCAGAATCGTCGGCCGGTCCCGTCGACGTAGATCGCGCCCGGACGTTGTCGCCCAGATCCGAGCGCCCTGGCCGCGTCGCCTCCGTCGGCAATGAAAACCGATGGCAGCCACCAGGCCTCGTCCAGCAGATCAGTCTTGGCGCCGAGGCGCATTGCCGTCTGCAGCACTTCACCGGTGTCACCGGCGTTGGCGATCGACCACTGGGCCTCATTGGGCTGGTCGCCACTGTAGCGGCGACGCATGTCCGCGTTGCGGCTGAAGCCGCCGGCGGCAAGCAGGACTCCATGCCGGGCCTGCACGTTCACCGCTGAGCCGTCGCGGACGATTCGCGCTCCGACGACACGACCATCTTCGACGATGAGGTCGTCCATCGCGGCGTTTGTCCAGATCGGAGGGTCGCCGTCGCTGAGGTCGATCAGCACCTTGAGCATCTGACCGATCAGCGATGCGCCATTGGTCAACATGTCGCGCCGGCGAATCCGAGCGGCCTTGGTGCGCAAGAACACTCGCAGTGCCACAGCGAAGGCAGGTAGCGTTCGGTTGTAGTACTGTACGGAGCGCAACTCGTTGGTCTTTATCACGAACCGCCCGTAGCTCTTGGCCATCGCCGGCTGGACCTTGGCACTCCAGGCTTGGAGCTCGGCCGCATCGAACGGAACTCCTTCGACGGCACGACCGGACTCGTTGCCACCCCTATGGTTCGGGTAGTAGTCGCTCCATCCGGGACAGCGGACAAAGCGAACGCCCTTGCGGCAAAGGAAATTGATCATTTCGAAGCCCGCATTGAGGAACATCTCACGGCGCGCCGGTGACGATGCCGCACCGATGTCTCCTATGACGTCGTCGAAGTAGGCAAGACCGTCCTCGTGGGAATCCACGATGCCCTCGGCCCGCATCAGCGGGTTATTCGGCAGCCAGACCATGCCACCCGAAAGTCCCGTCGAGCCGCCGATCAGTGCCTGCTTCTCCACGATCAACGGCTGCAGCCCGGAGTCGAGCGCCGCCAGCCCGGCGACCATTCCTCCCCCGCCGCTTCCCGCGATAAGCAGGTCGACGGATTCATCCCAGCGGCCGGTCATTGCAGCTCCAGGTCGGCGACTGGCACGTCGATCGTGGTATTGGTCTTCTGGATCGCGGGCACCAGCGTCTCGTAGGGCAGGCCGGCGAGAAATCCGTCGATGACGCGTTCGAAGTTTGAGATGAGCCCTTCGATCTTATCCGACAGCCTCATGTACTCAAAGCCCTTGGAGTGAAGGCCTTTTTGTTGTCGCGGCAGATTGGAGAAGTCTTGCGCGGGAATCGGCGGCCAGCGCGGGTCGTCCGGAGCCATCGGCTTAGGCGGAGTCGGCTTCCCGGTCACCCGGTCCGGCGGGATACGGGTGAGCGACCAGATCTCGAACAGAGTCTGCTCGGGCCCGAGCGGACGGATCCGATAGGACGAGGCGCTGCTGTAGGTGGGCAAGAGGAAATAGTGCGGGAAGCAGAACCCGATCGCGTCGGTGATGCCGCGCCGGTCGAGTTCATTGAGGTCGGGCATGTCGCAACCCCGGGCCCGATGCCAAGCGACGACCGCGTCGTTGAGTGTGCTGCGCCAGATGGCCATCGCCTCACTCGGGTCGGCCGGCAGCTCGATGTTCTGCAGCCCCTCGGCGATGCGGATGTCGTTTTCATGTGTCATGCCGCCCATGCCCTCACCGAGGGTGCGCATGAAGTACAGGCTGGTCTGGATCAAGTTGCGTGTCGGCGACGAACCGTTGCCAGAGGTGGGCAACAGTTGGGGATGTGTCTGCGGGACGTGATAGCCCTCCATGAATGCGGCCGTCGCCACTTTCCAATTCACGGGGAGCAGACACGATTGCCACCACTCGGTGCGCAGCGACTCCACCTTCCAGGCGTCGTAGATCGAGGCGAACGGTTCGAGGCAGTCGCGCAGTGTGGGGGCACCGTCGTCAAGGTTGATCCACGCGCACCCGCCCCACAGCTCGCATCTGACCGGGACCAGGCGCAGGTCATCGGGGCAAACGTTGTGCTCGGCGAATACCTCCGAGCGCGGCAGATAGGTGTTTTCGCCGTTGAGACCCCAGCACCACCCGTGGAACGGGCAGACAAAGGTGCGCCGTGTTCCGTTGCCTTCCACTATCTTTACTCCGCGATGGCGGCATGCGTTGTGGTAGGCACGCACCGTGTCACCGTCGAGGCGCACGACGATAATCGACTGGTCGAGGATCTCGTACTCGACGAAGTCGCCCGGCTTCGGAATCTCCTCGAGCCGACACGCCATCTGCCACACCCGCGGCCAGAACAGCTGGGTTTCCAGCGCGTAGAACTCCGCGCTGTAGTACCGCTGCTTGGGGATCCGATCCGGGACCTCAACCGCCCACGGCACCGGCAGCGGCGTCCAATTCTTAGTTGTCGTCATGGCTATCCCTCGTTCACTTCAGACGATTCGCGATGTCCGCCCCTGCCAGTAGCGGTCGCGGATGCGCCTCTTGTAGAGCTTTCCGTTCGGGTCGCGGGGCAATTGCGGGTCGAATTCGACCGTGCGCGGGCACTTGTAGCCGGCGAGGTGTGCTCTGCAGTACGCGATCAGTTCCGCCTCGAGGGACGGGCCGGGCGTGACACCGTCGTCCGGTTGCACCACGGCCTTGACTTCTTCCCCGAATTCGTCGTTGGGAACCCCGAACACCGCGGCGTCGATCACCTTGGGATGCATCACCAGCAGGTTCTCCGCCTCCTGCGGGTAGATGTTCACCCCGCCCGAGACGATCATGAACGTCGAGCGGTCGGTGAGGTACAGATAGCCGTCTTCGTCGACGTAGCCCACGTCGCCCAATGTGCGCCAACCTTGTTCGTTGCAGATTGACGCCGTTTTGGCCGGATCCTTGAAGTACTCGAAGTCAGGGCCGCCCTCAAAATAGATTTCGCCGGGCTCGCCGACCGGAAGCTCACGTCCGTCCTCGCCGACTATATGAACCGCCGTGAGCGGCTTGCCGACAGAGCCGGGGTGCGCCAGCCATTCATCGGGCCCGATCGTCGTACCCGCGAATCCCTCAGTGCCGCCGTAGTACTCGTGGATGATCGGGCCGAACCACTTCATCATCGCCTGCTTGACGTCGACCGGGCACGGAGCGGCGGCGTGCAAAACGCATGTCAGGCTCGAGACGTCGTATCGTTGGCGGACCGGCTCGGGCAGTTTGAGCATCCGCACGAACATCGTTGGTACAAACTGGGCGTGGGTGACCCGGTGGGCCTCGATGAGCCGCAGCACGGTCTCGGCGTCGAACTTCTCCATAAGTATCGCCGCAGCGCCGACGCGGTTGACCGCCATCGTGTAGTTGACGCCGGCAGCGTGGTACAGCGGTGCCGGGGAGAGATAAACGCTTGAGGTGTCCATGCCGTAGCGGCGACGTAGTGCCAATTCCAGCACTGCCTGCGCCCATGACCCGTTCTCCGTGGGCAGCGGGCGGCGTACCGCCTTGGGCCAACCGGTGGTTCCGGACGAGTAGAGCATCTCGGTGCCGTCCGATGGCGGCGGAGGATCACCGGCTGCTGCCAGGGCATCCTCGTAGTAGCGCCAGCCTGGCAGTCGGCCGCCGACGGTCACGAAAACATCCAGCCCGGGACAGCTGTCGCGGATTTGTGGCGCGAGTTCCGCGAAACACGAGTCGACGAACAACGCGCGGGCCTCGCAGTCGGCAACGATGTAAGCCACCTCGTCGGGGGTAAGGTGCGTGTTGACCGGGGTGTAGTAAAGGCCGGAAAGCTGGCAGCCCCAAGTAATCTCGAGGAACTCCGCGCGGTTGGGCAGCACGATGGCCACGCCATCTCCGCGCCGCAGACCCGCTTCGTACAACAGCGCGGCGACAAGCTGGCTGCCGGTGTACAGCTCTGCGTAGGAGATCCGCTTACCGTCCCCGACGATCAGCGCCGGGGACTGCGGCGCGTGTCTCGGGTGGTCGGCAATGTTCACCGACAATCCTTACGCCTGCGCGGATTCCGCTGCTTCTGACGCCGCTGCCTGGCGGCGGGCCATCTCGGAGGGTTTAATCTTGCCTTTGAGTACCTGCTGCACCAGGGCCTGCACGTCGGCGCTCAGCGACGCAAGCGCTACCAGGTCGTTGGAGCTCTGCCAATGCACCCGCATGCCCATCAGCTCCCAGGCCCGCTTGAGGTTTGCCTTCGTCGCCAAGAGTGTCGTCAAGGGAGCCTGGGCGATGTGACGGGCGATGGCCTCGACACGCGATTCGAGTTCGTCGCGGGGAACCACCTCGTTGACCAGACCGATGGCGAGCGCTTTTTGGGCGTCGATGATCTCCGCCAGGTAAAGGTAGTAGGCCGCTCGCCGCCAGTTCATGAAAACCCAGGGCTCGATGGAGCATTCGCCGGACGGCATGCCGAAACCCTGCAGCGGTGGGTACTGGAAGTAGGCGTCGTCCGATGCGATGACGATGTCGGTCGTCAGCCCGTAATGGGTGCCGCCGCCGACGCAGTAGCCGTGCACCTGCGCGATCGTCGGCTTGGAGAACTCCCACAAGTTCAGCACCGGTTTGACGAAAAGGTCGGTCTGCGGCTTCCACGGTGTGCCGGTGTGTTTGAAGCCCTCGACAAATTCCGGATAGTCGACAGCGTTGTTGCCGATGGCGTGTCCCGAGCAGAACCCGTTGCCGTTGGCCTTGACGATCAGGACCTTGACGTCGTAGTCGCGGTCCGCGTCGGCCAGCGCGGCGTCCATCTCCTCGACAAGCTTCTGGTCTTGAGCGTTGGCCTTTTCGGGCCAGTTCAGCGTGATACGCGCGATGGCGCCTTGCTTTTCGTAGATCGTGCGCTCGCGAGTCTCTTTCAAATCCATGCCCTCTCCTCCGATTTGATCACGCCGATCTGGGCGCCGATGTCGTAGGTGGCGCCGACGTCTGCCGTCCATTGCACGATGCCCGATGCACCGGCCTCGATCTCTTGTTCTGCCTTCTCGGTCGCGATGACATAGATCGGCGCGCCTTCCTCGACGTGTTGGCCGTTTTCGACGAGCAGTTCGACGAGTTCGGCCTCGGACACGGCGACGGAGACCCGCGGAATGCGAATCACGAAGTCACCCACGCGCGCTCACCGACCGAAAGGTGCGCTGCGCCGCGGCCACGATCCGGTCCGGCGACGGGTACACCTGCGACTCGAGCGCGGGGGCTGCCGGGTTGGGGACGAATCTGGCACCCACCCGTTCGATGGGTGCGGCGAGCTCACCGAACAATTCGGATTGCAGGATCGCTGCGATCTCGGCACCGGGACCACCGAACCGGACGGCGTCGTGGACGATAACTGCTCGGCGCGTGCGGCGGGCGGACTCGCACATCGTCTCGACGTCGAGTGGTACCAGCGTGCGCAAGTCGACGACCTCGGCGCTGATGTCCTGCTCCTGCAGGCCGGCCGCGGCCGCGAGCGCGTCGTGCACGCTGCGCCCGTAGCTGATCAAGGTCACGTCGGCACCGGGTCGCTTGATCTCGGCGCGACCGAGCGGGATCGCGAAGCCGGGATCGACAGGCACCGAACCGCGTTGGCTTTGCAAGCGGATCGTCTCGACGAACAAGCAGGGGTCCTCGTCGAAGATCGCCGATGTCAGCAGGCCTTTGCCGTCGCGCGGAGTGGACGGCACGATCACCTTCATCCCGGGAATGTGCATGAACCACGCTTCCAGCGTTTGGGAATGCGTCGCACCGGTGGCCAGTCCGCCGTACACCTGGGTGCGCACCGTGATCGGCGCCGTCGTGCGTCCGCCGGTCATGAATCGCAACTTGGCGGCGTTGTTGATCAATTGGTCGGCGGCAATCCCGATGAAATCCATGATCATGATCTCGGCCACCGGTAACAGGCCGTCGATCGCCGCACCGATCGCCGCCCCGACGATCGCGGCCTCGGAGATTGGCGTGTCGAGCACGCGGTCGCTGCCGTATTTCGTCGAAAGCCCCGCGGTCGGGCCGCTCGCCCCGGGATCGGCGATGTCCTCGCCCAGCAAGAACACTCGCTCGTCGGCTTCCAGCGCCTGGTCGAGCGCGAGGTTCAGCGCCTCGCGCATCGTCATCTCTTTCTCGTCCATGCTCGGCTCGCTCATACGGGGATCCCGATCGGATCGGCGTAGACGTCGCGCTCGAGCTCCTCGACCGTGGCCGGCTCGGCGCTCATGACGGTCCGCAACGCCGCTTCAACGGTGTCGGCGGCCTCGCGCTCGATCCGGTCGAGCTCGTCATCGCCGCAGATGCCGGTTTCGGCGAGACGGCTGCGGAACCGCGGCACCGGGTCGGCAGCCATCGCCGCGGCAAGCTGATCCTTGGGGATGTACGGCATCCGGTCACCGAAGTAGTGACCGCGGAAGCGGAATGTCACGCACTCCAGCAACGTCGGGCCGTCACCGCGGCGGGCCCGGGCTAACGCTTGGTCGAGCGCCGATTTCACGGCGAGCGGGTCGTTTCCGTCGACGCGGACGCCCGGCATGCCGTAGCCGGCGGCCCGATCGGCAACGCGCTCGAGCTTCATCGTGTGTTCGGTCGGCGTCATCTCGGCGTAGCGGTTGTTCTGGCACACGAGCACCATCGGCAGGTCCCACAACGCGGCCATATTCGCCGCCTCGTGAAATGAACCGGTGTTGGTTGCGCCGTCGCCGAAGCTGACGACGGTGACTCGGTCGATCCTTTTGCGCCTGGCCGCCATCGCCAGGCCCACGGCCACCGGCAGTCCGGCACCGACGATTCCGGTCGAGAACATGACACCCGTGTCAGGCTTGGCGATGTGCATGGTGCCGCCCTTGCCGCGGCCGGCGCCGACGACGCGGCCCATCATCTCGCCGTAGATCTCTTCGAGGGGCACGCCCTTGCCGATCAGGTCGTGCAGCCCCCGGTAGGTCGTCACCAACTGGTCGTCCTCCCTCAGCGCGACACCCATCGCCGCGCCGATAGCCTCCTGTCCGCGCGCGGGCCAGTACACGCACATGAACTCGCCGGTGCTGATGCCCTTGGACAGCCGGTCGTCGGCCGCCTTCATCAGCACCATCAACTCATAGATGCGCCGTTTGATGTCCGGAGGCACCTCTCCCGACGCCGACGGTTCCATCACACCCCCGACCAGGGCTTGACTTTGAGGAAGCCGCCGGCGTCAACGCGCAGCTGCTGGCCGGTGATGTAGCGGGCCGCATCGCTGGCGAGAAACACCACGGCCTCGCTGATGTCCTCGGGTTCGACGTAGGGAATCGGCATCGCCTGGATCAGCGGGAACGACAGCTCCGCGTCTTCACGGGTCGGGTGCTGCAGGTCGGGCCGAAAAGCCCGGTACATCGGCGGGCTGTGCAGCATATCGGTGTTGCAGTTCGTCGGATGGATCGCGTTCATCCGGATAAACTTCGGCGCCAGTTGTAGCGCGAAGTCGTTAACATAATGTGCGACAACCTGTTTGGCGAAGGCATAACCGGCTCCGCCTGGTCCGCCGTCGATACCGCTGGTGTTCATCGACGCCATGAACGCCGCTACCGATCCGGTCACGATTATCGACGCGCCGGCTTGTAGGTGCTTGAGGCTGGCGTGCACCAGGTTGATCACGCCGACCAGGTCCACATCGACGGCATCGGCGAAGGCCTGCGGTGGCAGTCCCGCGGTCAGTGGGCAGATGCCGGCGTTGGCCACCACGATGTCCAGTCGGCTGAACTCGGCGACGCCGCGATCGATCGCCTCGGACAGAGCCGCCCGGTCGCGAACATCGGCGACCGCGGTCAGCGCGCGCTGTCCTTCTTTCTCGACGAGCCTGGCCGTCTCGTCGAGATCCTCTGGGCGGGCCAGCGGATACTCGTTGGTTTCGATGTCGGCGCAGAGGTCTACCGCGATGATGTCGGCTCCCTCCGCGGCAAGCATCCGCGCGTGCGAACGTCCCTGACCGCGCGCGGCTCCGCTGATCAGCGCCACCTTGCCCGTCACCCTGCCCATAGCCGGTCCTTCCTGAAGGCTCTCACCAACGACTTAGGCGCCCAAGGTCATTCGTCGCCCCACGAGCGCATCGGTGCAAGGTCCGAACCACCGCCTACCCGGTCTCCGCGCTCACCGTCCTGACCCGGCGGGAAACGATGACCAGGCGAACGTTCGACTCCATCTCATCTCTTCCACGAAGCCGCGCGGCGGCAGTACCGTCTAAGGGATACTTATAGTATCTAGAATACTTAAAATAGAGAAGACACCGACGGCAATGGGCGGGTTCGCGGAATTCCTTTTGGAATGGCTCTTGCATTCAGCAGCTATTCGAGCTGAGCGGAGGGTGGTCAGAAATGTCAGGCGTACTCAGTGGTGTCCGGGTCGTCGAGCTGGCGTCGTGGACCTATGTACCGGCCGCTGGTGTGGCGCTGGCGGACTGGGGCGCGGATGTCGTCAAGGTCGAGAGCGTCGCCAGCGGCGACCCGGGGCGAGCCCTCGTCATCGGGTGGTTCACCCGGCAAGCCGCGCGTGCCGACACTGACTTCATTCTCGAGTTGAGCAACCGCGGCAAGCGCAGCATCGCATTGGATCTCAAGACCGAAACCGGTCGCGAGATCTTCGGCCGGCTCCTGGCCCAAGCTGACGTGCTGCTCACCAATTGGCTGCCCGCAGCGCTGGAGCGGGCCCGCCTGACAGTCGAGGACATCCGCGCATTCAACCCGAACATCATCATCGCCCGCGGAACGGGGTTGGGGGTGCGCGGACCTGACCGTGACAGGGGCGGGTTCGACGCCGCCACCTACCTGGCTCGGGGCGGCGTGGCTTACACGCTCACACCGTTCGGAACGGAGTATCCGGCCGTTCAGGGCCCCGCGTTCGGCGACCTGCAGGCCGGAATCACGTTGGCCGGCGGTATTTGCGGGGCACTATTTCATCGGGAGCGCACCGGCGAGCCCACGATCGTGGATTCCTCACTGTTGGCACAGGCAATGTGGAGTATCGCGCCCTCGATTTCGGTCGCCGACCTGTTCGATATCGACGGGATCCCCGGCGCACCGCCAGGATTGGCGATAAACCCGCTCGTCAATAGATACAAGACCAAGGACGGCCGGTGGATCCAGTTGGTCTTTCTGCAACCCGACAAGTTCTGGGTCGGCTTCTGCAAGCGGATAGGGCTGCCCGAATTGGCCACCGACGAGCGCTTCGTGCCGTCGTCGAATCTGGTGGCCAATGCAGCTGCGGCGACAGGGGTGATAGCTGCCAAATTCGCCGAATACGACCTAGACCACTGGCGCCGCGCGCTGGCAGATGAACCGGGAGTCTGGGCCCCGCTGGCCACTCCGCGCGAGGTGCTCAATGAGCCGCAGGCCAAACCCAACGGCTATCTGGTCACCAACAGGGACGACCACGGTGTCGAGTACGAAATAGTAGCCGCCCCAGTTCAATTCGATGAAACACCGCCACCGCCTGCCCGGGCACCCGAGCACGGTCAGCACACCGAGGAAATACTGCTCGAGCTCGGTTACGACTGGGACGACATCGTCAAGGCCAAGGACAGCGGCGCAACCTTCTAGTCAGTCCGATTTACCGTGCCGCACCTGCTTGAACGGCACACCGCGATCAGCGGCGTATTCTCGCGGGAAGCCCAGCACACGTTCCCCGATGACATTGCGGGCCATCTCCGTGGTGCCGCCGCCTATGGCAACCGTCTGCCGGGACAAGTAGCGCAGCCCATGCTCCAAGCCCTCTCCCTCTGCGCCGACTACACCGGCCGTACCCGCAATAGCCAGCGCGGTGTCCATGTCCAAGGTCACGGTGTCCGAGTGGAAGAGCCGGATCAATGTGCCGGCGGCCGGCGGCAGCGTGCCCTCGAGTACGCTGCGGTACACATGCTCGGCAAGCTGGTCGCTGACCGCGCGGTGGACCAGCACCCGGCCGGCCATCTCGCGCACCCGTTCGTTGTCGGCCTGCCTGGTCTTGGTGGCCAGCGCAATGAAATCCACCGGTGTCGAGCGACCGCCCTCACTGCCGCTGCCGCTGGCGAATTCCGAACCTTGACCCACCGCGCGACGCTCGTGGTAGAGCTGTCGCGACGCGACCGTCCAGCCGTTGTCCACCTCGCCGACAACCGCGTCGTCACCGACCTCAACGTTATCGAGGAACTCCTCACAGAACTCGGTAGACCCGTTGAGTTGGGTGATGCGCCGCAACGTGATTCCCGGATGGGCGATCGGCACCAGGAACATGGTCAGGCCCTCATGTTTGGGCACATCCCAGTTGGTGCGGGCCAAACACAATCCGTAGTCCGCCGCGAACGCACTGGTGCTCCATGTCTTTGCGCCATTGATCACCCAGCGGTCCCCGCGGCGCTCAGCGCGGGTCATCACGCCGGCCAGATCCGATCCGCCGCTGGGCTCAGACAGCAGTTGCACCAGCACCTCGTCGCCGCGCAATGCCGCGGCGATGTGTTGCTTTTTCTGTTCCTCGCTAGCGGTGTCAAGCAGCGTGGCACAACATATGGTGAACGTCGGCGTGTTGAGGATCAGCGGCATCTCATAGTCGATGCTTTCCTCGTTGAACGCCTTCTGATATTCGTAATCCAGCCCGAGGCCGCCGTATTCGCGTGGGAAGCAGATCCCGGCGAATCCGCCTTCGTAGAGCCGCTTTTGCAGTTCGCGCGCCCGCTGCCAGGAGCGTTCATCGTCGCGGTTAGCCGCAGGCGGTGAGGCCGGGTCGATCCGCGGCATGTTGGCGGCCAGCCACGCTCGGGCCCGGGCGCGGAACTGCGCGACCGATTCGCCGGCGGGCGCCGACCCGTTGTCTGTCATCGCGACGATTCCTTCCACGCATACACCCGCAGGTTGTGTTCCTCCGGTGTGCCGAACATGGAGCGGTACAACACAACCCGTCGTAGATACAGGTGTAGGTCGTGTTCCCAGGTGACGCCGATGCCGCCGTGCATCTGCACACAGTCCTGAACAATCGCGGGGGCTTTTTCCCCGACATAGGACTTGGCGATGCTGGCCAACAACCCCGCCTCCGGTGAGCGTTCGGCGACCGCCGCCACCGCAGCCCCTGCCGTTGCGCGACACGCTTCCAGCCAGGTCTTCATGTCGGCGAAACGGTGTTTAAGCGCTTGGTACGACGCCAACGGACGCCCGAACGTGTGCCGGTCCAGCGCCCACTTGACCGTGAAGTCGAACACCGTCTGCAGGATTCCGACTACCTCGGCGCACTGCAGCACCTGCGCAATCTGGCTCTGCCGCTCAATCAGTGCGGTAGTCTCGCCGGGTTTGCCGACAACCGCGGAGCGCTCGACTTCTACCCCGTCGAAATGCACACGTGCGTACTGTTTGACCAGATCGACCGACGGCTGCGGTTCAATCCGAACCCCGGGCGCGGTCGTCGGAACCAGAAACTGGCGAACCTGATCGTCGTCGCTGCGCGTCACCACCAACAACATGTCGCTCTGAGCGCCCGCCTCCACGCGGTCTTTGACGCCGTCGATGCGGTACCCCGAGTTGTGCGGCGTGGCGGTGACCGACGGCTCCAGCGGCGCCCACCCCTGGCCAGGCTCGTAGACCGCCCATGAAGCCACCGTCTCGCCGGAGATCAGCGATTCGATGGTGGCAGCGCGCGCATCATGCTCACCGCACTCGACCAATGCGCACAGCACGGTGCTGACCGGATACAGCGGTCCGGGCGCCACCGTCTTCCCGATCAGTCCGGCCACCATGGCCAGATCGGCAATACCGCTGCCGGAGATTGCGCCGCCACCCAACTCCACGGGAACGAGCAGGCCTGTCCACCCCAACTTCGCAGCCCGCCGCCACCACCCTCGGTCGAACGACACTCCCGCCGCGTGCAGTTCGCGCACGTATGTCAGCGGCGCTTCCTTTTGGAGGAACGCCCGAGTGGTCGAGGCGAAGAGCGCCTTCTCGGGGGACTCGACCGTCGTCATGATGTGGCCAGGCCTTCCTTCGGTCCGACATCTGCCGGTCAGTCCCGCTCGGGATCCGCGGCGACTCCGATGGTAGCAATGACCAATACAGTAAGAGCTACCGGAGTTCAGTCGATACGACGCCGACGGACGGTCGGTCGACTACACCGCGAACGCGCGACGAAGCACCTGAGCATGCAGGGCGCTGCTTTCCCGGGAGACCACCCATTCCGGCACCGTCGAATCGAAGCCATGAAATGTCGCGGCGACCACGTGCAGTTCGGTATGCACGTAGGCGTGCAGGAGCCGGTTGGCGTAATCGATGGCTTCGTCTCGACACGGGTCGATCTCCGCACAACTGATAAACGCCGGCGGCAGCCCTTCCAGATTTGCCCGATGCGCCGGGACATGGTGGGCTTTGGCGACACTGTGGCCGAGGTAATGGCCCCAGGCCCGGCTGACCGCTCGACCGTTGAGGCCGGGCGTGCGCTGAAATTCCCGCCGCGACGGCGTGGCATCGGAGTCGAGCATCGGCTGGTGCAGGATCTGCACCCGGATCGGTGGGCCCTCCTCGTCGAACGTGCGCTGTGCCAGGCTGGCGACCAGCGCGGCGCCCGCATCGCGGCCCATGACCGCCACCCGGCTGCCGTCCGCGTCGAGGCGAGCAGAGTTGTCAATGGCGTAGCGGAACGCGGCCTGCACATCGTCGAGCGCGGCCGGGCAGGGGTTTTCCGGCGCGAGCCGGTAGTCGACCGACACCACGAGGCACCCGGCGGCTCGGGCCAACGCCACACAGTGCGCGTGGTCGGTGTGGAGATTCCCGGTCACGAACGCGCCGCCGTGAGCGTACAGGACCAGCGGCGCCGCGGACTTGGTGAGACCGCGGTAGAGCCGAAGGTCCAGCCGCGCGCCGCCGGGCCCGGTGATCGAGGGAGAGTCGATGGCGACACCGCCGGTGTCGACAGCTGCGGCGCGGTCTGCGGCCAATCCGTTAAATCTGTCGCGTTCGGCGGGCAGCGACTCGGTGCTGAACTCGACAATGTCGAGCTTGGCCGCGGCGTCGCGAAGTGCCGGGTCGATTCTGCTAAGGCCTTGCGGCCGTGTGCGATTCGTCTCGGTCGTCATTGACCACCTTCCAGGTAGACCTGCGATTCCATGTGGTGGAAGATCCAGTAGCGCTCCCCCGCATCACCAGCTGCCTAACAGAACCGCCGTGCTAACTCGTCGGTGAGCACACCGGTCGAGCGTAGCTGCGACATCACCGACGCGCGCTTAAAAGCGGCTACCGACGTTGGCCGAGTGCCGGTCGCGGATACCGTTCCCGTTACGGTAAACGCTACAACCCATTGGGCTTAGTTGCTATTTATATTATGATAGCGAGGTTCAACTCCGACGATTCGCTGACCAGGGCGGCGGCGGTTCCGCGAGAACTGCCCTTACCGGTTGCTCAGGAGGCATGCGGATGACGATCAGCGCCGACCAGCACGGCCAATCCGTCACGCTCGACACGACGGGTGAGACCAGCCCCTATCCATTCTTCGAATACATGAGGCGCACGGAGCCGGTATGGCACGGGACTCTGATGGACCATTCCAAGGTGCCGCCCGAACTGGTGCCACACGACGAGTGGGTCTTGTTCGATTACGACAGCGTGTTCCAAGCATTCCGTGACGACCGGATGTTCAGTTCTCAGGGCTACGATCAGACAATCGGACTGGTGATGGGCCACACCATCTTGGCGATGGGCGGCAAAGAGCATCACGACCACCGCAACCTGGTGGCCAAGGCGTTTCGGGCTACCGCGCTTGAGCGCTGGGAGCCGTCCGTCATCGGGCCCGTCTGCGATCAGCTGGTCGACGAGTTCAAGAACGAAGGCACCGCCGACCTGGTGAAGGCGTTGACGTTCGAATTTCCGACCCGCATCATCTCCACTCTGCTCGGGCTTCCCCCAGAGGATCTCGCTTTGTTCCGGCGGCTGTCGTTCGACCTGATTTCCATTCCGGTCGACATCGAGGCGGGACTGAGAGCGTCCATCGAGCTACACGACTATTTCCTCAATCAGGTGGAGCAACGACGCCGCAAGAGCACCGACGACATCATCGGTGACCTGGTCAGCGCCGAAATCGAAGGTGAGAAGCTAACCGACGAGGCCATCATCGCGTTTTTGCGGCTGCTGTTACCCGCCGGGCTGGAAACCACCTACCGCTCGTCAGGCAATCTGCTCTACCTGCTGCTGACTCATCCCGAGCAGTTGGCGATGGTCTACCAAGACCGGTCATTGATCCCCAACGCGGTCGAGGAGGGTCTGCGTTACGAAACACCGCTCACCACGGTCGTGCGCACCACCACTCAAGAGGTCGAAATGCGCGGCAAGACAATCCCTTCCGGCGCACAAGTCGACTTGTGCATGGGATCGGCCAACCGCGACGAAAGCCGCTGGTATGAACCCAACAAGTTCGACATCCGCCGGCCGCGCCAGGCCCACATCGCCTTCGCCGGCGGAATCCACATGTGCCTCGGTATGCACCTTGCCCGGCTGGAAACCCGGGTAATGCTCAACAGCTTGCTCGACCGGGTATCCGACCTTGCATTGGTGCCCGACGAGGACGCCAGGATCGTCGGGCTTACCTTCCGGTCGCCCAACAGGCTTCCGGTCACGTTTACACCGGCGGCATGAAAAGCCGGGCTGCGATCCTGCACGATGTCGGCGGGCCGTGGTCGGTCGAGGAATTCGAGCTCGACCCACCCCGCGCCGGAGAGGTGTTGATCGAGATGGCCGCCGCCGGGTTGTGCCACTCCGACGACCACATCCTCAAAGGCGACTTGTCGGCACCCAACGAGGTTCTTCGATCGCTGGGCCTGCCGACCATGTTTCCGACGATCGGTGGCCACGAGGGGTCAGCCGTCGTGCGCGAAATCGGCGATGGCGTAATCGATTTCGCGCCGGGCGACCACGTGGTGACGTCTTTCGTCGCCGTCTGCGGGCAGTGCCGCTGGTGCGCCATCGGCATGGAGTATCTCTGCGATGCCGGGATCGGCACCCTAACTCCCGGCATGCCCACTGACGGTACCTTTCGCCATCACACCGCGGACGGCAAGCCGTTGGGCCACCTTTCCAAGATCGGTGCCTTCGCCGAACACACTGTGGTGGCGGCGGATTCGCTGGTCAAGATCGAGCCGGATTTGCCGCTGCTGTCATCGGCGCTGTTGTCGTGCGCGATCCCGACCGGTTACGGCTCGGCCGCTCACCGTGCCGGCGTGCGCGGCGGCGATACCGTCGTTGTGATCGGCGCAGGCGGCATTGGAACCGGCGCGATCCAGGGCGCGCGGATCAACGGGGCAGCGCAGATTGTCGCGGTCGATCCCGTGGAATTCAAACAGAAGTCGGCGTGCAAGTTCGGCGCCACCCATAGCACCGCAACCGTCGACGAGGCGCTCGACCTGGTGAGTGGACTGACCTACGGTGTGATGGCAGACGCGGTCATCGTTTCGCCGTCGTTGATCAGCGCCGAAGACGTTCGCAACGCACTGAGGCTTACCCGCAAGGGCGGGACGTGTGTGCTCACCGGTATGAGCTCGCAGACCACGCGGTCGGTCAAAATCGATCTGCAGGACTTCATCCTGATGAACAAGACGCTGGCGGGCACCGTATTCGGCTCATGCAATCCCAAGGCCGACATCTCCCGGCTGGCCAAGCTGTATGGAACCGGTCAGCTGCTCCTCGATGAGATGATCACCCGGCGGTATCGGCTCGACGACATCAACGATGCCTACGCCGACCTGCTCAACGGTGAACTCATCAGAGGCGTCATCGACTTCGGAATCAGTTAAGCCGGCCGGCTGGTCTGCTTCGCTGTCAGTCGCTGCAACTGGCCATACGCGTCGATCGGGCTGTGTAGCGCCAAGCCGCCGTCAGCGTGCACCACTTGGCCTGTCACCCAAGGCAATTCGAGGACGCCGACGATAGCGCCGGCCACGTCCGCTGCTTCGCCGAGGCGCCCCAGGGCAGTCCGCTCCTCCAGAGCCTGCACCCAGCCGGGCAGTCGTTCTGCTTCCGCCAGCATCGGTGTTCGGGTGACGCCGGGTCCCACTGCGTTGACCCGGATGCCGTACTGCCCCCACTCCACCGCTGCCACCTTGACCAGCATGTCGATCCCGGCCTTGGACACGCAGTACGCACCCATGTCGCGGTCGGCGACCGTGCCGCTGATGCTGGAGACTGCGACGATGGATCCGCCGGTCCCGGCGTCGACCATGGCCTGCGCTGCGGCCCGCATGGTCAGCCACGTACCGGTAAGGTTCACCGCCAGTACCCGCTGCCACTCGTCGGGTGACACCGCCAATAGCATTCCCGATGCTCCTATTCCGGCGCACGCCACCATGCGGGTGGGTGTTCCGTGCTGGCGCAGGGTGGCGCGCATCGCCGCTGAGACTGCCTCTGGATTGCTGATGTCGCAGTCGATATCGCCGCCGGCCTGGTCCCATACCACGACGTCATGGCCCGCGTCGCGCAACAACGCGGCGACCTCGCGCCCGATTCCGGAGCCGCCGCCCGTCACTATGGCACTCGGGGTGCTCATACGTCGTCACCAGTTCACTTAAACGAGTAGCGAACCGGCAAGTGCTTCAGCCCGCCGACGAAGGTGGTGGCGATGAATTGCGGATCCCCGGTCAGCTCAATCGATTTCAGCCGCGAAAGCAGCTCGGTGAAAAAGCTGTGGACCTCCATCCGGGCCAGCGCGGCACCCAGGCAGAAGTGCACCCCGTAGCCGAATGCCAAATGCTTGTTCGGATCGCGACCCACGTCGAAGTGGAACGGGTCGTCGAAGACATCCTCGTCGCGGTTGGCCGACACGTAGGACAGCAGCACCGACTCTCCGGCGGCGATAGGCACGCCGCGCACTGAGGTGTCCTCGGCGGCTGTGCGCATGAATTCCTTGACCGGGGTGACCCAGCGGATCATCTCCTCGGTGGCCAGCGGCATGAGCGAAAGATCGTCCCGCAATCTGTCGAGTTGGTCGGGATTTTCGATCAGAGCCTGCAGCCCGCCAGAGATCGTCGCGCTCGTGGTGTCGTGACCCGCGGTGGCGACGATGAGGTAATACGACACAGTGTCGATGTCGGACAGCGGTTCTCCGTCGATCCGAGCGTTGGCGATCGCCGACGCCAGATCCTCGGTCGGGTTTTCGCGCCGCGACGCGGTGACACCGTTGAAGTACTGAAACATGTCTAGCAGCGCGGGCAGCTGATCTTCGTTGGAAGTCCCGCGCTTGAACTCGGTGTCGTCGCTGCCGAACAGTTCCTGTGTCAGCTTGAGCATCCGCGGAAAATCAGCTTCCGGGATGCCGAGCAGCGACATGATCACATACAGCGGGTAGTTGACCGCTACCTCTTGGACAAAGTCGCACTCCGGGCCGGCCTCCATCATCTTGTCCACGTAGATCCTGGCCAATTCGTCGACGCGGACCTTCAACGCTCGCATGGCTTTGGGCCGAAACCAGTCTGCGCCGATCGCGCGCACCACGCGATGCTGCGGGTCGTCCATGTGAATCAACGTGCGCACACCCGAGGCGGCCTGCAGCTCATCACCTTCCGCAGTGGTCAGCACCGGCCGCGGCCAGTTGGTGAACAGCATGTTGTCACGCTCGATATCCATGATGTCGACGTGTTTGGTGATCGCCCAGAATGGTCGGTAGTTCGGCACGTCCACCCACGACACGGGCGCGTTCGCGCGCAAATGCGCAAGCGCCGCATGCAATGTCGGCTCATCGGTGTACGCCAGCGGGTCAGCCAGCAATTTGGCGGCCTCGTCCATTGTCCGTGTGCTCATGGGCTACTCCTCATTGAATCGGTTGAGCCCGCAGCTCTTCCAGAACGGCGCGAATAGCCGTCTCGGGCAGGTGGGGCGGCAAGCTCGGTAGGGCACGGTCGACAAGCCCGTCACAGCGATCTCTGATTTGCTCGGCGAGCTTGTCAAGCTCGGCCACCACCGCGAAAGCATTCAGGATTTCGTCGTCGATCAGCGATCCCATGGCGTCCCACTCGCCGCGCAGCGACAGCTGATGCAACTCGGCGTGCAGATCGCCCCACCCGTGTAGCTCCAGAACTTTGCGGTACGCGGGCGTCGATCCGTAGAAGGCGATCTGTTTGCGCGTGCTGGCGGCGGCGGCCTGGAACTCGGCTTCGTTGGCGCCGGTCACCACGAACAGTGGGCAGCTGAGCTGAAAGTCGCTGCGGTCGCGGCCAGAGCACTGCAAACCGCGCTGCAGCGCCGGCATCGTCACCTCGTCGAGATAGCGCTTCGTAGTGAACGCATGGGCGAACATGCCGTCGGTGACTTCACCGCACATTTCGGTCATCGCTTCACCGACCGCCGCGACGAACACCTTGGGGGACCCGTAGGGTTGCGGCTCCGGAGTGAACATCGGAGTCATCAGCTTGTGGGTGTAGAACTCGCCCTCGAAACGCAACGGCGTGCCGTCGCACCACGCCGACCAGATTGCCCGTAGAGCCGCGATGAACTCGCGCATGCGGCGCACAGGATGACTCCACGGCATGCTGAACCGCTTCTCTATGTGCGCCTGTATCTGCGAGCCCAGGCCGAGAATGAAGCGGCCGCGGGTGTATGCCTGTAAGTCCCAGCCGATATTGGCGACAGTCATCGGGTTGCGGGCGAATGCCACCGCGATGCTCGTCCCTAGCTCGATTTTCGAGGTGTGCTCGGCGGCCAGAACCAGCGGCAGGAACGGATCGTGGTTGACTTCGGCTGTCCAGCAACCGTCATAGCCCCGCCGCTCCAGCGCGGCCGCTGCCTGCGGCACCCGAGCGAGCTGACTGGAAACGCCCCCATCGACCTTGAGGCTCGACTGAGCCGTGGCGCTCATCGGCGTGCGTGTCCTGGTCGCGCGAGATACCCACGACTCATGCCAGGTAAGCTACAGTAAGCCGTTCGGTAGGGTCAACGTTTCTTCCGGTTTGCGATGCGCGAGTTATCCCGCGTCCCTAAGCTCGATTCAGACGATGGCCTTCGCGACGAGTTAGGACTGGAGCATGACCAAACCCGAAGACTGGGAGGACACGCTCGACGACCTGAGCCGTCGCCGTCAGCACGCGTGGGCCATGGGCGGACCCGAGCGGCTCGCCAAACACCACGGCAAAGGCAAGCTCGACGCCCGCACCCGCGTCGAACGACTCCTCGACCCAGGCACATTTCGCGAAATCGGCACGCTTGTCGGCGGCGACGTCGCGGCCGACGCGATCGTCGTGGGCTCGGGCTGCATCAACGGATCCCCGGTAATGGTGGGCGCAGAAGACTTCACCACAATGGCCGGCACCATCGCACCCGGCAGCAACTCCAAGCGTTACCGGATCGCCGAGCTGGCGCTGCGCGACAAGATCCCGCTGGTAATGCTGCTGGAGGGCGCCGGCTTCCGGCCCGCCGGCGGGCACTATGGGCGCACACCGACCGACCTGCTGGCCCAGGCTCGCTGCTCGGGACGGGTGCCCACCATCGCGGCGGTGCTCGGGCCTTCGGCGGGGCACGGGGCGCTCGTCGCTCCGGTATGTGACTTCCGGATCATGAGCCGCCAGGGCGCGATCTTCACCGCCGGGCCGCCCGTCGTCAAAGAGTCGACGGGCGAAGACATTTCGAAGGAGGACCTGGGCGGCCCCGACGTTGCGCTACCGAGCGGGGTAATTCACAACGTCGCCGATGACGACGAAGCGGTACTCGACGCGATCCGCCGCTACCTTTCGTATTTTCCGCCCAGCGCATGGTCCTACCCACCGTCGCTGCCCGCCGACGACGCCGCCCAACCGCGGCCGACGCCGGAGCTGCTCGACATCGTCTCGCGCGATAACCGCCGCGTCTACGACATGCGGGACGTGCTCGACGTCGTGTTCGACCGCCCGGACTGGTTCGAGGTTCAGCCGAAGTTCGGCCCGGCGATCATCTGCGCGCTGGCGCATCTGGGCGGCCACCCGGTAGCGGTGGTGGCGAACCAGCCCAAGGTGTTGGCCGGCTCCATCGATGCCGACGCCGCTGACAAGGCAGCGCATTTCATCATGGTGGCCGACTCGTTTCACCTGCCGATCGTCTTCCTCGCCGACAACCCCGGCATGCTTCCGGGCAGCCGGTCGGAGCGTGCCGGGGTGTTGCGCAGCGGCGCGCGGATGTTCGCCGCGCAGACGGTCGCGACGACCCTGAAATTGCATGTGACACTGCGCAAAGCGTACGGGTTCGGCTCCATGGTCATGTCGTTGATCGGCTTCGACGAGCAAGTGGCCACCTTCGCCTACCCGGGTGCGACCATGGGCGCGATGAGTGCAGCGGCTTTGAGCCGCGCATCGCACGCCGGTGAAGACCTCTCCGCTGCGTTACGCAACGCCGAGCTGCAAGCGTCGTATCGCTCGGCCGAGCACATGGGATTCGACGAGCTGATCGATCCGCGCGAGACACGCGACGCGTTGCTGGTCGCGCTGCAACGCGGGATTTACTGCCGGCAAGCTGCGCCAGAGCCGGTGGCGCGCAAGGCGATCATGCCGTAAGCGGGCTGCCCCGGTACGCCGCGACAATCGGCTCGAGTTCGTCGGGCGTGGCGCCGTGCATGATCACCGCGTCGGCCCCGTAGTCGAACTCCTTGCGGATGCGCTCTACGCATTGTTCGGGCGATCCGGTGGCCGATGGTTCCAGCCACTCGTCGGGGATCAACGTCGCGATGTGCTCGATCTGCTCGGCTGTGGCCTTGTGGTCGATACCGCCGGGGATCGACATCACTACCGAGTCTTCCCGGAAGCCTTGCAGCACAGCGGGATCCCATCCGTTGGTGCGGACCAGCAGATCGCCGTAGCCCTGTAGGTAGGTGGCCAGTCGGGCCACCGTCTTCTTCAATCGGACCTCCTCGGGAAGGTGGTCTCCCACCGTTGCGAAGCACGACCACACCCGCACGCCGGCCGGGTCGCGCCCCGCTTGTTCAGCTGCGTCCTTCACCGTCTTGACGCAGCGCTTAACGGTTTCCGGCGTGAAATAGGTGTGCAGGACGACATCGTCAAACACCTTGCCGCCCAGCGCGAGCGATTTCGGGCCAAACGCGACGAGCCCGAGTCGGATGTCTTCGTCGAAGTCGGGATCGAGCACCAACACCGGGTATTTGCCGAGTGGGCCATCGTGATTGAAGATCACCTCGCCGTGCCACAAGCGGCGCATGACCTGGGCCCAGTCCTCCATCTGGGCGGTGGTGACCGCCGGTATGCCGAATGCGCTATACATCGCGGCGACGCCGCGTCCGATGCCCAGGGTGAAGCGGCCGCCGGAAAGCCGGTGCATGGTGGTGGCCCATGATGCGGTGATCAGGGGGTGGCGCGTGTTGTGATTGGTTGCGGCGGTGGCAATTTGCATCCGGTTGGTCACCGCGCAAGCGGCGCCGACGAGCGACGACGCTTCCTTGACATTCCAGCGTTCGGAGATGAACGCGGTGCCAAAGCCCAACTCCTCACCGCGGCGGGCCTCGTCCATCAGGGTTGCCGGTCCATCCCCGCCGGACCCGGCCAACAGGTAGTAGCCCAGCTCGTCAAGAACCTGTTCGCTCAACTCGCCTTCCCCACTTCCTCAATCACCCCGCGCAGGAACCGCTCCGAAATCGCTTGAACGCGCTGGGAGAATGTATGTCCGACATGACTCCCGTCGTACCAGTAGAACTGACCGCCCCACCGCTCCTGCAACGCAAGGGCAGGCTCGCGCATCGCCATCCGGTCGTGCCATGCGCCGACGATGAGCCGCCGCTGTGGCGGTGGCACCGGTTCGACCCTCAGCGGATCTATTACCGAGGTCAACTCCGACACCACCGGCGCCTGCAACAGTTCCTGGACAGCGTGCCGCGACGGGCCCCAGCGCGCCACGTGCCGCGCGATCATCGCATTGAGTCCGAGGATCGGCGTGTAGAGGGCCACGCCGTCGACCCGCTTCTCCAGATGCGAAACCAGTGCGGCCACCGGGCTGCCCATGGAAACCCCCGATACCACAACGGCGGTCGACTGTGGCTGCAGCCATCGCACGACGGCGCGGACCTCCGACACCGAGCGCATCATGCCCGCGACATTGGTCAGCGGATCGATGTCGGGATAGGGCGGCCATTGGCGGCGCCGGCTACCATGGCCGGGCTGCACCGGTACCGCGACATTGATACCCAGCTTGCGCTGTATTCGGCCGGCTCGGGACATCAGTAGGTCGTCCGGTCGTCCTTGCCCGGCACCATGTACCCACACCAACCACGGCCGCGGTCCGTCGCGGTGCCGACACAGGTGCACCACGGCTCTGGCCGGGCCGCCCAGGCCAGCGGCCTGCAGCGTGGCGGGCAGCACCGGGTCGTGCTCGAACGTCAGCCGCTCGTAGGCCAGGGTGCCGATGCGCCGCCGACGAACGGAGCGTTCCCGCAATGGTTCTGGGTCTCGGTGCGCTCGATCGATGCCCAGTGCCGACAGCTCCTCGGCAGCCGCAGCGCAGTCGCTCAGCGGCCGCACCGCCTCAGTTACATCACCTGCCAATAGCGAAAAGGCCGTCAGCACAAGCTCGTCCAGGACGACCTCGCCGAACTGGCGTACGCCGCGCGGAGACAGCGCAGACCATTCGGTCGACTCGCTGATCCCGGATACCGCTCGCGGCAGCACGCGGGCCAGCTCGCGGGTGACGTCGAGCGCCCGGGGCATCGCGGTATGTGCCATCCACGCCGTTCCTCTCGCCCATAGAAATCCACCGACCTGGTACTGTAATCGTTACAGTACTCAACCCGGCGTCTGTTCTGTGCGGTTGCAGCTGCCACTTCTGTCACGGTGGTCACCGCGTCCTTGCCCCGACCGCGGCAGCATTCGAACCCGGTAACCTCTTCGTCGAGCCGAAATCTATACTGTAACGTCCTTAGTATCAGTGGACGTGTTCAGGAATCCCGCATGACAGCGCTGCAGGAAATCGCCCGTCCCGGGCACACCGCGATCGTCACCCAGGAGTGCCAGGGTGCCGTCATCGGCCCGAATGCCGGGTTAGCCATGCTGGCGAAGGAAGCCCGTCGCGTCGCGCTGCCCAACATCGTGCGGTTGTTGCCGGCGGCGCGGGCCGCCGGCGTGCGGGTCGTGCACTGCCTGGTGCAGCGACGACCTGACGGCCTGGGCGCAAACCACAACGCCAGGATCTTCGGCATCGGCCGCGGCCAGGTCGACCTCGCTCCCGGCACGCCCGGTACGGCGCTGCTGGCCGAATTAGGCCCTGAGCCAACAGATTTGGTGCTCTACCGCCGGCACGGTGTCGGACCGATGGGCGGCACCGACCTCGACGCGATCCTGCGCAACCTCGGGGTCTCCACCATCGTCGCCGTCGGTGTGTCGCTCAATGTCGCAATTCCCAACCTCGTCATGGACGCCGTCAACGCCGCCTACCACGTGATCGTGCCGCGCGACGCCGTCGCCGGCGTTCCGGTCGACTATGGCGATGCGGTCATCGAGAACACGCTCTCGTTGCTGGCGACCGTCACGACGACCGACGAGTTGCTCAACGTATGGAAGAGTTGACGGTACCCCTGCCGAGCGAGGCCCACCACCTCATGATTCGATTGCTTGCGCACCAGCCATGAGAGGCCCGATGTCTGAGACGACAACGCAGTTCACGGTTCCCGCCGTCGCCGACGCCGTCACTGCTGCGTTCCCGGATCGGGAACTAGTCATCCAGGGCAAACGGCGATACACGTATGCGCAAGTCGTCGAGCGGTCCAATGTGCTGGCGTCGTATCTGCACTCCCGTGGGCTGGGGTGTCACACCGAGCGGTCATCACTAGCCGGGCACGAGGTAGGACAGGACCTGATCGGCCTTTACGCCTACAACGGAACCGAATTCGTCGAGGCGTTGCTCGGCGCCTTCCGGGCGCGGGTGGCGCCGTTCAACGTCAACTTCCGGTACGTCAAAAGCGAACTGCAATATCTGCTTGCTGACGCCGGCGCCAGCGCAGTGATCTACCACGCCGCCTTCGCGCCACGCGTGGCCGAAGTCTTGCCGGAGCTGCCTCACTTGCGCGTCCTCATCCAGATCGCCGACGACTCGGGCAACGACCTCATCTATGGCGCGGTGGACTACGACACGATCATGAAATCAAGTTCATCAGCACCGCCGCCGGTTCAGCCGTCGCCGGATGACCTGTACGTGCTCTACACCGGTGGAACAACCGGAATGCCCAAAGGCGTGCTCTGGCGCCAGCATGACATCTTCATGACCTCGTTCGGCGGACGAGACCTGGTCAGCGGCCAACCGGTGAGCACCTACGAAGAACTCGTTGCGCGAGCATCCGCCGGGCCGGGCACCAAGCTGATGATTCTGCCGCCGCTGATCCACGGCGCCGCCCAATGGAGTGTCATGACCGCGATGACGACCGGGCAGTCGGTCGTCTTTCCAACGGTTGTCGACCACCTGGACGCCGAAGAAGTTGTCCACACCATCGAGCGGGAAAAGGTGGCGGCGGTAACCGTGGTCGGCGACGCCATGGCGCGGCCGTTGCTTGCCGCTATAGAGCGCGGAAATGCCGACATGTCGTCATTGGCGGTGGTAGCCAATGGCGGCGCGTTGTTGACTCCGTATGTCAAAGAGCGACTGATCCAGGCGCGACCCGGTCTCATGGTGGTCGACGGCGTTGGCTCATCGGAGTCTGGTGCGCAAATGAGTCACCTGTCGATGACCGGGACGGTATCGACCGGCAGGTTCAACCCTGGACCCGATACCTGCGTGATCGCCGACGACCTCAGCCGCGTGCTCGAACCAGGCCACGACGGCATCGGCTGGCTGGCGCAGCGCGGCTATGTGCCGCTTGGCTACAAGGGCGATGCCACCAAGACCGCCGCGACCTTCCCCGTCATCGACGGTGTGCGCTATGCGATACCCGGCGACCGGGCCCGCTATTTCGCCGACGGCACGATCGAGTTGCTTGGCCGCGACTCGGTGTGCATCAACTCTGGTGGCGAAAAGATTTTCGTCGAAGAAGTCGAGACCGCGATCGCGTCTCATCCCGCTGTGGCCGACGTGGTGGTGGCCGGGCGGCCCAGCGAGCGCTGGGGCCAGGAGGTGGTCGCCATCGTGGCAATGGCCGCTGGCGCGCAGGCCAGCGAGCAGGAATTGATCGAGCACGCGGCAAAGTCGCTGGCGCGCTACAAACTTCCCAAAGCGGTGGTTTTCCGGCCGGCCGTCGAGCGCAGCCCGTCCGGTAAGGCCGACTACCGGTGGGCCCGCGAGCAGGCAATCAGCGACGGCTAGCTGCCTTGAGCCTGTGGTGTACGCGCATCCGCGCAACCCGCAGCGCAGCATTTGCTCCGAGCCGCAACGGCTTTCTGAACGGCGGGGCCGCGGTTCCGGTGATGCTGAACGGCAGGTCGTTGCCGACCACGGTTCGGTAGTGGCTGAACGTGTCGAAGCCGGCCTTGCCGTGGTAAGCCCCCATCCCGCTGCGGCCCACGCCGCCGAATGGGGCAGCCGACGGGATCATCTGCGCGGCAAAGTCATTACGTGCCACACCACCACTGCGGGTATTGCGGACAAAGGCCCGGAAGTCGTCGTCATCGGGTCCGTACCAGTAGGCCACCAGCGGAGCCGGGCGCTGGTTGATGTAGTCGACGGCGTCGGCCAGCTGCGAATACCCTTTGACTGCCAAGACGGGACCGAAGATCTCCTCGTCGGCGATCTTCATGCGGTCGTCGATGTCGCGGACGATGGTCGGCGCGACCTTGCGGCTGGCTCGGTCCGGAAGTGACTCTGCCTCGGGCGCAACCGTTTCGACAGTGGCACCCTTCACGCGCGCGTCCTCGATCAGTCCCACCACCCTTTCGAAGTTGGTTTGGTTGACACTGGAGCAGTAGTCGTCATTGGTCACGATGTTCGGGAACATGCCGCGCAGCGTCTGGCGGGCGACGGCGACGAACTCCTCCATCTTGTCGTCGGGCACGAAAACGTAGTCGGGACAGACACACACCTGCCCTCCGTTGACCATGCGCGCTCGGGCGATACGGGCCGCAGACCGGCCTATGTTTGCGTTGGGGGCGACGACCACCGGGTTCTTCCCACCCAGCTCCAGCGTCACCGGAACGAGATTTTGGGCGGCGGCCTGTTGCACGAGCGCGCCCACCGAAGGCGACCCGGTGAAGAACAAGTGGTCGAACGGCAGCGACGCGAACGCGGCGGCTATGTCGGGGCCGCCGGTGACGACATCGAGCTCGGTCGGGTCGAAATAGTTCGGCGCGGTGGACTTCATGAGCTCAGCGGTGTGGGACGTGATCTCCGACATCTTGATCATCACCCGATTACCCGCAGCGAACGCCGCTGAAGCCGGCAACACCACCAGGTTCAACGGAAAGTTCCATGGCCCGATGATCCCGACAACTCCGAGCGGGCATGGCTGGACCTCGGCCCGCAGGCCACACAACTGTGTCGCGCGTATCAGCTTGGTCGGCCGCATCCATTTGGCCACATGCGATCTCGTGTGTTCGATCACCGAGATCATGCCGACGACTTCGGTGAACAACGATGCCGCCCTGGAGCGGGTGCCGTAATCGGCCGCCATCGCATCGACAAACCCATCGGTGTTGTCCAAAACCAGAGCGAGCAATCGGTCGATGCGATTGTGCCGGACCGCGACGCTCGGCGGTCCCTCGGCCATGAACGATCGTCGCTGTTGTTCCAGGCTGGCGCGCATCGCTGCGCACTGCTGGACGGAGCCGTCAAGCCGTTCGTCCACCGAACTCATGGCTTCACAGCTTACGGCAACTGCGACTGTGTCGATATAGTCTACTGTAATCTTTACAGTAGGATCGTGCAGTCGAGGCCGGGAGAATCCGTGGATAGTCAACTTCAGGACGTCGCTGTTACCGCCGCCTTGCCGGACGACTACGTTCGCGACCCGTACCCGTACTTCACTCAGAAGCGCGGCGATGCCGGCGTGTTCCGCGGCACAGTGATGGACTACTCCAGGACCCCCGAGTCGTTACGGCCGAAGAGGTCCTTCGCCGCGATGTCGTTCGACGCTGTGAACAAGGCATTCCGCAACGGGCAGGTGTTCAGCTCGAAAATGTACGACACCACTATCGGGCTGTTCATGGGCCCGACCATTCTCGCCATGGAAGGCAAACAGCACCGGGAGCACCGCAACCTGGTGTCCGCGGCGTTCAAGTCCAAGGCGCTGGCCCGCTGGGAACCGACCATCGTGCGGCCAATCTGCAATGCGTTGATCGACGAATTCATCGACGACGGCCGAGCCGATCTTGTCCGACAGTTCACGTTCGAGTTTCCCACCCGCGCGATCGCCACCCTGCTGGGCTTGCCCGAAAAAGACCTGCCAATGTTCCACCGTCGCGCAGTGGAGTTGATCAGCTACACGGTGAAGTACGAACGCGCCTTCGAAGCGTCGGCGGCTCTCAAAGACTACTTTCTTGACCAGATCGAACAACGCAGATCCCAACCGACCGAAGACATCATCGGTGATCTGGTGACGGCCGAGATCGACGGCGAAAAGCTCAGCGACGAAGCGATTTATTCCTTCCTGCGACTGCTGCTGCCGGCGGGGCTGGAGACCACCTATCGCTCCTCGGGCAATCTGCTGTTCCTGTTGCTCACCCACCCGAAGCAATTCCAAGCGGTGCAGGCGAACCCCGAGCTGATCCCACAGGCCATCGAAGAAGGGCTTCGCTTCGAGACACCACTGACCACCGTGCAGCGGTTCACCACCGAAGACACCGAGCTCGAAGGCGTCGAGATACCGGCGCGCTCGGTGGTCGACGTGTGCATCGGCTCGGCCAACCGCGACGAACACCGGTGGCAGAACTCAGAGGAGTTCGACATCTTCCGGCCGCATATGCCCCACATTTCCTTTGCCGCTGGCGAACACACGTGCCTCGGTTTGCATCTGGCGCGCATGGAAACCCGGGTTGCCGTCGAATGCCTGCTGACTCGCCTGGCCAATATCACGCTCGTCACCGACGACGACCCGCACATCCACGGCCAGCCGTTCCGCTCCCCGACGGCGCTACCGGTGACGTTCGACGTCGCCAAGTAGGGTCTCGAAAATGGTCCAGGTAATGGCGGGCTTTCGAGTCCTCGAAGTTGCGCAGTTCACGTTCGTCCCGGCGGCTGGTGCCATCCTCGCCGACTGGGGCGCAGACGTCATCAAGGTCGAACACCCGGTGCGCGGCGATACCCAGCGCGGTTTCCTCAACATGGGTGGCGTCGAGATCAACCCCGACAGGCATCCGCTGATGGAGCATCCAAACCGGGGCAAGCGCAGCGTTGGGATCGACGTCTCCACTCCGGGAGGCCAGGAAGTGCTCTATGAGCTCGCCAAGACCTCGGACGTGTTTCTGACCAACTACCTACCCGCACAGCGGCAGAAGAATAGATTCGACCTCAAGCACATCCGCGCCGTGAACCCTAATATCGTCTATGCCCGCGGCAGCGCCTACGGCGACAAGGGGGTTGAACGCGACGTCGGTGGCTACGACGGCACAGCATTCTGGACGCGCAGCGGCATCGGTTATGCGCTGACGCCAGAGGAGCTGGGCGGTGCGTTGCCCCAAGGCATCCCAGCCTTCGGCGACTCCATCGGGGGCATGTTCATCGCCGGGGGCATCTCGGCCGCACTGCTGCACCGCGAAAGGACTGGCGAAGCCCTCGAGCTTGACGTGTCGTTGCTGAGCACCGCGTGGTGGGCGGCAGGCGCGAGCGTGACGCAGGGAATGGAAACCGGCGAGGTCATGCGGGTCGCCATGCCGGGATCGGCGAGTCCGTCGGTGAATCCGTTCATGGGCAACTACCAAACCTCCGACGGCGGCACGATCAACTTGTGCATCATCAGCCCCACCGGCCTGATCCGCGACACCTTCGAGCATCTCGGCATCCCCGAGGCGGCTGACGATCTCCGCTTCGCCGATGTACTACCACTGATACAAAACGCCGATGCGGCCGTCGAGCTGATTGCAAAGGCCTTTGCCAGCAAGCCATTCGAGTATTGGCGTCAACATCTGAAAACCATGAAAGGACAGTGGGCGCCGTTCCAGAGCCTTATTGACCTGGCCGAGGACGAGCAGGCCATTGCCAATGACATGATCACCGAAGTCGAGCTGGCCAGCGACGGCGCACCGTTCAACATCGTGCGGGGGCCGGTGCAGTTCAACCACGAGCCGCTGGTGACGAACCGGGCCCCGCAGGCATCCGAACACACAGAAATCGTCCTTACCGAACTCGGCATGGACTGGGACCGCATCGCCGAACTGAAGGAATCGGGAGCCATCGCGTGAACCGCGGATTCGATGAGGAGTACCGCTCGTGAATGACGTTGCGATCATCGGGGTGGGTCTGCATCCGTTCGGCCGGTTCGAGGGCAAGTCTGCGATGGAAATGGCCGCAGACGCGATTCAGCTCGCGCTCATCGATGCCGCACTGGAGTGGAAAGACATCCAGTTCGCCGTGGGCGGCAGCTGGACGGTGGCCAACCCTGATGCGATCGTCGGGATGGTGGGGTTGACCGGTATTCCGTTCACCGATGTGTTCAACGCGTGCGCCACCGCGGCCAGCGCCACAAAGCTGTGTGCGGACACGATTCGGTTGGGTGAGTGCGATATTGGGATCGCTGTCGGCATGGATAAGCATCCTCGCGGCGCGTTTACCGAAGATCCTGCTCTCGTGGGGATGCCGAGTTGGTATGCCGAGAACGGCCAATACCTCACCACCAAGTTCTTCGGCATGAAGGCCAATCGCTACCTTCACGACCACGGTGTCTCCGTCGAAACCTTGGCCAAAGTAGCCGCGAAGAACTACCGAAACGGATCGCTCAATCCCAACGCGTACCGGCGCAAGCCGCTCACTGAGGAGCAGATCCTCGGCTCGCCGATCCTGAACTACCCGCTGACGCAATATATGTTCTGCGCGCCCGACGAAGGCGCGGCCGTGGCGATCATGTGCCGCGCCGACATCGCGCACCGGTTCACCTCCAAGCCGGTGTATGTGCGGTCGGTCGAGGTCCGCACTCGCCGATACGGCGCCTACGAGGTCAACACCACCTACGCTCCGGTGGAAGAAGATGTGCCGCCAACCGTGTACGCGGCCCGCGCCGCATTCGAGAAGGCTGGGGTGGCGCCCGGCGATGTCGACGTTATTCAGTTGCAGGACACCGACGCCGGCGCAGAGGTCATCCATATGGCCGAATGCGGATTTTGCGCCGATGGTGAGCAGGAAAAGCTGTTGGCCGACGGTGCCACGGAAATCACCGGGTCGATGCCGATCAACACCGATGGCGGGCTGATCGCCAACGGTGAGCCGATCGGAGCGTCGGGCCTGCGGCAGGTGCATGAGCTGGTGCGCCAACTGCGCGGCGAAGCGGGCGACCGGCAAGTACCCGGCACGCCGCGGGTTGGGTTCGCGCAGGCTTACGGCGCACCGGGAACATCCGCGGCGACAATCTTGACCACGTAGCCCTGCCGAGCAGTCGCAAAAGTACCCGACAGGCCGGGTTTTTCGGAGCTTTTGCGTCTGCTCGCGCTACTGAGCTTTCTTCGCGGGCGGTGCGTAGGCGGGCTTTCCCAGCCCGAGCACATGCTGGGCGATCATGTTGCGGAACACTTCGAGTGTGCCGCCGTAAATGCCGACCAAAGGCGCGAAGCGGTAGCAGTATTCAGCGCTGCCATCATCGGCGGCGCCGTCGGTCCCGTACGGCAAAGCTGACGCGGCACCGAGGATGTCCATCAGATCCGGCGAGATGTCGCGCATGGTTTGCGCGATGGCGACACGTCCGAAAATACTCGGCGTGGACAGCGCCGCCTCCATCCGCGCCACACTGCGCCCCAATCGATACGCCACCGACCTATCGTCGATGAGATGGCGGCCATTCGTATTCTGTTGCGCGACCCGTCCTGCCGCCTTGTCCACCGCCTCCGCCATGAACCCGGCCTGGTGCATCATGATCGACGTGTCTTGGAGGCCGTCCCGGGCAGGCGCTACCGCTCCATGTTCGACGTTGAGCGGCTCGCGCACCACCGTCCACCCGCCATTGACTTCGCCCAGCCGGTACTTGTCAGGGACGCGGACGTCGCTGTAGTAGACGATGTTGGTGCGGTCGCCGTCGATGGTGCGGATGCCCTGGATCTCGATGCCAGGCGAGTTCAGCGGCACCAGAAACATGGTCAGGCTCTTGTGTTTCGGCGCCTGCGGGTCGGTGTTGGTGATCAGGAAGACGTATTGGCAGTTGTGCGCGCCGGTGGTGAACATCTTGGAGCCGTTGATAATCCAGTCATCGCCGTCGCGCACGGCGCGAGTTTTGCAGGTGGCGACATCGGAGCCGCCTTCCGGTTCGGTATAGCCTAGGCACATGCGGATGTGGCCGCTGAAGACCCCTGGCAGCACCTCGTCTTGTAGTTCCGGCGAACCGAATTTCACCACCGATCGCGCGATCATGGCCGTGGTACCCCACGTCACCCACGGCACATGGAACCGGCGCTTCTCCAGTTCCCAGATACGGCGCCGTAGCCGGCTGAACCCGCCTTCGGATTCCGGCTTCCATTCCGCTTCCAGATACCCCGCGGCGCCCATCGCGAGGTGCACGCCTTCGTCGAAGTTGTCGCCGGTTTCCCGGTCGCGGCGTCTGACTTCTTCGGTCACATGGGTGGCCAGAAACTTTCGTGCTTCATCGAGGAAGGCCTTGTCGTCCTCGGGCAGTTCGACTTTCGAGAAGTCCATTGCTAAACCTCTGCTTCCCGCGCTGCGACGATTTGCGCGATCTGCTGTGCGCTCGCACCAGGATCACCGCCCGCCAACGGCCATCCGCGCGCACGCACCAGGTACGCCGTCGCGGCGGCTTCGGCCGAAACGCCGAGACCGCCTTGGATGTGCACCGCCATCGTCGCTGCCTTCGCGGCTTCCTCGGCCATGAACACGAACACCGACGCCGCCAACTCGGGACGCTCGTCGGGTTCGTTGTCGAGGAACCAGGCGGCTCGATGCGCGAGGTTGCGTCCGCTCTGGACGGTGATCGCCATGTTGGCCAGCGGATGCGAGATGCCCTGCAGCGTCGAGATCGGCACGCCGAGCGTGTAACGCGCCTTGGCGAACTCCGCGGCGATGGTCATCGTCTCCTCAACCAGACCAACTAAGGCCGCCGCGGTGAGCAGCCGCCATTCGTCAAGCGCCCGTTGGTAACTAGCCAACGCCTCTGCGCCGCTGGCCACGACGGTGCGGGTGTCGGCTGCGGCCGGGTCGACCCACGCCATCGGTAACCGGCCGATGTTGTCGACCTTCGCCGGTCGGCTGGCGAATGTCAGTCGCACGACAGAGTCGCTGTCGCGGATGATGACATGGTCGGCGATCGACCCGGCTGGAATGAGCCTCGGGCCTACGGCATTTTCGACCTGCGGATCGAGCGCTGACAGTTGTGTTCCGTTGACAACGTCGGCCTCCACCTCGGCCAACCGCGACAGGAGCCTTGCCGTGCAGACGTGGTCGATCCACGGCACCGGTGCCAGCGAGCGGCCGATCTCCTCGGCGACCAGGGTCAGGTCGACCAGGGTCGCGCCGTCACCGCCAAAGGATTCCGGTAGCGCCATCGTCGTTGCTCCCATGGCGCACAACCGCTCCCAGAGGTTCTTGTCGAAGCCCGACGGCTCTGCGGCACGCACTGACTCGATAGAGCAGTGCGTCTTGAAGAAGTCCTTGTATGCAGTCTGCAACGCGACGTGGTCTTCGGTCAGGCTGTAATCCAGCCTGCGCAGCTCGAATCGGTCCATCGTCATCGCTCCTGTCGTTCCCCGAAGAAGAATGCCTGCGCGTTGTTGTACAGATAGTTGTCGAGCACCTCGGGCGGGACGTCGAGCGCGAGCGCTTCGGGCACGACCCGGCGCATGCGCAATACCGGCCAGTCCGACGCGTAGATCACTTTGTCGGGTCCGCGTGTTCGCATGTAGTGCAGCAGGCTTTCCGGTAGGCGCTTGGGCGACCAGGCCGACGTCATCAGGCGAAGGTTCCGGTACTTGATCAGTAGCCGGATCGCAACGTCCCACCATGGGTCGGCTCCGTGGATCATGCACAACCGCAGTTCGGGAAAGCGGACGCACACTCGGTCCAGATGCATGGGATGCTGCACGTCGCCGGGGATGGGCGGGCCGGGGATACCGGTGTTAATGCACAACGGCAGGTCGAGTTCGGCGCACTTGGCGTAGAGCGGGTAGTAGACGGCGTCGCTGGGCGGGTACTGCCCGTCGCCCCAGAAGCTCGGCCCGACCACGGCGTAGGCGACCGGGAGACCTTTGACGACCGCGGTCAGTTCTCGCAGCGGCTGTACCGGTCGCAGCAGGTTGACTCCGCCCATCGCCAGTGCGAACCGTTCCGGTTCGGCCGCAACGAATTTGCGTGCGGTTGTCGACGGATTGGCGAGTGAGTCCATCAGGATCGCCTTCTGTACGCCCTGCTCGTCCATTTCGTCGAGCAGTTCGGCCAGCTCGACCGGCTCGAACATCGACTTCGGACCCTTGAAGTAGTCGTCTCGGACCTTGAGCATCCAGCTCGGCTGCTTTTCGGATTCCCCGAAATGCACGTTGACCAGACAGTCGATCGCCTTGTGCGTCATGGTGCACCTTGCAGAATGGTCTGTTTCGCCACTTGCTTGGCCCATCGGTAGTTGGGCTTGCCGTTGCCGAGGCGCTGGATCTCGTCAACGACGATGAACGCCTTGGGCGCTTTGAAATTCGCCAATTGCGCGGTGCAGAAGCTAGACAGTGCCTGCTGACTGAGGTCACCGTCTGAGCCAGGGCGTGTCGCGATCAGCGCGACGACTTCTTCGCCCCACCGCTCGCTCGGGCGCCCGACCACCAATGCATCGGCGATGCCCGGGTGTGCCCGCAGCACTTCCTCGACCTCTTCGACGAAAACCTTTTCGCCTCCTGTGTTCACGACCAACGAATCACGACCGAATAATCGGATGGTGCCGTCTTTCTCGATGGTTGCCCGGTCCCCCGATATCACGACACGCTGGCCTTCGACCTCCGGGAATGTGCGCTCGGTTGCTTCGGCATCGTCGAAGTAGCCAAGTGGGATCCGCCCGGTCCTCGCTGCCCACCCGACCTCTGGGTCACCGGGCAGCAGGAACCGGCTGAGATCCGCGGATACCACCGCTCCCCCAGTCCTGAGTTCGAAAGTGCTGCTCTCGCTTCCGCCCTTACTGTGCCCGAACCCCAAGTTTCCGGTTTCCGACGATCCGTAGCCGTCGATGACTGTGACGTGCGGCAGGTGCTCCATCAGCGCTTGCTTGTACTTCGAGTTGGTTGCCGCCCCTCCGGTGCCGATGGCGTAAAGCGACGACAAGTCATGCGAGCCACGCTTGAGTTCGGCGACGAGCGGGCCGGCGTAGGCGTCGCCGACCATCGTGATCATGCCCACTTTTTCGCGTTCCGCGGTTTGCCACACCACGCGGGGATCCAGCTTGGTGCGGTTGTCGTACAGAATGACGCCCAGTCCGTTGAAGATCGCCGAGAACGCGGTCCACATTCCTGCCGCATGCATCAGCGGTGACACGGCGAACCACGGCTGCCCGCCGGTGCGCACCTTCGCGTGGATCTCCTCCACGCTCGCGTGATCGGCTCCGGTCATCGACGCGACGTACATGTCGCTTTGGCGCCACAACACTCCTTTCGGGCGTCCGGTCGTGCCGCCGGTACACATCATGATCAGATCGTCAGGCGAGCCGATGGTCGGGTCAGCGCTCGCGGTTGCCAAGGCCTTATCCAGCGAAATAGCCTCTGGCAGTTGCGAAACGGTGCTCCCGTCCTCGATCGACACCAGTAGATCGGCGCCGGCAGGCAACACTTCGGCGAACCGTGCGCCGAGCGAGCGATGGTAGACGATGCCTCGCGGTCGCACGTATTCGAGCAGCTCGCGGATCTCACGCGGTGAGTAGTAGTGGTTGACATTGACGGGAACGGCGCGTGCTTTGAGACAGCCGATCACCATGTCGGGGTACAGATCGTTGTACATGATCAGCGCTACCCGATCCTGGCCGCACTCCCAACGGTTGAGCATCTCTCGCGGGCGATGCACACCAAAGCCGTTGCTCGTTAAGAAGTTTGCGAATCGCGTAGTGCGCAGCGCCGACTCGCCGAAACTACTTCGCCGATTAGCGCACACCGTCATCAGGCGGTCTGGAATGACATCTGCGATGGCATCCAGCACCGCGCCGATCGTCCACTCGGGCATGACGCTACGCCGCCGACGCCACCTTGACGCCAAGAAGATCTAACGCGTTGTCTCGCATAACTTTTTGAATGTCATCCTCGCTGAACCCGACTAGTTCTTCTGTAAACGACACGGGGTCTGCGAGGCCTTCGCCGTGCGGCCAGTCCGAGCCGAACAGTATTTTGTCCACACCGATAACATCGGCCAAGGCTGCCAAGTCATCCTCGTAATATGGAGCGATCCAGACGTGGTTGCGCAGCTGCTCCACCGGATCTTCGGGGAACAGGCGCGGATGATTGTTTGCGGCCTTCTTCAGCCGCTTGATCAGCCGGTACACGAAATACGAGCCGTTCTCGATGCTCACCACCTTCAGTCGTGGATGGCGGGTGAACACACCGTGCGCAATCATCGAGGCCATCGTGTCGTGAATTGCTCGGTCGTCGACGAGTATCTGGTCCAACGGATCAGGCTTCGAAGCGAACGGCTCGAACGTGGATTTCCCACCCCACATCGCGGCCACCTGTAGATAGCCGCTGTCGCTCAAGTGGAAACCGACCGGAACCCCTGCCTCTGCCAGCCTCGCCCAAACCGCGTCATGGATGGGATCCCCGAGCGACCGCGGCTTGACCACACCGGGTACCGGTGCCGGCCGCACCAGTACCAGCTTCGCGCCCCGCGCCAACACAAACTCGACCTCTTCACGGGCCTTGTCCGGGTCGGCCAGCGAGATGATCGGCGCCGCGACGATCCGGTGGTCGGGCCGGTCGAAGCCCCAGTCCTCGTCGAGCCACACGTTGAACGCGTGGACCGACGCCATGGTCGCCTCGATGTCGTTCTTGAGCGCTTCTTCGACGCCGCAGGCGAATGTCGGCAGCATGAACACGGTCTCGATGCCCTGGGTGTCCATCACCGTGATGCGGGCTTCGCGGTTTTGGTACTCGGGGTGATCCGCCAGCCGCTCGACCTTCATCAGCGAGGCCGGGTCGACGCCCTCTGGTACCTCGCCACGGAACAGCAGATCCAGGCAGCCCGGGGCGATGATCGGGTCGAACGTCGGGTTGGCGATGAAGCGGTTGACCCGCTCTCCGATGACGGCATAGGTGTGCTTGCCGTCGGTGAGCATCTGAACGCCGCGGCGCTTGAACTTCTTGTCCAAGTGGCGGGTAAAGGCGTCCAGCGGCTCGTAGTAATGGTTGTCCACGTCAATCGGCTTGTAGCCCAAGCTAGTCATGGTCATCCTCTCGGTAGCGCACGCTATCGGCCTCATTACTCGGATGAGGCCAGTCCCGGGAAATTGGGCGCTCGTTTTTCGAAGAAGCTCGTAATGCCCTCGATGACGTCGGGCCGCAACAGCGACGCATGGAGCAAGGCCTCGGCACGTGCGGTCGCGTCGTCGACGTCTCGACTGGCATCGCCATAGGCTTGCCGCTTGATGACGGCCATCGAAGCCGGCGAGCAATTGCGGGCGATGTCCTCGGCGTAGTCCAGAACACGCGTCATCAATTGGTCGGGGGCGACAACCTCCTTGACCAAACCGAGCTCGACCGCCTCGTCTGCGAGGAAGGTGCGGCCGCTCAGTAGCAAATCGAGTGCAACTCCCCAGCCGGTTAAGCGCGGCAGGATCCACGAGATGCCGTACTCCGCAATCAGGCCTCGGCGCGCGAATGATGCGGCGAATTTTGCACCGGCAGCGGCGAACCGCACATCACACATCAGCGCCAGCGTGAGGCCGATTCCCACACAGGAACCATTGACGGCGGCGATAACCGGTTTGCGCAAAGTAGTCAGGAAATGCGGTTGCCGTTCGCCGACCAACTCGCTCAAGGCCCGCTCGTCAGTGTTCTCCAGCGACTTGCCTACCGATTCCATCGAGCCCAGCTGGGCACCCGCGCAGAACGCCTTGCCGCTCCCAGTCACGACGATCACCCGGACAGCCGGATCGTCATCGGCACGCTCGAGGCTCGAGTAGAAGGCACCGGCAATGTCGCCGCCCCACGTGTTGAGCCGCTCCGGCCGGTTCAGCGTGAGCACCGCAACACCGCTGTCCGTTGGTTCGTAGCGCACCGCGTCGTCCTGACCGGCGGAGGCGTCGGCCGCAGCAGCGACGTCGTCGGCGGTGCTCATCAGAGCGTCTCCTCAATCCCGGGCCGCTGGCTCCAGCGTCTTTGTACCCATACTGTATACCTATCGGTACAGCATTCCGCAACTGCCGGAACCCGTACGACCAGGGTAAAACCCGCGGCTGTTGGCCTGTCGTCTACGGCGCGATGAGACCGCGGCGACGATAGGCATTCTGGATCTGTTCTTTAGCCGCCGCAGGCAATTCCGCTTGCGGCGGCCGGGAATGCGGATAGTCCCCCACCGGCAGGCCAAGAAGCGACGCCGCGTACTTGAAGGCACCGCCCCAATGGGTGAAGTAATCGGATCGTCCGGGATAGCAGGTGAACCACGAGCCGAGGTCTATGTCGAACTGGTCCAGACCTGAATCCCGGCCGTAATCCATCGCCTCGACGAGCTTGTCGTTGACGATCAGGTCCCAGTACTCGGTAAGCAACCGCCGGTCGGGAGTTTCGAACAAGTAGCCAGCGGTGCCTAACTGTGCGGGGCAGACGATTCCGGCGCGGAGCCATCCCGCGCGATACACCGTTTTGTCGCATTCCCAGATCACCAGGCCAGGTGCCATCTCATGCAGCAGCCGGCTGGCGGCGGGCCGGAAGGCGCCCTCCTTGGTGGCGCAGACCGCCGGCACCTCGTGGTAGATCTGCGCGCTCTCGGCGGGCGTCAACACGTAGCCCGACGACGGTGAATTGAACATGCCCAGCGCGATGTCCGTACGGTCGGCGATGTAGCGGAAGAACCGCAGCACGCCTTCGCCGCCATGCACTTCCATCATCGGGGTCTGGATGTAGGCGATATCGGCGCCCAACTGCTGTGCGTGCAGTGTCAGATCCAGACAGTCTTTAGCCGACATCGCTGCGGTGCAGGCCTGCACGACGACGTCGGGGTTGATGCTGCGGGCTTCTTCGATTGCCACTTCCAGCAACTGCTTTCGCTCTGCGAGTGTCAACGACCAGAACTCGGCGATGCCGCTGGTGCACCACAACATCGGGTGCCCCAGGTCACCGACGCAGTAGCGCACCAGCGTCCGGTAGGCCGCCCAGTCGATGTCGTCGCCGTCGATGCCACAAAACGGGGTGTACAGGGAGTCGCCGATTCCCCGTAGAGCGCTGCGGGCCCAGGCTCGCGCCTCGCCAGCCGTTGCCATCACGCCTCCTGTTAGGTGAAGTCGGAACCACCGTCGACGTTCACGTTGGCTCCGGTCATGTAGGAATTCCGCCGCGACGCCAAAAACGCCACCACAGGCCCGATTTCGTCCGGTAGGCCGGCGCGTGGCAGGTGGGCTGGATGCCCGAAGTGCTTGGCGATGGCGTCCATCAACTGGTATGGGTCGTCGCCGTCGACTCCGACCGACTTCGCCCAACCGACCAGCGATTCGGATGCGATGCTGCCAGGAGAGACGACGTTGACCAGGATCTCGTCCTTTGCCAGGAGCAACGACAAGTTCTTGGAGATGCTTGTCAACGCTGCTTTGGCGGCGGTGTAGGCGGGCAGCACGACACTTTGCCGCTGGGTTGAGTGTGCCGAGAAGTTGACGATCCGCGCCCACTCGGCCTTGCGCAGCAGCGGAAGTGCCGAACGAACGCAGTGCACCATCCCCATCACGCCGTCGTCGAAAGCCTGGCGCCACTGCTCGTCGGTCAGGTCCTCGAAGCTGCCGACCGTACCCGGACCGACCGCGTTGACGAGCACGTTTAGTTCGCCGCTCCACCGCTCGCCGAGTTCGGCGAACACCTTGTCGACCTGTGCGGTGTCACGGACGTCGGCGACCATGCCGAGCGCATCCGGGCTGCCCTGCTGACGTAGCTCTTCGGCCGCCCGATCCAGGTCGGCCCGCGATCGAGCGACGACCGCCACCCGGGCACCATCGGATGCCAGGCACCGCGCAGTGGCCACCCCCATCCCGCGAGCCCCGCCGACCACCACCGCGGTCGCGTCTTTCAGCCCTAAATCCATCGGTATGCCTGCTCGCCGTTCACTGCTGCCGCAGCTACCAAAAAGCCTACGATAGGCATTACAGTAGCAGAGGGAAGCGCCGACATACCCGCGTAGCCGCAGTTCAGGCACAACTACCGGTAGATTCGGGTTACGCCGGCTCGCAGCGCGGACTGCACAAGCGTATGAACTTGATGGAGGTGCCCGCAGTGGCAAAGCAAGCTACCGCCGACAAGCGTCAACGACGCGAACGCGGATCCATCAATCCCGACGACATCATCAACGGCGCTTTCGAACTCGCAGAGCAGGTATCGATCGACAACCTCAGCATGCCGCTGCTCGGAAAGCATCTGGGGGTCGGCGTCACAAGCATCTACTGGTATTTCCGCAAGAAGGACGACCTGCTCAACGCGATGACCGACCGCGCCTTGCGGAAGTACGTGTTCGACACCCCCTATGTGGAAGCAAGCGACTGGCGCGAGACATTGCGGAACCACGCTCGCTCGATGCGGAAGACGTTCATCGGCAACCCGATATTGTGCGACCTGATTTTGATCCGGTCCGCGCTCAGCCCCAGGGCAGCCCGCCTGGGGGTTCAAGAGATCGAGAAGGCTATCGCCGGTCTGGTTGAGGCGGGCTTGTCGCCCGAAGAGGCCTTCGACACCTACTCCGCGGTGTCGGTGCATGTGCGCGGATCAGTGGTTCTGCATCGGTTGCACCAAAAGAACCGGGAGAGCGAGAACGGGGCACGCACCATCGAGGATGCCATGGTCATGGATCCCGAAACCACACCGCTGCTCGCTCAGATGACTGCGAAAGGCCACCACATCGGCGCCGCCGACGAGAACAACTTCGAATACGGCCTTGAGTGCATCCTCGACCACGCGGCCAGGACAATCGAGCAGGGCGCGAAGTCGTCAGCCCGTTCACGGAAGACGACGAAATCGGTTGACCGGCAGCGCAAGCCCGCGACTCCGCGAGGGCGGACCAGAGCGTCGCGGTAACAACGTGCCACAACCGCTCACGGCGCTTCGGGTTCTGGCACGTGGAAGTGTTCGTCGCGCAGGCGGAACGCCTCCTTCGTACCGTGTTGTGCTCGTGTCTTCACAAAGTTGAATTCTCCGGGCGCGAATTGCAGATTCGTCCCGAACGCGTGGAACAGGTAGCTTGCCACTTCCTCTGCCTGGTAGGCCTGGGTCTGTTCGACCAGTCGGAACGCCTCCTTGGCGATCACGACGCCGTCGGCCGGCATTTTCGCCGCCTTCTCCGCCCAGTACCATGCGCGCGCCGACACCATGCCGGGATCACATGTGTCGGTGAAGATTCCCAGATGCTCGACCGTGCCGGCGTCGATGATGTCGCCGGTCAACAGCAGGCGCCGCGCCAGAACCGGTCCCAGTCGGTGGAAAAACATGTGCAAGCTGCCCAGCGCGGGACCGAGGAAACGCGTTGCGGGCATGCCGATCTTGGTGTCGCGGGCGATTACGGAAATGTCGGTCATCAGCGCCAGCTCGAACCCGCCGCCTAAGGCATAACCATTGATCTCGCCCACGGTGACTTTCGGGAAACCCATGAAGTTGTGGTAGAAACCGAACGACTTGCGATCTACGGTGAGCCGACGTCGTTGGCTGGACCGGCTTTTGGTGGACTTGTCGCCGCCGTCCGAGCCGTACCAGCCGTAGGCGTTGTTCATGTCGGCGCCGGTGCTGAAAACTCCGCCCGCTCCGCGCAGCAGCACTACGGTGATGTCGTCGTCTTCGGCCACGCGATCCAGGTAGCGCGCGATGGCGTCACGCATTGAAGCGTCGTAAGAGTTGCGGTGCTTCAGGTTGTTCAATGTGATTGTGGCGATTCGTTTGTCGGTGTCGACGTCGAAAAGCACGCGATCGTCCGATGCTGTCATGTATCGGACTCCTTCCTGCTCAGTGGTCGCCCGTTGTGATGCAGGCCGAAGTCCACGGCTGCGTTCGACATCAGCTTGGCCTCGATGGTCTTGTCGGCGCCGAACGCGAGCGTATTGTGACGCGCCGCGGCAAGGTGATCCTGCGCTACCTTCACTGCTCGTGCGGTGTTGCCGTCACAGATAGCGTCGAGCAGTCGCTGATGATCACGCAGTGCGGCTTGCCTGGTCTTGCGGCCCATCGGTGCCGGATCACCCTCACCGTTCCACACGGACGACTCATGGGCCGACCAGATCAGCTCCAGCGAACCGATCAGCAGGATCATTGGTTCGTTGCCGCACCTCGACACCAGCGTTTCGTGGAAGCGCCGGGCATTGGGCACGTACTGTGACACATCGTCGAATTGCTTTAACTGACCGTCGATTTCAGCCTGCAGGTACGGCACCACTTCCGTCATCCGGTCTTCGCGTGCGGCGCACATCCCCGCGCAAATGGGCTCTAAGCGCATCAGGGCCTCGCTGACGTCGGCCGGCGTCGCCGCGCGCGCCTGCAGCACCATGCTGATCATTTGGGCGGTGCGTTCGGCGGTTGGCAGGTGGACGACCGCTCCGCCCACGTTTCCGCGACGAACCGAAATCAGCCCGTCCGTCTCGAGAATGTGGATCGCCTCTCGCACCGCGGGAGGACTTACGCCGAATTCTGCGAACAGGGTTTCCTGCGACGGCAGGATGTCACCTTCCTTGAGCCGACCGGACAAGATTTCGTCCCGCAGCCGCGACGCCACGATTTCGGCCACCCGCGGCTGACGAATGCGCTGACCGACCACGTCAGCTCTTCTCGGGTCGCCGCTTGCCGAATCGGGATCCGGCCAGCTTGTCGGGGGACATCGCCAACGTGTTGCTCTTCCCGATGGACAGCAGTTCGCCGTCGTGCAGTAGCCGCGCCGTCGATTCGATCCCCCCGTCGACCTCGGTGCGCGCGATGTCGAACTGCAACTCAGTGAGGATCGGGGTCGGCCTGCGAAATGTCAGCTGCAGTGAACGGGTCTTGCCCGACAGCATTGCGGCACAGTTGTGTTGTTGGATGACACAGTCGAAGAAGACTCCCAGAAACCCGCCGTGGACCAGCCCCGGCGGCCCCTCGTAGACCAGCGGAAAGGTCACCCGCCCGCGTGCCCTCTCGGCGTCGAGGTGATCGAAAAGGTATTCCGGAAAGCACGGATTGAAGGCGCCGATGTCGGCCGCGTGATCCAGATAAACCCGGCGCACGCCATTGTCATCGGGACCGATACGCGGTGCGTTGTCCGGTGGAGCCGCCGCGGCGAGTTCGCGTTCCCATTCGGCGAATTTGGTGAGCATGACGTCGACGGTGGGGTGGGGATGTTCCAACGAGAGCAGCAGTGAGCTGATGCGCCGGATGGCGCGGGCAGCGGCGACCGTCTGGGCCAGCGGCTGTTCGCCGAATCGCGCGGCTCCCGAATCCGGTCCCCCGTCAGTGCTCGTCGCGGGTATCTCCTCGGGCATGGTCCTCTTTCGTGGCCGGCTGTTCCCTCATCGGCCTTTCCTTGCTAACTTATACAGCGTAGCAATCGTAGCCGCTACTGTATGGGTAACGGTAGAGGCGGAGAAGGGCGGAATCAACGGTGAGCCAAAACCTGGACTCCGCCGCGACTGAGGGTTCGGTGACAGCACGCCGGGACGGCGAAGTCCTACGGCTCACGCTCAACCGGCCCGACCAGCGTAATGCGTTGAGCCATGCCATGATCGAGTCGTTCATCGACGCGTTGACCGATGCTGTGGTAGACGACTCGCTTCGCGCCGTCCACATCGCCGGTGCGGGAAGCGATTTTTGCGCGGGTGCTGACTGGGTGGCCGCCAACAGCGGTACTGGGGAGCGTCCACGCGCCGGGGCGCTGGTGCGTCGAACTCCGTACCTGGCGCATCGCCTGATCGAATTGGTCCACACGATCCAGCTGCCGGTGGTGTGCAGCGTGCAGGGCTGGGCGGTCGGACTGGGGTGCAATCTGGCACTCGCCGCAGATTTCACCGTGGCCAGTGCCGACGCCACGTTCTGGGAACCGTTTGTAACGCGTGGTTTCACTCCCGACTCGGGCGCCAGCTGGCTGCTTCCGCGACTAATCGGCTTGACACGGGCCAAGGAAATGCTGCTGCTAGGAGAGAAAGTGAGCAGCACCGAAGCCGCGGAGTGGGGGTTGATCCACCGCGCCGTGGACCGCCGCGAACTCGACTCCGCCAGCGAGCACTTGCTGACCCGACTAGCCGGCGGTCCTACGGTGGCGATCGGCCTGGCCAAGCAGGCCATCCACTACGCCGCCCAGGCGACGTTGACGGAGGCCATGACACAGGAACTGTTCAGTTTGGAACTATCTTGCCGGACAGTTGATTTCAAGGAAGGACTGGCGGCATTCCAGGAAAGACGTACGCCGAAGTTTCGTGGCCGGTGACCTGTGCCAGCCGATGAAGGGAAGCACTCCATGTCGTTCGACACGATCAAATACGACGTCGACGGGCACACTGCCACGATCACGCTGAACCGCTCGGATGCCCTCAACGCGCTCAGCCCGCACATGATTGCGGAGTTGCGGGCCGCCTACGACGAGGCCGAAAACGACGAGCGCGTATGGCTGCTTATCGTCACCGGCACCGGTCGCGCGTTTTGCACCGGTGCCGACGTCAAGGCGATCCCAGCCGACGGCAAGGTGATTTACGAACGCCCGTTTCTGTCCACGTACGAGCAGTGGGAGGCGCCGCAGGAAGGAACCCCGCCGTTTCGGCGGATGGCCAAACCGGTGTTGGCGGCCATCAACGGTTTGTGTTGTGGTGCGGGCTTGGACTGGGTCACCACCGGAGACATCGTCATCGCTTCGGAGAAGGCGACGTTTTTCGATCCGCATGTCAGCATCGGACTGGTGGCCGGGCGTGAGGTGGTGCGCTTAGCCCGGGTGCTGCCCCGCTCGATCGCATTGCGGATGGCGTTGATGGGCAAGCATGAACGGATGAGTGTGCAGCGGGCCTACGAGCTGGGCCTGATCAGCGAAATCGTCCAGCACGACCGGCTTCTCGAACGAGCTCACGAGATCGCCGACATCGTCAACTCCAATGCGCCGCTAGCTGTGCGCGGCACCCGGCTGGCTATTCTCAAGGGCCTGGACCTGCCATTGCACGAAGCCGAGATGCTCGCCGAAGCGTTTCGGGAACGCAACTTGCACACCGAGGATTCCCTCGAAGGCCCCAAGGCTTTCATGGAAAAGCGGGCACCGAATTGGCAATGCCGATGAGCTTCCACACCATTGTGCTCGAGGTGAACGCCGACGACCGTGTCGCGACGATCACGTTGAACCGCCCGGAGCAACTCAATGCGTTCAACCGCACCATGTGCGAGGAGATGCGCGAGGCCTGGCACGCCGTCAAGCTCGACGAGTCCGTCAACGCTGTCGTTTTGCGCGCAGCGGGTACTCGGGCGTTCAGCGCCGGCCTCGACATCACGACGCCGTACGGCCAGCCGGAAAATGTTTGGAATCATGAAGATCCGGGTGAGGCGCTGAGCCCTAAGTGGCAGAAGATGTGGAAACCGGTGGTGTGCGCGGTTCAAGGAATGTGCACTGCCGGCGCATTCTACTTTCTCAACGAGTCCGACATCGTCATCTGCTCGAGCGACGCAACGTTTTTCGACTCACATGTCTCGGCGGGCCTGGTGTGCGCGTTGGAGCCGATCGGGCTGATGCGCCGCATTGGGCTGGGTGAGACGCTGCGGATAGCGCTGATGGGCAACGACGAACGCGTCGGCGCGGACACTGCGCTGAGAATCGGGTTGGTGTCGGAAGTGTTACCGGCCGAACGGCTGTGGGAGCGAGCGTATGAGATCGCTGCAACCATCGCCAGAAAGCCGCCGTCGGCAGCCCAGGGCACGGTAAGGGCGATTTGGGAGTCACTGGACAAGCCCTATAGGGCGGCGATGGAGCAAGGCTTGATCTACACACGGCTGGGGAATCCCATCGGGACAGCTGAGCTGGCTGCCAAAGCTGGGGGCGCCAGGGTCCCGCCGAAGGTCCGCTGATGCCACATCCGCTCAGCCGTCGCATCACCGATGTGCTGAATCTGCAGCCCGACGCCCACGCCATCGAATACGGCGGCCACTGGTTTTCGTGGGGGCACGTGGGCGACATGGCTTCCAAGATCGGTCCATTGGTTGCGACGCATGCCGGTACCCCCCGAGTCGGAATACTCCTGCGCAACCGGCCCGCGCACGTTGCCGCCTTCTTGGGTGTGTTGCAAAGCGGCGGGTGCGTCGTCGTGCTCAACCCCTCCCGCGGCGACGATCGCACCCGAGCCGACATCGGCTCGCTGCAGCTGCCTATGGTGATCGGTGAGCCCGACGATGTGGCGACGCTGGTGCCAGCGGGCACAACGACCGTCTCGATTTCGGGACTCGACAGCGAGCCGGAGATGAGAGCCGTTGACTCCCGGGCTGATGCCAGTCGGGCCGGTGTCGCGGTATGGATGTTGACCAGCGGAACCACCGGCCCACCGAAACGCGTCGAGCTCACCTACGACATGCTGGCATGCAGCGTGATGGGCCGCGAACCTGAGCGGTCACCGGCACCCACAGAAATCCGGCGCGGCGTCGCGATCGTCAACTCTCCGCTGGTTCATATCGGCGGCGTGTTCCGGGTGCTGCAGTGTGTCGTCGACGCGCGACCGTTTGTGCTGCTGGAGCGATTCGAGCTTGCCGCCTGGGCGGATGCGGTGCGCAAGTATCGCCCCCGCACTGTGTCGTTGGTGCCGGCCGCACTGCGCATGGTCTTGCACTCCGACTTGCGCCGCAAGGACCTGGAGAGCATCCGCACTGTGACGTCGGGCACCGCGCCGCTGTCTGCTGAGGATGCCGACGCCTTCACCGAGAAATACGGCATTCCTGTGCTGACTTCCTATGCCGCAACCGAATTCGGTGGTGGTGTGGCGGGCTGGACCCTGGGCGACTACCAGAAGTACTGGAGCGCCAAGCGGGGCAGCGTGGGCCGCGCGAGCCTCGGAGCCCAGCTGCGGGTGGTCGACGATGACGGCACTGTGCTGCCCCCGAACCAAGTTGGCCTACTCGAGGTCAAGCCCGGACAACTCGGCTCGTCTGCGGAGTGGATGCGCACCACCGACATGGCTCGCATCGACGAAGACGGGTTCCTGTGGATCCTCGGGCGCGCAGATCAGGCGATCATCCGCGGCGGCTTCAAGGTGATGCCCGACGATGTGCGCACGGCACTGGAGCGCCACCCGGCGGTAGCCGGCGCCGCGGTGGTCGGTCGCCGTGACGAGCTGCTCGGCGAGACGCCCGTCGCGATGGTCGAACTGCGAGAAGCCGAATCCGTCGATGCTGCCGAGTTGATCGACTATTTGCGAAACCTATTGGCACGCTATGAAGTTCCTACCGACATCGCGCTCGTCGACGCGATTCCGCGGACGCCTTCCGGTAAGCCCGACTTGAGCGCGGTTCGGCGGTTCTTCGATGAAAGCATTCCGGCCGCCTGCAGCGAACATGCCCAGTGAGTCGCTGACGCTCCCGCAGCTGCTGCGACAGCAAGCCCGCACACGAGCGGACCGCCCGCTGCTGGTCTGTGATAGCGAGCGTATTAGTTACGGTGAAGCAGACCACCGGTCGGCGCAACTTGCCCGCGGGCTGATCGCCCTGGGCGCCGGCAAGGGCACCCATGTCGGCCTGCTCTACCCCAACGGGCCGGCCTTCGTCGTCGGCATGCTCGCAGCGGCGCGCATCGGTGCGGTCGTGGTCCCGTTCACCACGTTCGCCACCACGCGCGAGCTGCGTGAGCAACTTGCCGACAGCGACGTCGAGATTCTGCTGGCCGCGTCGTCATACCGCGGCCACGACTACGTGCGCCGGCTCGGCGAGGTGCTGTCCGATTGCGACCTCCAAAGCGCGGAGCAGTTCTATAGCAGGTCCGCACCTCAATTGCGCCAGCTAGCAATCAGCTACGGTCCGGGCGTCGGCCCGCGTGTCTCCGACATACAGCGGCTCGACCGACTCGCCGACACGGTCGGCGAAGCACTCCTGGCCGCCATGGAACACGACGTCGACGGTTCTGATCCGATGACCGTCATTTACACATCGGGCACCACCAGCACCCCAAAGGGAGTGGTACACACGCACGCCGCATTGCTGGGCCACCAGCGAAACCTCAACGAGATCCGCGGACTACGGGCCGAGGACAAGCTGTTCTGCAATTCGCCGTTTTTCTGGATCGGCGGATTCGGGTTCGCCTTACTCGCCTCCGTGGTCGCCGGCTCGACGCTGCTGTGCTCCAACGCCGTGGATCCGGGCGAGACGCTCGACTTGCTGGAAGCCGAAAAACCCACCATCGCCAACGGATTCACGGCCGGGATCGCGCACTTGGCGCGTCACCCGACTTTCGGTACACGCGATCTGTCATCGATACGGCGGGGTAACCTGTATCCGATCATGGCCGCTGACGTCCGGCCGGCCGATCCGGAGTTGCGGCACAACATGCTCGGATTGACCGAGGCCGGCAGCGTCGTGCTGATCAGTGCCGACGAATCCGACCAGCCCGAGCGCCGCCGGGGTTCGTTCGGGAAGCCGGCACCCGGATTTGACACCAAGATCGTGGACCCAGAGACGGGGGTTATGGTCGAGGTCGGCGAAGTCGGGGAGCTATGCATTCGGGGCCTGTACGTGATGCAGCGCTACTACAAGCACAGTCGCGAAGAGTGTTTCGATCGCGATGGCTGGTTCCACACCGGTGATCTGGTGCGCACCGACCGCGACGGATTCTTCTATTTCGTCGGACGCCGCGATTCGATGATCAAGACCGCGGGCGCCAACGTCTCCCCTGCCGAGGTGGAAAAGGCAATCGCCCGGGTAACCGCTGGAGCCGTGGCGCATGTGATCGGCCTGCCCGATGCCGAACGCGGGCAAGTGGTGGCAGCCGTCATCGCCTTGGAGGAGGAAGGTGCTGCGTTCGACGAAGAGGCGATCCGCGAGAAGTTGAAGACGGAACTGTCGGCCTACAAGATTCCGCGGCGGTTCGCCGCCATCTCGGCTGCCGATATTGCGCTGCTATCCAGCGGCAAAGTCGACTTGCGGCGGCTGAAGCAGGTTTTCGATGCCCGATACCACGATTGACCAAGTGGTGCGGTCGCGCGCGGCGCAGTACGGCGCCAAGCCGATGGCCGTCGACCAGTCCGGTCGGCTCACGTATAGCGACCTTGAAGCCAGCACAAGAGTTTTGGCTGCCATATTCGTCGAGGCCGGCGTCGGAAAGGGAACCCGGGTCGGGCTGATCATGCCCAACGGCGTTCGCTGGGTGCAAACTGCGGTGGCGCTCACCCGCATCGGCGCGGTGTTGGTTCCGCTGAGTACGCTGCTCCAGCCCCGCGAATTGCTCGCCCAGTTGCGGGTTGCGTCGGTGCAGTTTTTGGTAACGGTCGAGAAATTCCGCGGCCATCGCTATCTCGATGACTTTCGGTCGGCCTTGGGATCGGCACAGCTGGGGACCGACGAACTGCTGCAGCATCCCGATGTTCCTGCGCTGCGCTTTATTTGGACAGCCGACCGGCTGGCGGGAGCAGCTGCCAGCGAAGTGGCTACCAGCATAATCGATCCATTAACCCAAACTGTCACGGCCAGCGACCCTTTCGCCATCGTCTTCACGTCCGGCAGCAGTGGACCGCCAAAGGGCGTCCTGCACTCGCACTGCAGCGCGCTGGGTGCGGTGCAGTCAGGTCTGCGTAGCCGCTGCATCGATTCGGAAACCCGCCTGTATCTGCCCATGCCGTTTTTTTGGGTGGGGGGCTTCGGCGGCGGGGTCCTCTCGGCGCTGCTGGCCGGTGCCACGTTGGTGACCGAGGAAATCCCTCGAGCGCAGACCACTTTGCGGTTGTTGGAGCGGGAGCGGGTCACACTGTTTCGCGGCTGGCCCGACCAGGCCGAGGCGTTAGCTCGGCACCACAGCGCGGTCGAGATCGATCTGTCCGCGCTGCGGGCGGGCAGCCTCGACGCGCTACTTCCGGCGGAACAACGCCCTGCGCCGGGAGCACGAGCCAACTTGTTCGGCATGACCGAGTCTTTCGGGCCCTACTGCGGCTACCCTGCCGACACCGACATGCCGCGACCTGCCTGGGGTAGCTGCGGCAAGCCGTTCCCGGGCATGGAGGTACGCATCACGGATCCCGATACTGGCTGTTCGGTTGCTGCGGGAACTGTTGGAATGATTCAGATTCGGGGGCCTCATACTCTGCGCGGGATATGCCGGCGCAGCCGCGAGGAAGTCTTCACCGCGGATGGTTTCTACTCCACCGGCGACCTCGGACACCTCGACCCGGACGGCTTCCTCTTCTATCACGGCAGATCCGACGACATGTTCAAAGTCAGCGGCGCCACCGTCTACCCCAGCGAAGTCGAACAGGCGCTGAAGACGATCGAGGGCGTCGGCAACGCGTTCGTCACCAACGTTGCTGGGGCACAGGGCGATCAGGTGGGTGCTGTGGTCGTGTGCAACACCGCGACCACAACCGTCGAGCAGCTGCGGGAAGCTGCCCGCCGACTGCTCAGCTCCTTCAAGGTGCCAACGCTATGGCTCCTGATGGCCTCCGACGATGATGTCCCGCGCGGGCCGACTGGAAAGGTCGACGTTCGCCGGCTGCGCGAGATGTTGGCCGGCGTCCAAAGGTGACAACAGAGCCCACGGTCAACTTGGGAAGCGCACCCGCCGAAGCGAGTTCGGACGGTCGGCTTCGTCGACCACTCCGTGCTCGATAAGGTGCTCGATCAACGGAACTGCTCCTGCCGCAAGGTGTTCAGACATCGCTTTACGGGCAAGTTTGTCGTCGCGTTTCTCTAGCGCGGCCAGCACCCGGCGATGGTCTTTGATCGACTGGTCCGGCCAGCCGGTGATCGTCGGAAACACCGATTCCGTGGCATAGCGGGTGATCTGGGACATCAACTGGGCAAGCTTGGGTGAATCCGCGGCAACATTGATGGCCCGGTGGAATTCGTGATTGAGACGGACCGCTCGTTCGTTGTCGTTGCTGGCATAAGCAGCTTCCAGCTGCGCTTGGATTTGCTTGAGCTCGCGCAGCCCGTCGTCTTTGATATTGATAGCGGCCCGTGCGGCCAGTTCTCCGCCGACGTGCGCCTGGACGTTCGCCACATCGGTGAGATCTCGACTAGTCACCGGCAATACCACGAACCCGCGGCGCGGCTTCTGAGCCAGCAGACCTTCCGCGCGCAGCTGAAACAAGGCCTCGCGCACGGGCGTCACACTGATTCCCAACTCTGCAGCCAGCTGGTCAAGGCGAACATACTCGCCGGCGGCATAGGTGCCGTCGAAAATCCTGTTACGCACGAAGCGTGCGACGTCTTCCGACAGTTGTGGACGCGCGGCGAAATCCGGAGCGGTCACGGGTCAGATCCGATATTCGGCAAGCAGTCGCTTGCTGATGATGAACTTTTGTATCTCGCTGGTTCCCTCGCCGATGAGCAGGAACGGCGCGTCGCGCATCAGCCGCTCGATCTCATACTCCTTGGAATAGCCGTAGCCGCCGTGGATCCGGAAGCTCTGCTGGGTGATCTCGCTGCACAGTTCGCTGGCCAGGTATTTGGCCATACCGGCAGCGAGGTCGTTGCGCTCGCCGGAGTCTTTCAAGCGGGCAGCATTGACCATCATCAAATGCGCGGCTTCCACTTTGGTTGCCATTTCGGCCAATTGGAAAGCAATGGCCTGGTGTTCGGCGATCGGTTTGCCGAAGGTCTGGCGTTGTTGTGCGTATCGCACCGCGAGTTCGAAGGCCCGGATACCCACACCACAAGCCCGGGCCGCGACATTGACCCGGCCGACTTCGATGCCGTCCATCATCTGGTAGAAGCCTTGTCCGGGTGTACCGCCGAGAACGTCATCGGCGCTTGCCGCATACCCGTCGAAGATCAGTTCAGTCGTGTCGATGCCCTTGTAGCCAAGTTTGTCGATCTTGCCGGGGATCACCAAACCTGGTGCCACTTCGCCGAACCCGGTGGGCTTTTCGATGAGGAAGGCCGTCAGATTGCGGTGCGGCGTCTCGGCTCCCTCATCGGTGCGCACCAACGCGGCAACCAGTGACGAGCTGGCACCGTTGGTCAACCACATCTTCTGCCCGTCGATGGTGTAGGTGCCGTCGGCATTGCGTGCGGCCCGGGTCCGTATCGCCGCGACGTCGGAGCCCAGCTCCGGCTCGGACATCGAAAAAGCCCCGCGCACTTCGCCAGTGGCCATACGAGGCAGTAAGTGCTGTTTCTGCGCGTCCGTTCCGTGCTGGCGCAACATGTACGCGACGATGAAATGGGTGTTGACCACCCCCGAAATGCTCATCCAGCCGCGTGCGAGTTCCTCGACACACAGTGCGTAGGTCAGTAAGGACTCGCCCAGTCCCCCATACTCGGTGGGAATCATCAGCCCGAACAGGCCCATGTCGCGCATCTGGTCGACGATGGCCTGCGGGTAGGTGTCATTGTGTTCGAGTTCCTGCGCGCTCGGAATGACTTCCTTGTCGACGAATTGCCGCACAGTGGCAAGGATTTCGGTCTGGAACTCGGTCAGTTCGAGCGTCTGCGCAAGTCTGGTCATGCTGTTGCTTTCTCCTCTACCCGGCTCAGCAAGCGATCGTCTTCGCGCTGATCAAGCGGGCAATGTCGTCGGGACTCAACCCCAGGCTTTGGGCAAGCACATCGTTCGTGTCTTGGCCCAGGTTCGGCGCGGGCGTGCTCGGCTGGTGCACGCCGTCGAAGGCGGTCGGCAACCCTGGAGCCAGATAATCCCCGATCCCGTCTTGGTGCAGCGCAGAGAACAACGGATTCGCCGTCACCCGTGGGTCAGCGGCGGCCTCGGCGAACGTCCGGTAGCGTTCGAACAACACAGTGGTTCCAGACAGCGCCTCGCTGATCTGCTCGGCGGTGTGATCGGCGAACCAGACGCCGAACAGAGCCGTCAGCGCATCGCGGTAGCGGTAGCGGTCACCTTCGGTCGTGAAGTCGGCGCCGAGTGCCTCGGCGAGGGCCGACACAGCCGCAGCGGTGCCCGTGACCCCGACCAGATCGCGAAAGTGGCGGCCGGTCAACGTCACAACCATGAACGCGACCCCGTCGCGACTGGTGAAGTCCTGACCGTACTGTCCGTAGATCGCATTGCCCAGCCGTGGGCGCTGCGTGCCGTTTATCTGAGGCTCGGTCAACCAACCCAAATTGGCCGCAGTTGCCAGCGCCACATCCTCCAGCGCCACACTGACTTGCGCCCCAACTCCGGAATTGTCGCGGCGACGCAGCGCGGCAGTCACCGCCAACGCCGCATACAGACCGCAGCACACGTCCCAGGCCGGCAGCACGTGGTTGATCGGCCCGACATGGTTGGTCGGACCGGTCACCAGTGGGAATCCTGTCGCCGCGTTGACCGTGTAGTCGACCGCGGTGGATCCGTCGCCGCGGCCGAGCAACTGGACGTGGATGACGTCCGATCTGAGGCTGGCCAGCTGCTCATACGACAGCCACGACAAGCCCGCGGTATTGGTTACCACGATGCCGTCACCTTCCACCACAAGCCGCTGGACCAGCCGTTGCCCGTCCGGTGAACGCAGGTCGATAGTCGCCGAACGCTTCCCCTTGTTCAGCCCGGTCCAGTAGATCGAGGCGCCGCTTTTGGCCAGCGGCCAGCGGTGGACGTCGGACGCACCGCCGATCGGGTCGACCCGAATCACGTCTGCGCCAAGTTGGCTGAGCGTCATACCGCACAATGGTGCGGCGACGAAGCTGGACACCTCGACGATAGTGACACCGGTGAGCGGCATGTTCATCGGTAGCCGACCCGCTCGAAGACAGCGGCAAGTCCCTGGCCCCCGCCGATACACATGGTTTCCAAGCCATAGCGCGCCTGACGCCGGTTGAGCTCGCGCGCCAGCGTGGCCAGCATCCTCGCGCCAGTCGCACCGACCGGGTGGCCCAGCGAAATGCCGGAGCCGTGGACGTTAGTGCGTTCACGGTCGGCGGTGCTGAAGTTCCATTCGCGCATCACCGCAAGCGCTTGGGCGGCAAAGGCTTCGTTCAGTTCGATAAGGTCGATGTCCGCCAGCCGCAGACCTGCCTTGGCGAGCGCCACCTCTGTCGCAGGCACCGGACCGATACCCATGACGTTGGGCGCTACACCCGCGACGGCCCACGACACTAACCGGACCAGCGGCGTCAGCCCCAGTTCGTCGGCCTTCTCCCGGGTGGTGACCACGCACATCGATGCCGCGTCGTTTTGCCCGCTGGCGTTGCCGGCGGTCACCGTCGCTTCCGAATCGTCTTTCAGCAGCACGGGTTTGAGCTTGGCCAGCGACTCTACGGTGGTGTCGGCCCGGGGATGTTCATCGGTGTCGATCAGTTCCTCGCCCTGGCGGGTCGGCACTGCGACCGGGATGATCTCCTCTGCGAAGATGCCGTCCTTTTGTGCGGCGACCGCCCGCTGGTGTGAGCTCACCGCGAGCTCGTCTTGTTCGGTGCGGGAAATGTTGTACTGCCGGCGCAGGTTTTCCGCGGTCTCCAACATCCCGCCCGGAACCGGGTAGTTTCGCCCGCCCGCGGTGGTGCGTCCGCGAACCAGTCCGTCGTGCACCCGGATGCCGGTTCGGGCGCCGCCCCAGCGCATGTCGGTGGAATAGAAGACAACGTTGCTCATGCTCTCGGCGCCGCCGGCGACGACGAGATCGTTGTCGCCGTTGCTCACCTGAAGGCAGGCTTGAATCACCGCCTGCAAGCCCGATCCGCAGCGACGGTCGATCTGCATGCCCGGAACGGTCACGGGCAAGCCAGCGTCAAGCGCCACTACTCGCCCGATCGCCGGCGCCTCACTGCTCGGATAGCAGTGCCCGAGAATGACGTCGTGCACCGACTCCGATGGGATTCCCGTGCGGTCGAGAAGCCCCTTCAATGCGGCGACGCCGAGATCAACGGCCGTCAGCGACTTGAACATCCCGCCGTAACGGCCAATCGGCGTGCGCACCGGTTCGCAGATCACCGCTTCTCGTGGCTGAGCAGACGCAAAAGTCCCCGAATTTGTGTCGGATTGGGTGCTTTTGCGTCTGCTCGGCACGGTCACATGAACCTCCCGCCGGTGACCTCGATTACCGTGCCGGTCATGTACGAGGAGAGGTCGGAGGCCAAAAACAATGCGACGTTGGCTACCTCGTTGGGCTCACCAGCGCGTCCCATCGGGACCTCGGCGACCTTCTCGTCCCAAATACGTTGCGGCATGGCCTCCGTCATCGCCGAGCGGATCAAACCCGGCGCAATCGCGTTCACGCGCACGCCGAGGTGAGCGAGCTCCTTGGCGGCGGCCTTCGTCATACCCACGATGCCGGCCTTGGCGGCCGAGTAGTTGGTCTGCCCGACCAGACCGACCTTTCCCGACAACGACGACATGTTCACGATCGCGCCGCGTTTGTTCTCGCGCATGATCGCCGCAGCCTTGCGGATGCCGTTCCAGGTTCCCTTCAGGTGCACCGCGATGACCTGGTCGAACTGCTCTTCGGTCATTTTGCGCATCGTCGCGTCGCGGGTAATGCCGGCATTGTTGACCATGATGTCCAGGTCACCGAAGTGCTCGACGGCGGCTCCGACCAGGCTGTCGACGTCGACAGCAACAGTGACGTCGCATCGCACTGCCCGCGCGACGTCGTCGCCGCCCAAGCGCTTGGCAGCGGTCTCGGTGGCCTCAAGATTGATATCGCCCAGCACAACTCGGGCTCCTTCGGCGACGAATCGCTCCGCGATTGCGAATCCCAATCCTTGTGCACCGCCGGTGACGACGGCGGTGCGCCCGGTCAGCAACGACACCTAACCACCTATCTCTTTGTCCCGTGACCGCCCACTCCAGCGTGGGCGGCCGTCGCTGCTACATCATATTTCATATAGGATCGCTTGCGACCACCGGGTAGGCATCCGAGCCGCCGAAGAGGAGCATTCGTCTATGGCCGAAGTCAGCGACGAGGATTTTCAGCAGATCCTGGCGGAGACCCGCCGCTTCGTGCGCACCGCCGTCGTACCACGCGAGCAGGAGATACTGGCCAACGACCAAGTGCCCGACGACCTGCGCGACCAAGCCAAGAAGATGGGCCTGTTCGGCTACGCGATCCCGCAGCAGTGGGGCGGCCTGGGCCTGAACCTGATGCAAGACGTCGAGCTGGCGATGGAGTTGGGCTACACGTCGCTGGCCCTGCGGTCGATGTTTGGCACCAACAACGGCATCGCCGGTCAGGTGCTCGTCGGGTTTGGCACCGAGGAGCAGAAGAGCCGCTGGCTGGAGCCGATGGCATCCGGCGATGTTGTCGCGTCGTTCGCGCTCACCGAGCCGGGTGCTGGCTCGAATCCGTCCGGGCTGCGCACGAAAGCCGTTCGGGATGCAGACGATTGGATTATCTCCGGCCAGAAGCGCTTCATCACCAATGCGCCGGTCGCCGATCTGTTCGTTGTCTTCGCGCGAACGCGGCCCGCCGATGACGCCGGCCCCGGTATCGCGGTGTTCCTGGTTCCCGCCGAGACGGCAGGTGTCGAGGTCGGCGCCAAGGACGCCAAGATGGGTCAGGAAGGAGCGTGGACGGCCGACGTCAGCTTTACCGATGTCCGCGTTGCCGCCAGCGCCCTGATCGGGGGCAGTGAAGACATCGGCTACCGGGCGGCGATGACCTCGCTGGCCCGTGGCCGCGTACACATCGCCGCCCTTGCCGTGGGAACAGCGCAGCGCGCACTCGACGAATCCGTGGCGTACGCGGCGACGGCCACTCAGGGTGGCACGCCGATCGGAAACTTCCAATTGGTGCAGGCGATGATCGCCGACCAGCAGACCGGGGTGCTGGCCGGGCGGGCTCTCGTCCGTGACACCGCTCGGCAATGGGAGAGTAATCGGGATCGCCGCATCGCGCCGTCTGCAGCGAAACTGTTTTGCACCGAAATGGCCGGAAAGGTAGCCGATCTCGCCGTGCAGATCCACGGCGGCAGCGGCTACATGCGCGAGGTTCCCGTCGAGCGCATCTACCGCGATGTCCGCCTGCTGCGTCTCTACGAAGGCACCAGCGAAATTCAGCGGCTTATCATCGGGTCGAATCTCGTCAGAGCGGCCCAACGTCAGCAGTGACGACTTTCGACCACAATCTTGAGGAGAGCGCATGACCGGCCGACTCGCGGGCAAGGTGGCATTCATTACCGGAGCCGCGCGTGGCCAAGGCCGCGCGCACGCCGTTCGGATGGCCGGCGAAGGCGCCGACATCATCGCGGTGGACGTCGCCGGCAAGCTGCCGTCGTGCGTGCCCTATGACTCGGCAACCCCCGACGATCTCGACGAGACGGTTCGTCTAGTGGAAGGCACCGGCCGCAAAATCCTCGCCTCGGCCGTCGACACCCGCGACTTCGACGCACTGCGCGAGACCGTCGACGACGGTGTGGCTGCGCTGGGACGGCTCGACGTCATCGTCGCCAACGCCGGCATCGCCGCTCCGCAAGCCTGGAACGAGATCACGCCGGAGTCATTCCGCGATGTCATGGACGTCAACGTGACCGGCACCTGGAACACCGTGATGGCCGGCGCGCAGAAGATCATCGACGGCGGCCGAGGCGGCTCGATCATCTTGATCAGCTCCGCCGCCGGGATGAAAATGCAACCGTTCATGGTCCACTACACCGCCAGCAAGCACGCCGTAACCGGGATGGCCCGCGCGTTCGCCGCTGAGCTGGGCAAGCATTCGATTCGGGTCAACAGCGTGCATCCAGGTCCGGTTAATACACCCATGGGTAGCGGCGACATGGTCGCGGCGATCGGCAAAGCCAGCGAAACCAATCCGCAATTGGCCAACGTGCTCACACCATTTCTGCCCGACTGGGTGTCACAGCCCGAAGACATCGCCGATGCGGTGTGCTGGCTGGCCAGCGATGAATCGCGCCATGTCACCGCAGCTCGCATCCCAGTCGACCAGGGTTCGACCCAATACTGATCGGCCTTCCGGCCTGCACCGGGAATAGAACTTTGGGATTAGCGTTTTCACGCCACATGAAAGCTCTCACCGAGACCGAACGTCAGGACTTCCTCGCCGCCAAGCATGTCGCCGTACTGTCCGTCGCAGCCGCTGACGGTCGGCCGCCGGCCAGTGTTCCGATCTGGTACGACTACTCCCCTGGTAGGAACATCCGGATTATGACCGGGCCCTCAACTCGCAAGGCGCGGCTCATCGAGCGGGCCGGCGCGGTGACGCTTGTGGTCCAGCGCGAGGAGCCGCCCTATCAATACGTGGCGGTGGAGGGCACCGTCACCGAAACCACTCGGCCCGCTCCAGCAGACGTCCAGGAAGCCATCGCCATCCGTTACCTCGGCGAGGAAGGTGGCCGGGCATTCGTTCGCAGTATGGAAGGCCACGAGGAGGTGTTGTTCACCATCCGACCCGACCGCTGGCTCACGGCCGACTTCACTGGCGACCTCTAGCCCGCATCATCAGCCGATCAGTTCGAGCGTCGCCAAATCGCGGATCGCATGACAGCCGCGCTGCAACATGGTCAGCACCATGTCGTCGCCGCGGTCTGTGGCCGTGGCGAAGGCGAATCCCAAAGCCGAGATCAGCAGCGCCTGTGGCATGCCGAGTCGGTAGTCGCGCCAACAGGTTTCACGGTCATAGTCGGTGACGCCGTAGCCTGACAGCGTCCGGTGATAGTCCTCGACAAGGTCTTTTTCGATGGCGGAACGCAGATCCGACCTGAGACTGGTGGCAGTGAAATATGCAAGGTCGCGTGCGGGCAACCCCATGCCGAGGGTCTGCCAGTCGACCACGGTGATGCTGTTGCTGTTTCGGTTGAACAGCATGTTGTCGAGGCGATAGTCGCTGTGCAGCAACGCGAACCGGTCGCGTTCTGCCAGCAGCCATGGTGTGACCAAATCCATTGCGCTGGTGAAAGTTTCCCGATCGCCGGTGCTCATCCGATCGCCGAGCTTGCTCAGCGTGATGTCGGCGCTCATTCGGGCGACCTCCCCGAGGCCTTGGGCTGAGGCCTCATCTGGCCGCGTGAAGGCGATGCCGGGGAAATCAAGCCACAACGGATCGCACCAGCTCGGCCCATGTAGACCGGCCAGCGCCATCACCGCCAGATGGGCCTCCTGCTCACCGCAGCCCGCGATTTGATCGCCCTGCACGGCTGGTGCCTGGTCGGCGAGCAAAAGCGCATATTCCGCCGCGTCTTCGGTGATCGCGCAGTAGAAGCATTGCGGTGTGGGGACCTGCACCCGCTCGGCAATGGCCGAGTAGAACGCGCACTCACTGCGGTAACCGATGACCACGCGGTCGCGCACAGTGTCGTCCTGGGCAGGCAATTTGATGACGAAGGTATCCGGTAAGCCCGACGGCGCTGTCGCATAGCTGGCCGCGATCCGAAACGTCGCACCCGTCTGTCCGGTGCCGATAGGCACAACACCGACTTCGGAGACCTCGACCGGCGTGCCACGATCACTGAGGGCGGCCGACAGCCACTCACGGGTCACGTCGTTTGGGTATCGGGGTATAGACAATGCAGCACTCATCGCAGCGACGGGTTGGTCATTCTGTTCGGCAACGTGCCTCCCAGCTAGCCGGCGGTCTACGGACTGATTTGTCAACTGTAAGCCATACGGCAACTGCCATAGCAGTCGATCGGCGCAGCGCGTGGTTCGTCGGATTACGCCTCGATGCGCCCACTGAACTGGTAGAAATTGGTGCGGCAGGCAGCAGCGCATCGCTGCTGGAACGGAGGTGCCCGGTGAGAAACCGGATCGTCGCGGCGGTGGTTATGGCTTTGGCAGTGATGACAGGCAGTCTGGCGTGTTCACACTCCGAAACGGTGCCGCAGAAGACCGCTCGGATCACCGTCGACGGCCACACTCGCACCTCGCATGCTGTGTCGTGCACTCAAGTTGAGTGGTTGGTGTCGGTCGACATCGGTGCAGCCCCCGGCAGTGTGCAGGCCATGCTGCGACTGCAGTCTGATAATCCGAAAGCTGAGAGCGTCAACATCAACAACGTCAACGGCTTCACCGGGATCGCCGACGCCGGCGTCGGCACGGCCAAGGCGACTTTCACCAACGGCACGTACCGGATTACCGGCACGGCGCAAGGGACGAATACGGAGAATCCGACGACGCCGAAAACGGCTGACTTCAAGATCGAGACCCAATGCTGAAACCGCGCTCGAGGCGCGGCTATGTGATCGGGGGCGAAACGGTCGGCACGTTGCCGGATGTGGCGGGAGCCGAAGGCTATTCGCGTACTAGTCGAGATTCACGCTGAAGCCATGGACCAATACCGCCGCGGAAACCTCGTCTTCGACGTGATCGATGAAGGCCCGAGTGACGCGCCGACCGTAGTTCTACTGCACGGTTTTCCGCAGTTCAATACCAGCTGGAGTAAGGTCATCGACCGGCTCAGCGAAGCAGGATATCGCTGCTTGGCCCCCAATCAGCGTGGCTACTCTCCCGGGGCCCGCCCTACGCGCCGGCGTGACTATCTCATGCCGGAGCTCGTCGAGGACGTCCGTGCATTGCTCGACGCCAGCGGCGCGAGCCGCGTGCATCTGGTTGGTCATGACTGGGGCGCGGGTGTGGCGTGGGGCGTCGCCGCGCAAATGCCGGACCGCGTTGCGACCGCGTCGCCGTTGTCTGTGCCGCACCCCGCCGCGTTCCTGAGAGCCCTGGTTACCAGTCGTCAGGGTCTCGCGTCGTGGTACATGTACGCCTTCCAGCTGCCGCGGCTTCCCGAACTGTTTCTCCTTGGTAGGCAAGGAGATACGGAGCGGTTGGCTAGGGCTTGCGATCGAGCGGGCAGTCGGCCGAGGCCGCCGAGCGCGACGCGCGTGCGATGGTTGAGTCCGGTGCGTTGACCGCCGCGCTCAACTGGTATCGGGCGATGCCGCTGTCGGACATGCGAAGCGCCGTGGGCAAGATCAGCGTCCCGACGCTGTACGTGTGGAGCGACGGGGATACAGCTGTGCTCAGCGAGGCGGTTCGCAACTGCGGTCGTTACGTCACCGGCGAATACCGCTTCGAGATTCTGCGTGGCGTGTCCCACTGGATACCTGACGAACAGCCCGATGCGATCGCCGACTTGTTGCTTGAGTGGTTCGCCGCCCATCCGATCTAGCGGTCTCCTGTGGCTCGTTGCTCATCGATAGGTTATTGCGATGACAACCGCCATCCTGCTCAGCATCATCGTGATCGCCTCCGTCGCGTTAAGCATCTGGTTCACGCAGCGGGGCGGTCGCAATCGCTGAATTAATGGCAACGGACATTCCGCACTAGCGGTGATCCGGGTGCAGTCGGGCTTAGGTACGCGCCTATTCGGGGCGACGAAGCGGCCTGGCGCTGCTTTTTGCCTCAAGCCGCAGCTTGATCGCTCGGGACCGCGCCTCGGCGGCCGCGGCTTCGGCTTCCGCGGCTTCCGCGCGCGCCCGCGCCTCCGCGGCCACAGCTTCCGCTTCGCCAGCTTCCGCCCGCGCCCGCGCCTCAGCGGCCACGGCTTCGGCTTCGGCGGCTTCCGCCCGCACCCGCGCCCGCTCGCGCACCTCAGCGGCCACGGCTTCGGCTTCGCCACCTTCTAACCGCGCCCGCGCCTCAGCGGCCACAGCTTCCGCTTCGGCGGCTTCCGCCCACGCCCGCGCCTCAGCGGCCAGGGCCTGCGCTTCGCCGGCCTTGGCCCGCGCCCGCGCCTCCGCGGCCACAGCTTCCGCTTCGGCGGCTTCCGCCCGCGCCCGCGCCTCGGCGGCCACAGCTTCCGCTTCGGCGGCTTCGGCCCGTACCCGCGCCCGCTTCCGCAACTCGGCAGCCAGAGCCTCGGCTTTACCGGCTTCGGCCCGCGCCCGCGCCTCAGCGGCCGCAGCTTCGGCTTCGGCGGCTTCGGCCCGAGCCCTCGCCCGCTTCTGCAACTCGGCGGCCAGAGCCTCGGCTTTACCGGCTTCGGCCCGCGCCCGCGCCTCGGCGGCCAGAGCTTCGGCTTGGGCAGCCAGAATTCCGGCTTCGGCGGCCAGGGCTTCGGCTTCCGCGGCTCCTGCCCGCACTCGCGCCTCAGCGGCCACAGTTTCCGCTTCTCGGGCTTGTGCGCGTGCCCGTGACTCGGCTTTCAACTGCATGCGCGACGGCTTCGGTTCGGCTGGTGCCCTCGCATGGTCGACGCGCGATCGGCGGGGACGCTTCTGCGGCCCGGCCGCGACGGACGCCGGTTGCCGAACCTCTCTGGTCGGGCCGCCGAAGAAATCCATCACGACCAATGCCAAGCCGGCCAACCCGATCGTCAGCAGCACTGCGAATGCCGTCGTCACATTGTCTGACCAGTTCACCAGGACCACGTCCTAAAGCCGTACTGCGGTACGAATGGGCGCCCAAGTATCGGCGTCGACACGGCGGATGTCGTCGCGGCCCGTGGATGCCGGGCTAACACGCTGCAACCATTCGCGGAGACCACAACCGCCGCATGATCCCTCTCCTTTGCGGAGATACCCGGCATATAAGCGTATTGCCACAGCCGTAAGGCGGCAGGGTAACCGTTCTTTTGTCAGCAGCGACATCGCCGTAAGACGGATCGTACAAAGTGGGACAATCCCTGGCCAGAGGCACGCTGAAAAGTCCGCTCAATTCGTGCGGGCTTTTGTGCTCGATGGACGCTGCAGTGCCAGGGCAAGCCTCTCAGTGTCCTCCGCCGTGATTGCGGCTGTCTACGATGGCAGAAGTCGTGCACCGGATGACTCCGCGCGGCGGTCAACACGCACTGGTGCGCATGATCATGCCGCATGGCCTACGGACGGTTCAATGTGCTTGCGCTGCAACGGGTATGGGAACAACAATGTGACGTTGGAACCTGCAACCTGTTTGATGATCGCCAACGTGAAACTGTTGTGCTGCAGCAGAAATTGCTGCAATCGCATCAGTGCGGGCGGAGGGATTCGAACCCTCATGCTCTTTCGAGCACCGGCACCTAAAGCCGGCATGTAAGCCAATTCCATCACGCCCGCAGCTTGCCGATCGTACCGCTCGCTTGTCGACGAATCTGTCGGTGGTGCCTCCTAGGGTGGGGCCATCACGGCGAGCGAGGTGCAATTGTGCGGTCTGCGGAAGAGTTCCAGGCAGTGCAACGACTCATTGCAACCGGGATGAACGACCGCGCGTTGCTAATGACCGCGGTGTACGCAGCGTTAGCTATCACTTCTCGAACCGATCGGACGATATCCGCGGGCTCTTCTGCGCCGCTCTCGACGAGCTAGGAATTTCGTGGACGACGCCGAGCAAGTATCAGGTCGCCGTCTACCGCGAGGCAGCGGTTGCCCGCCTTCATGAGTTCGTCGGGCCCAAGGCGCGAGCGCTTACGGAGCAGCGCGGTACCGTCAAAAGGTGTCCACTACGCGTCGTCGCAGGCCAGCACTGATCCTGCTGGTGATCATCGCCGCCAGTGGCTGCCTGGCTCTCGGTTGGTGGCAGTGGACGAGATTTCAGTCGGCGTCGGGCACCTTCCAGAATCTCGGCTACGCATTGCAGTGGCCGCTCTTCGCCTGGTTCTGTGTGTACGCGTACCGCAAGTTCGTTCGCTATGAGGAAGCGCCGCCGGAGCCACGCAAGAATGCCGCGATGACGGAGATACCTCCCGGGCTGCTGCCGGAGCGTCCGCGAGCCGCTCCGCCGCCAACGGACGATCCCGCATTGCAGGAGTACAACGCCTACCTTGCCGAACTGGCGAAATCAGACCAGCAAAGACAGAAGAGGACGACCGCATGACCGCGCCCGAGACGCCCGAAGCTCAACACGCCCCGCCAGCCGTGCCCGTCGAAAAGATCCGCACCGCGCTGCTGGCCTACCGCGTCATGGCCTGGACGACGGGTATCTGGCTGATCGCGCTGTGCTACGAAATCGTCTCGCACCTCGTCTTCCACCACGAAATCCGATGGATCGAAGTGGTGCACGGTTGGGTGTACTTCACCTACGTCTTGGCTGCATTCAATCTGGCGGTGAAGGTCCGTTGGCCGATCGCCAAGACCATCGGCGTGCTGCTGTCCGGCACCATCCCGCTTCTGGGAATCATCGTCGAGCACTTCCAAACCCGAAGCGTCAAGGCGCGGTTCAACCTGTAGCTCGCCGACTCTGCCGTTTGGTACGGATCGCCGGCGTGTCGCGTATGAAACCGCAGAGTCGCGCCCCTCAACCTGCAAGCTCACGCAAGGCGGGTACCAGCAACGCGAGCGCGCGGCCCCGGTGCGATACCGCGTCTTTCTCAGACGGGCTGAGCTCCGCGGCTGTACGGTCAGATCCCTCCGGAATGAACACCGGGTCGTAACCGAAGCCGCCGTCGCCGCGCGGCTCGTGCGCGATCGTGCCCGGCCACTCACCACGCACCACAACTTCACCCGAGCCCGACACCAGCGCGCAGGCCGACACGAACCTCGCGCCACGCCGCTCGTCAGGCACGTCGCGCAGTTGCGCCAACAACAGCGCGGTGTTGGCGGCGTCGTCGCCATGCACGCCCGCCCAGCGCGCCGACAACACCCCAGGCATGCCGTTCAAAGCGTCGACCTCCAACCCGGAATCGTCTGCGACACATGACAACCCACTAGCGGCGAAACCGTCACGGGCCTTGGCCAACGCGTTGTATTCGAATGTCGCACCGGTTTCCGGCGTCTCGTCGAACGGCGGCACATCGTCGAGCGAGACCAACGTCAACGACACCGCGGCCGAGTCCAGCACCCGGCGCAGTTCAGCCAACTTCTTGCGGTTGCGGCTGACGACCAGCAGTCGGGTCAGGTGCCGAACGCCTTCTGCGGAGCCGGCCCTTCGGGTAGCACACCCGGATACGGCAGCGCCAAAGCTTCCTGTTGCGCAGCAAACAGCTTGTCGCAGGCGGCTAATGCGGCGTCAAGCATCTTGTCCAGCGTCGAGCGCGGGAACGTCGCGCCCTCGCCGGTGCCCTGCACCTCGACCAGTGTTCCGGTGTCGGTGGCCACGACGTTCATGTCAACCTCGGCGCGAGCGTCTTCTTCGTAGGGCAGGTCCACCCGGATTCGGCCGTCGACTACCCCGACGCTGACCGCGGCGATCGCACATGACAGCGGCCGCGGGTCGGAAAGCAGGCCCGCCGCCGACAAATACGTCACCGCATCGGCCAGGGCCACATAGGCACCGGTGATTGCCGCGGTGCGGGTGCCGCCGTCGGCTTGCAGCACATCGCAGTCGACCGCGATCGTGTTCTCCCCTAACGCCGCCAAGTCGATGCACGCCCGCAGAGAACGCCCGACCAGCCGGCTGATTTCCTGGGTCCGCCCGGACAGCCGGCCCTTCACCGATTCCCGGTCGCCGCGAGTGTGGGTGGCCGCCGGCAGCATCGCGTATTCGGCTGTGAGCCAACCCAATCCGGATCCCTTGCGCCAGCGCGGCACGCCCTCGATGACGCTCGCCGTGCACATGACCTTGGTGTGGCCGAATTCGACTAACACCGAACCGGCCGGGTGTGAGGTGAACCCGCGGGTGATGACCACTGGGCGCAGCTCGTGGTCGAGGCGACCGTCTTCTCGTGTGGACACCCGTCAACCCTAACGGGTCAAGAATGCTGGATCTCGAAGGTCTCTCCACACACCACCGCGTGCACGGGACCGTGGAATTCTGCCTTGGCCTCGCTGATCACGTCCTCACGTGACGTCCATGGCGGGATGTGCGTAAGCAGCAGTTCTCGCACACCGGCTTCGGCGGCCACCCGCCCGGCTTCAGTGCCCGACATATGCAGGTTGCACGGCCGCTGCGGCGAGTGTGTCCACGACGCTTCGCACAGGAAGACATCGGCATCGCGCGCGAGCTGCACCAGCGCGTCGCAGCAACCTGTGTCGCCGCTGTAGACGAACGTCGCCCCGTCCGGATCGGTGAACCGCATGCCGTACGACTCGGTCGGGTGGGCAACAACTCGCGGCAGCACCGTCAACGCGCCCAAAGTCACCGGCTCACCGTCGACCCAGTGACGGATATCGAAGATGTCCGAAAAGTCGTCGATCTCGCCGCCGTATGGCGACGATGCCGCGCCCAGCCGCGCCCAGGTGTCGCTCGGGCCGTACATCAACGCTTTGCCCTCGGGGGGCGTCGGGTGGTAGCGACGCCACACGAACAGCCCGGGCAAGTCCAGACAATGGTCGGCATGCAAATGCGACAGCAGGACATGAACCGACGCTGGATCGGTTTGATGCTGCAGCGCACCCAACACTCCCCCACCAAAGTCGATGACCAGAGGTGGAGTATCTGGCGCCCGTAACAAGTAACCCGATGCCGGCGAATCCGGACCCACCACACTGCCCGAGCAGCCGAGCACGGTCATTCGCACGGTCACTACTGTGCCATGCCCGATAGCCTGTTGGCGAAAACATTGCCGCTTTGGTATGGGACGGGCATCACCGCTCCATCTAGCGGGCCGGCGAGCGGCGGTGAACAGGCTGCACGGTGGTAATCGCCGGCCCCAGAAATCGCGCCGCCAACCTGGTGAACGCCTCCGGGTCGCCGGTGGCCTCGAATACGCGCGTCGCGGGTGGCGCCTCATGCGGGCGCAGCAGATTCTGCTCGGTGAGCACCCGCACTAATTCTTTAGCGGTCTCTTCGGCGCTGGACACCAGCGTGACGTGCTGGCCCATCGCCAACTGAATCAGCCCCGACAGCAACGGGTAGTGCGTACACCCCAGGACCAAGGTGTCGACCCCGGCCCGCTGCAGCGGCTCGAGATAGCCCTCGGCCAGCCCGAGCACCTGGCGGCCGCTGGTGATGCCGCGCTCAACGAAGTCGACGAACCGCGGGCACGCCACGGCGGTGATCTCGGTGTCGCGGGCCGCGGCAAACGCGTCCTGATAGGCGTGCGAGGCGATGGTCGCCCGTGTCCCGATGACCCCGATGCGACCGTTGCGTGTGGCGGCCACGGCCCGTCGCACCGCCGGCAAGATCACCTCGATGACGGGCACGTCGTAGCGTTCTCGGGCGTCGCGCAGGCACGCCGACGACGCCGAGTTGCAGGCGATCACCAATGCCTTGACGCCGCGGTCGACGAGGTCGTCGCCGATGGCCAGTGCGTGCGCGCGGATTTGGGGGATGGTCAGCGGACCGTAGGGCCCGTTGGCGGTATCGCCGACGTAGATGATGTCTTCGTCGGGCAGTTGGTCGATGATCGCCCGCGCGACGGTGAGCCCGCCGACGCCGGAGTCGAACACCCCGACGGGCGCCAGTGCCGAGCTCACCGGTGCACCAGACCAGCTCTGCGCTGAGCGCGCGCCTTGCGTTCCGGGCCGGACAGTGCATAAGCGGCCAGCACGCCCGCGATGCCGCCGCACAGATGCGCCTGCCAGGACACGCCGCCGCACATGTTCAGCACCGGCACGGCCCCCCACAGGATGCCGCCGTAGAAGAACAGCACCAAAAGCCCGAGGACGATCTGCCAGCCGCTGCGGATGAAAAATCCGAACACCAGTAAAAAGGTGAGCCAGCCGAAGATCAGGCCGGAGGCCCCGATGTGGTCGGTCTCCCCGCATGCCGAGCCGACGTTGCCGATCAGCCAGGTGCCGAAGCCGCCGACGATCCACACGATGGCGGTGGCCCAGACAAATCGCGACAGCCCGGCCAGTGTCACCAGAAAACCGAGAACCAGCGCCGGTCCGGTGTTGGCCATCAGATGTGCCCAGTTCGCGTGCAGCAGCGGCGCGAAGATGATGCCCGACAGGCCGTCGGTCTCCATCGGGCGGATGCCGTTGCGATCCAGATTGTGGCCGCTGAGTTGGTCGATCAACTCGGCGAGGTAGAGCAGCGCGACAAAACTGATGATGGTGGCCGCCCCGACCTGCCACCGGGGCCGTTTCGCGGGTTGTGGTCGGCGGGCCGCCGGCTGACGGCTCATGCCCATAGTTGCCCTTCCAACGCGTCCTCGGCCTCGTCGAGGGTACCGGTGTAGGCGCCGGTCGACAGGTACTTCCATCCCGCGTCGGCGACCACGAACGCGACGTCGGCACGCTCGCCGGCGGCTTGTGCCTTCGCCGCGACGCCGAGCGCGGCGTGCAGCACCGCGCCGGTGGAGATGCCCGCGAAGATGCCTTCGGCGTCGATCAGCTCCCGGGTGCGCCGTACCGCGTCAGCGGAGCCGACCGAGTAGCGGGTGGCCAGCACGTCGGGGTCGTAGAGCTCGGGCACGAAGCCTTCGTCGATATTGCGCAGCGCGTAGACATCCTCGCCGTAGCGGGGCTCGGCGGCGACGATGCGTACCCCTGGCACGTGCTCGCGCAGATACCGGCCGGTGCCCATCAGCGTGCCCGTGGTGCCCAGGCCGGCGACGAAGTGCGTGATCTCGGGCAGGTCCGCCAGCAGTTCCGGGCCGGTGCCGTAGTAGTGCGAGTCGGTGTTGGCCGGATTTCCGTATTGGTAGAGCATCACCCACGACGGGTTGGCCGCGGCGAGCTCCTTGGCTTTGGCGACCGCGGTATTGGATCCGCCTTCGGCGGGCGAGAAGATGATCTTTGCGCCGTAGAGCTCGAGCAGCTGACGCCGCTCGATCGAGGTGTTCTCCGGCATCACGCAGATCAGTCCGTACCCCTTCAAACGGGCCGCCATCGCCAACGAGATTCCGGTGTTGCCGCTGGTGGGCTCCAGGATCGTCGCACCCGGGGACAGCAGCCCGTCGGCCTCAGCCTGCTCGATCATCCGCAGTGCCGGCCGGTCTTTGATCGACCCGGTCGGGTTGCGGTCTTCGAGTTTGGCCCACAAGCGCACGTGCGGCTCGTCGTCCCATCGCGGCGACAGGCGCGGCAGCCCGACCAGCGGCGTGTTACCCAGCGCCTGCAGCAGCGAGTCGTATCGGGACACGCTTAACCACCGGCGACGGCCGGCAAGATGGTGATCGAGTCGCCGTCAGAGATTGCGGTGTCCAAGCCGCCGGAGAACCGGACGTCTTCGTCGTTGACATAGATGTTGACGAACCGGTGCAGCTTGCCATTGTCGACCAGTCGGTCGGAGATTCCCGAATAGTTGGCGTCCAGATCGTCGATGACCGCACGCAGTGTGTCGCCGGTGGCTTCGACGCGTTTCTGCCCCTTGGTGTGGGGCCGCAGGATGGTCGGGATGGACACGGTGACGCTCATGGGCCTTCCTTTAAAGCTCTCAGTATTGCTCGACGACCTTGACGGGCTCTTCGGTGACGACGCCGTCGATGATGCGGTAGCTGCGCAACTCGTGCTGGTCCGGGTCGCGGGTAGACACGAGTACGTAATGGGCGTCGGGCTCAGCGGCCAGGCTTATATCGGTCCGGCTCGGGTAGGCCTCGGTCGCCGTGTGCGAGTGATAGATGACGATCGGAGCATCGCCCGAATCTTCTAAGGCGCGCCAGACCTTGAGTTGCTCTTGCGCGTCGAAGCGGTAGAACGTCGGCGAGCGTTCCGCGTTGACCATCGCGATATGCCGCTCGGGACGGTGCGAGCCTTCCGGGCCGGCTAGTACCCCGCACGCTTCGTCGGGGTGATCGGCGCGCGCGTGCGCGACCATCGCGTCCACCAGATCGGCGCGGATCACCAGCACGTCACCGATTTCCTCTCGGTCATGTGCGCCGTTCCTCCTCATCGCTTTCGCTCTGCATCGTCACCGGCGCGGTCGCTCGAATGCTCCGGGCAACGTGTCCCGGTAGGTCGGTATTCCGGCCACCGACTCGGCGGCAACCACGCCGACCAGCACGGCGCGGGCCAGGCAGTCGGCTGCCGCCGACCCCACTGCGGTTACCAGCGCCGTCTCCGGAGAAAAGGCAGCCGGCGTATCCACGGGTGGCGGCACCTCGACCGCCCCGGTGGCCAGCGCGAACACCATATCGCCGTCCACCGGGGTGTGCGCGGGCCGGATGCTGCGGGCCAGTCCGTCGTGGGCGGTGCTGGCGACCTGCCGGCAAGCGGCCGGACTGAGCGCGGCATCGGTGGCGACCACCGCAACCGCCGTGTTCAGCGAGCTCAACGGGCTTTCGAGCTGCGCCAGGGTGGCGAGCTCGTCGGTCGGCGGCGGCCTCAGCCCGAACTCCTCGGCCAGCTGCGCCATCCACGGAAGCCCGGTGGCCTGGTCGATGACATTGCCCGCAGAGTTCACGGCGACCAGCGCTCCGACCGTCACCCCGGACGGCAGCGTCGTCGACGCCGTACCGACACCGCCCTTGAGCACGCCTGCACAGGCTCCCACGCCGGCGCCGACCGTGCCGACGTCGACCTCGACGCCGGCAGCCTCACAGGCGGCGTACCCGAACTCGGCGGTGGGCCGGCAGGCCCAGTCGCCGACGTCCAGATCGAAGATCACCGCTCCGGGCACGATGGGCACCACCCCACCGGCCAGTGCGACGCCGCGGCCGTGTTCCTCTAACCAGAGCATGACGCCGTCGGCGGCCGCCAAGCCGTAGGCGCTGCCCCCGGCGATGAGCACCGCGTCGACGTAGCGCACGCTGTTGGCTGGGTCGAGCAGATCGGTCTCGCGGCTGCCGGGTGCCCCGCCGCGAGCGTCGACGGCACCGACCGTGCCCGGCGGTGTCACGACGACGGTGACGCCACGCGCCCAGCCGCTGCCCCTGGCCGCGTCGGGATCGAGCCGGTGGTAATGGCCGACGAGGATGCCTCCGACGTCGGTGATCGAGTTCATCGCGTCGCCATCCGCGTCATCGGCGCCCCATCAACGCCAGCACCAGGTATTCCTGCAAGACGGTCAGCCACTGGTAGACGTCGAGATGCGGAGCCAGCGGATGGTCGTCTGGCAGGCGTTCCGGCCCGGCCGGGCTGATATCGAGCATGGTGCCCAGCGCCAGCCGGATGTCGTTGACCGCAGCGATCCAGGCGTTGGCGGCGTCCTCGGTCAGCTCGAGCCGACCGCCGTCGTCCGGAACGGTGTCCAACAGCTGTTGCGCAGCAACGCGTTTGGCGTCGATGATCTCCGGTTCGTGCAAGCTGCGCAAAGCGGCGTTGAGACTTTCGGCCGCGTCGGGATCTTCCTCGTCCGGCCGGGAGAAATCGGGCAGCAGCCGCCGCAGCGTCGCGTCCCCCGGCGGCTCGGAATTGCCAGTCTTCATCCCGGTGATCTGCTCGAGTTCGTCTGGCGGCGTCGAAGATTCGCGTTCGTCGAGCATGGCGATCAGCGAGCCGACCAGGCTCTTCAGCAGCGCCGCCTCATGAGGGGCCAACGCGGACCGAAACCGGGGACCATCCGCGGTCTCCACCCGCTTCCACTTGCGCACAGCGTCCTAGACGTCCTAGACCGTCAGCGGTCCTGCTGCATGGTCGCCCACAGCCCGGCGGCATGCAGCTTGGACACGTCGATTTCCATTTGTTCACGGCTGCCCGACGACACCACAGCCTTACCTTCGTTGTGGACTTGCAGCATCAGCTTGGTGGCATGCGGCTCGCTGTAGCCGAACAGCTTCTGGAAGACATAGGTCACATAGGTCATCAGGTTGACCGGATCGTCCCACACGATGGTCACCCACGGACTGGCGGTGACGTCAACCGGTTCGACATGGCGTTGTCCGGTGGTTCCCGGCTTGGTCGGCGCAGACGCAACCATGGCCCTAGGATACCGAGCCGCGGCGGCGCACCCGATACCGTTGCCGTGTGAACGACTCGGCCTGGGCTGGGCTGCTGACCGACAAGTACGAATTGACCATGCTGGCCGCTGCGCTGCGCGACGGTACCGCAGGTCGCCGAGCCACCTTCGAGCTGTTCGCCCGCCGGCTGCCAGACGGCCGCCGGTACGGGGTGGTCGCCGGCACCGGGCGGTTTCTGGAAGCGTTGCCGAGCTTCAGGTTCGACGACGATGCACTGGCAGTGCTTGCGGAATTTCTGGACCCCGGCACATTGGAATACCTGCGACGCTACGAATTCCGCGGCGATATCGACGGCTACGCCGAGGGTGAGCTGTATTTCCCTGGTTCTCCAGTACTTTCCGTGCATGGCAGCTTCGCCGAGTGCATAGTGCTCGAAACGCTGGCATTGTCAATCTTCAATCACGACAGTGCAATCGCGTCCGCTGCCGCCCGCATGGTCAGCGCCGCCCGCGAGCGTCCGTTGATCGAGATGGGCTCGCGACGAACCCACGAGCAAGCCGCGGTCGCGGCGGCGCGCGCGGCCTACATCGCCGGGTTCGCCGCCACATCCAATCTGGAGGCCCAGCGTCGATACGGGATGCCGGCAGAAGGCACCGCTGCGCACTCGTTCACTTTGCTGCACACCCACCCCGACGGGCCCGACGAGCTGGCCGCCTTCCGCGCCCAGGTCGACGCGCTCGGCACCGGAACCACACTGCTGGTGGACACCTATGACGTGACGACCGGCGTGGCCAACGCGGTGGCGGCGGCAGGCACCGGGCTTGGCGGGGTGCGCATCGACTCTGGCGAGCTGGGAGTGCTGGCCCGCCAAGTTCGAGAGCAGCTCGACCACCTTGGTGCGACCCAGACCAGGATCGTGGTGTCCGGCGACCTCGACGAGTTCGCCATCGCCGCGCTGGGCGCCGATCCGGTCGACAGCTACGGCGTCGGCACCTCGCTGGTCACGGGATCGGGCGCGCCGACGGCGAACATGATCTACAAGCTGGTGGAAGTGGACGGCATACCGGTGCAGAAACGCAGCAGCCACAAGGAATCTCAAGGTGGCCGCAAAGAAGCGATGCGAGTGTGTCGCCCGACAGGCACAATCACCGAAGAGGTCGTGCACCCTGCAGGCCACCCGCCCGATATGGCCGAGCCGTGCCGCGTGTTGACAGTCCCGCTGGTCCGCGGCGGCGGGCTGGTGGCGGACACGGATCTGCCCGCCGCGCGAAAATTGGTGGCATCGGGATTGCGCAGCCTGCCGTGGGAGGGTCTGATGTTGTCGCACGGCGATCCGGCGATCCCGACACGGCAGATCCCGGCCCGCCACCGGCAACACTGAAGGCAGGAGTAAGCCCACGCCCGACCTTTCCGTGCCTGATCTTCTGGCCGCCGCGGTGGCCGCGATCGGGGGCAGCGAACGCAGCGGCCAACTTCAGATGGCCACCGCTGTAGAGCATGCGTTTGAAACCGGAGAGCACCTTGCCGTACAAGCCGGCACCGGCACCGGCAAGTCGCTGGCGTATCTGGTGCCCGCCATCGTTCGCGCAGTCTGCGACGAGTCGCCGGTCGTGGTGTCGACCGCGACAATCGCCTTGCAGCGCCAACTCGTTGATCGCGATCTGCCGCAGTTGGTTGACTCCCTCGCCGATGCGCTACCCCGTCGGCCTCGATTCGCGCTGCTGAAGGGCCGCCATAACTACCTGTGCCTGAACAAGGTTCACAACGGCGCCGAAGCCGATGCACCGCAGGACGAACTGTTCGAGCCGCAGGCCGTCACCGCGCTCGGTCGCGACGTGCAACGGATTACGGCCTGGGCATCGGAAACCGATTCCGGTGACCGTGACGAGCTCAAGCCCGGCGTGCCGGATCGGTCGTGGGCTCACGTCAGCGTGTCCGCGCGGGAATGCCTCGGTGTGGCGCGCTGCCCATTCGGCAGCCAATGTTTCGCCGAACGAGCCCGGGCCGCTGCCGGGCGCGCCGAAATCGTCGTGACCAACCACGCGCTGCTGGCCATCGACGCCATTTCGGAATCGGCGGTGCTACCCGATCATGAGCTGCTGGTGGTCGACGAGGCACACGAGTTGGTGGACCGGGTGACGGCGGTGGCCACGGGCGAACTGACACCAGCCGCACTTGGCGCGGCCGCACGGCGCATCGGCAGGTTGATTGAACCGGAATTGATCCAACGCTTCGAGACCGCAGCCGACATGCTTACCGCGGCGATCCAGAGCGCGACGCCAGGCCGCATCGACTACCTCGACGACCAGCTGGCAACTCATCTGACGGCGCTGCGCGACGCCGCCAATGGTGCGCGGTCGGCGATCGACACGTCGCCCAGTGATCCGAAAGCAGCTTCGGCGCGCTTGGAGGCCATCGCCGCCTTGACCGAGATCGCTGACACCGCGTCGCGGATCCTGGCGTCGTTCGTCCCGGCGATCCCCGATCGCGCCGACGTGGTGTGGCTCGAACACGACGACAGTCGAGGCTCCGTCCGCTCCGCGCTGCGGGTGGCGCCGCTGTCGGTGGCCGGGCTGTTGCGGTCAAGGTTGTTCGCACGGTCGACGGTGGTGTTGACGTCGGCGACGCTCGCGCTCGGTGGATCGTTCGAAGCCATGGCCACCGCATGGGGTCTGACCGGAGGAAATGACGAGCCGCGCTGGCGCGGCCTGGACGTCGGGTCGCCGTTCCACCACGCGAAAGCCGGAATCCTTTACGTGGCAGCGCATTTGCCGCCACCCGGCCGCGATGGCGCAGGCTCGGCTGAACAGCTAAACGAGATCGCGGAGCTCGTCGAAGCCGCTGGCGGACGCACCCTGGGGCTATTCTCGTCGATGCGCGCGGCACGGGCGGCCGCCGAAGCCATGCGGGACCGGCTGTCCACCCCGGTCCTCTGTCAAGGTGACGACGGCACCGCCGCGCTGATCGAGCAGTTCGCCGCCGATGCCGCAACGTCGCTGTTCGGCACGTTGTCGCTGTGGCAGGGTGTCGACGTCCCGGGCCCGTCGCTGTCGTTGGTGATCATCGACCGCATCCCGTTCCCGCGGCCGGACGACCCGTTATTGAGTGCCCGTCAGCGCGCGGTAGCCGCGCACGGCGGCAACGGCTTCATGGCAGTCGCCGCCAGCCACGCCGCGCTGCTACTGGCGCAGGGCGCGGGGCGACTGCTGCGCGGTCTCGAGGACCGCGGTGTGGTCGCGGTGCTCGACTCGCGGATGGCCACCGCCCGCTACGGCAGCTATCTTCGCGCCTCGCTGCCGCCGTTCTGGGCGACGACCGACGCCACGCAGGTGCGCCAAGCGCTTAAGCGGCTACGGGTTGCGGTCGACAAGCGGAGTGCCTGACTTATTTACCGGCTTCCCAGGGCCTGTGGCAACAGCGGTGAACGCTTTACCGCTTCGGGGTTTTTCGAGTGTTCGCCCAGCTTCGTGGATTGTCTGCCGTCAAGCTGGCGCGAACTTAGACTCTGGGCACAACGCGACAGTGAGGGCCCCGCCATGGCCGATGTGAAACTCATCCCGCTGGAGGTACTACTAGGCAATCCGGAGCGCGCCGCGGCGCAGCTCTCGCCGGATGGCAAGCGCTTGTCGTATATGGCGCCGCTCGACGGCGTGATGAACGTGTTTGTCGGAGGTGCTGGAACGGGAGAAGATCGGCCGGTCACCCACGACACCAACCGCGGCATCCAGGGTTACCTCTGGGCTCACGACAACCGTCACATCATGTATTTGCGAGACAAAGACGGAAGCGAGAACTTCCGGCTCTACGACGTCCATCTGGAGACTGGCGTCGAGCGTGACCTCACTCCTCTCAATGATGTGCAATGCCGGCTCATCGCCCACCGCAAGGACTTTCCGAACGATGTACTCATCGGCTTGAACGAGGACAACCCACAGCTGCACGACGTCTACCACTTGGACCTGACGACGGGAAGTCTGGAGAAGATCGTCGAGAACCCCGGCTTCGTCGGCTGGGTCGTCGACACCGACTTGACGGTCCGCGGCGCGGTGACACCGCTACCGGACGCCGGCACGGTGATCATGGTGCGCGATGGCGAATCGTCCGAATGGCGGCCGCTGCTGGAGGTACCGCCGGAGGACGCGGAGTCGACAGGCCCGATCGCTTTCACGAAAGACGGCACGAGCATGTACATGCAGACGTCCGTCAACTCCAACACCGGACACCTGGTGAAGATGGATATCGCGACGGGTGCAACAGAGGTAATCGCCGAGGATCCCGTCTACGACATCGCGGGCGTGATGTTGAACCCTGACACCTATGAGGTCGAGGCGGTGACGGTCTACCGTGATCGGCTGGAATACCAGATCTTCGACAATGCGATCCGCGGGGATATCGAAGCGCTGCAACGGCTCAGCGCGGGCGAACTGGTGATCAGCGACCGAAGCGACGACGACAAGACGTGGCTTGTCGCGTTCGATGACGATGCCGGACCGGTGAAGTTCTACACCTGGGACCGTGATGCGAAGGCGGCGACGTTCCTGTTCGACCACAGGCCGCAACTCAACGGATATTCATTGGTGCCGATGGAACCCTTCAGCTTCACCGCGCGGGACGGGCTGACGATTCACGGCTACCTGTCCTTCCCGGCGGAGGTCGAGCGCACCAACCTGCCCGCGGTCTTGACAGTGCACGGCGGGCCATGGGCCCGCAACGGCTGGGGACTGGATCCCGAGGCGCAGTGGCTCGCTAACCGCGGTTACGTGTGCGTGCAGGTCAACTTCCGCGGATCCAGCGGTTACGGCAAGGACTTCCTCAACGCGGGCAATCACGAGTGGGGAGCGAAGATGCACGACGATCTGCTCGATACCGTCGATCATCTTGTAGCGCAGGGCGTCATCGATCGCGAGCGCGTCGCCATCTATGGCGGGTCCTATGGCGGGTATGCCGCACTGATCGGTGCGACGTTCACCCCTGACGTCTTCAAATGTGCGATCTCGATGGTCGGCCCATCGAATTTGAACACGCTCATCGACTCGTTTCCTGAGTATTGGAAGCCGATGCTTGCGATGTGGCACAAGCGAGTTGGCGAGGACAAGGACTTTCTGTGGTCACGTTCCCCGTTGTCGAGGGTCGAGGACATCAGGATTCCCATCCTGATCGCCCAGGGAGAGAACGATCCACGCGTGAAAAGGGCGGAGTCAGAACAGATCGTCGCTGCCATGAAAGAGCGTGGGATCGACCACGAATACGTGATGTACCAGAACGAGGGTCACGGCCTGGCGAAGCCAGAGAATCGACTGGATTTCTATCACCGGGCGGACCGGTTCCTCGCCAAGCACCTCGGCGGTCGGGCGGAGAGCTGTTAGGCGCACATTCGCCAGAAAGGACTCACAAATGCCACCCCAGAGCCGTAAGCAAGAGAGGGCGATGCGGCGTCAACAGGCAGGGCTGGGGTACAAGTTGGCCTTAGGGCTAACCGCGGTCGCTGCCATCGTCGGCGGCTTCGTCAGCATGGTCATATTTCATGCGCCCCTCTTCATAGGCGGTAGGCTCGGCTTCCTCCTCGGCGGGTGGCTCATTTTCCTCATTTATGGCGGCCCCGGGTTCGCTCCCTTTGCCGCGTTGTATTTGATTCTCTGGTACAACCCTCCAGGGACAAAAGTGCAGGAGAAGCCGCCGACTACGTCAGGTGGCCCCGTAGACTGAAGCGCACGAAAAGTCCACGAAGGTGAGGTGTCTGCACTGCCAGCATTTGTAGACGGTGCAAGTCAGCCATAAGCATTCTCGTTCGAGCAATGCAACGCACCTCTAACGCGCCGTACTTGCGCCCGCTAGACGGCGGTGGCAAGGGACGTGTTGGCGCCGTGGCTGCGGAGTAGTGAGTAGATTCAGTCCAGGGTGGGGCCCGCACCAATCGGAATCAGGATCGGCAAAACGGCCTTCTGGCTATGGTTTGAGCTCGAAGGTGAACTCGTGGCTGCAGATGCGGATGTGGTCACCATCGGCCAGGATGGCACTGGGATGCAGGCGGCGGCCTTCCACCAGCACGCCGTTCGCTGATCTCAAATCAATGATCATGAAATTGGTTCCGGTATCGATGATTACTGCGTGATGCCGACTGACGTCGACGTCGTCGAGAACGATGTCATTGTCCGTCAGGCGCCCGATCCGGGTGGCCGGCGCCTGTAGCGGATGGCGTCGCCCAGCTGTATCCCGTAATCCTCCGACGGCAGACTGGCGGTTGACGCCAGTGTGCGTGGTGCTGAGCGTGCGTACCGCGGTGGTCTTGGCTGCCTGCATGGCATCTAAACGCTCTTGGCGCAGGATGCGCACGTGCAGAGCCTCGACCGTAGGGCCCGGGTCGATGCCAAGTTCCTCGGCCAGCACCGTTTTCAGTCGCCGATAGGCATCTAGCGCGTCGGATTGACGTTCAGCAACGTAATAGGCAGTCATCAGCTGCGCCCACAACGGTTCTCGGTAGGGATGCTCGGCAGCAAGTTCTTCGAGTTCGCCAATAACGGCATCGGCGCGCCCGCAGGCGATTTCGGCTTCTGCGCGGGCGGTATGGGCCCACACATTTTCTTCGGTCAGCGCGGTTGCGAACGCATCGACGAATGGGAAGTCGCGTAAGTCATCAAGTACCGGCCCCCGCCATTCGGCCAGTGCACCTGTCAGGTGGCTGCTGGCCTGTTCGAAGTGTCCCGCCGCGGCGGCGCGGATTCCCGCGGTCTTCTTGGCGATGAAACGGTCCAGATCGCAGTCGCCGTCAGCCACACTGAGCCGATACCCCGGCGGTGCGCTGGCCAATACCGCGTGGGGGTCCACGTGCGCGCTGGCCAGAATCCGACGCAGGTTGGAGATGTAGGAGTGGATGCTTGCGCGCGCCGCCGGCGCAGGGGATTGATCCCAGGCGGCGTTGACCAGTGAGTCCCTCCCCACCGCCCGATTGCGGTTGATCAGCAGTATGGCCAACACCGCCCGCTGCTTGGGCGTACCCAACCCGACCGGGTTGCCGGCCACGGTCATCAACAACGGTCCCAGGAGACCGAACTCGAGACGACTATCGGCCATGGCGCTTCCAGTCCTCCAGGTCATCTACGATGTCAGGCTCTTATTGTGACGCCGCCGCGCCAATCGGTGACCACGATCGCCGACTTGGGAGTTCGGCCGCCCGCCCGCGTAGTCGTCGGTCGGCCGGGCCGACGGCGCTCGCGGCAACCAACGCTGTTTCATCCATCGGGCAAGCGGCGCCTTGGCGCGCAGGAGGTATGCCGCTTGCTGCAATCCAGCTAGACCGTCGCGGGCAGTGGGGCAATCGGCAGAAGCTTCTAGAACACGGCGCAGTCAACACCGTGCGGACGATGTCGGCTCTACGCGTAACCGTGGGCTTGGTTCTGCTTGACAGCCTCCTGGTGGCATGCCACTGCTGACCAGATGTAGAGGCCGAGCATGGGGATCACTCCGATGAATAACGCGAACATCAAGATCAAAATGACTGGCCACATACAAAGCATGATGAGGCACGTCTTCCTGTCGCCCCCCATCAGGAACAGTACGAGGGGTGGCAGCAGGAGGCCGCCAATTGCGTAGAGGATTGGCATCTTGTACACGTAGGAGTTGCCCGGGGGCTGCTGAGCCGCGTTAGCGGTGACGCCTTGGCTTCGGGGCAACGGCGCCAGCTTTGCCTGGGCAGCCGGTCCTCTGGTGGAAGGTGCGGCGACGCTCGGTGGTGTCGCGGTCATGTCTTGGTGCCATTTTTGGCCGTCCCAGTACATTTGGCCACTCTTGCCGGTGGGGTCCTTGTACCAGCCAGCTGGCGGTTGTTGTGTCGTCATGGTCTTTGTCTTTCTTCGGGCGAAATTGGGGTCAAGTGCCGTGATGGCGTCGGTTGGTCGCTGTAACCGGTCGGTGCGGCCGGTACACAAAGGTTCCGGCAAACGGCTTGAAAGATTCTTGGCGTATTCCTGCGGTGCGGCCCGGCACAGAAGCGGGTAAGGATGCCGATGGCCCCTGTGGGGTGCCCTCTGGGTTGAGGCCCACGCGGCGGTGGAGCACTGGGTCTACTTAGCAGGTGTTATCAGCGACATGCTTGAGCATCACGTCTCCTCACATAATCTCGGGCGTCGAGAATGCGGCAATCATCGCACCGGCCGGCGCAAAAATCTCGCGTAGCGCACTACCCGATTTTCCAAAGACGGGCAGCACCGAATACACCCGTCGGGGAGATCAGCCAACGGCGTGCCCCAACCGGTCGGTTCGCGAACTGATGTGATTGTCAGCCTACCGCCAGCCCGTAGGAGCTTGCATTCTCGCCGTTGCGGTGCTTCTAGGGCCAAAGTTGTTGAGTAGTAAATCTATTGAATGTAGCCACCTGATCGTGGAGTAAATCACCCGCCAGGTGATCATCAGAGCGGCCGCGCACCCAGGCGCACGAGTGAGTTCGGCTTTCCCAACGCGCATGTTCGCTAAAAAGAGGTCCAGAATCCTTCAAGGACTCCCCCGCACCCTAACTATGCGAATTTGCCTACCGGTCGCTTAACGAGAGCGCTGCTTACCCACTCGAATGTCTGACAGCAGGGGAAGGAGAAATGGGAAAAGCATCAGTAGGACCGTGTCCGCCGCCGCTGCCTCCGCTCCGGTGACCGCCAAACCGCCGCCCATGATCACCAAACTGCTCACCGCGCTGGTTACCACTGTTGCCATGGCAACCAGCGCCCCCGCAACTGCTCACGCTGCTGGAGGTCTGCTGACCGTCGGGATGAAACTGACCTTCAACAGCCGCGGCTGCTCGCTGGGCTTCTTCGCCACCGACTCCACCGGAGATCAGCTCGCCGTCACAGCCGGGCACTGCTCAAGCGGGCTTCACCAACGGGTTTACAACACCTTCGGAGACCAGATAGGGGAAGTCGTCGCATGGCAGCCAGATGTCGAGGACAGTGACGGAAAGCTTACTGGCTCACGCGGATTCACTATCATCTACACCTACAAAACCTTCCGCATTGAAGCATTTTTTACGGGCGTCGGAACTGTGAAGGTTGGGGATCGTGTCCGGCTTTACGGGGAGCGAACCACCGGCACGAACGGCACGATCACGAATGTGTCCTATACCGCAGATCGTCCAGATTTGGACCTGCTCACTGCCGATATTGTGCAACTACCGGGTGATTCGGGCGGCCCTTGGTTCTCCCTGGGGCCTACGTTGGTCGGTATCGCATCCAGCGCTGACGAAGAGAATGGTGGGGGTTCTCGAGGCGCTCAGGCCCAGCCCCTCGGCTCGCTTGAGCACGAAATCAATGCTGTTGCGCGCTACGGTCAGGGTTTCTCCGTTTACACGGAAGGCTAAGCGCCTTCACCACAGCACCGAAAGCCGCTCTGCAATCCTGCTATGCCACAAGGGCTTTCGATGGGTTCCGTCTACCGGCTACCAGTCGTTGCCGGTAGAGCCTCGGCACGGCCTCGACAAACCAAATGGTCAGGCCGACCACGGCAAGCAGTCGGCTCAGAGTGGGTGCCGGGCCCAGGCCTTAGTAGGTCTGTTTCTGGGTCTGTGATCGAAGCATCCAGAGCCGGACGACGCCTACAACGATGATAATGACCGCTACCCCGTACAACAGCAGCCCAACTGCCGGCGAGACGTTCACGCCGTCGTCGTCGCTGCTGGAAGAAGCATCGTGGAACCAAATCAGCATCAGGGCACCGAGCACGCAGACCACGATGCTGAGGCCGATGAGACGCCAGACCGCCACCTGAGATCCCGACAGGGCAGGCCATGCCAGCGCGGCGGCAATGCCAACCAACAAGAAAACGTAAAGCTTCGCCGCACCATTGGTTGAAACGTCAATCGATAGCAACCCCACGGCAGTGACTGTGGCATATGGGAAGAAAGTCGCAATGACGGCGAGAACAAGGCCCCCGAATAGAAGCCAAGTCGTGAGGGAAAACCTTTCGACGATGCCCTTGACCGTGGCAACACCGTCGGACGGCATTCGAGCGTCGGAGCCTTCAGGTGGTGCGCTAGGAGGAGGCCACGCTGGGGGAGGTGGTTGTGGAGGAATACCAGTCCCCTGGTCCGCTGCTGCGCTGAGATAGCCCGGCGGAGGCGGAAGCGTGGACCCAGCTGCTGAAGAAGTTGGCGCGACAACTTGTGGGGGCGGCAGATCAGGCGAGGGCGGAGGGCCCTGCGGCGGCGGGGGCATGGCGGCCGGACGCGCGGGCGGCAATGTCGACTTTCGCTGACGGTGCGGGGTCCAGTCTTGGCCATCCCAGTAACGCTGTGCGTTGGGATCCTTAGGGTCGTCGTACCAGCCGGGCTGGTTGGGCGTCGTCATGGGCAGATCCTCCCGGTTGGCTGAACTGCACCTTGTGACAAGGAGAATAGCCCTGACATCGGCCATCAGTGACGTTTACCGTCACTATTCTTTCCGGACGCTCCGGAAGCATGCAGGGTCCGTCTAAATCGATTGGAACTCCGGCGCGGCCAGCTGATTTCGCCGGCCGTTTCATTGTCAACATCGGCAGGATCACATGGCCACGGGCAGGACCCTGTTAGCAAGCTCTCTCACCCAAACTGGTTAGCGCGCAGGGAATCCAGAGGCATAGAACTCTGGCTATGGTCGTTCCATCCGAAGTACTGATGCCCGGTGTATCCGGCGGGACGGGCACTCGGCCGTCAAAAGGCTTCACGTCACGGCTAATGCACGCGAAAAGGTACCGGTAGGCGAACAGAGCAGTAAACTTTGACGGCCGGGTTGACGAGGTCGCGGTCGTCGACCCACCCGACGGCGAGAGTAGGTGTCCCGTGACCGAGCCTAAGGGATCAATCCTTCCGGTCTATTTTGTTGCCGATGAGTCCGGCTCGATGGGCCGCAGTATCGGCGAACTCAACGATGGTCTGGCCGCCCTGCACGACGCTTTGCAACGGGAGTCGTTCGCTGCGGCGAAGGTGCGATTGTCGGTGATCGGCTTTTCCGACACCGCGTTTACCTACCTCGAACCCGCTGATTTGCGTGTCCTTCAGGGAATGCCGGTGCTGACGGCCCAGAGCTTGACCTCTTATGCCGCAGCCTTCGACCAACTCGCCTACCGGATCAGCGTTGACATCCCCGGTCTGAAAGCTCAGGGATACACGGTGCATCGGCCGGCAGTGTTTTTCTTAACCGATGGGCTGCCGAACGAACATGAGGATTGGCGCTCAGTTCGAGCGAATTTGCTGGCCCAGCCAGCGGCGCCCAACATCCTTGCATTCGGGATCGGGGATGCCGACGCCGCGGTCATATGCGAAATTGCGACCAAGCCGCACTTCGCCTTCGTTGCCGCACGCGGGGTGGACACCGGTGCGGCGATCTCAGAGTTCCTTACCTCGCTGACACAGTCGGTTATCAGCTCCGGGCAGGCTCTCGCGTCCGGCTCGGCCGAGTTGCAATTTGAAAAACCAGAAGGGTTCACCTTGGCCGTGGACGTCGTGTAGGCCGGTCTCAGCCGGTGCGTCATGGTCGCCTTCAAACGCAGACGAAAAGACGAAGCACCTTGCGACGAGGATCCCACCGCGCCGCTGGAGCAACCGACCATCCAGCAGACACCTACCGCGGTCGAGCCGATCGCAGTTAAGACGAGCACATCGGCCTCCAGGGTGTCGGGAGTTGCCGAGGTCGTGGGCACCACCGTCATCCCGCAGATCACAGTGGGATCACCCTCGCCGAGTGTGGAACCATCAGCAATCGCTACGAGCTATTGCTCGTGGCCTTTTCGGCCCGATGTAGTGATCGATGGTTGGTCTACCGATGCCATGACCGTGCGTGGGGTGTCGCAACGGGGACACCTGCACCGCTATAACGGCGCGCCACGTCAGGATGATTTCGCGCTGCACCATCTACCCGACGGGCGTGTGGTTGTCGTTGTCGCCGACGGTGTTTCAGCTGCTCGACAATCGCATATCGGCGCCAGCACCGCCACCAGGCAAGCCGCTGAATGGCTGTACTCTCACCTCGGCGATGACACTGCCGACACGGACTGGTTGACCATGCTCAAGACCACCGCGTGGGCCCTGAGCGAGCGAGCGCAAACCCTTCTGGGACTTGACGCGCCCGACCCCGTTCGCGCTGAGCAGGAACTCGCCACCACTTTGGCGTGCGCAGTCATCGAGCCGACCGGTCCGCATAGCCTGCGGGCCTGCCTGGTGAGTGCCGGTGACTCCGCCGCCTGGCTGCTGTCAGCCGGACGGTTCGTCGAGGTGCTCGCCGGCAAGACCGTGACAGCCTCCGGGATCGCGTCATCGGCGGTGATTGGATTGCCCCGCGTGCCAACGGAAGTGACGCCCGCAGTGGTCGACGTGGCATATGACGACGTGCTATTGATCGGCACCGACGGAATCGGAGATCCTCTGGGCGCCGGACAGGGCGGGGTGGGCGACCTGTTTCGCGAAGTGTTGACGAAACCATCGCCGCCTTCGCTGATCGAGTTCGCTCACGCAGTGGACTTCAGCCGTGAAACCTTTGACGACGACCGGACCCTTGTCGCGGTATGGCCAAAAAGACAGATAGCCCAGGACACCGTGGTACAGCCGCGGCGAGGTAGTGCCGTGAAGGGTCTGCAATGACGCGGCAGGTGATCGAGCGCGACACGGCTTCGGGCTGCGCCGTCAAGGAAGCCTGGGGCGGTCAATGGCGACAGTGGTTGAGTGCCTTGGCCTCTGCCATCCGCCGTACCGAAGCGTCGATCTTGGGCGCGCTCAACTCACCATCGGCCAGCGCGGCAACCAATCGGTCGAGCACCGCCGGAACCTCGGTGGTGCTCACCCACAGTGCGGTGTCGGCACCGGCCTGCAGGGCCTTCAACGCCGCCTCAGCAACGCCGTAGCGGTCGGTGATCGCCTTCATGGTCGATAGGTCGTCGGTGAACACGGGGCCATTAAACGGCGGCCCGCCATAGCCGGTTCCGTTGCGCAACAGGGCAACTGCGGACGGGCTTAGGCTGGCGGGGTCGCTGCCAGTCAAACCTGGCACCTGCATGTGGCCGATCATCACACCGACCGGCGCCTTAGCCACCAGCGTTTGGTAGGGCACGAGGTCAAAAGTTTTCAGGTCGTCTATCGGGGGGGTGACTACCCCAGCTGTGTGCGAGTCCCCGGACGCACGGCCGTGTCCGGGAAAGTGTTTGAGCACCGGCAGCAAGCCTGCGTCACGCAGTCCGTTCGCGTACGCGCCGGCGTACTGCGTCACCAGCGCGGGGTTCGCGCTGAACGACCGGTCCCCGATCACCGTGTCATCGGGCGCGTCGGTGACGTCGACGACCGGCGCGAAATCGATTGTGATGCCGTAGCTGCGCATCTTTCGGCCGCGCTCCAAAGCCAGCTCGTACACCTCCGTGGGCGACATGGTCTGCGCAAGCACGCGTGCCGACCGCGCCTCGCCGATCAGCGATGACAACCGTTCAACCCGGCCACCCTCCTCATCGACACTGACCGCGAGCGCCAGGGGGCCCGCTGAGCGGCCGATGGCGTTCAGCGTGCCGTCGGTCAACATCGACAGGTCGGTCCAGCTGGTGATGAAGATTCCCCCTACGTGCTGGGTCGCTACAACGGCACGCGCGTCGGCTGCGTCAGTCACCCCGACCATCAGCAACTGCGCGAGCTTGTCCCGAGCCGACATCGAAGCCAGATACGATGATGCGACACCGCAACCCGGCGGCGCAGGATTGACCGTCGGCGTCGTCCCGTGACTTGGCAATCCCGTCGGTTGGGCCGCTTTCGGCGACGGGACGGAGTGGTGCGTGCGGGTCAGCTGAACGCCGGCGAATACGCCACCGACCACCAAAGCCACGGCCACAATAGCGCCGCCGACTGTTGCGGCGCGCCGGCGCGATCGGTCCGGACGAGCCGGGGTTGGTAACCGGTGGCGCTGCGTATGCGGCGACGACTCGCCCTGGGCGGCTCGAGCTGGCGGTGTGGCTGAAGTTACGTTGCGGCGTTGGGTGTGTGCGTCCGCGGGGAGCGCCTCAGGGAAATCGGCCGAGTTGTCGGATCTTTCGCCGGGATTCTTCGATCTGCGGGGGCGCCTGGAGCGGTTGGGTCGCTGCTGCCCATTATTTGTCATACAGATCGCCCATCAGGGTTTGTGGGTTCCATTTGGGCCAAGCGTCGTGCTGACCATTTCAGCGCTGCAATGATCTAGATCCCTATTTTGGCTCGTGCACCAACTCAGCACACTGTCGGCGTCGCCGAAGGTTTGCGGCACAACGGTGACCCAATAGTCAGGGTGGTCGTATGTTGTCCAGTCGCCCGACCAAAGAAGTTTGGCGCCGTACTGCTGACGGAGCCTCTGATGTTCCTGGAGTATCTGTTGGTTGTGGTACTCCACACCGTCTTCGGTGTCGAAGGTCCACGGTTGCGTGGAATGTTTGGAACTGAGTTGCGGGACCCAGTGATCGGCGAGTTGGGCGCCGACGAAGGGCCGATCGCCAGCGGCGAGTTGCTGCAGCTGCTGAAGGGCGGCCGCCTCAGGATCGGCCGGGGGCGTGTTGGGTGAATTGGTTGGGGTGGAGTAGGAGTCGGACGGGTATGCCGCCGATGGTTCGGGTGAGGTTGTTGGTGCGCTTGTTGGTGTGCTGGTGTTGTGGGTGGCCAGGGTTACCGCGATGACGGTGACGAGGACGACGATGGCTGCCGCGACACCGACGCCGGCCCAAATTTTGGCCGGTGAGGCGGGTTGGCGTTGTGGTGGTGGCGGCGCCCAGGTGGGGGGTGGCGGTGGTGTGGAATACGGCGGTGGCGGGGCAGACGCGGGTGGGGCCGGTGGGACGCTCACCGGTGGTCGAGAATGCACCACCGGGGTCGGCGGCGGCGCCGGTGCGACACTCACCGGCGTGGCAGTCGGGGTCGCGGTCTTTTTTTGGTGCTGGGCGTGTTCGATGGCATGACCCAGCACATAGCTCCAGGCCTCAGGCAGCGGGCGCTGCTGGGACGGGTTGCTCAGCGTGTCGGTGATGACCTGGCGCAACAACCCCGGTGTACTCGCCGGAAGGTGCTGAAGGTTTTTGGTGTCATGGTCACCGGCCAACAACCGCAGCGCCAACAAGCCCAACTTGTAGGCATCCGAATAGATGGTGGCCAAATCCTCACCGGCAGGCCGTTCCCAGCCCGGAGTCTCCATCTGCGCCAGCGCCGACACACCGTTGATGCGCATCGCGTCGCAGTCAATGAAATAGACACCCTCATGCGGGACAAGGGAAAACAACAGATTCTTCGGGGAGATATCACCCACACACACACCGTGCTTGTGCAAAAACGCCAACCCCGAAGCCACCTCCCGCAACAACGTATAGCGCTGCACCTCATCGACCACGATGCCCCGCGCCGCCAAAACCGAGGAATGATTCAACAAATGCTGAAACTCCGCGCTGGCCCGCGACACCCCCCTGACCGTCGTCAAATCGATGAAAAACTCATCAGGAATAGCCGGCATCACGAAACCCATTGGGCTACCGGCATCCTCGACCAAAGCACACGGCCACGCAGCAATCGACACCAGCCGCTCCGCCTGCGCATAAGTCAGCGACTCCTCCACCAAAGCCGGCATCGCAGCCAACGCAGTGAAATCAATCCCCGCCCGAGCCTGCGCCCGATACTCCTTATAAACCATCGACGCCGCAAACTTCGTCTTCACATTCGGCGCCCGATACACCACCCCCTGCCCACCCTGACCGATCTTGGTCAACACCCCCAACCTCTCACGCCCAATCACCTGGCGGGCCTTCACCGACTTCCCACCCCGCCCAGCAGCGGGGGCCGTGCCCGGAGTCGACTCAGCCGGCAGTGACTGGACCGAGTCGGCTGCCGCGGTAGACGGCAGCGCTGGTTCGCCACCGAGAGTGGGTCCGGCGGCGGGGCGGGCTGAGTCAGCAAGCAACGTGGGAGCAGGCTCACCCCGCGGCGCGGCGGTCGCGGTCAACGCCTGCCGGGCCGCACGGGCCAACTCCCGAGCACTCTGAAAACGCTCGTCGAGGCTTTTGGCCATCCCCTTCGCGATCACCTCATCAAAACCCGCCGGCACCGCCGAATTAACAGCGCTAGGCTTCGGCGGATCCAACGTCAGATGCCCAGCAATCTGCTGCTCCATACTGTCGCCCGGAAAAGGCGGCACACCGGTCAAACACTCATACAGCACACACGCCAACGCATACACATCGCCGCGCCCATCAGCAGTACCAGTGGTGAAACGCTCCGGAGCCATATACGCCCACGTCCCCACCATCATCCCGGTACTGGTCAACTTGGTGGCCGCAGCATCATGCGCAATACCAAAATCAATCAGATACACAAAATCGTCATCACCAGTCACCAACGCATTCGACGGCTTGACATCACGATGCACCAACCCCACCGCATGCGCGGCGTTCAACGCAGCAGCCAACTGCGCAATCACATGCACCGCCCGCTCCGGGTCCATCGGCCCATCACGCGCCAACAACCCATGCAAATCGACCCCGTCAACAACCGGCATCACCAAATACAGCTGGCCATCAACTTCCCCGGTATCAAAAATCGGAATGATATGCGGCTCAATCAACCGCGCCGCGGTATACGCCTCCCGACGAAACCGCTCCCGATAACCCGGCTCCGCGCTCAACTCAGTCGGCAACACCTTGATCGCCACATCACGGCCGATCACACTGTCATGGGCCTTAAACACCTTGCCCATGCCGCCCTCGCCGATCAACGCGATCAGCCGGTAGCGCCCAAACACCACCTCATCCACCGGCGGCCTCCATCACCAACCTGGTGCCCCATGCTAACCAACCACCCCCAAACCCACAGCCAAATCACCAACCAACCAACACCCCACCCCCACAACACCACCAATAACCGGCCACCTTCTTGCCGCCGATGGCCTACTGAATCGTGACGCCGCGACGCCAGTCCAACGCTCGGCTACCAGATATTGTCGTTGCGAACTGCCGGTAACAGGCCAGATTACTTCGGTTGGGCGGCCGTAATACGTTGAGCGGCAAGGAAAACGAGCAAAAGACTAGTGATCGCAGTGTCCCGAGGGTAATTCGGCCATGTGGGAGGTCAACCACTTGCTCACTTCAGTGAGTTCTTGAGTGCCGTCGTTGAACGACCCCGATGCCGGTTCAGTCGCCACCGCAACGGCGGTCAGTCCCGTCGGCGTCGGTAGCACCCCCAACTGCCGCACGAGATATCTACCGGTGGTTGAGGGTCCCCACCCGCCTTTGAGCCGAGTGTCCGCGATGGACCCAAGCCCCCAACGCTGGTCGTCTTCCACTTGACCCATCAGCGTGAAGATTGGTGCGCTGCTGCTGTCGCATACCGCGGCCGCAGTGAACCGGGCCTGGTTGGTAAGCGACCAGATGGTCTGACCGAAGGCGGTGAACTGGGGCCGCAGTTTCCGCCACTCCACGGTCGTCGGATCGCCGTATTTTTTCAGGAGGGCTTCGACTTTGTGCGCTGCCGTCACAGGATCACCTAGGTTTTCCCAGATTGACTCGGCGGCCGCGTTGTCCGACTCAGTGATGGCGGCCCGCATCGAGTCGGTGACCGTTGGCGGGTTCTCTTCGTCTAAGGCGGTGATGGTCAGCGGGACTTTCATCGTCGACCACGCCGGTCCACTTTCCCAGTCGCCTAAGACGAGTTGCTTTGGGTTGGCGCCCACGGCGCTGATGACGATACCCATTGTCGCGTGGAGCTTGTCCTCCAATTTTGTGAACTCTGCGGCCATTGGTGTCGCTGCGCCGCCTGCAGGCGATCCCGGTGCAGTCGTCGTCCCCGGCGGCGGTGCGGGAACGGCGGTGTGGCGCATGGACGGGTTCGGCGCCGGCAGCGGGGACGCAGGAGCTGAATGGTGCCCCGCAAATACACAACTTGTCAGGATCATACAGAGGGCCAATGCCAGGCTTATGACATCGGCGAGCGCCGACAGGGTGCGACACGAACTCAAGCGGCGTCGTCGAGCGAGCAGTCTCCTGGGCCGGACCGGCCTGGTCCGACGGGGGTTACTACTGCGACTACCGCGCATGCCCGTAGGTGCTCAGGCCGCAGAGAACGCCGGAAGACTGCCGCGACATCGTGTTGACGATCCTCCACAGAACCATTTGCTGTCAACGATTCCCACATGCCATGACGAGGTTGCCGCAGCGGTGACGGCCGCACGCGCGAAGCAGCCGCGGGTTCTCAACCCGCACGGCAGTCACCGGAAGGGATCGGCCGCGTAGCACTCCACCTCAGGTATGAGCGGCTTTTCCGCTGAGATAGGCCACTATCCCGTCAGTAACTGCCGCGGCATATTTCGCTCGCCCATCGGCACTCTGCATCTGTGCGGCGTCGTCGCCGTTTTTCATATTGCCGAGCTCGACCAGAACCGCCGGATACTGGGCCAGATTCAGCCCGGCCAGATCGGCGCGGCCGTACAGACCCTCAGAGCCGATATAGGTCGATGGTTGAAGACCTGATGCGAGCAGTGAATCGCGCATTGTGTGCGCTAGCTGCACCGCTGGGCCGCCCTGCACGTCGTTCAGCGGCGGACTGGAGTAGTTCACGTGGAACCCACGACCGGTCGCCGGGCCGCCGTCGGCGTGGATGCTCACGATCGCGTCCGGATGCATCGCATTGGCCAGCGCGGCGCGCTGATCGACGCAGGGCCCAACGGAATTGTCGTCATCCCGAGACATCTGGGTACGTGCACCCATCTGGTTGAGGGCATCACGGATACGCAGAGTGACATCCCAATTAAAGGCATGTTCGGGGTAGCTATCGTTGGTCGCGGCGCCGCTCGTGTTGCACTGTTTCGTACCGCCCCGGCCGTTGGGGACCTGCCGGGTGATCGACGAGTCGTACACGCCGTTGTGGCCCGGGTCAAGGAAGACAGCCATTCCGGCGAGGCTGACAGCGGAGGCCTTCGGTGCGTCGAACGCTGCCGGGGAGGCAAACGTCACCATTAGCACTGCGACACCAACATGCCGCAGAGCTTTCCGCCGTGCAACTTGTCGCAGTCTGCCGCGCGCAGGCGGTGCGGGCGGATCGAGCATCACAGGATAGTAGCAATCAACGCAGACGCGTTTCGCATCACGCAGTGAGGGATTGGCCGCTATGTGCTGAGTGGGCCTATGGCGCTGGTCAAGGTATCGAAGCAAGGCGCTCAGCGCAGAAGCTGCGGTGTCAGCTGCGACTGTGCTGCCGAATACCGTTGCAGTGGCTGGGATTACAGCGGCTAATAGATGTAGACTTTGGCGTTGTTTCCGCCGGTGCACGTTATCCACGGGTCGTCGCCATTCGCGACGCAGGTCATGACGAAGTCGTTGCCGGAGCATGGGACGGGCGTAACGGCGTTCGCACTGACCTGAGGGCAAGGGACCGCGCCTCCGACGATGACCTGACGCGAGTCACGGCTAGGTGAGTGATAGGTGTTCCAATAGGCCTGCAGGACATTGTTGGCGAATTGGCAAGATGTTTGATCGGTACCGCGCCCAGCGTTGGTCGCCCATGCTGAGTGGTTCATCCCCACGTGGTACCCATCCGAACAGTTCACACCGTACGAGTCGGGCGTCTGCACCAAATCGGGCGGAGGCACCGACGCGGTCGGCGTGTTCGGTGAACTTGTGGGGGTGGAGTACGAATCGGACGGGTATGCCGATGGTTCGGATGAGGTTGTTGGTGCGCTTGTTGGTGTGCTGGTGTTGTGGGTGGCCAGGGTTATCGCGATCACGGCCACGATGACGATAATGGCTGCCGCGACACCGACGCCGGCCCAAATTTTGGCCGGTGAGGCGGGTTGGCGTTGTGGTGGTGGTGGCGCCCAGGCGGGGGGTGGCGGCGGCGTGGAATACGGCGGTGGCGGGGCGGGCGCTGGTGGGGCCGAAGAGCCCACCGGCGGTCGAGAATGCACCACCGGGGTCGGCGGCGGCGCCGGTGCGACACTCACCGGCGTGGCAGTCGGGGTCGCGGTCTTTTTTTGGTGCTGGGCGTGTTCGATGGCATGACCCAGCACATAGCTCCAGGCCTCAGGCAGCGGGCGCTGCTGGGACGGGTTGCTCAGCGTGTCGGTGATGACCTGGCGCAACAACCCCGGTGTACTCGCCGGAAGGTGCTGAAGGTTTTTGGTGTCATGGTCACCGGCCAACAACCGCAGCGCCAACAAGCCCAACTTGTAGGCATCCGAATAGATGGTGGCCAAATCCTCACCGGCAGGCCGTTCCCAGCCCGGAGTCTCCATCTGCGCCAGCGCCGACACACCGTTGATGCGCATCGCGTCGCAGTCAATGAAATAGACACCCTCATGCGGGACAAGGGAAAACAACAGATTCTTCGGGGAGATATCACCCACACACACCGTGCTTGTGCAAAAACGCCAACCCCGAAGCCACCTCCCGCAACAACGTATAGCGCTGCACCTCATCGACCACGATGCCCCGCGCCGCCAAAACCGAGGAATGATTCAACAAATGCTGAAACTCCGCGCTGGCCCGCGACACCCCCCTGACCGTCGTCAAATCGATGAAAAACTCATCAGGAATAGCCGGCATCACGAAACCCATTGGGCTACCGGCATCCTCGACCAAAGCACACGGCCACGCAGCAATCGACACCAGCCGCTCCGCCTGCGCGTAAGTCAGCGACTCCTCCACCAAAGCCGGCATCTCAGCCAACGCAGTGAAATCAATCCCCGCCCGAGCCTGCGCCCGATACTCCTTATAAACCATCGACGCCGCGAACTTCGTCTTCACGTTCGGCGCCCGATACACCACCCCCTGCCCACCCTGACCGATCTTGGTCAACACCCCCAACCTGTCGCGCCCAATCACCTGGCGGGCCTTCACCGCCTTCCCACCCCGCCCAGCAGAGGAGGCCGTGCCCGGAGTCGACTCAGCCGGCAGTGAGTGGACCGAGTCGGCTGCCGCAGTGGGCGGCGGCGCTGGTTCGCCACCGAGAGTGGGTCCGGCGGCGGGGCGGGCTGAATCGGCAAGCAACGTAGGAGCAGGCTCACCCCGCGGCGCGGCGGTCGCGGTCAACGCCTGCCGGGCCGCGCGGGCCAACTCCCGAGCACTCTGAAAACGCTCGTCGAGGCTTTTGGCCATCCCCTTCGCGATCACCTCATCAAAACCCGCCGGCACCGCCGAATTAACAGCGCTAGGCTTGGGCGGATCCAACGTCAGATGCCCGGCGATCTGCTGCTCCATACTGTCACCCGGAAAAGGCGGCACACCGGTCAAACACTCATACAGCACACACGCCAACGCATACACATCGCCGCGCCCATCAGCAGTACCAGTGGTGAAACGCTCCGGAGCCATATACGCCCACGTCCCCACCATCATCCCGGTACTGGTCAACTTGGTGGCCGCAGCATCATGCGCGATACCGAAATCGATCAGATACACAAAATCGTCATCACCAGTCACCAACGCGTTCGACGGCTTGACGTCGCGATGCACCAACCCCACCGCATGCGCGGCGTTCAACGCAGCAGCCAACTGCGCAATCACATGCACCGCCCGCTCCGGGTCCATCGGCCCATCACGCGCCAACAACCCATGCAAATCGACCCCGTCAATAACCGGCATCACCAAATACAGCTGGCCATCAACTTCCCCAGTATCAAAAATCGGAATGATATGCGGCTCAATCAACCGCGCCGCGGTATACGCCTCCCGACGAAACCGCTCCCGATAACCCGGCTCCGCGCTCAACTCAGTCGGCAACACCTTGATCGCCACATCACGGCCGATCACACTGTCATGGGCCTTAAACACCTTGCCCATGCCGCCCTCGCCGATCAACGCGATCAGCCGGTAGCGCCCAAACACCACCTCATCCACCGGCGGCCTCCATCACCCACCTGGAGCAACATGCTAACCAACCACACCCCCACCCACAGCCAAATCACCAACCCAGCCAACACCCCAACCCACACACCCCAGAGCACCACTTTCAACCGCCACACCACGCCGGATTTGAGCCGCAGAAAAGCCCCACCTTTTTGCCACCGATAGCCCACTCAATCGTGTCCTGCGATGCCAGTGTGGCCGCCACCGGCTCGCCTACCGGAAAGTGTGGATCTGAGCTGGCGGTGATATGCCCACTGGCCGTGCCACTGGAGACCGATGTCAGCGTGAATTCGAATGTGCTGTAGGGCATCTCAGCCATTGAACAGCTCGCACAGGCTTTCATGTTCATGTAGTGGAAATGACCGTGGCCGGTGCGGTCGATCACAACACTTTCTCGCATGCCCTTCCACTCCCGGGCGAACGGCGCCAGCACGTCAGCACTCAACCCCGGTGAAGGCGGAGCAGTATTCCAAACCTTCTGGACGATGACGGGAACGGCTACCAGCATCGCGACTGCGAGCACGACGACGGCGCCGAGGATGAGTGCGATCTTGGTACGGCTGCGGCGTTGCGCCTCAGGCGCTGCCTCGGTGATGGGAGTGGGCATGGCCGGAATGCTCGTGTGCCATTGCTGACCATCCCAATACATCAGGCCGGGCTTGCCGCTAGGGTCCGGATACCAGTCAGGAGCCCGTGGTTCAGTCGTCATATGGGTTCTGCCTCAAGGACATTGGTGGCCGTCATGATCGCCGCCAGTAGGGACCAAACTGTGTGCCCTGCACTCAAGCCTCCTTCGAGGCTTTTACTTAATTACTTTGCGGTGCGGATCCAGCCGTTTGAGCTGGATCGCGAGCAAGATCACCAGTACGAGTGCCTGTATGGCGCACGCACTCGCGGCAATCGCCCAGCTGCTGAATTTGTAATCCCACATCGGGTCCGTTTCACCGGAGAAGTGGCGGCGCAGGTCGTTTAGGTCGACGGTGGAAGCGCCCATGGCATACGCCCACCGCGACGGCGACAGCCACGCGAGATACTCCAGGGGCACCCGGCCCTTCACACCGAACATCCCACCGCAGAGCACAAGTTCGGCCATGACGACGAGTACCAGCAGCGGCATTCCACGGTCGGCGTTGCCGATCGTCACCGAAATCAGCAGGCCGATGATCATCGAGACCACCGTCACGGCGACGACCGCCAGAGCCACTTCAAGGCGCGGCCAAGGGATCACCACCGACTGGTCCGGCGGAGGTAGCAATACGCCGCCAAGCAACCCGAGGATCAGCCCTTGCAGACTGGTGATCACTGTCAGGACCAGCAGCTTGGAGCACAGGTAGGCCGCACGCGACAGGCCGATCCCGTGTTCGCGTTGATATATCGCCCGTTCCTTGACGATCTCGCGGATCGACGACGCGCAGCCCATCAGCGCGCCGCCAATAACTAGCAGGACCAGCAGTTGAGAGGGTTGCGCAGACGTCTGCAAAATGGCCTTGGTGATCGACAACCCCGCCTTGCCTGGGACCGCGTGGGCGAACAGGCTCAGCAGCAGCGGCAGAAGCACTATGGTCGCCGCATACTGGCGGTCGGCGGCGATGACCGCCAGGTATCGCCTGCTCAGAGTGGCAAACTGTGCGAACGGACTCTGTTGGCGGACAGGCTGCGCCGGGGCCGGGGGCGCCGTCAGTTGCTGAGTCCGGCGCGGGCCCGTGAGGGCGTCGTGAAGGGGCGAGGCGACGAAACGGCCGGTCCAGTCGGTCGTGGTGTCGTGCTCGAGAAGGTTGAACAGGTCGGCGAAGTCGCTGGAGCCGAAATAGGTCAGGGCCTGTTGCGGCGGACCGAAATAGGCCAGCCGACCGCCCGGCGCCAAGATGAGGAGACGGTCGCACAAGTTCAGCTGAGCGGTGCTGTGGGTGACCACTACCACGGATCGACCGTCATCGGCGAGGCCGCGCAGAGTCTGCATCACTGACTTCTCGTACCCGGGGTCTAGGCCCGAGGTCGGCTCGTCCAAAAACAGCAACGACGGTTTGGTGAGCAATTCCAGCGCGACGCTGGTGCGTTTGCGCTGACCCCCGGAAAGACTGTCAATCCGTTGTTCGGCCTGCGCCGCCAGCCCCAGCTCGCCCAAGACCTCCTCAATGCGCTGATTACGCTCCTCGGCGGAAACGTCCTGTGGAAACCTTAGCCGCGCAGCGTAATTCAGCGCCCGGCGCACCGTCAGCGGAGTGTGCAAGATGTTGTCCTGCGGCACAAAGCCGATTCGGTGCCGCAACTCGGCGTAGTTTTCGTAGAGATCGCGCCCGTCGTACTCTACCGCGCCCGCGCCGGCTGGGCGAAACCCGGTCAGCGCCCCCAGCAGCGTGGATTTCCCCGCACCACTAGGTCCCACCACCGCCATAAAGCAGCGTTCCGGTAACGCGAAGCTGACGTCGGCCAACAACACCTTGCCGTCTTTGGTGGCCACCCGCAGGTTCGTCGCCTCGTAGGAGACGTCGCCGACGTCAACGTGTTCGACCAGTGTGTCGCCGAACAGGTGGAGCAGGTGGTGCCCGATACCGACCACGTCGTCGGGGCCGATGACGGCGCGGCGAATCCGGTTGCCGTTGACGTAGGTTCCGTTGGCGCTGTTGTTATCGACGAGCTCCCACCGGTTGCCCGAGCGGCGCAGGATGGCATGGCGGCGCGAGACCAACAAGTCGTTGAGGACCACGTTGTTCTGGGGTGCCCGCCCGATCGTGACGACCACTTGCTCGATCGCATGTACCGCGGTCGGCGCACGGGCGATCGTCGTGGGGCCCTGGCGCGGTGCTCGCTGTGTCGGTGCCGCCGACGCGGCCACCGGGTGTATCGGGCGTATCTGCAGCGCCTCGCCCGAGGATGCCGAACCCAGAAACACTGTGACGGGCCGGCTCATTATCGTCACACTGTCGACGCGCTGCCCGTACACAAACATCCCATTGCGGCTGTGGTTGACCAAGACCCAGCCTGTGGGCGTCGCCTGCAAGACCGCATGCTGTCGGGAAACCCTCGGATCCTCCAGGCGAATGTCGGCCTCATTGGCGCGTCCGATGGTCCAACTACGACCGACGCTGGCCTGCCAGGTGCGGGCACCGGCGCGCAGTTCCAGACGCGGCGGATTCCTGGTGATGATGTCGGTCTTATCGTCCACGCGTAGCCTCCACCGCGTTTGCCGAACCAGGCCTCAAGAATAGGACTCAACACTAAAAAGTCCACCGGTATAGCTAAATCAGGTCGGGCCGGCCCGGCTACAGGTCTACCCCATTCGGCTATCCACCAAATCCACAGTTATTCAAACACTTTCCGGCACAGGACATCAGTTGCAGGCCCAGTTGTCGATCCAGCCGCCGCCGACCTTCATCAGGGCATCCTGCATCGCGGCACTGAGGTTGTTGCCGTACCCGCCCGAACGTACCCAACCATTGGCGGCGACGGCGCCACAGGCCGTGAAGGTAACCAACACCTGGCAATCGGAGAACGCGCACGAGTTGAGCGCGGCGGCCTGCGCCGAGGCCGCGGTTGGGTAGTTTTGCGAACGCCCCCACCATCCGGTCACGGTGTAGGCGATTGCGCCGTATGGATCGTTCGCGCCCGCTGCGGGGGCAAGAGCGACGGTTGTCGAAATGGCCGTGGTCATCGCCGCGACGGCCACTGCGAGGCGCCGCCGATGGGTCCTGATCGTCATTGGTGATTCCTTTCCGAGCCCACCTATGTTGTTGGTGGCTTGGTGGCCGTGACCTGCTTGCCCCAATCGGACATCGTCAGGGACACCGAAGTGTTGCCGGTGGGATTGATCTGAATCTTGACCAGATGCGAAGACCCATCCGAAGCGATCCACAGGGTAGTCGGCACCGTCTTGACGTTTTGGGCGGTCAATTTGGAACCGGCCAATGTCGCGATGTCGTCTGCGGATGAATTGCCGGTGATCTTGGTGGTTGCGACCCCGTTCACCTGCTCTGTGCCCGCCACGGATGCACCCTGCAGCTTCGAGATCACGTTCGCTAACCCTTTGTTCGGATCCAGCAGCACAGACACGTTATAAATCGATTTGCCGTTGCCAAAATCGGTGTAAGAACCGGGTTTTCCGATATCGGAATAGAGATGGTCGTCGACATAGACGAATTTCGCGTCTTGGGGAGATTGCCCGACGAGGAGGGTCGCGGTGCCGGTAGCGACCGTTTTCGGCGTGTTGGAGATGTCGCCATCGAGCTTGGTCACCAGCATGTTGGGCACGCTGCCCTGCACCGCAAGGCTCACATGCATGCCAGTGACCTTGCGCATGGCGTCTGCCGCCGAGCTGAGTATGGTTGCCACATCTTTGTTCGCGGCAGATGCTGAGGCGCCTGAAGAGCCGCCCGGATGTGAACCGTGTGAGCCGCAGCCACTGATAGCGACGACTAAGGCAAATGCGGCGGCAGCAGTGACAATTATCGTACGAGGCGAAAGCTTCATCCCCATCTCCTTCTGCGTGCCCACAGCTTAGTTACCGCATCGCGATAGCGGGCCAGTATTCATGCAATAGTTGCGAACTAATGCAATAGAAAACACGCGGCTGGGCCTGCTTCCATTGCTGACCGACGAATTCCCACTTGGTAATTTCGGTTGGTCCTACCCGGCCTCCCGGTTTCCACCCGGTTGCAGGGATCGCCGTACCAGTAAGTCGGTGGTTTGAGAGGTGCCGTCGTATTGCGGGGTGATTAGCACTGAGGACACCCAACGTTTGTGCCCGATGTGGTACGGCCACGGTCTCTCCTCTCTCGGGTAGGGCGATGGCGCTTGGTAATTGTCGTTTCAGTTGTTCAGGCCGTTGCAAGCTTGAAGCCGACAACTTGGAAGATTCTTGGAAAATAGGTTGCGAATTGGTGTGATGGCCGCTGCGCCGGCGTAGATCAAGTGACCACGTGCGAGTGGCTAACTGCCGACGTTCCAAGGCCTTCAGCACTTTTCGTCTTGACATAGACTTTCTGAATCGCGTACCTCCTCTACCCGAGCTTCTACGGCTTGACGCATTCCACGGTGTTCTGCGCGACGTAAGCATACCTAGCACCCGCGCCGCGCGGAGTCGGACTTCCCGGGCGAAACACCCTGTCGCCGTGCATGTTTCGACTTTCACCAAGGGTTCTCTGGTTGCGATTCAATTCAAGTCCGTAGCGTGCATCCCACACCTCCAAGAATCCGCCAAGGCCCACGATGGACTCTGGCCACGCCGGAAAGCTCGGCATCACTAGAAGGAGGAAACCCGACGTGTCCGAACCACTGACGGCTACACCGCTGCCGCTCGCCGCCGACAACGAGTCCATATCCGGCGCGGAAATGGACCGGGAGACGGCGTCACCACTCGACGACGTTCAAGCAGATCCAGCCCCAATCCTCATCACAGAACAAGAGGTACTCTTCAGCACCGCGGCCGCCGTCCTGGCGCCACCGACTCGTTGGTGGACGCGAGCGGCTCATGCGCTCGCGGTGGCCAAGGACCGCATTTTCACCGCATCATCGGAGGGTTCCCCACCCAAGCAACGGACTTATCCGCCCCGACTCGACTTCCTTGAAGACTCGCGAATGGAACGCGAAATGCACCGACTGTGACTAGTTTTGAGTGATACACGGCAGGGACGTCTAGACTCGTTTTTGAGAGTGGACTGAGATGAAGAAAATTGCACTAGCGGGAGTTAGCATCGCCGCACTGTCGGTCGCGCCGCTCGCAAGCGCCGATCCCACGCCAGGGCACGACACGAAGGTGAACATTCAGATACCGCCGATGCTCTGTGAGATCGGCTCAGACGATACAAATCCGGGTGTCGGCCCTAATGTGGTCTGCCAGGGCAATTTCGTTCACGCCCCAGCGGGCGACGATCAAGCCGTCGTCACCGCGTCGGGCCAGTTCACCTACCGAAGTGCGAACATCGGCGTCGGCTACAACCATGCCCCTTTTCAGACTTTGGTCCCCGGCCAGATCTACCACGTTCAGGACTGGACAGTCGTGGCGAGCAACGACGGCATTCGCTTCACCAACGACGGAACTGGCCACGGCATGCTTGTCCGCACCGATACCACCGTCAATGCGTTCTGACTCGTAGCAACAAAGACCACAGCGGCTGCATCGTGGGCGGGGTTGAAATCTGTTGTAGAGCATCATCGTCGGCCACTACAGCCTGCCAGACAGGCGAGAGCCGTGCGCGTGTTGCGGGCGGTGTCTTTGGGTGTCGAAGAAAGGCCCTGAGGTAGCCCTGTACAGATTCTTGAACGAAAATTGAGCCTCAGCTAGCGGACCGAACGCGCGCCTAGAACCGGCGTCGTCGCCACCCCGCACTCGGTATGATCAGCCCGGTCGAGCTCGAGAACCAAACTAATTCACACGGCGTCCACGCAACCGACGTGCGCGCGGCGACGGCTAGCAGCGAGGCGATGATGGCGGCCTCTGTCAACGGGCCGGGCGGACAGCCCGCTGAGCCCCCGGCCTACCTCGTCGTCCATGAGGGCGACTCTGAACGCCGCATACCGGTGTTTGATCAGCTCTTTGTCGGCCGGGAATGCACGGGGATCAGCGAGCAACGGCGGCTGGTGATCGATGACCCGGAGATCTCACGCACTCATCTCGAACTTCGGCTGGATGCCGCAACCAACCGGGCTTACGTGATCGACACCAGCACCAACGGCACATTGCTCAACGGCGTTCGGCTGGAACGCGCCGCTTTGGTGCCGATCAAGTCCGGCGACCAAATCCGGCTCGGCGATGTGGCGCTGACGTTTCACTCGCAGCGGTTCACCGCCGTCCCGGCGACCGCCGTGCGCGCAACGCGAGCCCGGTTTAGTCATGCCGCGATGGTGATGGTGGTCGGCGACATCGTTAATTACTCGACAATCTCCCAGGTGACGGACGAGGCAGTCATAGCGCAGAGCCTGCACACCTTGTGGCGTCAGCTCCGCGGTGTACTGCAAGCCCATCAGGGAACACTTGCCCACTACGCCGGCGATGCGTTGTTCGCAGTCTGGGAGCTTGGCCGGTTCCCGAACGCTGCCGAGCTGGCAATCGACTTCGCGCTCGCCGCAAATCAGCGCGTCGAGGAGCTCGGGCCAGAGCTGCCATTGCGCGGACCGGACGGCTCGCCCATCCACATGGGCTGGGGTGTGGTGCGGGGCATGGCTGCACTAGCCGCAATGACCAGATCGGCCGACGCGGTGATCGGCGATGCAACCAATCTGGCTTTTCGGTTGTCCGGGCTGGCCGGCCGCCAGGGACGCGCAGCAGTGCTGGTGACCAGCGGCGTGCACCGCTCCGTTGCGGAGCAATTCACCTGGGGAGCAGGCGAATCCGTCGAAATCAAAGGGCGCAGCGGGATGGAGACCGTATTCCCGGTTATCGCGCGCAAAACCACGAAAAGGCTTGTCGCCGACGGCGGTTGAGAATTTTTATCGTCCAAAAGGCTAGCGCTGCACTAGCTCCATGATCTGAGGCAAGGCTTCACGTGTTGCCATCCGTCCTGCCTCACGGGCACGGTCAATTTGGTGCCACTCCAAGAAACCGATGCTGCTCGTGTCGGGATGGATAGCGAGATCGGCGTGATCCAGTACCGCCGACGTTGCCATGGCGCTGCCGATCGTCATGGTGCGCATGAGCGTGTCGACGATGCTCGGAATCCGCGGGGCACGGGGCTCGTCCGCCGCCGAGGCGACGCGTGCACGGTTACCGGTGCCGATGCTCACCGCAATCAACGGGCCCTCATCGCGTGCCAGAGCGGCTATGGGCAGGTTGTCGAGCACGCCGCCGTCGACGTGCAGCGTGCCGTCGTAGACGACCGGCGCGTACAGTCCCGGCACCCGCAGCGAACAGCCGATGACGTCGGCCAGTCGGCCTCGACGATGAACAACCGGGCGCCGGGCCAGCAGATCGACACTCACGCAGCGGAATTCCTTTGGCAGCTCCTCAACCAGGCGCTCTCCATGAGCGCTCTGGAGAGCTGCCAAGGTGCGCCGCCCGCGGATCAGACCCTTGCTCGGCAGGGTGTAGTCGCTGGTCGGGTTGCTGCGGATGAAGTATTCATAGATGTTCGCGTCTACCGCTGCCGCGTCCATACCGGTGGCCGCGAATCCCGCGATGATAGCCCCCATACTCGTGCCGGCGAACCGGTCGACCACCACGCCGGCCGCCTCCAGTTCCTCGAGCACGCCGAGGTGGGCGAACGCTCGTGCCGCGCCGCCGCTGAGAACCAGCCCGATCGACCGGCCGGCGATGCGAGCGGCGAGCGGACGCAAGTCAACAGGCGCGTGTGCGGGGCGAACGGCGTGCACCGACCGCGGCGTTATCAATTCCTCCCACGCGCGCCGGTGTTCACGGCTGGCGGGCGGTCCGGCTAACACGAGGTCGGCCCCCATCGCGCGTGCCGGCAGCGGCGCAGACGGTGGCGCCGGATCGGCCGCCACCAGGACGACACGATCGGCCGACCGCGTGCAGAAGTCCCGCCACTGCGCGTCGTCCAGCCCCGCGTGCAGCACCACCTTGTCGGCCAGGCGCTCAGCGCGTTCCAGCCCCTCGCGGTCCACGAGCCCCGGGTTCACCACATGCATCCGAACCGATAGCGCGTTGACCAGTCCCCTGGCGACCATTGCCACGGGCGCATGGGCGTCGACGCCGACGACCGCGATGACCACCTCTGGCGCCGGCGTACGCGGGCCCGCGGGCGGCGGGTTCTGATGCAGCCGGGTAGCCAGCACTCGAACGAGGGCAGCCATGACGCCGACGTCGGCGATCTTGTCGAATTCGGCCTTGGTGAGTCGCACGAGCGTGGAGTCGCGCACCGCGCGCACCGATGCGGAGCGGGGCGCGTCGATCAGGAACCCCAGCTCGCCGACGACCTCGCCGCGGCCCAATTCCCTTAGCACGACATCGTTCTGGAGCACTTGCAAGCGGCCGCTGCGAACTACATAGAGGGAATCGGACGGCTCGCCCGCGTGGAAGAGGTACGAGCCGGCCTCCAGCTCGACCTGCTCGGCGTGGTCTCGCAGCTCTGCCAGGGTGACCGGGTCCAGCCCGGCAAAGATCGTTAAAGCGCCGAGCGGATCCACCTCGGCTGCGGCGGGCCGAAGCTCGGCGGGCGAGGTCGTCACCGCGGGGGCGCGCTGCGATTGGGGCAGATCGGTTTGCAGCGGAGGCTCGACCTCGTCCGCCTCCGCGGTGGTGTGGCGGGTGCGGCCGAGCGAGAACCCGGCGATTGCAACAAGCGCAAAACAAATTGCGGCTAATACCCAGCCTCTTCGCAGCGCCTCTTCGGCTGCGCCGCGGGCTGGCGTGCCCACTACAACCACGAGCAGCGCAATGCCGATCACGGCGCCGAGCTGGCGGGTACTGCTGACTACCGCCGAAGCGGTGGCGTAACTGCCGCCGGCGGCCAGCCCGGCTAGGGCGGCGCTTCCGAGCACCGGCAGCGTCGCGCCGACGCCGATGCCCTGCAGCATCTGGCCAGGCAGCCATTCCGTGAGGAAATGCGGTGTGCTGCCAACACGTTCGATGTACCACAGCAAGCTGCCGGCCCAGATCAGCGCACCGATGACAATGATGAGGCGGTACCCGTGTCGGTCGGCCACGCGCCCGAGAACCGCCGCGACAACCGCCGCGACGAAGGCGGCGGGCGCGACCGCTAGGCCCGCGCGCAACAAGTTGTAGCCCCACACGTAGTTCAGGAACAACACGTGGGTTAGCAGGTAGGCGTAGAACCCGGCACTGGCGATCAGCGTCAGCGTGTTGCCCGCCGTGAACGACCGGATGCGCAGAAACGCCGGCTCGATCAGCGGTGTCGGGTGGTACCGCGAACTCAGAACAAATCCGAGCATTGCGACCGCCGCGGCTAACAACGACCCGATCGTTGCCGGTCCGATCCAGCCCCAGTCCGGCCCCTTGACCAAACCGAGCGTCAGGCATCCGAGCGCGGCAGCCAGCAACACCGCCCCCCGTAAATCGGGCATGCGCCGCCGTCCGGAGGCCCGGCTTTCGACCAGCCCGCGACGGGCCACCACCACAGCCACGACACCCAACGGCAGATTCACCAGGAACACCCAGCGCCAACTCGACGCGTCCACGAGAGCGCCGCCGATGGGTGGACCGAGGCCCGAGGCGATGGCCGCCGCGGCACCCCACAGCCCGACTCCGTGTGCGCGGCGGGCGGCGTCGAAACTTTCGACAACCAGCGCCAGCGACGCCGGTACCAGGATCGCCGCGCCGACGCCCTGCAGCACCCGGAATGCCACCAGCTGCCCGACGGTGTTGGCGGCAGCGCACAGGCCGGACGCGGCGGTGAATAGGACCACCCCGTAGATGAACATGCGTTTGCGTCCGAGGAGGTCGGCGATCCGGCCCCCGGCCACGAGGAAGGCGGCGAAGGCGATGTTGTAGGCATTGAGCACCCACGAGAGGCTGCTGATGTCGCTGTTGTGGAAATAGCGCTGGATGGCCGGGAAGGCGATGTTGACAATCGTGGAATCGAGGAAGGCGAGGAAGGCGCCGAAAGCCGCCACCAGCAGCACCGCCATTGGGGAGGGCTGGCGGCGTCGAGTGAGCGGGACGGGAGGCCGTGCCGGCCGCAGGCGTCGTCTGGCTGGCCGAAGCGTATTGGTATCGACCGCGGCGGCATGGGCACCCCGGTGCCCTGCACGCTCGACCGAGCTGTTCCCGCGAGTCCCGAGATGGACGGCAAGTTTGTTCGTCATGGGGCATCTCCACTCGGTGCGGGTTGTTGCGCCCCGGCCGATGGCTCATTGTCGCTGACCGGCATCGATGAGTCTGGGGAATTGCTGATGTGGCAACCGGGCATCCGGTTCGGTGAGCCTTATTTGTGTGTCGGAGGAGTGACTGTCCGAGGGGCCGTCGGCTGTGAGTTGGCGTTGTGGTCGAGGCCATAGAGGCAGCCCGCGATGTAGTCCGTCTTGTTTAGCCCATTTTCGGGCCGGGAGTACGGGCTGTTGTCCGTGTCGTACGCCTCTTCGCAGGCCTCCTGGTGGGACACGGGCCCGCGCTTCTCCAGAAGCTGACCTGAACCCGGTTGGCCGCCGCTGATTGCGTCGTATCCGAAGGCTGCCATCTCGGCTGGGCCGTCCGTCCCGCTTTTCAGGCCCATCTGATAGGACTGCGAGGACGTGTCAACTCGGGAGCCTCCGCCCCCGGAGGTACCGGGCGGCCCGCCAGTAACTGAAAGGGCTATGGCGGCGACAGCGACGACCGCGCCCGCTACGGCGAAGATGATCTTTCGTTGCCGAGGCTGGCGAGACCAAAACCGCCGACCATCATCTCGCGCCTTGTTCAGATACGGCCGCACCTGATCCCAGGGGCTCGGCCCCCCGGCAGGCCCGGGCGGCGGGGGTGGCATCTGAGGGAACGCCGGCGGAGGAAGCGGAGGCGGCATCTGCGGCGGGGACGCTGGAGGCGGCATCTGCGGGGGTGGCATCCGCGGGGTTGGCATCTGCGGCGGGGGCGGCTCCGCCGCGCCACCGGAATAGCGTTCCGGCGGAGTCGTGTTCTTTCGCTGACGGTGCGGTGTCCAGTTCTGGCCGTCCCAGTAGCGCTGTGCGCTCGAGTTCTGTGGGTCGTCGTACCAGCCGGGCTGGGTGGATGTGGTCATGTTTTGTGTCTTTCTCCGGACAAAACCGGGGTCAGAAGATGCCATGTCGGCGTTGATTGGTCGCCGTCACGGGTGGTTGACACCGGTCACCCAAATCCTCCGGCTACCGGCTTGGAAAATTCTTGGCGGATTCGTGCACGGCACGGCATGGGGGCAGAGCCTTCATTCCCCGGGAAGGGCTGTTCGAGTAGGTGCTGCTGGTGTGCGCCGATACTTCGACCGGCCCGACAGCGCGGCCACCCATAGGCAGCGTCAGCGCCTAGGCGCCTGCGTCGGTGATGCTTTCCGTGGGGAATACCACTGCGTCGCAGCCATTCACGGCTATTTAGCGGTTGAACACAGCGACATGCTTGACCATCACATCCCCTCACCATTTCCGGCGATCGATGATGAGGGTAATCATCGCACCAGCTCGTCCAAAGAACTCGAGTAATGGACAATTGGGGTGCTCGTGATGACGATGGTCGGTTGTTGTTACGGGTCATGCCAAAGTTGCAGAGGGACACCGTCCGTGCTGCTCGCTGCCCAGCATTCTACGCGCGCAACATCTTTCGCACCGGCCTTGATTGTCGCTGGGGTCAGGACAAAGGCAGCCGCGTACCCGGCGCTCTACCCACGCGCTTCGCTGCCAGATTTCCTGGGCAACCAGCGTGGTGTTGACGCCGTGTGCTTAATCGCGGGACAGCATAAGGTGCAGCGATGAGCTTTCGTTGCGCGCGTCATTTGAAAGGTGTCAGCGGCGTCGTCGCGCTCATCGTGATGGGTGCGACGACGGCTGCCTGCGGGTCCCACCACACCACTAATCCGGACACCGCAACCAAAACCACTGCGGCTACGACAAAGGCCGGACAGCCGACTTCGGGACAACCTTCGCAATCAGCACCGCCTGCAGAGCCGATAGCGGTTTTACCCTTCGCCGGTCTGAACGGGCCCGACGCTGTGGCAGTTGACCCCGCCGGCGCTGTTTACGTCACCGACAGCGCTAACAATCGGGTGGTGAAGCTGGCCACCAATTCGGGCGCCCAGAGCGTGCTGCCACTCACTCGCCTCGACGATCCCGCCGGGGTGGCGGTCGACGCCGCCGGCGACGTCTACGTCACCGACGCCAACAACAATCGGGTGATGTGGGCACACACCCCCCGCGCCGCCCCTTCTCCGCCCTGGCAGGCCACCTCCGGCACCGAGTGGATGGGACCCTTCAGCGGCCTCAAGATGCCCCGCGGTGTGGTCATGAACGGGGGCCAGGACTTCTATGTCGTCGACAGTGGCAACAACAGGGTGCTGCACTGGAAGAGCGGCATGAACGGGCCGGAGGTACTCGCCTTCAGCGGACTCAACCAACCCGACGGCATTGCGGTGGACGGCAATCGCAACGTCTGGATCGCCGATACCGGCAACAACCGGGTAATGCAACTGCCGTCAAGCTCGAACGCCACCGAGAGCGTGCTGTCGTTTACCGGCCTCAACAATCCGCAAGGGGTGGCGGTGGATCCCGGTGGCGTCTACGTCACCGACAGCGGCAACAACCGAGTGCTCAAACTGAAAACAGATCCCGCCACCAAAGTCACCACCATGTCCGTTCTTCCGTTCACCGGTCTCAACAATCCGCGCGGTGTTGCGGTCGACGCTCGGGGCAATCTCTACGTCGTCGATGCCGGCAACAACCGCGTTCTGAGGCTGGCGAAAGCCTTTGTTGCACAGTGACTCTAACGCTGAAGGGCGATTGCCCCTGACCGCAAACGACAACGTGGTGGGCCAGCTGGCCACCTGGTTGGTGAATCGGCGGTGGGCGGCGTGTGCGGTCGGTAGGATTTCCGCCAGGGTGGGTGAGGGAGGAGGTCCGCCGGTGGATCTCGAACTTCCTTACCGCCTGTTCGCTATTCCGGCCTCCTCAAGTGGCTCGCCAAGGATTCTCCAAGCCGTTTCGGTCAACGTTGCGATGACTTCGACAAACCGGCGCCAGTGACCAACCCGCGCCATCGCGGCACTCCCGACCCTGCACATCTTGCGAGGAAGAAGATGACGACCCAACCGCCGGCTCCCGACTGGTACCCGGATCCCAGCGGCAAGCCCGGCCTGATGTATTGGGATGGCCAACAATGGCACAAAAACATTCCGGAGACACCGGCACCGGCTCATCAGCGACCGGCTGAGCCGATCTCAGCGACACCGCAGCCCCGCAGCCACGCTGCCCGGATAACCGCAACTTGGGTGGCCATCGCGGCGTTGGTCGGCCTGGTCGCCGTCACCGGCTATGTCCTCCTGAAGCAGGCGCAGCGATCCCAGCACGCAGTAGCGCAACCCAAACCGGCTCCGTCGGCCCCAACCATGCGACCCGCACCGCCGTCCGGTCAAAACCCGTCACTGGCACCGCCTTCGGCGTCGACGGCCGGGTCTTCGTACCTCAAGACTTCCTGGGGGACGAGTTGTCAAGTCACCGCGGAACAGGTCACTTGCCAGACGTGCGTTCCCGGACAGGTAATTACCAACGCTTATTCCTGTACCGACCCCGCCCCCGCCGTTGCAGTCAACACCGCGGGCATAGTGAATCGAAATCCCGCTGATATCGGCTCATTTCCGGGCGCACAGCAGCTCTCCACTGGCCAGACTTATCACCTCAACGGCTGGACGATAGTGGTCAGTGGGGGCTGGGCCCGATTCATCAACGACGGGACCGGTCACGGCATGGCGGTCGCCGCCCAGAACTTTGACTCGTTCTGACATCATCCAGTCGCAGGAATCAGCATGAAGCAGCCCGCCAATGCCTAAGCGTGCCTGCAGTATTCGCGTCGCCCCCTGCTAAGCCAGCGTGACCAATCCAAGCTCGTTGGCGGCTGCCAGCAGCGGGTGGTTGGGCAACACCCGCACGGTATATCCGACGGCCCCGGCCACCGGCAACGGCGTCGTCGTCGAGAAAATCTCGTTCCCGGCGCCGACGGTTCCGGTGTGCGACATCTCAATCGTGACGGGGTCTCGCAGGGTGTCGTCGGCGTCGACCCTGCCCAGCAGCGCTTGCACCGTCACCTCGTCGGGACGCAGCCCGGCCAACTGCACGGTCGCGGTCAGCGTCAGCTTGGAGCCCAGGACCGGCGTATCGGGCAGCCCGGTGCTGTCGACGTCGCTGACGCGGATTTTCGGCCACGCCTGGAATGCCCGCCTGCGGTAGCCGGCCAGATCACGGGCCGCATCGAACGGAGCACCATCGCCCTCGGTGCCGACCGTCCGTCGCAGGGACTGCGCCGCCGGGAGGTAGTACTGCTCGACATAGTCGCGCACCATGCGCGAGGCAAGGACCTTCGGACCGAGTGTTTGCAACGTGTGCCGCACCATCTCAATCCAACGCGGTGGCACCCCGCGCTCATCACGCTCGTAGAACTTCGGCACCACCGACTGTTGCAGCAGGTCGTAAAGCGCGCTGGCCTCCAAGTCGTCGCGATGGCTGGCCTCAGCCACACCATCGGAAGACGGGATCTCCCAACCGTTTTCGCCGTCGTACCACTCGTCCCACCAGCCATCGCGGATCGAGACGTTCAATCCGCCGTTAAGTGCGCTCTTCATCCCCGACGTGCCACACGCCTCCAGCGGGCGCAGCGGATTGTTCAGCCAAACGTCGCAACCCCAATACAACCGCCGAGCCATCGACATGTCGTAGTCGGGCAGAAAAGCTATGCGGTGCCGCAGCTCCGGCCGGTCGGCGAACCGCACCACCTGCTGGATCAGCGCCTTGCCGCCGTCGTCGGCAGGATGTGACTTGCCGGCGACGATGAGCTGGATCGGCTTTTCCTCGTCGAGGAGCAGCTGTTGCAGGCGATCAGGGTCGCGGAGCATCAGGGTCAGCCGCTTGTAGGTCGGGACACGGCGGGCGAATCCGATGGTGAGCACCTCGGGATCGAATGCGGTCGAAATCCAGCCGAGTTGGGCATCCGACGCGCCGCGTTCCAAACACGAGCGGCGCAGCCGCGCCCGGACGTCCTCGACGAGCAGCGCTCGCAGTTGGCAGCGGATCGACCACAGCTGCGCCGGATCGATGTGTTGCAGTCGTCGCCACGTCGCGGGCTCGGTCAACGAGTCGGAGCCAGCCAGCTCGCGGGCCAGCTCCACCCACTGCGGTGCTGCCCAGGTGGGCGCATGCACCCCGTTGGTGATCGATCCGATCGGCACTTCGTCGGGGTCGAACCCGCGCCATAGTTCGTTGAACATGACCCGACTCACCCGGCCGTGCAACTGCGAGACGCCGTTGGCTCGTTGCGCCAACCGCAGGCCCATGTGGGCCATGTTGAAAGTAGCCGGGTCGTCCTCGGCGCCCAGCTCGATGACGCGGTCGATCGGCACACCTGGCAGCAGGACGTCGCCGCGTTTGCGACTGGGTTTGCCATCGGGGTCATCGGGCTCGTCACCGAAGTAGCGACGTACCATGTCCAGCGGAAATCGGTCGATGCCGGCGGACACCGGGGTATGCGTGGTGAACACCGTGCTGGAGCGCACGACAGTGAGCGCGGTATCGAAATCCAGGCCCGAATCGGTCATCAGTTCGCGGATGCGTTCCACTCCGAGGAAGCCGGCGTGGCCCTCGTTCATGTGAAACACCTCGGGCGCGGACAGCCCTTCGATGGCGGTGTACGCGCGAATCGCCCGCACCCCGCCAATACCGGCGAGGATCTCTTGTCTGATGCGGTGTTCCTGATCGCCGCCGTACAGACGGTCGGTGACGCCCCGCAGCTGGTGCTCGTTTTCCGGGACGTCGGCGTCCAGCAGCAACAACGGAACCCGGCCGACCTGCGCGACCCAGATCCGGGCTCGCAGCTGGGCGGCGTCGGGCAGGGCGAGTTCGATCAGGGCTGGGTTGCCGCCGTCGTCGGTAAGCAGCCGCAACGGCAAGCCCTGCGGGTCCAGCGACGGGTACGTCTCCTGCTGCCAGCCGTCCGCTGTCAGAGACTGACGGAAATACCCGGAGCGGTAGTACAGGCCCACCGCGATCAGCGGCACCCCGAGGTCCGAGGCGGACTTGAGATGGTCGCCGGCGAGGATGCCAAGGCCGCCGGAGTAATTCGGCAGCACCTCGGCGACACCGAACTCCATCGAGAAGTACGCGATACCGGTGGGCATGGCGATGCCCTCGCTCTGTTGCTGCTGGTACCACAGCGGGCGGGTCAGATAGTCGTTCAGATCCGCTGCCAGCTCGTCGAGCCGCGCGACAAAGCCGTCATCGGCCGCCAGCTCGTCGAGCCGTGCCGGGCTGACCGCCCCCAGCAAGGCCACCGGGTCACGGCCGCACTGCACCCATAACCCGGGGTCGATCGCCCAGAACAGATCCTGCGTCGGCTTTTCCCACGACCAGCGCAGGTTCGTCGACAGTTGTTCCAACGCGGCGAGGCGCTCTGGAAGGTGAGCGCGGACGGTAAACCGGCGAAGGGCTTTCACGCGTTAGTACCTTACTGACCAGTGATCAGCCGCGCGCGTTGACATAGGCGCTGGCAGAAGCAGTTTCGGAAGCAAACAAACGTACGATCAGGCTGGCCGTGACCGCAGAACCGCCGGCAACTACGACGCCCGCGAGGGTGATCCGATTGCCGCCGTTGACGTGTGGAAACCGTAGCCGCGGAACGACGGGCTCACGGGCTGGCACTCATTGGTTACGTGGTTGAACCACTCGCCGCGCCCGCACTCCGGGGGTGGCGGTGGCGGTCCTAGAGGCTGGCACGCATTGGTACCCGGGTCCCACCAGGAGCCGGCACCGCAAGCGGGGGGATCCGCCGGGCTGATCCCAACCGATACCGCCGTCACGTACGTCATGGGCGCTAATGCCAGCGCGACGACGCTCACCACGCGACCGATAAAGCTGCTCATCGAAGCCCTCCCATCGGAGCGTGCAGGCCCCACGTTCTGAACCGGCGCGCGACTGCGCGGACGGTATCGGCTGAGTCCAAACTACCTAAATGCAGTTGCGGCGTCGCAACCGAACCGACAGACCGATGCGTCTCGCAATCGGCGATGCAGCGCCGGCGGCAACAGCGATTTTTACACCGAGGAAGTCAGCTATGGGGACCAATCTGATCGACTTTGGTCCGATACGCCCCGCAGGTGCGCGGGGTCGGGTCAAACTGAGTGCTTGAACGCTTCCGACGGGAGGGCTTTGATGAATAACTTGATTGGCCGTGTGGCGAGCATCGTCGGGGTGGCGTTGGCGCCGATGTTGTACGTCGCCGCGGTGTCAACCGGCGCGAGCTCGGCCCAGCCGCCTGACTGCGGACCGGGCAACTGGTGGAATCCTGGAGCCAACGCATGCCAACCCCTCGGAGCACCACCACCGCCCGACTGCGGACCCGGCAACTGGTGGAACCCCGGAGCCAACGCATGCCAACCCGTCGCACCACCACCACCGCCCGACTGCGGACCCGGCAACTGGTGGAACCCCGGAGCCAACGCATGCCAACCGGTCGCGCCTCCCCCGCCCCAATAGCCTGTCCGGTCAGCACTTAATAGGCCCGGTTTCGATCCTGCGCATCGCCTGCCCGACGCGCGAGGGCGGCGGCGCTGGGTGTGCTGCGTCGTCCGGCTGCTTCCACGGCGCGGGGGCAACAAGCTCGCGGTAATAGTTAGTCCTACTGAGCGGCCGTGACGCCATTGCGCATTCGAGAGCCGGTTTAGGCCGCTGACCAGCAGCGGCGGAATCGATACCGGCACCGAGGGCCGGCGTGGGCGGAGCTCGCCAGAGCGACCGCTAGCGCGCCCCGCGTGTGGCCGGACATTACGGTGGGTATTGGGCGCACAGAGCCTCCCCAACACCGCGGCTTGACCGCGCCAAAGAAATAAGCGGCTACGGATACAAACAGGATGGAGTGGCGTGCCCGGTCGGGTCGAGATCGATGACGTCCAGCCCGTCGTTTCGTGCGGGAGGTATCCCGCAAAAGCTGTCGTCGGTGAGGTGATCCCAGTCCGGGCGGCGGTCTGGCGAGAGGGACACGAAGCGGTCGCGGCAACCCTGGTGGTGCGATATCTCGGCCCGCGCTACCCGCAAGTGACCGAAATGCGGCGGCTCAAGGCGGTTCAGGTCACCGAGGCGGTAACGACCGGGGCCGCCGTAGCATCCGGAGCGTCGGCGCATGCGCGGGTCAAGCCGCTGCTGGTTCCGATGACGATGGGCGAAGAGCCATTCGTTTTCCACGGCCAGTTCACCCCTGACCGCGTCGGGTTGTGGACGTTTCGCGTGGACGGTTGGGGCGACCCGCTCCATACCTGGCGACACAACGTCGTAGCCAAACTCGACGCCGGTCAGGGTGAGACAGAACTGTCCAACGATCTGTTGGTGGGCGCGCGGCTGTTTGACCGCGCCGCCACCGGCGTGCCGCGCAGCGAACGTGAACCGTTGCTAACGGCGGCGAAGGCCCTGCGCGCGCCCGGCGATCCGCTGACGCGTGCCGCGCTGGCGCTAAGCCCGCAGATCGAAGAGCTGCTGCGACGCTACCCGCTGCGTGAGCTGGTCACCCGCGGCGAGCAGTACGGGATCTGGGTCGACCGCCCGCTGGCCCGCTTCAGCGCGTGGTACGAGATGTTTCCGCGCTCGACGGGCGGGTGGGACGCCGACGGGAAGCCGGTGCACGGAACCTTTGCCACCGCGGCCGCAGCACTGCCGCGCATCGCGAACATGGGGTTCGACGTGGTGTACCTGCCGCCGATCCACCCCATCGGCAAGGTCCACCGCAAGGGTCGCAACAACACCGCCACCGCCGCGCCCGGTGATGTCGGATCGCCGTGGGCGATCGGCAGCGACGAGGGCGGCCACGATGCGGTGCATCCGCTGCTGGGCACCATCGACGACTTCGACGACTTTGTGGCGGCGGCCCGCGAGTTGGGGCTTGAGGTCGCGCTGGATCTGGCGCTGCAGTGTGCACCAGATCATCCCTGGGCCAAAGAACACCCGGAATGGTTCACGGTTCTGCCGGACGGCAGCATCGCCTACGCGGAGAACCCGCCGAAGAAATACCAAGACATCTATCCGATCAACTTCGACAACGACCCCGCCGGCCTCTACGACGAAGTCCTGCGTGTCGTGCGCCACTGGATGGACCACGGCGTCAAGGTGTTCCGGGTCGACAACCCGCACACCAAGCCCCCGGACTTCTGGGCGTGGTTGATCGGTCAGGTCAAGGCACTCGATCCCGACGTGCTGTTTTTATCGGAGGCCTTCACTCCGCCGGCCCGCCAATACGGACTCGCGAAGCTCGGCTTCACCCAGTCCTACACCTATTTCACGTGGCGCACGTCCAAGTGGGAGCTCACCGAGTTCGGCAATGAGATCGCCGAATTCGCCGACTTCCGCCGGCCTAACCTGTTCGTCAACACCCCCGACATCCTGCATGCCGTCCTGCAGCACAACGGGCCTGGCATGTTCGCCATCCGCGCGGTGCTTGCGGCGACCATGGGTCCGTCCTGGGGCGTGTACTCCGGCTACGAGCTTTTCGAGCATCGCGCGGTGCGTGAAGGCAGCGAGGAATACCTGGACTCGGAGAAATACGAGTTACGACCCCGCGATTTCGCGGGCGCGCTGGCCGAGGGCCGATCGCTGGAGCCGTTCATCAAGCGGCTCAATGAGATTCGTCGACTGCATCCGGCGCTGCGCGAACTGCGCACTATTCACTTCCATAGCGTCGACAACGACGCGTTGCTGGCCTACAGCAAGTTCGACCCGACCACCGGTGACTGCGTGTTGGTGGTGGTGACGCTGAATGCGTTTGGGCCTGAGGAGGCGACGTTGTGGTTAGACATGCCCGCGCTGGGTATGGAGCCCTATGAACGGTTTTGGGTGCGAGACGAGATCACCGGCGAGGAATACCAATGGGGAGCAGCCAACTACGTCCGGATCGACCCTGCCAGGTCGGTGGCTCACATCATCAACATGCCGCTCATTCCCGAGGCATCACGAATGACGCTGCTGCGCCGGAGGTGAGGCTCTAATGACACGAAGCGACCAAATCGCCGCACTGCATTTGGCTCCCGAGTCGAGCGACCTGTCTCGGCTGGCGGCAGGCGAACACCATAATCCCCATAGCATCCTGGGTGCCCACGAGTACGGCGATCACACCGTTATCCGGGCGTTTCGGCCGCACGCGGTCGAGGTTGTCGCGCTGGTCGGCGGTCGGCGATACCCGCTGCAGCACATCGACTATGGCTTGTTCGCGGTTGCGCTGCCGTTCGTCAACCTCATCGACTACCGCCTCGAGGTGAGCTATCAGGGTGGCGGTGAGGCGCCCGACGTCCATACCGTGGCCGACGGTTACCGTTTCTTGCCCACTCTGGGCGAAGTCGACCTGCACCTGTTCGCCGAAGGCCGCCACGAACGACTTTGGGAGGTGCTGGGCGCGCATCCGCGTTCTTTCACCACCGCGGACGGCGTCGTCGAGGGTGTGTCATTCGCTGTGTGGGCGCCCAACGCCAAGGGCGTCAGCCTGATCGGCGAATTCAATCACTGGAACGGCAACGACGCCCCGATGCGCGTGCTCGGCTCCTCGGGCGTGTGGGAACTGTTTTGGCCCGACTTCCCGACCGACGGGCTGTACAAGTTCCGGGTGCACGGCGCCGATGGTGTGGTCACCGATCGGGCCGACCCGTTCGCGTTCGCCACCGAGGTGCCGCCGCAGACCGCCTCGCGGGTGACGACGAGCAACTACACGTGGCGTGACGCCGACTGGATGACTCGGCGGGCACAGCGCAATCCAGTGTTCGAGCCTATGAGCACGTACGAAGTGCACCTGGGCTCGTGGCGGCCGGGCCTCAGCTATCGCGACCTTGCCCGGGAGTTAACGGATTACGTTGTCGCGCATGGCTTTACCCATGTCGAGATGCTGCCCGTCGCCGAACACCCGTTCGCCGGGTCCTGGGGATACCAGGTCACCTCCTACTACGCGCCGACGTCGCGGTTCGGCACACCCGACGATTTCCGTGCTCTTGTCGACACGCTGCACCAGGCCGGCATCGGGGTCATCGTCGACTGGGTGCCGGCCCACTTCCCGAAAGACGCGTGGGCACTGGGCCGCTTCGACGGCACACCGTTGTACGAGCATTCCGATCCCAAACGCGGAGAGCAGCTGGACTGGGGCACCTACGTTTTCGACTTCGGCCGGCCCGAGGTGCGCAATTTCCTGGTAGCCAATGCGCTGTACTGGCTCCAGGAGTTCCACGTCGACGGTTTACGTGTGGATGCCGTCGCCTCCATGCTCTACCTCGACTACTCACGCCCGCAGGGCGGCTGGACACCGAACCTCTACGGCGGGCGCGAGAACCTGGAAGCGGTGCAGTTTCTGCAGGAGATGAACGCCACCGCTCACAAGGTCGCGCCGGGCATCGTGACGGTCGCCGAGGAGTCGACCTCATGGCCAGGGGTTTCGCGGCCGACCAGCGTTGGCGGACTGGGCTTTTCGATGAAGTGGAACATGGGCTGGATGCACGACACCCTGCACTACATGAGCCGTGACCCGATTTATCGGAGCTACCACCACCACGAGATGACGTTCTCGATGCTTTACGCGTTCAGCGAGAACTTCGTGCTGCCGATCAGCCACGACGAGGTGGTGCACGGAAAGGGCACCCTGTGGGGCCGGATGCCGGGCAATGATCACGTGAAGGCCGCCGGCGTGCGCTGTCTGTTGGCCTACCAGTGGGCGCATCCGGGGAAGCAGCTGCTGTTCATGGGTCAGGAGTTCGGCCAGCGCGCCGAATGGTCCGAGCAACGCGGCGTGGACTGGTTCCAGCTGGAAGAGAACAGCTTTTCCAACGGCATCCTGCGTTTCGTGCACGACATCAACGAGATCTATCGCAGCCACCCAGCGCTGTGGAGTCAGGACACCACGCCGGAGGGGTATTCCTGGATCGACGCCAACGATTCGGCCAACAACGTATTGAGTTTCCTGCGGTACGGAAGCGACGGCTCGGTGATGGCCTGCGTATTCAACTTCGCCGGAACTGAGCACAGCGGCTACCGGCTCGGGCTGCCGTCCGCCGGCCGGTGGCGCGAGGTGCTCAACACCGACGCGACCGATTACAACGGCAGCGGGATCGGCAACATGGGCGGCGTTGACGCTACCGACGACCCCTGGCATGGCCGCCCGGCGTCGGCGGTGTTGGTGCTGCCACCGACGTCGGCGCTGTGGCTGGAGCCTGCTTAGCGGAGGCGATGTAGCGCAGTGCTCAGTACAGCGCGTTGGCGAGGTTGCGCCGGGCCGCGATGACGTCGGGGTCGGCGGGGTCGAACAGCTCGAACAGCTCGATCAGCCGGGTGCGTACTTTGGTGCGCTCGTCACCGGAGGTTCGCTTGACCAGCGCGATCAGCCGGTCGAACGCGGCGTTGACGTCTTGGTTGAGGATCTGCACGTCTGCGGCTGCAAACGCAGCCTCGATGTCGTCTGGGGCGGCGTCGGCGACGGCCACGGCATCGGGGCGCCGTTCGGTAGCGCGCAGCAGGAAGTCGATCTGGCGTATCGCGCCTTTGGCTTCGGCGTGGTTCGGGTTGGCACCCAGGAGGGCCTGATACGAGTTGCGCGCGGCGGCGAAGTCGCCGGCCTCCAGCTGCTCGCGCGCCTGCGCTAATGCGGGGTCGACCTGCTCGGGTTCACCGGAAGCCGTTGCGCCGCTGAGCTTGCCGACGGTCGCCGATAGCAGCGAGTCCAGCCAGCGGCGCAGCTGATCGGCCGGCTGCATCCCCTGGAAACTCGACAGTGGTTGTCCGGCAGCCAACGCCACCACAGTCGGAACCACCTGCACGCCAAAGATCTGGGCCACTCTGGGCACGGCGTCGACGTTGACTGTCGCCAACGACCACTTGCCGTTGTCAGCGGCGGCCAAGTCCGCGAAGGTGTCGGCCAACTGAAGGCAGACGTCGCTGCGCGGCGACCACAGCAGCACGACGACCGGCACCTGATTGGACCGGATCAGCACTTGCTCTTCGAAGTTGGCCTCGGTGATCTCAGTGCCCACCTGCTGCGCCGGCGCTGCATCGCCACCGGCCGGGGAATCTTGCTGGGCTCGCTGCTTGAGGCCGGACAAATCGACTGCACCGGCCATGGCGGGCCCAATCGGAGGACGGGAACGCGTCACGTCACCAAGTTTGTCACGCCGCTTCGGGTGCCAGTCCACCCGGTTGCGACCGCGCTCTTCGCCGCGCAGCACGGCCCATAGGTGCGCCGACGGGCACTCTCATCAGCAGATATGACGAAAATCACATCACGCGGCCATAGTGCGGGCCAGCATCGATCCAGCAACCCTCCGCGACGATGACGGCGTCGGCTAGCCCGCCCGCAGGATCAGCGCGTCTCCTTGGCCGCCCGCGCCGCAGAGCGCCGCAACCCCGTATCCGGAGCCGCGACGCGCCAACTCGAGCGCCACATGCAGCGTGATGCGGGCTCCCGACATGCCGATCGGATGCCCGATAGCAATCGCACCGCCGTTGACGTTGACGATGTCTGGATCGATGCCGAGCTCTTTGGTTGAGGCCAGGGCCACCGCGGCGAACGCTTCGTTGATCTCCACGACATCGAGGTCGTCGACGGAAATGCCTTCTCGGGCAACGGCCTTCTTGACCGCGTTGGCGGGCTGTGTTTGCAGTGTGGAATCCGGCCCGGCCACCACACCATGCGCACCGATCTCGGCGAGCCAGGTCAGTCCAAGCTCGATCGCCTTCTCTTTGCTCATCACGACGACTGCGGCCGCACCATCAGAAATCTGCGACGACGAGCCGGCGGTGATGGTGCCATCCGGGCGGAATGCCGGCTTGAGGGCGGCCAGCGAATCGGCGGTGGTGTTGGCGCGGATGCCCTCGTCCTCGCTGAACTGCAGTGGATCACCTTTGCGCTGCGGGATGCTGACCGGCACCACTTCGTCGGCGAAGACGCCGTCCTTCCAGGCCGCAGCCGCCTTCTGATGCGACCGCGCAGCGAACTCGTCCTGCTCGCGTCGGGTGAACTTGTCCGTCTGGTTGCGCTGCTCGGTCAGCGCTCCCATCGGCTGGTCGGTGAACACGTCGTGCAGGCCGTCGTAAGCCATGTGGTCCAAAACCGTCACGTCGCCGTACTTGTAGCCGGCCCGGCTACCCACCAGCAGATGCGGTGCCTGCGTCATGGATTCCTGACCGCCGGCTACCACCACATCGAACTCGCCAGCACGAATCAGCTGGTCAGCGAGGGCGATCGCGTCCAGTCCGGACAAACACATCTTGTTGATGGTCATCGCCGGGACGTCCCAGCCGATGCCGGCCGCCACCGCCGCTTGACGGGCCGGCAGCTGACCGGCGCCGGCGGTCAGCACCTGACCCATGATCACGTACTGCACCAGCGACGCCGGGACCTTTGCCGTCTCCAGGGCCCCCGCGATCGCGATGGCACCGAGGTGGCTAGCCGAAAAGTCCCGCAGCGAGCCCATCAATTTCCCGATGGGTGTCCGGGCTCCAGCAACGATGACCGACGTCGTCATGAGTACCTCCAGGGGGGTGTTGACGGCCGATTTAGCCGATCGGAGAGGCGCAATCGTTCTCATCAGGTTACCGTGGCGTTATGACCACCGATCACGCTGACGTCCGTCGAACCTTGGCCACTGCGCTGGTGACAGCGGTTGACCACGTCGGGATCGCTGTGCCTGACCTCGACGAAGCGATCGCGTGGTACCACGACCACCTCGGCATGATCGTGCTGCACGAGGAGGTCAACGACGACCAGGGGATCCGCGAGGCCATGTTGTCGGTGCGCGGCGCCCCTGTGGGTAGCGCGCAGGTGCAGCTCATGGCCCCCATCGATGAGTCGTCGGTGATCGCGAAGTTCCTGGACAAGCGCGGGCCCGGCATCCAGCAGCTCGCGTACCGGGTCAGTGACCTTGACACGCTCACCGAGCGGCTGCGCGATCAAGGTGTTCGGCTGCTATACGACGCTCCCCGGCGCGGCACGGCAAACTCTCGGATCAACTTCATCCACCCCAAAGACGCCGGCGGCGTGCTGATCGAGTTGGTCGAGCCGGCCGCCGAATCAGCGGCATAACGCACCTAGCCTGATTGCCCGGCTCCTCCTCGGGCCGCCGGCCGCATCGGTCGCTACGACCACTTACGGGTCGGGCCGCGTGTTGCGCGGTTGGTCCAGCATGACGTGTGCCAGTGGCGCCGATCGTCGACACCAGCCTGCGGCGAATCAGCGGGCCATACCACTACATGCGCTGTGCCAGAACGGATTTCATGATCGCAGCCAGGGCACCGGTACGTCTTGACAGCCCGGGCTGCCGTGACCGGGCGCACCTCGTATTCGTAGCCGTCCGGTCCGGTTTCGAGCCGCCGCGGCACCGGCAACGACTGCACGAGCGGCTGCCGACGTGGCGGCGTGCGACGCCGAGCCATGTGGCCAGTGTATGAGCGAGCTCAAAAGAGCCGGTATTCGTTACTGTTCAGCCCGCGCATCTTGTCGTAATCCAAAGTGACGCAACGAATCCCGCGGTCGATCGCTAAAGTTCGCGCCTGCGGCTTGATCTGTTGGGCAGCCAGCACTCCACTGACCGGCGCCAGCACACTGTCGCGGTTGAGTAGTTCCAGATAGCGGGTCAACTGTTCGACACCGTCGATTTCGCCTCGGCGTTTGATCTCGACGGCGACCGCGCGGCCTTGCTCGTCTCGGCACAACAGGTCCACCGGCCCGATCGCGGTCATGTACTCGCGGCGGATCAGCGTGTATCCGGGGCCCAGCAGTTCGACATGCTCCGCCAGCAATGCCTGCAGGTGGGCTTCCACGCCGTCTTTGACCAGCCCCGGGTCGATGCCCAGCTCGTGGCTGGAGTCGTGTTCGACGTCTTCGACGGTGATGCGCAGCTGCTCGCCCGCCTTGTTCTGCACCACCCACACCGGATACGGCCCGTCAAGTTCCTCGGTGACCCAGCACGGCGGGCTCATCCAGTTGAGCGGCTTGTAGGCCCGGTCGTCGGCGTGCACACTGACCGATCCATCGGCTTTGAACAGCAGCAACCTGCGCGCGGACGGCAAATGCGCGGTGAGCCGGCCCAGATAGTCAACGGTGCATTGAGCGATCACGAGGCGCACCTGAGTCACCTTAGAGTCATGACGCCCGACAAATTAGGCTGACGCCACCATGATGGCCAAGCAAACGGTGGCGCAACGCCTGGGCCGTCTGCTGGAGAGACTGACCCGGCAGAGCGGCCGGCTACCGGAAACCCCGGAGTACGGCTCGTGGCTGCTGGGCCGGGTTTCGGAGAGTCAGCGCCGACGGCGCGTCCGGATCCAGATCATTCTCACCGTCTTGATTTTGGCGGTGAACCTAATCGGTATCGGTGTCGACCTCCTGCTGCTGGTGGTGGCTTTCCCGGTACCCAGCGTCTTCAGCGATGCACCGGCGTGGCTCACGTTCGGGGTCGCACCGGCCTACATCGTGATCGCTCTGGTGATCGGGATTTTCTGGATTACCCGGCGAACGGTGAATGCGCTGCGGTGGGCAATCGAGGAACGCCGGCCCAACCGCGACGATCAACGCAACACCTTCCTGGCGCCGTGGCGGCTCGCGCTGGTCACCCTCATCCTGTGGGGATTCGGGGCGGCGTTGTGCACCACCCTGTACGGCCTTGTCAACAGCTGGTTCATCCCGCAGGTCCTGTTCTCAACGAGCTTTTGCGGCGTTTTGGTCGCGACCGGCTGCTACATGCTCGCGGAGTTCGCGCTGCGCCCGGTGGCGGCCCAGGCGCTGGAGGCCGGACGCCCGCCGCGAAGGCTCGCTCCGGGGATCATGGGCCGGACCATGGTGGTGTGGATGTTGGCTTCGGGTGTGCCCGTTGTGGGCATCGCGCTGACCGCGATCTTCGCGCTGTCGCTGAGGAACCTGAACGAGACCCAGTTCGGGGTGGCGGTGGTGATCCTGGCCGGCGCAACCCTGATATTCGGATTCATCCTGATGTGGATTCTGTCGTGGCTGATCGCGACACCGGTCAGGGTGGTGCGCGCGGCGCTTAGGCGTGTCGAGCAGGGCGATTTGGATTGCAACCTGATCGTGTTCGACGGCACGGAACTCGGTGAACTGCAAAGTGGTTTCAACGCGATGGTCCACGGTTTGCGCGAACGAGAACGCCTGCGTGACCTTTTCGGACGCCACGTCGGGCGCGAGGTCGCGGCAGCTGCCGAGCAAGAACGGCCGAAGCTCGGCGGCGAAGAGCGCCACGTCGCAGTGGTTTTCGTCGATATCGCCGGCTCGACGCAGTTGGTTACCAAACGCCCGGCCACCGAGATCGTCCAACTGCTCAACCGCTTCTTCGCGGTCATCGTCGACGAAGTGGACCGTCACCGTGGTCTGGTGAACAAATTCGAGGGCGACGCAGTGCTGGCCGTTTTCGGCGCGCCAAACCGGCTAGAGCGTCCGGAGGACGAGGCGCTCGCGGCCGCACGGGCCATCGCCGACCGGTTGGAGCGCGAGGTGCCGGAGTTCCAGGCCGGAATCGGGGTCGCGGCGGGAGAGGTCGTCGCTGGCAATGTCGGCGCGAAGGAACGGTTTGAGTACACCGTGATCGGCCAACCCGTCAACGAAGCGGCCCGACTGTGCGAACTGGCTAAGTCTGAGCCCGGCCGGTTGATGGCGTCGTCGGAGACGGTGGATGCGGCGAGCGAAAACGAGCGTGCCCATTGGTGCTTGGGTGACACGGTGACGCTGCGCGGCCACGATGAACCAATTCAGGTGGCCGTGCCCGGGTAGAGGCGCCGGGAAGCGACCTGAAGTCCGCTCCGACGACGATGTCGCATTTCCGCCAGTGATGTCGGTGGCCAGGTGTAATTGTTTCAAGCGTGCATGACGACTTCGACCGCTGCTACCGCGCCGTTCAATCCAGGGACGCCCGGTTTGACGGTTGGTTTGTCACTGCGGTACTGACCACCGGGATCTATTGCCGGCCCAGCTGCCCCGCCCGTACACCGTTCGCCGCAAACGTGCGGTTCTATCCCACCGCGGCGGCCGCGCAACGCGACGGTTTCCGGGCTTGCAAAAGGTGCCGCCCTGACGCCTCCCCCGGTTCTCCGGAATGGAACGTGCGCGGCGACGTCGTTGCCCGCACCATGCGCCTGATCGCCGACGGCACCGTGGACCGCGACGGTGTCGGCGGGCTCGCTCGCCGGGTCGGCTACACCAGTCGCCAACTGGAGCGGCTGCTGCAGGCTGAAGTCGGTGCCGGCCCGCTCGCACTAGCTCGGGCGCAACGGACACAGACCGCCCGGGTGCTCATCGAGACAACAGCACTGCCGCTGAGTGACGTCGCCTTCGCCGCTGGGTTTTCCAGCATCCGCCAGTTCAACGACACGATCCGCACGCTCTGTGGCACCACCCCGACGCAGTTGCGTACCCGGGTACGGACCCGGCGTGGTTGCGAGGTTGCCTTTCCCGGCACCCTGTCGCTGCGCCTGGCCGTCCGGACTCCGTTCGCCTATGAGGGTGTGTTCGGCCATCTGGCAGCCAGCGCGGTGCCCGGTTGCGAGGAGATCCGCGACGGCGCATACCGACGCACACTGCGGTTGCCGAACGGCAACGGCATCGCGAGCCTAAAGCCTGCGCCAGACCATGTCCGTTGCCTGCTGCTTCTCGACGACTTCCGCGACATGGCAACCGCGATCGCCCGCTGCCGACGGCTTTTGGACCTCGATGCCGACCCCGAAGCCGTAATCGAAGCGCTGGAGGGTGATTCCAGCTTGGGGTCTCTGGTGGCCAAGGCACCCGGCCAGCGGATTGCGCGCACTGTGGACGAGGCTGAGCTGGCGGTGCGTGTGGTGCTGGGCCAACAGGTATCGACCAAGGCGGCACGCACCCACGCGGGCAGGTTGGTCGCAGCCTACGGGCTGCCGGTCTACGACGCACACGGCGCGCTGACGCATACGTTTCCGTCCATCGAGCAGCTCGCCGAAGTCGACCCTGTCCATGTGGCGGTCCCGAAGGCACGGCGGCGGACGTTGGCCGCGCTTATCAGCGGGCTGGCCGACGGCAGCGTCGTCCTGGATGTCGGCTGCGACTGGGAACGTGCGCGCCAGCAGTTGCTGGCACTGCCCGGGATTGGGCCTTGGAGCGCAGAAGTGATTGCCATGCGTGGTCTGGGCGATCCGGACGCCTTCCCTGTCGGGGACCTTGGTCTACGCCTGGCAGCCAAACAGCTCGGCTTGCCTGTGGACCCACGGGCACTAACCGCGCGAAGCCAACGTTGGCGACCGTGGCGTTCCTACGCCACACAGCACCTGTGGACCGCGCTCGACCACCCAGTGAACCACTGGCCGGCACAGGAGACCGCATGATCCGTTACCGCACCATCGATAGTCCGACAGGTCCGCTGACATTGGCCGGCCAGGGATCGGTGCTGACTCATTTGCGGATGGTCGATCAGACCTACGAGCCCAGTCGCGCTGATTGGGTGGTTGATGATCGGGCATTTCCGAACGCCGTCGAGCAGCTACAGGCGTACTTCGCGGGCCAGCGCACCGCTTTTGACTTGCAGCTCGATTTACGGGGCTCGCAATTCCAGCGGCGAGTATGGGAGGCGCTGCTGACAATTCCTTATGGGGAAACCAGGTCATACGGAGAAATCGCCGAACAAATCGGTGCGCCGGGCGCCGCCCGCGCCGTGGGATTGGCCAATGGACGAAACCCTATCGCCATTATTGTCCCCTGCCACAGAGTAATAGGCAGCAGCGGCGGGCTTACCGGATACGGCGGCGGACTCGACCGTAAGCGGGCATTGCTGGAATTAGAAAGACGGGGTATGTCGACGAATATGACGCTATTTGATTGATTAATGAAAAAGCACCCCCTTGTGGGGGGTGCTTTTTGTGTGTTCGGCGGTGTCCTACTTTTCCACCCGGGGTGGGTAGTATCATCGGCGCTGGCAGGCTTAGCTTCCGGGTTCGGGATGGGTCCGGGCGTTTCCCTGCCGCTATGGACCGCCGTAACTCTATTTAAATTTGTGTTTTTGGTGGTGGGGTGTGGGTGGTGTGGTTGCGGTGGTTTAGTTGTCCGGCTCGTTGTCAGGCCGGTGCGGCCTGCATCGGTCGCCGGACGGTGTTGTAAGTTTTCGGCCGGTTAGTGCCAGTGGCCTTCGCCCCTTGCGGGGTGTCTAGGTCTGGTCTATTGATCCCGTGTTCTGCGGGGGGCCTTATCCCACTGATATGGGTGAGAAGCCTGGTCTTGGAGAAGGTTTCCCGCTTAGATGCTTTCAGCGGTTATCCTGGCCGAACGTGGCTATCCAGCGGTGCCCCTGGTGGGACAACTGGTGGACCAGAGGTTCGTCCGTCCCGGTCCTCTCGTACTAGGGACAGGTTTCCTCAAGCTTCTGACGCGCGCGGCGGATAGAGACCGAACTGTCTCACGACGTTCTAAACCCAGCTCGCGTGCCGCTTTAATGGGCGAACAGCCCAACCCTTGGGACCTGCTCCAGCCCCAGGATGCGACGAGCCGACATCGAGGTGCCAAACCATCCCGTCGATATGGACTCTTGGGGAAGATCAGCCTGTTATCCCCGGGGTACCTTTTATCCGTTGAGCGACACCCCTTCCACTCGGGGGTGCCGGATCACTAGTCCCGACTTTCGTCCCTGCTTGACGTGTGGGTCTTGCAGTCAAGCTCCCTTGTGCACTTGCACTCGCCACCTGATTGCCGTCCAGGTTGAGGGAACCTTTGGGCGCCTCCGTTACCTTTTGGGAGGCAACCGCCCCAGTTAAACTACCCGCCAGGCACTGTCCCTGAACCCGGTTCAGGGTTCGAGGTTAGAGGTCCAATACGGCCAGAGTGGTATTTCAACAACGACTCCACACAAACTGGCGTTCATGTTTCACAGTCTCCCACCTATCCTACACAAGCCGCATCGAACTCCAATACCAAGTTGTAGTAAAGGTCCCGGGGTCTTTTCGTCCTGCCGCGCGTAACGAGCATCTTTACTCGTAGTGCAATTTCGCCGAGTCTATGGTTGAGACAGTGGAGAAGTCGTTACGCCATTCGTGCAGGTCGGAACTTACCCGACAAGGAATTTCGCTACCTTAGGATGGTTATAGTTACCACCGCCGTTTACTGGGGCTTAAATTCTCCGCTTCACCCCGAAGGGTTGACGGGTCCTCTTAACCTTCCAGCACCGGGCAGGCGTCAGTCCGTATACCTCGTCTTGCGACTTCGCACGGACCTGTGTTTTTAGTAAACAGTCGCTTCTCCCTGGTTTGTGCCACCCCCTGCCGCTGCCGGCCGCGAAGGCCATGACGGTGTGGGGGTTCCCCTTCTCCCGAAGTTACGGGGGCATTTTGCCGAGTTCCTTAACCATAGTTGTCTCGTACGCCTCGGTATTCTCTACCTGACCACCTGTGTCGGTTTGGGGTACGGGCCGTGTGTGAGCTCGCTAGAGGCTTTCTCGGCAGCACAGGATCACCGAATTCACCTCAACCGGCTATGCATCACCTCTCAGGATTTCATGAGCGACGGATTTGCCTATCGCTCTCCCTACCGGCTTGCCCCAGTACAACCACTGACTGGTACGGCTACCTTCCTGCGTCACCCCATCGCTTACCTACTAGCAGACCGGGTCCCACGCAGCCCCCCACCCCCACACCCCAAAAAGGGCACGGTCAGCGGGGTTTTGGGTGGTTAGCAGATCCGATTCGGTATGGGCGCGCACACACGGGTACGGGAATATCAACCCGTTGTCCATCGACTACGCCTGTCGGCCTCGCCTTAGGTCCCGACTCACCCTGGGCGGACTGGCCTGGCCCAGGAACCCTTGGTCTTCCGGCGGGCAAGGTTCTCACTTGCCTTATCGCTACTCATGCCTGCATTCTCACTCCCCCCACCTCCACACAAGATCACTCTCATGCTTCCCCGGTGGAGGGACGCTCCCCTACCCAACAAATTGCTTTGTTGCCGCGGCTTCGGCGGTGTGCTTGAGCCCCGCTACATTATCGGCGCACAATCACTTGACCAGTGAGCTATTACGCACTCTTTCAAGGATGGCTGCTTCTAAGCCAACCTCCTGGTTGTCTGTGCGACTGCACATCCTTTCCCACTTAGCACACCCTTAGGGGCCTTAGCCGGCGATCTGGGCTGTTTCCCTTTCGACGCGCGAAGCTTATCCCCCGCCGTCTCACTGCCATGCTTTCCCACCGCGGCATTCGGAGTTTGGCTGACGTCAGTAACCTAGTCGGGCCCATCGGCCATCCAGTAGCTCTACCTCCGCGGTGAACCACACAACGCTGCACCTAAATGCATTTCGGGGAGAACCAGCTATCACGGAGTTTGATTGGCCTTTCACCCCTACCCACAACTCATCCCCTCAGTCTTCAACCTAAGTGGGTTCGGGCCTCCACGCGGTCTTACCCGCGCTTCACCCTGGCCATGGGTAGATCACTCCGCTTCGGGTCCAGAACACACCACTACACCCCATACCGGGGATACGCCCTATTCAGACTCGCTTTCGCTGCGGCTACCCCACCCGGGTTAACCTCGCGACATGTCCCTGACTCGCAGGCTCATTCTTCAAAAGGCACGCCATCACCCCACCAACCGGGGGCTTTGACGGATTGTAGGCACACGGTTTCAGGTACTCTTTCACTCCCTCCCGGGGTACTTTTCACCATTCCCTCACGGTACTGATCCGCTATCGGTCACCAGGAAGTATTCAGGCTTACCGGGTGGTCCCGGCCGATTCACAGCAGATTCCACGGGCCCGCTGCTACTCGGGAACGCTTTCTCGGGAGCCATGATGTTTTCACCTACCGGGCTCTCACCGTCTACGGCAGACCATCCCAGGCCACTTCGACTAACACCACGGTTTCTCACTCCCGTCCAGGCCGGCGGACCCGAACCAAAAACGCCCCACAACACCACACACACAACCCCCGCCGGGTATCACATGCGTACGGTTTAGCCTGATCCGCGTTCGCTCGCCACTACTAACGGAATCACAATTGTTTTCTTCTCCTACGGGTACTGAGATGTTTCACTTCCCCGCGTTCCCCCCCGCACCCTATACATTCAGATGCGGGTGACACGACATCACTCGTGCCGGGTTACCCCATTCGGACATCCTCGGATCCACGCTCGGTTGACAACTCCCCGAGGCATATCGCAGCCTCCCACGTCCTTCATCGGCCCCTGATGCCAAGGCATCCACCATGCGCCCTAACACACTTACAAACACCAAAAAACACTCGGCAAACAAGAAAAACAAAAAAACCAGCTTCTTGCTTGCTAGATGCTCGCAACCACTATCCAAAACTCAAACACCACACCCCACCACCAAGCGAGGCAACAACACCACAGGTGTTGTCTCAGGACCCAACAGTGTGTTGGCGGCTTGCTTGCCATGCACCCAGCCCGACGCCACTACAGCGCCGAACTCCACATCGGCTGACACCCCACCAGTTGGGATGCCTTCTCGTGGTGCTCCTTAGAAAGGAGGTGATCCAGCCGCACCTTCCGGTACGGCTACCTTGTTACGACTTCGTCCCAATCGCCGATCCCACCTTCGACGCCTCCCTCCCATACGGGTTAGGCCAGCGGCTTCGGGTGTTACCGACTTTCATGACGTGACGGGCGGTGTGTACAAGGCCCGGGAACGTATTCACCGCAGCATTGCTGATCTGCGATTACTAGCGACTCCGACTTCACGGGGTCGAGTTGCAGACCCCGATCCGAACTGAGACCGGCTTTAGCGAGGATTCGCTTAACCTCACGGCATCGCAGCCCTTTGTACCGGCCATTGTAGCATGTGTGAAGCCCTGGACATAAGGGGCATGATGACTTGACGTCATCCCCACCTTCCTCCGAGTTGACCCCGGCAGTCTCCCATGAGTCCCCACCATCACGTGCTGGCAACATGGGACAAGGGTTGCGCTCGTTGCGGGACTTAACCCAACATCTCACGACACGAGCTGACGACAGCCATGCACCACCTGCACACAGGCCACAAGGGAACGCCTATCTCTAGACGCGTCCTGTGCATGTCAAACCCAGGTAAGGTTCTTCGCGTTGCATCGAATTAATCCACATGCTCCGCCGCTTGTGCGGGCCCCCGTCAATTCCTTTGAGTTTTAGCCTTGCGGCCGTACTCCCCAGGCGGGGTACTTAATGCGTTAGCTACGGCACGGATCCCAAGGAAGGAAACCCACACCTAGTACCCACCGTTTACGGCGTGGACTACCAGGGTATCTAATCCTGTTCGCTCCCCACGCTTTCGCTCCTCAGCGTCAGTTACTGCCCAGAGACCCGCCTTCGCCACCGGTGTTCCTCCTGATATCTGCGCATTCCACCGCTACACCAGGAATTCCAGTCTCCCCTGCAGTACTCCAGTCTGCCCGTATCGCCCGCACCCCCACAGTTAAGCTGTGGACTTCCACGAACAACGCGACAAACCACCTACGAGCTCTTTACGCCCAGTAATTCCGGACAACGCTCGCACCCTACGTATTACCGCGGCTGCTGGCACGTAGTTGGCCGGTGCTTCTTCTCCACCTACCGTCACCAACACGAAAACGTGCGGCTTCGTCGATGGTGAAAGAGGTTTACAACCCGAAGGCCGTCATCCCCCACGCGGCGTCGCTGCATCAGGCTTGCGCCCATTGTGCAATATTCCCCACTGCTGCCTCCCGTAGGAGTCTGGGCCGTATCTCAGTCCCAGTGTGGCCGGACACCCTCTCAGGCCGGCTACCCGTCGTCGCCTTGGTAGGCCATCACCCCACCAACAAGCTGATAGGCCGCGGGCCCATCCCACACCGCTACAAAACGCTTTCCACCACCCCACATGCATGGAATGGTCCTATCCGGTATTAGACCCAGTTTCCCAGGCTTATCCCAAAGTGCAGGGCAGATCACCCACGTGTTACTCACCCGTTCGCCACTCGAGCACCCCCCGAAAGGGGCCTTTCCGTTCGACTTGCATGTGTTAAGCACGCCGCCAGCGTTCGTCCTGAGCCAGGATCAAACTCTCCAAACAAAAACCATTCAGAGAAACAACCTGACAAACAAACACACCACACCCAATGACACGGGGCATCAAAAGGCGCGGCAAAAAAACAACAAACAAAACCACCAAACACACTATTGAGTTCTCAAACAACACCCACCAGCAGGCAACCCTGCCACTATACTCCGCACCAGAGGGCCCGTCAACTCGGTTAAGCCGTTCTGTTTCCTCAGCCGACTCGGGTTGCGAACTCCCTATTCTACGCGTTCGATCTCTGCACCGAGACTGACCAGGTTTTCCACGAACAACGGATAACCGCGATCAATGTGGAATACGTCGTGCACCTCGGTGTCGCCGTCAGCGACCAGTCCCGCCAGCACTAGGCCGGCCCCCGCACGGATGTCCGAGCACCACACCGGCGCGCTGGAGAGTTGTGGGAGACCCCGCACAACCGCATGGTGGCCATCGGTGCGAGCGTCGGCGCCCAGCCGGATCATCTCCTCGACGAACCGAAACCGCGCCTCGAACACGTTCTCGGTGATCATCGACGTTCCGTCGGCGATGGAGGCCAAAGCGATCGCCATCGGCTGCAGATCGGTCGGGAACCCTGGGAACGGCAACGTTGCGACGTTGACCGCCTTCGGGCGTTCGTATTGCACCACCCGGAAACTGTTGTCTGTTTGGGTGACGGTGGCGCCCGCGTCATAGAGCTTGTGCAGCACCACTTGCAGGTGCGCGGGATCGACGCCGGTCACCGTGATATCGCCACGAGTCATCGCCGCCGCGATCCCCCACGTGGCGGCCACGATGCGATCGCCGATCACCCGATGCTCGGTGGGATACAGCCGCGGCACACCGGTGATAGTCATCGTCGGCGAGCCGGCGCCCTCCACCTGCGCGCCCATTTGGTTCAACATCGTGCACAGGTCGACCACATCGGGTTCGCGTGCAGCATTGTGAATGGTGGTGACACCCTCGGCCAACACCGCAGCCATCAGGATGTTCTCGGTGGCACCCACCGACGGAAACTCCAATTGAATTTCCGCCCCGCGCAACGCTTCTGCTTGCGCTACGACACAACCGTGTTCGATGTTGCAGACGGCACCCAGCTGCCGGAGACCCGCCTGATGCATGTCCAACGGCCGAGAGCCGATCGCGTCACCGCCCGGAAGGGCAACTTTGGCGCGCTTGCACCGGCCCACCAATGGCCCCAACACGCACACCGACGCCCGAAATTGCCGTACCGCCGCAAAATCCGCGTCGTACTTGAGCTCATCGGGGGAGGTGATCCGCACTGTTGCGCCGGAGAGCTCTACCGTCGCGCCCAAGCCCCGCAATACCTCGGCCATCAAAGGGACATCAAGGATGTCGGGACAGTTGGTGATCGTGCTGGTGCCTTCGGCCAAAAGTGCCGCCGCCATCAGCTTCAGCACACTATTCTTGGCGCCCCCAACAGCAACTTCGCCCGACAACCGGTTCCCGCCGGTCACCACGAAACGCTCGCCCACCCGGGTTAGTTTAGTGAGGCGGTACCCGACTGTCAGTCAGCCCAGCGGCTCAGAACGGTACCGTTTGGGTTATGGCAGTTCATCTGACCCGCATCTATACCCGTACCGGCGACGACGGTACAACCGGCTTGAGTGATTTCTCGCGGGTCTCTAAAAACGATGCCCGGCTGGTGGCCTACGCCGACTGCGACGAGGCCAACGCCGCTATTGGCGTCGCGATCGCGCTGGGTCGGCCCGACGAGGAAATAACTGCTGTGCTCCGGCAGATCCAAAACGACCTGTTCGATGCCGGGGCGGACCTCTCGACCCCCATAGTGGAACAGCCGGAGCATCCGCCGCTGCGAATCACCCAGCCGTATGTCGACCGGCTGGAAGGGTGGTGCGACAAGTACAACGCAACCTTGCAGCCCTTGAATTCGTTTGTGCTGCCGGGCGGTTCAGCGCTTTCAGCGCTACTGCACGTGGCGCGTACCGTAGTGCGTCGTGCCGAGCGATCAGCCTGGGCGGCGGTAGACGCCTATCCCGAGGGGGTCAGCGTGCTGCCGGCGAAGTATCTGAACCGACTTTCGGATCTGCTGTTCATTCTGTCGCGACTTGCCAACCGCGACGGTGACGTGCTTTGGCAGCCAGGTGGCGGGCATGCTGAAGAGCCCGAGAACTAAAGTCCTACTACGATTTCCGTGCATCTCACACGGTACGCCGACGGGCTCTCGGCGACGGCCGCGATTCCAGCCATGACAGGAATGCGGTCAAAGCGCCTCGGTCAAGGGCGATTTCGTAACCCCACCTGCGATCCTGGGTCGAGTCACGTAATTCCAGCACGGCGATCTCGTCGGTCATGATATCGAATTCGTCACCGCGCGGTGAGCGGCGCGAAATGATTTCGATGCCTCGCCTGCTGAGGCGGCGATCCGGCCACCACCGCACGCTGGAGAGTCGGTAGAACACGGCTTCACCACCGCGGTACCGGACCACGCCATGCCGCCAGCCGTGACCGCCGACAGCCGGCGTGTCGCGCAGAATCGCCGCAGTCCCGCCCTGGCGCAGATTCCAAAGCCGGTAGCTGAGCGCGACAACGACCAAAAAGAGCACACAAATCAGCGCGACCATGACGATCATGGGCGCGCTCATCGCCGCGCCCCGCTAGTCGAGAACGCCCAAGGCGCGCAGCCTGGCCCGCCCATGCGCGGCGATCCGCGGGTCGCCGGATTGGGCATCATGCCTGGCGGTCGCCTCGTCGATCTCTGATGCGAACTCAGCGGATTCGGCGAGGATCGTGACGCCTTCCTCGGTCACCGATAAAAATCCACCGTGTGTGGCGATGCGCAGATCCTCTTCGCCCTCGCGTTCGACGCGCACCATGGCATCCTCGACAAGTTGCGCTACGAGCGGGATATGCCTTGGCATGATGCCGATCTCGCCGACAGTGGTGCGGGTGAAGATGAAGGTTCCCTTGCCCGACCACATCTTTCGGTCGACGTCGACGATGTCGACGTCCATTTCGGCCGCCATGTCACATCACCTCTCGCGCTTGACAGAATGCAACGATCTGTATGGGGTCAATCAGACTGCTATTCGCCGTCTTTCGCTTCCCCGTCACCACCGTTGTCTTTCTTGGCTTCGGCGTCCTTGTCGCCCTCGTCTGCCTTCTCCTCCTTGTCCTCTTCCTTCTGGTCCTCGTCTTTCTTGGACTTACCGTTCTTCTTGCCATTGCCTTCAAGTTTGACGCCGTAGTCCTGTGCTTTCTTGGCCAAGTCGTCCAAACCGCCGATCAAGAAGAAGGCTTGTTCGGGTACGTGGTCGAAGTCGCCCTTAGTCAGCCTGTCGAAGGCCTCGATGGTCTCCTTCACTGGCACAGTTGAACCTGGCCGGCCGGTGAACTGCTCGGCGGCCATCATGTTCTGCGACAGGAACCGCTCGATGCGCCGAGCCCGATTCACCTGCTGCTTGTCCTCCTCGGACAACTCGTCGATACCGAGAATCGCGATGATGTCCTGAAGGTCCTTGTAGCGCTGCAGGATTCGGATGACCTCTTGCGCTACGCGGTAGTGCTCGTCGCCCACCACATCGGCGTCGAGGATGGTGGAGCTGGACGCCAGCGGGTCCACTGCGGGGAAGATGCCCTTGGAGAACACGTCGCGGCTGAGCTCCGTGGTGGCGTCCAGGTGCGCGAAGGTGGTCGCCGGGGCCGGGTCGGTGTAGTCGTCGGCAGGCACGTAGACCGCCTGCATCGAGGTGATCGAGCGGCCTCGCGTCGAAGTGATGCGCTCCTGCAGCTCGCCCATCTCGTCCGCCAGCGTGGGCTGGTATCCCACCGCCGATGGCATCCGGCCGAGCAGCGTCGACACCTCCGAGCCCGCCTGGGTGAATCGGAAGATGTTGTCGATGAACAGAAGCACGTCCTGCTCCTGTTCGTCGCGGAACCACTCGGCCATCGTCAGGGCCGACAGCCCGACCCGCATACGGGTGCCGGGCGGCTCATCCATCTGGCCAAAAACCAGCGCGGTGTCCTTGAGCACGTCGGCTTCCTTGAGCTCGACCCACAGGTCGTTGCCCTCCCTAGTGCGCTCCCCTACACCCGCAAACACCGAGGTGCCACCGAAGTTGCGGGCGATGCGGTTGATCATCTCCTGGATCAGCACCGTCTTGCCCACGCCGGCGCCACCGAACAACGCGATCTTGCCGCCGCGCACATATGGCGTCAGCAGATCGATCACTTTTAGCCCGGTCTCCAACATTTCGGTGCGAGGCTCCAGCTCCTCGAATGTCGGTGGCTTGCGGTGGATGGGCCAGCGGTCGAAATCTTTTCCGTAGCCATCTTCGTCGAGGCAGTCGCCGAGCGCGTTGAACACGTGGCCCTTGACACCTTCACCGACCGGGACGGAGATCGACTCGCCAGTGTCGATCACCTCGACACCGCGCACCAAGCCATCGGTGGGCTGCATCGATATCGCGCGCACCAGGTTGTCACCTAGGTGCTGAGCGACCTCCAACGTCAATGTCTTCTTGAGCGCCTCGAAAGTAACCTTTGTGTGCAGCGCGTTGAAGAGGTCTGGTATGGCACCGCGGGGGAACTCGACGTCGACGACAGGCCCGGTGACGCGTACCACGCGCCCGTTGGTGTCATTGCTTTTGCCCTTGCGGCCGTTGGTGTCCTTGCTTTTGGTGTCTTCGGTCTTTTTGGTGCTAGTAGCCATGTCTTTTCGCTTCCGATGGGGCTTTACGTGTTTGCTTCGGCGAGCGCATTTGCGCCACCGACGATTTCGCTGATCTCCTGAGTAATTTCGGCCTGCCGCTGACGGTTTGCCTCCAAAGTGAGATCCTTGATCAGGTCCTCGGCATTGTCGGTGGCTGACTTCATCGCCCGCTGGCGTGCCGACAGTTCCGACGCCGCGGACTCGAGCAGCGCGACATAAACGCGGGTGGTCAGATATCGCGGCAACAGCGACTCGAAGAGCGTCGTCGCGTCTGGCTCGAACGAATAAAGGGTGCGCAGCTGGGTGTCCTCGCCGACGTACTCGATTTCCATTGGCGCCATCCGGCGTGCCTCGGCTGACTGCGACATCATCGTCTTGAACTCCGTATAGACGATGTGCAACTCATCGACGGCGACCTTGTCATCGGACTGCCGATCGTCATCGCCGACCCCGGCCATAAACGCATCCACGAGCGTCTCGGCGACCTCGCAAGCGTTTTCGTACTGGGGTTGTTCTGAGAAGCCGGTCCAGGAATCGGTGATGTCCCAGTTGCGAAATGAGAAGTGGCTCTCTGCTTTACGGCCGATGGTGTACAGCACGGGAGTCTTGCCCTCTTCCCGCAGCAGCGAAAATAGTTGCTCGCTGCGGCGAAATATGCTCGAGTTGTAGGCGCCGCAAAGGCCACGATCTGAGGACACGACGAGAACGCCGGCGCGCTTCGGCTCGGGACGCTCCACGAGCAGTGGATGGTCAAGCGCGGCTTCGTTGCCCAGGGTAGTAAGCATCCGGGTGATCTCAGTTGCATAGGGCCGGGCAGCCTGGAGTCGGGACTGCGCCTTGCCGATACGCGACGTCGCGATCATTTCCTGGGCCTTGGTGATTTTTTTGATCGAGCCGGCCGAGCGGATCCGTCCGCGCAACTGACGAAGTGTGGCACCCATCCTCGGCTACTTCTTCTTTTCCTTCTTCGGCGCGGGCTTGTGCACCTGCACCGATTCCTTGCCCAACTGTTCCTCATCTAGGGCCTCGACGTGCTCGTCGGGCACCACCGATCCGCCGCCGGTGGCCGCAAAGCCCTTCTTGAACTGGTTGACCACCTCGGTGACCTTGTCGGCAAGCTCATCGTTGAACTCCCGCGATTCGCGGATCTCCTTCAAGATCCCCTCCTCGGAGGATCGAACGTGGTCGAGGAATTCGGATTCGAACCGGTTGATGTCTTCGACCGGTACCGAGTCCAGATGACCACCGGTGCCCAGGAAGATTGAGATCACCTGTTCTTCGACCGGCATCGGCTGGTTTTGCGGCTGCTTGAGCAGTTCGACCAGTCGCTCGCCACGGTTCAGTTGCTTCTGCGTGTTTTCATCCAAGTCGGAAGCGAAGGAGGCGAAGGACTCCAGCTCGCGGTACTGCGACAGATCAAGACGCAGCGATCCGGCCACGTCCTTCATCGCTTTGATCTGCGCAGCGCCACCCACCCGGGACACCGACATCCCGACGTTGATGGCAGGGCGCACACCCTGATTGAACAAATCGGTCTCCAGGAAGCACTGCCCGTCGGTGATCGAGATAACGTTGGTCGGGATGTAAGCCGAGATGTCGTTCGCTTTTGTCTCAACGATCGGGAGACCGGTCAACGAGCCGCCTCCAAGGTCGTCGGACAGCTTGGCACAGCGTTCCAGCAGACGCGAGTGCAGGTAGAACACGTCACCCGGATAGGCTTCGCGGCCAGGTGGACGCCGCAGCAGCAGCGACATTGCACGGTATGCATCGGCATGCTTGCTGAGGTCGTCGAACACGATCAACACGTCCTTGCCCTCATACATCCAATGCTGGCCGATCGCCGAACCGGTATAGGGCGCAAGCCATTTGAAGCCGGCCGATTCCGCCGCCGGCGCCGCCACGATCGTGGTGTAGTCCATCGCGCCACCTTCTTCGAGGTCCTGGTGAACCGCGGCGATCGTGGTGCCCTTCTGGCCGATGGCCACGTAGACGCAGCGAACCTGAAGCTCCTCGTCACCGCTCTCCCAGTTCTTCCGCTGGTTAAGGATGGTGTCCACACAGATTGCGGTTTTGCCGGTCTTGCGGTCGCCGATGATCAGCTGACGCTGTCCTCGGCCGATGGGGGTCTGCGAGTCGATGGCCTTGATCCCCGTTTGCAGCGGCTGCTTCACGGACTGGCGATTGATCACCGAGGGAGCCTGGAGCTCCAATGCACGGCGCTCTTTGGCTTCGATGTCGCCACGCCCGTCGATTGGTTGGCCAAGCGGGTTGACTACCCGGCCCAGATACCCGTCTCCGACGGGGACCGACAGCACGTCGCCGGTGCGCTTAACCTGCTGGCCCTCTCCGATTTTCTCGTAGTCACCGAGGATCACCGCGCCGACACTGTGCTCGTCGAGATTGAGCGCCACGCCGAGAACGCCGCCGGGGAACTCGAGCAGCTCTTGGGCCATCACCGAGGGCAAGCCCTCGATGTGCGCGATGCCGTCGCCAGTATCCACGACAGTGCCGATCTCCTCGCGGGCGGTGTCGGAGGTGAAGGAGCTGACGTACTCTTCGATCGCGCCTTGAATGTCGTCAGGGGAAATTGTCAATTCGGCCATGGCTTTTCCGTCTTCCTGGTTCGTGTTGTGCTGACTCAGTCGGGTAGCTGGGTCTCCGCAGTGGCGAGACGAGCCGAGAGCGTACCGTCGATCACCTCGTCACCGACAGAGATTCGAAGCCCGCCCAGCAGGTCGGGGTCAATCTGCATCTGCACCGCCACCGGATGACCGTAGATGCGGCTAAGCACCTCGGTGAGACGCCTGCGCTGATCGTCGCTGAGTTCGGCCGCCGCGCTGACGCGTGCCACGACTTCGCCGCGGCGCGCCACCGCCACGTCGGCAAGGTGCAGCACCGCTTCATCGGCCGGTTGACCGCGCAACAGCTGGATGGTCTGAGATAGCAGCGCAACCGCGATGGGATTGACTCTGCCGCTCGCACTGTCGAGTACGTTCCGCAGTAACTCAACCCGACCTTCGGCGGGGGCGGTGTCGTCGCCCAGCAGGATGGCAAGGCGAGGCTGCGTGTCGAGGATGCGACTGAATCGGAACAGCTGGTCTTCCACCTCGTCGACCTGATCGGCTCGCTCTGCCTGCGTCAGTAATGCCTGCCGCGCCACATGTTCGATGGCGTCGACCAAATCGGAGCTGGCCGACCAGCGCTCCGACACCGCTGCGCGGAGCACGTTCAGCGTGGAATCTCCGACTTGGCCCGATATCAACCGCTCGATCAAGCGCACTCTGGGTCCCGCATCCTCGGCCGGCACTGTGAGGTATCGGGTCACGACAGTTTCGCGGTTCAACATCGTCGCAACGGAGGCCAGCTCGTCGGCAAGGGTGGACAGCCCCTTGTCGTCCAGGTCGTCGGCTATCTCGCCGAACCGCTCCACCAGGTTGGTCAGGGCGTCCCGGCTGGCCGAGCGCATCTTGGCCAACACGGGATATTGGACCTCCGCCTCGGACGGGGCCATTGCATCGAGTTCGTCCAGGAAACGGTCGACGGTGGCAGACTGCTGTGCCGAGTCGGCGACGTGGTCGCGCACCAATTCCCCTGCGCGTCGTACCGATTCATAGCCGAGGTCTTGGCGAAGCTGACGGATCAGCTGTGCCCGTAGCAACTCCACCTGGCGAGCGCCCTGGACCTTGATACGTTCCACTTCGGCATCGGCCTGTGCCCGTAGTTGTTCAGCGAGGCGCTGGGCATCAGTGCGGGCCTCTTCGGTGATACGTTGCGCTTCGGACTTGGCGTCTTCGAGAGCTTTGGCGTGAGCCTGGCTCGCTTCCTCCAGCCGGTTAGCGGCTTCAGCAGCCTCGTCCAATTCCTGCTGGACAGCGTTCTGCCGGTCGGTCATCAGCCTGCGCACCGGCGGCACGACGTAGCGCCATACCAAGAAGACGATGACCGCGAAACCGGCTAGCTGGCCGATGAAAGTCGACATCGTCCGTTACCGCTTCGAGCTCGTCGTTGCCGGCGCAATGTCGACGGCGAGGATTCGGCTGGCGAGGGTGGCCGACATAGCCTCCACCCTGGCGCGAAGCTCTTCTGCGACCGTGTCGCCTTCTCGCTTCAATCGCTCGCGGGCGTCTTGCAGTGTCGATCGCACTTCTTCCTCGGCACGGCCACGCATGTCCTCGAGAATCTTGCGACCTTCTGCCCGGGCGCCGTCGCGGATGGCCGCGGCCTCGAGCCGAGCCTCGGCCATCGCTTTCTCGTAGTCGTCCTGCGCGGCGGCGAATTGCTCGTTGGACCGCCTGTTGTCGGCAAGTGTCTTGGCGACCATGTACTCGCGCTCCCGCAGCACTTTCATGATCGGCGGCACGACAAAAGTGCCGATTACGCCGAGCACGATCAAGAAGATGACCAGCACGACGAAGAAGGTGCCGTTGGGGAGGAGGAAGTTGTTACCGCCGCCGCCTCCACCTTCCTGGCCGGCGGCCAGGACGATAGCGCTCATGTCCCCCATCTCAGCGGATTACTTGACTGGGGTGGCGAAAACGAACAGAGCCATGAACGCCAGATTGATGAAGTACATGGCCTCCACCAGACCGACGGTGATGAAGAACGGAGTGAACAACCGGCCTTGTGCTTCCGGCTGGCGGGCGATGCCGGAGATCAGCGCGTTACCGGCGATACCGTCACCGATAGCGGCGCCAATCGCGCCGCCGCCCAAGATCAGTCCACCGCCGATGAGGGCGCCGGACGCGACTTGTGGAGCTAACCCTGCCATTCCATATCCTCCTTGATTTCTGGTAGCGGTCTACCAGGTTGACGTAGTAGTGCCCAGGTCGTGCAAGTTCGTGGCCGCTTTTATTCGTGCTCCTCGTCCAGCTCCATCGCCTGAGCGAAGTACAAGATGGTCAACAGCGCGAAGATGAACGCCTGGATGAAGCCGACGAACAAGTCGAACGCCTTCCAGATGGCGTTGGGCGCCCACAAGATATAGGGCGGAAACAGCGCGATCAGCGCCACCATGATCCCGCCGGCGAAGATGTTGCCAAAAAGTCGGAGCGACAGCGAGATCGGCTTGGCGACTTCCTCGACCATGTTGATCGGCGCCAGCGCTGCGACGTGCCCCTTGAGCACCTTGATCGGATGGCCGAAGATGCCGCGGCGCCGGAACCCCGCCCCGTGGTAGCAGACGAACACAAAAAGCGCCAGGGCCAGCACGTAGTTGATGTCAGCCGCCGCCGGCTTGAGCAGCTCGGTGGGGTGTCCGTTTTGGGTGACTTGCAGCGGCAGGACCGCGAGCCAGTTCGAAATCAGAATGAACACGAAAATGGTGACCGCCAGGGGCAGCACGAAAGGTGCGATCCGCATGCCGATCGTGCTCTCGATCTGGTTGCGCATCTGGATGGTGATCGCCTCGAAGAACAGCTGCACTCCGTTGGGCACGCCGGTGGCGGTGACCTTCGCGCGCAGGTAGAAGGCGAGGGCGATCACGATGACGGCGGCGATCGCTGCCGATAGCACCGTGTCGGTGTTGATCGTCAGCCCGAGCCACTTGGTTGTCGTGTGCTCGCCGACTTGGATTTGGGCGTCGGCCAGGATTGTCTCAATCATCGCTGGGTGCCGTCCCTTCTGTGCGCTCCGCGTCCGAACCGGACTGCACGGCTCCGGCGCGTAGCTTCTTCCACACCGGCAGCGCGGTCGTTGCCACCAGCAGTACCTGGAAGAGCGCCAGTCCAAACACCACGCCAAGCCCGACCGGCCGGAAGGCAAATGCGATCGCCAGCCCGATCACCGTGAGGATCGCCAGCCGCGTCACCGAATTCATCGCCATGCTTCTCTTCAGCGGATGCGTCTTGGCGGTAATCACCGAAACCGACCGCTGCACCAGCACGGCGTTCAGCAAACCCATCAGCAGACCGATGCCGAAGAACACTCCCACCATCGGGACTCCGAGCCAAGCTGCGGCCGCGATAGCTGCCGCGGTTAGTACAAGCGATATGACAAGCAGACGGACTGGCCGAAAAGCAACAGAGGGAAACACCAACGGCGCGTCTTGCGCTGGTGTTGTCACTGCTGCACCTCAATCCCGGATATAAGGGAGTTGCCTGGTTGATCGTTGCGTGGCCCGTCGAGCGTATCGGAAGGCCGTCATCGCGCTGGAATCACCCAAGGGGTAGCTCCCTATGTCGGTCGTACATCGGCGCAATCGGATCAAGATCCGATGGCCGGGTGGGCCGGCAACCCGCGAGGTTTGTTCGGGTTCTGCCTGCACCGTACCACATTTCGGCCCGTCCTACTACTCTTCGTCGTAGATATCGTCGCGGCGGCGCAGCAGCGGTACCAGCGTTGCGACAACCGCGATTGCGATGGCCGCCAGCATCACCGCGCCGGTGTCGCGCGGGTTGAAAAAAATCGTGCTGGCTGTGCCGAACGCGACGATGCCGACCCAAAGATAGATCAGTAGCACCACGCGCCGGTGCGAATGACCGATCTGTAACAAGCGGTGATGCAGGTGCATCTTGTCCGGGCTGAACGCGCTACGCCCGGCCCGGGTGCGGCGCACGATCGCCAGCAGTAGATCGAGCATCGGCACGAACATCACCGCCACCACGAGCAGGAAGGGCGACAGCAAAGCGAACACGTCCCGCGCGCCGTAGGCGTTCTGCGAGATGGGTCCGGCAGCGGTGGTCGACGCGGCAGCCAGCATCAGTCCGATCAGCATGGAACCGGAGTCGCCCATGAAGATCTTGGCCGGGTGAAAGTTGTGCGGCAGAAAGCCCAGACAGGCGCCCGCCAGGACCACTGAGATCACCGCGGGCGGGTAGAACAACACGTCGCCGCCGTGGTCGCGCAGCAGGCCGACCGAAAACATGCAGATCGCGAGCGCGGTGATCAGACCCAAGCCGGCGGCAAGCCCGTCGAGCCCGTCGACGAAGTTCATGGCGTTGACGATCGACACGGTGAGCGCGAGGGTGAGCAGGATCGAGGAGACCTGGTCCAAGACGATGGTGCCGACGCCGCCGAGCGGGATGTACAGCACACTCCAGGCGACGCCCATCGTGACCAGCACGCTGGCCGCGGTGATCTGCCCGGCGAACTTGGTCAGGGCGTCCAGGCCCCAGCGGTCGTCGATCAGGCCGATGCCCATAATCACCGCACTGGCCACCACCACCGCGGGCATGCCCGAGGAATAGACGAAGCCTCGGGTGAGCGCCGGAAGCTGCGATGCCAGAAAGACTCCGGCGATAACGCCGAGATACATCGCCAGGCCGCCCATCCTCGGCGTCGGCGTGACGTGCACGTCGCGTTCGCGTGGGTAGGCCACAGCGCCGAAGCGGGTGGCCAGCACCCGCACCGGCCCGGTCGCGAAGTAGGTGATGATGGCAGCGGTCAGCCCGACAAGCGCAAGCTCGCGCAACGGGACTCCCGCGCCGCGATCAGACAAGGCGAGCAGGCCGCCGGCAAGATTGTCGGCATCGCTAACCACGCCGAGACCGTACTGCACAACCCTGCCAACCTGTTCGCCGGATCAGGCCGTCAAAGTCGCGGGGTCCACGCTGAGCACCTTGCCAATCGCCTCAGCGGTGACCGGTCCCGTCCGCAAGATGCGCGGAGTGGGTCCGGTCAAGTCGACAATTGTGGAGGCCGCCTGCTGGGTGGATCGACCTGCGTCGAGGTAAACCTCGACCAGGTCGCCTAGTTGCCGGCGAGCGTCTTCGACGTCGACTGCGGGCGGCTGGCCGGAGATGTTGGCGCTCGACACTGCCATCGGCCCCACCTCCCGCAGCAGTTCGATGGCCACCGGGTGCAGCGGCATGCGCAACATCACGGTTCCGCGAGCATCGCCGAGATCCCATTGCAGCGACGGCGCCTGCTGAATCACCATGCTCAGCGCGCCCGGCCAAAATGCGCGGATCAGCAGCCGGGCCGCCTCCGGCACTGTGATGGCCAGACCGTCGATGGTCTGCCAAGAGCCGACCAGCACTCCTACCGGCATGTCGCGACCGCGGCCCTTCGCCGCCAACAATGCGGCCACAGCGGCGCTGTCGAAGGCGTCGGCGCCGATGCCGTACACGGTGTCGGTCGGCATGACCACCAACCGACCGCTTTTGACGGCATTGACCGCCGCGGTTATTCCTCGTGATCGCTCACCGGGGTCACGGCAGTCGAACAGTTCGCTCACAGCTCACCTGTCCTGCGAGCCGTGACAAATCGCGGTCGGCCGACGAAGTCTGATCGAGCCACCACGTCATCGAAAAGCGTTGTCGCAAGGATCATTTCGGTGGTCTGCGATGAGGTTGTGTCGTCATGCTCGACGGCAAACATGCCGCCCGGGCGCACCAAGCGCCCGGCAAGCCCAACGACGGCGGCGATCACCGTCATCCCATCCGGTCCCCCGAACACCGCATGAGACGGATCATGTTGGGCCACTTCAGGTTCCAACGAAGCGCTATCCGGGACGTAGGGCGGGTTGGCCACGACGAGGTCGGCCGTGCCGTCGAGCTCGGAAAGCAGCCCCGGCGTGGCGACGTCGGCGCACAGCAGCTCGACCGCGCTGCCGTGGGTGTTGCGCCGCGCGTAGTCGAGGGCCGCATCGGAATCGTCGACGGCAATCACCCGCGCCGCAGGCCAGCGACGAGCCAGCGCGACTGCCAGAGCCCCCGATCCGGTGCAAAGGTCGACGATCACCGGCCGCGGGCCCAGCCGCTGGGTACTCGCCCACTCCAACATGGCCTCGGTTTCCGGACGAGGGATGAACACACCCGGGCCGACCTGCAGTGTCACCGGCCCGAACGACACCGTACCGGTGAGATGCTGCAGCGGCACTCGCCGGGAACGCGCGGCGATCATGTCGTGGTATCGCTCGAAGAACTGGTCGTCGGCCGAGTCGAGAAGCGCCAACCGGCCGCGCTGGACTCCGGCCAGATGCGCGGCCAGCTCCTCGGCGTCATAGCGCGCGGATTCGATGCCCGCCCGGGTGAGCACCGCCGTGGCGCAAGCGATTGCGTGTCGCAACGAGCTCATGCCTGCTGCAGCCGGGCCTGTCGATCGGCGGCGGCCAACGCATCAAAGAGCGCGTCGAGATCACCGTCGAGCACCTGGTCGAGGTTGTAGGCCTTGAAGCCGATGCGATGGTCGGTGATCCGGTTCTCCGGAAAGTTGTACGTGCGAATGCGTTCGCTGCGGTCGACTGTGCGAATCTGGCTGGCCCGGTCTGCCGATGCGTCTGCCAGTGCCTGCTCCTCCATCATCGCCTGCAGCCGCGCTGCCAGTACTTGAAGGGCGCGGGTCTTGTTCTGCAACTGGGAACGCTCGTTTTGGCAGGTCACGACGATCCCGGTGGGCAGATGAGTGATCCGCACCGCCGAGTCCGTGGTGTTGACGCCCTGTCCGCCCTTTCCAGAGGACCGGTAGACGTCGATGCGCAGATCCGACTCGTCGATCTGCACCTCACCGATTTCCTCGGGTTCGGGATAGACCAGCACGCCAGCCGCCGAGGTGTGCACTCTGCCCTGCGATTCGGTCACCGGGACGCGCTGCACCCGATGCACACCGCCCTCGAACTTCAGTCGCGACCACACCCCGTCGGGCGAGTCGCCCTTGCTGGCGATCGACAACGTCGCATCTTTGTAGCCACCCAGGTCGGAGGTGGTTTCGTCCAGGACCGTCACCGTCCAGCCGTGCCGCTCGGCGTAGCGGATGTACATCCGGGCCAGGTCGGCGGCGAACAACGCCGACTCCTCCCCGCCTTCGCCGGACTTGACTTCGAGCACGATGTCGTCGGGATCGTGCGGATCACGAGGGGCCAACATGTCGGTGACTTGGGCGTCCAGCTCGGCCACCCGCGCTTCCAGCTCGGCGACCTCGGCGGCGAAGGACTCGTCGGAGATGGCCAGCTCGCGAGCGGTCTCCAGATCGCCGCGGGCCGACTCCAATTTGCGGTAGGCGGCGACGACCGGGGCCAGCTGCGCGAACCGGCGCCCCACTGTGCGGGCTGCCCCGGGATTGCCGTGCAGTTCTGGATCGGCCAACTGACGCTCAAGCTCAGCGTGTTCGGCGAGCAGCGCGTCGATCGCCTGCACGCTCTGCGTCATGCTGAGTCCTTCCTGAAACGCGGCCGACTGCCCTGAACACGAAACGACGCCCGGCCTGCGCGGAGTTCCGCGACAGTTCGGGCGTCGATAAGCCAGCTACTTGTCGGTCTTGGCTTTCTCGTCGGTGCCGGCCTTGCGCTTGCCGTATCGCTTCTCAAAGCGAGCCACACGACCACCGCTGTCCAGGATCTTCTGCTTGCCGGTGTAGAAGGGATGGCACTGCGAGCACACCTCCACCACGATGCGACCGCTTTCCTTGGTGCTACGGGTCTGGAAGGTGTTGCCGCAGCCGCAGACCACAGTGGTCTCGACGTATTGCGGGTGAATGCCGGATTTCATCATGTCCTCTTCGATCGTGGCCGCCGGGTCGCCCGTATCTGATCGGAAGTCAGACGTGAACCGGAACCCTGAGGTGTCTTGGGATCTTCGGCGGTCGATTATGCCAGCTCAACCGCCATGATCTCAAAACACTGCGATGAGCCTAGGCATTCCCGCCTGCAAGACGACAACAGCTAGCCGTGGCTGACCTCATAGTGTCGATCAGCCTGGCGATCCACGACAGCGTAGATATTGCCGCGACCCACCCGGGTCCACAGCAAACCGCCCTCGGGTCTGGCGCCCAGCGCGGTCAACTGGCGCTTGAGGATCTTGTTGGTCGCCGTGGTCGGTAACCGGTCGGTGACCCACACATGCCGCGGCCACGCCTTGGGCGACAAATCGGGCTGAGCCGCCAGAAACTCGCCGAATTCCTCGGGTGTCAGCTCGGCGTTGTCTTGCAGCACAATTGCCGCCATCACCTGATCGCCCACCTGCTTGTCAGGCACGGCATAGACGGCGACGTGGTTGATCGCGGGCAGCCGCTGCAGGATCCGTTCGATGGGCGCAGTGGTCATGTTCTCGCCGTCGACACGCAACCATTCCCCGCTGCGTCCCGCGAAGTAGATCCAGCCATCCTTGTCTCGGTACGCCAGATCGCCGGACCAGAACATGCCGTCTCGGAGCCGCGCGCCGGTGGCCTCGGGATCGTTGTAGTAGCCGGCGAACAAGCCGGCGCCGGTAGTGTTGACCAGTTCGCCGATCGCTTCGTCGGGATTTGCCAGCGCGCCCTCGTGGTCGAAGACGGCCGGCGGGCATTCCGCGCCGGTCTCCGGGTTGTAAATGGCGACACCGGGAAACCCGCGGCCCAAAGACCCTGGCGGACAACCATCTTCGCGGGTGATGATGATCGCGCCCTCGGTAGAGCCGAAACCGTCCCACACCGTGCAGTCGAAGCGGCGGCTGAATTCGGCGATATCGCGGTCGCTGGCCTCGTTGCCGAACGCTACCCGCAGCGGGTTGTCGCGGTCGTCAGGTTGTTCGGGTGTGGCCAGCACATATGCCAGCGGCTTGCCGACGTAGTTCATGAACGTCACCCCGTAGCGGCGCACGTCAGCGAGCAACCGTGATGCGGAGAATTTGGCCGGCACCATCGCCGCTCCGGAGCCCACCGCCACGCTCCAGCCGGCCAGCAGCGCGTTGGAGTGAAACAGCGGCATCGACAGGTAGCAGACGTCGGATGCGGTGATCTCGAACCGCTCGATCAGCGCTGAACCGGCAAAAAGCACGGTCATGTGGGTCACCTGCACCGCTTTGGGCTCACCGCTGGTGCCCGAGGTGAAGATCATCATGAACGTGTCGGTCGGCGCGACCTCACGATAAGGGGTCAGCGGGCCGGCCGAAGCCAGCAAGGCCGACCACTCGCTGCCGGCCGTGTCGAATACCCGCACGCCGGGCAACTTCAGGCCGTCGAGCAGACCGCGGTGCTCAGCGTCGGTGAGCAGGATCTGGCAGTCGGCGCGCAGGATGTCTTTTGCCAGCGCGGCTCCGCGGCGGGTGTCGTTGATTCCACAGACCACATATCCGCCCAGGGCCGCGGCCGCCATCGCGGTGAGCATCTCGGGGGTGTTACCCAATAACGCGCCGACGTGCAGCGGCCGCTCGGGGTCGGCGAGACCGATCAGGGCGGCCGCTTCAGTGGCGGCATCGGCCAGATGCTCACGCCAGCTCCACACCCGGTCGCCGTATTTGACCGCCGGGTTCTCGTCCTCGAGCCGCTGGCGAAGCAGTTGCTGGATGGTGTCGGCCACGGCTCAACACTTTAAGCGTGGCCGGTGTGAGCGCAGTCACGCCGGTGGGCGTCGCGGCTCTTAGTCGGTGTCCATGCCCGGCGTTGTCTTGGAGACCTGCACCAGGAACTCGTAGTTGGTCTTGGTCTTGCGCAGCTGAGACATCAGCAAGTCGATAGCCTGATGCGAGTCCAGACCCGAGAGCAATCGGCGCAGCTTGTGCACGATGGCGAACTCGTCGGGCGACAGCAACAGCTCGTCTTTGCGGGTGCCGGACGGATTCACGTCGACGGCGGGGAAAACTCGCCGTTCAGCGATCTTGCGGTCAAGCTTGAGCTCGGCGTTGCCGGTGCCCTTGAACTCCTCGAAGATCACGGTGTCGCCCTGTGACCCGGTCTCGACCATCGCGGTCGCGATCACCGTCAGCGAGCCGCCTTCCTCGATGTTCCGGGCGGCACCGAGGAACCGCTTCGGCGGGTATAGCGCCGTGGAGTCGACACCGCCGGACAGGATGCGGCCCGACGCCGGGGAGGCATTGTTGTAGGCACGTCCGAGCCGGGTGATCGAGTCAAGCAACACCACGACGTCCTGGCCTTGCTCGACGAGCCGCTTCGCCCGCTCGATCGCCAGTTCAGCGACCGTGGTGTGGTCTGACGGCGGGCGATCGAAGGTCGAGGCAATCACCTCGCCCTTGACCGAACGCTGCATATCGGTGACCTCTTCCGGTCGTTCGTCGACCAGAACGACCATCAGGTGGCACTCGGGATTGTTCTTGGCGATCGCGTTGGCGATGTCCTTGAGGATGGTCGTCTTACCGGCCTTAGGCGGCGACACGATCAGCGCACGCTGGCCCTTACCGATCGGCATGATCAGGTCGATGACCCGGGTGGTCAGCTTCTCTGTGCTGGTTTCCAGGCGCAGCCGCTGATTGGGGTACAGCGGCGTCAGTTTGCCGAAGTCGGGGCGCTTCTTGGCGTCCTCGACCGGGCCGCCGTTGACGCTGTCCAGGCGTACCAGTGGATTGAACTTCTGCCGCTGGTTGGGCTGCTCGCCCTCGCGGGGCACTCGGACGGCACCGGTGACGGCGTCGCCACGGCGCAAGCCGTTTTTGCGCACCATGTTCATCGACACGTAGACGTCGTGAGGCCCGGCCAGGTAACCGGATGTCCGTACGAACGCGTAATTGTCGAGAACGTCAAGGATGCCGGCCACGGGTTGGACGACGTCGTCTTCGCGCAGTTCGGCTTCGGCACCGTCACCTGCGCGCTCGCCGCGACGCCTGCGGTCGCGGAACCGGCGTCCGCGGCGGCCTTGCCGACCCTCCCCGTCGTCGTCGCTGCGGCTTTGTTGCCCGTCCGGGCCCTGCTGATCGGTTTCTTCGCCGGGTTTCTCGGTCTGCTCCGGTTTCGTGTCCTGTTGGCCGGTGTCGGCCTGCGCCTGTGCCTTACCGCTTTGCGTGTCGGTCACAGTGGCAGTAGGTGATCCGGCCTCTCGCGCGGCGGTGCGTCGCTCTCGACGCGACGTCTCGGCAGCGTTCGACTCACGCGGCGCTTCGCTGCCCGCGTCGGTCGTACTGTTATCGGCACTCTCGGCGGCTTGGCCGCCGTTGGATGGCCTGCCGTTTGCCTGGCCGTGAATTTCTCGAATCGCGGCGATCAATTCGTTTTTGCGCATGCTCGACGTTCCCTTGACGCCGGCTCGATTGGCCAGCGCGCGCAACTCGGGCAGCACCATCGTGGACAGCGAGCCGTCTGGCAAGTCGATGTCTACCGCCGCGGCGCCTGCAGCGGAGGGCGCAGAAGTACCTGAGCTCACGGAATTTGACAGCTTGTCGTCATTGGTGCTGTCGCCCGCCGTGATGAGGTCCGTATCAGTCACGGATTTCCTTTCTTCCCCCGCCGATTGCGTCAAGCGAGGGGTTCGTTGCACTCAGCCAAATACCGAGTGCGTCCAACCATCAACTCGGCAACGGTGATCGCCTGGATTGGCGGCGTAGATGGCGAACCATCGTCCACGAGAAGAATTTGGTGGTTGTCCTAGTGGCAAGACAGTATCGATGCAGATGCAGATGCTGCGATTGCTGGACGGCTCCGAGGATAGCCCGGTTCGGGGCCGGAAGCAAGAAACCCCTCCTCCGACGGTGTGGATCAACCGGGGACGGCGACTCCAGAACTCCAGCGAACTCCGTCACCAGCAGCCATCTCGCTAACGGTAAACCCGTTTGCGGCGCCATACTCCAGCGCCTCCAAGGGCAACTCCGGTTCTGTGGTCAATGCGATCAGGGCTGGCCCAGCACCGGAAAGCACAGCCGCGATTCCGTAACGCCGCAGCAGGTTGAGGTATTCCGCCGAGGCCGGCATCGCCGCTGCTCGTTGCGGCTGATGCAGCACATCTTCGGTGGCTGGCATCAACAGGTCTGGCCGTTCGGTGAGTGCCACCACCAGTAACGCGGCGCGGCTGACGTTGAAACGGGCGTCGTAGTGGCTGACCTGCTTGGGCAGCATGACCCGGGCCTCGGCAGTCGACGAGCGCTCTTCGGGGATCGCTGGAAACAGGTGGATATCGGGATGCAGGCGCAGCGGCACGGCGGCGTAGCAGGGCGGATCACAGCTGTGGTCGATCCATGAGGCCACCGCACCCCCCATTACCGCTGCCGCGGCATTGTCGGAGTGACCCTCGAATTCCGAAGCCAGTTGGATGAGCTGGGTTTCGGTGAGCAACGGCGAATCTACTTGCGCGGCAAGGCCGTTGACTACAGCCAAGCCACCGACCGCCGCTGCGGCCGACGAGCCAAGCCCGCGAGAGTGCGGGATGGCGTTGCGGCAGCGCACCGTTAAGCCCGAAACGCTCAAGCCTGCAGCGTGAAGCCCACATTGGATGGCCCTAACCACCAAGTGACCAGGGTCCAGCGGAAGCTGGCCAGCGCCTTCGCCTTCCACTTCCACGATCAAGCCGGAACCGATTGTCTCGACGACGATCTCGTCATACAGTCCTAGGGCCAGCCCGAGACTGTCGAAACCTGGACCCAGGTTGGCGCTCGATGCCGCGACGACGGCGCTGGCCATGAGCCCGGCGGGCAGCATTTGAGTCACTGCCAGCCCTTGCCGGACCTTAAGTGGCAACGCGCTGCGCCCGGCTCCGCCATGCTCGCGATCGTCACGAGCCCAGTCCCAGCTTTTCGACGACGACAACGGGGTCGACGGGCACCGGAGAGACGTTGGGCACGTCTTTCAGCGCGGTGTCGGGGTCCTTGAGGCCGTTGCCGGTCACGGTGCACACCACGGTCGATCCGGCCGCCACCCAGCCGTCCTGGATAGCCTTAAGCAGGCCGGCGATGCTGGCCGCGGACGCGGGCTCGACAAAGACGCCTTCGCTGGCGGCCACCAGGTGATACGCCGCGAGGATTTCCTCGTCGGTGGCGGCCAGGAAGCGTCCGTTGGACTGTTGCTGCGCCTCGACGGCTGATGACCACGACGCCGGTGAGCCAATCCGTATCGCGGTGGCGATCGTCTCGGGGTTACGCACCGGTGCGCCGGTTACCAGCGGTGCCGCGCCCGCCGCTTGGGTACCCAGCATGCGCGGGAGTCTGTCGATGACGCCGTCGGCGTGGTATTCCGTGTAACCCTTCCAATAGGCGGTGATGTTGCCGGCGTTTCCCACTGGCAGGGCATGCACATCCGGTGCGGCGCCGAGGGCATCGACGATTTCGAACGCCGCGGTTTTCTGGCCGTGGATACGCAGCGGGTTGACGGAGTTCACCAACGAGATCGTCGGAAAGTCGGTTGCCATCTTGCGTGCCAGTTCCAGGCAGTCGTCGAAGTTCCCGTCGATCTGAATGATTTTGGCGCCGTGTATAACAGCCTGGGCCAGCTTGCCCATCGCGATCTTGCCCTGCGGCACCAGCACAGCGCAGGTAATGCGGGCACGAGCGGCGTACGCCGCTGCTGAGGCCGAGGTGTTGCCCGTCGACGCGCACAGCACCGCCTGCTGGCCACGAGCCACTGCGTCGGTGACGGCCATGGTCATGCCGCGGTCTTTGAAGGAGCCGGTGGGATTGAGCCCTTCGACCTTGAGATGCACCGTGCAACCGGTCTGCTCCGAGAGTTTGTCGGCGTAGATGAGCGGGGTGCCGCCCTCGAGCAGCGTCACCGGAGTCCAATCATCGCCGACCGGCAGCCGGTCGCGGTAGGCGGCGATAACACCCGGCCATGGTTGGCGGGTCGCCGCCCGCGTTGCGGTCATTCGCTGTTTCCTTCCAGTCGCAGCACGCTCGCCACACGGTGAACCGCATCCAGGCCTTCAAGCGCGGCAACTGTTTCCGAGAGCGCGGCGTCGGTGGCCCGGTGGGTGATCACGACAATGCGAGCTGCCACCCGTTGGCCCCCCTCGTCGGCCACGCCTTCCTGGCGCATCTCAGCGATGCTCACATCGCGCTTCGCGAACTCCGCTGCGAGCAAGGACAAGACCCCCGGCTCGTCGGCGACATACATGTTGACGTAGTAGCGGGTCGAGACCATCCCAATCGGCAGAACCGGCAGCTTCGCGTACCGGGACTCCCGCGGCCCGCGGCTACGCATCACCCGGTTGCGGGCGGCCATCACCAAATCACCGGTCACCGCTGACGCCGTCGGCGCCCCGCCGGCACCCTGGCCGTAGAACATCAGCCGCCCCGCCGCCTTCGCCTCCACCACCACGGCGTTGAAGGCGCCGTTCACTGCCGCAAGTGGATGCTTCAACGGCACCAGCGCCGGATAGACACGGGCCGAAACCCGTTGCTGTCCCTCGTCGTCGGTGACGCGCTCGCAGATCGACAGCAGTTTGATCGTGCAGCCGAGAGCCTTTGCCGACGCGAAGTCCGCCGGGGTGATCTTCGTGATGCCTTCCCGGTAGACGTCGTCGGCGGTCACCCGGGTGTGAAAGGCAATTGACGCCAGGATCGCCGCCTTGGCTGCGGCGTCGTAGCCCTCGACGTCGGCGGTAGGATCGGCCTCGGCGTAGCCAAGCGCGCTCGCATCGGCCAGTGCTGTCTCGTAATCGACGCCGGTGCTGGCCATTTGGGAAAGGATGTAGTTCGTTGTGCCGTTGACGATGCCGGCCACCCGTAGCACCGTGTCGCCGGCCAGCGACTGGGTCAGTGGACGGATAACGGGAATAGCACCGGCGACCGCGGCTTCGAAATACAGGTCGACATGGGCGCTTTCGGCGGCTTGTGCCAATTCTCCGGTGGAGACCGACAGCAAGGCTTTGTTCGCGGTGACGACGGACTTGCCGTTCTCCAGTGCCGACAGGATCGCCTTGCGGGCCGGTTCTACCGGGCCCATGACTTCGATGACGATGTCGACGTCGTCGCGGGACACCAGTTCTTCGATGTTATCGGTGAGCAATTCGACGGGCACACCGCGGTCGGCGACGACCCGCCGGACACCGACGCCGCGCAGCGCTAACGGCGCGCCGATTCGGGCCGCGAGGTCTTCGGCGCTGTCTTCGATGATGCGGACAACTTCGCTGCCGACGTTGCCCAAGCCGAGCACGGCTACGCCGACGGATTTTTCCTCACCGAACACCGCTCACCTCACTTCCAAGCTCAGTAGATCGTCTATTGTCTCCCGCCGCAGGATCAGCCGGCTTTTTCCGTCGCGGACCGCCACCACCGCCGGCCGACCCACCATGTTGTAGCGACTCGACAGCGCATAGCAGTAGGCGCCGGTGGCAGCCAATCCCACCAGGTCGCCCGGCTGTAGGTCTGCCGGTACCCAGGCGTCCCGGACGACGACGTCCCCGCTCTCGCAATGCTTTCCCACGACCCGGGCGGCTACCGCCGGGGCGTCGCTGCGTCTGGAGACCAGCCGAACGTCATACTGCGCACCGTAGAGCGCGGTGCGGATATTGTCGCTCATGCCGCCGTCGACGCTGACGTAGCGGCGCTGCGCCGTGGCGCTCACGTCGACGTCCTTAACGGTGCCCACTTCATAGAGCGTGATGGTTCCGGGCCCGGCGATCGCCCGGCCCGGCTCCACCACCAGTCTCGGCGGAGGAAGACCGACTGCCGCCGACTCGTTGCGCACAATGGTGTCGAGCTTGGTCGCGAAATCCCGCATCGGTAGCGGATCATCTTCTGCCAGATACGAGATGCCCATACCGCCGCCGAGGTCGACGGTGACGATGTCCGCCGTTTTGTCAGCACCGAACTCGGTGACGACCTCGTGCAGCAGGCCGATGACGCGCTGCGCCGCGAGCTCGAACCCGGCGACGTCCAAGATTTGCGAGCCGATGTGGCTGTGTAGGCCGACCAGCCGGAGGTTTTGGGTAGCCAACACCCGTCCGATCGCGGACATGGCGGCGCCGCTGGACACCGACAATCCGAATTTCTGGTCTTCGTGTGCGGTCGAGATGAATTCGTGGGTGTGCGCTTCGACGCCGACGGTGAGCCGGACCAGGACAGCTTGGACGACGCCGGCCTCGGCGGCGATCGCGTCGAGCCGTTCGATCTCTGTCATCGAGTCCAGCACGACATGACCGACTCCGGCTTTGACAACCGCGGTCAACTCGGCGACCGATTTGTTGTTGCCGTGAAAGGTGATCCGCTCAGCGGGAAATTGCGCGTGCAACGCGACGGCGAACTCGCCGCCGGTGCACACGTCGAGAGAGAGCCCTTCCTCGTTGATCCACCGCGCGATCTCGCTGCAGAGAAACGCTTTGGCCGCATAGTGCACGTTGTGACCGCCGCCGAAGGCCGCCACGATGTCGCGGCAGCGCGAGCGGAAGTCGTCTTCGTCGATGACGAACAGCGGCGTGCCGTACTCGTGAGCGAGCTCGCTCACGGAAACGCCGGCGATCGCCACCACGCCATCGTTTCCGCGAACAGCATTGCGGGGCCAGACATTCGGCGCCAAGCGCAAAAGCTTTTCGGGGGTCTGCGGCCGCGGCGGACTACCGCTGAGGTAGATGTCTTCCGCGTACCCGTGGCCAGACGGATGGGCGTTCACATCCGCTCCGGCGCGGTTACTCCGAGGATGCCCAACCCGTTGGCGATCACCTGGCGGGTGGCCTGGCACAGTGCGAGTCGCGCCGTGTGCAGCTGGTTGGGTTGCTCGTCGCCTTGCGGCAACACCCGGCACGAGTCGTAGAACCGGTGATAGTCACCGGCGAGATCTTCCAGGTACCGGCAGACTCGGTGTGGTTCACGAAGGGAGGCAGCCGCTTTCAGCACCCGAGGAAACTCACCCAGGTTGCGGATCAGCGTGCCTTCCTTGTCGTGTATGAGTACGTCAAGGTGCCCTGTGTCGGGAATCAGTCCCAGCTCAGCTGCGTTGCGCGCCAGCGCCGAGAGCCGAGCATGCGCGTATTGCACGTAATAGACGGGATTCTCGTTTGAGGCGGACGACCACAGCGCCAGGTCGATGTCGATCGGGGTGTCGACCGACGAGCGGATCAAGCTGTAGCGTGCGGCGTCGACGCCGATGGCTTCGACCAGGTCGTCGAGCGTCAGCACGTTGCCGGCGCGCTTGCTCATCCGGACCGGCTGGCCGTCGCGGACCAGGTTGACCATTTGGCCGATAAGCACCTCGACGGTGGCCGGGTCGTCGCCGAATGCGGCGGCCGCGGCTTTGAGTCGCGCGATGTAGCCATGATGGTCGGCGCCAAGCATGTAAATGCACAAGTCGAAGCCGCGCTGCCGCTTGTCCAAGTAATACGCGAGGTCACCGGCGATGTAGGCCGGCTGGCCGTCGCTTTTGATGACGACGCGGTCCTTGTCGTCACCGAAAGCGCTGGAGCGCAACCACGTTGCGCCATCCTTTTCGTAGACGTTGCCGTTTTGGCGCAGCTGTTCGATCGCCTGGTTCACCCGGCCGCTGGTGTGCATCGACTCTTCGTGGGTGTAGACGTCGAAGTCGGTGCGAAAGTCGTGCAGCGACTGCTTGATGTGGGTGAACATCAACTCGACTCCGATGCGTCGGAACGTTTCCCGCATTTCGGCGTCGGGCAGGTTGAGAGCGTCGGGCGCCTGCCCAAGAACCTGTGCGGCGATATCGGCGATGTAGGCGCCCGCGTAGCCGTCGGGCGGTGTGGGTTCGCCCTTGGCGGCGGCGATCAGCGAGCTGGTGAACCGGTCGATCTGGGCGCCGTGGTCGTTGAAGTAGTACTCGCGCACCACTTTTGCGCCCTGCGATGACAGCAGCCGGCCGAGTGCGTCGCCCACCGCGGCCCACCGGGTGCCGCCGATGTGGATCGGCCCGGTTGGATTGGCCGAGACGAATTCGAGGTTGATCTTGTGCCCCGCCAGGGCATCGGAGTGCCCGTAGTGCTCGCCGGCGTCGATGACGTTGTTGATGATGACGCCCTGCGCCGACGCGTCCAGGCGCATGTTGATGAAGCCGGGTCCGGCGACCTCGGCCGAGGCGATCCCGTCGGCCCGGGCCAGCGCCTCGGTGAGCCACCCGGCCAGCTCACGTGGATTGACACCGACTTTTTTGCCCAGTTGCAGCGCCAAGTTGCTGGCGTAATCGCCGTGCTCGGGGTTGCGGGGCCGCTCGACGGTGACCGTTGCTGGCAATGCAGACGCGTCGAGGCCACGCTCGGTCAGCACCGCGGCGGCGGTGGTGCTGAGCAGCTCGGCCAGGTCGGCGGGGGTCACGAAGGTCCATCCTATGGTCTTCGGTGGTCACGACCCGAATCCGCCCGGCGCCCGGCCGCTGCCGGGATGCGCTACTCTGGCGGAGCCCGATGGCGCAGCATTCCGAGTATGCGCCCCCGTAGCTCAGGGGATAGAGCGTCTGCCTCCGGAGCAGAAGGCCGCAGGTTCGAATCCTGCCGGGGGCACCAGCTGAAACGCCCCGTTACCTGCTCCGATGCTTGCCATGCGCTCATCGGTCGCGATGCCAGGCGAACGCGGCTCCAATCCGTCAGTGCCCAGGTGCTTGGCCGGCACCGGACTGACCGACAGCGCCGTTCAGGCCGCCGATCAGAGTCTGGAGCTGCTTTTGTGCATCCGACGGCGAGGGACTGGCGGGAGCAGGCGTGTCAGTCTTCTGCCACGGTTGGCAGCCGTCCGTCTTGAATGCCTTGTCGCTCGGGTCGATCTGCACCACCTGCGGCTTCTTGGTCATGGCGTTGTCAACGATGTCCTTGCCGTTCGCCCCACCCAGTCGTTTCCAGTAGCACGCGCCTTTGCCGACAGGTCCCGCAGTGCTGTACGTCCCCGGTGCGATCTCGGTTCCCACCGCAAACGTGCCGTCGTGGTCAATGGCCGTCTTGGGCCCAGGTGCAGGCGGCGGTGCAGGGTTATCGGCCTTGGGGGTAGGCGCAGGCGGCGGTGCAGGGTTGTCCGTCTTCGGGCCTGGCCCAGGCGGCGATCCAGCGTTATGGGTCGCCGGGGCGGGCCCGGGCGGCGGCCCAGCGTTGTGGGTCGTGGGAGCCGGCCCGGGCGGCGGCCCCGGGTTATGCGGATCAGCGCCGGCGATCCCGGCGGATGCCCCACACGCCGCCAGCACAAGCGTCGCAGCGAAAATCGCTGTCTTCTTCGACCCCATCGGACAGCACTTTCAGCCGGATACAGGTCGCGGTCTGTTTAAACGCCTCGTCCCACAGCGCTCGCAGCTGAACGTTTCCATCGGTTCCGCCTGGATAAGCCCGGGCCGCAGCGGTCACAACGGCCATCACAAGAACGGTGCCAGACGTCACCGCCAACCGCGCGGAGGAGAAATTTCTCGGCGTGTCGAGCTAGCAGTCGCCTCGCGAAACGCTGGTCGTCACTACTTGAGCGCTGCTGTACCGGGGTGCGTCACCGCGACGTGCACTCTGGCCCATGAGTTGTTGGCGTATCCCCTTGGATTCCAGAGGACTTCGGCCGATTCGGGTTGGGTAGCTCCGGTGGTGTCCCAGGCGCGCGCCGTCACGGTGAGCGGTCCCGGTTCAGGCTCGACCGTGAGCGACCAGTGCCGCCAGGCCCACGGACTTCGCGCAGCCGCCAGTTCGGCCTGGCGCCAGCTGTTGCCCTGATCGAGCGATACCTCCACGCGGGCAACGCCAGCCCCCTCGCCGGCCAACGCATAGCCGCGGATCTCCAGCGGACCCGCAGCGACTTCAGTTCCATCGGCCGGAACCAGGATGTCGCAATTCAACGCCACCGAGGACAGCGAGCGGCCTGCCAACGGCCCGGCGGTGTGCAGGTCGCTGTCTGCGGGCAGAACTCGGTAGGCGACGGACTGAAAGTAGTTCTGCGACGGCCCTTTTTGCACAGTGACGGCGTTGACCCACTTGACGCTGCGAGCCCCGATGTATCCGGGCACCACTACCCGCACAGGGCCGCCGTGGATCCGCGGCAACGCTTGGCCGTTCATCTCCCACGCAAGCAGGACTTCCCCCGACATAGCTTTCGCCAGCGGGATGGAGCCACCAAATTGCTGGGCCGGCACGGCCAGCGGCGACACATCCGGACCAGTAAACGCGACGTGCACGTCGTCATCACGGCCCGCTCCTGCCACAGCCAGCACGTCGGCTAACCGCACCCCAGACCACTCGGCGGTCGAGATCGCGCCGGAGCCCCACAGGTCTTCGTCGACTATCGCCCGAATCTCGTTGAAGCCGGACCGCCGATTGCCCGCACATTGCAGTGTCGCGATCACGGTGTGGATATCAAACCTGCTTTGCAGCGCCGGCAGGCTCAAGCTGAGCGGCGAAGTGACCAGTCCGTCGACCTCAAGTCGCCATGCGTGGACCGGTATCTCGGGGACCGGGCCGTGATTGCGGCAATAAAAGATATCCACTGGCGTGACCTCGTTGCGGGCTAACGCCGAGCCGCGCGGTTCGGCGTTGAATGGCGATCGCGTGTGAACAATCATGGCCGGGCTTTTTCCCCACATCAGTCCGGCTTCCTCGCTCTAGTGCACGGCGGCAGTGGCCCCGGCGCGGCTTTGGTTCGCGCCAATTTGCACTATCTCAGGTTTGCTCGTGGTCCGTATAGGACGATGGGGCTCATGCTGGACGGAGTGGTCCGGCGATGACCGGCGCGCCGGCACCTTGGATCACGATTACCGGGCTCGACGGCTCCGGCAAGACGACGTTGTTGCAAGCGTTGTCCGAGGAGCTCGGCGGCTTTCATTTCCGCTTGCCCTACCACCAGTTCGTGCGGGACTCGCTGAGCCTGTCCGGCGGCGGGTCGGCCTTCGGTGACGTGCATACGGATCGCTTGCTGTTTGCCGTGGACGCGCGGTTGACCAATTCGCTCGTTCGGCAATGGCGGCAAGTCCATCCGGTCCTGCTGTCGCAACGGGGTTGGATGGACAACTTTATCTTTGGCGCCGTGCAAGGTGTCGACTACAACGACACCAATGCGCTGCTGCGGCCATACGAGCTTGAATGCCCCTCGGCGGTCATCTATCTGATCGCCGAGCCGCACGTGGCCTTCAGCCGAATCGCGGGCGACGAGCATGCCGACAAATTCGAGACCCTCGACTTCATCCGGGATCAATACCGAGAGACCTTGAGGTTTTATCAATGCGTCAATTCCGGCCTGCCGATACTGGCACCCTTCGCGGGCATTCCCGCCATCCTGATTGACACGACGACAAGGTCAACCGCCACTGTGCTCAAGCAGGCGCGGGCCTTCCTAAACCGCGCGCTGTCATCGACCATCTGCAGCAGGACGCTGTGAGCTCCGCTATAAGTCGAAGGCCAGCGCGAAGAACGGCATCAAGTCCGTACAGACCAATGCGCCCGGCGCGACCGTGGTGGACCTGACGGTGTAAACCCCGTTCAGCGGAGGGGTCAGCTCACTCCGTCGTCCAGCACAGCATCCGCGCCTAGTTGCGGTAGCCGAGGCTTCCTGACGGCGATGGGAAAAGCGTTCCCTCCGACGGCAGAACTCCCGACGATGGCAGAACTCCCGACGATGGCAGAACTCCCGACGATGGCAGAACTCCCGACGACGGCAGAACTCCTGACGAAGGGAGAGTTTGTGACGAGCACTTCGTCAGAACGCGCGATGCAGCGTCATGCTCGCTCTGCGTCATCCAGAGTCCGTACTTCGCTTTGACGTCGACCACCCTCGTTACGTAATCGCATCGGAAATCTTTATTGCTAGGCAACCACGTCGACACATCGCTGGACTTTTTCTTCCTGTTGGCCTTGCCGCTGACGGCGAGAAGGTTTAGAGGGTCATTGGCGAACCGAACTCGCTTTGGTGGGTCCCACTGCTGAGCGCCTGTTTCCCAGGCATCCAGCAGCGGCACCACGTGGTCGACCTGTACTAGGACGTCAGTCCCTTCTTCCCGATTGAATGGGACGTCTTTTCCGGTATACGGGTCATGCAACACACCCGACAGAACCTTGCAATTGTTCACGGTGACGACGTCCGACAGATCGCGCCGCAGAATGTCGTTGCGGGTGTCGCAGCCGTTGTGCCCACCTTCGACGTCAACGTCGTCCGTCCACGGCGGCCCGAACTGGTACCGAGAGTAGCCAGTCGTCGGGTCCAGCCCCCTGACGGGGATTGTTTGAAGCAGTGCGAGTGCGGCTTTTTGCGCCGTCGGATTTTCGCTCCTGCCGACCTTCTCCTTGTTGTAGATGTGAACCACGAACGCTATGAGCAGAATGACGGCAATTACAGCGAACACGCTCAGCACAATTGTGTTGTTCTTCTGGCGGGGATTGAGTGCCGACTTCTGCGCTGGTTCTTCCGGCGCGAACGCTGAGGTTTGTCTTTCCAGTGGTAATTTCGACGGCCCTGGTTTGGCCGATGCGGCTAGATCTTCCGAATTTCCCGAGTCGTCCCGTGAGCTGTTTTGTAAGCCTTCCCGAAGGCCGTCGCTAAATGCCTTCCAAACGCCCATAGCCGCGGAGTGTAGCCACCTGGTCGGACAGGTCACCCCATAATCGCGCCGTCAGGTTCGGTCAACTCGCGGCGCTCGTCCAGCAGCGCGTCCACCAGCCGCATGGATGGCTGCACCCCGTACTCCTCGCGGCATGCCCGATGAATGGCAGCGAGCAGCCGAAATTCGGCGCCGATGGTGTCGCGGTCGCGCATGGTGGCGAAGCGTAGCGGTCGGGTGGCGGCGCGCAAGTCACCGAGTTCGTCGGTGCTGTCAGCCACAATTGGAGGGGCCGCTGCACCGTGGCTGAACCACGACGGACGATGGGAGACAGGATGATTGGGTACATCGCGTCCGAAAACCCTGACCTGGCACCGGGCGACAACATCTTCCCGCAATCGGACAGCTACGACCCGCTCTGCATTGCTGATTCGCACGAGTTAGCCGTGGCATGTTGGCGGTATACGCTGACAGAACACACGTACTACCGCGTCGAGGCTCGCCACGTGTATGAGGGTGAGCCGGTACCGTTTGGCGACGTCCCCGGCCTGTTCCACTGCCACGCGGCAACAATCCTCGGGAAGGTGCATGATGGGACGGGCGGCATGACCGGAGGTGTGGTCGGCGGTCCACGATGGTCCAACGAGGAATTGTGGCCCCGCATAAAGATGACGCGGTGGCCTGACGGCAGCGCACTTTATGACGACCAGGGCTATGTCATCAACTGGCCAAACGCCACCCGACCTGATGAGCAGATGACGGTGGCCGTCATGCGGGAACGCCGGTACCTACTACCCACCTACATAACGGTTCAGCTTGAGAGCGTGCGCCCCGGCAGGTTCGGAACCGGCTGGCCGCCGTGGGGGCCGCCCCACTCGTAGCCGCCCAAACTAAGGACAGTTAGCGGCGGGTTTTTGCCAGTCACCTTAAGTAGTGCGCTGCGTGTACCGTGCCCCGAATGCATTAACTGAAAGGCGGGACCGCAATGGCCCTTAAGGAAGCGGATAAAGCACAGCTCCTCGAGAACGGCTTCGTGCACGCCGGAAACTCGTACGCTAGGTGCCTTGCCTGCGGACACAACATCTACCTGGGTGACCCGGAAAAGGTTGACCCCTCCCTGGAGCATCGGTCCCACTGCCCGTGGCGATGAAGGGACACCGGCAAGCGGGCAAAATTGCGCGCCTCGGTCGGCGTCAGGATCAACCCCTCCGCCAATTTCCCAGGAGGACCTTAGAACCTGCGGGCGTTGACCGTAAGAGGCGTAACGTTTTCCATTGGTTCAACTCCTCTTGAGTTGGGCCAAAACCCCCGGCGGTGCCTGCCGTCGTCGGGGCTTTAACGGCAAGCGGGTGTCACCACAAACGCGTCGCCCGCCTTGGCGAGCATGACCGGGTCGTGCAACTGGGCACGATCACCGTCGTCACCAGCCGTACCCGATCGGTCCAGGCCGCCAGGGCCCCCAGCAGTGTCAGCGTCTCGGGATTGTCGAAGGCGATGCGCTCGCCCCAGCACAGCGAGGAAAACGGGCCCTCGTCGATCGCGTGCGCCCAGTCCCGAAGCACGGCGGCATCCAAGTCCGGCTCCATCACCGGCATGGTCATTGCGATGTGCACGACGGGATTGTGGCATGGGCAAGTCTGCGGCTCTGCGGTCGCCGACGTGGCAGCATGTTCACGTGGCCATCACCACCACTTCCATCGCGCATGTCCGGCTGACCGTCACTGATATCGAGCGCTCGCGACAGTTCTACGAAAGCGTTTTTGGTTGGCCGATTTTGCTGGAAGTGCCCGACAACGCCGACGCGGCCACCCGCAGGCGGCTGAGCTTCCTGTTCGGCGGTGTAATCTACGACTTGGGCGGCGCGCTGATCGGGCTGCGGCCGGTCGCCACCGACACCTTCGACGAAGACCGCGTCGGGCTGGACCACATCGCGTTCCGCACGGGCAGTAAAGCCGAATTGGACGAAGCCGCTAAGCATCTCGAACAGCTCGGCATCCACCACGAGCCGGTCAAGGACATCGGGCCGTCCTACATCCTCGAGTTCCGGGACCCCGACAACATCGCGTTAGAGCTCACCGCGCCCAAGTAATGCGCGGAACCTGCGCGCGAACGTGCGCAGTTGTACGCGCTACGCGGCGTGTCGCTGCACAGACGCGCACACTCGCGCGAAGGGAAAGGGAGTGGTTGACTGGCAAGGGCCATGGCTATCAGCTTCAACCACACCATCGTCGCGGCCCGCGACAAGAAGAAATCCGCACAGTTTCTCACCGAGCTGTTCGGGCTACCGGACCCAGTCCCGGTGGGCCGGTTCATGGCCGTCACCCTCGAGCACGGCGCCACCCTCGACTACGCCGACGTGCCCGACGGCGCGGAGATCCGCCCTCAGCACTACGCATTCCTTGTTTCCGACGACGACTTCGACGCCATCTACGGCAAGATCTCCTCGCGCGGCATGGAGCACTGGGCCGACCCACGCGGTGAACGGGTCGGGGAAATCAACCACAACCACGGCGGGCGCGGCGTGTACTTCCGCGATCCGTCCGGCCATCACCTGGAGATCCTCACCCGGCCCTACGGCTCGGGCGGCTGATCAGCCGGCGCTGCGCGGACCGTGCCGCTTGCTCTCCTGAGCGCGGTAGTCGTCGGCGAGCTGTTTGACGTGCTTGGGCAGCGCGCCTGCGGCCACGTCGGCCAAAGTCGTTTCCTCCAGCACTGCCCGCATGCTCGCGCGCAGCGCACGCCACACGTCGGTCAGCGCGGCCGTCGGCCCGGAGTACGGCAGGTCCCCCAACCCGATGTCGCGCACGCTGGCCAACGGGCCATCGATACAGCGCAGCACATCGGCGATGCTGATCTCGGTCCCGGGCCGGGCCAGTTCATAGCCGCCGTCGCGGCCCCGGTGGCTTCGGACCAGGCGATCGGTGCGCAGGTCGGACAGGATGTCGACAAGAAACTGTGGCGGGATGCTCTGGGCGTGGGCCAGGTCGTCGGTCTTGACCAGCTTGCCGCTGTCGACGGCGGCGAGCTGGATCATCGCCCGAACGGCGTATTCCGCCTTGGCCGACATGCGCACCCTGTGATTCTGCCACCGGCACGGTGGCGCTAGCCGGTGACGGCCAACACCGCGTCGGCGTGCTCGGGGCGGCACACCAGAAGGTCCGGAAGCAGTGGATCGGCCTGGTTGTAGACCAGCGGCGAGCCGTCGATGCGTGAGGTGTGCAGGCCGGCGGCGCGGGCCACGGCGACAGGTGCGGCCGAGTCCCATTCGTATTGCCCGCCGGCGTGGACGTAGACGTCGGCCAGTCCCAGGATGATCGCGGCGACTTTCGCGCCCGCCGAGCCCAGCTCCACGAGGGTGCCATTGAGTTGTTCTTGCACCTGCAGCGCGATTGCCGGCGGGCGGGTGCGTGACACCACGATGCGCGGCCGGCCACTGTGTGCCGGCGGCGCCGTGACCGTCGGTGTGGCGAGCGTCGTGCCCTGCGCCGGCAGCGCAACCGCGCCGGCGATCAGTTGCCCGGATTCCCAGAGCGCCACATGCACTGCCCAGTCCACACGGCCCAGCTCCGAAAACTCCCGTGTGCCGTCCAACGGGTCGACGATCCATACCCGCTCAGCTCGTAATCGCACCGCGTCGTCGTCGCCTTCTTCGGACAGCACCGCATCCCCCGGCCGCTCGCGTGCCAGTGCCTCCATCAAGAAGTCGTGGGACCGCTTGTCCCCCGTTGCTTTTCGTTCGGCTGGAGCTGCGTCGGCCAGCTCCTGGCGCACCGTCAACAGCAGCTCTCCCGCCTGGGTGGCCAACCGGGCGGCCAGCTGGTGATCGCTCACCGCCGCGACTCGATCAGGTCGACGACTTGCTGGGCTAGTTCGTCGAGGCTGCGGTCCGGGGTGAGCCGCAGGTCTGGATTCTTGGGCCGCTGGTAGGGGCTGTCGATGCCGGTGAAATGCGTGATCTCGCCCGCGCGGGCTTTGGCGTAGAGGCCTTTGGGATCGCGCCTTTCGCAGTCCTCCAGCGGGGTGTCGCAGAAGACCTCGAAAAAGCCGATGCCGGCCTCAGCATGCACCCGGCGAGCCAGCTCGCGGTGCTCTTCTAACGGGCTGATCGCCGGCACCAAAACGGTTTGGCCGCAGTCGGCCAGCAGCACCGCCACATGGGCGAGCCGGCGCAGGTTTTCCGCGCGGTCGGCCATGGAAAATCCGAGGTCGGCGTTCAGGCCGTGGCGCAGGGTGTCGCCGTCGAGAACGTAAGCGGCAACGCCCTGTTCAAGAAGCTTTCGCTCCACCAGCATGGCCACCGAGGACTTGCCCGCACCGGACAGGCCCGTGAACCACACCGTGCGCCCCCGTCCAGTGAGCCGGTCGTCGGCGGTCACCAATGACTTGTGCCGCAGGGTGTTCGGGCTTGGCGTGCGGGCCGACACGTCGCGCAACACCATGCCGGCGGCCACGGTGCCGTTGGTGACGGGGTCGATAAGGATAAACGACCCTGTGCTGGTGTTGCGGGTGTACTCGTCGAGCAGCAGCGGCACCGGGGTACGCAGCGTGATGCGACCAAGTTCGTTGAGCGTCAACGCCTTTGCGGTCTTGTCGCGGTGCAGGGTGTTGACGTCGAGCCGGTAGGCCAGCTCGATCACCTTCGCGCGTGTGGTGCGGGTGGTGTGCTTGATGAGGTACTCGCGGCCGGGCTCCAGCGCAGAGTCGTCGGCCATCCAGCACACGGTCGCGTCGAACTCTCGCACGGCCCGAGGCTGGTTGGTGGGCCGAGCGATCATGTCGCCACGAGAGATGTCCAGATCGTCGGCAAGCCTTAACGAGATCGCCATCGGCGGAAACGCCTCGGCCACCGGGCCATTGGGCCCGTCGATCGCGCTGATCCGGGTGGTCTTGCCGCTCGGCAGTACCACGACTTCGTCGCCCGGTCGCATCACTCCGCTGGCCATGCTGCCCGCGTAGCTGCGGTGGTCTTGGTGTTCGCGAGTCTGCGGCCGGATGACGTACTGGACCGGGAACCGGACGTCGACCAGGTTACGGTCACCGGCGATATACACCTCTTCCAGATACGGCAGCAGCGCCGGACCGTCGTACCACGGCGTGTGCCCCGACTTGGTGACCACGTTGTCGCCGTGCAGGGCCGACATCGGAATGGTGACCACGTCGTGCACGTCAAGCCGGGCGGCAAAAGCGTGGAACTCGTCGCGGATCGTCTCGAATTTCTCTTGGCTCCAGTCGATCAGGTCCATCTTGTTGACGGCCAGCACAATGTGGCGGATGCCCAGCAGCGACGCCAGGAACGTGTGGCGGCGCGACTGCTCGCGCAACCCGTGGCGGGCGTCGACCAGCACCACCGCCAACTGGGCGGTGGAGGCTCCGGTGACCATGTTGCGGGTGTACTGGATGTGGCCCGGGGTGTCGGCGATGATGAATTTCCGCTTAGGCGTAGAGAAGTAGCGGTAGGCCACATCGATGGTGATGCCTTGTTCGCGTTCTGCCCGCAGTCCGTCGGTCACCAAGGCCAGGTCGGTGTAGTCGTGGCCGCGTTCCTTGGACGTGCGCTGCACCGAGGCCCACTGGTCTTCCATCATGGCCTTGGAGTCATAGAGCAGTCGCCCGATCAGGGTGGACTTGCCGTCGTCGACGGAACCCGCGGTGGCGATGCGAAGCAGCGTCGTAGGAGAAGCCATCAGAAGTACCCCTGCCGTTTGCGGTCTTCCATGCCGGCTTCGGAGATCCGGTCGTCGGCGCGCGTCGCTCCCCGTTCCGTCAACCGCGCCACCGCGGTCTCGGCGATGACCTCCGCCACCGTGGCCGCTGTCGATTCCACACAACCGGTACACGTGACGTCTCCGACGGTGCGGAAGCGCACGGAGGCCTCGAACACCTTCTCTCCTGTGCGCGGCTGCATGTACCGGTGCACCGCCAGCAGCATGCCGTCGCGTTCGAACACCCGTCGGCGGTGCGCGAAATAGATCGACGGCAACGTGATCTTCTCGGCGCCGATGTAGGACCAGACGTCGAACTCGGTCCAGTTCGACAGCGGGAAGACCCGGATGTGCTCGCCCTTGTGGTGCCGCCCGTTGTAGAGGTTCCACACCTCTGGCCGTTGTGCCTTGGGGTCCCACTGCCCGAATTCGTCGCGGAAACTGAACACCCGTTCCTTGGCGCGGGCCCGTTCCTCGTCGCGGCGGGCGCCGCCAAACGCGGCGTCGAACTGGTTCTCGCGGATGGCGCGCAGCAGCGTCACGGTCTGCAGCGGGTTTCGTGACGGGATGGTCTCCACGACCCGCCCGGCGTCGATGTCGTCTTGCACCTTGGCCACGATCAGCCGCACCCCGGTCTGCTTGACCAGCTCGTCGCGGGTGGCGATGACCTCGTCGAAGTTGTGGCCAGTGTCGACGTGCATCACCGGGAACGGCAGACGGCCCGGGTGAAACGCCTTGAGCGCCAAATGCAGCATCACGATCGAGTCTTTGCCGCCGGAGAACAGCAGCACCGGCCTCTCGAACTCCGCGGCCACCTCCCGAATGATGTGGATGGCCTCGGCCTCCAGCGAGCGCAGATGGCTTAACTCGTACTGCCCGACTGCCGGCGCGGTGGTTACTTGACTGGTCATCGACCCTTACCTGGTAATGTTGGTAGGACTGGCCATATTTGTGAGTATTACCGTGTATGTAACCAGGCGTCGGCGGCGCTGTCAACGGCCGCGCCGGCACCGGTTCACAGCGGTGTCGGTGCGTTGCGAAAACATGGACGCATGTCGACGCCCGATAAACCGCCCAATGGCCGCGATGTCATCGCTCAATTCCTGCCCACGTCTCCCTTCGTCGCCAAGCTCGGCATCGTCGCCGACGCGCTCGCCGACGATCAGGTGCGGCTGCGGCTGCCCTGGGATCCGTCCAACGTCACCATCGGCGACATGGTGCACGGCGGGGCCATCGCGACGCTGGCCGATCTCACGGTCATGGCGGCGGCTTGGTGCGGCGCCGAGGCACCGCCCGAGCTGCGCGGCGTGACGGTGTCGATGGCGCTCGACTTCATGGCACCGGCCCGTGCGACCGACGTGATCGGGGTAGGCCGGGCGTTGCGGCGCGGGCGGTCACTGGTCAACTGCGAGGCCGAGATCGTCGACCCGCAGGACCGGCTCATCGCGAAGGCGCTGGCCACCTACAAGATCGGCTGACCGCGGCCTGCCCACCAGACGCAAAAGCACCCTTTCCGGGCCGGAAAAGGGTGCTTTTGCGTCTGCTCGCGCTAGAGGGTGACCTCGTTGAGCTTGCCGGTGGCCACGTCGAAGACGAAGCCGCGCGCCGACTCGTGTTTGGTGACGAACGGGCTGGCCTCGATGCGGCGCAACGACTGCCGGACGTCTTCTTCCAGGTCGGGGAAAGCCTCAGCGGCCCATGGCGGTTTGAGACCGGTCTCGTCCTGGATGGCGCGCTTGAAGTCGTCATCGGTGAAGGTGAGCATCCCGCAGTCGGTGTGGTGAATCAGGATGATCTCCCGAGTTCCCAGCAACCGCTGACTGATGGCAAGTGAGCGGATCGCGTCGTCGGTGACCACGCCGCCGGCGTTGCGGATGACATGTGCCTCGCCCTCCTTGAGCCCGAGAATGCGGTACACGTCGAGCCGGGCATCCATGCACGCCACCACCGCAACATGTTTGCTCGGCGGCAGCGGCAACGGCCCCTCGAAGCTATTCGCATAGTCCGCATTGTTGGCCAAGTATTCGTCGGTAACCGTCACGCCAATCTCCTCAGATATTGCATGATGTCGTTTGCTGCACCGACAATTCGGGTGGCTGATTTTAACAATCAGCCACCGGTATTTCACCGGTCCGGATCAATCCGATCGGAATGGCGCGAGCCACGCACCCCAGCGCGCGGTGCTGATTTGCGAGCGCTCTGGCCTGCGCTCGCTACCCTGTGCCCATGCGACACTGGCGAAGCAGGCAGACATGATCCGCTTCTTGGCGCGTCGGTTGCTGAACTACGTCGTCCTGCTGGCACTTGCGTCGTTCTTGACGTTCTGCCTGACATCCCTGGCGTTTCATCCGCTGGACAGTTTCATCCAGCGCCACCCGCAGCCTCCGGCGGAGGCCATCCACGCCAAAGCCGTTCAGCTCGGTTTGGACAAACCGATACCGATCCGGTACGGCAAATGGATTGCCGGCGTGGTCCACGGTGATTTCGGCACGACGGTGGCGGGCCATCCCGTTTCCGAAGAGCTGTGGCGCCGAGTGGGGATCAGCCTGCGGCTCCTGGTGATCGGTTCGGTGGTGGGCATGGCGGTCGGCGTCATCGTGGGCGCGTGGGGCGCGATCCGTCAGTACCACATGAGCGACCGGGTGATCACCGTGCTGTCGTTGATCACCCTGAGCATCCCGTCATTCGTACTCGCGGGCTTGCTGATCCTGGCCGGGCTGCGGGTGAACATGCTTACCGGGCTGCAGATGTTCCTGTACACCGGTGAGACGTCACCGATTCCGCACGGCGGATGGTGGGACCAGCTGGTCGACCGCGCGCAGCACATCGTCTTGCCAAGTCTCACACTGGCCTTGGGGGCGGTCGCTGTGTTCAGCCGCTATCAGCGCAACGCGATGCTGGACGTGCTCAGCGAGGATTTCATCCGCACCGCTCGCGCCAAGGGCCTGACCCGCCGCCGCGCGCTGTTCAAACACGGCCTGCGCACCGCTCTGATTCCGCTGGCCACTTTGTTCGCCTACGGAGTCAGCGGTCTGGTCGTCGGGGCGGTGTTCGTCGAAAAGATCTTCGGCTGGCACGGCATGGGCGAGTGGGCGATACAAGGCATCTCGACGCAGGACACCAACATCGTGCTCGCGATCGCGCTGTTTTCTGGGGCGGCCGTGCTGCTGGCCGGGCTGTTGTCCGACGTCTTCTATGCGGTGCTGGATCCCAGGGTGCGGGTGTCATGACACAAGAGGTCACCGCGGAAACCACCCCCGTCCGCTCCGGCATCCACCCGGCCGCCTTCACGTCACGGCGAACCTTGTTGGCGCGGCGGTTTTTCCGAAACAAGCCAGCCGTGGTGGCGCTGTTCCTGCTGGCGCTGTTGTTCATCGGGTGCTATGCGCTGCCGCCGATACTGCCCTACGGTTACAACGATCTGGACTACAACTCCCTGCTGCAACCACCGTCGCTTCGACACTGGTTCGGCACCAATGCTCTTGGCCAGGATCTGCTGGCCCGGACGCTGCGCGGCATGCAGAAGTCGATGCTCATCGGTTTTTGTGTGGCGCTGATCTCGACCAGTATCGCCGCGACCGTGGGATCGGTGGCCGGGTATTTCGGCGGCTGGCGTGACCGGGCGCTGATGTGGCTGGTGGACCTTCTGCTGGTGGTGCCGAGCTTCATCCTGATCGCCATCGTCACGCCGCGTATCAAGCAGTCGAGCAACATACTGTGGCTGATCGTCCTGCTGGCGGTGTTCAACTGGATGGTCAGCTCCCGGATGGTGCGCGGCATGACGATGAGTCTGCGAGAACGCGAGTTCATTCGCGCGGCGAAGTACATGGGGGTGGCCAGCCGGCGCATTATCGTCCATCACATAGTGCCGAACGTTGCCTCAATCCTCATCATCGACGCGACACTCAACGTCGCCTTCGCCATCCTCGCCGAAACCAGTTTGAGTTTCCTGGGATTCGGTGTCCAGCCGCCCGACGTGTCACTGGGCAACCTGATCGCCGAGGGCACTTCTTCGACCACCACGTTCCCGTGGGTCTTTTTGTTTCCGGCGGGCGCGTTGGTGCTGATCGTCTTCTGCGCCAACCTCACCGGCGACGCCTTGCGGGACGCGTTTGATCCGCGCAGCCGGTCGACGCCCCGCCGGAAGCGGCGCCCCAAGTGAGCGCCTTGCTGGAAGTGACGGACCTCAACGTCACCTTCGTAACCGAGGATCTGCTGGTCCCCGCGGTGCGGGGTACGAGTTACCGCATCGATCCGGGTGAGGTGGTGGCCATAGTCGGCGAATCCGGTTGTGGCAAAACGACTGCCGCGATGGCCGTAGTCGGGCTGCTGCCCGAATATGCTCAGGTGTCCGGATCGGTGCGGTTGCACGATCAGGAGCTGCTCGGCCTATCCGACAACGAGATGTCACAGATCCGCGGCAAGACGATCGGCACTGTGTTCCAAGACCCGATGTCGGCGCTGACGCCCGTCTACACCGTCGGCGACCAGATCGCCGAAGCCATCGCGGTCCACAACCGTCAAATCGGCAGGGCGAATGCCCGAAAGCGTGCAGTCGAGCTGCTCGAACTGGTCGGCATTGCCCAACCGGAACGCCGCGCCAGAGCCTTCCCGCACGAGCTGTCGGGCGGCGAGCGCCAGCGCGTGGTGATCGCGATCGCCATCGCCAACGACCCCGACCTGCTGATCTGCGACGAACCCACCACCGCGCTGGATGTCACCGTGCAGGCACAGATCCTCGACGTATTGCGGACCGCGCGCGACGTCACCGGCGCCGGTGTGCTGATCATTACCCATGACCTCGGCGTGGTGTCGGAGTTTGCCGACCGGGCACTGGTCATGTATGCCGGTCGCCCGGTCGAAACGGCCACGGTCGATGAGCTTTACCGCGACCGCCGGATGCCCTACACGGTCGGATTACTGGGTTCGGTGCCACGGCTGGACGCCCCGCGGGGCACCCGGCTGATCCCGATCCCGGGGGCGCCGCCGACCGTGACGTCGCGGTCGCCCGGCGTGTGCACGTTCGCCCCCCGCTGCCCACTGTCGGTGGACGAATGTCTTTCCGCCGAACCCGATCTCGTCACCATCCGCGACGGCCACCAGGCTGCGTGCATCCGCACCGATCACGTCGCGGGGCGCAGTGCGGCCGAGATCTTCGGAGTGTCGACGCAGCCGCAGGCGGACAACACCACGGCAGAACCTCCGGTCGTGCTGAAGGTCACCGACCTTGCCAAGACGTACCGGCTCACCAAGGGTGTAGTTTTTCGTCGGCAGGTGGGCGAGGTTCGTGCCGTCGACGGGGTCAGCTTCACCTTGGAGCAAGGCCGCACCCTGGGCATCGTCGGTGAATCCGGCTCGGGCAAATCGACGACACTGACCCAGGTTCTCGAGCTCACCAAACCAGAGGCGGGCTCCATCGAAATCCTGGGCGCCGACGTCGCAGCCATTGATGCGGCCGCACGTCGCACCCTACGGACCGAACTGCAAGTGGTGTTCCAAGACCCGGTGGCGTCGCTCGATCCACGGCTGCCGGTGTTCGACGTCATTGCCGAGCCGTTGGTCGCCGACGGATTCGACAAGCGTCGGTGTGACGAACGGGTGGCCGAGCTCTTGGGGATCGTCGGACTCGATCATGCTGACGCCAGCCGCTATCCCGCCGAGTTCTCCGGCGGGCAAAAGCAGCGAATCGGTATTGCGCGGGCGCTGGCGCTGCAGCCGAAGGTCCTTGCGCTCGACGAGCCCGTGTCGGCTCTCGACGTCTCAATTCAGGCGGGCATCATCAACTTGCTGCTGGACTTGCAGCAGCAATTCGGGTTGTCCTATCTGTTTGTGTCGCACGACCTTTCGGTGGTCAAACACCTGGCCCACCGGGTCGCGGTGATGTACCGGGGAAAGATCGTCGAGCAAGGCGACGGCGACCAGGTGTTCACCAACCCGCAGCACGAGTACACGCGCCGACTGCTGGCCGCGGTGCCGCGCGCACATTCCGATGTCACCAGCGGTTAGCATCGCGCGGGTGAGAAACCCGCCGATGATTGTCAAGCTTGCGGCGCTGGCCCTGGTTGTGAGTGTGGTCGTCGGCGGCTGCGCGGACGGATACCGGGACCTTCAGCAGGGCCATGCCGCACGGGTCGGCACGACCAGCGACATGAATCCCCGCGACCCCGCGACCCTGCGCGACGGCGGTAACCTGCGACTTGCGCTGAGCGAATTCCCCTCCAACTTCAACGAATTGAACATCGACGGCAACACCGCCGACGTCGGTTCGATCGTCACGCCCACGCTTCCCGGTGCGTTTATCACCCAGCCCGACGGCACGCCGAAACTCAACACCGACTACTTCGTCGATGTCGAGCTGAGCAGCACCAACCCCCAGGTGGTCACATACACGATCAATCCCAAAGCGGTATGGACCGACGGCACCCCGATCACCTGGCAAGATCTCAAATCCGAGGTCGACGCGTGCAGCGGCCGGGACAAGCGGTACTTGATCGCCAGCAGGGCGGGGTTCGAACGGGTGAAGTCGGTGACCCGAGGCGTCGACGACCGCCAGGCGGTCATCAGCTTCGCCGAACCGTACGCGGAATGGCGCGGAATGTTCGCCGGAGGTATGCAACCACGCAGCATGACGGCGAATCCCGACGTCTTCAACAAGGGTCAACTCAACGCCCCGGGTCCCTCAGCCGGGCCGTTCATCGTTTCCACGATCGACAAAGCAGCGCAGCGGATAGTGCTGCGCCGCAATCCTCACTGGTGGGGTGCCAAGCCGCGGCTGGACTCGATCACGTTTCTCGTGCTGGACGCCACCGCGGTCATTCCCGCCCTGCAGAACAACGCCATCGATGCCGCCGAGGTCGGCACCCTCGACGAAATGGTCACCGCCGAGCGCACTCCCGAAATCGTCATCCGGCGTGCGCCGGCGCCCACGTGGTATCACTTCACCTTCAACGGCGCGCCTGGGTCCATCCTCGCCGACGAGAAGCTGCGGGTAGCGATCTGCAGGGGAATCGACCGCCAAGCCATAGTCAACATCGTCCAGCACGGCCTGACCGACCATCCGGTGCCGCTGAACAATCATATTTACGTCGCCGGCCAGGTGGGCTACCAAAACAACAGCGCGCCAGGGGCTTTCAACCCGGATCAGGCACGTCGAGATTTGGATTCACTGGGCTGGCAACTCAAGGGGGCCGTCCGCGAAAAGGACGGCAAGCAGCTAGTCATCCGTGACGTGTTCTTCGATGCGCCCACGGCCCGTCAGATCGCCCTGGTCGCTCAGCAGAGCCTTTCCCAGGTCGGTGTCAAGCTGGTGCTCGAACCCAAACCGGGCACCGGGTTCTTCAGCCAATATGTCGGGGTCGGCGACTTCGACATGGTCCAATTCGGCTGGGTGGGCAACGCTTTCCCGCTGTCTGCGCTGCCACAGATATACACCTCGGACGGTGACACCAACTTCGGCAAGATCGGCACCCACGCGATCGACGCCAAGATCGAGCAAACACTGTCCGAACTCGACCAGGACAAGGCCCGCGCGCTCGCCAACGAGGTCGACACCATGATCTGGCAGGAGGGATTCAGCCTGCCGCTGTTTCAGTCACCCGGTGATAGAGCGGTGCGCAGCGATCTGGCCAACTACGGCGCACCAGGGCTGGCCGACGTGGTCTACACCGCAATCGGATTCACGAGGGACTAATAAACCACACCGCGGGTTTCGTCCACACTTTTTTGAGGGGGCACCGGCCCGGTTGGTCATGGAGGCGCCGTAGTAGCTGGCTTCGGCTTCCGTGGGTGCGCGGCGGCCAAGGCGGCGCAGCGGGGACGCGTTAGTAGGGTCTGCTTAGCCCATCGCAGCGGAACTGGTGCTCCGGTTAGCCCGCCGTCAACCGGAAAGATCACCGAACCACCCTGACGGGACGTCGGGAGTCTGCTCCGATCGGCAGCGGTCGCTGCGTGTTGATGTGCCGTTTGAGGTTCGGCTACCGGCACGGTTGCCAACGCGAGGGCAACCGGCTTGAGGTTCGCCGAAGCCGGTTCGAAATAGCCCTACTGCCACCACTTGAGTGCTCGGTCTTGACGGTGTCAATAGCGGCAATCCACTTCCGGTCAGTGCAGCAGCGGGTGCCGCGGCACTTCGTCACGAGCGCCGATCATGACTTTGATGTCCACTATTGGCATGGGACGAATGGCGGGCGAAAACGCTTTCGACGGTGCGCGGTAGGTGCTTGACGGCTGGCGGTCCACGCAGGGCCAACTGCATCAAGTAGCCAGGCAGAACGCACAAGAGCAAGTCGGTCGCCACCGCCTCGTCGTGGCCGGGGCGTTTCGACGAGCGCAACAGCCGAGTTGCGGCGCCGATCGAATCGCGTAGTCGCTGAGCCAGCGTGGGGTTGCGCATCGCTTCTGACCAGACGAGTAGCGCGATCGCCGCGAATCCGTCCTCGGAATGACGGGCCGTGACGAATTCGAGTACGGCAGCGATGGTCGCTTCGGCGGTCAACCCTTCCTCGACGGACTTCTCGATCACGCCGACAACCTCGTCGAGGTTCTCTGCGGCGATCGCCTCGATGACGGCCTCCTTACTCGAAAAGTAGCGATAAACCGCGCCCGAGGAGACGCCGGCCTCATCGACAAGGTCCTGCATCGAGGTGCCGTGAAAGCCGTCTCGGACGAAGCATCTGCGTGCCGCGGCGAGGATGTGCGCTCGCCGCTCGGCACGGTACTCCGGTGACACTTTCGGCATGCCCCCACCATATCGCAAAGAGCATGAACGTTCGCGTTTGACAGCCGGTCGGCTAGATGTCATCATAAAAACATGAACGCTCGTTCGCTTTAAGGACCACCTAAGCGACGGGCAAGGTCGACGCCGAGAAGGAGATGATCGATGAGTGACAACGCCGACTTCGGCACCTTCGGCCGGTTCGTCGAGACACCGGTGGACGCGATGCCGACTGGCATGAAAGAGGCCTACGACTTCACCCGCGAACTGCGAGGCCTGGTGCCGGGCCCGCACAAGATTTGGCTGGCCAATCCCGAATTGTCCAAAACAATCGTGCCGACCGGCGCGTACTACCAGCGCGAGTCGACGCTTACCAAAGCAGAAATCGAGATCGCGACCAACCTGGTCTGCGCGCGGTGGCGCAGTGCGTATGCGAGCTATGAACACGAGATCATCGGTGAGCGAGACGGCCATCTCGAGGCGCGTTCCGTCGAAGCCTTGATCGCCGGGTTGCCCACATCCTTCGACGACCCGCGCCAGCAGGTGGTCTACGAGCTCGCCTCGGCGCTCGTGGGCCAGCGAGTGGTCCCGACGGGCCTGTACCGCCGCGCCAAGGAGTTACTGGGCGACGCCGGCATAGTCGACGTCGCCGTGCTGCTGGGCTGGTTCACCATGGTCAGCATGACCCTGGCGGCATTCGACGTGCCCGCCAACGCAACAGGTTTGGACCAGTGAGCGCGAAGACTGACGGGTTGGGCGGGCGACTGGCACTGGCCGACCGCGACGAGTTGAGCGTGGCGCAACGCAAACTCTTCGACCACATTTCGGTCACCGCTCTGCAATGGGCCCACCGCAGCGGCTTCGCTGCTACCGACCCAGACGGCCGGCTTATCGGTCCCTTCAACCCCAGCTTGCTCAACCCAAAACTTGCCGCAGCATTCCTGAACTTGCAGACGGCCGAACAGCAGCACACCTCTCTCGACGAACAGGTCCGCCAGGTGGTCATTCTCACCGTCGGCGCGGTATGGCATGCGACCTACGAGCTTTACGCCCACAGTTCGGTCGCCCGCCACGCCGGTCTCTCGGAAGCCGTGATCACCGAACTGGCCGGTGGTAACGAGCCAGCCCAGCTCACCGACGCGCAGACTGCGGCTCACCGCCTGGCACGCCAACTGTCGACCAGCCACGGCGTCGACGACTCAACCTACCACGACGCCGAGCAGATCTTTGGTGCCGCTGGTGTTTTCGACATCGCTGTGCTGACCGGCATCTACCACACCGTCTGCGCCACCCTGACCGCCTTCGCCATTCCCGCACCCTGACGACGTCGCACCGAGCCCATGTCGAGAGGAGTGAAGAACATGCCGATCGCACCTGTGCCGGCGGTCACGCTGACACCTGTGGCCCACTTCCCGAAGAACTACTTCTTGGAGAACCTCGCCATGCGCGCCGACGGCTCCACCCTAATCACCGCGGTGCTGCAGAAAGAACTCTGGTACGTCCCGCCCGCGCAGCGTGGATCGGTGGTCGACCCTGTGCTGATGTGCCGTTTCGACCACCCCGTGACCGGGATCGTCGAAATTACTCCCGATTTGTTCGTCATCAGCCTCACCGAGGCGTACACGACCCACGAATCCTCGCTCGTGCGAATCGATCTCACCGCTTGGAGTCCTGGCCAACCCGTCACCGCGAAGACCATCTTCCGATTCGACGAGCGCGCTCGCGGACTCAACGGCACCTGCGTTCTCGGGCCGGGAGTGTTGGCGATCGCCGACTGCTTCGCCGGCCTGATCTGGCGGGTCCACCTTGCCGACGACGCGCGCAGCGCCACCGCCGACGTGTGGTTGACCCACGACACCATGGCTTTCGACCCTGACAGCGACGTCCCGCCACCACCGCAGCCCGGCGTCAACGGCGTGCACTACAGCCCCCGCACCGGCTACCTGTACTACACCTCCACAGCGCAGAAAGTGTTCATGCGCGTTGCCGTCAACCCCTCCACGCTGGAGCCGGACGGCCAGCCAGAGTTCGTCGCCGCGATCGACAACACGGATGATTTCTGCCTCGACGACGAGGCCGGGTTTGCCTACGTCACCCGCCACCGCGCCAACACCATCGACCGGGTGCCGCTGCAACCTGACGGCGGCAGCCAAGTCCGTCACCTCATCGGCGACCCGTTCGACGAAGCACTCATCGGACCGTCGAGCGCGTCGTGGGGACGCCTTCCGAGAGAGCATGGCCGAGTTTTCTACGTCACCACCGACGGCGGTACCACCGCCCCTCCAAACGGCATCGTCCGGAACGCGGCGCTGCTGCGCGTCGAACTGCATCCCGACCAATCATGATCCGGCACAGCGCAATCGTCGATTCGACAACGGCTTCGATCGAAACTTACGTCGACGGGCACGGCCCGACCGTGGTAATTGTTCCGTCCTACGGCCGCGACGGCGGCGCCGACTTCGACCCACTGACCGACGTGCTCGTCGACGCTGGTTACCGGGTGCTGCGGCCCCAACCGCGTGGCATCGCCCGCTCGGTCGGCCCGATGACTGCGGTCACCTTTGAAGATATGGCTGGTGATATCGCTTGCGTGATCCACGAACTCGCCGACGGGTCCGCGGTGATACTGGGTCACGCATTCGGCAACTTCGTGGCGCGCGCAATCGCAGTGCACCATCCCGACAAGGCAGCCGCCGTCATCTTGGCGGCCGCGTCTGGGAAAACCGTTGCACCCGAAGTTGCTTCGGCTCCAATGCGTGCCGGTGATCTCTCCTTGCCGGACGCCGTCCGGATGGATGCGCTGCGCCTGGCGTTCTTCGCCCCAGAGCACGACGCCTCGCCGTGGTTGACGGGCTGGTATCCCGACACCCTGGCGATGCAGGTCGACTGTGCCCAACGCACCGAAGTCGACCGCTACTGGGCTGCCGGTGCTGCGCCAATCCTCGAGATCATCGCAGCGCTTGATCCGTTCCACATCCCTGCGCAATGGGGTGACTTGCGGGCGAACTACGGCGACCGCGTTCGCGCGACGATCATCGAGGGTGCCAGCCATGCGCTATTCCCCGAACAACCCCGAGCAGTCGCCGAAGCCATTGTGGCTTACCTGCCCTCAGTTCTTCCCTAGCGCTCGGGAATTTCGCCCGCGCATGATGGGTTGAATTGCCGGTCTGAACTGCGAACAACGTCATCAGAAAGGGATTTAGTCGTGCGTGTGTACCGCTTTGATCATTTCGGTGGGCTTGATGGTCTGCAATTGCACGACGAACCCGTCCCGTCGGCTCAACGTGGTGAATTACTGCTTAGAGTGCGAACGGTGTCTCTGAACTACCGCGACATCGCCATCCCATTGGGCCGCTACGTGCGCGACAGCAAAACCGGCCTGGTGCCATGCAGCGACGCCGCCGCCGAGGTGATCGAAGTCGGTGAAGGTGTGGACGATTACCGTCCGGGTGACCGCGTCATCGGGGCGTTTCATCCGCGCTGGTTCGGCGGTCCGCTACCGGCTACCGCGAACACCGAAAGCTACGGCAACGGCCAGGACGGATGGCTAGCCGAATACAAAGTGATCTCACGGGAATCGGTCGTAAAAGTCCCGACAGCATTAACCGACGAGCAGGCCGCCACACTGCCTTGCGCTGGCGTCACGGCCTGGAATGCGCTGGGCGGTAGGTCGCCGATTCGGGCCGGCCAAACAGTGCTGACCTTGGGCTCGGGCGGCGTCTCGATCTTCGCGCTGCAGCTGGCGAAGATACTCGGTGCCCGGGTGATTTCAACAACGTCAACCGACGAAAAGGCCGAAATTTTGGCCAGTTTGGGAGCCGACGACGTCGTCAACTACCGTGCCAACCCCAATTGGGGTGAGCAGGTGCGTGAGCTGACCAACGATCGAGGTGCAGACAGAGTGGTCGAGGTGGGCGGCCCGGCCACCATCAACCAGTCACTGCGGGCGGTCGCCGCGGACGGCGAGGTGTCACTGATCGGCTTCCTCAGCGAAGACAATCCCGGCGTCGACTACTTCCTGCTCAAGGGTACGGGTGCAACGACGCGATCCATCACCGTCGGCGACCGGACCCACCTTCAGGATCTGGTGCGGGCCGTCGTTGCCACCAAGCTCGAGCCGGTCATCGACGAAGTCTATGAATTTGCCGACGCGCGAGCAGCGTTCGATCGGCTCCGAGAAGGCAACCACATCGGCAAACTGGTAGTTCGCGTCGGCTGAACCCAGATGAGCCGACAGCTGTACCACAGGTCCAGCGCGATCACCATGGTTGACTTGCGAAGCGCCGTCAACCAAAAGCGCGTCGAGAGCGTCGCGCACTATGACTGACGGACCGAGCGGGTCGCGTCCTCGTCCACTACCAAGAGGCCGACGACGCCTGTTTATGTCGATTCCAAAGACGCGCAACAGATTTCGGACAGCCAATGTTCTTGTTTTGGCCTTCGGGCAAAACAGCCGACATGTTCGTTGCGCCGATCACAGAGCCCATTGCGCAACCACGCGGACTGTGCCACATAGCGGCACGACTCAGCCTGCAGCCGCATCGCCGCGATCGAGCTCGTCGCGATTGTCGAGGCCCTCGTAGGCTAGGCGGCTCATCAACTCGCCGGCCTGCTGCAGCACTTTCTGTTCACGCGGACTCAGGAAGGTGTTGATGGTGTCGCACAGCCAATCGTCGCGCCGGCGTCGATCGTCGACGACCAGGCGGCGGCCGCGTTCAGTGAGCTCGATACGCACCCGTCGGGCATCGTTGGAGTCACGCTGACGACTGATCAGCCCCGCCGCCTCGAGCGATCGCAGCGCCGCGGCGACGTTGGACGTCGTCATGACCAGGTCTTCGGCGAGTTGTCCGGGAGACACCGTTCCCTCGTTGCGCTCAATTGCGCCCAGTACCAGGGCATCCGACAGCGCCACCGGCCCAGTTTTCATCTCCCGGCGAATCCGGCGCTGCAGTGTCATCAACTGGCGGCGCAGCCGCGACGCCTCCTCGTGTTCCATCTCGAACAACCCTAGCCCCAGCCGCAGTTAATCAAGGCTGTATCTCGGCAAGTGTTGACACCTATATTTTATAGCTATATGTTATAGAGGTGATGGAGATGACTCCCATAGAAGACAAGCCGTCACGACTCAAAGAACTGTTCCTGGGACCCGATCTGGTCGTGATGCCCGGCGTGTACGACCCGATCAGCGCCAAGCTGGCTCAGCAAGCCGGGTTTAGTGCGTTGCAGTGCAGTGGCCTGGGGATCGCCGCGGTGCACTACGGCGTCCCGGACTACTCCATCGCCTCCTTGGCCGAGATGGCCGGCGCGTGCGGCGTGATCGCCCGATCGGTCGACATTCCGGTGGTGGGTGACGCCGATACCGGATTCGGCAACGCGGTCAACACGTTTTTCACGGTGCAGACCTTCGAACGCCACGGTCTCGCGGGGGTCAACTTAGAAGACCAGGTCATGCCAAAACGGTGTGGCCACCTCGTCGGCAAACAGGTCATCGACCTGGACGAGGCCGTGACTAAGATTCGTGCCGCCGCCGACGCCCGGTGTAACCCAAACTTCGTCATCACCGCCCGTACCGACTCACTGGCCGTGGAGGGCATTGACGGTGTGATCAAGCGCGGCAACGCCTATCTCGATGCCGGCGCGACGCTGGTGTTCGTGGAGGGATTGCACGCGCGGGAGGAGATCGTCGCCGCCGTTGCGGGTATCGACGGGCCGGTCGGGATCAACATCGTCGAGGGCGGCAAGTCACCGACCCATCTGACGTTTACCGAACTGCAGACGCTCGGTGTGGCCCGGGTCAGTCTGCCCGGCGCCCTGTTTGCCGCCGCGATCACGGGTATCACCGACGCACTCAACCAGATTCGTGAAGACGAGGGAACCTGGAATCTGGGCCTGCGCACAGCCAGCTTCGCCGACGTACATGGCCTCGTCGGCACGCCGCTGGTCGCCGAGCTCGAGCAGCGCTACCTCGCCGGTCTCGTGCCCAACGGTGGGAGGCGGTGATGGCACCGGAACCGCGTACGGTCTTCGACAAGATCTGGGATGCCCACGTGGTATCCCAGCTCGATGCCGACACCGCGCTGCTGTATATCGACCGGATCTTCCTGCACGAGAAGAGCGGCGCGTTCGCCTTGACCAGCCTGCGCGACGATCAGCGACAGGTCTTTGACCCGCACACCGTATTCGGCACCGTCGACCATTCGGTGGACACCCGGCCCGGACGCACCGACGCCAGCCCCCTGCCCGACAGTCAGAAATTCATTGAGGGGTTCCGAGCCGCCGCCGCAGAGGCAGGAATACCGATCTTCGATCTCGATGACGGTCGCCAGGGAATTTGTCACGTTACCTTCCCCGAGCAGGGACTAGTGCTGCCCGGCATGACGATGGTATGCGCCGACAGCCACACTGGCACCAACGGAGGGCTCGGCGCACTGGCCTGGGGCGTGGGCGTGAGCACTTGCGAGACCGCCCTGGCCTCCCAGACGCTGGCCGTCAAACGGCCCAAGACCCTGCAGGCCCGCTTCACCGGATCGCTCGGCGATGGCGTCTACGCCAAAGACCTGATTCTGGCGCTCATCGCGACCATCGGCGCCGCCGGCGCCACCGGCTACGCCATCGAGTACACCGGGCCGACCATCGAATCGATGCCCATTGAAGGCCGAATGACGCTGTGCAACATGGCCGTCGAAGCCGGGGGTTTCACCGGCATCGTCTCCCCCGACGCCGCCACCCTGGACTACCTCAAGGCCCGACCACTAGCACTTAGCGGTAGCGACTGGCAGCGCGCCGCCCGGCAATGGTTGGCACTGCGCACCGACGCCGGGGCACGCTTCAACGGCACCGTCGACATCGACGTCACCACCTTGACACCTCAGATCACCTGGGGCACCAGTCCCCAGCACTGCATCGGCATCGATGCACCGGTACCCCATCCCGACACACTGCCCGATCCCGCCGGAGCCGCAAAAGCACTCGCCTACATCGGCCTGACCCCGGGCGCGCCGATGACTACGATACCGATCGACGCCGCCTTCATCGGATCCTGCACCAACGCACGACTTTCCGATCTGCAAGCCGCGGCATCACTGCTGGCCGGACGCCACGTCGCCGACGGGGTCACCGCCATCTGCATCCCCGGGTCGACCGCGGTCAAGCGCGCTGCCGAAGCCCAGGGCATCGACCGTACCTTCATCGATGCCGGCTTTCAGTGGCGCGAATCAGGCTGCGGTTTCTGCTTCTTCGGCGGCGGCGAAGGCTTCCCGACGGGCGCGCGTGTGATCAGCTCCACCAACCGAAACTTCGAAGGCCGCCAAGGCCCCGGCGTACGCACACATCTGGCCAGCCCCGCCACTGTCGCCGCCTCCGCGCTCACCGGACACATCACCGATCCCAGGACCCTGCCATGACCGATCGATCACTAAGACACGTCGCTGGCGTGGTCGCGCCACTGCTGCGCGACAATATCGACACCGACGTCATCGCCCCTTCCCGCCTGCAGGTGGCCGGACTAGGCAAAACCGGCTACGAATCCATCCTGTTCGGCAACTGGCGCTACGACGAGAACGGTGGCGAACGACCAGATTTCATCCTGAACCAGGCGGATTACCGGACCGCGACCATACTTCTCACTGGCGCAAACTTCGGCTGCGGCAGCTCCCGAGAATCTGCCGTCTGGGCACTACGCGGATTCGGCATCAAAGCCATCATCGCCCCCAGCTTCGGGTCCATCTTCGCCGCCAACTGCTACCGCAACACCATCTTGCCGCTGGCCCTCCCACCAGACAAACACGCCCGCCTGGTCGCCGAACTACACATCGACGCCCCCGAACCACCACAAGCAGAGATCGACCTCGAACACAGCCGCCTACGCGCCACTGGAGGGCCGTGGCGCTCCTTCCCCATTGACGAACGGCCCCGCCAACTGCTTCTCGAGGGACTCGACGACATTGATGACAATCTGCGCCACCGCAGAGACATCGACACCCACCGCGCCCGCGATCAACACCTGCGCCCCTGGCTGTACCGACCCACCAACAACCGAAAGGACCAGTGAGATGCCACATCTGGACGCCTACCCGTTCACCGAATCGATCCCACTACCCACCGACGACGAACTTGGGCCGGAGACCGTAGCCTACCTATGCGACTTCGGACGCAACTATAAAGACGGGCGCATGATGCTCGGGACCGGCGGCATCGGCCGGCCCATGATCGAACTCGCCCGCGCCGTCTTTCGCGTCGACGGCGTCGATCCCAAAATTCGCGAATTCATCTGCCTGCGCATCGCCAAACTGCTCGGCGGAGTCAACCCCTGGGGCCCCAACCTCCGAATGCTCGACAATCTGGGTGCGACCGATGCAGAGAAACAGGGCATCCAAAACGACGGACCGGTCACCGGACTCGACGACGACGCCACCCTCGTCATGCTCGCCACCGAACAGATCACCAACAACACAGGGCTGCAAGACACCGCGCTGGCCGCACTCAAAGAACGCTTCGGCGACGACCTCAGCCGTCGCTACATCGCCGTCATCTGCTGGTACAACATGTTCAACCGATTCCTCGTCAGCACACGCGTTCCCGCCGAATCCGAACAAGAAATCATCGACAAAGTTGGCGACCAAACAATGCCCGCCTGACGAATCCACCCATCAGCGGCCTGTAGTCATGTTCCCACTCAGCCCTACGACCATCGACCCATGTTATTTGATCTCGATCGTGGGGTGCGTTAACCCGGTTTGGTTCTCGGACGGCCCCTCTTGGGCGGGGGGCGCCAGGTGCGTTGTCCATTGACTGTGCCGAGCGGCCCGCCATGTCTAGATGAACCGAATTTGAGCGTTGCCATCACGGACTACGTTCAGGACCAGATCGGTAAGGACACCAGTCACACGAAATGATGCGTGCATCGAACGCGGGACGCTTCAGTGGTGCCCTTCTTCGCCGCGCACGAAACCGCCGCGAAGACCCTGTAAAACTAACAGCCGCTTGAGATTCAGCGCGCCGCTAGCCGTAGGGGGGGCACCCAGCGGCCGAGGTCAGCAAGCGACACCGGCAGCCCGCCCTCCACCGCGGCTGCCACACCGAGCGCCGCCTTCACCAGCCGTAGCGCCGGGTGCACAGGGAATGCATCCAATGTCGGCGCCTGGTCGACTAGCTTCTCGAGTTCGTCAAGGCATACGGCGGAGGCGATGGTCAGCGCGGCTCGCTCGCGAGTTTCCAGCGCACTGTGACCCATCGTCGGCAACGTCAACAGCACCGCGTTCGGCAACAGCGAGGCGACACGCTCGGCTACCGCCGGCGGCGTGGTCAGATCGCGACCACCGGAGACCACCGCTGTCGGCCAGGAGAACTTCGGCAGCTCGGCCACCAGATCGAACGGCTCAGCTTCGAATGTTGCTGTGCCGGGGATTAATTCACGCATCGCCACCGCGGGGTCGAGCGGCAGTCCGTCTGGCTCGGGGGCATAATCCAGCTCGCGCAACGCAATACGGCTCACCAGGTCGATTTCGTAGCGGTAGGGCGCCTTGTGCGTGGTCATCGTGAGCACCCAGCCGAGTGCCCGCCACAGCAGTGTTCGGCCCTGCAACAGCAGATCGAGTTGGCGGTTGAGCAGCGAAGCTCCGCCGTAGCCGTACACTGCCGCAGCGAGCTGAGCGGCTGTCGGCGTCATCACGCCGGCCTCGGCGAGGCGACGCACCTTGGGGGCTATTGCGGCGGTCTCGGGGTGATCGCCGTACCACAGTACCCGCCGGATAGCGTCGCGCACAGCGGCGATGTCGTGGCGGGACAACACCGGCGAATCCAGGACCATTCCCCGCACCCGACCGGGATGGCGGACACCGACACCGGCGGCGATGTAAGTGCCATAGGACGCACCGTAGATGACAGCCGTGTCGACCTGGGCGTCGTCGAGCACCGCTGCCACGTCGTCGACCACCTGATTGACGGTGAGTGCGTGCGGCGGCAAGTCGGCACCGGAGTCGTCGTGGCGCGAGATGCCCACACCACGGTGTTCGATCATGATGACATCCAGCCCGGTGGCGGCGGCCCGCCGTCGGAACCCCTTGTACACCAGTATCGATGCGAGTCCCGGCCCACCGGGGATGATCACCAGCGGATGGCTGGTCCTCGGTCCTGTGCGCACGTAGTAGAGGTCGAACTGCTCTGCGCTGCCTGGCGAGACCGGTCGCCGCAAGGGTCGGACTCCGGGCAGGGACGCCAGTTTGTTGTGCACGCGCCGCCGTTTGGCATTCATCGTCATCGGCATCGACCCGCCATTGGGACATTCTGCCGAAATCTGTCGTCAGGCGCCGCTGGCACCCGCATGGCCGTCAAGCGCCCAACTCGATATGGTGTGCGCCCTGAACGCCGTGATAGCGAGTTGGAGTACATGTCAACACGATCAGCTGTCCGTGGGCGCCGACCATGTCGAACACTTCCCCCATCTTGACCAGGCGGTCGGGATCGGTGAAGCCCAGCGCGTCGTCGATAAGCACAGGGACCGTGTCTTCCTTTGCGACCAACGCCGCGCCCGCCAACCGCACGAGGATGCCCAGTTGCTCCTTGGCGCCGCCCGACAGCGACTCGTAGGGCACAGTGCGGCCGTCAAGGGTTCGGCTGCGAATACTCAGGTCACTGTCGACCTCGACTTCGAAACTGGGCCCGAACACAGGGCGACCGAGCCGCTGCAGTTCGGTGCGGAACGGCTCGACGTAGCGCAACCGGGTGTTGTCGCGATGACGGACCATCACCGAGCGCAACAGTTCCGCAGCACGCGCGCGGCGGCGCACCCGGGAGTATTCGGCCGCGGCATGCTCACGGCGAGTTTCGGCTTCGTCGAGCTTTCCTTTTCGCCCTTCGGTACCGAACACGGCCAGTTCCACCGCGATGTCATGCAGCGCACGGGCCGTTTCCTCGCGGTGGGTACGCAGCGTGTCGGCCGCCTCGGTGGCGTCCGCGAGTTCGGCGGCAACCATGTCCGGCGCCGCCGCATCGAGCTGGTCGGACAGGTCCGCCAGTCGCTGGTGAGCTGCTTGGGCGGACCGCAGATCTGCATCCGCGGCGGCAGCCAAGTCATCGTCGGGGCGGGATGCCCGCTGCTCGGCCAGCCGGGCGGTTGCCGCATCCAGCTCGCTCCGCTGGGTTGCCAGCTTGTCCTGCAAAACCGCTGCGCGCGTTGACGCCTCGGCTACCCGGCTGGCTGCGGCGGCCGAAACTTGGCGACACTCCTCGGAGTGCGCTAATGCTTGCCCGTAAGCCGTTTCGGCCGCGTCGAGCTCAGCCCGGGCGACCGTGATATCCACTGTGGCATCGGCTGGTTCTTCGGGCTGACCGGCACGCAACTCCGCCAGCCGGGCACGCAGTTGCTCGACATCGTCGTCACCACAGAGCGTGGTCAGCGTGGCGGTCACCTTGTCGCGGTCGCTGTGCAGTTCGCGGCGCCGCTTATCGGCGCATCGCGCCGTAGCCAGGTCGGCCACCTCACCGGCCGCTAGCGCAGCCGCCAATTCCCTTTGGGCGGCTGCATATTCGGCTTCGATGTCGCGTGCCGTGGCACCGGGGATGAATCGGGCGGTCAGCACACCGGAAACCACGACCTCGGCAGGGCCGGTCGCCGTCGTCGACCAGGTCTGCCCGGCGGATAACGGGATGCGCTGGGCGTCGGCCTCGATTTCGATGTCTGCAGCAGCTGTGAATTCGACTGTCGCCGAAACTAACTCGATTCTGCTTTTCGCCCGGTCGGCCGCTGCCGCGGCATTTTCGATGCGCTGCATGACGGCATCGGTGAGGGCTATCCGGGATAACTCCGTCGAGATCCGCTCCTGGTCGCGGTTTGCGGCGTCGATCTTGGCGAGCCGGGTGGCCAGGCCGTCGGCCTCACCACGTTCGCAAAGTTTCTCCAACACATCTCGAGCGGTGTTCAGCCGTTGTCGGGCAGCGGCCAGATCGGTGTTGGCCTGCTCGAGCGCCGCATCGGCGGCAGCGGCAGCCTCCCGTGCTGCCGCCTGTGCGTCAGCGGCTTGGCGGGCCTCGATTTCCACGGCCGCGATGGTGGTGGCGCGAGTGTCGATGTCGGCGCGCAACCGCAGCCGCTCGCTGTGCGCGGAAGCAGACGCGGTACTGGTCGCGGCGGCGGCACTGGCGAGCAGGTGGGCTTCCCGGAGTTGCTCGGTGAGCCCCGTGATGACGGCGGCGGCGGCTTGCGCGGCGCGGTGCCGCGCGTCTGCCTCCTGCTGGCGTCGGGACAACTCGGCGAGTTCATCGCTCAACGCAGCGTGCCGGCGCACCCGGTCGTCGACTTCGGCGACCGCCGCAGCGCACCGGGCAACATCCTCTTCGGCTTCGCGCAGAAGTGTGATCGCAGCGGACCACTCCCCGGTCGGACGTCCAGTCGGCGTGAAGTAGCGCGCGTACTCCGCCTCGATGCGCTCGATGAGCAGCGGCTCGGTGCCCGACAACATGGCCGCGTCACCGGCTGCCACGTCCAGCGCACGCGACAGCGCGTCACAGCCGGAGAAATCCACCGCGGCAGTCGACGTCGCCTGCAAGACCCGTTGCGCCTGCCATAGCTCGGTGTCCATGGTCTCGGCCAGCATGGCGCACACCCGCTCGTGTGCCTCGTCGCCGGTCAGCTGTTCCCGGCGAGGGGCCAATACAGTCAGCTGGGTCTCGCACTTCTTGTGGAACCGCTTGTGATAGACGAATCGATAAGGGCCCGTGCTGATCTCGGCAGTGACCTCCGACCCGACGTCGGCGTGGGTGGGCTTGACCTGCTTGACGTCTTTCTTCGTTGAGCGGTCTTTGGACTGCAGCAGCAGATCCAGCGCCTCGATCATCGATGACTTGCCGATTTCGTTGGGCCCACACACCACCACCACGCCGCTGTCGGGGAATTCGATCTCGCGGTGCGCGATGCCGCGGTAGTTCGTCAAAACCAGCCGGTGCAGTTTCACGCCGCACCTCGGTCGCGATCGGCAAGCCGCAGGAGTAGCGCCAACGCTGCCTGCGCATCGTCGGCGGCATCACCCTCGCCGGCACGGGCGGTTGCGACGAGTTCGTCGACGGCGGCGGCGGCGAACCCGCCGATGCCGAGGTCACTGAACTCACCGTCGGCCGGGGTCACGGCCAGGTCGCTATGGCGCTCCCACAGGCCCAGCCACGCGAACAGCCGCGAGTATTTGTCGAGGCAGGCGTCCAGGGCGGCGCGGTCGGTGACGGTCAATGACCCGGTCAAGGCCAGCCGCACCACCGTGCGGTCCTTGTCGGTCATCTGGTCGAGGTTCAGGTCCAGGTCGGCGATGTCGCGGTTGTTGTCGACTTGGTGGCGCAGGGTGAGGAACCGCCAGCGACCGACATGGCGAGCCTCGACGCTGACCGCCCGCTTGGGGTCGGCTTCGTCGATGTCGACGATCAGGACGTGCCCGGGATCGGATTCGACGTCGTCGAAGTTGGTGACCTCCGGTGAGCCGGAGTACCACACCCGACCGCTGCTGCCGACCGTGGTAAGGGAGTGCTTGTCGCCCAGCGCAACATAGTGGACCAGACCGCGGGTCAGCGCATCTTCCAGCGCCGCGAGCCCGATGACGGCGGGTTTGCCGGGATCGGGGTCGAGCACGTCGACGCCGCCGTGCGCGACCAGTATTCGGCTGATCCCGTCGTTCGGCACGCCGTCGAGCGCTTCGGCGACCAGGTCGGTGGTGGGCGACTTCGAGCGCCAGGGCGCGGCGACGATCTGCACGCCCGGCCGCACCTCGTGCACGCCGGCCCGGTCGAGGACGACGACGTTGTCCGGGCGTTCTGCAGTGAACAGTGCGCTGATGTACACCGACGACGCATCCAGCGGGTCGTGGTTACCCGGCAGTAGGTAGACCGGAATGCCGATGGCGCGCATGGCTTCCAGGGACTGACTGACCACCTGCGGAGACAGCTGGTTGTGTTCGAAGACGTCCCCGGCAACCACCACGAACTCCGCACCCACCTCGGCCGCCAGGGCACCCAGCCCGGCCACGGCGTCGCGGCGGGCCGCTGAATACCGCGGCTGGGCTTCCCCGGCCAGGAAGTGACGGGTCATGCCCAACTGCCAGTCGGCGGTGTGCACGAAGCGCATGGCGGTCCCGTCCTTTCTGCCTTGCCGTGCCGGGCATCGCGAGTCTAGGACCGGGCACCGACAAGTTCGGGGACCTTGCTCGGCACGTCCCGGGGTCGGGCCTTACCGTTGGTCAGGTGAGCAGCCGGCATACGTTGGTGCTACTGCGGCATGCGAAATCGGCGTACCCCGACGGGGTCGCTGACCACGACCGGCCGCTTGCACCACGAGGACTTCGCGAGGCTCCGTTGGCCGGTGAGTGGCTGCGCGCCAACGTGTCTGCCATCGACTTGGTGCTGTGTTCCACCGCGACGCGCGCCCGCCAGACATTGGAGCGCACCGGTGTGCAGGCGCCGGTGCGCTACGTCGAGCGCTTATATGGCGCCACTCCGGCAATGGTGATCGACGAAATCAATGGGGTCGACGACGACGTCGCCACCCTGCTCGTCGTCGGGCATGAACCGACGATGTCTGAGGTGGCGACCGGCCTAGCCGGTGCCGATGGCACGAACAGCGCTGCGGTGCAAGGCATTTCGACGAAGTTCCCGACGTCGGCGCTCGCGGTGTTGCATGTCGCCGGCCGCTGGAAGGATCTCACGCCGGGCGGTGCCGCGCTGGTCGACTTCCACGTGCCGCGTTAATCCCGAGTATCGCCTTCACATCACCAGCCAGCGGCGCGCTCGCGTACCAACTATAGTTGGCGCTTACTAACTAAAGTTGACGTGAACCAACTATAGTTGGTGCTGCCTCAGAGGTGTCGAATGGAGCTGAACCGGCCGTTTGCGACGGTGACACCAACGTTGGACGGCGACGTCCTCGCGGTTCTGGCGACGCACGACGCTACGTTTACGACCGGGCAGATCCATCGCATCCTGAACGGCTTCTCAGAAGAGGGTATCCGCAAGGTTCTCGCACGACTGGTTCTGCAAGGCGTGGTGCTCGCCGAGCGGGTGGGTAACGCATTCGCTTATCGGCTCAACACCGAACACCTGGCCGCAGAGCCGATCCAGGCGCTGGCAAGTCTGCCAAAAACCTTCCTGGCGCGACTCGAACTGCGACTCAGCGAATGGGAGCACCCGCCGAAATATGCGGCAGTATTCGGATCTGTTGTGCGCGGCACGATGACCGCGCACAGCGACGTGGACCTGTTCTTGGTCCAGGATGACGCTACGCCCCAACCCCTGTGGACGCGGCAAGTGCATGAGCTCGCCGCGGCGGTAAGTAGGTGGACTGGAAACGATGCGCGCGTCGTCGAGTACACAATCGCTGAACTGCGCGCTGCTCGGACCGAGCCCATGGTGCGCGAAGTTCTCGATCAGGGCCTGACCGTAGCGGGATCGAGGGCCTGGCTACTCAAGCAGGCCCGACCGATCGGGAAGGGGCGCAAGAATCGGTGACCGGGCGAACAAAGACGTGTTCGGAGGTTATCCGGCTGGGGCGGCTGAAGAAGGCCATACAGTTCCTTGATGCCGCGCTCTACATCGAAGACGAGACGCCAGACGCGTCGGGAACCCTCTTGTTCTCGCGGGCATCGCTGCGGCGGACGTTATATGTTGCTCGCCTCGGAAAGTAAGCAGTAGGCGAGAACCACAATGAGGCAATTTCACTGCTTGCGCAGTCGGAGCACAGCATGGAGAAGCACCTGCGCGCTCTGCTGAATGTGAAGTCGAAGGTCGCATACACCCACCAATCAGCAACTGCCGGCGAGCGCAAGAAAGCCAAACGAGCGGCGGAGGCGCTTGTTGAGACCGCTCGTCGTACGTCTATTCCACAACGCTAGGAGTTCGTCGAGAGCGTCAGCTCCATGAGCTTGATCGCCTGCGCGCACGCGTCGATGCCGGGGGCCTGCGGGTTGACCCACCAGCCGACCACCCCGGCGGCGTCGCTGGCCACCCCGCAGGAGCCGTTGGGGTCGTTCGGCCGCATCACGATCGACTGCACGCCGGCAATGGAGCGGTTCTCGATCTGGTACTTGAGCCCCTCGGCGACCTTGCGTTCGTTGGCAAGGCTGCCCTGTTCGAACCAGAACCGGGTGATGTCGATGAGACCGGCCGGGTTGGCCGCCTGCCATCGGCAGATGGCGCCGACGAATGTGCTCTGGATATCGAGCGGGTCAGCGCCCACCGTCTTGGCCAGGATGTCGGTGGTCAGCACTTCGCATTCCTTGAGCAGGTTCGGGTACTGCTGCTCGGAGTTGTTGTTGCGCTGGCCGCCGCCTTCGCCCGCCCGGACCGGTTTGCCGGCCACCGACCGCGAACACCCGGTCACCATGGCCATCGCCGCGATGACGGCCATCGCCGCCGCGAGCACCCGTTGACGCATTGGGCGACTCATTTCGAGTTCGCAATCGATTGACGCGCCAGTTCCTTCGCTATGTCGCATGGATCCGGGAACGGTTTCTGGTTGAAGCTCACCGACCATTCGATGAAGTCGTCTTGGAACTGGATGCCGACCTCGCACAGCGAGTCACCCAACGTCGGCTCGGAACCGATGGCGATGAAGCCGCCGTGGCCGTTGATGTTGATGTCCTCGACGCTGGTCCGCGACAGCTCCTCGGTCTTGCGCTCCCGCCCGATCGGGCTGCCGCGATACCAGGAGAAAGAGAAGTGCGGGCCCAGGATGCCGCCGCCTGCCAGCCACTGGCAGCCGACCGAGTTCTGGGCGGTGTTGACCAGTCCCGGAATCTTGGTGAGCTCCGACACGGTCTGGTCGCTGATACCGCCGCATTGCGGAAAGAACGGCCCGTGATGCCCCTCCGCGGACGACGGTGACGACGACTCGGTGGGCTGGGGTTGCCTGGCGCCGGAATGCGAGCACGCGGCCATCGCCGGGATCAAGGTCGCCGCCACCAGGGCGAGCGCCACCACGTTGCGCTGCACTGCTACGCGTACCTTCTGCTGGTCACACGATGCACTGTAGCGGCAGCACCTTAGGGCAACCACGGCACACGCGCTGAACAGGTCTTTAGCATCTCCGACCGGCGTCTTTCAGCAGCGGGGTCATCCGGCGTGGTCAGGACTCGACAACGCGCGGTGTGCGACAGTTACCAGATGCTCCTGGCATTGCTGCGCCAGTACGTCCGGCCGTACCGCTGGCTGGTCGCAGCGGTGATGGCACTGCAAACCGTCAGCACTCTGGCTTCGCTGTACCTGCCTACGGTCAACGCCACCGTCATCGATGACGGGGTGGCCAAGGGCGACACTGCCATCATCGTGCGGCTTGGCGGAGTGATGCTGGCAGTCACAGCTCTGCAGATGCTGTGCTCTGTCGGCGCCGTCTACTTCGGCTCACGCACCGGGATGGGATTCGGCCGCGACCTGCGCTCGGCCATGTTCCATCACGTCACCGAATTCTCCGAGCACGAGACCGCCCGGTTCGGCACGCCGACGTTGCTGACACGGACGACCAACGATGTGCGGCAGATCCAGCTGGTGGTGCAGATGACCTGCACCGTGCTCGTTACCGCACCGATCATGTGCATCGGCGGCGTCGTCATGGCCATCCATCAAGACGCCGGGCTTTCGTGGCTGTTGCTGGTCAGTGTGCCTCTGTTGGGCTTGGCCAATTACTGGATCATCTCGCGGATGCTGCCGATCTTTCGCAGGATGCAAAAACTAGTCGACGGCATCAACCGGGTGATGCGCGACCAACTTTCCGGCGTCCGGGTGGTGAGAGCCTTCGCCCGCGAACAATTGGAGCGGGACCGGTTCGCCCACGCCAATTTGACGCTGTCGAATACCGCGCTGGAGGCGGGCAAGTGGCAGGCGCTGATGTTGCCGGTGACCACGCTGACCATCAACTGCTCGAGCGTCGCGCTGATCTGGTTCGGCGGCCTGCGGATCGATCATGGCCAGATGCAGGTGGGCTCGCTCATCGCGTTCCTGTCTTACTTCATGCAGATCCTGATGGCGGTGTTGATGGCCACGATGCTGCTGATGATGCTGCCGCGGGCCTCGGTCTGCGCAGAGCGGATCACCGAGGTGCTCTCTACGCGCGTCGCGGTCGATAACCCTGCGGTGCCGGTGTTCCCGGATGCCGGGGTGACGGGCGTAGTGCGGTTGGACGGCGCCACCTTCAGCTACCCGGGGGCGGATCGGCCGGTGTTGCAGGGCGTTTCGCTGACTGCGCTGCCGGGCACCACCACCGCCGTTGTCGGCAGCACCGGTTCCGGCAAGTCCACGCTGATATCGCTGATCTGCCGGCTCTACGACGTGACCGATGGGGCTGTGCTGGTCGACGGCGTCGACGTGCGCGACTACGACATCGAGCGACTGTGGTCGGCCGTCGGGCTGGTCCCACAGCGCGGCTACCTGTTCTCGGGAACCGTCGCCGACAACTTGCGCTACGGCAAGGCGGATGCCAGCGAAGACGAGATGTGGGAAGCGCTGCGGGTAGCCGACGCCGACGGGTTTGTGCGCGCGCACGACGACGGGCTGCAGATGCGCGTCGCTCAAGGCGGCATCAACTTCTCGGGTGGACAGCGCCAGCGCCTGGCGATCGCGCGCGCGGTGATCCGCCGCCCGGCCATCTACCTGTTCGACGATGCGTTTTCCGCGCTGGACGTGCACACGGACGCACGGGTCCGTGCGGCGCTGCGCGACGTATCGGTAGATTCGACGGTTATCGTTGTCGCGCAGCGTATTTCGACGATCGTCCAGGCGGACCAGGTGATTGTTGTCGACGACGGGCGCGTGGTGGGTGCCGGCGCGCATGACGCATTGGTGGCCGACTGCCCCACCTACGCCGAGTTCGTCGACTCGCAGTCTCTGGGCGCCGGAGTGGGTGGCACGCCATGACTATGGCAATGAACAGGCCGATCCGCGAAGTGGTCGAGGCTCCCGCGGAGCGGTCCCGCGATTTTACCGGCGCGGTCGTCCGTCTGGCTAAACGCCTTGCGCCGCAACGCTGGATGGCCAGTGCGGTGGTCGCGCTGTCGATCGCCGGCATCGCCGTTTCGGTGACCGGGCCGCGGGTCCTGGGACACGCCACCGATCTGTTATTCAACGGCGTGATCAGCCGGCAACTACCGGCCGGGATGACCAAGGAGCAAGCCGTCGCCGCGGCTCGCGCCCGCGGCAATGACACCTTCGCCGAGTTGCTGTCCAGGATGAACCTGGTGCCCGGGCGCGGCGTGGACTTCGCCGCGGTGGGGCGCACACTCGCGTTGGCGCTGACCATCTATCTGGTTGCGGCGGCACTGATTTGGGTGCAGGCGAGGCTGCTCAACGTCACGGTGCGGCGCACCATGCTCGCATTGCGCTCCGATGTCGAGGACAAGGTCCACCGATTGCCGCTCTCGTACTTCGACAGTCGGCAGCGTGGCGAGCTGCTGAGCCGGGTCACCAATGACATTGACAACATCCAAACGTCGATCTCGATGACCATCACCCAGCTGTTCAGCGCGGTGCTGACGGTGGTGGCCGTGCTGGCGATGATGATGTCGATCTCGTTGCTGCTGGCCGCAATCACGCTGCTGACGGTGCCGCTTTCCGTGGTGGTCACCCGCGTGATCACGCGACGTTCGCAGCGGATGTTCGCCGCCCAGTGGTGGCAGACCGGACGGCTCAACGCCCACATCGAAGAGACCTACAGCGGATTCACGGTGGTGAAGACCTTCGGCCATCGGGCTAGGGCGCAAGAGCAGTTCCGCGAGTTCAACGACGACGTGTACCGGTCCAGTTTCGGTGCGCAGTTCGTATCGGGTCTGCTGTCACCGGCGGCGATGTTCATCGCCAACCTCAGCTACGTGGCGGTGGCGGTGGTCGGCGGTCTGCAGGTGGCAACAGGGCAGATCACCCTCGGCAGCGTCCAGGCCTTCATCCAATACGTGCGCCAGTTCAACCAGCCGCTGACCCAGCTGGCGGCCATGTACAACACGCTGCAATCCGGAGTGGCCAGCGCCGAGCGGGTTTTCGAATTCCTGGACGAGGCCGAAGAACCCGCAGACGGTGCCGTTGCGCTGCCGCCCAACAACGGCGAGGAGCCAAGTGGCCGAGTCGAATTCGAGCATGTGAATTTCGCCTACCGCCCTGGCACGCCGGTTATCCGGGATGTGTCCTTCGTTGCGGAGCCGGGGAGCACCGTCGCGCTCGTGGGACCCACTGGCGCCGGCAAAACCACGCTGGTGAACCTGTTGATGCGGTTCTACGACGTCGATTCGGGGCGGATCCTGATCGACGGCGTCGATATCGCGTCGATGAGCCGACAGTCCCTGCGTTCCAGAATCGGCATGGTGCTGCAGGACACTTGGTTGTTCGATGGCACGATCGCCGAGAACATCGCCTATGGGCGACCCGGCGCGAGCGACGACGAGATCGTCGAAGCGTCCAGGGCGGCATACGTCGACCGGTTCGTGCGCACGCTGGCGGACGGCTACCAGACGCGGGTCACCAACGACGGCGGCAACATCAGCGCCGGCGAGAAGCAACTGATCACCATCGCGCGGGCTTTTTTAGCCCGCCCACAGCTATTGATCCTCGATGAGGCAACCAGTTCGGTCGACAGCCGCACCGAGTTGCTCGTTCAGCATGCGATGCATGGACTTCGTCGCGGCCGAACGAGCTTCGTTATCGCCCACCGTCTTTCGACGATCCGCGACGCCGACCACATCCTGGTGATGGATTCCGGCGAGATCATCGAACAAGGCAGCCACGCCGAATTGCTGGCACGGCACGGGATCTACTGGGAGATGGCGCGGGCCTAGAGTTCCGGGCCCTGCGCTCTCAGATCATCGACCTTTGCCATCGCTTCGCGCAGTTTGGCCAGCCACTCCTCGGTGTGCTCGCCGACCAGTTTGACCGCCCAGGCCAACGCGTCGGAGCGGGATCGGGCCACGCCGGCATCGACAAGCGTGTCGAGCACCTGACGTTCGGGCTGCTTCAGCCGCGTCATGACCGGAACCGCGATATGTGTGAACAGGATTCGCTCGCCACCGACCTCGACGCCCCAGGAGACCTTGCGACCGTACCGAGCCTGTGCCTCGTCGGCGATGTTCATGCGCTCCGGCCGGGTTTCCTCGCGGAACCGCGAGACCCGCCCGGACGTGCGCGCTTCGCTTTCTTCTTGCCCCTCGGGTTCAGCCAGCTTGCCGATCACGGTGATCTCTTCGCGGTCGACGATGACCACCGGGTCGCCGTCGAACCAGTCGTCCGGGAGACGCCCAGCGAACCATTCGGCGGCGTCGCTGGCGTCCGGTTGCTCCGCCTGCTGCCAGCCGCCGGGGCGTCCATAGCGCCGCCCATGCATATGGTGTCGTTTCATGATTACATGATTACATCATTACACTGCTAATGGAACCGTGTTCTCCGGAAGCGAACACGACGCGATTTCAGCGCTTGCGCAGAACCGCGACTGGGCCCGCCCGGAAAGGCGCGAGCGGGCCGATGACGGTGAAAACCATTGATACATCGGAGTCGACGGCGTAGCTTTAGGAGCGAAGCAGACCCGGAAGTGACTGATCCGAAGAGCCGGTGTAAGGGGTGTCAGAGCCGGCCGCGCAGGATGTATGAGACGCAACCCCAGTGTCCTCCGGGTCTGCCCTTTTATCTGCGAACCTAGCCCCAAGCCTCGTTGTCGCCGCTCTCGCCGCGGCGGGCGCGAAACAGCTTCACCTCGCCCTTGACGCCTTTGAGATGACGGTCGCCGGCGAACGACCAGCTGAACCCCGGGCCGTCCCCTACCGCCTCGCGTACCGACTCGGCCGCGAGCACCGTGCCGGGCCGCGCGACGCCGGTCACCCGGCTGGCCACATTCACCGGGCTGCCGAACCAGTCGCCGGCCCGGCTTACCGCGGACCCCGCGGCCACGCCCGCCCGCAGCCGCGGAAATTCGTTCTCGGTGTCGGTGACTTCGACGAGCTTGAGCACCGCATCGAGCAGCGGCACGGGATCTGGGCTCACGAACATCACCGCGTCGCCGATCGTCTTGATGAACCGCACCGGTGGGGCGGCCACGTCCCGGGCAAGGCCGGCCAGGCGATCGGCCAACTGCACCAGCTCCTCGGGCGGCACCGCCTCGCCAAGGCGGGTGAAGCCGACGAGATCGGCGAACGCCACGGCGACGTGGCGTGCGCCGGGTAACGGTGCGCCCGCGGCTCGTTCGCTGGCGCTGACGGCTTCGGTCTCCATCTGGTGGCGCAGGTGCATGAACAGCATGTCGGTGATCCACGGACCCAGCAGCGGGGCGATCCGGCTCACCAACGCGTAGGAGCGCTTCGCGGTCTCCAGCTCGCTTAGGCCCGGTTCGAGGATGGCTGCCAGCGCGGTGTAGCGCATCACCTCGGCGGCATGCGAGAGACCTTCGGCGAGAACGCGCACCACCTGGACCAAGTGCTCGGGGTCGAGGCCGACCTCGAGGAAGCGTTGTGCGTGCGCAGCGGCGATGCCGTCGGCGCGCATGTGGACGGCGGCGTCGGGGTCGTCGACCCTCGCCAGCCCGATGGCGCGCTGGACCCGTTGCAGCAAATCCAGGTCCACGCCGGCTGACTCGCTGATCTCGCGCGCAGACACATAGGTGCCGTCATCGCCGATCAGTCGCCGCGACGCCAGCAGCATCGGCATGAACGATCCTCGAATTTCCTCGACCGTGATGCCTTGGTCGAGCAACCACTCGATCAACTCCGCGCGCTCGGCACGCACATTGCCTTCCAGGCCATCGAGCAGATCGTCGATGTCCGGGCCGACCCCGTCGTCCACGCCGACAACCTATAACGCCCGCGGCGCATGATGTGAGCTGTTGACGTCCTCCTCTGGCTGAAACCAGAGGATTCCAACCCTGATCCCGCTACCTATACGGCAGGAGAGCACAGTTGAGGTTCACGGTTCCTAGACCGGCGAGCGCCGAGGTCTCCCCGTGCAGTCACCGCCCGTCCGGCGGCGATGTTGCGTGCAGCGTTCACGTCGGCATTGCATGGCCCGGCGGTGCAGGATTCGCACTGGAAAACCGCTTGGCTCTTACGGTTTCCGGCAGCGACGTGCCCGCAAACGGCGCATCGTTGCGACGTGTACGCGGCCGGAACCTGCTCGACCCGACCAGAGGCTTTATGCTGCAAACGCGCAGCGAACATGCCCCAACCGCTGCGGCTGATACCTCGGTTCAGTCCCCGTTTTTCGGCAACACCTACACTGGGCTGCTCCAGCGTTCCCCGCGCAGAGCGAGTCATCGCACGCACATCAAGGACCTCAATGCGGATCGTTTCGAACCGGTGTGCGAGCCACCCTTGGCGCGGGCAAGGCGCCGCTGCAGCGCCTTCAAGCGCTTGGCCTCACCGTGGCTCAGCCGAGGAGCATGCAGCAATTGCCCGGTCGACAGCGCGGCCGCCACCGCAACGCCGCGGTCGATACCCACCACGGAGCCATCGGCCGGCCCGGCAATGGTTTGCGGTGCGTGGGCGAACGCGATGTGCCAGCGACCGGCCCGATCACGGGTGATGCGGTAGAACTTCGCACCCTCGGGGACCGGCCGCGACAGGCGAAACCGGATCCGGCCGACCTTGGGTACCCACACCCGAGCGAACCGCCGGTTCAGACGCTCGACGTGATGGGCTTTGACCGCGACCTGCCGAAAGCCCTCATGCACACCGGCTTTGCGCCAGGTCGGTCGACGGTGGGTGCCGTTGAAAAAGTTACGCATCGCTTGCGCGAAATCCCGCAACGCCTGCTGCTGCACAGTCTGCGAGCCCGCTGCCAGCCAGCTGTATTCGGCACGGGCGGCCGTCAAACGGGCGCACTGCTCGTTATAGCCGGGCGCTTGGCGCCCCGGCTGCCAGTGCCGCTGCTGCTCTACAGCCAAATTCCATACAAACCGGGCGTGGCGACAGTGCTCCGCCAACAACACCGCCTGCTTAGCAGTCGGAACCAATCGATAACGCGACACCCCTGCAACCTAACCGTTACCACCGACAAACCGCCGAACGGAAACGCCGTAATCAGCTGATGGCCACGCCGCTGCTCGAGGGATTACCGCCGATTGCCGCTCATGGCGCCCGGCTGCTGATCTTGGGCTCGTTTCCCAGCGCCCAATCGCTTACGATGCGCCAGTACTACGCCAATCCGCGAAATGCGTTCTGGCGAATCACCGCCGAGCTGTTCGGGTTCGATCCCAATGCGCCCTACGAAAGCCGGTTGGCGGCGTTGCAGTCACACGGGGTGGCGCTCTGGGATGTACTGCGCAGATGCCGCCGCGCCGGTAGTTCGGACGCCAAGATCGAGCCGAAAAGCATGGTGGTCAACGACTTTGCGGACCTGTTCGCGAACTATCCAACGATTACGCAGGTGTACTTCAACGGCGAGAAGGCTGCCACCGTGTTCGGCAAGCTGGTCCGGCTAGACGCGCCGGTCAGCTATCAGCGACTGCCGTCGACCAGCCCGGCCAACGCCATCCCGCTCGAGGCGAAACTAGCGGCTTGGCAAGTGATTTCACTGTCATGACACCGGCGGGCGCCGGTGCGCCCAAGGCCTGGCGCTTTCGATCTGGGCGCTGAGCGCAAGCAACGTCGCCTCGTCGTACGGCCGGCCCACCAGCTGAATGCCGAACGGCAGCCCGTCAGGGTCCAACCCCCATGGCACCGCAGCCGCGGGCTGACCGGTCAGGTTCCATATCTCGAAAAACGGAACCTGGCGCGCGACCAGCAGCAAACTCGACACCGCGCCGCGGCGTTGTAAGGCCCCGACGCGGGGCGGTCCGGTGGCGTTCGCCGGTGTGACGAGCACGTCGACGTCGTCGAAAATCGACTGGATCCTTGAGCTCAGGGCCTCCTCGCCGGCGCGCACCGCTGCGATCCGCCGGTCAGAGATAAGGCGACCGATGCGTGCCATGTTGCGGGTGCGCGCCTCCAGCCGCTCCGGATGAGGCAGGGCGCGGGCATCGTCATAGATGCCGCGGAAGTAGCGCGGTAGGTAGCTGCCGTAGATCGCCGTCGGCGGGTAGTCGGGGTCGCGCGCTACGACGTGGTGGCCGAGTTCGCGAAGCAGATCCCCCGCCTGGTGGACAGCCGCCTTGTGCTCCTTGCTGCATTTGACGATCAGCGGTGGTGGAGCCTTGGTGCTCAACGCGATTCGCAGTCGGCCGGGTGATCGCGCTGCCGCGGCGACGAACCCACCGTCGGGGCCGGGCTGTGTCGTCGTCGCATCGAGAAACACCGCCGCATCGGTCACCGAACGCGCGATCGGGCCGTTGACGCTCAGTCCGCACCACGCGTCCTCATGTGGCGAGAGCGAGATCCGGCCGCGCTGGGTTTTAACCCCGAACAGACCGCACCACGTCGACGGGATACGGATCGAGCCGCCGCCGTCGGAGCCCAGCGCCAGCGAGGCGAGCCCAGCGGCCACCGCCGCGCCGCTGCCGCCGCTGCTGCCGCCGGGCGTGCGTGAGAGGTCCCACGGATTGCGGGTCGCGCCAAAGGTCACCGATTCGGTGAAGGGCAGCATCATCAACTCGGGCACCGAGGTCTTGCCAAGGATCACCGCGCCGGCGGCCCGCAGTGCGCGAACGACTTCGGCGTCCTGGGTTGCCGCCGGGCCGTGGGCGCTGGTGCCGTAAGTTGTTGTCTGTCCGGCGATCTCGACGTCGTCTTTGATCGCGATCGGTACCCCGAGCAGCGGCAGTCGTTCACCGGCGACCAAGCGGCGCTGCGCGTCGGCGGCTTCCTGACGTGCGGTGTGGGCCAACACGACGCGGTAGGACCGTAGCTGCGGGTCCAGCCGGGCGATGCGGTCCAGGTAAATCTCCAGCAGCTCAGGAGCGGTGACGGTGCCGGCGGCCAACATCCGCGCCTGTTCAGCCGCGCCGGCGAAGGCCAGGTCGCGAGGGTCCACCGCGGCACTGTATCGCGCTGGAGAGGCAGACTACGGACATGACCGACACGGTGTTCGATGCAATGAGCGAAGAGCAACTCCGCCGACGCAAGACCATCAAATGGACCTACTTCGAGCCCGACGTGCTGCCGCTGTGGATCGCCGAGATGGATTTCGCGACCGCGCCGGCCGTGGTCGACGCCGCGCACGCGTGCGTCGACAACCAAGAATTCGGCTACCCGCCGGTCGAAGATGACCTAGCGACGGCGACCGCCGAGTGGTGCCGGCGCCGCTACGGCTGGCACGTCGAGCCCGACTGGGTCCGGGTCGTTCCCGACGTGCTCAAGGGCATGGAGGTCGTGATCAACTTCCTCACCCGCCCCGAGAGCCCGGTCGTCTTGCCCGTCCCGGCGTACATGCCGTTCTTCGACGTGCTGCGGGTCACCGGTCGGCAACGCGTGGAAATCCCGATGCTGCAAGATGTTTCGGGGCGGTACGTCATGGATCTGGACGCGCTCGACGCCGCCTTCGCCGGCGGAGCCGGATCGCTGATTCTGTGCAACCCGAACAATCCGCTCGGGACGGCGTTCACCCCCGATGAGATGCGTGCCATCGTCGACGTCGCGGAAAGGCACGGCGGGCGGGTCATCGCCGATGAGATCCATGCGCCCCTGGTCTACCCCCGCCCCCACGTCGCGGCCGCCTCCGTTTCCGACACGGCCGCGCAAACGGTGATCACGCTGATGTCGGCGTCCAAAGGCTGGAACCTGCCCGGCTTGATGTGCGCCCAAGTGATCTTGTCCAACCGTCGCGACATCGACGAGTGGGACCGGATCAACATGCTGCACAAGATGGGCGCGTCCACCGTCGGTATCCGCGCGAACATCGCCGCCTACCAGCACGGTGCCGCGTGGCTGGACGAGCTGCTCCCCTACCTGAAGACCAATCGGGACCACCTCGCGCACCGTCTGCCCGAGGCCATTCCGGGGGTGAAGATCAACACGCCGGAAGCCACCTACATGTCCTGGGTGGACTTCCGGGCGCTGAACCTGCCAGCCGAACCGGCGGATTACCTGCTGTCCAAGGCCAAGGTCGCGCTGAGCCCGGGCATCCCGTTCGGTGCGACGGTAAGCGCGGGGTTCGCGCGGCTGAACTTCGGCACCACTCGTGCGATCCTCGACCGCGCGATCGAGGCGATGGCCGCCGCGGTGCCCCCTGATGGCAACCCAGTACGGTAGCCGCATGTCCTGCGTGTTCTGTGCGGTCGTCGCCGGGGAGGCTCCGGGGATCAAGATCTACGAAGACGACGACTACCTCGCGATCCTTGACGTCCGTCCGTTCACCCGCGGCCACACGCTGGTGGTGCCCAAGCGGCACACCACCGACGTGACCGACACCCCGCCGGAAACCCTGGCCGGACTGGTGACAATCGGCCAGCGCATAGCGCGTGCCGCGCGGGCGACCGAACTGGCCGACGCCACCCATCTCGCGGTCAACGACGGTTCGGCCGCATTCCAGACGGTGCCCCACATTCATTTGCACGTGGTACCAAGGCGCGACGGAGACAAGCTGTCGTTCGCCAAAGGGATGGTGCTGCGCCGCGACCCCGACCGGGAAGCCACCGCACAGATCCTGCGCGAGGCGCTGGCGCGGATCGACGCGGGCCAGTAAGACTGGGCCATGACTCTTTCGCCGATCGAGCAGGCCGGGGCGCAGCTGCTGCGGATCCACAACTTCATCTACCAGAAGAGCAACGGCTGGATCGGCCACCGGATACCGGGTGCGGCGCCGATGCTCCTGCTGCACACAACCGGCGCCAAGACCGGGCAGCCACGCACCACCGCGTTGACCTATGCGCGCGACGGCGATTCTTACCTGATCGTCGCGTCCAACGCCGGCGCCCGACGTTACCCGGCCTGGTACCACAACCTGCGCAAACATCCCGACTGCGAAATCAACGTTGGGCCAAAGCGATTCGCCGTCAGCGCGAAGCAAACCAATCCCGACGACCCCGACTATCTGCGGCTGTGGCAGATCGTCAACAAGAACAACGCCAACCGCTACACGGCCTATCAGCGCAAGACGTCGCGGCCAATCTCGGTGTTCGTGTTGACGCCGCGCGAAAAAGCCACCTAGAACAGCTCTTTGGCAAGCAATTCCAGGGTCTTTTCCCGGGCCGGCGCGGTTGCCGGGTCGGTGCCGCGGTGAGCCGAGGCGACCGGGTTGACCATCACCTCGTCGACACCGAACCGCTCGGCGAGCGCCCTCAGCTGCTCGGCGGCCTCAGCGGGTGTGCCCACCACGGCACGCTTGAGCCCGCTGGCGACGATGCGCTGCTGCTCGGGTGTGAGCTGGTCGGTTTGGGCGTCTTCGACTAGTTGCAGCGGCCCGAGCGGCTGCCCCGTGCGCATGCGGGCCAACATGTGCAGATTGGGTAGCATCAAAGCCGTTGCCTCATCGCGGGTTTCGGCCACCGCAGCGTTCACCGTCAGAAATGTCGTCGGTTCCGCCGCTAATACGCTGGGCTTGAATTTCGAGCGGTAGACCGCGAGCGCTTCCTCGGTTCCCTTGCCGGAGAAGTGGTGAGCGAACACGTATGGCAGGCCCTTGGCTGCGGCCAGGTGCGCCGAATACATCGACGACCCGAGCAGCCACAGCCGCGGTTCGCTGACCGCGGCCGGTGTGGCCTTGAGGATGTAGTCGTGGTTGCGGATCGGAACCCGCACGCCGCGGGCGCTCATCAGCGCCGCCACGTCGTCGAGGTAATCGGGGAAGTTCTCGATGTCGCGATCGTCGCGGCCGGCTGGGCCGCGCAGCGCCAGCGACGTCACGGGATCCGAGCCCGGGGCTCGGCCGATGCCCAAGTCGATGCGGCCCGGCGCGGCGGCTTCCAGCAGCGCGAACTGTTCGGCCACCGCGAGCGGGGCGTGGTTGGGCAGCATCACCCCGCCGGAGCCGAGCCGCAGCTGCCTGGTCTGCGCGGCCAGATAGGCGATCAACACCGGTGGGCTGGTCGCGGCGATCGACGGCATGTTGTGGTGTTCGGCGACCCAGTAGCGGGTGTAGCCCAACCGGTCCGCGGTCTGCGCCAGCCGCACCGTAGCGGCCAGTGCATCCGATGTCGACTGGTCGGCGCGAACCGGGACAAGATCAAGAACGGACAGTCGCACGACGGTGTCAACGCTGCCGCTCATTCGGATAGTCCTGCGATCGTCGCCGCGCGGCCGAAGACGTCGTCGAGCATCGCCGGCGTCAGCTTGCCGGTGAACGTGTTCTGCTGGCTGGGGTGGTAGCAGCCCAGCAGCACCACCTCGCGCTCATCCGCGCGCAGCGTGGCCGCAGCGCCGTGGCCGAATTGCGGTGACGGCCGGCTGACTTGTCCGCCAGCGGTGCGCACCATCCGCAGCGCCGCCCGCCATCCAAAACCGCCCAGCGCCACGATCACCCGCACGTCGGCTCCGGCCAGCCGCCATTCGGCATCCAGCCATGGCGCGCAGTTGGCCCGCTCGACAGGCGTCGGCGCGTTGTCCGGCGGCACGCACCGCACCGCAGCCACCACCCGGGTGGCATTGAGCTGCAGGCCGTCAGCGGCGTCGACGCTGATCGGCGAGTTGGCCAGCCCGGCCCGGTGCAGCGCGGCGAACAACACGTCGCCGGAGCGATCGCCGGTGAATACCCGCCCGGTGCGGTTGCCGCCGTGCGCCGCCGGCGCCAACCCGACCACCAACACCCTCGGGCGTTCGGCACCCCAGCCCGGAATCGGCCTGCCCCAATAGGGTTCGGCGGCAAAAGACCGCCGCTTGGTGATCGCAACCTGCTCGCGCCACTCCACCAGCCGCGGGCACGCGCGGCACACCGACACCACTGCGTCCAGCTCCGGCACTGATTGGACGGCCTCGGCGAGCGCGACCACCTGCACCGGCGTCGACGCCACCGCGGTCTGGGAAGTCGCGGGATCGCCGGGCCACCCGGTTCCGGGCGGCACCGGGGACTCGAACAGCGCGGCGGTGCGGGGATGGGCGAGCGTCACCGGTCTACTGTGCACGCCTGGGCTCGCTCGGCAAAAATCGTTCGCTGCCAGCAGGGGTGCGCTGCTAGATTTCCCCAGTCTCATGCCCACCCCGTCGCGCCGACCGGCTTATCTCATCTTGTTCGCGGCCCTGGCCGCCGCGGCGGGCAACGGCATCTCACTGGTCACGTTTCCCTGGCTGGTGCTGCAGCGCAACGGCAGCGCCGTCGACGCGTCGATCGTGGCCGGCGCCGCGTCGTTGCCGCTGCTGTTTTCCACGCTGATCGCCGGCACGACAGTGGATTACCTTGGGCGCCGCCGCGTTTCGATTATCTCCGATGTGCTGTCGGGCAGCACGGTGGCCGCGGTGCCGGTGCTGGCGATCACCGTGGGTCAGCGGAACATCACGGTCGGGGTCCTCGCGGTGTTGGCCGCGCTGGGCGCGTTGTTCGATCCGGCAGGGATCACCGCGCGGGAGTCGATGCTGCCCGAAGCCGCCGCGCGGGCCGGGTGGACGCTGGACCGCACCAACGGTCTCTACGAGGCGATTTTCAACGTCGCCTACATCGTCGGCCCGGGGCTCGGTGGCGCGCTGATCGCGACCGTCGGCGGTGTGAACACGATGTGGGTGACGGCCGGGGCTTTCGGCGTCTCCATTGCGGCGATCAGCGTGCTGCGGCTGGCCGGGACCGAACCGCCCGCTGAGCGGCCGGAGCGCCCGTGGTCGGGGATGGCCGACGGGGTGCGCTTCGTGTGGGACGTCAAAGTGTTGCGCACGCTGGCGCTGATCGATCTGGCGATGACCGGGTTGTATTTGCCGATGGAAAGCGTGTTGTTTCCAAAGTACTTCACCGATCGCAAGGAGCCCGCGCACCTTGGTTGGGTGTTGATGGCGCTGAGCATCGGCGGGTTGGCCGGTGCGTTGGCCTATCCCTTGGTGGTCCGGCGGCTGAGTCGGCGGGCCACGCTGTTGGCGGCGACGTTGACGCTTGGGTTGTGCACCGCGTTGATCTCGTTCTTGCCCGCGCTGGCGGTGATCTTGGTGCTGTGCGGGCTGATCGGTCTGGTCTACGGGCCGATCGCGCCGATCTACAACTACGTGATGCAGACCCGATCGCCGCCGCAGTTGCGGGGCCGCGTGGTCGGTGTCATGACTTCGCTGGCATATGCGGCAGGGCCGCTGGGTTTCATGCTGGCCGGTCCACTGACCGATGCCGCAGGGTTGCGGACGACGTTTTTGGTGCTGGCCATTCCGATGACCGTGATCGGGCTGGTGTCGCCGGGGTTGCCGTCGCTGCAAGACCTGGATCGCGCGCCGGAGCTGGCCGTCGACCCGAAACCGTAGGATCGGTCCGTGGGCGCTGATGTGTTGGCCAGCCTGATCGCCGAGCTGCCGGAGGGCACGGTTGTCACCGACCCGGCGATCACCGAGGGCTACCGGCAAGACCGCGCGTTCGACCCGTCGGCGGGAAAGCCGATGGCGGTGGTGCGGCCCCGTCGCACCGCAGAGGTGCAGACCGTCATGCGCTGGGCCACTGAGCACCGGGTGCCGGTGGTGCCGCGCGGCGCGGGCACCGGTCTTTCGGGTGGGGCCACCGCCGTGGACGACGGGATCGTGCTGTCGACGGAGAAGATGCGTGACATCGTCGTCGACCCGGTCACCCGCACCGCGGTGTGCCAGCCGGGGCTGCTCAACGCCGAGGTGAAGAAGACCGTCGCCGAATACGGGCTGTGGTACCCGCCGGACCCGTCGTCGTACGAGATCTGCAGCATCGGCGGCAACATCGCCACCAACGCTGGCGGTCTGTGCTGCGTTAAATACGGCGTCACTACTGACTATGTGCTCGGCGTGCAGGTGGTGTTGGCCGACGGCACCGCGGTGCGGCTCGGCGGCCCCCGGCTGAAGGACGTGGCCGGGCTGTCGCTGACCAAGCTGTTTGTCGGCAGCGAGGGCACGCTCGGCATCATCACCGAGGTGACGCTGCGTCTTGTGCCGCCTCAGCAACCGGCGTGCACCGTGGTTGCCAATTTCGCGTCGGTGGAGGCGGCCGCCGAGGCGGTGCTGGCGGTGAGCGCGCGGCTTCGTCCCGCGATGTTGGAATTCATGGATTCGGTCGCGATCAACGCGGTGGAGGACAAGCTGCGGATGGGCCTGGACCGCGGCGCCGCCGCGATGCTGCTGGCCTGCTCCGACGAACGGGGCCACGGGGGCCGTGAGGACGCGGACTTCATGGCCGGGGTGTTCAGCGAACGCGGTGCGACCGAAGTCTTTTCGACAGACGACCCCGAGGAGGGCGAGGCGTTTGTCGCGGCGCGCCGCTTCGCGATCCCCGCCGTGGAGGCGAAGGGACCGCTGCTGCTCGAAGACGTCGGCGTGCCACTGCCCGCGCTGGCCGACCTGGTGAGCGGTATCGCCGGGATCGCCGCCGAGCGTCAGCTGATGATCTCGGTGATCGCGCACGCCGGCGACGGCAACACCCATCCGCTGATCGTCCACGACCCGACCGATGCGGCGATGACCAAGCGAGCGCAGCTGGCTTACGGCGAGATCATGGACTTGGCGTTGCGCCTGGGCGGCACGATCACCGGCGAGCACGGCGTCGGGCGGTTGAAGCGGCCGTGGCTTGCCGACCAGCTGGGGCCGGACGCGATGGCGTTGAACCGCCGGATCAAAGAAGCGTTGGATCCGCTGGGCATCCTGAACCCGGGTTCGGGAATCTGAACACGTGCAAACGGTCTTTTGACTGCGCTGCACGAATTAACGTGGTGATGTGACTGACTCAGCGCTGCCAGTGGAGTTGCGCGACCGCGACCCGCGGTTCATTCGTACGATGCTGCCGACTTTGTGGCTTATGGCGAGCGTCTGGTTTCGCGCTGAGGTCGACGGCTTCGACAATGTTCCCGACGAGCCGGTGCTGTTCGTCGGCAATCACAGCGGCGGCGGCGCGACGCCCGACACCGCTATCTTCCTGCTTGCCTACAACACATACTTCACCGTAGAGGGCCGACCGCTGTACGCCCTGGCGCATGACATCCTCACCAGGACCCCGGGGTTTGGTCCGCTGATACGCAAGCTCGGAGTCGTGCCCGCCGACCATTCCTGCGCCGAAAAGGTTTTCAACAGCGGCGGTTCGGCGCTGGTCTACCCTGGCGGCGACGTCGAGGCGCTGCGGCCTTGGCGTGACCGCAACAGAATTGTGTTCTCGGGCCGAAAGGGCTTCCTGCAGCTCGCGCACCGATGCAACGTCAAAATCGTGCCGGTTGTGGCCACCGGCGGTCACGACACCTTCTTCGTTCTCAACGACGGCCAGCGCACCGCCAAGGCGCTGCGATTGGACAAAGTGACCCGCGTCAAAACTCTGCCCGTGACGTTCAGCATCCCGTGGGGGCTGTCACCTGTTCCACTGCCGTTTGTTCCGCTGCCGGCAAAGATCCGGGTGCAGGTCCTCGAGCCGATCGACCTCCGCGCTCGCTTCGGCCATGAGCCCGACTGGGATCAGGCGTACGACTACTTCACCAGCGTCATGCAAGTCGGACTCTCACGGTTGGCCAGTAAAACCGTTGTGCCGATGATCAGGTAAGGCGATGGCGCAAACTGTCACGGTCGCCAAGCGCATCCGCCGGCCGTTCGAAGAGGTGAGCGCCTTCGTGGCCGATCCGCACCGGTTCATCCCGGCACTGGCCACAGTGGGCCGCTGTCAATACATCGGCGACAGCGACCAGGGGCAGCTGTGGGACGTATTTCTGGTGAGCGGAACACTGCACCTTGGCGGCCGGGTGCTCGTGACGCACACCGAAGACGGCCGGCTGAGCTGGCGATCGCGGCGCGGAACCCGTCACAGGTTCGAGGGCCGCGTCGAGCGCGACGGCGACGCATGCCGCATCACCTTGGCCTTGACCTATTCGCTGACCGGCATGGTGATCGCCCGGTTCAACGAACTTATCGGGCGCGGCATCGTGGCCCGCAACCTGGAAGCCGCTGCCGAGGAGCTGCGCCACCGACTCGAATTCGAGAACGGCAACGTTCCGATCGACAAGTGCGGAGGTCCTCGCTCTTCATAGCCGTGGGACACCCGAAGACTTCCCAGCAGCCTTGCCCTTAGAACGTGCCCGCGCGGTCAGGTTGACCGGCTGGTTGACAGGCACGCGCCCATTGTCGTATCAATAAGACATGACGGCTCGTTTGTCTCATCGGCTGCGCTTTCAGTTGGCCACCGCCGAGACCTGGGCCGATCCGTGGCCGATGTATCAAGCGCTGCGCGATCACGACCCGGTGCACCACGTCGTTCCCGAAAACCGCGCCGACGACGACTACTACGTGCTGTCTCGGCACGCCGATATCTGGGCGGCCGCCCGTGACCACGAGACGTTCTCGTCAGCGTACGGCTTGACCGTCAACTACGGCGAGCTGGAACTGATTGGGCTGCAGAACAATCCACCGATGGTCATGCAGGATCCGCCCGTGCACACGGAGTTTCGCAAGCTAGTGGCACGCGGTTTCACGCCGCGCCAGGTCGAGGCAGTGGAACCCAAGGTCCGCGAGTTCGTCGTCGAACGGATCGAACGGTTGCGCGCCAACGGCGGCGGCGACATTGTCGCCGAACTGTTCAAGCCGCTGCCGTCGATGGTCGTCGCGCACTACCTGGGCGTCCCCGAAGAGGACCGCAAGCAGTTCGACGGCTGGACGCAGGCGATCGTCGCGGCCAACACAGCCGAGGGCGGCGTCGCCACCGCCGGGGACGCGGTCGGCTCGATGATGGCCTACTTCGCCGAGCTCATCGAGCGTCGCCGCAGCGAACCCGAAGATGACACGATCTCGCATCTGGTGGCGGCCGGCGCCGACGGCGATACCGCCGGCACGTTGTCGATACTCGCGTTCACCTTCACCATGGTCACCGGCGGCAACGACACCACCACGGGAATGCTAGGCGGGTCAATGCCTTTGCTGCACGAGCGCCCGGACCAGCGGCGGCTGCTCGTCGACAATCCGGACCTGATCCCCGACGCGGTCGAGGAGTTGTTGCGGCTGACGTCGCCGGTGCAGGGGCTGGCGCGCACCACCACCCGTGACGTGACCATCGAGGAAACCACCGTGCCGGCGGGACGAAAAGTCCTGCTGCTGTATGGATCTGGAAACCGAGATGAGCGTCAATACGGCCATGACGCCGGCGAGCTGGACGTGACCCGGTGTCCGCGCAACATCCTGACATTCAGCCACGGCGCCCACCATTGCTTGGGCGCGGCCGCGGCGCGGATGCAGTCGCGGGTCGCGTTGACCGAGCTCCTGGCCCGCTTCCCGGACTTCGAGGTCGACGAATCCGGGATCGTATGGGCCGGCGGCAGTTACGTGCGACGTCCGCTGTCGGTTCCGTTCACGGTGAAGGCCTGATGGCGGGTAACGACTGGCTGGCCGCCCGGCGCACCGAGGTCGCCGCCGACCGGATCCTCGACGCCGCCGAGCAGCTGTTCGCCGAACACGACCCGAGCACGGTCGGCATGAACGAGATCGCCGTGGCCGCAGGGTGTTCCCGGGCAACGCTGTACCGCTACTTCGAAAACCGGGAGGCATTGCGCACCGCTTACGTACACCGCGAGACCTACCGGCTCATGCGGGTGATCAACGAGCGCATCAGCAGTATCGACGACCCGCGAGAACGACTGATCGCCGGTGTCATGACGACACTGGCCTTGGTTCGCGAAAGCCCTGCTCTGGCTTCGTGGTTCGCGACGACGCAACCACCGATCGGCGGCGAGATGGCCGAGCATTCCGAGGTGATCAAGGCGTTAGCCGCGGCCTTCCTCACCTCGCTGGGTCCCGACGACCCGGCCATCGTGGAACGCCGCGCCCGCTGGCTGGTCCGGATGATCACGTCGCTGCTGCTGTTCCCGGGCTTGGACGAGGCCGACGAACGGGCAATGATCGAAGAGTTCATCGTCCCGATCGTGACGCCCGCCAAGGCGGCGGCCGGTCAGGCCGAGGGGCGCCCAACCATCCAATAAGCGCGCGCTGCAATGGATTTCCGCGGTATGCCGTAGTCGTGCGACAGCACCTTGGCTACCGAGCGCGTGGTGTGGTTGTCGCAGGCGACCCAGCCGAAGTGGTCGCTGGCGTCGAACGCCGCCGATTGGACGGTCTGCACCAGCGCTAGCCCGTCGTTCTTGCGGTCCACCCACGTGACATCGGTGGCGCGAGCGACCGGCAGGTCTTTGTCGTCGTCGTAGCCGGCCTCCAGAAACACCCGTGCGGGAGCGTCGCCGATCGCGTCCAGTAGCGAGTTGATCGCCGGCAGTGAGGCGGTGTCACCAACGATCACGTACCCAGCCGGGCGCGCCTCTGGTAGAGCGAACTTGCTGCCCAGCACGGTTGCCTCGATCGTGTCCCCCGGCTGCGCTTCGCGCGCCCATTGCGACGCGATCCCGTCGTGCAGCGCGAATTCGATGTCCACGGTGTCGGCGGCCGGATCGGGGTTGACCAGCGTGTAGCCGCGCTGATGCAGCTTGTTCCCCCCGCGGAACCACAACCGCACCCACATCGTCGGGTGCACTGAGTTGTCGGCAAGCAGACCGCCCGCATCGAAGTTGAGGCGAACGTAGTGGGGACTGATTTCTTGGCGACCGGTCACGGTGAGCTGGTATTCGCCGGGACGCCACAACTTCAGCACTGCACCCTGCCAGCCGCGTGAAGCCCTCTGTTCCACCATGACGTCTGGGCACCCTCCGGTTGGGAACGACAACTTAGGGCAGACTAACCTATCTTGCTGAGTGTCAGCCCCGAACCCGGGTGAAGCGGTGCAGCAGCCACGCCAGCGGAATGGTGATGACCAAGGTCACGACGAACAGGTTCAGCATGGACCCGGTGTAGACCCGGTACCGCAATACCTCGACCATCGCGATCTCCATCGTCACCAGATGGATGAGAAAGATCTCGTACGAGATCTCGCCGAGCCACACCATCGGCCGAGACGCCAGCAGCCGGGCATACCAGCCGCGGTCACCCAACCCCAGCGGCGCCACCGCCAGGGCGGCGACCACCGCGTAGAACACGGCCTTGAACAGCGCCTCGGACAATCCACTGGGCGTGGTCGTCGGCGCACCGGCAATCGGCGTCGAGGCAATGAAGTAGCAGACCGTCGCCAGCGGTAAGGCTGCGAACGCGTAGCAACGCGCACCCATCGCCTGCAGCACCGAGAGCATCATGCCGGCGACGAACCACGCCAGATAGGTCGGCAGCCACAGCCGCGAACTGCTGGGCAACCAGTGCGTGGTGTGCACCAGCACCAGCCAGGCCGGGGTGAGCAACGCCAGTCCCCCCAACGCGGCCAGCAGCAAGATCGGCTGCCAGCGGCGCTGGCACACCACCGACAACATCAGGTAAGCCAATAGCGGTAGCACCACATAGAACGCCACTTCCACGGCAAGGCTCCACATTTGGGTGAGACCTTGGTGCAGATACGCGCCCAGGTAGTTCTTTGTGTAGATCTGGGTCAACGTCAGGTTGCGGAACAGGCCCATCCACGTGTGGCCGGGATTCGGGCGCGCCGTGCGGAAGTGGTAGACGAGGTAGGCGGCCAGCACGGTGACGATGTAGGCGGGCATGATGCGCCGCACCCGGTGCCACGCGTAGCGGCTCACCGACGGTGGCGGCCCCCCGGTAGCCAGGGACTTGACCCACGGGCCGAACAGCAGGAAGCCCGACAGCACGAAGAAGATCGGGACACCCATTTCCATCCGGGAACAGATCAGCCCGAAATAGCCGTGGGTGTATTTGCCGGTGGTGTAGGCCGAGTGGGTTCCGACGACGAGTAACGCGGCGACGGCGCGGATTCCGGTCAGCGAGGCAACACGATCTACCCCGGCGACTTGTTCGAGTCCGCCCTGGGCGGTGCTGTCCGTCGACAGGGTCATCCGGCTGATTTCCGCCGCGGCTTACCGCTGTCGCGGCGGCGGCCATCGCGTGAGGGCCGGTCCGGCCGCAGGTTGATCAGCACACCGGAGATGCGGGTCCGTTCGAGCGCCTTCAGCGTGGCGCGCGGCAACTGGGCCGGCAGCTCCACCAAGGAGTAGTCGGGTCCGATCGTGATGTGGCCGAAATCGCTGCGGTGCAAACCGCCCTCGTTCGCGATAGCGCCGACGATCGCTCCCGGGCCGACCCGGTGCCGCTTGCCCACGGCGATACGGTAAGTGGCAAACCCGTCTTTGGTGCGCTCTCGCGGCTTGCGCGCCGGCTTCTCGGTCCGGCGGTCGGCGCGGCGTGGCTCCGGAGGTTCCGGCGACATCAAGAAGTCCTCGCCGTCGCGGGACTGCAACGCCAGAGCCGCGGCGATGTCGGCCATGGGAACGTCGTGTTCGCGTTCGTAGTCCTCGACCAGGCTGCGGAACAGCTCGATGCCCGGTGAGCTGAGCGCGTCGGTGATGGAGTCGGCGAATTTGGCTACCCGTTGCGCGTTGACGTCCTCGACGGTGGGCAGTTCGGCCTCGACGAGCTTTTGGCGCGTTGCCTTTTCGATCGCCTTGAGCAGGTGGCGCTCACGCGGTGCGACGAACAGCAGTGCGGTTCCCGAACGTCCGGCCCGGCCGGTGCGTCCGATGCGGTGCACGTAAGACTCGGTGTCGTGCGGGATGTCGTAGTTGAGCACATGCGAGATTCGGTCCACATCCAGACCGCGGGCCGCGACGTCGGTGGCAACCAGGATGTCGATACCGCCTGCCCCGCCTTCCCGCAGCGCCGCTATCGTGCGCTCCCGATGGGCCTGTGGGATATCGCCGTTGATGGCCGCTGCGGAAAAGCCTCGGGCACGCAATCTTTCGGCGACCTCTTCGGTGGCCTGCTTGGTGCGGACGAAGACGATCATCGCGTCGAACGGCTCAACTTCGAGTATTCGGGTCAGCGCGTCCATCTTTCGCGGACCGGCTACTTGGATGTAGCGCTGCGAAATATTCTCTGCTGTCGTTGTTTTGGCTTCGACAGTGACTTCGAGCGGGTCATGCAGGTACTTGGTAGTGAGCTTGCGGATCGCCGGCGGCATGGTCGCCGAGAACAACGCGACCTGTTTGTATTCCGGGGTGTCCGACAGGATGCGTTCGACGTCGTCGGCGAAACCCATGGCCAGCATTTCGTCGGCTTCGTCGAGCACCAGATAGTCCACCCGGGACAGATCCAGCGTCCCGCGGTCGAGGTGATCGATGACCCGCCCGGGTGTTCCGACCACGACGTGGGCGCCGCGTTTCAGTCCGGCCAACTGCACGCCGTAAGAAGCTCCGCCATAGATCGGCAGCACGGTAAGCCGCGGCAAGTGCGCGGCGTAGCGGCTGAACGCCTCCGACACTTGCAGAGCCAGTTCGCGCGTCGGCGCCAGCACCAATGCTTGCGTCGCATTGCTGGTGGTGTCGATCTTGGACAGGATCGGAAGAGCGAAGGCCGCCGTTTTGCCGGTGCCTGTCTGTGCCAGGCCCACAACGTCGGAACCGGCCATCAACGCCGGGATCGTGGCCGCCTGGATGGCCGATGGTGTCTCATACCCGACGTCGACAATTGCCCGCAGAACCGATGGATGGATCTGCAGGTCGTCGAAGGTGGCCGGGGACGTCTCGGCCGCGGTATCTGGTGAGGTCATTTGAAGACCGAGTTTAGTGGCGGTTGCGAGCGACACGGTTGTTAGCGGCACGGCCACGCCTGCCACGTCCGCGGCGCCGATGACGGTACGGTGCGCGTTGTGTGGTGGCTACCTTGCCGTGCGCGGACACTGATGCCCCTGGCCGCCGGCACAGTGGCGGCCGTGGTGGTGGCCGGCTGCGGGTCGGGCGACTCCACTGTCGCCAAGACACCGCAACCAACCACCCGCCCGGCCACGACGTCCAAACCGCCGGCCCCGCCTGCTACCTCCCCGACGCCGACGAGCGCCGGTGCGGCACCGGCCGACCCGTGCGCAGTCAATCTCGGCTCGCCTGCGATCGCCCGGGCGGTCTCCGAGTTGCCTCGTGACCCGCGGAGCCGGCAGCCCTGGAATCCCGAACCGCTGGCCGGCAACTACAACGAGTGCGCGCAGCTGTCGGCAGTCATCGTCAAGGCGAACACGAACGCGACGAATGCCGATACCCGTGCGGTGATGTTCCATCTCGGCAAGTACATACCGCAGGGACTGCCGGACACGTTCGGCTTCAACGGGATCGACACCTCGCAATGCACCGGTGACACGGTGGCGCTCACATTTTCCAGCGGCATCCAGGGCTTGGTCAGCGTGGTGAAGTTCCGATGGAACGGCAACGGGGTAGAGCTAATCGGTAACACCCGCGGCTGAGCGAGCCGCCGAAAGTTCCGCGAGCGGGCGCGTCTGCACGCCGACACGCCGAAAAAGGCGCGCATTTGCGCACCCTCGCGGCTGGAGGCTGACCAGATTTGTCGGTGGCCCGACCTACAGTTGCTGCTGTGTTGGTCATCGACGGGAGCGTCATCTACAGCGCCTCGGATCTCGCGGCTGCATGCCAGTGCGAGTACGCGCTGTTGCGAGCTTTCGACGCCAAGCTGGGGTGGGGTCCGCCCGTCACCGTCGACGACGATGACCTGTTGGCGCGCACCGCCGCTCTCGGTGACGACCATGAGCGACGCCGGCTTGAGCAACTTCGTGAGCAATTCGGCGCGGTCACTGTCATCGGCCGGCCGGCATCCACGATTGCCGGGTTTACCGCAGCCGCCGAGGCGACGCGCCGCGCCATTGCCGAAGGTGCGCCGGTGGTGTACCAGGCCGCGATGTTCGACGGCCGCTTCGTCGGGTTCGCCGACTTCCTGATCCGCCACGGCGACCACTACCGAGTCAGCGACACCAAGCTGGCCCGCTCGGCCAAAGTTAAGGCCCTGCTGCAGCTGGCGGCCTACGCCGACGCGCTGGCGTCGTCCGGCGTGGCGGTCGCGCCCGAGGCCGAGTTGATACTCGGCGACGGCGCCATCGCCCGCTACCGCGTCGACGAGCTTGTCCCGGTCTACCGGTCTCAGCGCGCCGCACTACAGCGGCTGCTCGACGAGCACTATGCCGCCGGACTCCCGGTGCGCTGGGACGACGAGCAGGTCCGGGCCTGTTTCCGTTGCCCAGAGTGTGACCAGCAGGTGCGTGCGTCCGACGACCTGTTGCTGGTTGCCGGCATGCGGGTAAGCCAGCGCGCCAAGCTGATCGACGCGGGAATCACCACGGTCGCCCAGTTGGCCGAGCACTCCGGGCCAGTGCCCGATCTCGCGTCTCGCACCTTGGCGAACCTCACCGCGCAGGCGAAATTACAAGTCGCCGAACGCGAAAGCGGCACCGCTCAGTTCGAGATCGCCGATCCGCAGCCACTGGCCCTGTTGCCGAACCCCGACGATGGCGATCTGTTCTTCGACTTCGAGGGCGATCCGCTGTGGACCGTCGACGGCAGCAATTGGGGTCTGGAGTACCTGTTCGGCGTCTTGGACGCCGCGGGCGGCTTTCGTCCGTTGTGGGCGCATAACCGGGCCGATGAGCGCAAGGCGCTGAAAGGCTTCCTGGCGATGGTGGCCAAGCGCCGCAGGCGCTACCCGAACATGCACATCTACCACTACGCACCCTACGAGAAGACCACCCTGCTCAGGCTCGCCGGCCGCCACGGCGTCGGCGAAGACGAGGTCGACGACTTGCTGCGCAGCGGGGTGCTGGTCGATTTGTACCCGTTGGTCCGCAAGAGCATTCGGATAGGAGCCGAGTCGTTCAGCCTCAAGGCATTAGAGCCGCTCTACATGGGCGCGGATCTGCGGTCGGGTGACGTGACCACCGCCGACGACTCGATCACCCAATACGCTCGATTCTGCGAGCTGCGCGACAGCGGCCGGGTCGACGAGGCGGCGGCGGTGCTCAAGGAAATCGAGGACTATAACCGCTACGACTGCCGGTCGACCCGCGCGCTGCGCGACTGGCTGCTCATCCGGGCCTTCGAGTGCGGTGTCACTCCCATTGGAGCACAGTCGGTTTCCGGTGGTGACGGCATCGAACAGCATGATCAGCTGGCAGTCACCCTGGCCGACTTTGCCGGCGATCCCTCCGTCAGCGACCGCACATCCGAACAGACGGCGGTGGCAATGATCGCTGCTGCCCGTGGCTACCACCGACGTGAGGCCAAACCGTTTTGGTGGGCGCACTTCGATCGGTTGAACTATCCGATCGATGAATGGGCCGACAACACCGACGTTTTCGTCGTCGACGAGGCTTCGGTTACGGTGGAATGGCATACGCCTGCCCGCGCGCGCAAACCGCAACGGCGAGTGCGGCTGACCGGGGAGCTCGCACGCGGAGAGCTCAAGGCTGAGGTCTTTGCGCTCTACGAGCCACCAGCACCGGCAACCTTGACCGACAACCCAGACCGTCGAGCAGCGGGCCGCGCCACAGTCGTCGAGTGCGACGACCCGACAGTGCCCACCGAAGTGACGATCCTCGAGCGAACGACCGACGCCGCCACCACCTTTCACCAAACGCCGTTGGCGCTGACACCGGGGTCGCCCGTGCCGACGACGAAGCTGCGGGGATCGATCGAGGCGACGGCCGCCGCGGTGGCGGCCGAATTGCCGCAACTTCCCCGTACCGGGCTTTTCGACATCCTGCTGCGCCGCCCACCGCGCACCCGCAGCGGTACCCCGCTCCCCCGCGGCAGCGATACCGCCATCGACATCACCACCGCGCTGCTCGACCTCGACTCGTCGTATGTCGCGGTGCACGGACCGCCCGGAACCGGCAAGACCCGTACGGCTGCGCGGGTCATCACGCGACTGGTCACCGAATACGGTTGGCGTATTGGGGTTGTCGGGCAGTCGCATGCCGTGGTCGAGAACCTGCTCGACTGCGCGATCACGGTCGGCATCGATCCCGCGCGGGTAGCCAAGAAGCCGCATGGCCGCGACAATCCGCGCTGGCAACACATCGACGAAAACGACTACGCTGCTTTCATTTCCGACACGGCCGGATGCGTGATCGGCGGCACGGCATGGGACTTCGCCAACCCCAGCCGGGTGCCACAGGGAAGCCTTGATCTGTTGGCGATCGACGAGGCCGGTCAGTTCTGTTTGGCCAATACGATTGCCGTAGCACCCGCGGCGGCGAACCTGTTGCTGCTCGGCGATCCGCAACAACTGCCACAAGTCAGCCAGGGCACCCATCCCGAACCTGTCGATACCTCGGCTCTGGGCTGGCTGGTGGACGGGCAACGCACCTTGCCTCTCGAACGCGGCTACTTCCTGAACCGCTCCTACCGAATGCATCCGGCGGTATGTCATCCGGTCTCGACACTCGCGTACGAAGGCCGACTGCATTCCGAGACCGAATGCACCGCCGCGCGGCATCTCGACGGGTATCCGCCGGGAGTACACGTGCTGTGCATCGACCATGCCGGCAACGCCATCGACAGCCCGGAAGAAGCCGACGCGATCGTCGTCGAGATACAGCGCCTGCTCGGGTCGACGTGGACCGACGAGCACGGCACCCGGCCATTAACCGCCTCGGATGTGCTCGTCCTTGCGCCCTACAACGCCCAGGTGGTGCTGCTGCGTCAGCGGTTGTCGGCTGCCGGACTGGACGCGGTTCGGGTCGGCACGGTGGACAAGTTCCAGGGCACACAAGCGCCGGTGGTCTTCATTTCCATGACCGCATCGTCCATCGATGAGGTACCTCGCGGAATTTCGTTCCTGCTCAACAGGAATCGTTTGAACGTCGCGGTCAGCCGCGCCCAGTATGCTGCGGTGATCGTCCGCTCGGTCATGTTGACCGAATACCTGCCCGCCACCCCCGCCGGCCTCATCGAGCTGGGCGCGTTCCTCGGGCTGACCTCCGGTGGGATGCCGAGCCCATGGCCGTGCCGCGACGGACAGGACGCTCGTCGCGCCGCTGCGCTGTACGGCTAGTCAGGTTCGTGAGACGAGTGCCGCCCGTAACTCGGGGGATCGTCGAAGTCGGCGCGGTAGTGCCGGTTGCGCGGTGGCTCATCGCCCGCACCCTGGTGACGAGTCGAACTGCCGCGCCAAAAGCGCTCCGACCACAAGACATCGTCGTCGTCGGATTGCGAGTGCGCCCTACCCGAATCGCTGCGGCGGTTCTCCGACGGCGGGAACGGATCGTCGGCCAACTCCTGCCGTGTCGACTCGTCAGAGCCGTGGTATTGCCGGTTCCGGCTGCCGACTTCGGCAGGGGGACCATAGCCGACGGCGCCGTAGGTGTCGTTGATCTCATCGACGAACGCGTCGGCCGAACGCGGGTCGGTCACTGACGCTGCAGATTCGACGAACGGCCGGAACAGCGGCCGGTCGTCCACGTGAGACCCATTGTGAGCAAACCCGATTGGTTCGACGCGCGCCGTCGGATCGGGGTGCCGCACAGTGCGCGGTGTCGGTCGGGGACGTTCGACGCGAGGCTTCAACGGCGCGGTGTCGTCTTCGTCGTAGCCGGCGGGTTCCTGCCAGAGTGCTGGTTCACGAGCGATCGTGTACTCGACGTAGTCATCGTCGTCGTAGTCATCGCCTACCACGTCGTCATCCGCCATTACGGGAACGCGTTCGGTTCGATCGCCGACGCCGGCGGGCAACCCGTCGCGCGCCCGGCCCGTCTGGCCGCCACCCTCCAAGCCGAAGCCGACCATGAACAGCGCGGCACCCACCCCGAAGAGTGCGATGAACGCGGGCAGCAGCATCGACTGCGACATCGCTGCGGCGAACGGTTCGCGCAGAAACGCGGGCAGTTGCAACGCTGCTGCCTGGGGTCCCGGCGGAGATGCACCGTCGGGCATCGGTGGCATTTCGGCGGTGATCCGCGTGGACATGAAGGCGGCGATCCCGGCGCTGCCGAGCACGGCGCCGACGAGCCGGGTTGCGTTGAAGACGCCGGCGCCGGCGCCGGCCACGTCCGGCGGCAGGTTGCGGGTGGCGGTCGCGGCCAGCGGTTGCCAGACGAAAGCCATCCCGAACCCGATCGCGGCGAACGGCAACACCAGCCGCCAAATCGGCGTGGTCGGCGTCGTCTCGATCGACAGCCACGTCAGCCCGATCGCCAACACCGAGAAGCCGAAACCAACCACAGGCCGGGGGTGGTAGTTGTCGACGATCTTGCCGACCACCGGGGCCAGCAGGCCGCTGACGATCGCCATCGGCGCGGTCAACAGCGCTGAGCGAGTCGGCGACAGCCCGCACACCGCCTGCGCGTAGAACATCAGCGGCAGGATCATCGCCGTCGCTGCGAACCCGATCACCGCCACCGCGAGGTTGGCCAGACTGAAGTTGCGGTCGGAGAAGATGTGCAGCGGGATCAGCGGTTCACCCGTGTTGATCGCCTGCCAGTAGACGAACATCACCATGAAGCCGATCCCGGCGACAATCACCGCCCAGATCCACGGCGCCCAGCCGCCGGCTTGACCCTGCTGCAGGCCGAAGACGACGAGGAACATGCCGGCGCCGGATAATCCCACACCGGCCAGGTCGAACCGGTGATCGTTGGTGGGAAGCACCGGGATCAACCAGACCGCCAACGCCATCCCGATGATGCCGATCGGCACGTTGACGAAAAAGATCCACTCCCAACCCAGTCCGTCGACCAGCACACCGCCGGCCAGCGGCCCGACCAGGGTGGCGACGCCGGCGGTGGCGCCCCACAGGCTCATCGCCATACCGCGACGCTCGGGCGGGAAGATCCGGGTGATCATCGACAGCGTTTGCGGGGTCAGCAGGGCGGCGCCGATGCCCTGAACCACTCGGGCGGCGATCAGCATCCCGATACTGCCCGACAGTCCGCACCACAACGAGGCGGCGGTGAACACCGCCAGTCCGATCATGTACAGGTTCTTCGGGCCGAACCGGTCGCCGAGGCGACCCGCCACCAGCAACGGCACCGCGTAGGCCAGCAGGTAGGCGCTGGTCACCCAGATGACCGTGTCGTAGCCGGTACCCAGCTTGGCCATGATGCTGGGATTGGCGACCGCGACGATGGTGGAGTCGACCAGGATCATGAAAAAGCCCACGATCATCGCCCACAACGCGTGCCACGGCTTCGTCACATGCGGACGCTTTTGGGGCTTCGCCGCGGTCGCGCGTCCAGCACCGCCGGCGCGCACCCGACTTGTCGGCGCAGTCATTTCTCCACCTCGCTTCCGCTATCCGCGATGGCATCGAGCCGAGGGGCGTGCTGCCACGGGAGGTCACCCGAGTCCAGCGCCGCTGCGAACTCTCGCAGCCAGGTGACCTGAGCTCGAGTAGTGGCCAGCAAGTAATCCAACGCCACGACGACGGCCGTCGATGCGGCGTTGGCGTCGCGCAGCGCCATCATTTCGGCAACGTCAGCCTCCAGAGCAGCCACGCGGCTGCTCACCGCTTCGGCGGCGGTGTCCGTATCGAGATGGTGCATTTCGGCCAGCGCGGTGACGAACTGGGGGAATTCGTCGGTCGGGATAGCCACCAATTCGCGTACCCGCTCGGTGAGCGCCTCAACACCGGCGTCGGTGATTTCGTAGATCGCCCGCTCCGGCCGATTTCCGTGCCGGCTGGTCGCCGCCCGCCGGATCAGTTTCTCCTCGGCCAACCGATCTACGACGTGATAGAGCGACCCTGGCCGGACCTTCACGATGCGGTCCGCTCGGCGGTCGACAAGTATCTGGAACATCTCGTAGCCGTGCATCGGACGATCACGCAGCAGCGCCAATACGGCGACACCAAGTGGTGTCAATCGGTATGGCATTGCGGCTCCTCCTCCCGCCGCTGCGCGGCGGATATCGTCGCCGCGTGGTCGGATGGTCCAGCTCCTCCGCTAGCCGCTCCGCGGCGGGCATCGTCGCCGCACGAGAGCGGATTATTCCGAGCGGAGTAATCGCTGCGAGGCTACGGGGCCGACCTTCGTCAACACAACTCTTGAATGCATCGGCGTCGTGCACAGCTGACGGTGCCGCCGTCCGGGCAGTTCTTCAAACCGGCGCTAGCCTGGAAAGACGCCATTCACGCCCGGGCCGAACCGGGCCAGACTTGGAGGCACAATGAGCGCACGACGCGCCGGGCCGACGCCACATCAGTTGTCGGCTACCCCGACTGAACGACCGAAGGCTTCCGCCCGAGCCCTCGCGCAGATCATCGAACGTAGCTCGCGGGTGCAGGGTCCTGCTGCCAAGACTTACGTGGAACGGCTGCGCCGCGCCAACCCGGACGCCACACCGGCACAGATCGTCGCCAAGCTGGAGAAGCGCTACCTGGCGGCGGTGACCGGCAGCGGGGCCGCGGTGGGTTCGACGGCAGCCTTCCCTGGCATCGGCACGTTGGCGGCGCTGTCCGCTGCTGCAGGCGAAACCGTGGTGTTTCTCGAGGCCACCGCCGTCTTTGTGCTGGCACTCGCCGACGTGTACGGCGTTCCCGCCGACCACCGCGAACACCGCCGCGCGCTGGTGCTGGCGGTGTTGGTTGGCGACGACAGCAAGCGCGCTCTTGCCGACCTCATCGGCCCCGGCCGTACCAGCGGCGCCTGGCTGACCGAGGGCGTGGCGTCGTTGCCGCTGCCCGCGGTGTCGCAGCTCAATTCGCGGCTGCTCAAGTACGCGGTCCGGCGCTACACACTGCGGCGCAGCGCGCTGATGCTCGGCAAGATGCTGCCGGTCGGCGTGGGCGCCGTAATCGGCGGCGTCGGCAACCGGATGGCGGGCAAGAAGATCGTCCGCAATGCGCGCAAAGCGTTCGGTCCCCCACCCGCCCGCTGGCCGGTCACCCTGCACCTGCTGCCATACGCGCACGACATTCGCTAGCCTCCGCGGCCATACGGCGAGCGCACCGTTTTGCCGTGCCTGGCGGATTGGCCGCGAAGGGTTAGCCTTTATGGGGCGGGAACAGTCAAAACCGTCGCAGTCCGCAGATGCGCCGCTGCCGCGGGCGCACCACGGTGGCAAGCGTCACGGCGCGCGCTTGCCGAGCAGAGGAATCGAGGCGAGCAGCTGCAGTGAGCAGTACAAGTTCACCGTTCGGCCAAAACGAATGGTTGGTCGAGGAGATGTACCGCAAATTCCGTGACGACCCCTCCTCGGTCGACCCGAGTTGGCACGAGTTTCTGGTCGACTACAACCCAGAGCCCACCGCTGAGTCGTCGACGGCGACGGACGGGGCGCCAGCTGCGTCAGCGCCGGCCGCCCCAGCGCCGAGCACCGCACCGGAGCCACGGCCGGCACCAGCTGCCAAGCCGGCGGCAGCCCCGGCGAAGCCAACCGATAGCAACGGCGCGGCCACACCGGCGGCCCCGGCGAAACCGGCCGCCGTCGCACCGGCCGAAGGCGACGAAGTGCAGGTGCTCCGCGGCGCCGCGGCGGCAGTGGTGAAAAACATGTCGGCGTCGCTGGAGGTGCCGACTGCCACCAGCGTCCGCGCTGTTCCGGCGAAGTTGTTGATCGACAACCGCATCGTGATCAACAACCAGCTCAATCGCACTCGCGGCGGCAAGATTTCGTTCACCCATCTGCTGGGCTACGCGTTGGTGCAAGCGGTCAAAAAGTACCCCAACATGAATCGGCACTACGCCGAGGCCGACGGCAAGCCGGTGGCCGTCACGCCCGCGCACATCAACCTGGGTCTGGCCATCGACTTGCAAGGCAAAGACGGCAAGCGCTCACTGGTGGTGGCCGGCATCAAACGCTGCGAGACCATGCGCTTCGCGCAGTTCGTCACCGCTTACGAGGACATCGTTCGCCGCGCGCGCGACGGCAAGCTCACCGCCGAAGACTTTGCGGGCGTAACGATTTCGCTGACCAACCCCGGCACCATCGGCACCGTGCACTCCGTGCCGCGGCTGATGGCCGGCCAAGGTGCCATCATCGGCGTCGGCGCGATGGAATATCCGGCCGAATTCCAGGGCGCCAGCCCCCAACGGATCGCCGAACTGGGTATCGGCAAGCTGATCACGCTCACCTCGACGTACGACCACCGCATCATCCAGGGCGCGGAATCCGGCGACTTTCTACGCACCATTCACGAAATGGTGCTCTCCGACGGCTTCTGGGACGACGTCTTCCGTGAGTTGGGCATCCCGTACGAGCCGGTGCGCTGGCGCGCAGACAACCCCGACTCGGTCGTCGACAAGAACCCGCGGGTCATCGAGCTGATCGCCGCCTACCGCAACCGCGGCCACCTGATGGCCGACATCGATCCGCTGCGGTTGGACAACACCCGCTTCCGCAGTCACCCCGACCTCGATGTGCTGACGCACGGGCTGACGCTGTGGGATCTCGATCGCGTATTCAAGGTCGACGGTTTCGCAGGCGCGCAGTACAAGAAGCTGCGCGACGTGCTGTCGGTGCTGCGCGACGCCTATTGCCGCCACGTCGGCGTGGAGTACACCCACATCCTCGAACCAGAACAGCAGCAGTGGCTGCAGCAGCGCATTGAGACCAAGCACGAGAAGCCGACGGTCGCCCAGCAGAAATACATCTTGTCCAAACTCAACGCCGCCGAGGCGTTCGAGACCTTCCTGCAGACGAAATATGTTGGGCAAAAGCGGTTTTCGCTGGAGGGCGCGGAAAGCGTGATCCCGATGATGGACGCCGTCATCGACCAGTGCGCCGAGCATGCGCTCGACGAAGTCGTCATCGGGATGCCGCACCGCGGCCGGCTCAACGTGCTGGCCAACATCATCGGCAAGCCGTACCGGCAGATCTTTACCGAATTCGAAGGCAACCTGAACCCGTCGCAGGCCCACGGTTCCGGCGACGTCAAGTACCACTTGGGCGCCACCGGCATCTACATTCAGATGTTCGGAGACAACGACATTCAGGTATCGCTCACCGCCAACCCCTCGCACCTCGAGGCCGTCGACCCCGTGCTGGAAGGGCAGGTGCGAGCCAAGCAGGACCTGCTGGACAAGGGCGACACCGAAGACGGCTACTCGGTGGTGCCGCTGATGCTGCACGGCGACGCTGCCTTCGCCGGGCAGGGTGTGGTTGCCGAGACGCTCAACTTGGCGCTGCTGCCCGGTTACCGCGTCGGCGGCACCATCCACATCATCGTCAACAACCAGATCGGCTTCACCACTTCGCCGGAGCACTCCAAGTCCAGCGAATACTGCACGGACGTCGCGAAAATGATTGGGGCGCCGATCTTTCACGTCAACGGCGACGACCCGGAGGCGTGTGCGTGGGTGGCGCGGCTCGCGGTGGACTTCCGGCAGAAGTTCAAGAAGGACGTCGTCATCGACATGCTGTGCTACCGCCGCCGCGGCCACAACGAGGGCGACGACCCGTCGATGACCAACCCGGCGATGTACGACGCCATCGAGACCAAACGCGGTGTGCGCAAGAGCTACACCGAAGCGCTGATCGGCCGCGGCGACATCTCGATGAAGGAAGCCGAGGACGCGCTGCGCGACTACCAGGGCCAACTGGAGCGGGTGTTCAACGAAGTCCGCGAGCTAGAAAAGCATCCCGTGCAACCCAGCGAGTCGGTGGAGTCCGACCAGATGATTCCCGCCGGGCTGTTCACCGGCATCGACAAGTCGCTGCTCGCCCGGATCGGCGACGCGCACCTCGCGCTGCCCGACGGGTTCAACGTGCACCCGCGGGTCAAACCCGTGTTGGAGAAGCGCCGAGAGATGGCCTACGAGGGCAAGATCGACTGGGCGTTCGCCGAGTTGCTGGCGCTGGGATCAATGGTGGCCGAGGGTAAGCTGGTGCGGCTGTCCGGGCAAGACACCCGCCGCGGCACGTTCTCCCAACGCCATTCGGTGGTCATCGACCGCGACACCGGTACCGAATTCACTCCGCTGCAACTGCTGACCACCAACACCGACGGCAGCCCGACCGGCGGCAAGTTCCTGGTGTACGACTCGCCGCTGTCCGAATTCGCCGCGGTCGGTTTCGAATACGGCTACACGGTGGGCAACCCGGACGCATTTGTCATGTGGGAGGCGCAGTTCGGCGACTTCGTCAACGGCGCACAGTCGATCATCGACGAGTTCATCAGCTCCGGTGAGGCCAAGTGGGGGCAGTTGTCCAACGTGGTGCTGTTGCTGCCGCACGGCCACGAAGGACAAGGCCCCGACCACACCTCGGGCCGCATCGAGCGGTTCCTGCAGCTGTGGGCGGAGGGGTCGATGACGATCGCGATGCCGTCGACCCCGTCGAACTACTTCCACCTGCTGCGCCGGCATGCTCTGGACGGCATCCAGCGGCCGCTGATCGTGTTCACGCCGAAGTCGATGCTGCGCAACAAGGCCGCGGTGAGCGAGGTCAAGGACTTCACCGAGATCAAGTTCCGCTCGGTGCTGGAGGAACCCACCTACGAGGACGGCATCGGCGACCGAGGCAAGGTCCGTCGCGTCCTGTTGACCAGCGGCAAGCTGTACTACGAGTTGGCCGCCCGCAAGGCCAAGGACAACCGCGACGACATCGCGATCGTGCGGATCGAGCAGCTGGCCCCGCTGCCGAGGCGGCGGCTTCGGGAAACGCTGGACCGCTACCCATCGGTGGAACAGTACTTCTGGGTGCAGGAAGAGCCGGCCAACCAGGGTGCATGGCCACGTTTCGGTCTCGAGCTGCCAGAGTTGTTGCCGGACAAGCTGACCGGGCTCAAGCGGATCTCGCGGCGGGCGATGTCGGCGCCGTCGTCGGGCTCGTCGAAGGTGCACGCCGTCGAACAACAGGAGATCATCGACGAGGCGTTCAGCTAGGCGTTGTCGCCGCCCGCGCTGGCCCTGCCGCGAGCGTGCGTAGAGTGTCAGCGAAACCGGCGTGTCGGGGTACAAACATGCACGCTCGCGGAGTGAGGGGCGGAGTGAGGGAGGGTCCATGGAGGGGTTTGCCGGGAAGGTGGCCGTGGTCACCGGCGCCGGATCGGGCATCGGCCAGGCGCTTGCCATCGAGCTGGCCCGCTCCGGTGCCAAGGTGGCGATCAGCGACGTCGACACCGAGGGACTGGCTCGGACCGAAGAACGGCTGAAGGCCATCGGTGCGGAGGTCAAGGCGGACCGGCTCGACGTCACCGAGCGCGAGGCTTTTCTGGCCTACGCCGATGCGGTCAACGAGCACTTCGGCAAGGTGAACCAGATCTACAACAATGCCGGCATCGCCTTCAGCGGCGATGTGGAAGTCACCCAGTTCAAGGACATCGAGCGGGTGATGGACGTCGACTTCTGGGGCGTTGTCCACGGAACCAAAGCATTTCTGCCGTATCTGATCGCCTCCGGCGACGGCCACGTCATCAACATCTCCAGTGTTTTCGGTTTGTTCTCGGTACCCGGCCAGGCTGCCTACAACTCGGCCAAGTTCGCGGTGCGCGGCTTCACCGAGGCGCTGCGCCAAGAGATGGTGCTGGCCGGTCACCCGGTGAAGGTGACCACAGTGCACCCTGGCGGTATCAAGACAGCGATCGCCCGCAACGCCGGCGCCGCCGAGGGACTCGACCGGGAGAAACTGGCCGAGGTGTTCGACAAGCAGCTAGCGAACACCAGCCCGCAGCGTGCTGCGCGGGTCATCCTGGACGCGGTGCGCAAGAACAAGGCGCGCGTGCTGGTCGGCCCCGACGCCAAGGTGCTCGACGTGCTGGTGCGGTTGACGGGTTCGGGATACCAGCGGCTGTTCACCCCGATTCTCAGCCGCATACTGCCGCACTGACCTAGGTTGGTGGGCCGCTAAGAACGCCCGAGCGGGTGGTCGGCCAGCCACGCGTCGGCCAGCGTCTGGGGGTTGGCGTCCTTGGCGACTTGCCGGCGCATGTCGACCAGCGCGGCGGTGTCGAGCACTCCGGCCACCTCGTTGATGGCCAGTACTTGCCGAGCCGTCAGCTCGTTGCGGCGATACAGCGGCACCACGTTCTCCGCCTGCACCAGCGGCGGTTTGCCGTCGGCCAGCATGACCAGATCGGCGGGCACATCGGGAGCGGCGGTGCTGCTCCACGCCACCGTAACTTGCCCGGATCGCAAGGCAGCGAACATGCTTGTGTTGTCGCGGAATTCCCGCGGCGCAGGTAGCCGGCAGCGGCTGATCGCCGCCGGTGTGGCGACACCGGCGAGCGCCCCGACGACGAGCCCTCCGCAGTGCCGCGGCAGTTCGCTCAGGTCGTTGCCGCCCCAAGCCTTGGCGGTGGATTGGCTGACCACCAACGCTGGTTTGTCCTCGGCGGCCGTGGCGTAGTCGCCGGCCGCGATTCCCTCCGGCAGCGCCCCGAGCATCGCGCGGTAAACCTGCGCATCTGAGCGCACCGTGGCGCCAGGCTGAAACCTCTGCAGCAAGCGGCCGGTGAAACCGGGCACCACGTCGGCCGCGCCGGAGTCCAGCTTGCTCAGCGGATCGGCTGACGACTCGACGCGCGCCGGGAAGCCGTAGGAGCGCAGCGCCCCGGCGTAGATATCGGCCAGCAACACCGATTCGGAGTCGGGAGTCGATGCGACCACCAGCTCACGCACCGAGTCGCGCGCGTGGGAATCATGGCCACAGCCAACCAGCGCCAGGGTGGCCACTAGCGCCCCCGCGAAAAACCGGGCGGCAGTCACCCGGGGATGTCTGAAGCGGCCGCCACCGCGGAGGCGACCGTCGCCGCGACGCGCGGATCCAGCGGGCTCGGGACGATTCGATCCGGCGCCAAGTCGTCGCCGACGACGGAGAAGATCGCCTCGGCGGCGGCGACCATCATCTTCTGGGTGATCCGGCTGGCCCCCGCGTCCAGCGCGCCACGAAACACTCCGGGGAAAGCCAGCACGTTGTTGATCTGGTTCGGAAAGTCGCTGCGCCCGGTGGCCACCACCGCCGCGTACTTGGCCGCCACGTGCGGGTGGATCTCCGGGTCCGGGTTGGACAGCGCGAACACGATCGCGTCGTGCGCCATCGTGGCGATCAGATCCTCGGGCACCACCCCCGCCGACACCCCGAGGAACACGTCGGCCCCTTCCAGAGCCTCCACCATGCCGCCGGTGCGGCCCTTCGGATTGGTGCGCAGCGCCAGTTCGGTCTTGACGCTGTTCATGTCCTCACGGCTGGGATGCAGGATCCCGCTCGAGTCCAGCACGGTGATATCGGAAACCCCGTTGGCGAGAAGGAGATTCGCGCATGCGACGCCTGCCGCCCCGGCACCCGAGATCACCACGCGAAGCGCGGTCATGTCGCGGTCGAGCAGCTCGCTGGCCCCCATCAGCGCCGCCAACACGACGATCGCGGTGCCGTGCTGGTCGTCGTGCATGACCGGGCAGTCCAGCGCTTCGATGACGCGGCGTTCGATCTCGAAGCAGCGCGGCGCGGAGATGTCCTCGAGGCTGACTGCGCCGAAGCTCGGCCGCAGCCGCACCAGGGTTTCGACGATCTCGTCCGGGTCTTTCGTGTCGAGCACGATCGGGATCGAATCCAAGCCGCCGAATGCCTTGAACAGCGCGCTCTTGCCCTCCATCACCGGCAGCGCCGCCGCGGGGCCGATGTCACCCAGGCCGAGCACGGCGCTGCCGTCGCTGACGACCGCCACCAGCCGGTGCGTCCAGGTGTAGCGGGCTGCCAGCGTGTGGTCGGCGGCGATCGCGCGGCTCACCTGAGCAACACCAGGGGTATAGGCGATCGACAGGGCACGTTGGGTGTCCAACGGGGCCTTGAGCGCCACGGAAAGCTTCCCCGCTACGTGGGCCTCGAAAATCTCCTCGTCGCCGATGAGGATCTGCGGGCGCTCGTCAATAGGGGTTTGCACCGTGTGCGGGACGATCTCGGGCACGGTTTCCCAGGCTACTGACGTCAGATCAGGCCGAGTTCGGTGACGGCGCTGCGCTCGTCAGAGAGCTCGGCGGTCGACGCGTCGATCCGGCCGCGGGAGAACTCGTCGATCTCCAAGCCCTGCACGATGCTCCAGTTGCCGTCCTTGGTGGTCACCGGGAACGAGGAGACCAAGCCCTCCGGCACGTCGTAGGAGCCGTCGGAGACGACGGCCATCGAGACCCAGTCGCCGTCGGGGGTGCCGAGCAGCCAGTCGCGGGCAGCGTCGATGGTCGCTGACGCCGCCGAGGCGGCCGAGGACGCGCCGCGGGCGTCGATGATCGCCGCGCCGCGCTTGGCCACGGTTGGAATGAAGTCGTTCTCGATCCAGGTCTGGTCGTTTAGCACCTCGGCGGCGTTCTTGCCGCCGATCTCGGCGTGCAAGATGTCGGGGTACTGAGTGGTCGAATGGTTGCCCCAGATCGTCATCTTCTTGATGTCGGTGACCGCGGCGCCGGTCTTCTTGGCCAGCTGCGCTATCGCGCGGTTGTGGTCCAGCCGGGTCAGCGCAGAGAACCGTTCCCGCGGAATATCGGGCGCATTGTTCATCGCGATCAGCGCGTTGGTGTTGGCGGGATTGCCGGTCACGCCGATGCGGACGTCGTCGGCGGCGACGTCGTTGAGGGCTTTGCCCTGCGCGGTGAAGATGGCGCCGTTGGCCTCCAGCAAGTCGGCTCGTTCCATGCCCTTGGTGCGCGGCCGCGCTCCGACGAGCAAGGCCAGGTTCACGCCGTCGAAGATCTTCGTCGCGTCCGCACCGATCTCCATGCCGGCCAGCAGCGGAAACGCGCAGTCCTCGAGCTCCATCACCACACCCTCGAGCGCCTTCAAGGCAGGCTCGATCTCCAGCAGACGCAGCTCGATCGGGCGGTCAGGGCCGAGCAGCGCGCCGCTGGCCAGGCGGAACAACAGGCTGTAACCGATCTGGCCCGCCGCGCCGGTGACGGCGACCTTGAGGGGAGTTGTGCTCACGTCAAATGCTCCTTGGGCAGTGTTGCGTCGCGTCGAAACTAGCGCACGGGCGCCGACCTGAATTCTCGGGTCCGGACTCGTTTCGCTCCACGGTGTCCAGGCGGCACATGGTCAGTCGAACCCGCGGCTGATGGGGCGCTGACGTGTCAGCGCGCGTACCATGGACCGGCGCCGATCAGACCTGCGCTGCGACGGGAGATTGACCCGATGCCATCGTTTCGCGCATCACTTCGGCCGGTGGCCCGCTCCACATTCGCCGAGCCGGACAGCCGGTCCATTTCGGCGCCGGTTACGCAAGCCATGGTCGACTGCGGCGTGTACGTCGACGGCGAGCGCCTACCCGGGCCGTGTACCCACGCCGACGCTCTGGCCAAGGCGCGTGAGATCGAGCAGACCGGCCAGGAAGCGTTTGTCTGGATCGGCCTGCACGAGCCGGACGAACGCCAGATGCGCGACGTGGCCGAGGTTTTCGGACTGCACCCGCTGGCCGCCGAAGACGCCGTCGTCGCACACCAGCGGCCCAAGCTGGAGCGCTATGACGAAACTCTGTTCCTGGTCCTGAAAACCGTCAACTACGTCCCTCACGACTCTGTAGTCCTGGCCCGCGAAATCGTCGAGTCCGGCGAGATCATGATATTCGTCGGCAAGGATTTCGTGGTCACCGTTCGGCACGGTGAACACGGCGGCCTTTCCCAGGTGCGCAAGCAAATGGAGGCCGCCCCTGAGCAGCTGCGCCTGGGGCCCTATGCGGTGATGCACGCGATTGCCGACTACGTGGTGGACCACTACCTGGAAGTGGCCAACCTCATCGAGACCGATATCGACAACCTCGAAGAAGTCGCGTTCACCCCCGGGCACCAGATCGACGTCGAACCGATCTACCTGCTCAAACGCGAAGTCGTCGAGCTACGCCGCTGCGTCAGCCCGCTGTCGGTCCCGTTCCAGCGGATGCAGTCCGAGCACAAGGATGTGATCTCCAAGGAAGTGCGGCGCTATCTGCGCGACGTCGCCGACCACCAGGCGCAAGCCGCCGAGCAGATCGCCAGCTACGACGAAATGCTCACCTCTCTGGTACAGGCCGCGCTGGCTCAGGTCGGCATGCAGCAGAACATCGACATGCGCAAGATCTCGGCCTGGGCGGCAATCTTGGGTGTCCCCACCATGATCGCCGGCATCTACGGCATGAACTTCAAGTACATGCCCATACTGCACTGGTATTGGGGCTACCCGGTCGTGATGACCGTGATGATCGGCGCCTGCGTCATTCTCTACCGCAACTTCCGGCACCGCGACTGGCTGTAACCACTCGAAGGTCACCCAGCCGGTGGCGGAATGGTCAGGTTGACGCCGGAGTCGGCGTCGAACACCGCGAGTTTCAGCGTGTCGCAAGCTAACTCGAGCGACTGTCCTTTGGCTGCCTTGGACTCGTGCGGGACGCGGGCGACGAACTGGTTTTCCTGTCCTTCCGATTCTTCCGCCAGCTCGGCTAGTTGAGCTGCGTGCACGTCCCACCCGGCGGTGGTGAAGTACACGTATTTGTCGGCGCCCAGCGATTCGACCATGTCGACCTTCACCTCGAAGGTCAGCGCCTGAAGGCGTTGGTAGGCGTCGATCAGTGCGGCATCGGCGAGATGCTCGGGCCGGATCCCGACGATGACGTTGTCCGGCTTGGGATGCTCGGCGATCACGTCGAGGACCGGCTGCGTCAGCGTCACCTCGCCGAACGGCAGTGTCAGCCCGGTAGGTGTGAGCGTGGCGGGAAAGAAGTTCATCGCCGGCGAGCCGATGAACCCGGCGACGAACAGGTTGACCGGCCGTTCGTAAAGCTCGTCGGGAGTGCCGATCTGCTGTGCAACGCCCCCGCACATCACCACTACCCGGTCGCCGAGCGTCATCGCCTCGGTTTGGTCGTGGGTCACGTAGACAGTGGTGGTGCCAAGCCGCCGCTGTAGCCGCGCGATCTCGCCGCGCATCTGCACCCGCAGCTTGGCGTCCAGGTTCGACAACGGCTCGTCCATCAGGAATGCCTTGGGATGCCGCACAATCGCGCGCCCCATTGCGACACGCTGGCGCTGCCCACCTGACAATTGCGAAGGCTTGCGATCCAGAAAGTCAGTGAGGTCAAGGATTTTCGCGGTCTCCTCGACCTTCTCGGCGATCTCCGCTTTTTTCTTCTTCGCCAACGTCAGCGGGAAGGCGATATTCTGACGCACCGTCATATGCGGATAGAGCGCATACGACTGGAACACCATCGCGATGTCGCGGTCCTTGGGCGCCTTCTCGTTAACGCGTTTACCGTCGATGCGCAATTCCCCCGAGGAGATATCCTCCAGTCCGGCAATCATGTTCAGTGTGGTGGTCTTACCGCATCCCGAAGGCCCCACCAAGATGACAAACTCGCCGTCGGCGATGGTAATGCTCAATTCCTTCACGGCCGTCGCGCCGTCGGGGTAACTCTTGGTCACCCTGTCCAACACAATCTCGGCCATCGAGCTATCCCTTCACCGCACCTGAGGTCAACCCGGCAACAATCCTTCGTTGGAAGATTAAAACAAAAACGATAATCGGGATCGTGATCACCATCGCGCCGGCTGCGATGGAACCGGTTGGCTCCTCGAATTGGGAACTGCCGGGAAAGTTGACTATCGCTACCGGTGCGGTGATCGATGCTTTGGTGGCCGTCAACGACAACGCCAGCAGTAGGTCGTTCCAGGCGAAGATGAACACGAGGATCGCCGCGGTGACGATTCCAGGCGCGGCCAGCGGGGCGATCACCTTGCGGAACGCCTGCGCGGGTGTGGCGCCGTCCATCCTGGCCGCCTTCTCCAGATCCCACGGGATCTCCCGGAAAAACGCCGACAGCGTGTAGATGGCCAGCGGCAATGCGAACGTGATGTACGGGATGATCAGCCCCGGCCACGTGTTGAACAGCCCTAATTTCCGCTCGATATTGAAAATCGGTGTGACGAGCGAGATTTGGGGAAACATGGCAATCAAGAGAGCGGCACCGATAAGGAGCCCTTTGCCGGGGAATGCCAGCCGTGCCACCGCGTAGGCCGCCATAGCGCCGATAACGACCGCGATCGCAGTGGTGATCAAACCGATTCCGATCGAGTTGATCAACGCGGAGGTGAAAAAATTGCCCCGGAAGATGCCGAGATAGTTGTCCAAGGTCACCGCCGACGGAATCAGCTTGCCATCCTTGACCGTTGACGACGGCTTCAGCGACAGCGACAGGATCCACAGCACCGGCAACAGCGCGTAAAGCACCACCAGGGTGTCGATGACCGCCCAGCTGATCGCACGTCGGGCACCTACCCGCTCAGCCATGGCTTGCTCTCATGCCCGCTCGCCGCCAGCTCCCGGCGCCGAAGCGCCGAACACCTTGACGAAGAGGAATGCGATGATGGCCACGCAGCAGAAAATCAGCACCGATATCGCCGAGCCCAGACCCAGGTTGAAGCCCCTGAACAGGTTGTCGTAGCCCAGGATTGACACCGATTCGGTGTTGTTGGAGCCGCCGGTCAGCACATAGATGTTGTCGAAGATCCGAAACGCGTCCAACGTACGGAACAGCAGCGCCACCAGAATCGCCGGTTTCATCAACGGCAAGATGACCTTGGTGAGCCGCCGCCACGCGCCGGCGCCGTCGACCTGAGCCGCCTTCAGCAGATCCTCAGGCACCAACGCCAGTCCGGCCAGCAGCAGCAACGCCATGAACGGGGTGGTCTTCCACACCTCGGCCAGGATCACGATGCCGAGCGAGGGAATCTGCTGGGTCAGCGGCGCGCTGGCTTGCGGCAACAGGTTCGCCAGATACCCGGTGCCCGGTGTCCAGGCGTAATACCAGCTGTACGACGCCGCTACTGTGACGATGCCGTAGGGAACCAGAACGGCGGTGCGTACCACGCCCTTGCCGAAGATGGTGCGGTGCATCGCCAGCGCCAACGCCAGGCCCACTACGAACTCGATTGCCACCGAAATCACCGTGATCGCCAGCGTCACAACAAATGCGGTCCACCACAGCCGGTCGGTCAGCACGGTTTGGTAGTTGGCCAGGCCGATGAACCGGGTGGACGCAGGAGTAGCGAAGTTGTAGCGCTGCAAACTCAACCACACGGCGTAGCCGACCGGATAAGCCGTCACCGCCAGCATGAGGATCACCGCGGGCGTGATGAGCAGGAATGCCAGGCGCCGTTCGGATTTGCGGGATTCGGTCGGAGCTCTGCCGAGCGCGGCGGCCGACCGTTCGCCGACAGCCGCAGTCATGGGATGAGCCCCTTGCCGTCGATGGCCTTCTGCACCTGCGCGGTGAGCGCATCGGCGGTGCGCTCTGGGTCGATACCGGTGATTGGAGCCAGCGTCGACGAGATCCGCGTGGAAACCGCCTGATACAGCGGGGTGGCGGGCCGAACCGCCGCGCTGGTGAGTTGCTGCCGGATGATGTCGTACTGCGGGTATTTCGCCTGGAACTGCGGATCGGCATACAGCGAGGTACGCACCGCCGGCAGACCGCCCCGGATCGACAGATACTTCTGGTTCTGCAGGCTGCGCAGGCAGCGAACCGCTTCGAATGCCTCGGCCTTGTGCCGGGTCGTCTTGGCCACCGCCAGGTTGAGCCCGCCGATCGTTACCTTGGCCGGCTGGCCCGGCTGCACACCGGGATACGGCGCGAACCCGAACACCTTTTTGCTGGCTTCATACGCCGCACGGAATTGCTGATCGGTGGGCGTGAACATGCCGATGCCGTTGATGCTTCCGGCCAGGTCGGGGTCGTGGTTGAGCGGCAGGAACGACACCCCGCCCTTCACGGCGTTCTCCAGCATCGACGGCAACACGAACGGCCAGTTGACTTCCAAAGCGGCTCTGCCGGCTTCGAGCGCCAACCGAGCGGTGCCCTCGTCGGTCTGCGTGATCGACGGGTCGGCACCGGGTGCGGTCGCCACCGCCTTCATGATCTGCAGCGCCTTGACGGTGGCGGCCCGGTGCGCTGGCGTGTCGGTCAGCGTGACGGTCTTGCCGTCGTCGGAGAGCACCTGACCACCGGCGCTGGTCAGCAAGGTGTTGAACCACACGACAAGTCCCTCGTACTGCTTGGCCTGCACCGCGATCCAGCTGGGCTTTCCCGTCGCGTGCAGCCGTACCGCCTCGGCCACCATGCCGTCCCACGTCGTCGGTGGCTGGTCCATCGAATCGGCTCGGTACCAAAGCAATTGCGTGTTCGTGGCGATCGGTGCGGCGTAGAGCCTGTGCTGCCATCGGGCCGTGGCAAGCGGGCCGGGCAACGTGTCGGCGGTGGCGTCGGATTCGGCTAGTTTGGCCGGGTCGTCCGAGAGCGGCAGCGCCCAGCCCGCCTCGGCGAATTCCGCCGTCCACACCACGTCGAGGCCCATCACATCCAGCGTGCGGTCCTTGCCGGTAATTCTGCGGGCCAATTGCAGCCGCTGGTCGTCGGCCGTTCTGGGCAAACTCATCTGCTGGATGGCGAAGCGTCCCTGGACCTGCTCGGTGCAGCGCTTGGCGATCGCGGTATAGGTCCCGCTGTCGTCGGCTGGCGTGTAGAGGCTGATCACCAGTCCCCCGCCGACCCGCCCACAGGCCAACAGCAGTGACGCCGTGGTCAGCGCCGCCGACGCAACTGCGCACAGCCGCCGTGCGCGCACGCGACGACTCGCCACCACACCGGCCTCTCTTCATCAGGGACTGTCCCGCTATCCCGCGCCAGAACCGTAGTGCCAGCTACGCGCCATTTGCAACACTTGCGGTGCCGTCGCGCGCTGCGGCAATAGGGCGCAGTCAGGAGTCAGATCGCCAGGCGGGCCAGCAAATCCCGCGCCCGCTCGGCGTTCTGCGGATCGCACAGCACGTCGTAGCGGCCCGCCACCAATTGCATCGTCGAGCTGAAATCCCTTGTCCCGCGGGCCATCGCGTAGGGAACAGCCGAGGTGATCAACCCGAAGAAGACACCGGCGACCAGACCGGTGCCCAACGCCGCCCACGGGTTGGGGCTGAAGAACCCAAGCACCAGGCCGATGAACAAGCCCAGCCATGCGCCGGTCAGCATGCCGCCGCCAAGCACTTTGGGCCAGGTCAGCCGGCCGGTGACCCGTTCGACTTGCATCAAGTCGACCCCAACGATGGTCACCTGCTCGACCGGGAATTCCTGCTCAGACAGGTAATCCACGGCTCGCTGCGCCTCGGCATACGTGGGATAGGAGCCCACCGGCCAGCCTTTCGGCGGAGTCGGCAGAGCAGGCACGCCACGGCGGCTCGCAGCGGGTCCGCCGGATGTCGCGCCGGGAACCTGTCCGGGCTGGAAGGGGCTGGTCATCGATCCTCATTCTCCTTTGCGCGCGGGCCGTGATTTTCGGCGCGTTGTTATCTTCCCCAACGTGCCGAATCGGCTGTTGGTGCCCGGGGTTATGACCGCACATGCCACCAGTTCATAGGCTAGGTTGAGACGCATGACAACTCCCGGCGGCGGTTCCGGCGAGAACGCGCACGACGACGCCAACAGGCCGCACTCGGCCGAGCAGACACCGCCCGATCGGGGCGCTTCCGGCGAGCCAGCGTACTCGGGTTACGAGCCCCCACCATCCGGGTTCGAGCCGCCCTCGCCGCCGTCGGGGTATCCACCGCCGGCTTATCCGCCGCCCGGCTACCCGCAGGCCGGTTATCCACCGCCGGGCGGTCATCCCTCTGCGGGCGGTCCGCCTCCCGGGTATCAGGACGCCTCCGGCTACGGCGGCCCGTCGTACCCACCGGTACCGCCGCAATACGGCTCTTCGGCAGGTGGCTACGGCCAGCCGTATCCGGGTGGTTACCCGGGCCCGGAATACCCCGGCGGCTACGGAGCGCCACCGCAGTCGGGGACGAACAACCTGGCGATCGCGTCACTCGTGACGTCAGTCATCGGTCTCATTCCGTACTGCGGCGGCCTATTGTCCATCGCCGGTATCGTCCTGGGCACGATTGCAGTCAAACAAATCAAGCAAACTGGCCAGCAAGGTTACGGCCTCGCCGTCGCCGGCATCGTGGTTGGCACCACGACCCTGCTGGTCGGTCTGATTTTACTATCTTTGCTCTGCCACGACTTTGGCAGTAACAAGACGTGACCGATCCTCAACAACCACCGAGCACCCCTTGGGGGGATGAGCAACCAAGGCCACAGAACCCACCGCCCTCGGCCGACGCCCAGCGACCCGTCGACTATTCCGAGTACCCGCTGCCACCTTCCCTTCCGGCCCCCGGCTACCCGCCCCCGCATCCAGTCGAAGCGCCCGGATACCCGGTATATCCCGGACAAGCAGTCCCATACGGCCCATACCGGATCGCGCCGCCACCGGGCACCAATGGCTTGGCGATCGCATCACTGGTCACGTCGCTGGTTGGGGTGGTCTTTTGCGGGATTCCGTCGATCGTGGGACTGATCCTCGGAATCATCGCGATGCAGCAGACCAAACGAACCGGTCAGGAGGGGCATGGTCTCGCCGTGGCCGGAGTCATCGTCGGCGGAACAATGACCGCGCTGGTGGTGCTCGCCGCCATTTTCGTAGTCATCCCATTCATCGCCGCCACAGCCTCGCCTTAGGTCAGGCGCTCGGCCGCACGAAAGGCCCGGACTGGCGCCGCATTCCCGCCGCGCGGCCTTTCGCCGCGACAACCAGCGCCATCTTGCGGCTCGCTTCGTCGATCATCTCGTCGCCGAGCATCACCGCGCCGCGCGCACCCCCGGCGGCCGAGGTGTGCCATTCGTAAGCCTCCAGCACCAACTCGGCGTGGTCGTATTCGTCCTGGCGGGGGCTGAAAATCTCGTTGCCCGCAGCGATCTGGTCCGGGTGCAACACCCATTTCCCGTCGTAACCGAGCGCCGCCGAGCGGCCCGCGACCCGGCGGAACGCTTCGATGTCGCGCACTTTGAGGTAAGGCCCGTCGATCGCGGCAATGCCGTGGGCGCGAGCGGCGACCAGAATCGTCATCAGGGCATGGTGGTAGGCGTCTCCGACGTCGTAGCCCTCGGGTTGTTCGCCGACAACCCGGGTGCGCATGTTCAGGCTGGCCATCAAGTCGGCCGGGCCGAGCACCAGCGCCTGGACCCGCGGCACGGCCGCGATCGCATTGATGTTCGTCAGGCCCCGGGCGTCCTCGATCTGCGCGTCGATTCCGATGCCGCCGACGGGCAGTCCGTGGACCGTTTCCAGCTGGGTCAGCAGAAGATCGAGCGCCTGCACATGCGAGGCGTCGGAAACCTTGGGCAACACCACCACGTCCAGCCGGGCGCCGGGTGTGGCGCCGACGGCCGAGACCACCTCGATGAGGTCGGCGTGGGTCCATGGCGTCGTCCAGTCGTTGACCCGGACGCCGCGCAGCTGCTCGGCCCATCCCGGCTCGGCGAGCGCGGCGGCCACCCGTGTGCGCGCGGAGGCCTTCGCGTCCGGTGCGACGGCATCTTCGAGGTCGAGGAAAACCTCGTCGGCGGGCAAACCCTTGGCCTTCTCGATCATTTTCGGGCTGCTGCCCGGCACCGACAGGCAGGTCCGGCGGGGTCGATAGGCGATGTTCACGCTCCACTCCTACCCTTTCCACCATGACGTCGGTCAACAGGGTCTACGTGGCACGGCTGGCGCGAATGCTGGTCCTGGGCCCGCTCGGCGAATCTCTCGGGCGGGTCCGCGACGTCGTGATCAGTATCAGCATCGTCCGCCAGCAACCCCGCGTCCTCGGGCTGGTGGTCGAACTGGTGACGCGGCGCCGGATTTTCGTGCCGATCCTGCGGGTCGCGGCGATCGAGCCACACGCGGTCACCCTCAACACCGCCAACGTGTCGCTGCGCCGCTTCCAGCAGCGGCCCGGCGAGGTGCTGGTGCTGGGCCAGGTGCTCGACACCCGGGTACGGGTCAACGATCCTGACCTACCCCAGTTGGCCGACGTCGACGTCGTTATCACCGATCTCGGAATCGAGCAGATCCGAACCCGCGACTGGATGGTCAGCCGGGTCGCTGTGCGGATCCCCCGGCGGCTGGGCCGGCGCGGCGCGGTCCACGTCGTCGACTGGCACAACGTGGTCGGTCTGACACCGTCGGCGCTGGCGATGCCGGGACAGGCGGTGGCGCAGCTGCTACAACAGTTCGAGGGACTGCGGCCGGTCGAGGTGGCCGACGCCATCCGCGAACTGCCACCCAAGCGGCGCTATGAGGTGGTCAACGCCCTCGACGACGACCGGCTGGCCGACATTTTGCAAGAGCTGCCAGAGGACGACCAAGCGGACCTGTTGAAGCACCTCGGCACCGAACGCGCGGCCGACGTGCTGGAGGCAATGGACCCCGACGACGCGGCGGACGTGCTCGGCACCATGAACCCGGCTGAGGCCGAGATGCTGCTGGGCGAAATGGATCCGGGCGAATCCGACCCGGTGCGACGGCTGCTGAAGCACTCCCCCAACACCGCGGGCGGTTTGATGACATCCAATCCGATTGTGCTGACACCCGATACACCCGTGGCCGAAGCACTGGCCCGGGTGCGCGACCCCGACCTGACTCCCGCGTTGGCTTCCCTGGTCTTCGTCACGCGCCCGCCAACGGCCACGCCGACCGGTCGTTACCTGGGTTGTGTGCATCTGCAGCGGCTGCTGCGTGAACCACCGGCCGCCCTCGTCGGCGGCATCGTCGATGCTGACCTGCCTTCCGTCACCCCGGAGCTGCCGCTGGCCCCCTTGACGCGCTATTTCGCCGCCTACAACCTGCTGTGCGGGCCGGTGGTCGACCACCAGAATCATCTCCTGGGAGCGGTGACCGTCGACGACCTGCTCGACCACCTCTTACCCCCCGACTGGCGCGAAGCCCTCGAAGAACCGGAGCTCGACGGCGTCGGGAGAGCATTGTGAGCAAGTCCTCGCCACGGCAGCGCCTCTACACTCCGCGCACCTCGCGGGCGCTCGCCCCGCGGGTCGACCCCGAAGCAGTCGGCCAGATCACCGAATCGATCGCCCGCTTCTTCGGCACCGGCCGTTACCTGCTGTTGCAGACCCTCTTGGTGATCGCGTGGATTGTGGTGAACGTGTATGCGGCCAGTGTGCGCTTTGATCCCTACCCGTTCATCCTGCTCAACCTGGCCTTCTCGACGCAGGCGGCGTATGCGGCGCCGCTGATCCTGCTGGCCCAGAATCGGCAAGAGAACCGCGACCGCATCGCGCTGGAAGAGGATCGTCGCCGCGCCGCACAGACCAAAGCCGACACCGAATACCTGGCGCGCGAGCTGGCGGCGCTGCGGCTGTCCATCGGCGAGGTCCAAAAGACCCGCGAATACCTGCGCCACCAATTGGAGAACCTGCGCGAGCTTCTGGAGGAGCGGCAGCCGGAAAAGCCGGTCCACGCGCCGGACGGCGCCGACGTTCGCGCCAAGAGGCACAGCTGAAAGCAGCTCGTTTCCCGGGCGCCGCATCCTCGTCAGGCAAGTCCGCCATTGTTGCCACTGCAGTCACCAGAGTTATGTATGGTGACCTAGTTCACGATGCCTTTGGGTTTTGACGGACGTTTGAGTCACAACTGAGGACGGTCGAGTGCGCATAGGGGGACGTTCGGGTGCACGCCCGACCTTCATGGCCATGCGGCAACGAGTAGTGCGTCTGGCGCGCACACCAGCTTTTGGCAGAGCCCCCATTGCTTCCCTGCGTGACCGGCTGTCGCGGACACCGGCGGCGGGCGCAGCGGCCGTCACCTTCCTGCGCGAGCATCTCGCGGATACACCGGCGATCACGGCCAGTGCTGTGACGTCGCTGCCGGAGCAACTCGCCCGGATAACGCGGACGCCGGCGTTCGGCGTGGCGATGATCGCCCCGCTGATGTTCGCCGGAGCAGTCGGCGCCGCGGCCCCCCGTTTCCCGGGGCCAGCACCTGCGGTGCGGGGCGCCGCCATCACCCCCGTGGCGGCAGTCGCCCCCGCGCCGGGCGATCTATCCCGCCCGACCGTCATCGCCGTCGCGCATCCCCCCAGCAGATTCCACATCGCCGCGGCCACCCTCTCGGCTCCGCCGCCGGCGTTCGTGGTGAATACGCCTGGCGTGCTGGGTATTCCGAAGATCGCGCTGTCGGCCTACCGCAACGCCGAACAGATCATGGCCGCCTCGGATCCCGGCTGCGGTGTCAGCTGGAACCTGTTGGCCGGCATCGGACGCATCGAGTCCATGCATGCCGGTGGGGGCGCCACCGACGCCCACGGGACGGCGGTTCGGCCCATCTACGGCCCGTCGCTCGACGGCACCCTGCCGGGCAACGCGGTCATCGTCCAGAGCAGCGTCGCGGGCCGGGTGACCTACGCCCGTGCGATGGGGCCGATGCAGTTCCTGCCCGGGACTTGGGCCCACTACGCCTCCGACGGCGACGGCGACGGCGTGGCCGACCCGCAGAACCTGTACGACTCCACGCTGGCGGCCGCCCGATACCTGTGCAGCGGTGGGCTCAACTTGCGGGATCCGTCGCAGGTGATGAGCGCGATCCTGCGCTACAACAACTCGATGCCGTACGCCCAGAACGTGCTGGGTTGGGCAGCGGCGTACGCCACCGGCGTGGTGCCGGTTGACCTGCCGCCGCTTGTCGGCGCTCCGCCGCCGATCGCCGACATCCATCTGGAGAACAACCCGGAAGGGCTCGGTCCCGGCTTGCCGGTCAACATCCACGGCCTGCCGTCGATGGACCCGCTGGCTCAGATGCCGTTGATCGACCTGAGCGGCCAGCCCACGATGTCCGGGCAGCAACCGATGTGGCCGTGGCAGTCGCCGACAACCCGAGCGCCGTCCTGCACCGTCATCTGCATCGGCCAAGACACCGCTCCGCAGCAGGCGGCGGGCATACCGCCGTGGATGGCTCCGCCGCCGGCTGACGCGATGTCGCCCGGGACGCCAGCAGCGCCGCCGGCCGCTCCAGCGGCTGGCCCCCAACCCGGTCCGGCCGTGGCTCCGGCTGCCGGTCCGCAACCCACTAGACCGGGCCCCGGGCCGCAGCAGCCAGGCCCGGCGCCAGCAGGACCACCCGCCGCCGTCCAGCACCAGGGCACAGCGTCGTCGACGGCGTCCGCGTCCCAGGCCCAGCCCGGCCCGGCGCCGGCAGGACCGCCACCGAGCGCGCCCAGCCCTCCGCCGGGACCCGCTCCGGCCAACTGACCAGCCGACATCGCGAGCCGCCTGCGCCGATGGTTCGGCTCCTCCTCGGGCCGCATCGGCCCGCATCGTCGCCGAACTACACTCGGCGGTGATGTCCCCAACCCACGACGACACCGCCGACCTGACCGCCGCTATCCGTGCGGCGCTGGCCAACGTAATCGACCCCGAATTGCGGCGCCCCATCACCGAACTCGGGATGGTCAAAAGCGTCGAGGTCCAACCGGATCGTTCGGTGCACGTCGAGATCTACCTGACGACGGCGGCCTGCCCGAAGAAGACCGAAATCAGCGAGCGCGTCGCCCACGCCGTCGCCGATGTTCCCGGCACCGGCGCGGTGAAGGTCAGCCTCGATGTGATGAGTGACGAGCAACGCACCGAGCTGCGCAAGCAACTGCGCGGCGACGCCCGAGAACCGGTGATCCCCTTCGCCCAGCCCGGCTCACTGACCAGGGTGTACGCCGTCGCGTCCGGAAAGGGCGGGGTGGGCAAATCCACCGTGACGGTCAACTTGGCCGCCGCGATGGCTGCACGCGGGTTGTCAGTCGGGGTGCTCGACGCCGATATCCACGGCCACTCGATTCCGCGGATGATGGGCACCACCGACCGGCCCACTCAGGTCGAGTCGATGATTCTGCCGCCCATCGCCCACGACGTCAGGGTGATCTCCATCGCGATGTTCACCCAGGGCAACGCCCCGGTGGCGTGGCGCGGCCCGATGCTGCACCGAGCGTTGCAGCAGTTCCTGGCCGACGTGTACTGGGGCGACCTGGACGTGCTGCTGCTCGACCTGCCACCAGGCACCGGCGACGTCGCCATCTCGGTCGCGCAGTTGATTCCCAACGCCGAGATTCTGGTCGTCACCACGCCGCAGCTGGCCGCCGCCGAAGTGGCCGAGCGGGCCGGCAGCATTGCGTTGCAGACCCGCCAGCGCGTCGTCGGTGTGGTGGAGAACATGTCATGGCTGGTGTTGCCCGACGGCTCCAAACTGCAGGTGTTCGGCGAGGGCGGCGGCCCGCAGGTCGCCGAGCGACTCTCCCGCGCGGTCGGCGCCGACGTGCCGCTGTTAGGACAGGTTCCGCTCGATCCTGCGCTGGTCGCCGCCGGCGATTCGGGCGTGCCGATCGTGCTCAGCTCGCCTGACTCAGCGGTGGGCAAAGAGCTGCGCAGCGTCGCCGACGCTTTGTCGAGCCGACGCCGCGGCCTGGCCGGTATGTCACTGGGACTGGACCCGACTCGGCACTAGCAGGGATCAGGTCGCGTCGCTGTCGAACGGGGTAGGCCGTCCGGCATCGGAATCCGATAGCCGGGGCGACGGCGCCGGGGTGGGCAGTGTCGGCTCCGACGGCACGCCGCCTTGACTGTCCCGATTAGTCAGCGGCCGATCGAACACACTGAGGAATGAGTCGTCGCCGTCGAGCAGATGTTTGGTCAACGCTGCGCGCGGCGTCATACCGCGAAGTTTCTGCAATTCGCTCAGCGGCTCGCGTAGATCGTCGAACTCCGGGCCAATGTCCTGGCGCAGCTGGTTGCTCATATCGGTGAGGTAGTCACGCGCCTGGCGCAGCGCGTTGGCCGTCCAGCGGATCGCACCCGGAAGCCGTTCGGGCCCAAGGATCACCAGCCCGACCACCACCAGGACGAGCATTTCCCCCCAGCCGACGTTGGCGAACACCTAACTGGTGTCCGGGCCGGGCTTAACGGTGAGGGTGACGTGCCGGCCGTCGCGGACCACCTCGATCGGCGCGTCCTGCCCGATCGTCAGCTGACGCACGGCGACCACGAACTCGTCGGCATCGGCGACGGTGCGGTTGCCCACCTTGACCACCACATCGTTTTCCAGGATGCCGCCCTTTTCGGCGGGGCTGCCGGCCTTCACGTTGGCCACCTGGGCGCCCTTGGCGATCGCGTTGCTCACTGAGCGGGCACTGACCCCCAGCGTCGGGTGCACGATCTTGCCGTCTCGGATCAGGGCCTGCGCGACCAGCTTGGTCTCGTTGACCGGGATCGCGAAGCCCAGCCCGCTGGCGCTGTCCGACAGCGACTTGCCCGCGGTGTTGATGCCGATGACTTGGGAGTCCATATCGATCAGCGGCCCACCGGAGTTGCCGTGGTTGATCGAGGCGTCGGTCTGCACGGCGTCGATCACTGTATCGGTGTCCGAGCCCTCGCCCGACAACGGAACCGGGCGGTGTACGGCGCTGACGATCCCGTGCGTGACGGTGCTGCGCAGACCCAGCGGCGCGCCCGCTGCCAGCACCTCGTCGCCGACACGGACCTTATCCGAATCCCCCAGGCGGGCCACGGTCAGGTTGTTGACGTTGTCCACCTTGAGCACGGCCAGGTCGGTCTTGGGGTCACGGCCCACCAGATTGGCCGGCACTTCCTTGCCGTCGTTGAAAACCACCGTGGTCTTGTACTGGCTCGGATTGTTCGCCGCGTCGGAGATGACGTGGTTGTTGGTGACGATGTAGCCGCGGCCGTCGATGACGACACCGGAGCCTTGGGTGCCCTCCTGGTCACTGACCGACTGCACGGTCACGACCGAGTCGGCAGTCGAGGCGGCCACCTTGGCGAACCGCCCGGCCGGCTCTTGGGCGTTGCCGTTGGTGGACAGCGTCACCTTGGAGGTGGTGAACGCCTCGGCCACTTCAGCCGTCTTGCGGCCGACCCATCCGCCGACCAGTCCGATCAGCAGCGCGACCACGCCCAGCACGATCAGCGCCCGGTAGGACACCTTTCCGCCGAACAGCACATCGCGGACGCCGAGCTTGTCGCCGTAAGCAAAACGCGCCTTGGGCGCCGGTGGCGCCAGCGCCGGCGTGCCCAACGCGGCGGCCGCGGCCGGGTCGCGCCAGGGATCTTCGGCTTGGTCCGCTGATTCCTTGCCTTTATCGCCATCGAGGGCGCCGGCATCGGCCGGATGCCGCTGCAGCGGCTCGGCCCCGGGAAACGGGCGGCCGAAGGCTTCGGCCAGCACCGGGTCGGCCGGCTGGTCATGCGGGACGAACTCGGTTTGGTTCCGGTACTTCTGCGGGCGCACCCCTTCTGCCACGAACGAACCTTGCACTCCATCGGGGCGGCCGAACGCCTGGCGCGAGGCCGGATCGACCGGTGGCCGGGAAATGGGGCGGGGCGCCAGCCGATGGGCGCCGTGGTAGTCCTGGTCGGAGCTCACGTCAACCTCTTCTTGGCGCTCGGGAGAACGCGCGCGTCGGCACGTGCACGGCGTTGCGCGCCGGCTTGTCCACCCTACCGGCGTTTGCGCCGGTCATGCGCGCCGCCGTCGGCCAGGTGGCCGGACATGTCGGGTGCTCCGGCGTCGTCGTCAGGCCAGGCGGCATTGTCCAGCCGCGAGTATGGGATCTGCGACAGCATTCCGAGCAGCGTGCTGGGGATCTGGATCGGATGGGAGTCGCGCAGCGCGGCGCGTGCACGGCTTTGATCCTCCACTTCAGCGGCGCACTGCGGACACAGCGACAGGTGATGTGCGGCGCGCAGGTGCGCAGTCATCCGCAATTCGCCGTCGACAAACGCCGCGATGGCCTCGGTGGACAGGTGCTCGGTGGAGCCGAACTGGCGCGGCGCACCGACGGGTGCGTTGCTTTGGGAGGCGAACTGCGAGGGCAGCCAGGAGAACGCTCGGCGGAACACCTGTCCCCGATCGGCCATCACCGGCTCCTCTCGACGCTGCATTGACCTGCACGGCACTACTTTGAATGTAGCGCGCGACCTTCTGCAGGACATCCGTGAACAGCCGATGAACCGCCGGTGCGCACTACGCCGACTGTTGGGCGGTGTCCTGCCTTCCATGCTCCGGATGGGCCGCGAGGTAATCACGCAGCGCCTGGCGACCCCGGTGGATGCGGCTACGCACGGTGCCGAGTTTGACGCCGAGAGTGGCGCCGATCTCCTCGTAGGACAGACCTTCGATGTCACACAACACCACCGCGGCGCGAAACTCCGGCGGCAGCGAATCCAGCGCAGCCTGCAGGTCAGGCGCCAGCCGGGCGTCGTGGTAGACCTGCTCGGGGTTGGGTTCGTCGGCGGGCACCCGGTCGTAATCCTCAGGAAGAGCTTCCATCCGGATGCGGCCGCGGCGACGCACCATGTCCAAGAACAGGTTCGTGGTGATGCGGTGCAGCCAGCCTTCGAACGTGCCGGGCTGATAGTTCTGCACCGAACGGAAGACGCGGATAAAGGTCTCCTGGGTGAGGTCTTCCGCATCGTGCTGGTTACCCGACAACCGGTAGGCCAGCCGGTACACCCGGTCGGCATGCTGGCGCACCAGCTCTTCCCACGACGGCATCGCCGACTTGTCCCCGGTCGCGTCGAAAACCGCGGTGCCGTAGGGCTCGTCGGACACTTCCACCCAGTCGGCGTCGCGATACCGCTCGGGATGCGACATGCTCGCCGGGCTGATCAACGTGGTGATGATGAAATCCTCCGGATTGAGACTGCCACCAAGCGTCGGCAGTTCGTCATCGCCGCCAACGCTCGGGACCTCAGGCCTATTCCCCAACCAGCGTTCCCGGCGTTCCATGCAGATACCGTCGCCTATGGGGGTGTGGCAGGTATATGAGCAAACTGAGCTTTCACTGAGAAACGGCGCCGCTCACCTGCCGTGCTGCGGTTATTCGCGGCCGTGTGACGTTGACCACTCGCCGCCCCCGGGCGTGTCGCTGCGCGGGCGCTGGGCGCGCCTGCCCCAGAGCGGCCGCGATTGCATTTACGCTGCGGGCATGGCCAGCATCAACTACACCTCCGGCCAGGCCGTCGCGACAAGCCGGGCCGAATCGCTCCTGGCGCACGCCGAGGGATCGATCTCCGAGGATGCGATCCTGGCGGCGGCCCGAGACCGTGCGACGGAAATCGGGGCCGGCGCCGTGACACCGGCGGTCGGTGCACTGCTGAGCCTGCTGGCGAAGCTCAGCGGCGGGAAGTCCGTCGTGGAAGTGGGAACCGGTGCCGGGGTCAGCGGGCTTTGGCTGCTCTCGGGGATGCGCGACGACGGCGTCCTGACCACGATCGACATCGAGCCGGAATATCAGCGGATCGCCAAACAAGCGTTCGCCGAGGCCGGCATCGCGCCGTCGCGCACACGGCTGATCAGCGGGCGGGCCCAAGAAGTACTCACCCGGCTTGCCGATGAGTCCTACGACCTGGTGTTCATCGACGCCGATCCCCTCGACCAGCCGGAGTACGTTGCCGAGGGCATGCGGCTGCTGCGCTCGGGCGGAGTTGTGGTGATGCATCGGGCGGCGCTGGGCGGGCGGGCAAACGACCCTGCAGCACACGACGTTGAGGTGGCAGCCGTGCGTGAGGCGGCGCGACTGATCGCCGAAAACGAACGCCTTACTCCCGCATTGATACCGCTCGGCGATGGACTGCTGGCCGCTGTCCGCGACTGAGTTTTTACGAATTCCTGACGCAGGCGACCCTTGACCGCGGGTTGAACGTGCGTTTAGCGTACTGAACATGCGTTCAGCCGATCTGACTGCCGCCGCTCGGATTCGCGATGCGGCCATCGAGCAGTTCGGCGAGCACGGGTTTGACGTCGGAGTGCGCAGGATCGCCGAAGCGGCGGGGGTCAGCGCCGCGCTGGTGATTCACCACTTCGGCTCCAAGGAAGGCTTGCGCAAAGCGTGCGACGACTACGTCGCCGAGGAGATCCGCAGCGAGAAGTCCGAGGCGATGCGGTCCAACGACCCCGCCACCTGGTTTGCCCAGATGGCCGAGATCGAGTCCTACGCGCCGCTGATGGCCTACCTCGTGCGCAGCATGCAGTCCGGCGGAGAGCTGGCAAAAATATTGTGGCGCAGGATGATTGACAACACCGAGCAGTATCTGGAGGAGGGTGTGCGCTCCGGCGCGCTCAAGCCCAGCCGTGACCCCAAGGCCAGAGCCAAGTATCTGGCGATCACCGGCGGTGGCGGCTTTTTGTTGTATCTGCAGATGCACGAAACCCCGACGGATCTGCGGGCAGTGCTGCGCGACTACGCGCGAGACATGGTGCTGCCGGCCCTCGAGGTCTCTACCGAAGGCCTGATGGCCGACCGGGCCATGTATGACGCGTTCCTCGCCCAAGCCGAAGCACAAGCCGAAGCGCAAGCCGACCAAGGAGAAGCCAATGCCGAATGACAACTACCAGTCTGCAATCGAGATTCGTGGACTGACAAAGAATTTCGGTGCAGTCCGGGCACTGGGCGGGTTAGACCTCACAGTCCGCGAAGGCGAGGTGCACGGCTTCCTCGGCCCCAACGGGGCCGGCAAGTCGACGACCATCCGCATCCTGCTCGGCGTCGTGAAAGCCGACGCAGGCACAGCTTGCCTGCTGGGCGGCGACCCGTGGTCCGACGCTGTGGAGCTACATCGCCAGATCGCCTATGTGCCAGGCGATGTGACCCTGTGGCCGAACCTCACCGGCGGCGAGACCATCGACTTGCTGGCCCGCATGCGCGGCGACATCGACGAGAAGCGGCGTGCGGAGTTGATCGAACGCTTCGACCTCGACCCACGCAAGAAGGCCCGGACGTATTCGAAGGGCAATCGGCAGAAGGTCTCGCTGATATCGGCGTTTTCCTCGCGGGCACGACTGCTGCTGCTGGATGAGCCCAGCAGTGGCCTAGACCCGTTGATGGAGCATGTCTTTCAACAGTGCGTCCGCGAGGCGCGCGACCGGGGCGTGACGATACTGCTGTCAAGCCACATCCTGGCCGAAACCGAGGCGGTCTGCGATCGGGTGACCATCATCCGGGCCGGCAAGACCGTCGAGAGTGGCTCCCTGGACGACATGCGTCATCTCAGCCGCACCTCAATCAAAGCCGAAATGATCGGCGACCCAGGCGATCTCACCCGAATCAAGGGTGTCGAGAACGTCAGCGTCGAGGGCAAAACTGTGCGTGCCCACGTCGACAGCGAAAGCCTCGCCGAGCTGATCCGGGTTCTCGGCGACGCCGGTGTGCGCAGCCTGGTCAGCCAGCCACCGACGCTGGAAGAACTCTTCCTGCGCCACTACGGCGTCGACGGCCAACGCGACCAGAGCAGGCAGGAGGTATCGGCATGAGCACCACAACGCTGGACCGGCCGTCCCGGCCCGCCCACCACGCGCCGCCGACGCGAACGTCGAACTTCTCCGGAACCCTTGGGCTGCTGCGTTTGTACCTGCGCCGCGACCGCATCGTGCTGCCGCTGTGGGTGCTGCTGCTGTCGGTGCCGTTGGCGACCGTCTACGTCGGCGGCATCGAGAAGGTGTATCCGGATCAGGCCGCCCGGGCTGCGTTTGCGGCGTCGATCATGGCCAGCCCGGCCCAGCGAGCACTCTACGGGCAGATCTATGCGGACAACCTCGGCGCCGTCGGGATCTGGAAAGCCGGGATGTTCCACATGCTCATCGCTGTCGCGGTGATTCTCACGGTGATTCGCCATACCCGCGCCGACGAGGAGACTGGCCGTGCCGAGTTGCTCGACTCGACGTCGGTCGGCCGATACGCCAGCTTGACGGCTGCCGTGCTGTTGTCGTCCGGGGCGTCGGTTGCCACCGGTGCGATCGGTGCCGCCGGCCTGCTGAGCACCGACGTTCCCTCCGGCGGATCGCTTGCGTTCGGTGCGGCGCTGGCGGCATCCGGTTTGGTGTTCACCGCGGTGGCCGCCTTGGCGGCGCAACTGTCGCCCAGCGCCCGGTTCACCCGCAGCGCGGCCTTCGCAGTGCTGGCGGTCGCGTTTTCGCTGCGCGCCGTCGGTGACGCCGGCTCGGGTACCTTGTCGTGGCTGTCACCGCTGGGGTGGTCGTTGCAAGTTCGCCCATATGCCGGGGACCGCTGGTGGGTGCTGTCTTTGCATGCGCTGACGGTCCTGGCGCTGACCGTCGTGGCCTACCTGTTGTTGGCGCGACGCGACGTCGGAGCCGGATTGATCGCCGAACGCCCCGGGCCGGGAAAGGCGGGCTGGTCGCTGCGCGGGGTGGCTGGCCTCGCATGGCGGCTGGATCGCGGTGCGGTGGTGATCTGGACCGTCGGGCTGTGTCTGTACGGCGTGCTGATCGGCAGCATCGTGCACGGCATCGGCGAGGAGATCGGCAATTCGGCTGCCCGTGACATCGTCGTGCGGATGGGCGGCACCGGCGCCGTTGAGCAGGCTTTCCTCGCGGTGGCGTTCAGCATGCTGGGGATGGCGGCGGCCGCGTTTGCGGTCTCGCTGAGCCTGCGCCTACACCAAGAGGAGACCGCCGCACGTGCCGAGACGATACTGGCTGGCGCTGTCGGTCGGATCCGTTGGGCAGCAACTCATTTGACGATAGCCATCGGCGGTCCGGCGGCTGCCATGCTGCTTGCCGGGGTGACGGCCGGCCTCAGCTACGGCGTCGCGGCCGGTGACGTGGCCGGCAAACTGGCCACGGTCGTCGGCACTGCGGCGGTACAGCTGCCTGCCGTGTGCCTGCTCGCGGCCGTTACGGCCGCGTTGTTCGGTCTTGTGCCCCGGTTCACTCCGGTGGTCTGGGGGGTGCTGGTCGGGTTCGTCGCGGTGTATCTGATCGGTTCATTGTCGGGTGCCCCCCAGTGGGTGCTGGACTTCGAACCGTTCGCGCACATCCCGCGGGTGGGCGGCGGTGACTTCAGCGCCGTTCCGCTGTTATGGCTGTCGGCGCTCGGGACGGCGCTGATCGTGGTGGGAGTTGCGGCTTTCCGGCGACGAGATCTGCGCTCGTAGGATCCAGCGGGAGGAACCGTGAAAACCGTTGCAAAATTAGTGGCATTCGCGGTAGTTGGGCTCCTCGTCCTGGGATTGCTGCTGTTTGTGCCGGCCGGAACGTTCGATTACTGGCAGGCATGGGTTTTCCTGGCCGTGTTTGTCCTCGCGACTTGGATGCCGAGCGTCCGCTTGTTAGGTACGAACCCCGCGGCACTGCGGCGACGGATGCGTGGAGGGCCGACGGCAGAGCCCCGACCGTTCCAGAAGGTCGTCATGGCATTCTCGTTATCGTCGCTGTTCGCCATGGTCGTGGTCAGCGTCCTCGACCATCGTTGGGGCTGGTCGTCAGTACCGGCGGCAATCTCGATGGTCGGCGACATTCTGGTAGTGGTTGGGCTCGGTGTGGCGATGCTGGTCGTCTTTCAGAACAGCTATGCGGCCGCGACCGTGCGCGTCGAAGCCGACCAGAAACTGGTGTCGACTGGTCTTTACGGATTGGTGCGACACCCGATGTACACCGCGAACGTGATCATGATGCTGGGCATTCCGCTCGCGCTCGGGTCCTATTGGGGACTGGTTTTCGTCGTGCCCGGTGTGGTTGTGCTGGCACTTCGTATCCGAGACGAAGAACAACTGCTCACAAAAGAATTAGCCGGATACCGCGAATACACCCAGCAGGTGCAGTACCGGCTGGTGCCGTACGTGTGGTGACGACGCCACCGCCGCCGCTAAATCCACACCCCTTTGCCGACGGCAACCACTCCGCCGGCGCTGACCGCGAAGCGTTCCCGGTCCTTTTCCAAGTCGACGCCGACCATCTCGCCAGGCCCCACGACGACGTTCTTGTCCAGGATCGCGTGGCGCACCACGGCGCCGCGGCCCACACGGGTACCGGGCATGATCACGCTGCCCTCGACGATGGCACCGTCGTCCACGACGACGTTCGACGATAGGACCGAATTGCGCACCGACGCCGCAGAGATGATGCTGCCCGCACCGACCACCGACTCCTGCGCGGAGCCGCCGTTGACGAACTTCGCCGGCGCGAGGTTTTCCGTCGCACCGCGGATCGGCCAGCGCTTGTTGTACAGGTTGAACACCGGATGCACCGAGACCAGATCCATGTGCGCGTCGTAGAAGGCGTCCAGCGTTCCCACGTCACGCCAGTAGCCGCGGTCGCGGTCGGTGGCGCCCGGTACCTCGTTATCGGAGAAGTCGTAGACCGCGGCTAATCCGTCGGCCACCAGACGCGGGATGATGTCGCCGCCCATGTCGTGGTCGGAGTGGTCGTCTTCGGCGTCGGCACGGATCGCGTCGATGAGCACCTTGGTGGTGAAGATGTAGTTGCCCATCGACACGAACGTGGATTCCGGGTCGTCAGGTGTGCCGGGCGGTTCGGTCGGCTTCTCCACGAAGCTGCGGATTCGGCCGGAGTCGTCGGCGTCCAGGCAGCCGAACGCACTGGCCTCCGCGCGCGGCACCCGGATACCGGCCACCGTCGCGCCTGCTCCGCTGTCGATGTGGTACTGGACCATCTGTTCGGGGTCCATCCGGTAGACGTGGTCGGCGCCGAAAACCACTATGTAGTCGGGATCCTCGTCGTAGATGAGGTTCATCGACTGATAGATGGCGTCAGCGGAGCCGGTATACCAGCGGGGTCCCAGGCGCTGCTGGGCCGGCACCGGAGTGATGTATTCACCGGCCAGGCCGCTCAATCGCCAGTTCTGCGAAATGTGGCGGTCGAGCGAATGCGACTTGTACTGAGTCAGAACGCAGATCCGCAGATAGCGGGCGTTGACGAGATTGGACAGCACGAAGTCGATCAGCCGATAAGCGCCGCCGAAGGGAACCGCGGGCTTTGCCCGGTCGGCGGTTAACGGGTAAAGCCGCTTGCCCTCCCCCCCGGCCAGGACGATGCCCAGCACGTCTGGCGCTTCCCTCATGGCACAAACCTATCGGCCGCCCTGAGCCCCTGCCAGCGCAATCGCTCGATTGCCCACGTTGACGGACTGTCCGTCAAGGTATTTGACTCAGTTCGGCCTAGATATTGCCGCCCGGCTGCAATGGCAAACCACGAGTACCGAATAACGATGGCCCGGCTCCGCTGGCGGCCCTCGTCGTCACCCGCGGGGTTCAATGGCCGGGCTTCTCCTCGGGCCGCTGGCGGCCCTCGTCGTCACCCGGCTAGCGTGCCGAGTATGCGGGTGGCAATGATGACCCGGGAGTACCCACCTGAGGTGTACGGCGGCGCTGGAGTGCACGTCACCGAGCTCGTCGCACAGTTGCGCCGCCTGTGCGAGATCGACGTGCACTGCATGGGCGCTCCCCGCGCGGCGGCGTTCGCGCATCAACCCGACCCCCGGCTGCGCGGCGCCAACCCGGCGCTGGCGACGTTGTCGACCGATCTGGTGATGGCCAACGCGGCTGCCGGGGCCGATGTCGTGCATTCGCACACGTGGTACGCCGGGCTGGCCGGGCATGTGGCCGCGTTGCTCTACGACATCCCCCATGTCGTGACTGCGCATTCGCTGGAGCCGCTGCGGCCTTGGAAGGCCGAGCAGCTCGGTGGGGGTTATCGGCTGTCGTCGTGGGTGGAGGACACCGCGTTGAACGGTGCCGACGCCGTCATCGCTGTCAGCTCGGGCATGCGTGACGACGTGCTGCGGCTCTACCCCTCCCTGGACCCGAGCCGAGTGCACGTGGTGCGGAACGGAATTGACACCGACGTGTGGTATCCGGCCGCGCCCCAAGCCGGCGAGTCGCTGCTAGCCCAACTCGGCGTCGACCGCCGCCGGCCCATCGTGGCGTTCGTCGGCCGCATCACCCGCCAGAAAGGGGTCGCACATCTGGTGGCGGCGGCGCACCGGTTCAATCCCGACCTGCAGCTGGTGCTATGCGCCGGCGCCCCGGACACTCCGGAGATCGCCGCCGAAGTGTCCGCGGCGGTAAACGAATTGTCCCGCACGCGCACCGGGGTGTTCTGGATCCGGGACATGCTTCCTATCGGGGAGATACGCGAAATACTCTCGGCTGCAGTCGTTTTCGTGTGCCCGTCGGTCTATGAGCCGCTGGGCATCGTCAACCTGGAAGCGATGGCCTGCGCGACCGCGGTGGTGGCATCCGATGTCGGCGGCATACCCGAGGTGGTCGGCGACGGCGTCACCGGCTCGCTGGTGCACTACGACCCCGCCGATCCGGCCGGCTATGAAGCCGCCTTGGCTGAGGCGGTCAACGCCCTCGTGGATGATCCTGAGAAGGCGGAGCGCTACGGCCGGGCCGGACGCCAGCGGTGCATCGACGAATTCTCATGGGCGCACATCGCTGAACAAACCTTGGATATCTACCGGAAGGTGTGCGCCTAGCAGCAACCGCTCGCCGGACGCCGGCTGGACGTGGCTGAACCCGGTTAGCTGGTGACGCCCTTCAGTTCGTCACCTAGAGCGGCGGCTTCGTCGGGCGTGAGCTCGACGACGAGTCGACCACCGCCCTCTAGTGGTACCCGCATCACGATGCCGCGCCCCTCCTTGGTCGCTTCCAGAGGACCGTCTCCGGTCCGGGGCTTCATCGCCGCCATCGAGTACTCCCTCCAGGTTCGAGCCGGCCCGTCGTCACGGACCTGGTCCAGGCCGGGTACGCCCGATACCCGGCATTGAACTGCCAATTCACCCCCCTATTGTTCCCTATTGGAACGAACAGGGTGTACAAGACCCGGTTCTGGAGAATCCTACTGGGCGGTCGACGGCACCCAGCAGGTGCTGAGGTGGTCGTCGACCATCCCGGTGGCCTGCATCAGGGCATAGGCAGTGGTAGGCCCGACGAACCGGAATCCGCACCGTTTGAGTTCCCGCGCCATCGCGGTGGACTCCGCAGTGGCCGAAGGGATTTGCGAGGCATCGGTGGGACGCGGCCGCGGTGGCGGCGCGAACGACCACAGCAATTCCGATAGGTCGTCGGCGGATCCCAAGTCGGCCGCCGCGCGCGCGTTGGCGATCGTCGCTTCGATCTTGGCGCGGTTGCGCACGATTCCGTCGTCGGCCATCAGCCGAGCCACGTCGTCGTCGGTGTAGCCGGCGACCGTCTCGATGTCGAAGCCCGCGAAAGCCCGTCGGAAGTTCTCCCGCTTGCGCAGGATGATCAACCACGAAAGCCCGCTTTGGAAGGCCTCCAGGCTCATCCGCTCGAACAACGCCACCCCGTCGCGCACGGGTCGGCCCCACTCGCGATCGTGGTAGTCGCGGTACAGGTCGGTAATCGCCCAGCCGCAACGAACCCGCCCGTCGTCGGTGGGCGCACTCACCCGTGGTCCTTTTGCGGCGAAACGTCCTCGGCGCTGTCATCGTCGTCGGGCTCGGCGTCCAAGGCGTCGCGGGCTGAAAGCTGACCGCGCAGCAGGTCGAGTTCCTGGCCCAGCCGGTCCAGCACCCAGTCGACCTCGCTGGTCTTGTACCCGCGCAGCACCTGGGTGAACTTCACCGCGTCGACGTCCGCGCGGGTGACACCTGAGACTGGCAACGCGGTTGCGGTCGTGGCGCGCGGCAGCGGGGGCAGCTGCTCGCCGCGGCCGAACACCAGGCTGGCCACACCGAATAGCAGCAGCGCCAACAGGATCAACACCACGAGATAGAGCAACACCAACGCCACGTCACCGATCCTGCCTTATCCGGCGCCGCGTGGGCCGGACAGTCAGCGCGGGCGCAGAGCGTTCATCGGCGGGCGGTCGACCAATGAGACGGGCCAGGTGTGGGGCGTGTAGCCGTCGCCGTCGGCGAAGAACTGAGTGAGCCCGACACCCGAGTCGGGGATGCCGCAGCGCGACAACAGGGTCGCGATGACCTGACGGCTCATCGCGCCCAGTTCGGCCAGCGAGCGGTTGCGATGTGCCCGCACGCCGAGGTTGACCTGGGCGATGGCGTCCAGGCCGAGCCGGTCGTAGGTGTCGACCAACAGCCCGATTTCCACGCCGTAACCCGGCGCGAAGGGCAGCGATGTCAGCAGCTCCCGGCTGGCCGCGTACTCGCCGCCCAGCGGCTGCAGCACGCAGCCCAGTTCGGGGCGAAGCGCCGCGAGCAGGGGCCGGGCGACCAGTTCGGTGACGCGGCCTCCTCCGGTGGCGCCCTCGCTGCCGCTGACGTTCAGGGGTCGCCGATAGAAGCTCTTGACGAGGTGGATGCCGTCATTGGTCAGCAACGGGCCGACGAGCCACGGGACGAACATGGGGTCGGGGTCGATCAGGTCGGAGTCGACAAACACCACGATGTCGCCCGTGGTGGCTGCGAGCGAACGCCACAGCACCTCGCCCTTGCCGGGCCGCGGCGGGACTTCGGGCAAGGCCTGTTCGCGGGTGACGACGCGGGCGCCGGCGGCGATGGCGCGGATCTCGGTGTCGTCGGTGGAACCCGAGTCGAGCACGATCAGCTCGTCGACCAGCCCGCCGACGAGCGGGGAGATGCTGTCGATGACCGATTCGATGGTTTCTTCTTCGTTGAGGGCGGGCAGCACCACCGAGATCGTCCGCCCGGCCTTCGCTGCCTGCAGCTCCCCGATCGTCCAGCTGGGGCGGTTCCAGCTGCGGTCGGACAGCCAGGCGTCTCCGGGCCGGGCAGCAAGAATCCCCTCGCCGACCAGATCGACCAGCTCTGATGTGGTCATGCGAGTCCTCTCACCGTGCGGGTCGGCGGACGTGTGCCGTAGATGGAGGCCACCATCTCCAGCACGCGACGCGTCGGGGCCACCTCATGCACACGAAACATCCGAGCGCCGGCCGCGGCGGCGAGGGCAGTCGCTGCCAGTGTCCCCTCCAGCCGCTCGGTGAGCTCCACGCCCAATGTCTCCCCGACGAAGTCCTTGTTGCTGAGCGCCATCAACACCGGCCATCCGGTGCTCACAAGATCTTCCATGTGGCGCAATAACGCTAGCCCGTGGAAGGTGTTCTTGCCGAAGTCGTGGGTGGGGTCGACCAAGACCCGGTCTCGGGCCACGCCGGCGGCTACCGCGCGCTCGGCGGCGGCGGTGAGCTCGCGGATGACGTCATCGACGACGCCGCGGGTGGTGGTCCCGTAGCTGACCCGGAACGGGCGGGTCCGCGGCGCCGCACCGCCGGTATGCGAGCAGACCAGGCCGGTGCCGAACTCCGCTGCCACCTCGGGCAGAGCCGGGTCGACGCCGCCCCAGGTGTCGTTGATCAGGTCGGCGCCCGCGCTGCAGGCCTGCCGGGCTACCGACGAACGCCAGGTGTCGACGCTGATCAGCTGGTCCGGGTAGGCGCTGCGCAACCATTCGATGAAAGGCACCACGCGAGCGGCTTCGGTCGCGGCGTCGACGTTCTCGCCGGGCCCGGCCTTGACGCCGCCGACATCGATGGCGTCAGCGCCGTCGGCGATCGCTTGGTGGGCGGCGGCCTTGGCCGCGTCGTCGCTGAACGTGGCGCCCCGGTCGTAAAACGAATCCGGGGTGCGGTTGACGATCGCCATGATCAGCGCGCGATCACCTGCCACCGGGCGGCCACAAAGCGTCAACTGCACCCATCTATGGTGCCTGGTCGCGGGTTTACGCCTTCGGTCGCCTTCTCACCGATCGAGACTGCGCCCATGGCGTCCGTCAGCGCCAAATCCACGCGGTGGCCGCAGGCTCGATGCCACCAATGCAGACTCGGCCCAGGCTTACGCCTGCGGTCGCTTGCCTGCCGCGACCTCGTCGGGGTATTCGGGATAAAACGGCACGTAGCCCTCGTCACGGCCGGCGAGCACGTAGAGCGGATCCTCGATGCCGGGGCCGTAACCCTGTTCACGCAGGTCGACTTTGCGGCTCTTGAACGTCGTGGTGTGTTCCATCGACTGCACCACCCGCACGAACAGCGGCAGCGCATACACCGGCAACCGGTCGTACACCGTGCGCGCGAGTGCCTTGCCGTCGAACTCGGCGGCGCCGCGAAGCTTGACCGCCGCCATGCCGGCCCGCCCGCCGGTACGCGGAATCTCTACCCCGTAGACCGCGCACTCCTCGACGGACTCGTCGACCGCCAGCGCCGCCTCGACTTGTGTGGTGGCGACATTTTCGCCCTTCCACCGGAACGTGTCGCCGAGCCGGTCGACGAACGCAGCGTGACCAGTGCCCTGCGGGCGCATCACGTCGCCCGTGTTGAACCAGCAGTCGCCCTTGCGGAAAGCGTTGCGTATCAACTTCTTTTCGCTGGCAGCAGGATCGGTGTAGCCGTCGTAGGGCTGAAGTCTGTTGACCGGGCTGAGCAGTAGGCCCGGCTGGCCGGGAGGCACGCGGCGCACCCGGCCTTTCTCGTCGCGCAGGGGCGCGCCTGTGTCCGGGTCGTACTCCACGTACGCCAGCGGCAGCGGCGAGACGCCGGTCGTCTTGGGCACGTTGAGGATGTTGATGAACGCGGTGTTGCCCTCGCTGGCGGCGTAGAACTCACACACTCGCTGGATGCCGAATCGTGTCGTGAACTCATCCCAGATCTCTGGGCGCAACCCGTTGCCGGCGATCAGCCGCACCTTGTGCGCGCGGTCGGTCGGCTTGGGCGGCTGGTTGAGCAGGTACCGGCAGATCTCGCCGATGTAGATGAAGGCCGTCGCGTCGTTGGCGATCACCTCGTCCCAGAACCGCGACGCCGAAAACGACTTGCCCAGCGCCAGCGTCGCACCGGAATTGAGCACCGATGCGACCGCTATCGTCAGCGCGTTGTTGTGATACAGCGGCAGGCAGCAGTAGAGCGTGTCGCTGCTGTGCAGTCGTAGTCCCACGCCGCCGAACGCGGCCAGCGCCCGCAACCATCGGAAGTGTGTCATCACGCTGGCTTTCGGGAAGCCGGTCGTGCCTGAGGTGAAGATGTAGAACGCCGTGTCCTTGGCCAGCACGGCCGACGCTGACGCCGGGTTGCTGGTCGGCGCTGTGGCGGCGAGTCGCTCGAGCTCCTCGATGGTCATCGGATCGGCGGGCGCCCCGGACTCGCTGACCGCGCTGACCAGATCGGACTCGCAGACCAGCACTTTGGCGTCGAGCAAGCCCAGGCTGTGGGCGAGCACCTCGCCGCGCTGGTGGTAGTTGATCATGCCCGCGATCGCTCCGCACTTGACGACGGCCAGCATCATCAGCACCGTGTTGGGCGAATTGCGCAGCATGATGCCGACCACGTCGCCGTGTCCGACACCGCGCGCGGCCAGCACCGCGGCATAGCGGTTTGCGGTTTCGTTGGCCTCGCGGTAGGTCAGTCGCTGGTCGCCGAACCGCAGGAAGATGCGGTCCCCGTAGCGGGCTGCCCGCTCCTGGAACACCTTGCCGATCGAGGCCTTGGAGTTGCGCTGAGGCAGCAGCCCGGTCAGCGCGCCGCGCAGGATCACCGGCAGGTCGGGCAACAGGCCGGGCAGCCGTGTTGCGATGTCGGTGAGCCCGACGGTGGCAGGGGCGCCGGAGTCGTGATCGGACACTTTGTCTCCCATTCGCAGCAAGCGCAGTCGGCGGCCAGCCTAACGCGGTGTGCCCAGCCGCTTCATCGAGGTGCGCACGCCGCCAAAGCCGCATCCAGGTCGTCGACCACCACGAGCCGGTCGAGGGCCATCTGCGAGACGTATCCGGTGTCGACCAGCCCGTACAGCCATGCCCGCAGTCCGTCGTAGTGCCCGTCGGGGTCCAGCATCACCACGGGCTTGTCGTGCACGCCGAGATACCCCGCCGTCCAGGTTTCAAACAACTCTTCGAGCGTTCCGATACCGCCGGGCAGTGCGATGAACGCGTCGGCGCGATCTTCCATGACTTGTTTGCGCTCGCGCATGGTGTCGGTGACGATCAGCTCGTCGGCGTCGGTATCGGCTAGCTCTCGGTGGACCAGCATCTTGGGGATCACGCCGACGGTCCATCCGCCGCGGGCCCGCGCCGCAGTGGCCAATGCGCCCATCGCCGAGACGTTGCCGCCGCCCCACACCAGTACCCAGCCGCGCTCGGCGATCGCCTCGCCGAGCCGCGCGGCCAGTGCCAGCAGCTCCGGATGGGTCGGCCCGGACGCGCAGTAGACGCAGACCGCCCACCGCTTCGGCTCCACACTCAGAAACGTAGACCAGCCTTGCCGCCGAGCGCATTTCGGGCTATCGCCCTGCTACGCCGTATACGGGCAATAAAATCCGGCGGTGCCTTGGGTAGCCGCGCCGCAGGTATCCGTCGTAGCGCAGGTGACGGGCGCGCTGGAGAGCTCGCAGGTTTCCGGCGCCGCGCTCGTTGGACCCGACGGCGTCGGCAAGACGACACTGGCCCGCGCCGCCGCCGAGAGGTTCGCTGCACAGCGGCCGTCGACGATCGTCCGGTGGGCGCTGGGCAGCGCGCCCGAGCGACCGGTCCCCTTCGGCGCCTTCCGGCATCTGGTCCGTCTGGCCCACATCGGGCGACCCGCGGCGCTGCTGCGCGCCGCGCGCGAATCACTCACCAGCGCGGGCGGCGACCTGCTGCTGGTCGTCGACGACGCGCATGAGTTGGACGCCCTGTCGGCCACGCTGGTGTATCAGCTGGCGTTGAGCGGTTCGGCGCGACTTCTGGTCACCGTGCGCTCGGACATCCGGCTGCCCGACGTCGTCACCGCCTTGTGGACCGATCAGCTGCTCAGCCGCATCGAGGTGCAACCCCTGGATGCCGAGCGGGCAGCGGCGCTGCTGGAGTCGGCGCTGGGTGAACCGCTACCGAAGCCGGTGGCCGAGAAAGTCGTCGGCCGCAGCCAAGGCAACCCGCTGTATCTGCGCCACGTCGTCGAGAACGGCGCCCTGGTGCGGGCCGACGACGGCTGGCGCTTCCGCGACGACGAGCGGTTGACGCTGTCCGCCCTGATCGACGGCCACCTCGGCGCGCTGGCGGAGCCGGCGCGCACCGTGCTGGACTACCTGGCGGTCGCCGAACCACTGTCCCGCGCCGACTTGGCGGCGTTAGCCGGCGAGCAGGCCGTCGAGGACGCCGCAGCCGTGATCGCCTTCGACGACCAGGAACTGGCGCACCCGGCTCATCCGCTCTACGGCGAACGCGCCCGCGCCGCGCTCGCAGCGCAGCAAGCCCGATCGCTGCGTGCAGCGGTGGTCGCACAGCTGGCGAAGCATCCGTCCGACCATGTCAGCGACGAACTACGACGGGCAGCGCTAGCGGTCGACAGCGACACCCCCGGCCCGGTCGCAGATGTCGTGAGTGCGGCGCAGCAGGCGCTGCGGCTTGGCGACCTGGTCCTCGCCGAGCGGTTGGCGCGGGCAGCGCTGGACCGGTCGGAAGGCCTGGCGGCGCGGCTGGTGTTGGCCTACGCGCTGGCGTGGCAGGGTCAGGGTCGGGAGGCCGGAGCAGTGCTCGCCGCAGTCGATCCCGACACCCTGACCGACACCGAACTGATGGCCTGGGCGCTGCCACGGGCCGCCAATCAGTTCTGGATGCTGAGCGAGCCGGAGCGCGCCACGGCGTTCCTGCACACCACCCGTCAGCGGGTCGCGGCGCCAGCCGCCAAGGCCACGCTCGACGCGCTGGCGGCGACCTTCGCGATGAACTCCGGTACCCCGCTGCGAGCGTTGCGGATGGCGTCCGACGTGCTGGCGTCACCGCACGCTGACGAGGTCGGCGTGGGGTGGGCGGCGTCGACTGCGGCGCTGTGCTCAGCTCGCACTGCCCGGTTCGACGACGTCGAAGCGCTGGCCGCCCGGGCCGTCGCCGGCGAGCATCCGGGCTTGCTGAGGTTCACCAGCGGCTTCGCCCGGGTCACGGCGCTGGTGATGGCGGGGCGGCTGGATGCGGCACGCTCACTGGCGCAGCGCTACACCGATTTCGCCGAACTGCAGCAGCCGGGTCGGGCGATCGGCGAGGTGCTGGTGGCGTACGTGGCGATCGCCCAGGGCGACTTCGACACGGCGGTGACGCTGCTGCGCCCGGCCGCCAGCGAGCTGGCGCGGACGGGTTATTCATGGGGGCCGCTGTCGTTGATGCTGCTCGCACAGGCGCTGGGCCAGCAGGGTGAACAGGTCGAAGCCGCAAAGGTTTTCAGCCGCGCCGAGTCGCGGCACGGCCTGAAATCAGCGCTGTTCACACCCGAGCTGGCCTTGGCCAAAGCGTGGTCGAAATCAGCACGTGGTGACCAGACCGCAGCGATCGACGCCGCCCGCGAGGCGGTGCAGGCCGCTGAACGCGGTGGGCAGTCGGCGATCGCGCTTCGTGCGCTGCAGGACGCGACGCGGCTGGGTGACCTGCGCGCGGTGTATCGAGCCGAACGCCTCGCGGTGGAAGTGGACTGCGTGCTGGGCCGACTGACGTTGGCTCATGCCCGCGCGCTGACCGCCGGTGATTCCGCCGCGCTGGCCGACGTGGCCGCCGGCCTGGCCGAGGTGGGGCTGCATCCAGCGGCAGCCGACGCCGCTGCCCAGGCGCGGCAGGCTCAGCTCGTCAGATAGCGGCGCAACATGTCGGCCGCGGCGGTGATTTGCTCCACCGGCACCCGCTCGTCCCGCCGGTGCGCCAGGTTGGGGTCGCCGGGCCCGTAGTTGACCGCGGCGATGCCGCGAGCGGCGAACCGCGCCACGTCGGTCCACCCGTATTTCGCCCGGACTCGGCCGGCGGCGGCGTCGACCAATGCTTTGGCGGCGGGCTTGGACAATCCGGGCAGTGCGCCGGCCGCGACATCGGTCTGCTCGATCCGCACGTCGAGCCCGTCGAGGACGTCGTGGACGTGTTGTAACGCCTCGGCCGCCGAGCGATCCGGGGCGAACCGGTAGTTGACGGTCACCGATGCGGCGTCGGGAATGACGTTGCCGGCGACGCCGCCGTCGATGCGCACCGCCGACAGACCCTCGCGGTACGTGCAGCCGTCGATGTCGACACTGCGGGCCTGATAGCCCGCCAGCCGGTCGAGCACAGCGCCCAGTTTGTGAATCGCGTTGTCGCCCAGCCAGGATCGCGCCGAATGGGCCCGGGTTCCGGTTGCGTGGACGACGACGCGCAGCGTGCCCTGACAGCCCGCCTCGATGTAGCCGGCGGTGGGCTCGCCGAGGATCGCCACGTCGGCGTCCAGCCAGTCCGGCAACTCGCGTTCGATGCGACCCAAACCGTTTGCCGCTGACTCGATTTCCTCGCAGTCGTAGAACACCAGCGTCAGGTCGTGTGCGGGCACGGGAACCGTGGCGGCCAGGTGCAGGAAGACGGCGTCACCGGATTTCATGTCGACCGTGCCGCAGCCGTGCAGCAGCTCGCCGTCCCGGCGGCTGGGCAGGTTGTCGGCCACCGGCACGGTGTCGAGGTGGCCCGCCAGCAGCACTCGTGTCGGCCGGCCGAGATGCGTGCGGGCCAGTACGGCGTTGCCGTAGCGGATGATCTCGAAGCCTGTCGTCTGCGCACGCAGCGCGGCCTCGACCTCGTCGGCGATGCGCCCCTCGGACCGCGACTCGCTGGGGATGTCGACCAACGCCGCGGTCAGTTCGACCGGGTCGCCGTGTAGGTCCAGCACCAGGCAAGAGTAGCGGGTGGCTCAAGTGGGCCGAGCAGACGCAAAAGCTCCTTCTCCGGCGGCGTGTCGGGGACCTTTGCGTCTGGTCGCCGGGCGGGGCCCGGCGAACACGTCTAGCGCAACCAGTAGCGTGGAGCGCGTGACTGGAGCTTCGGGTATCGGGCTGGCAACGCGGGCCGCCAATGGAACGGTTCTCGACGCCTGGTATCCCGCACCGAAACTGATCCAATCTGGCGGGAGAACCGGCACCATACCGCTGTCGCCGACCGAGGTTCCCGACGACCTGGCGGCGTTGGTCGGCCGCGACGAGGACCGGGGCACCGAAACAGTAGCGATCCGCACCGTGATCGGCTCGCTGGACGACAAGGCTTCCGATGCCTATGACGCGTACCTACGGCTGCATCTGTTGTCGCACCGGCTGGTTGCGCCGCACGGGCTGAACACCGACGGCTTCTTCGGCATCTTGACCAATGTGGTGTGGACCAACCACGGTCCTTGTGCCGTCGAAGGTTTCGAGGCGGTGCGGGCGCGGCTGCGCCGCCGCGGGCCCGTCGCGGTGTATGGGATCGACAAGTTCCCCAGGATGGTCGACTACGTCGTGCCCACGGGGGTGCGTATCGCCGACGCCGACCGGGTCCGGCTGGGCGCTCACCTGGCAGCCGGCACCACCGTGATGCACGAAGGATTCGTCAACTACAACGCCGGCACGCTGGGCACCTCGATGGTCGAAGGCCGTATCTCGGCGGGCGTAGTGGTCGGCGACGGTTCAGACGTCGGGGGCGGCGCCTCGATCATGGGCACGCTGTCTGGTGGTGGCACCGAAATCATTTCGATCGGCAAACGTTGTCTGCTGGGCGCCAATTCGGGGTTGGGCATCTCGCTGGGTGACGACTGCGTCGTCGAAGCCGGGCTCTACGTCACCGCCGGCACCAAAGTCAGCCTGCCGGACGGCACCGCAGTCAAGGCCCGCGACCTCTCCGGCGGCAGCAACATGCTGTTTCGCCGCAACTCGCTCACCGGCGCCGTCGAAGTGGTGTCCCGCGACGGTCAAGGAATCGCGCTCAACCAAGACCTGCACGCGAACTAGTCGGCGACACTGCGGTTTTGGACGCGACACGCCGCGTGGACGTATAAATCCGCAGAGTCACGCAAGACTAGTCCTCCGCGAGAATGCAGAACTCGTTGCCTTCCGGGTCGGCCAGCACCACCCAGCTCGCGTCATCGCCTTGGCCGATGTCGATGCGACGGGCCCCCAGCCCGACCGCCCGGTCGACTTCGACCTGTTGGTTGTCAGGCCGGAAGTCGAAGTGGATGCGGTTCTTGACGATTCGCTTGTCCGGTACCCGAAGAAAAATCCAGTCCGGCCCGCTCCCTGCCGGCGGATGCAAAACGACGTCGCCGTCGGAGTCGATCTCGTGCGGCCAGCCCAGTACCGTCGACCACCAGGTGCCCAGCGCGGTCGGGTTTTCCGCGTCGATGCAGATCTCGTCGAATGTCAGCCCCATGTCAGCAGCTCCTTCTTGAGCACCTTGCCCATGGCGTTGCGCGGCAAGCGGTCCACCACCCGCACTTCCCGCGGCCGCTTGTGCACCGAAAGCTGCTGCGCCACATAGTCGATCAGTTCCTGCGGTTGAGCGTCACCGACGACGAACGCGACGATCCGCTGGCCAAGGTCGTCGTCGGGCAGCCCGACTACGGCGACTTCGTCCACGCCCGGGTGCCCGAGGAGTGCCGCTTCGACTTCTCCGGCGCCGACACGATATCCCCCGGATTTGATCAGGTCGACGGACTCACGTCCCACGATGCGGTGCATGCCACCAGAGTCGACGACAGCGACGTCGCCGGTGCGGTACCAGCCATCGTCGCCGAAGACCTCGGCGGTCGCGTCCGGCCGGTTCAGATAGCCGTCGAACAGCGTGGGGCCGCGGACCTGAAGTCGCGCAATGGTTTCGCCGTCGTAGGGGGCGGGGCGGCCCTCGTCGTCAACCAGCCGGGTCTCGATACCTTCCAGCGGCAGGCCCACCCAGCCGGCGCGACGCTCACCGTCAGCGCGGGTGGACAGTGTGATCAGCGATTCGGTACTGCCGTACCGTTCGACGGGCCGGTGGCCGGTGAGCTGCGCGAGCTGGTCGAACACCGCCACCGGCAACGGCGCGCTGCCCGACACCAGCAACCGCGCGGGCCGTAGCGCCTCGGCGGCCGCCGGGTCGGCCACCACCCGTGACCATACGGTCGGAACACCGAAATACAGCGTCCCACGAGCTGCCGCGTACGCCTCCGGTGTCGGTTTCCCAGTGTGCACGAAGCGATTTCCCACTCGCAGCGACCCGAGCAAGCCCAACACCAGCCCGTGCACGTGAAATAGCGGCAGCCCGTGCACCAACACGTCGTCGGCGGTCCACTGCCAGGCCTTCGCCAGCGCATCGAGGTCGGCGGCGATCGCCCGCCGGCTCAACTGCACTCCCTTGGGCGGACCGGTGGTACCCGAGGTGTAGATCACCAGCGCGATGGAATCGGGCGACGGTTCGGGATAGCGGTGCCACGAGCGGGCGTGCAGTCGCACCGGGATGTGCGGTAGGCCGTCTGGCTCCTGCGGTACCGGCCCGAGCCACGCCTGGGCACCGGAGTCGGTGAGGATGTGGCGTCGCTCGGCCTGGCCGACATCGGCGGGAACCGGCACCACGGGAACACCGGCGATCAAGCAGCCGGTGATGGCCAACACGGTCGACGCGCTCGGCGTGGCCAGCACCGCGACCCGGCTGGCGCCCCCGACCCGCTCGGCCACCGAGGTCGCCGCGCCGACCAAATCGCTGCGGCTCAACGTGACGTCGCCGATCTGCACGACGTCACCCATATCGGTCGCAGCAGAGGCGAGGGACGTCAGCAGCACGGCAGCGAGATTACCCGGCGTACTCGGCGCCTCCGTTTGCGTGAGCGGGTCTTCGGGTAGCGGGCTGGCGCGATGGTGGCACCTTGGCGCCGACATGCTCTGGCTGCTCAACGGGTTGGTCTTCTACGTGCTTTTGTTCAGCACGGGCCACTGGCGCCATATCGTGCCGACCAGCTGGGACGTCTTCCCCAACGCGGCGTCGGTGGCGATCCAGTACTTGTCGCTGGAGTGGCCTAGGGACAACGGATGGGTGGCCTACAACGGGTTGCAGGTGCTGGCGTACTTCACGGTCGTGTTCATCGCTGCGCCGGCGGCACTGATCACCGGCCCGGGGATGTCCCCCGCGCTGTCGATGCGTCTCACCTGGATCAGCAAGCGGCTGAGCATCCAGGCCGCGCGCTCCCTGCACTTGCTGGTGCTGGTGTTTTTCATATTCTTCATCATCGTGCACGTCACTTTGGTGTTTGCGACCGAAGCGCAGCGCAACCTCAATCACATGTTCGCTGCCCGCGACGACACCGGTTGGGTGGGCTTTGGCGTCCTTTGCCTGGCCATGACGGTGACCGCCGTCGGCTGGGTTGCAGCCACTCCCTTGACTATTCGGCACCCGCGCGTAGTGCAGCGGGTAGGAGACGCGTTGGTCGGTCCCCTGCAGCGAATGCTCGAGCGGATGAATCCGGAGCCGGGTGCGTTCACCGAAAAGGACATCTCGCCCTACTTCTGGCACAACGGCCGCCTGCCCGACAGCCTCGAGTACAAGGAGCTGGAGAAGAACGGCTTTCGCGATTGGCAGCTGCGCGTCTACGGTCTGGTCGAAAAGCCAAGGGAGTTCTCGCTGGACGAGCTGAAGGCGCTGCCCTACCACGAACAGATCACGCAGCACTTCTGTATCCAGGCATGGTCGGGTGTCGCCAAGTGGGGCGGCGTGTCGATGCGAACGATAATGGATATCGTCAAACCGCTGCCTGAAGCGAAGTGGGTCGCGTTCTATTCGATGGGCCTCGCGCCACCTGCGGCATCTACTACAACGTGCACCCGGTCGAGCAGATGAGCCACCATCTGACGATGCTGGCCTACACCATGAACGACGAACCGTTGTCGTACGGTCACGGGGCGCCGCTGCGCCTGTGCACGAATTGCAGCATGGCTTCAAGCAGGTGAAGTGGATCAAAGGCATCGAGTTTCTTGCCCACTACTCCGAAATCGGCAGCGGCTACGGCGGATACAGCGAAGACCGCCACCAAACGCTGTAACCCTAAGGGCGCAGCTCCTTTTTGAGGACCTTGCCCGTCGGGCCCATCGGCAACTCGTCGATGACGCGGACCTCGCGCGGGTATTTGTAGGCGGCCAGGCGCTCCTTGCAGTGCGCAATCAGCTCGTCGGACGTGAGCTTGACGCCCTCTTTGGCCACTACGAAGGCCAGCACCTCCTGGCCGAGCTTCTCGTCCGGTTTGCCGATCACCGCTGCCGCAGCGACGCCGGGGTGATCGAACAACACTTCCTCGATCTCCCTGGGGTAGACGTTGTAGCCGCCGCGGATAACGAGATCCTTCTTGCGGTCGACGATGAAGAAGTAACCATCCTCGTCGCGGTAGGCCAGATCGCCGGTGTGAAACCAGCCGTGGCGGAACGCCTCGGCGGTCGCGTCGGGTTTCTTGTAGTAGCCCTTCATCATGTTGTGCCCACGGATCACGATCTCGCCCACATGATCTGGGCCAGGAGGCAATTCGTTGTCGTCCTCGTCGACCACCCGCACTTCCACGCCCCAGATCGGTTTGCCGATCGAAAGCACCTTGCGCTGTTCGGCATTGATGTTAAAGGTCGTGGTCGACGCGGTCTCGGACAAGCCGTATCCCTCGAGGATCACCACACCCGGGAACTTCTCCTCGAAGGCGCGGATCACCTCGCCGGGTATCGCGGCGCCGCCGGATACCCCGACCCGCAGCGCGGAGAGGTCATGGCCTTCGGTGTCGGCCTGCAGCAGCGCGAAATACATTGTGGGAACGCCGGAAAAGATCGTGCAGCGGTGGTGGGCGAGTTCGTCGACTACCGTCTTGGCGTCGAACCGGGGCACCAGAACCAGGCTGCCGCCGAAGCGCACCGTCACGTTCAGAACACTGGACAGGCCGAACACGTGGAACATCGGCAGCACCGCCATGCCGATGTCGTCGTCGCGGAATTCGAACAGCTCGCCGGCGACGGTGCAGTTCATGAACAGCTGGAAATGAGTCAGCTCGGCGCCCTTGGGTTTTCCGGTGGTGCCCGACGTATAGATGATTACTGCGGTATCGTCGGCGTTGGTCGGCTCGATGTCGCCGGTGTCATCGGCGAAGTACAGTTCGTCGAAATGCTTTGTGCCCTCGGGTCGTTGGTCATTGCCCGGCAGGTTCACCACATAGGTGGGCAGGTCGCCGGCGCCCTTGACCGCTTCCTCGGCGAACGTCTCGAAGGTGATCAGCAGCCGCGAGTCGGAATCGTGCAGGTGGTAGCTGACTTCCGGGGCGCGCAGCAGCGGGTTGAGCGGCACCATCACCGCGCCTGCTTTGAGGATCGCGAAGTAGGCGAACAAGAACTGCGGCAGGTTGGGCAATTGGACGGCGACCTTGTCGCCGCGGCCCAACCCGAGGTTGCGCAGGCTGGTGGCGATCCGGCCCGAGATTTCGTCGACCTGGGCGTAGCTGAAGCTCTGCTCGGCGATGTGGCAGAGCGGCTTGTCCGGGTGAGCGTTGCGGGATTCGCGCAGCATGACGGCGAGGTTGAAGCTCATCGGTCGCTCCTGTGCTACTAGGCGAGCCGGGTTTGTGAATCGGCCGCCGGCTCGGACGGTGTATCCGGCCGCGGGAACAGTGGCCGCAGCACCGCGGGCGGCCGGAACGGCGCCCACTCGCCGGAGGGTTGGGCCAAGCGGTCGGCGACAGCCCACACCACTGCAGGATTGTGGCCATAGCCGAAGTGGCTGCCGATCACGGCGATGTTTTCTGCACGCGGCGACTGCAGATCCAGGCAGGCCTGCCAGGCGACGACACCGTCATACCGGGAGTAGATCGATGTCGCCGGTACCGGCAAGGGCTCGGTTTCAAGATCCACCGGCGCCGACGTCCGCTCGACATGCAAGTGGGAGAACCGGTTGAAGGCGGCGCTGGCGCGGGTCTGGTTGTGATGCGTCAGGCGAAACGGCGTGCCGAGGGTAATCACCTGGCGTATGGACGACGGGCTGCGCCGCGCCATGGCCCGCGCGTAGATGCCTCCCAAGCTCCAGCCGATCACGGTGACCGGAGTGCGGTACCGCGCCTGGAGGTCCTGCAGGCGCTCCCCCATGCCGGCCACCGCTGCGGCCGTCGGGCCGATGTTGCGGCCCAGCCGCCAGCCGTGCACCCGGTACCCGAGACGACGCAGGATGCGCCGCAGCGCCACGGTGGAGCCGTCGCCGGCCAGCAGCCCCGGCAATACCAGCACCGGGTGCCCGTCACCGGTCGGCAGCGTGTGCCGCAGCGGCAGCGTCCCGACCAGCAGCCCGAACTCGACGGCGGCCCGTGCGGGGTCGGTCAGCGACAGCGACCAGGGCGGGGCGCCGAGGCGCCGGGGGCGCTCGACGGGTTCGAATATCGCGTCAGCCATACCCGCCAGCCTGCCACCGACCCCTGGCCCCGCGCCGCAGGTTTGTACAGATGTGTCCCAGAGCGGCGTCAGCCTGGGCGGCTTGCTGCGCATCGAGACTGCGGTGCTACCGCCGAAACGGTATATACCGTCACGACTACCCACGATTGGGCGCCGTGGACATCGACGCTCGTCAGCGCCGCCTTTCTGCCAGCGCTCGCAGGAAGAACATCAGGTTGGCTGGCCGCTCGGCCAGCCTGCGCACCAGATACCCGTACCACTGCCCGCCGTACGGCACGTACACCCGCACCTGGTTGCCGGCGTTGACGAGCCGCTGCTGTTCGGCGTCGCGGATGCCGTACAGCATCTGGTATTCGAAATCGCCAGCAGCACGTCCTGTTTCGTAAGCAATATCCGGCACGGCAGAGATGACGGCTGGATCATGGGTGGCCACCATCGGGTAGCCCGACCCGGCCATCAGTACTCGAAGGCATCTCAGGTACGAGTCGGTGACGGCGGCCGGCTTGCGATAAGCCACCGACGCCGGTTCGTCGTAGGCGCCCTTGCATAACCGGATCCGTGCCCCAGCAGCAGCGAACTCGTGACAGTCGCCGAGCGTGCGCCGCAGGTATGCCTGTAGGACGACGCCCAGCCAGGGAAAGTCAGCTCGCAAATCACGGACGATGGACAGCGTCGATTCCGTTGTGGTGTGGTCTTCAGCGTCCACCGTTACCCAGGCGCCGACCTGCCCGGCCCGCTCGCAAATGGTGTGCGCGTTCTCCAGTGCGATCTTTTCGCCGTCGCGGTCCAGCGCTTGGCCGAGTGCGGAAAGCTTGAGCGACACCTCGAGCGGCCGCACACCGTCAGCCGCGGCGTCGGGCCGCCGGCCCAGCGCGTCGAGAAGCCCGAGGTAGGCCTGCACTGTGGTGCCGGTGCCGTCGATGTCGGTGACATCCTCACCGAGATAGTCCACACTCACATAGCGCTCGGAAACGCGAAGCGCCGCAACGGCATCCAGCACGGACTCCAGCGTCTCCCCAGGCACGAACCGACGAACGACCTTGCGAGTCGCAGAAATCCGCTCGGCTGCGCGGCGCAGCCGATCGGAGCGACTGGCCGCAAGAATCACCGGGCGCACCGCCGTCGCGAACACGCGTGGTCTGATGGGGGCGACCCGCTGCCGGCTTCGCCGCTCTTGCGATCGCCACAATTTGATGGGGGCGACCCGCTGGACCGGCTTCGCCGCTCTTGCGATCGCCCCCGCATCACTCGGCCGCCATGTGTGGATACCTGTGATCGGTTGCCGGTACGAACGTCTCCTTGATCGTGCGTGCCGATGTCCAGCGCAATAGATTCAGGGGCGATCCCGCTTTGTCGTTGGTGCCCGAGCCGCGCGAACCGCCGAACGGCTGCCGCCCCACCACCGCCGCCGTCGGCTTGTCGTTGATGTAGAAGTTGCCTGCCGCGAACCGCAGCCGTTCCAGCGCCACCGACACCGCGTCGCGGTCGTCGGCGATGACCGCGCCGGTCAACGCGTACCGTGACCCGGTGTCGATCACCTCCAGGATCCGCTCGTACTGGTCGTCGGGGTAGACGTGCACCGACAGGATCGGCCCGAAGTACTCGGTCGCGAATGCCTCGTCGGTCGGGTCGTCGCCGAGCAACACGGTGGGCCGCACGAAATAGCCTTCGCTGTCGTCGTATTCGCCGCCGACCGCAATCGTGACACCGGCCGCACCTTTCGCGCGTTCGATCGCCTTGACATTCTTGGTGAAGGCTCGCCGGTCGATCAACGCGCCGCCGTAGTTGGACAAGTCGGTGATGTCGCCATAGCGCAATTGCGCGGTGGCAGCCAGGAACTCGTCACCCATCTTTTGCCACACCGAGCGCGGGACGAACGCGCGAGACGCCGCCGAGCACTTCTGCCCCTGGTAGTCGAATGCGCCGCGAATCAGCACGGTGCGCAACACGTCCGGTCGCGCGGAGGCATGCGCCACCACGAAATCCTTGCCGCCGGTCTCCCCGACCAGCCTCGGGTAGCTATGGTAACGCTCGATGTTCGCGCCCACCTCCCGCCACAAGTGCTGGAAGGTGGCCGTCGACCCGGTGAAGTGGATACCGGCTAGCCGCGGATCCGCCAGTGCCACATCGGAAACCGCATACCCGTCGCCGGTTACCAGGTTGATTACGCCAGGCGGCAACCCGGCGGCCTCGAGCAGCTGCATAGTCAGATAGGCAGCCAGAGTTTGGGTGATCGACGGCTTCCACACCACGGTGTTGCCCATCAGCGCCGGCGCCGTCGGCAGATTGCCGGCGATCGAGGAGAAGTTGAACGGGGTGATCGCGTAGACGAAACCGTCCAGCGGTCGGTAGTCCATCCGGTTCCACTCACCGCGGACGCTCAGGGGCTGCTGTGCCATGATCTGGCGGGCGAACGCGACGTTGAACCGCCAGAAGTCGATCAGCTCGCACGGGGCGTCGATCTCGGCTTGGTACACGGTTTTGGATTGCCCGAGCATGGTTGCGGCGGCGATCTTTTCCCGCCACGGGCCGGCCAGCAGCTCGGCGGCGCGCAGAAAGACTGCAGCGCGCTCGTCGAAAGGCGTTGCAGCCCAAGCATCTTTAGCAGCCATAGCGGCTTCGATCGCGGCCGCCGCATCGGCGTGGGTGACGTTGCTCAGCGTGCCCAGCTTCTGGGAGTGCCGGTGTGGCTGCACCACGTCGATGCGTTCACCCTCACCCATCCGATGGGTACCGCCGATGACGTGGGGCAGATCGATCGGATGGTCGGCCAAGGCGGTCAGCGCGGCGCGCAGCCGGGTGCGTTCCGGGGAATCGGGAGCATAGTCGTGCACCGGCTCGTTGGCCGGTACGGGTACATCCGTGACGGCGTCCATCCTGTCAGCATCCCCCTGCGACGAGCTGCGCGCGAGTGGAAACGCGAGTGGAAACCTTCCCGCCTCGGCAGGATGGCCCGGACTACCGACTGCGGGCAGCGGCGCCGGGCCGCGTCACGCCCGTGTCGGCGTGATCGGACGCGTAGATCTCGGCGAGGAACTGTTCAACCGCCACCGCTGCATGCTTGGCGCGCACGGAGCCGAAGATGTCAAAGGCGTGCTGGGCGAAAGGCAGCTCGGCGTAGACGACAGGTTGGCGGCTGACCTCGCGTAGGCGGGCGCTGAAGTTGCGGGCCTGTTCGACGGGAATCAACGAGTCGTTGCTGCCATGCAGCAGGAAAAACGGTGGGGCGTCGGCAGATACATAGGTTATCGGCGAGGCGGCGCGGAATGCTTCATTGATTTCCGCCCGCGTCCGCTTGAACACGTACTTGCCCAACATCGGGGCCATTTGCGGGTGCACGGAATCACTGCGGGTGAAGTCGTAGACGCCGTAGAACGGCACCGCCGCCCGCACGCTGGTGTCGGCGTCTTCGAAACCCGGTTGAAACTGTGGGTTGTTCGCGGTGACCGCGGCCAACGCGGACAGGTGTCCGCCCGCCGAGCCACCGGTGATGGCGACCCACTCGGGGTCGCCGCCGTACTCGGCGATGTGCTCCTTGATCCAAGCCAGCGCACGCTTTACATCGACGAGGTGATCAGGCCACGTCGAGCGGGGGCTCAGCCGATAGTTGATCGCGACACAAACCCACCCCAACTCGGCCAGATGACTCATCAACGGATACGCCTGGTGGCGTTTGCCGCCCAGCATCCAGGCGCCGCCGGGAACCTGCAGCAGCACAGGTGCCCGTCCGCCCGGATCGAGATCGCGACGCCGCCAGATGTCGAGGTGGTTCCGGGAACCGTAAGGGCCATAACTGATGTCCGTGTCGTGCGCGTAGTCCCGATAAATCCGGAACATGCGGATCACACCGGGAGTTTTAGCTGTGCCCGCACCTGCCGGCCGCTTCCACAGATCGCCGGACTCAGTGCGGCGCTCGCTTCCCAACCCTTCATCGAGCGCCGCAGTGAGCGGCGTGTTGGCGCTTCGGCCGATGCGATGCAAGCCCAGGAGCCCCAGCGTGGAGATGCCCGAAACCAGCGAGCTGAACAACCGGATGCGAGGTGACAGCCGCCGCCACATTGCGCCGATCATCGCCAGATGGACGCCAAGCACCTGCAAAGGAAGTTCTGACGCGAACACGCCAAAGCTGAACGCGAACAGCGAGGGATAGCCGCGCTTGGTCAGCGGCCGGTAACCGTTGGCCGTGGTCACGAGTCCGGCTAGTGAGCTCACCACCGCTATCAGTCGCTTCAGCACAAGTCACTCCCATCGACCGCACGCATGACGTAACCATCCGCTCGGTTGGCATCCAACTGAGCCACCCTAGCTGCCGAGCGAACTTGGCTGCTCCGCCGGACTGACGGTGCGGATCCACGACAGGATGGTGCGAACGCAGGCGCCGATGTTGCCGATCTGGCAGTGGTTGCTCGCCTGTTCGGCGGCGGTGAAGACCCGGGTGGTCACCGAGCGCGCATTTGTGAGGTTGCGCGCCTGACGGTGCAACTGAGGCAGCGGCACGTAGTGGTCGTCCGCTCCGGCGATGAGCAGCACGTCGGCCCTCACCCGCCCGGAGACCTTTCGGGTAGTCACTGCGCGGGCGGAGGCGAAAAAGTCGTACGGCGTCGCGGTCCCGGTGATGTGCATGCCCTGCCACAGCCCCCACCGGGAGACCGGGCTGCGGGCCGCTCCGATACTCGCCAAAGCGTTGAGGATGCGGCGGGCGCGGAGCGTCAGCAGGGCACGGATCACGGGTGCGGCGCCCGGTGCGATTTGCCGCCCGATGACCTCGAGGAAGTCGTCCAGGATGTCCCATGCGACCGCGCGGCGAATGCGGGTTTCGAATGCGGCGGCGCGGATCACCAGCCCGCCGCCGAGCGAGATGCCGATCGCGGTCACGTCGTCGAGACCGTAGTGGTCGAGGACCGCGGCGACCGGCCGCTCCCATTCGTGGGTGAAGACCAGGCCGGCGTCTTCGAGGGCACTGCCTTGCCCGGGGCCTTCGAACGTCACCACCCGATGCCCCGTCGCCGCTATCGCGGTGAGCATCGGCAAGAACTCCTCGATGTAGCTGTCGAAGCCACCGAACACCACCACCGGCGGGCCCGAAGCATGCTCGGGTCGCAGATCGTAGGCAGGCAACCACGCCCCGTCATAGGGGATGCGCTCGGGCTGAACGCTGAAGTGCTCGCGCATCGTCGCCAGGAAGCGTGCCCGGGCTGCGGCCTTACGCGGATCCTGCGGCGGGATGAAGAACTCCGCCGCCCGGTCGTAGTAGGCGGCCGCGAGCGCTCGGCCCTCGGCGCGAACTCGGTTCGCCAACGCCAGAAACGCCGCAACCCAGTCCTCGTAGCTTCGCACGTCGCGTACCGCCTCTGCGATTTCGTCGCGGGCCTCGGGGCCGATCCATTCGAGCCAGCGGTTGCACTGGAAGTTCAGGCTGCGGTCGGGGTGGAACTCGTGGTACCCCGACGCGGGGCCCTGCAGGTTGAAGGCTGGCTGGTTGGTCATGACTGCTCCTATCGCAGGACTACTTGCGATACCGTAGCGCTGAGCCATCCGGTATCGCAAGTGCTCTTGCGATATGGTGGTCGGCGATGAAGGCAACCACCGCCAAGTTGGGCCGGCGAGGCGCGGCTGTGCGTGCGGCCGTGCTCGAGGCGACGGTCGCCGAGTTGGTCGACCACGGCATCGACGGGGTGACCGTGGCCGCCGTGGCGGCACGCGCCGGAGTGCACGAAACCTCGGTCTACCGCCGCTGGCGCACCCGAGAAGACCTCATCGTTGACGCATTGCTTGACCGCAGCGAGACGCACATCCCGGTACCGGACACCGGATCGCTGCGAGGTGACCTGATCGAGCTGGCCCGCCGGGTGATTGGTTACCTGTCGTCGCGCATCGGCGCAGCGTTGGTGCGGATGAGCACATTGATCGTCGCGGACAAGTACCTCGACCAGGCGCGTGCCAACTTCCTGTCATCGCGGCTCGCCGCAACACGTGTGGTGGTGGACCGGGCAATCGAGCGCGGCGAGTTGCCCCCCGGCACGGACGCCGGGCTCGTCCTTGAAATGCTGGTGGCGCCGCTGCACATGCGGACGATCATGACCGGGGAACCACTGACCGACGACCTGCCCGAGCGGCTGGTCGACATCCTGCTCGACGGGCTGCGGCCGCGGCGGTAACGGCCGCTCGATCGACACCGGAATTCGGCCTCCAGGCCTTCCTGTCAATGCAGCAGGCGGAGCAAAATTGGCGCATGGAGCGGTCTGAGAAGACCATTACCCGCGGCTGGCTGGCCGTGCTGATCGGGACCGCGCTGCTGGTCGGTGGTCTCGTCGCGTTGTGCTTTCCCGTCTTCCTCGGCTCGTACGACAAGTACGGCCTCCAGATCAAGTGCGGCAACGGCTATCACGCTGAGTTGCTGCAAGCATCGCTCGACGACCAGGAATCGGCGTCCGCGCCAACCCACCCGGCAACCAGCTATGTCGATCAGTGCAACAGCGCCCTGGCGCACCGACGCGCCTGGATCGTCCCGGTGGCGGTCGCCGGCGCGCTCATCCTGGTTCCCGATCTGGTGGCCTGGGCCCGCGGCGGGTCAACCCAACCGGCTGCTGGGCCCCACGAGTGGTCGCCCGAACCGACCGAAACAGAGTTGCACGAAGCTGCGTTGCTGGATCGCCGGTGGCGATCACACCGGCCGCGACCATCAGACACCACCTTGTGACGCGACCGCACGTGCGTCTGGGCGGACCTTTGCACCGACTGCCGTCCCGCGCGAAAACCCAAGCACTGCACCGTTATTAGTTCGACACCAGCATTCCAATCGTCGTCGAACTACTCGTTCTCCTCAGGTTCCTGCACGACGTGGTATTTGGGATCGGCCATCGACAACGGGCCGTTACCGCTTTGGCGCACCTTGCCGGTGATTCGCAGCACTTGGCCCGGATGGATATCGGCACCGTGCCCGGGGTGGAAGGTGACCCGGATGTCTCCGGTGTTGTCGCCGACGACGATCCAGCGAAACGTGCGCCGGCGCTTGGTGATTTCCTCCACTTGGCTGACGCGTCCTTCGATGGTGGCCCGGCGTCCGGGAATCAAGCCTTCGATCGTGATCACCGCCGGGGGCCGCTCGGGGTGCTCGTAGTCTTCGACGTTCTCCTGTTCGCCCTGGGCGACGCGTGCTTCGACTCTGTCGAGTGCTCGCGCGATCCGTTGCTCAAAGCTGTCGGGGAACGCTTCTTCGATCCGTGACCGCACGTCGTAGGGCACAATCGTTGCGGCCGCATCCGGGATCCGGCTGATGGCCCGGGCAATCTTGTCCGCGGTCCGGTCATGCAGCAGCCGGCCGAGCAGTGGTGCATAGGTTCGACGCGGCAACAGCACCGTCACGTTGGTATCCGGGTGTTCGCTCAGCGCCCGCAACACCAATTCCTGCGCCGCCCGGTTGATCTGCCGATCCGGACAGTCGACCACCCGCAGGCGGGTTTGGAGATCGAAGCGATCCCAGCGCTTGCGCAGCTGCGCGGCATGGGCCGCGTCCACCATGAAATGCACGGCGATCAGTTCGTCGGCGCGCAAGCCTCTGCCGTATCGCAACGCCTCGATCACCGCCAGGTCAACCGAACTGACGAATACGAACACGCGGTGTCGCGCATATTTCACCAATTCCGGACGATCAGTGCGGAACATCTCGAGGATGGCTGCCTCAGCCCGGTACTCCCGGTTCAGCCGAATCAGCACGAACACCAGCGCCGGGAAGACGACCACAACCAGCCATGCCCCCTCGGTGAACTTGGCCACCGCGAAGATCCCCACCACGATCGTCGACAACACTCCCGCCGAGAAGTTGATGACCAGCTTGTGCCGCCAGCCCGGTTGCCGGTGTCTCAGATGGTGTTTGGTCATCCCGTAACCGGCCATCGCGAACCCGGTGAACACGCCGATCGCATAAAACGGCACCAGCGCGTTGACCGACCCCCCGGTGACCACCAGCAATGCCACCGACAGTGCTGTCAGCGTGATGATGCCATTGGAGAACACCAGGCGGTGACCACGTTTCGTCAGCTGCCGCGGCAGGAAGCGGTCCTCCGCAACGAAGCTGGCCAAGGCGGGAAAACCGTTGAAACTGGTGTTGGCACCGGTGAATAGGATGGCCGCAGTCGACGCCTGGACGAGAGCATATAAAACGTTGCCGATGATCCCGTGACCGAAAACCGCCCGGGCCACTTCGGAAAGCATCGACGGATATTCGTCGACATACGGCGTGGCGTGGGTGACGTGGGTCAGGTAGGCGACACCGGCCAACAAGAAGCCCAGAATGCACGCCATTGCGGTGAGAACCCGACGAGCGTTGAGCCCCTGTGGCTTGCGAAAGACGTTGACGGTATTGGAAATCGCTTCGACACCGGTCAGCGACGACCCACCGTTGGCGAACGCGCGTAGCAGCACCAGGATCGTCGCGCCCATGACCAATCCACTGCCCTGGTGAACCGGCACCGCTCCGGCGATGTGCTGGGGATCGTATGTCGGTAATCCCCCGAAGACTTCGCGGATGACACCGACCACGATTGTCAGCGCAATCATCACCACGAACGAGTACGTCGACACCGCGAACGGCAAGCCCGCTTCCCGCAGTCCCCGCAGGTTGGCGTAGCAGATCAGCAGCACCACCGCCACGGTGATTTCCAAACTGTACGGACCGAGCGCGGTTATCGCCGACACCACCGCCACCGTGCCCGCCGCCGACTGCACCGCCACTGTGACCACGTAGTCGATCAACAGTGCGGCGGCGGCGATTTGGGCCACTCTGGGCCCGAAGTTCTCCCGCGCCACCACATAGGAGCCGCCCGCTCGGGTGTATGCCATCACGACCTGGCGATACGACGCGGCCACCAACACCAGGATCAGCAAGATGACACCGGTGATCGGCAGCAACAATGCGAACGCCGCCAACCCTGCATGGGGCAGCAGCTCGATCATGATCTGTTCGGGACCGTAAGCGGTCGACGAGATCGCATCCGGCGAAAGAGCGCCCAGCGCAACGGGATTCGATAGTCTCTCGGTGCTCAGCTGTTCGCTGATCAGCGGTTTTCCGAGAAAGATGCGTTTGGCGACGTCACCAAACGACAGTGGGACGCTCAACTGGCGAGCCGATGTTGCCACGACACATCTTTACCTGATCGGCGCGCTGACCGAAAGGATCAACCGATGATCAGCGCGCCGTCGGCGAGTTCGTCGAAACGCTCGATGGCCTCGTCGCCTTCGGCGTCGATGCCGTGGAGCCGGCCGCGATCGGCTAGATAGCGCTGGGCGTACAACCTCGCGACCAGTGCCTTGCGATCCGCCTGGCGGGCGGCCCGCTCCCAGGCGGCCTGTTCGGTGAGCAGCGCGCCGGCATAGACGTCTCCCATGAATTGGGCCAGTGCGAACAGTCGCGCCTCAGCCACTCGGCCGTGCAGTTTCGTCCACGCGGTGATCGCCGCGTCGAGGTCCTCGACACGGCCCCGCACCAACCGGGTGGTGTCGTCGTCGTCCGACACCTCCACCGCGTCGTGCAGGCGCGCCAGCAGCGGTTCGTGCGCCTGCGTGCGCTCGATGCCGCGCTGCACGTCCAGGCACAGGATGTTGTCCGGGCCTTCCCAGATGGTGTTCACCTGCGCGTCGCGCAGCAGTCGGGCCACCGGCCAGTTTTCGATGTAGCCGTTGCCGCCGTGGATCTCGATGGCATCGGAGGCCATGGTGATGCCCAACCGACAGACCTTGAGCTTGGCGACCGGGACGGCGATGCGCTGACGCACCGACTTGGGCTGGCGATGGTTGGCGAAACCGGTGCAGTCGAACACCAGCGCTTGGGCAGCCTCGACGTCGACGATCATTTCGGCGAGCTTGCGGCGCATCAGCGGCTTGTCGATGAGCGCGTCGGCGAACGCGCGCCGTTGCCGGGCATAGCACAGCGACTCGACCAGAGCACGGCGCGCGTTGCCGAGCCCGAACAGCGCGATGCCCAGCCGCGCGGCGTTGGTGAGTTCCATCATGCGGCCCAGCCCTTTGCCGTCGGACGGCCCGGCGTCGGTGCTGGGTTCGCCGGACAGCAGGAAGGCTTCGGCGTCGACGAACTCGATCTCGCCCGAGGCCACCGAACGGGTGCCCAGCTTGTCCTTGAGGCGGCGGATCCGCACGCCGTTGGCCGAACCGTCGCGGCGCATCCGCAAGACCAGGAAAGTGGCGATACCGCGGCTCGAGTCGGGAGCGCCTTCGGGTTTGGCCAAGACGACGAACACCTTGCCGTCGCAGTTGGACGCAAACCACTTGAAGCCATTGAGAAGCCACGCGTCGCCGTGGCGGGTGGCGGTGGTCTCCAGCACGCCGAGATCGGATCCGCCGGTGCGCTCGGTCAACAGTTGCGCGGTCTCGCCCTCCCACTCGCCGGATTCGAATTTCGCCAGCACGTGTTCGCGAACGTCGGCCGGCGCGTAGGCGGCGACCAGCGCCTTGACCATGTTGGCGCCAGTGCCCAGCGCACAGCCCATGCCGATGTCGGCCTGGTTGAGCATGTAGTTGGACGCGAACAGCGGCAGCGACGGGTTTACCCCGGCGCGGCGGGCGTCGTCTTTGAGTGCCTGGTGGACGTCGAGGATGGCGCGCTTGGATGCGGTGAACGACGGCGGCTGGATTACCCGGCTGACGTCGTGGCCCCAGCGGTCGTAGCGTTCCAGTCGGGCCGGGTTGCGGTCGGTTTCCTCGGCCCACCGCGCCACCGGGCCGCCCATCAGCTCGCCGATGCGGGTCAAATGCGGTTCGGCGAAAGCCAACTCGTCGGGCTGCAAGTAATAGGCCATCGTGAACTGCAGCGTCGGATCACTGCGATACCAGTTCAGACCGACGGCGCCCTGGTACTTCTCGGTGCGGTAGCGTTCGGCCTTCTCGGCAGTGCTGAAGGGCAGCCGGTCGACGGCTTCGAGGTCGTAGTCGCTCATGGCGTCAGCTTCCGTCGGGTGGGAAGTTATTGCACGCCGATCGCGATTCGGCGTGTCATAAGTGGCCACTCGACACTAGCTAAGCCGGTCGACCGCTGCGGCGATCCGCTCGTCGGTGGCGGTCAGCGCGACCCGCACATGTCGGGCGCCGGCCGGGCCGTAGAACTCGCCGGGCGCGGTCAGGATGCCGCGCTGCGCCAGCCAGTCGACGGTGTCGCGACACGGCTGGCCGCGGGTGACCCACAGGTAGAGCCCGGCTTCGGAATGGTCGACGGTGAACCCGGCGGCGCGTAACGCCGGCAGGAGCGCCGCCCGCCGCCGAGCGTAGCGGTCACGCTGTTCGTGTTCGTGTGCGTCGTCGTCGAGGGCGGCGACCATGGCGGCCTGCACGGGGGTCGGCACCATCATCCCGGCGTGCTTGCGCACCGCCAGTAGTTCGGCGATCACGACCGGATCGCCGGCAACGAATCCGGCTCGATACCCGGCCAGCGAGGAGCTTTTCGACAGCGAGTGCGCCGCCAACAAACCGGTGTGGTCGCCGTCGCACACCAACGGATGCAGCAGCGACACCGGCTCGGTGTCCCAGCCCAGGCCCAGGTAGCACTCGTCGGAAACCACCAGCGCGCCGCGCTCGCGGGCCCAGCCGACGACCTTCCGCAGATGGTCGACGCCGAGGACACGTCCGGTAGGGTTGCTCGGCGAGTTCAGGTACACCAGTGCCGGGGACTGCGGGCCCAGCTGCGTCAGCGAGTCGGCGCGCAGCACCGGTGCGCCGGCCAGCCGTGCGCCGACTTCGTAGGTCGGATAGGCCAGTTCGGGTACGACGACCAGATCGGCGGCGCCCAGGGCCAGCAGTGTCGGCAGCCAGGCGATGAGTTCCTTGGTGCCGATGACGGGCAGGACGGCCGCCTTCGAGAGTTTGGTGACGCCGTAGCGGCGGCCCAATGCCGCCACCATCGACTGGCGCAGCGTCGGTGTGCCTGCGGTAGTGGGATATCCAGGTGAGGCGCTGGCGGATGCCAGCGCCTCACGGATCAGCGGCGCGACCGGGTCGACCGGTGTGCCGACGGAGAGGTCGACGATCCCGTCCGGGTGTGCTTCGGCGACTGCCCGGGCTTCGGTCAGGGTGTCCCAAGGGAATTCCGGTAACGTCGCCGACACGCGCCGCCAGCGATCGACCAGCCCGCTCAGTCGCCCTCGCCTTGCGGCGGCAGATCCTTGACCACCTGCGGGTCGTTTTCCGTCATACCGACTTTCGCCGCGCCTCCCGGCGACCCGAGTTCGGCGAAGAAGTCGGCGTTGATCTGCGTGTACTGCGCCCACTGCTCAGGCACGTCGTCTTCGTAGTAGATCGCCTCGACGGGGCAGACCGGCTCGCACGCCCCGCAGTCGACGCATTCGTCGGGGTGGATGTACAGCATCCGAGCGCCCTCGTAGATGCAGTCGACCGGGCACTCCTCTATGCATGCCTTGTCTTTGATGTCGACGCAGGGTTCGGCGATCGTGTAGGTCACGAAGGTCTCCTCCATGTGCTGGTCGTAGCTGCTGCCTGGTCGCTCGGACAGGGAGCCTGGGGGTTGCTGACCGAACACCCAGTGTGCCCTATCGCTTCGCTTGCGGGCGATGCGTTTCCGTTGATTACTGATACTAGACGTTGCATATACAATCTCACCACCGCCCCGCGCTATGCGCCACCAACAGGGCACCGAGCTGGCCGTGGGCCTGTAGAGGCTTCAGCCGCCGAACAGGCCGACCGTGCGGGCGTCCGCGATGGCCGCCTGGGCGATCTTCTGGGTGGCTTGCGGCGCAGGTGTGGAGGGCGCCAGCGTCAACGGGTTGTTCAAGGCGTACAGCTGGAAGCGGTAGTGGTGCACTCCCGTGCCGGCCGGCGGGCACGGGCCGAAGTACTCCGCCTTTCCGGACGAGTTCAGGCTGACGCTCGATCCCTGGGGTAGCGGGCCTTCCCCGATTGCGGTGGTCGAGGGCGGGATGCCGGTGACCACCCAGTGGATGTATAGGCCGGAGGGCGCGTCGGGGTCGTCGACCACCACCGCCAGCGACTCGGTGCCGGGCGGGACGTTTTGCCAGCGAAGCGGCGGGGGGACATTGCGACCCTTGCAGGAGTACTCGGCCGGGATCGGTGTGTTGTCGCCGAACGCGGAACTGGTGACGGTGAATTTGGCCGACCCGGCCGGCGGTGCCGTTGTCATGCTCGTCGCGGCTGCGGAAGTGGTCGGCCGAGGAGATTGCGGATTCACCTTGCCCCCACCACATGCGGGCAGCGCAAAAAGCAGCAGCGCAATAGTGGCCGATGCCAGTCTCATGGCGTGTGTATACCGCTGAGCGGCCGCGGGGTAAAGGCTTCAGTAACCGCTGAGCAGCCGGCGCACCCGGCCCAGCGTTTCCGGGCCGACGCTGCTGCAGATGCGTGACGGATCAGCGGGACGGCGACCCCACAGCAGCAGGACACGTGCCGCCGCGTCCGTTTCGAGCGTGGCCGGTCCGTCAGGCTCGGTGAGTTCGATTCGCACCGAACCATTTTCGGCTGCCACGATGAGGTCGTCGGCGCCGGGAACCCGCAGCCGGGCCTCGATGCGTTCGCCGGCATCGAGCAGCTCGGCGCCCTTCCTCAGCAGCGGTTTTCCCACCGCGATCACACTGTGGGTCGTCATCCAGCGTTCCGCCAGCCGGGCTTGTGCCGCTGCGTCGTCTCCGGTGATGTCCCAGGTGTGCAAGACGCATTCTTCGCGCATGTGCTCGGCGAACCACGGCACCTTCATGGTGCGCCCGGTCCAGGCGACGTCGGCATCGGCGGGAATACCGTCGGCTGCTTCGGCGACCTCGTTGAGTCTGGCCATTCTGTCGTGCAGGGCGTCCCACAGATCCGAGTCGTTCATGGCGCGCAGCGGGCCTTCGCGCTCCTCGAAGCTGCGCGTGTCGACGCGTTCGCCTTCGAGGTGCGCGCCCAGCACTCGGGCTAGTTCTTCGGCGTTGCCGGCTTGGTGGATGACGATGTCGCGCACCGTCCAGGCCTCACACCACGTGCCGGCATCAGGTCGGCGTTGCCGCACCGCGTCCAGAAACGGCTGCCACTCCAGAAACCGGTCGGTGTCGACGTTTCGGTTCATCACGCCGCCAACAGTGAGTAGGTGGTGGTCCGTTGACGCGCCGGCCGGCCGATGCCGTCGGCGATCGCGACCAGTTCAGCGACGGTCTTGGCGGATCCGTGTTCGGAGCCGGCCATCCGAGAGATGGTTTCCTCCATCAACGTGCCGCCCAGGTCGTTGGCCCCGCCGTTAAGCATCACCTGGGTGCCCTGCACGCCGAGCTTGACCCAGCTGGTCTGGATATGAGAAATGCGGCCGTGCAACATGATCCGTGCCAGCGCGTGCACGGCGCGGTTGTCGCGATGGCTGGGCCCGGGCCGCGACGCGCCGGCCAGATACAGCGGCGAGTTCTGGTGGACGAACGGCAGCGGGACGAACTCGGTGAAACCCCCGGTGCGGTCCTGGATGTCGCGCAGCACGTTGAGATGGGCCACCCAGTGCCGTGGGCTGTCGACGTGGCCGTACATCATCGTCGAGCTGGACCGCAGACCGACCTCGTGGGCGGTCGTGACGATCTCGATCCACATCGACGTCGGCAACTTGCCCTTGGTCAGCACCCAGCGGACCTCGTCGTCCAAAATCTCGGCCGCGGTGCCGGGGATCGTGTCCAGTCCAGCCGCACGCAGGCTGGTCAACCATTCGCGAATGCTCAAGCCGCTCTTGGTGACTCCGTTGGCGATCTCCATCGGGGAGAACGCGTGCACGTGCATCGACGGCACCCGCGCCTTGACCGCGCGAACCAGATCGGCGTATCCGGTGACCGGCAGCTCGGGGTCGATACCGCCCTGCATACACACCTCGGTGGCGCCTTGGACATACGCCTCCCACGCGCGGTCGGCCACCTCGCCGACCGACAGCGAGTACGCGTCCGGGTCGCCCTTGCGCTGCGCGAACGCGCAGAACCGGCAACCGGTATAGCAGATGTTGGTGAAGTTGATATTGCGGTTCACCACGAATGTCACGTCGTCGCCGACAGCATCGCGGCGCAGCGAATCAGCCAGCACCGCAACAGCTTCCAACGCCGGCCCGTCGGCGGTGGCCAGCGCCAAATACTGCTCGTCGGAGCAGCCGGCGGGATCGCGTTCGGCCGAGCGCAGGGCGGCCAGCACGTCGGTGTCGATCCGTTCGGGTGCGCGCGCGGCCAACGCATGCACCTGCGCGCGGATGGAGTCCCAATCGCCGAACGCGCTGTCCAGATCGCTGCGGGCCTCAGTGTTGCGCCCCTCGACGTCGATCGCCGAATGCAAGTCCACCCGTCCCGCCGACGCCACGTCGTCGGGCTCTTGCCACACCATCCCTACCGGGTTCACGTCGCGGGCCAGGCCGGTCGCCGGATCCGCCAGCGCCATGACATGCCGCCGCACCCGCGGGTCGATCCACGCCGCTCCGGCCTGCACGTATTTAGGCTGCGCGGTCAGCCGCTGCACCAGGTCGTATCCGGCTTCGGTGGTGACGGCCGACAGTTCATCCAAAGCGGGCCAAGGCCGTTCGGGGTTGACGTGGTCGGGCGTCAGCGGTGAGACGCCGCCCCAGTCGTCGACACCGGCTCCGATCAGCGCCAGACATTCCTCGCGGGACACCAGGTTCGGCGGCGCCTGGATACGCATACCGGGACCGAGCACCAACCGCGCCACCGCCACGGTCGCCACGAAATCCTCGAAGCCCGCGTCGGGCACCGAGGCCATCGCGGTGTGCTCCTTGGCCCGGAAGTTCTGCACGATCACTTCCTGGATGTGGCCGAACTCCTTGTGCACCTTGCGGATCGCATGGAATGTCTCGGCGCGCTCGTGCAGCGTCTCACCGATGCCGACGAGCAGCCCGGTCGTGAACGGAATCGACAGCCGCCCCGCATCGGTCAGCACCCGCAGCCGAACCACCGGATCTTTGTCGGGGCTGCCGTAGTGGGCCATGCCCTTGGTTTCAAACAGCCGCCGCGATGTGGTCTCCAGCATCATGCCCATCGAGGGCGCCACCGGCTTGAGCCGCGACATCTCCGACCAACTCATCACCCCGGGGTTCAGGTGCGGCAGCAGGCCGGTCTCCTCCAGCACCCGGATCGCCATCGCCCGCACGTAGGACAGGGTCGAGTCGTAACCGCGTTCTTCCAGCCACTGGCGGGCCTCAGGCCAGCGCTGCTCGGGTCGGTCGCCGAGCGTGAACAGTGCTTCCTTGCAACCGAGTTCAGCGCCCCGACGGGCGATGTCGACGATCTCGTCGGCTTCCAGATACATGCCCGCCCCTTGCGCGCGCAGCTTGCCGGGCACGGTGACGAACGTGCAGTAGTGGCAGGTGTCGCGGCACAGCCGGGTGACCGGGATGAACACCTTGCGTGAATACGTGACCGGCAACCGGCCGGTGGCGCCGCGCCGTCCGGCCGATTCCAGTCCGGCGTCGCGCACCCGCGCCGCGCTGCGGCACAAATCAGCCAGGTCATCGCCCCGGGCCGTCATCGCCAGGGCGGCCTCGTCGACGTTGAGCGTCACCCCGTCGCGAGCACGCCGCAACACACGCCGCAGCGCGCTGGCGCTAACGGCAGCGGATTTCCCCGGAACGGCGGGGATGGGTAGGTCGGCGCTGCGTTGCGGGTTCAGGGCCACTCCCCCGTAACACCCGCTCGCTGCGAAATCATCCGCACCCTCTCACGATCTCCATATCTCGGTGCCTGGCAACCGTCACATTAGACCTGAGTTTCGCGGGTCTTGCTCACCTGGGGTCGGGCGCCCGCCGCTCCGCCGCCTCGACCGGTTTCGTCCGGCGCCGGCGCCGCCAGAGCACCATCCACACCGGCGGTACGACGCCCACCGCGATCAGTAGCGGCGCCCGGGCCAAGGCAAGCACCCCCGGCCCGTCGAAGATTCTGTCGTCGCCAGGACCGCCGAGGGTCATCCCGGCCACGGTCAGCAGCCACGTCCACAACGGCAACGCGGCCACCCGTGACGACGTGGTCCAGTGCATGGCTGCCCATACCAGGAGCGCGTTGACCAGACCGCTGATCAATGCGCTTACCGGGAACGGAATCGACCCGATATAGGCGGGCAGCAGCAGTGCCGCGGCGAGTGCCGACAGGACGCCGTCGATGGCCAGCAGGGTGAGAACGACGATACGGATGGCGGGATCCGTCGCCGCGGTGTCATCACTCGATGCGACGGTTGGCTGGGTGGCGGTCAGGTCGGGACGCTGTCGAGCTGCGCGGCCGGGGAAGCGATCACCCACTGAAAGTTGTCGAGCCGGACCTGCCAGTGCTGCATGTCGGGGTCCATATCGGGGTCCATACCGGTTCCTTCCACGAGGCTGGCTGGTAGGAAGCCTACCGCGGGGAGGATGGGCACAAGTCGAGTCCGGCGAGCAGGTCGGTCTCCCAGCCGCGCTCGTCGCGCTCTCCCCCGGTCCCGGCGACCAGGATGTAGTGCTCCTCCGCCAGGATCGGCAGCGCCAGGTTGTTCGACAACGCGCACGCGCGCCCGGTGGGTCCGACGACGACCTGGGTGGCGTGCGCGGACAGCGCCGCAACCTTGGCGGGTAGCGCATCGGGTGCCTCGATGACGGCGTCGATCCGCTCGTCCGGGTAGCCGAACTCGCCGATGTCGCTGTCGCCGGTGGGGATTACCCAGTGGGGCTGTAAATCGTCGCGACGCAGTGCGCGCCAGCCCGCGGAGAAGGCGCTCGCAGCGATGACGGTCCAGTACATCTTCGGTACGGTCCACGGCTCGCCCGGGTAGTCCGCGGTGTCGGCGGCTGCGACCGCCGCTGTGGTGACGGCATGGGCGCGGATGTGATCCGGGTGTCCGTATCCCCCGTTGGGGTCATAGGTCACGACGACGTGGGGACGTAGCTCCCGGATTACCGACACCAGTGCACCGACAACGTCGCGCTCGTCGGCGTCGACGAACTTCTGCTGGCGCCGCGGCGCGGTGCCAGCCATGCCGGAATCGCGCCAGCGACCTGCGCCCCCGAGGTAGCTCGGTGCCCCTACACCGAGGGCGTGCAACGCGGCGGTGAGTTCGCCGATGCGGTAGCCGCCGAGTTGATCGGCGTGGTCGACGGACAGCTGCGCCCACTGGTCGCCCATGACTTCGCCCTCCTCGCCGAGTGTGCAGGTGACGACCTGCACTTGGGCACCGCGAGCGGTGTAATGCGCGATGGTGGCGCCTGTGGTGAGGCTTTCGTCGTCGGGATGGGCGTGCACGAACAGCAGCCGCGGCGTCTCGTGGGACGGCATGGAGAAACCGTACCGGTGAGCTGCGCCCAGCAAGGACCATGGGCTGTCCCGCAGCGCTTGGGGCGTTGTCTGTTCGCTGGTCGATCGACCCGCAGAGTGAACTGACCCGTCGGCGAGCGGTAGGTAATGCGTGCCGGGACCGTACATCTCGTTGCGCGAAGACGTCGGCGGTGTGGTAACGTCACGCTCATTTATGCGACTGTCCGTGCTGCGCAACAGCTTTCACGAAGGCCCACGCTGACGACTGCGAAATCTCTACCATCGCAGAACGCGACGTCGGGGCGCCAAGAGAAACGATGATGGCTACTATCGGAGAATGCCACAGCAGAGCAAAGCCGTAAAAAGCCGTCGCCGAGGCCAAGACCTCGAGAACGCGCTCTACGAGGCCACACTGGCCGAACTTTCTGCCGTGGGCTACGGCGGGCTGACCATGGAAGGGATCGCAGCACGCGCCCGTACCGGCAAGGCCGCGCTGTATCGACGCTGGGCCAGCAAGCGCGCGCTGGTGCAGGCCGCTCTGCTGCACGCCCTGCCGCCGTTGCCGGAGCCCAACGTTGACCGGTCGCCGCGCGAGAACCTGTTGGCGGTGTTCACCGCACACTGCGAGGTGCTCGCTGGAAAGACCGCCTTTCCGAGTCTGGACATCATCGGCCAGTTGGTCCACGAACCGGAGCTGCGCGCGATCTTCGCCGACGCCGTGGTGGCCCCCCGCCTTCGCATCATCGAATCGATCCTGCGAGCAGCCGAGCGCAGCGGCGACATTGATCCCGCCAGCCTTACCCCGTTGACCGCACGAATTGGGCCGGCGTTGATCAACCATCACCTGCTGTTGACCGGAGCTCCGCCGAACAAGCGACAACTGATGCGCATTCTCGAAACCGTGCTTCCCCAGCGGACACCGGCGGTCAGTCGCGGCGGGTAGCCGTCACCGCCCAGATCGGGAATTGCACCCGATAGTTATCGAGAAGTGGCTCAAGGGTTCAGCCGTTCTTGTAGGGGCTCGAACCGCTTGGCATGTCCGGGTTGGTCGTCATCTTGTTGCATGAAGGCCAGCGTCTGCGGCCTGAAGACGCCCACGTAAGTGGAGGTTACACCCGGGGAGTTATTGCGAAATCTTCAGCCATTGACCGGCATCGCCGACGATGCCCACCGGCACCGCGCCGGACAGGTTGACGTTTTGCACGCTGGGTCCCGCGGCGACGATCGTGGTGTCCTGCAGGATCGGCAACACGGTCGCCATATTCCACAGCCGCGGCTCTACCGCGTTGATCACGTCGTTGATGTCCTTGGTGCCCTGCAGGGCGGCGTCGATATTCGACTGGATACTGCGGTCGCAGATGCCGGTGATGTTCGACGGCGCCTGCACCAGCGCCCCCGGCTCCGGTGAGCGGCTCGGCGGGGTTGACGTCGGCGTCCTCGACGGAGACGCGGCGTGCGGCGCGGTCGGTGATCCGTCGGACCTGCTGGCCGCCGGCGCACTCGATGTCGACACCGGGGTCTCCTCCAGCGCGGGGCAGCCGTAGCGAGAAGCCAGCAGCGTCGCGAGGTTGCCGCCGGCTTGATGCCAGCCGACGACCGCGTCCACCCGGTTGTTGACCAACGCGTCGCGGTAGAGCACCACCGGATCCAATCCCAGCACGGTGGCGGCGATGCCGACGTTGCGCAACTGGTCGGCGGCCGTGTTGGCCACTGCCACGGCCGTCGGGTCGTTCGACGCAACACCGATAACGAGCGATAACTGCTTGCCGTCCTTGCTGATTCGGCCTCGGGTGAACTCCGGTGCCCCGGTGTTGACCGGTGTGGTCGCCGGATCTGCCGGGGGCGGCACCGATGCAGACGTGTCGTTCTCGATCTGGTAGCCGCCGGCTTCCAAGAGACTCAGCGCATCCGCCTTGGTCATCGCCGGCGGCGCCGTCGGCACATATCCGGGGTCGCTGGGCGCGCGGATCTGCGCCTGGTCCAGCGTGACCGTGTTGTCGCTGCCGGCGCCGACCGTGGCGAGCAAGTCCACGTCGATCAGCCCCAGAATCGCCTTGCGCACCTGGGAGTCGGCCAGCTTGGGTTCGTTGGCGCGCAGGGTCAACTGCATGACCCGCGGTGTCATGATCCGGGCGGTGCGCACGTCGGGAATGGCGGACAGTTGGGCGAATGCCGCTGAGCCGCCGTGTACCTGGGCGACCTGGGTGTCGCCGTTGCGGATCGAGTCGGCCAGGGCGGCCGGAGCGCCCGCGCGACGAAAGAGGATGAGATCCGGCTTGGCCGGCGGGCCCCAGTAACGGTCGTTGCGGGCGATCAAGATCTCGTCTCGTTGCGGGTCGATGTTCTCCACCCGGAACTGTCCGCCGGTGACGGGCAGCGCGCGCGTCAGCCCGGCCGGGAAGCCGCCGGGGACGTCTTTGACGATGTGTGCCGGCAGGATGTTGCTGAACAACTCCCGCCACGCCGGATATGGCTGGGAGAACGTGACGACCGCCTGCTTGCCGCCGTCGATCGACTGCACACCGGTGATGAGGTCGTAGCCGGCCGGGTCGACGACGCCGGGCTGGCTGACCATCTGGCGCCACAGGTACCAGAAGTCGTCGGCCGCGATCGGGGCGTTGTCGGTCCACTGCGCCTCGGGCCGGATCTTGTAGGTCACCGTGAACGGGTTGTCGTTGGTGACGTCGGCGGATACCAGCAGCGTCGGATCCATCTCCCACCGCGAACCGGTCGGAGTGCTCGGGTCGGGCACCGGGCGGAACGCGCTGGGCAGCACCAGGGCGCTGACCGCGGCGTTGACCGCCGACAGGTCGGAAAGCAGGTGGGGGTTGAAGCCGGCGCCGATCGAGTCGATACCCATGATGACCTGCATGACGCGCGGAGGCGGCGGCGGCGAGCTGCGCGACGTCTCGGTGCTCTGCGGCGCGGGCGGCGGCTTGACGGTGCAGCCCGACACCACCAGCACCAGCACCGTAGCCAGCCCGCCGATCATCGACCAGGCGCGGCAGGCTCGTTTCGGCACGCCATCAGGGTATCGGCCGGCCCATCGGCTGCCGGCGCAACCGCACCGTCATCTAGCCTCGCGCCTTGGCCCGCGCCCGGCTGCGCGCCCGCTCGGTAGCGCCGAGCTCGACCTTCCGGACCCGCACCGCCTCCGGGGTGACCTCGACACATTCGTAGGGCCCACAGAACTCCATCGCGCGCTCCAAGTCGAGGTCAATGGGCTTGGCTACGGTCTCCATGACCTCGGCGGTCGACGAGCGGATATTGGTCAGCTTCTTTTCCCGAGTGACGTTGATGTCGAGGTCCTCCGGGCGCGGGTTGATGCCTACGACCATGCCCTCATAGGTGTCCTGCCCGGGCGCGACGAAGAACTGGCCGCGGTCAGCCAGTTGCAGCAGCGCATACGCCGTGACGGTGCCGGAGCGGTCCGACACCAGCGACCCGCTGTGGCGGGTTCGGATCTCCCCCGCCCACGGCCGGTAGCCGTCGAACACCGCGTGGGCGATGCCGGTGCCGCGGGTCTCGGTCAGGAATTCGGTGCGCCACCCGATCAGCCCGCGGCTGGGCACCGTGAAATCCATTCGCACCCACCCCGTGGCGTGGTTGACCATCTCGACCATGCGGCCCTTGCGCGCACCCATCAACTGGGTGACCGCGCCGACGTACTGCTCCGGGCAGTCGATGGTCAGCGCCTCGACCGGCTCGTGCAGTTTCCCGTCGATGGTCTTGGTCACCACCTGCGGCTTGCCGACGGTCAACTCGAAACCCTCCCGGCGCATCTGCTCGACCAGCACCGCCAGCGCCAGCTCGCCGCGGCCCTGCACCTCCCAGGCGTCGGGCCGGCCGATGTCGAGCACCCGGATCGACACGTTGCCCACCAGCTCGGCGTCCAGCCGGGCTTTGACCATCCGCGCGGTGAGCTTGTGGCCGGGCACCTTGCCGGCCAGCGGCGAGGTATTCGTTCCGATGGTGACCGAGATCGCCGGCTCGTCGACGGTAATCCGCGGCAGCGCAACGGGATTGGCGGGATCGGCGAGCGTGTCGCCGATCATGATGTCGGGTATGCCCGCGACTGCGACGATGTCGCCGGCTTCTGCTTGCTCGGTGGGTGAACGTTCCACCCCCTCGGTGGCCAGCAGCTCGGTGATTTTCGCGGCGGCGACGACGGGTTCGCCGTCGATTTCGCGCAGCCACGCTACCTGCTGTCCCTTCCGCAACCGGCCGTTGTAGATGCGGATCAACGCCAACCGGCCCAGGAACGTCGACGCGTCGAGGTTGGTGACGAGCGCCTGCAGGGGTGCGTCCGGGTCGCCGGACGGCGGTGGAATGTGCTGCAGCAAAACGTCGAACAGCGGATCCAGGTTGTCGCCCTCGGGAAGCTCCCCGTCGGCGGGCGGCACGGTGCTGGCCACCCCGGCGCGCCCGGACGCGTACAGCGTCGGCAGGCCGAGGGCTTCTTCGGCGGCCTTCGCCGCTTCGTCGTCGAGATCGGCCGCGACGTCGAGCAGCAGATCATGGCTGGCGTCGACGACCTCGGCGATGCGGGCGTCGGGCCGGTCGGTCTTGTTGACGACGAGGATCACCGGCAGATGCGCCGCCAGCGCCTTGCGCAGCACGAAGCGGGTCTGCGGCAGCGGCCCTTCGGCGGCGTCGACCAGCAACAGCACCCCGTCGACCATCGAGAGCCCGCGTTCCACCTCGCCGCCGAAGTCGGCGTGGCCGGGCGTGTCGATCACATTGATCACGGTGACGCTGCCGTCACTGTGGTGACGGTGCACGGCGGTGTTCTTGGCCAGGATCGTGATGCCTTTTTCCCGCTCGAGGTCGCCGGTGTCGAGCACCCGCTCTTTGGCTTCGCCGCGCTCGTGCAAGGCGCCGGACTGCCGCAGCATGGCGTCGACCAGTGTCGTCTTGCCATGGTCGACATGGGCAACGATGGCAACGTTGCGAAATTGCGTGAATCGACTGATGGCTACCAACCGGGGCGGCGCGGCGCTGATCCGACCAGTTGATCGTCGACGACCTCGCGACTGCGGTAGACGATGTAGGGGCGGAACAGGTACGCGATCGGAACGCTGAACGCGTGCACGAGTCGTGTGAACGGCCACAGGGCGAACAGCAGCAGTGCGATCGTCGCATGCAATTGGAAGTAGAACGGCGCCTGCAGCATTAGATCGCCGCGCGGGTCCAGGACGAAGATCGACCGGAACCAGATCGACACATTCTGGCGGTAGTCATGTACTTGGCCGAAGTGCGTGGCTCCCATCAATGTGCAGCTCATGCCGGCCACCATCGCGCAGACCAGCACCGGGTACATCAGCTTGTCGCTGAAGGTGGTGGCAAGGCGCACCGGTCCGCTGGCCCATCGTCGATAGATCAGCAACCCGATGCCGATCAGGGCGGCGATTCCGGCGGGCGCACCGAGAATCAGCGCCTGCAAATGGTAGAAGCGGTCGCTCATCCCGATGTCCTCGGTGACCCACTCGGGGATGCACAGGCCCACGACGTGGCCCATGATCACCATCAGGCTGCCGAAGTGAAACAGCGGGCTGCCGATTGACAACAGCCGCGATTCGTAGATCTGCGAGGAGCGGCTGGTCCAGCCGAACTTGTCGTAGCGGTAGCGCCACCAGGTGCCGACCGCAGCGATCGACAGCGAGACGTACGGTGCGACGTCCCAGAAGATCTCGGTAAGGCTCGTGTGGGCCATCTCAGCTTCCGCCGGTTCGTTTGGGTGGGACGGTCAAGGTAAACGGTTGCAAGCCAACAGCTTCGGCCGGGGGGCCCTGCGCGGCGAGCCGCTGCGCCCGGCGCACCTCCTGGTCGGTCACCGGCGGGAGCGTTTCGCACACCGCCGCGATGACATGTTCGTACAGGGAATGCGCGTCCCGCAACGCCGTCAGCAACACGTCGATGGGCACGCGGTGCTCGACCAACAGCCGGCGCCCCGCGTCCGGGTCGACCGTCGCGGCGAACTCGAGGACCACCGGAAGGTGGTCGGGGGCCTCGGATTTGGGCGGTTCGACACCGGCGGCGCGGTATGCCGATGCGAAAGCCAGCATTTCGCGTCCGCGGTTGCGGGTGTCGCCGGCCGTCCAGTAGGTCAGGTACATCGTCGAGCGCCGGCGCATATCGAAGGTTTCGACATATTCGGCGGCGGCGCTCAGCGCATCGGTGGCCCGGAGGGCGGCGACGGTACGCCCAAGCAGCTCGGCAACGGTCCCGTCCAGGTGGGCCAGCAGGCGGTCCACCGTGTCGAGTCGCTCGTCACGCTGCTCGTCGGGATAGGCCAACAGCAGCGAGGCCGCCTGCCACACCAACCGGTCGCGCAGTACGGATTCTCGTGATCGGCTGCAGAGCCTCATTGCTTGTGCTGCGCTTCGGGAAACATGCCGGTCGGCACGTCGCCGCCGTCCCAGTTCAGCAGGTTCACCCGCGACAACCCGTTGCCGTTGCCGGACCCGCCGGCGCCGGCCTGGTGCTTGAGCGTGTGAAAGGTCTCCACGCTGACCGGCACCGGTGCGTCGGCGCCGCCGAACGGGCCCCCTTCGTACATGCCCGGGCCGCCATCGCTGTCCAGCGAGCACCCCGCCAACCGGTCCAGTTCACGGGCCTCGGCTTTATACGCTGTCGGAATGACGTACCGCTCTTCGTATTTCGCGATCGCGAGCAAGCGGTACATCTCGTAGATCTCTTCTTCGGTCATCCCGACGGCATGCGGGATCTGCGGCTGGGTCTCGCGCCCGAGGTTGATGTCACGCATGTAGGAGCGCATCGCCGACAACCGCCGCAGCACCTGCTCCACGACGCTGGTGTCGCCGGCGGTGAACAATTCGGCAAGGTATTGCATCGGGATACGCAGCGCCTCCAGCGCACCGAAGAGGTTGCCCAGGTCTTCCCCGTCGTGACCCTCACGGCTGACCGCGTCCACCACCGGCGACAGCGGCGGGATGTACCAGACCATCGGCATGGTCCGGTATTCCGGGTGCAACGGCAGCGCCACTTTGTATTTGTTGATCAGCGCGTAGATCGGTGAGCGTTGTGCGGCCTCGATCCACTCGTCGGAGATGCCTTCGCCACGCGCGGCGGCGATTACCTCCGGGTCGTCGGGGTCGAGAAAAACCTGGCACTGCGCCTGGTAGAGATCGGTGTCCTTTTCCACCGACGCCGCCTCCAGCACCCGATCGGCGTCATAAAGCACCAGCCCGAGGTAACGCAACCGGCCCACACAGGTTTCCGAGCAGATGGTCGGCATGCCGAGCTCCATGCGCGGGTAGCACAACGTGCATTTCTCGGCTTTGCCGGTCTTGTGGTTGAAATACACCTTCTTGTAAGGGCATCCCGACACACACATCCGCCAACCACGACAGCGGTCCTGGTCCACCAGCACGATGCCGTCCTCGGTGCGCTTGTACATCGCACCCGACGGGCACGACGCCACGCAGGACGGGTTGAGGCAGTGCTCGCAGATCCGGGGCAGGTAGAACATGAACGTCTCTTCAAGCTGGAGCTTGACCTCGTCGTTCACCTTCTTCAGCACCGGGTCGTCGCGCATCGTCTCGGTGGAGCCGGCCAGGTTGTCGTCCCAGTTGACGCCCCACTCGATCTTCATCGGATTGCCGCTGATCTGGCTGCGCGGCGCGGCGGTCGGGAACGTGTCGCCCAGCGGCGCCGAGGTGAGGTTTTCGTAGTCGTAGGTCCACGGCTCGTAGTAGTCGCCGATGGTGGGCAGCTTGGGGTTGGCGAAAATCCGCAGCAGCTTGGCGATGCGGCCGCCGTCGCGAAGCCGCAGCCGGCCCCTCTTGTCCCGGATCCAGCCCCCGCGCCAGCGCTCCTGGTCTTCGTAGGTGCGCGGATAGCCCACGCCTGGGCGGGTTTCGACGTTGTTGAACCACACGTACTCAGTTCCGCTGCGGTTCGTCCAAGCCTGCTTGCAAGTGACCGAACAGGTGTGGCAGCCGATGCACTTGTCGAGGTTCATCACCATCGCAAGTTGCGCCATGACTTTCATCGGCGGCCCCGCTCAGCATGGTTTCGCAGGTGCATCAGTACCGCACCTCCTGGCTGCGCCGCCGCACAATGGTCACCTCGTCGCGCTGATTGCCGGTCGGGCCAAGGTAGTTGAACGCGAAGGCGTGCTGACCATAGCCGCCGGCGAGGTGGCTGGGCTTGATCCGCACCCGGGTCAGCGCGTTGTGGTTGCCGCCGCGCTTGTTGTTGGTCTCGGTGCGCGGAGTGTCCACGGTGCGTTCCTGCACGTGGTAGACGAAAACCACGCCGTCGGGCATCCGGTGGCTGACGATGGCCCGGCACACATAGATGCCGTTGGCGTTGACCGCCTCGACCCAATCGTTGTCGCGGACATTGATTTTCGCGGCGTCGCCTGGGCTCATCCACATGGTGGGGCCGCCGCGCGACAGCGAGAGCATGTAGAGGTTGTCCTGGTAGGTGGAGTGGAACGACCACTTGGAGTGCGGGGTCAGGTACCGCACGGTGAGCCCGATGCCGTCTCCGGTGGGGCCGAGCTCCGGAGCGTTGAACAACCGCGTCATGTCCAGCGGTGGCCGATAGACAGGCAGGTGCTCGCCGAGTTCCTCGATCCAGTCGTGGGCGAGGTAGAAGTGCATGCGTCCGGTGAGCGTGTGGAACGGCTTGAAGTGCTCGATGTTGATCGTGAACGGCGCATAGCGGCGACCGCCGGTCTCGCTGCCGGACCACTCCGGGCTGGTGATCACCGGAACCGGACGCGCCTGGGTGTCGGCGTAGGTGATGCGCTTTTCCTCGCTGCCCTCGGCCAGGTGGGCCAGCCGCTGACCGGTGCGTTTTTCCAGCTCGTGGAAACCCTCAACGGCCAGCCGGCCGTTGGATGTGCCGGACAGCAGCAGTATCACATCGGCCATTCGGTTGGCGGTCGTGATGGCCGGACGGCCTTGACCGGCACCGGAGTTCATCACGCCGAACTTCGCGGCCAATTGCTCGACTTCCTGGAAGGGATGCACGGTGACGCCTTTGACCGTCAGCCCGAATTTGTCGACAAGCGGGCCCAGTGTCACCCACTTGTCGTAGATCGCACCGTAGTCGCGTTCCACCACGGTGAGCCGGCTCATCGTCTTGCCCGGTACCGGCACTTCGCCGGTATGCCGCCAATCACGTTCGGCGCCATCGGGATAGGCCAACGCATCTGGAGTGTCATGGCCCAGGGCGGTGAGCACCACATCGCTGCGGGTACCGAGGTGACGCTTGGCCATCGCGCTGAAGGTGCGGGCGATCGCGCCGAAAGCGTCGAAATCCGAACGGGTTTCCCACGGCGGGTCGGTGGCCGGGCTGAACGCGTGCACATACGGGTGCATGTCGGTGCTGGACAGATCGGCCTTCTCGTACCAGGTGGCAGCTGGCAGGACGACATCGGACACCAACGTCGTCGAGGTCATCCGGAAGTCGACCGACATCATCAGATCGAGCTTGCCTTCAGGAACCTCCCTGTCCCAGGCGACATCTGCGGGCCGAACCCCGTCACCCGGTGCTTCACCCTGGACGTTGGAGTCGGTGCCCAAAAGATGCCGCAGGAAGTATTCGCCGCCCTTGCCTGACGAACCGATCAGGTTCGCTCGCCACACGGTGAGGACTCGCGGCCAGTTGACGGGATTGTCGGGGTCGCTGATGGCCAGGTTCAGGTTGCGCTGCCCAAGTTGTTCGGCCACGTACTCCGCGACGTCACGACCGGCCGCCTTCGCTTCGTCGGCCACGTCGAGACTGGACCGGTCGAACTGCGGATAGAACGGGCTCCAGCCCATCGCGGTGGCCGAGGCCAGCAGATCCATCGTGTGCTTGCCGGAGAACCGGCCGCGACCGACCGGGCTGGTTAGCTTGTCGGCTCCGTAGGCGTCGTAGCGCCACTGGTCGGTATGGGCATACCAATAAGAGGCGCCGGGCACCTGCCGTGGTGGCCGCGACCAGTCGGTGGCCATCGCCATCGTCTGCCACCCGGTCAGCGGTCGCACTTTCTCCTGACCGACGTAGTGAGCCCATCCACCGCCGTTGCGTCCCATGGACCCGGTCAGCATCAGCAGCGCCAACACCGCGCGGTAGATCGTGTCGCCGTGGAACCAGTGACAGATGCCGCCGCCCATGATGATCATCGAGCGCCCACCGGATTCCTCTGCGCTGCGGGCGAATTCGCGTGCGACGCGGATGGCCTGCGCGGCCGACACCCCGGTGATCGGTTCCTGCCAGGCGGGTGTGTTGGGATGGCTGGCGTCGTCGTATCCGGTGGGCCACTCGCCGGGGAGTCCAGGGCGTGCGACCCCGTAGTGGGCGAGCATCAAGTCGAGCACCGTGCACACCAGGTGCTTGCCGACGCGGCGCACCGGCACGCCGCGCGCCACGGTTTCGCCGTGTCCGTCGATGGTGTCGAAGCTGGGGAACCGGACCAGCGCGGTGCTGCGGTCACCGTTGGTGGCGTGCGGACGTTCCACGCTCAACGCCGGCGTCACATTGCCCAGGTCGAGGTTCCACTTGCCGACCCCGTCCTCGCCGTAGCGGAACCCGAGTGAGCCATGGGGCACCACGATGGAGTCGGTGTCGGCGTCCAACACCGCCGGCTTGAAGGCCGCATTTTCCACCGCTTGACCGATGTCGGCTGCGGTGAGGTTCTTGCCGGGTACCAGCCCGTCATCGCGCTCTTCGAGCTTGATCAAAAACGGCAGGTCGGTATAGCGGCGCGCGTAGTCGGTGAAGAACGGAACCTCTTGTTGCACATAGCATTCCGAGAGGATCACGTGGCCCATCGCCATGGCCAGCGCCCCGTCGGTGCCTGCCGCGCACGGCATCCACTCGTCGGCGAACTTCGTGTTGTCGGCGTAGTCAGGGCTGACCGTCACCACCTTGGTGCCGCGGTAGCGGGCTTCGGCCATCCAGTGCGCGTCGGGGGTCCGGGTGATCGGCACGTTGGAGCCCCACATGATGAGGTAGGCCGCGTCCCACCAGTCTCCGGACTCCGGCACGTCGGTCTGGTCGCCGAAGACCTGTGGTGAGGCGACGGGCAGGTCGGCATACCAGTCGTAGAACGACGTCATCACCCCGCCGATCAGCTCGACGAACCGGCAGCCTGCGGCATGACTCACCATCGACATCGCCGGGATCGGCGAGAAGCCGGCGACCCGGTCGGGCCCGTAGGTCTTGATCGTGTGCACGTGGGCTGCGGCGATCATCTCGGTGGCTTCGGCCCAGCTCACCCGGACCAGACCGCCTTTGCCGCGGGCCCGCTGATAGCGGCGGCGCCGCTCGGGATCAGCCTGAATGTCCGCCCACGCCAGCACGGGGTCGCCGAGGCGCGCCTTGGCTTCCCTGAACATCTCGACCAGCACGCCGCGGGCATAGGGATAGCGCACCCGAGTCGGCGAATAGCTGTACCAGGAGAACGACGCACCGCGGGGACAGCCGCGAGGCTCGTACTCCGGCCGGTCGGGACCCACCGACGGGTAGTCGGTCTGCTGGGTCTCCCAGGTGATGATCCCGTCCTTGACGTAGATCTTCCATGAGCACGAGCCGGTGCAGTTGACTCCGTGGGTGGAGCGGACCACCTTGTCGTGGCTCCACCGGTCTCGGTAGAACACGTCGGCTTCGCGGCCGCCCCGGCGCGTGACCGTGCGCAGGTCGTCGGAGAACTCACCCGGCACGAAGAAGCGGCCGCTGCGCTCCAGCAACTCCTCGAGAGGACCTCCGACGTGCGGTGGTGTCACAGTCACCTGAGGATCTCCTTCACAAGTAGCGGCGCCGCTTCGGCTTGTGGGCCTTGGGCGTGCAACCCGTTGCGGTATTCGCGGGATCGGTCAGCGATTCGACGGCGATCTCGCCGACCCCGGCCGACCAGCTACAGACGTGGCCGTCTGCACCGGCGGCCCGCTCGCTGATCAGCGACGGTCACCAGCATAGGCCGTTGGCGGACGGTTGCCGATTCCGAGGGCCGGGGCGCAGTCGAAGAACCGACCGATCGCCTGCTGCGGGTTCCTGCGTCGAAATGCGCCGGTAACAGGCGTGGCGGCCGTCCCCCGCCTTGCACACAACCATCAGGATCGCCAACACTGCGATAACCCAGCGTAAATATTTCGTATGGCGTTGTAAAAACTAGCTCACAATTCGGGGCCTTCGACAATGCTGTGTTTTTCCTGCAAAGCCGCTGTCCGCGTGTCGAAGAGTCGGCCCCTCACAGGAGTTCGGACAGCGCAGCCAGCCAGGCCCGGTCGGCGGGCACCCAGTCGACGTGATCGAGTTCGGCGGCCGTCACCCAGCGCAGCGCGCGGTGGTCGCGCGGATGCGGCTCGCCGCGGATTAACTCGACCCGATAGGCGCGCAACGTCGCTGTGCCGTCGAGGTCGATGTCGTTGCCCCAGCCGCTCCCCGACCACTACATGGATGCCGAGTTCTTCGGCCAGCTCCCGGGCCAGGGCCTCGGGCTCGGATTCGCCCGCCATGACCTTGCCGCCGGGCAGCTCCCAGCGGCCGGCTAATTCCGGTGGCCGGTCCCGTTGTGCCACCAACAGTGTGGATCCGGAGATGACGGCGCCGGCGACGACGATCTGGTTCGGCATCGCGGGTGACGGTATACCGTCGATGCATGGCCGTGTTATCCGATGAACAAGTCGACGCCGCACTGCCAGAGCTTGAGGGCTGGGAGCGAGCAGGCGGTGTGCTGCGCCGGTCGATCAAGTTCCCGTCGTTCATGGCAGGTATCGACGCGGTGCGCCGGGTGGCTGAGCACGCGGAAGAAAAGAATCATCACCCGGATATCGATATCCGTTGGCGAACAGTCACTTTCGCGTTGGTGACGCATTCTGAGGGCGGCATCACGCAAAACGACATAGGGATGGCCCGCGACATCAACGGAATTATCGGGACGCCGAGCTGACCGTTCGTCGTCCGCTCGCGGCGATCCATGCCAGCGTGGCCAGCGTCGCCACGATGTAGACCAATCCGCCCCAGGCCAGATACCACGGCCGGCTGCTCTGCCAGATGCTCGGTTGCGCGAAGCTCAGCAGCCACGGCACCCCGACGATGGTCAATGCGAGCCAGCACCACCCGAGAATCCGCGTGCCGCGGCGCTCGGACAGCGGCCCGTGAATCAGCCAAATCATCAACGGCACCAGCCATACCCAGTGGTGCGTCCACGAGATCGGCGATAGCAGCAGCCCGAACAGCTGTACCACCAGCAGCATGCCTAACCGGTCCGGCGCTTCGCCCCTCGTCTTCAACGCCCGCCAGGCCAGCACGGCCAGTACGGCAGTGATAAGAATCGCCGCAACCACCAGCGGGTTGTATCCCGTGTCGTGGCCGAAGATCCGACAGATCGCCCCGCGCCAGGACTGATTGAAGGTCGTGCAGATCGGCCCGACCCGATCGGTGTCGGGAAGCAAGTCCGTGAAGTAGTAGCGGACCTGGTCGCCGACGACGAGCGCCGATATCGCGACGCTTGCCAGGAAGACGACCGCCGAGAACACCGCCGCCGCCCAGCGCCGGACCCCGACGAGATAGAGGCCGGTGATCGCCGGGGTCAGCTTCACCCCAGCTGCCACGCCGACCAGCAGGCCCGATAGCCACCACCGGCTGGTGTAGGCCGCCCAGAGCACAGCCAGCACCAGCAGCACGTTGATCTGGCCGTAGTCGAACGTGCTGCGCAGCGGCTCGATCCAGATCGACACCGCGGTCCACAGCATGGCGGCGCGCTGGCCGCGGCCGGCCGGCACACCCAGTAAACGCTGGGTGAGGCGAACGACGCCGTACAGCGCCGCCATGGTGCCGACCGTCCACAGAAATGCGACGAGACCGAACGGCAGGAAGTGCAGAGGATAGAAGACCACCGCCGCGAACGGCGGATAGGTGAACGGCAGCGGGAAATCGGGCGTCTGGTCCGCGTAGACGTAGCTGTACAGGGCGCCGGGATGGCTGAGGGTGGCCGCCGCGCCGATGTAGACGTGCAAGTCGACGAAGTTGGCCCCGTTTGGCACCAAGTAGGTCCACGCCAGCCGTGCCGCGATGCTCACACACAGCAAAACCGGCGCGGCAGCTCCTAGTGGGATCGCCTGCCGGCGGGTCGAGGTTGCCGCCGGGGCGGCCGCGGTGGTGTCTATGTGCCCGACTTTAGCGAGCGTGGACGGATACGACGCCGCGTTGCCTTCGCGACGGCCCGCCGGTCACCGTGACCGCTCGTCTGCGTAACGATCAAATAACCGCCACACGTGTCACTTGAGTCACTTTGGTATCGAGCGAACGATCGGCGCCGGAACATCTCGTCGAAAACCAGGGAGAGTCATGTCAACCATTTGGACCTTGTTACGCGCGACCGCCGTTGTGGTAGGGGGGTCGGCCGCGCTGCTGACGGGCGGCATCGCCCATGCCGACACCGCGCCGCCGGCGCCGGTTCCCAACCTTGGCAGCATCGGGCAACAGCTTGCCAACGCACCGCAGTTGCTGCAGGGCCTCACGAGCGCCCTCAGCGGCGCGCCCGCCACACCGCCGACGCCGCCGCCCATGGCCAGCGCTGACATTCGCGTACCGCAACTGCCGGCAAACGTTCCGGGCGCATCCGCTCTCGCCCCGCCAGCTACGTCGCCCGCCCAAGGGGCGCCCGCCGCCATGCCGGGGCTCAATTCGATCCTTCCGGGCGCGGCCCCTTCGGCGCCCGCGGCTGCTCCGGGTGCGACAGCTCCGGCGGCGGGTCCGGGTCTGATGCCGAACGCGCAGGTTTCGCTGCCGAACCTGCCGTTCTCGCCGGTGCCGTTGCCGCAGCAGGTGTCCCTGCCCGCCGATCTGGCTTCGCTTGCTCCGGGGGGCGTCCCGATTCCGCGCGGCATGACCCCGCCGACCGCTCCGGCGCCGTCGGCGGCGACCGCGCCGCCGGCAGTGATCAACAACCCGATATTGATCCCGCTTTCGGCGCTGCCCTGAGCGTGTAGTCGACTGCCCCACCGAGACACCGGGAGAACACCGTGGTACGCATCTGGAATCTGCGCAGCAGCTTCGCCGCCGTTGCGATCGCGTCGACCGCCGGCCTAGCGCTATGCCCCAGCGCTGCCGCTGAGCCGGCGCCACCGCAACCCCTACCGTCCCAACAGCTCCCGGGTCTGCCGGCGCTCTCGCAGCTGAGTCCGATCATCCAGCAGGCGGCTGCCAATCCCGAGCAAGCGTCCCAGCTGCTCATGGCGGCGGCGTCGATGTTTTCGCAGAATCCGGCAGCGCCGGACGCGTCGAAAAATGTCGCCTCGGCGGTGAACCAGTTCGTGCAGGACCCGGCCGTTCCGGGTGCCACGGCGGCTCATACTCCGCCACTCGGTGTGCAACCGGGCGTCAAGGCACACCTACCGATTGGGATCGACCCCGCCTATGCCGCGGGCCCGGCCCCAGCCGCGCCGCCAGCCGGTCCGGCCTCAGCTGCACCGCCAGCCGGGCCGGCCTCGCCGCCGGGCGCTGCTCCGGCGTCCATGGCCACGCCGCCGGCCGCGGCTCCTGCCGCCGCGCCGACGGCCGGGACTCCTGCTGCCGCGCCGACGCCGGCGCCAGGGATTGCGGTGCCAGCTCCGGCACCGTCGGGGCAGGCGCCCGCGCCGTCGGCCGGTGGGCCGGCGCCCGCGCCTGGAGGGCCGGCGCCCGCGGCTGCTCCTGGTTTCGGTCCGGACGCTCCGCCCACCCAGGACTTCATGTACCCCTCGATCGGCAGTGGCTGCCTGGCCGACGGCAGCAACTCAATCGCGACCGCTCTGTCGGTGGCCGGGCCGGCCAAGATCCCCACTCCCGGTCCAGGGCCTGGGCAAACGGCCTACGTGTTCACCGCGATCGGCACACCCGGGCCCGCCGAGGAGCAGAAGCTGCCGTTGAACGTCACGTGGGTGAACCTCACCACCGGCAAGTCGGGTAGCGCCACACTCAAGCCGCGGCCCGATATCAACCCCGACGGACCGACCACCTTGACCGCCATCGCGGACACCGGTTCGGGCAGCATCATCTCGACGATCTTCGGGCAGGTCACCACCAAGGAAAAGCAGTGCCAGTTCCTGCCCACGATCGGCTCGACGGTGGTGCCGTAACCGCTCACCCCTAACCGCGAGCGTGCGTGTCTGTACGCCGACACGCCGCCGACGGCGTACAACGATGCACGCTCGCGGCAAAGTTGGGTCGGTCGTCAATACGCCATGAAAAGAATGGCGTCGCGGTCGTACTCCAGGCCGGGGTGAGCGCTGGCCAGGTGCTGCTGGGTCAGTTCGACCAGCTCGTCCTCGTCCTTGCCGACAATCGCCTCACCGCACGGACAGTTCAGGTGTGTCTTCACGTTGCCGCCTTCCGCGTCACCTTCGGGGTCGCCGTTTTGGCTGCCTTCATCTGCTTCTTGTGGGATCGCACTTGCTCGAGTGAGCGGGCGTCGAGGACGTCGGCAATCGACATGTGAGTGCCGGCCTTGCCGTATTCGCCGGCCGCTGCCCGCCAGCCCGCCGGCGTCACGCCGTACTGCTTGCCCAGCAACGCCAAAAAGATGCGGGCCTTCTGCTCGCCAAAGCCGGGCAGTCCTTTGAGCCGTCGCAGCAACTCGGCCCCGTCGGGGTCACCTGAGGTCCACAACCCAGCCGTGTCGCCGTCGTACTGGTCGACGATGACCTGTGCCAGCGCTTGGATCCGCTTGGCCATCGAACCTGGAAAGCGATGTATCGCAGGCCGTTCCGAGCACAGTGCGGCGAACTTGTCCGGGTCGTAGTCGGCGATCTGCGTGGCGTCGAAGCCACCCATGCGCTCGGCGATCTTCTTCGGTCCCGCGAAGGCCGTCTCCATCGGCACCTGCTGGTCCAGCAGCATGCCGACCAACAGTGCGAACGGGTTGGAACCCAACAGCGCGTCAGCGGCCGGGTCCTGAGCCAGCTGCAGTTTCGGCACCCGCATAGTTTAAAGCTGTGCCGGCAACACCGCGGCGAGAGCGTCCATACACAGGGCGCGGACTTCTTCGCGGGTGAACTGCTCGTCGGCCAGCCACTGCACACACAGCACCCGCACGAATGCCAGCCAGCTGATGACGATGGCGGAAAATCGTTGGCGCGCAAGCTGGTCGAAGTCGGCTGCATCAGCGATGCGGTCCCGCAGCGCGGCCAGCTCGCCGTTGATGGTGTCCTGCACGACAGGATCGGTGGCCAATGTCCGGTTGGCAGCCAGCACGGTGTTGCGGTTGGCCACGAAGTAGTCGAGGTGGGCGTCCAGGTCGCTGGCGATTTGCTCTTCGAGCGAAGCCCCCGGGTTCAACTGAACGTGGTCGAGCAGCCGCTGGGCGGTTCGCCGGTAGACCGACGCGAACAGTGTCGGTTTGCCGGGGAAATATCGGTACAGCAGCGCCCGGGAGATGCCGGCCTCTTCGGCGACGGCATCCATGGTGACGTCCTCGTAGGGCCGGTCCGCGAAGATCCGCTCTGCGGCGTCGACGACGTTTTTCGCGGCGCAGCTCCGGACCGAGACGGCGTTGAACGGCCACGCCCAGATGCTAGTTGACAACCGTCTACCACCGTCAGACCCAGGCTGAGAGGCATTGGCAAACAAGAGGATCCATACTCAGTTGACAGTCGTCTACTTAACGTGCTTACGGTTGGCGGGCCGCTATCCGAATTGCGGAAGGAATCCGCTGAGATGGCCGGTACCTCCGTGGTCACGACGCCGCAGGCCCGCTACCTGAAGTACCTGAGCGTGTGCACCGGCGTGTCCTCGATCGCCATCGGCGCCTACCACTTCGCGTTGGGCACCGCGTCGGTTCCCGGCGCAGCTGACGCGAACGCGACAGTCGACTCGCGGGAGCGCTTCTACTCAGCCATCTTCGCCGGGTACGGAATCGCCTGGATGCGGGCGGCTGGCAAGTCACCGATCCGCGCCGACGAAGTGCGCCTGCTGGCCGGGCTGATGCTGGCCGGCGGCGTGGGGCGATTGATCTCGCGGGCCGTAAACGGTCGACCGCACTGGTTTCAGGACGTGCTCGCCGCCGTCGAATTCGCCGTTCCAGCAGCGTTTCTCGGTCTCGCCGACGCCCAGCAGAAAGCCGCGCTGGGCGCGGCAGTCAGCGACTAACCGCTTTTGCGCCGAAACTCCCGGCGGCTCTCGGCGGGTCCGTGCGCTCGCGGCTGTTTGGCGCCGGTGTCCTTGTGGTCAGATCCGGACGACGACTTGTGCTTCTTGCGGTCCAGGGCTTCCCGGAACTTGCGCTTGGTTTCGTCTTCCGATGTGGGATCCGGCCCGGACTTCGATACCGCCATGACCGCAGCGTAGCGCGAACGAGGCCACCGGAGCTGATCCGCCGCTTAACGAATGCCGGGCGGCAAGCCGTATACGTGGGTGATGGGCAGCGTCAAAACCACGCGGCGGTCGGTGACCATCGCCTCGCGGTACTCGTCCCAGTCCGGATGCTCACCGGCGATGTTGCGATACAACGTGATCAGCGCCTCGACGGTGTCGTCATCGCGCGCGGCTGCTGGCGGTGTCAATTCGGCGGTGCCCTCGGCGACGGCGTACGACCATCCGTCGTCGGCGTTGACGAGGATCGAGGCCCGCGGGTCACGGCGAAGGTTGCGGGTCTTGGCCCGCGGCTCGGTGATCGATACCTGGATGACCAGACTGCGCGGGTCGAAGTAATACTGCACATTCGACAGCTGGGGGCGCCCGTCGCGCTTGATCGTGGCCAGTACGCCGATGGAGTTTCCACTGATCACGGCAAGCAGCTTGTCGTCGAACACTCGGCGTCCCATGCCGGAAGCCTACCGTCGCCGGTGTCGGTGACCACGCCCGATTCGCCAGCGGCGCCGCTACCATCGCGCTATGACGAGGGTCGACGGCAATTCGCTGCTGGGCGTCTCGACCACCCCACTGTGGACACTGCGCAATCGCGCCATCGAGGCCAAGCGCCCGAACGGTGTGCTCGACGACCCTTGGGCCATCAGACTTTTCGATGCGATCGACTATGACTACGACAAGTTCGGCAAGCCGCACCAGTATCACCCGCGGCGGGCGTTGACCTTCGACTGTGCCACCGCGCACTACCTGCGCACCCACCCGAAAGCATCGGTCGTGGCGCTTGCCGAGGGCTTGCAAACCAGTTTCTGGCGTCTGGATCGAGCCGGCCTGGTCGATGACGTGACGTGGTATTCGGTCGACCTGGCGCCGGTAATGGCGCTGCGCCGGCAGCTCCTTCCCCGCGACGAACGCGTCGTCGAACTCCCCCAGTCGGCGCTGGACCGCAGCTGGATGGACCGCGTCCAAATCGGGCACGGCGTCCTCATCACCGCCGAGGGCCTGCTGATGTACCTGCAGCCCGGCGAGGGGCGTGCCCTGATCGCTGACTGCGCGGCCCGATTTCCCGGCGGCCAGATGATTTTCGACTCGATACCGCATTGGGCCAGTCGACGAACGCTGCAGGGCTGGCACCTATCTGATCGCTATGCGTTACCGCCCATGCCGTTCGGGCAGACAGCCGACGAAAGTATCGCCCTGGGCCGTCAAATCCCGGGCGTGCGCACTGCCCGCGATGTCCCGCTGCGACCCGGCCACGGAATGTCCAAGCTGAGCGCGTGGCGGCCGGTGGATCGCATCGGTCCGCTGCGGCGCAGCAGTTCGAGCGTCACGCTGCTGGAGTTCGCATGACGCGCTATGCGGTGTTTCTGCGCGGAGTCAACGTCGGCGGCGTCAGCCTGAAGATGGCCGACGTGGCGAGCGCCTTGACCGACGCCGGTTTCGGCAACGTGCACACCATCTTGGCCAGCGGCAACGTGCTGCTGGATTCCGATTCGGCCGTCAACACAGTGCGCAAGAAGGCAGAAGCCGCATTGCGCGAAAAGTTCGGCTATGACGCCTGGGTGCTGGTCTACGACGTCGAGAGGGTGCGCGCCATCGACGATGGGTATCCGTTCGAACGCGAGGCCGAGGGATACCAGTCCTACGTCACGTTCGTCAGCGATACCGAGGTGCTCGACGAACTCGGCGTGCTGAAAGCCACCCCCGGCGAGAAGATCAGCCGCGGTGACGGGGTCATCTACTGGCAGGTGCCCAAAGGCGCCACCCTGGACAGCACGATCGGCAAAACGATGGGCAAGCCGCGCTACAAGTCGGCGACGACGACCCGCAACCTGCGCACACTGGCGAAGGTGCTGCAGGCAGCGGACAAGTAGTGTCAGTCGTCCGGTGCGGAATCGAGATAACGCATCGCGTCGTGCTTGCCGAGGCCCAGTCCGCGCGCGGTATCGAGGTAGGTCCGGGCCGCGGCGGCCATCGCGGCGTCGGCTGGGTCAGCCCGGGCGACGAAAGTGCCGAATCGGCCACGGGTTTCGACGATGCCGGCTGTCTCCAGCTCACGGTAGGCGCGGGCCACGGTGTTCACCGCAAGGTGCAGCTCGCCGGCCAGCTCGCGCACGGTCGGCAACCTGGTGCCCGGCGCCAACCTGCCGGTCCGGATTTCGTCGATGAGCTGAGTCCTGAGCTGGTCGAATAGCGGCCTGCCCGCCCGCGCGTCGAGTCGTAGTGCTTCCCCCAGCTCCACCTGCTCAGTATCTCGCAGCGACTATGTTGGGAGGGTGCGGATCACAGTGCTGAGTGGCGCGGGAATCTCGGCGGAGAGCGGCGTGCCGACGTTTCGCGACGACAAGAACGGGCTGTGGGCTCGCTTCGACCCCTACGAATTGGCCAGCATCGACGGTTGGCTGCAAAACCCGGAACGGGTCTGGGGCTGGTACTTGTGGCGGCATTACCTGGCCAGCTGCGTCGAACCCAACGACGGGCACCGCGCAATCGCCGCCTGGCAGGACCACGCCGAGGTCACCGTCGTCACCCAGAATGTCGACAATCTGCACGAGCGCGCCGGCAGCGACCCCGTTCACCACGTACACGGCAGCATCTTCGAATTCCGTTGCGCTGCTTGCGCTTTGCCCTATACCGGCACGCTGCCGGAAATGTCGGAGCCTGTTCTGGAACTGGAACCGCCGAGCTGTGGTTGCGGCGGTCTGATCCGGCCGGACGTCGTGTGGTTCGGCGAGCAACTACCTGAAGAGCCGTGGCAGCGGGCCGTCGAGGCCACCCAGGCTGCCGACGTGCTGGTCGTGGTGGGTACGTCGGCGATCGTCTATCCGGCCGCGGGTCTGCCCGAGCTGGCGTTAGCGCGCGGCGCGACGGTCGTCGAGGTCAACCCCGAGCCGACACCGCTGTCCCGCAGCGCGACGATCTCCCTGCGCGAGACCGCAAGCCAGGCGTTGCCGGGGTTGCTGCAGCGGCTGCCCGCCCTGTTGAAGTAAACCCACTCTGCGCCCACCGCGCCGACGCTGCGCACACATCGCGGTTCATCCACAACAGCACGCTGTCACCGCAGTATCGGTGACGCTAGCGTCGGTGCAACCGGTGAACCTACCGCCATGACAACATCTGAGCCGTTCATCGGTAGCGAGGCGATCGCCTGCGGAGCATTGCGCTGGCACCAACTGCGGTCCCGGTTCCGGGCGGTGTTTCCCGACGTCTACGTCCGGCGCGACCAACAGATGACGTTGCAGCAGCGGACAGTAGCGGCGTGGCTGTGGTCGCATCGACAGGGCGTGATTGCCGGGCTGACGGCAGCTGCTTGGCACGGCTCGAAATGGGTAGACGACAGCTCGCCGGTTGAGTTGATCTGGTCCAACGCACGGCCACCGCGCGGCGTGCGAACCTACGCCGTACGTCTACATTGCGACGAATCCCAGCTAGTCGCGAGCTTGCCGGTCACCACGGCTGAGCGCACCGCATTCGATATCGGTCGCCGTGGATCGGTCGGTGCCGCGGTTGCACACATGGACGCCCTCGTGGCGGCCACCGGCATCGACCTGAGCCACGTCGCCGACCTTGCCGGGCGGCATCGCGGCGCGCGGGGGCTCAGGCAGCTGGAAACCGTGCTCGAATTGGTCGATGCGGGTGCGCAGTCGCCCAAAGAAACGTGGTTGCGTCTCTTGCTGATTCGCGCTGGCCTGCCACGGCCACGTACCCAGATTCCGGTGGTGAGCGCCGACGGCCGTCAAACGTACTACCTGGATATGGGATGGGAGGACGTCATGGTCGCGGTCGAGTACGACGGCGAACACCATCGGCTCGACCGCTGGCAATACGCCCGGGATGTTCGACGAAGCGAAGAGCTGGAACGGCTGGGCTGGATCGTCATCCGAGTGCTCGCCGGCGATCGTCCGGCGGACATCGTCCGCCGGGTACGCGATGCGCTGGAGTCTCGCCGGTCGAGTCTGCGTTAGTGGCATCGACTCTGCGCGTATAGCTTGTGCCGAACATGGTCATGCGCTGTGAGCGCAGTCTCGACGCAGTGAGCGCAGTCTCGACGCAGCAACGCAGCGGCGCATAACAAGCGACGGCCTAGGCCGGGCGGTGGGCGCGGCCGAGCGCGAACTCCGCCACCGGCAGCGGCACCCACACAGGCAACGGCCGCTCGGTCCGAATGTGGTCGACATCGAACCCGGCCTCGGCGATCGACTGCTCGGTGTGGCGGTGGCTGTGGCAGTTCCCCATCAATCGTGGGTGAAACGTCGCGTCGGCCAATCGCTGGAACCGGCCGCGGACACCGCCGCTGGCCACATGCTCGAGATACCGCAACTGCCCGCCCGGCCGCAGCCACGAATGCAGCTGCCGCAGAACCATATCCGGGTCCTCCACCGAACACAGCACCAGTGAGCACACCACCGCGTCGAACGGTTCTTCGGCAGTAAAGTGCTCGACGGTCTCGCATCTGACGTCCACCCGAACCGAGGCGTCGGCCCCCGCCTGACGTGCACGGGCGGCCAGCCGCGGCTCGGGCTCGATTGCGACGACGTGTTCGACGGCCTCTGGATAGAGAGCGAAGTTCGTCCCGGTGCCCGCGCCGACTTCGAGCACCCGCCCCGACAAACCGGCCAGGTTTTCCCGACGAAGCGCCCGCAGCGTGTCGGTCTCGTGCGCGGCGATGGTGGGCCAGACGCGGGCGAAAAACGGGTGGTGGACCGTGGTGGTTGTCGCTGTCATGCCGGGGAGCCCTCTCGGTGTTCACGTGCCATCAGCCGGTTGAGCAGTTCCTGCGGTTCGGCGTCCAGACCGACTAGCCCCGCCACCAAATGCCCCCAGAACACTGCGCCCAACACCCGGTCAGCGAACGCCTCCGCATCGCCGAACGGCAGGTGCGGCTTGGCGATCAGCAAGGCGGCCACCCCATGGGCGGCGCTCCACAGCTGCAGCGCCACGGTCGTCGGATCACCGGGCGGGTAGATCTTTTCATCCATCAGCGTCTGGACGGTCTCACGCATGTGCTTGAACGCCGAGCTGTCCAGCGTCGCGTCGACGTCGCTGCCGGACCGCCACTCACCCATGGTGGCGATCCGATACAACTCAGGTGTCGCGATGGCGAACCGCACATAGGCCAGTCCTTGTGCGCGCAACACTTCCACGGCGGACTGTTGCCCGGACGCGACCCGCTGCATTTCCTGATCCAATTTGGCGAAGTAGCGGGCACACACCGCGTCCAGCAGCGCATCTTTGTCCTGGAAATGCAGGTAGATGGAGGGCGGCGTGACGCCCACGCGTTGCGCGACCGACCGGATCGAGACCGCCTTGGCGTGTCCGGTTTCTAACAGCAACTCGGTTGCAGCATCGAGGATTTCGTCACGTAGCCGATCACCAGAGCCACGCGGTGCGCGCGATCGTCGCAAAGTTTTCATCGGCACCTCAACTACTGTCCCTCACCGATGCAGGGGTCCGTTGTCCATTCCCGCTCGTGTCCCCCAGCCGCACGTCCGACCGGCGATGCCGTCCCGATGCCGCAGCGAGCGGTGTCAACTCCTGAGCAGCGCCGGACTCGCTGAGCCCGAACCGCTCGTGCAGCCATGCCAGCGGCTTGGGCGCCCACCAATTCCACCGTCCAAGGACGTGCATGAACGCCGGAACCAGCACCATCCGCACCAGGGTGGCATCCGCCAGCACAGCAAGTGTGAGGCCGACACCAAACATCCGCATGAACGACACTTGAGCGGGGATCAGCGCGGCGAACGATATCGACATCACGAGCGCAGCGGCGGTGATCACCCGGCCGGTGCGGGCCACGCCGAGCGCCACACTCTCGTCGTTCGCGGCACGGGCCGCACCCGGGGTCAGTCTGGCCGGCCGAGCGGCACCCGATTCCAGCCAGTACTCACGGATCCGTGAAATCAGAAACACCTCGTAATCCATGGACAACCCGAAAGCGATGCAGAACAACAACACCGGCATGGTGGCCTCCAGCGTGCCGCTCGAAGTCGTTCCCAGTGCGTCGAGATGGCCGTCTTGGAAGATCCACACCAGTGCGCCGAACGCGGCCGTCAGCGAAAGCACGTTGCATACCAACGCCTTCACCGGTAGCACCACGCTGCCGGTAAGCAGGAACAACAGCAGAAAGGTAATGACAGCGATCACCCCGAGTACCAGCGGCACTCGCGACACGATCGCCCTGACGCTGTCGTGGTTGATCTGCGCCAGGCCTGCCATCTCGACGGATCGACCCGCCGGTTTGGTGACGGCGTGCAGTCGGTCAAGCTGGGTGGCCGAGGCTTGCGAAAACAGCGGTGCGGTGCTGGCGACGGTCAGGAATGCACTGCCGCCGTCGAGCCCGGTGGGGGCGGCCGGCGGTCCGGCGCGGTTTCCTGCCACGAATGTGCCAGTCGGGGCGGCGACCGCAGACACGTCGGGCACCCGCGACAGATCGGCGGCGTAGCGCTCAAGTTCGGCTGGGTTGAGGCCACGAGCGTCGGGGATGACGACGGAGACTCTCCTTCCGAAATCGTCGGCGAAATTGTTGCGTAACTGATCCCCGACCTGGTGCGCCGAAGCCGAAGGCGGCAGCACACGTTCATCTGGAAAACCAAATTTCACGCCGAGGAAGGGAACCCCGAGCAACACCAGCAGCGCGACAACTGCCAAACCGATTGGCACGGCGCGGCTCATCACGAACTTGGTGGATCGGTACCAGAACAGCTGCTCCACAGGCTTGTGGACCGGATCGGGACGATGGAGTACCCGGCGCGCCAGCCGGCGCACGTCCAGCGCGTCGAGCCGCGGCCCCAGCAGCACCATGGCGGCCGGGGTCACCAGGACCGCCGCCGTGGCGACGAATGCCACGGTGGCCACACCGGCGTAGGCGAATGACTTCAAGAAGTACATCGGGAACAGCACCATTGCCGCCATCGACAAAGCCACGGTGGTTGCGGAGAACAGCACCGTGCGGCCGGCTGTCGCCATCGTGCGGACCAGTGCCTCGTCTCGCGGGGTGCCCTCGGCAAGCTCGTCGCGGTAGCGGCTGATGATCAGCAGGGTGTAGTCGATCGCTAAGGCCAAGCCCAGCGCGGTACTGAGGTTGAGCGAGTATGTCGACACATCGGTGGTGAAGGCGATCAGCCGCAGCACCGACATCGAGCCGACAATCGCGAATCCGCCCAGGATCAACGGCAACGCCGCCGCCAACAACCCACCGAAAACCCAGACCAAGACGACGAAACTCAACGGAATCGCGATGGATTCCATGAGCAGCAGGTCGCGTTCGTTCTGCCGGTTGATCTGGGAGTAGACCATCGCCACACCGCCGGCACGTACGGTCACGCCGTCCCGGTCGTGCATCACTTGGCCGGTCAGCGTGGTGGCGTATTTCTGGGCGTTGTTTTCGCCGCCTTTGAGGTTTGCCACGATCAGTCCAGATTTGCCGTCCTTGCTGACCAGGTCGGCAGCGGCCTGCGGCGGCGAAGTCCACGCCGAGGACACATTGAAGACCAGCGGTGACCGTTTCAGTTCCTCAGCGATGTCGGTGCCGACATGGCGGGCTTGGTCGCTGCGGGCGCCCGCGGCCGAGGTCACGACGACGAGCAGCTGCTGCTCAGTTTGGCTGAACTTAGCTGCCAGAAGCTGGATCGCATGGGCGGATTCCGAGGTGGGATCTTGGAACCCACCTGGAGACAGGCTCTTGGCAACCGGAATACCGAAGACGGCAGCACCCGCCAGGACCAGGACCGCCACCGCGATGATTCGCCGAGGTGCGGCGATGGCAAGTCGAGCGATTCCCTGCAGCATGTTCGCGTCCTTCCACCGCCGACATGGTCGCGCTTCCCTGCCTGTCGACGTCGTTCGGGGCGGACCACCATCACTATCGGCGGTAACTTATCAGCGATAAGTCATAAGTGTCCACGACGCCCTCAGCACCCTTGTCCATAGATACGAAGGTGGCGCCACAGATGGTTCACCGCTCCGGCCGGCCGGACCCTACCCGACGGTAATATTGCCACAATTTTCCGAACTGTGACTCAATGATTCCTTAATGGTTACCCATACGCTCATGGCCATGTGGATCGACGACTCAAGTGCCGACGTCATCAAAGCCGACTTTGAGGCTCTCTACCACGGCGACATGTTGGTAGAGGGCGAAACCTCTGAGCAGCTCGACGACTGGCACCCGCTGCCCACTGCGAGCTGACCCGCACATATGGGCGGGCAGTGAGAAAGCGCCCAATCAGATGAGTTCACCCTCGCTTGTGTCGTTGCTGCATTCCTGACTTCCTCGCAAACCACGCTCGTCTCGTTACGCGCCTGATGAGTGTTGGTCATTGGGCCGCGAGATTACGACCGTGCCGGCTCTACCAGTAGCTGGTCGATAACGGCCAGCGTGGGCTTCGATTGAACCAACCCGCACCGCCGCTCGTGCCAGCAGTGTGGACGCAGTGAGTGTCAGCGGGTGCAGGGTGGATTGCCACCGACTCACTACAGCCGGCCTGAGATCACCGGATCGCTTGCCAGGTTTCCGGGCTTCGACGACCCTCAGCGGCTACTCGCGCCAGCGCGCCCACAGGCCGCGACTCGTAATAGGACTGAGTAGCTCAGCGACGGTTTGCCGTGGCACATGACACGGCCGCACAATGGTCAAGCGGAAGGAAGACTGTCATGTCGATCGAAAACGACATCGTCGCGTACCTGCGCGCGCACTACGGCGTCGAATCCGAGGACATCACGAGTGAATCCACATTGGACGATCTGGGAGTCGATTCACTGGGGCTACTCGCCCTCGCCGAGATCATTGAGAACAAGTACGGCGTTTCGCTCAACGACGAGCGCATAGCGGGGGTGCGCACACTCTCCGACTTCAAGGGTCTCATCGAACTAAAGAGAACCGAAGTGGCCTGACGGCGCACACAAAGTCTCTTTAGGAACTGCATCATCGGAGCCACCACTATGAGTGCATACATCACAGCCACCGGCAGTTTTCTCCCGGGCTACCCGGTGACAAACGACGAGATCGAAGACTACATCGGAAAGGCGGGTAACGCGTCGGCCGATCTCAAAGATCTCGTCCTCGCCAACTGCGGCATCAAGACGCGCCACTACGCGATCGACAAGAGTCAGCGAACCGTCGTGTCGAATACGGCGATGGCGGCCGCCGCCGTGCGCAATGCCGCCGAGCGCGCGGGACTCGGCCCCGACGAAGTCGAAATGCTTTGTGCTGCTACGACGATGCCCGACGTGCTGGGTCCCGGGCATGCCAGCATGGTGCACGGCGAGTTGGGGTATGGGCCGCTCGAGATTGCGACTGCCCACGGTATCTGCAGTTGCGGGATGATGGCGTTGAAGAACGCATATCTGCAAGTAGCGATCGGCGAGAAGCGCAATGCGATCTGCGTGGCCAGCGAGTTGGCATCACGGGGATTCAAGAGCACCCGCTACGAGGGTCTGGAGGCGATCGCTGACGACGGGTCGCTACCGATGGAAACCGCGTTTTTGCGCTACATGCTCTCCGATGGCGCCGGGGCCGTGGTGGTCGAGAGCGCGCCAGCGACATCGGGGATCAGTCTTCGCATCGACTGGATTTCGCTGACGTCGTATGCGAACACCGAAAAGGCCTGCATGTTTTTCGGCAGTAACAGCAACACGTGCGCGACGACCTGGGGTGACTACCCGAGCGTCTCAGCAGCCGCTGCCGATGGTGCGTTCGTTCTGCGGCAGAAGCTCTCCCTGCTGCCGCACTTGGTGCGCGTCGGGATCGACGAGTACGAACGTCTGCTCGCCATGGGCAAGTTCGACCCTGAGACGGTGACCTGGTTTCCCGCGCATTACTCGAGCGAACGGATGAAGGCGATGATGTTGGGCGAGTTCCGTCGGCGCGGTGTCGCCGCGGGCGGTACCGAAGCGTGGTACAGCAACCTGACGAGAGTCGGAAATGTCGGGAGCGCAGCCATTTTCGTCATTCTCGACGAGATGGTGACGGAGGGCCTGATCAAGGATGGCGACACGCTGTTGTGCATGGTCCCGGAGTCAGGCCGGTTCGTGGTCTCGTTCATGCATCTGACCGCGGTGTCGGCGGCTGCGGTCTCGGACGTCAAGCCATGACTACGGCATCCGAGGTCGTATCGGACGGGCGGCCGCAGCCTCGCGCGGTGGTGTACCTCTATTCGCAGACGGGGCAGCTGCGGGAGGTCGCCGATGCATTGACCGCTCCTCTCGTCTCCCGCGGGTGGGACATCCGGCGGGTGCAGGTACAGCCGCGCGTCGCGTTCCCTTTCCCGTGGCCGATCCGGCGATTCTTCGGGGTGTTCCCTTCGGCGGTGGACCCGGAGGCGGTCGTGGAGCTCATCGAGCCGGCGGGCGGCTTCTCCAGCGACCCAGAGGAATTGGTGATCCTGGCCTACCAGGTGTGGTATTTAGCGCCCTCGCTTCCCGTCCGGTCACTGCTGAAAGCGCATCCTGAGGCAGTCCGCAACCGGTCGGTGGTCTCGCTGATCGCCTGCCGCAACATGTGGTACTCGGCGGCGATCGAAGTGTCCGCGCTGCTGCGATCCGCGGGTGCAAGACGCGTCGAGGTCATCGCCGCGACCGACACACGGCCGCAGGCGACGACATTTGTGACCACCCTGCGCTGGTTGCTGACGGGGAATCGCGAACCCTTCCTGTGGTTCGGGCGGGCCGGGATCGGCGACGCGGAAATGGCTCGGATCGCCGATGTAGGGCGATGCATCGCCGAGTCGAGGCGGTGCCCCGAAGAGGCGGCGCCCATCGTGCCCACCCTGGCTGCGGCGGATCTTCTCTCCGGGGTGGTTTTTCGGAGATGGGGCGCAACAGTGAGGTCGGCTCGGCGATGTGGTGCGGTGGTGGAGGGCGCGAGTTTGGCGATGTTCGTCCTCGGCTTGGCCATCGGCATCATGGTCGGTCTTCCTTTGATCGGATGCGCGGCACTCGCCGGCGGCGCGCGGTTCGAGGCGCTGGTCGCTGGTTTCGTGCGGGGCCGGATCTCATTCGGCGGAGGAGCTGTCCCCCAGCCGGCGATCGGTGATCGCCGAGACACAATCCGGACATGAGAGCGTCATGACCGCTGACGCTTCAGAGTATCAGGAACTTGTCGACTGGCTGACCGTCAAGGTCGCCGGATACGTCAACGTTGCGCCTGACGCGATCGGCATTGACACCCCGCTGGCCGATTGTGGGATCGACTCGGTCTCCGCCATGGCGCTATGCGCGGACCTGCAGTGCGAGAAGGGTTTCGACGTCGAAACCACCACCGTCTGGGACTACCCGACCATCGATGCCATCGCGGCGTATCTGCTCACCGAGCGAGCCGCGCCATGACGCCGATCGCAGTGGTCGGCATCGACTGCCGCTTCCCGGGCGCGCCCGACAAGGACGCGTTCTGGCGACTGCTCATGGGCGGCGTCGTCACCGACACCGAAGTGCCCTCGCAGCGTTGGGGCATCGACACCTACTATCACCCTGACGGTGTCGCCGGATCGATGAACACCCGACGTGCCCATTTCATCGACGACGTAGACGCATTCGACAACGACTTCTTCGGCGTCGCGCCCATCGAGGCGGCGGCGCTCGATCCGCAGCAGCGACTGCTGCTACAGGCGTCGTGGCGCGCACTCGAGGATGCCGGCATCGATCCCCGGTCGCTGGCCGGCACGCCAACCGCAGTCTTCGTCGGAATGATGTCCAGCGAGTGGAGCTTCCTCCAGATTCTGGACTTCGCCGGGCTCACCGCATTTCGTGGTGCGGGCAGCGGCTACTTCATGACGGCCAACCGCATCTCATACCACCTGAACCTCACCGGGCCCAGCATGGTCATCGATTCCGCCTGTTCGTCATCATTGATGGCCGTGCACCAAGGCTGTGCCGCGCTGCGTTCGGGGGAAACCGACACTGTCATCGCCGCCGGCGCGAATCTGCTGTTGACACCAGCGCTTTCAATCTTTTACACCCAAGCTGGCCTCTCCGCGCCGGATGGTCGCTGCAAACCGTTCGGGCAGTCCGCCGACGGCATCGGCCGCGGTGAGGGCGTGGCCGCGGTAGTGCTGCGCCGGTTGGACGACGCCGTTGCCGACGGCCAGCCGATCTACGCCGTCGTGAAAAGTTCGGTCGCCAACCACGATGGCCGCAGCAATGGGATCACCGCCCCGAACCGTGGAGCCCAGGTAAAGCTGATGCGCCGCGCACTAGAACTCGCAGAACTGGAGGCCGGGCAGATCGACTTCGTCGAAGCACACGGCACCGGCACGGTTCTCGGCGACATGATTGAGGCCAACGCGCTGGGCGATATCCACAAAACGCGCGGCGGCGAACCATGTCTGCTTGGTTCGGTCAAGGGAAATATCGGGCATACCGAGGGCAGCGCGGGGATAGCGGCGTTCATCAAGACGTGCCTGGCGCTGCAGCATCGCATACTGCCGCCGACGGTGTTCGGCGACAAAGCCAATCCGAGATTGCGCCTGGACGCGAATGGGTTGCGCCTGGCCGACGGTCCGCAGGAATTGCCGGTGAACGGCGCACTGGGTGCGGTGAGCTCATTCGGACTGGGCGGCAGCAACGCGCATGCGGTGCTGGAGTCGGCGCCGCCCGCAGCGGCACCCCATCCGGGTGCGACCGGTGTCCTGACGCTATCGGCGTCTTCTGAGCAGGCGCTGCGGCGCAACGTCGATTCGATCGCCGCCGCGCTGCACACCCTCGAAGATCAGCGGCTCGCCTCTTGGTGCCGCTCGACGAATGTCGTCAAGCGATCGAACCGGCATCGCTTTGCGCTGGAAGGCAACCGCGCCACACTGGTCGATGGGCTGCGCGCGTATCTCGCCGGTACGCGTGCCGAGTTGGCGTCGTCTGCCCCGATGCATAAGGTCCCGGCCCGGGTCGGGCTCTTGTGCTCCGGGCAGGGCACCCAGTACCCGCGCATGACGCGGCCGCTCTACGACGCCAACCCCATCTACCGGGAACATCTGGAAGCCGCGACGGCCGCCCTCGACCCACACCTACCGTCGGACCTTCTCGCGGTGATGTTCGGCGACGATCCCGGACTCCATCACACCGGCCTTGCGCAGCCCGCATTATTCGCGGTCTCCTACGCGCTGGGAAAGACATTGCTGCAAAGCGGGATTCGTCCAGCCTTCGGCATCGGCCACAGCGTCGGCGAGCTCGCGGCGGCCTGCTTGGCCGGCGTGCTGTCACTCGATGATGCGGCAAGGCTCGTCGCGGTGAGAGGACGTCTGATGGGCTGCCTGCCCCCTGGTGGCGCGATGATCGCGGCCGACCTCGGCGTCGAGCAGGCGGAGGCACTAGTTGCCGACGAGCCCGGGTGCGCTATTGCGGCCGTCAACGGGCCACGCTCGGTGGCTATCTCAGGTGCCGCAGAGGCGGTGTCGCGGGCCCACGCCGCGGTTCGCGAACAGGGTGGAAGAGCGGTGAACCTCAGGGTGTCCCATGCCTTTCATTCGCCGCTGATGGAGCCTGTCGTGACGGAATTTCGGCGCGAGCTGTCCGGGCTCACGCCGCGCCCCGCGGAGTTCCCGCTCTTCTCAACGGTGCTTGGCAGACAGGTCGAGGGCCACGAGATGGGCGGCGACTACTGGGTCCATCAGATCTGTTCGCCGGTAAGGTTTTTCGACGCAGTCCAGGCCGCCAGAAGTGCGGTAAGTGCCGACTACGTCGCCGAGGCCGGTCCGCGATCCACGCTGCTCGCCATGGCCGCCCAGTGTGGACTACAGCCGCAGTCCCGATCGCTGCCATTGTGCGGCGGACCGGATTCAGACGGAATGGAGCTGCTGGCCGTAGCTGCGACAATGCTGCGCGACGGGTACTCGCCCGACCTGACGCCGTTATATGGCAGCCCCGCCGGTCCGCTGCAACGGATTCCGCCGTACGTCTTCGACGCTTCCAGTCGGTTTTGGTTCGACGGCGGGGTCGCCGCCGTGGCACCGGCCCGGCCCGCGGTAGTTACGCCCGTCGGCGAGCGAGAACAGCCGGCTCGGGTGCCGGCCGCCAGTGAGGAGGCGGTACTGGCGGTGATCGCCGATGTGGGCGGCTATTCGGTCGCCGAGCTTCGCCGGTCCAGCCTGCTCGCTGAGGACCTGGGTTACGACTCGCTGCTGCAACTTCGCCTCCTCGATCGGCTGAAGGCGGAATATCCCCAACTCGAGCACATCAACGTCACCGCGGTGCTGCCGAAGATTCGAAGCGTCGGCGACCTCGTCGACTTCATGGTGCAGTGGTTCCATAGGTCCGGAGTGACCGGATGACACCCGTCGAGTTGGTGTGCTTTCACCACGCCGGCGGCGGGGCGGCGTCGTTTCATCGGTTGCGCCGGGCGCTGGCGGCACAGGGTGCAGAGGTGGTGCCGACGGCGGTGAGCTTGCCCGGACGGGACTCGCGCCGCGACGAGCCGCGCTACGTCGATGCTGACGCCTGCGTGTCGGCCCTCGCCGACGAACTTGACGGCTTGTTGAGCCGACCCCACGTTCTGCTGGGCCACAGTATGGGTGCTTTGCTGGCGTATTTTCTTGCTCAACAACGTGTTTCGCGCGGATTGCGCGCACCGGAGGCGGTAATCGTCGCATCCTGCCGCCCCCCACACCTGCCCGGACCCCTGCGCGATGTGTATCTGGTCGACGATCGCGAGCTCGCCGCGGTGCTCGCGCACCACGGCGGTCTGCCCGCCGAGATCGTGTCTCATCCCGAATGGCTCGCACTGCTGCTGCCGACTGTGCGCGATGATCTGCGGATGTGCCAGTCCTACCGGCCTGCGAGTGGGCCACCGTTGCCATGTCCGTTGCACATCTTCGGAAGCAACGACGACCCGCTGGCTCCGCCGGACACGTTGGCCGCCTGGTGGAGCTATTCCGTGCAGCCGCAACCGGTCCGACTCTTCGCCGGCGATCACTTTCTGTTGCGTCAGCCGGACCCGGAGTTGGTAACAGCGGTGGCCCGCATTGTCGAGGACGTGGCACAGAAAAGGGAGCCGATCCGATGAGCATCTTGACCCGCGACATGCTCGCGTCTGCGGCATCGTCACCGCACGGCTTGACCGTCGGCACCGTCGCCGATCCCATACGGTTGAGTTGGAGCGAAATTCACGACCAGGCGAAGCGAATGGCCCGCAGCTTGACCGCCAAAGGAATTGGGCGCCACAGCTCCGTCGCGGTGCTGGCCACCGACGCGGCGGACGTCGCACCGCTCGCGCAAGCGATCTGGCTGCGTCGCGCCGCCCTGACGATGCTTCAGCAACCGACACCACGCACCGACCTGGCGGTCTGGCTAGCCGACACCGTGCGGGCGATCCTGATGGTCCATGCGGACCTGGTCGTCCTCGGCGAGCCCTTTCTGATGGCGAAGGATCAATTGCTGGCCCACAACCTGGCCGTCTGCACGATCGAGTCCTTGCGCGGCGCCGAGCCGATCGAGCCCGTCGACGCGGACGAGGCCGAGGAGGCGGACATCGCGATGCGCCAGCTGACGTCCGGGTCAACGGGCGTGCCCAAGGCCGTCGAAATCAGTCACGCCAACATCGCCGCTAACAGCGTCGCACTGCGCGATGTGTTTGACATGGACGCCGAGAAGGACGTCATGGCCAGCTGGCTTCCGCTCTCACACGACATGGGCATGATCGCCTTCCTGCAGTTCCCCATGCAGCTTGGTGCGGAAGCCGTCGTCGTCGCAACGGAGCAGTTCCTGCGGCGACCACTCATATGGGCCGAATTGATCAGCAGACATCGCGTGACCATCACCGCGGGCCCCAACTTCGCTTACTCCCTGCTGACGCGTGTCCTGCAAAAAGCCGACCCCACCGATATTGACCTCTCGTCGCTGCGGTTCGCGGCGAATGGGGCCGAACCCATCAATCACCGCGATCTGGCGAACTTCGCCGCCGTCGGCGCCCGCTTTGGCCTGAGACCCAGCGCACCGAGGCCCGCGTATGGGCTCGCCGAGGCCACCCTGGTGGTGTCAGCGGCGGCACCACAAGACCAGGCGATCGTCGACTCGGTCTCCCGGCAGGCCGTCACGCAGGCACACCGCGCGCAGCCGGTTCCGGATGACTCCGAGAACGCGCAGCACGTCGTGTGCCTGGGATCCCCGGTCACGGGCATGGACGTGCGCATCGCCCGGGACGGAAAGGCGCAGGGACCCAGGGAGATCGGCGCCATCGAACTTCGCGGTCCTGCGGTGGCCAGCGGTTATCTCACGCCGGACGGCTGCTTTCCACTCGCCCGCCAGGACGGCTGGTTCGACACCGGCGACCTGGGTTATCTCGACGAGGAGGGGCGAATTTACGTGTGCGGCCGCACAAAGGATCTCATCGTGCTTGCCGGGACGAATCTGTATCCGCACGATATCGAGCGTGCCGCTGAGACCGTGGACGGTGTTCGCAAGGGCTGCGTGATCGCGCTGCGTGTCGACGCCGAGCGAGAGGGCTTCGCGGTGCTCGCCGAAGTACATAACGCGGACGAGGAGGATGTGCGCCTGCGGATCAGCCGCGACATCACCGCCAGGGTGAACCGGCAAGTTGGTCACGCCCCGCGCGAGGTACGGTTGTTCCCCGCCGGAACTTTGCCGAAGACACTGTCGGGCAAGCTGCGCCGGAACTGCGCTCGAGAACTGCTCCCCCGAGGAACACGGCGCATCCTCGATCGAGGCCACGTCACAGGTGATTGATGGCGGAGCGGCAACCGTCATCGATCCCGACCTGTTGGTCACCGAGCCGCTTCGCTTACTAAGGGCGTGCGATCGACTTGCCGGCGGCGCAGGTTGACGGTCGCCGCGCGGAACAGCAACGAGGGGTGGAATAAGCGGGTTGACGGATCGATGAGCCAGCTGACCCGCAAGAAGCGTTCCGCCACATGGCTATCCGATTCTGCGGCGGTGAGTAGTCGGTCCACATACCGATTGGCAATGCGCATTGGCAGTGTGCGGGTGCCCTCAACTTCGGGTACGGCGAGGTCGGCGCCGACGGCGAGCTGCCAGGCCTGCCCGATGGGTTTGGCGGAGGCCCGGAAGAATCTCCGGGCCAGATCGCGCTGACCACGCCGCAGGGAATCCCGTAGAACCAGGGCATCGAGCGCCGCCACCGTCATGCCCTGCCCGTAGATCGGGTTGAAGCTACAAATCGCGTCGCCGATCACTAAGAGACCCGCCGGGAATCGGCTCATCTTGTCGTAGCGTCGCCATTGGTTGGACGGCACCGTGTACCGCGCAGGCTCATCGACGGGTTCGGCCACTCGTAGTGCTGCGATCACAAACTCCGGGGCGAAGTCTTGGGCGAAACTGATCATGCCCTCACGGTCGGGTGGTGGTTCGTACCCAGCCATTCCGCCGACGGTGAACTGCCAGGTGTTGCGTTCGTGGCCGAACAACGCCATCCCGGTGGGCCGCCCTGACGTGGCGCCGATGATAATCGCCATTTCCTTCAAGGTTCCGGGCCGCATGCGCAGCAGCTGGCTGGCGTAGACAAGACGAACGGTGACGTGATCCTCGATCGGGCGGCCGTAGCCAAGATGGTCTAACCACGCCGGTGTGCGGGCAGCCCGGCCCAGCGCATCGATCACCAGATCCGCGAAGAGGTTTCGTTCCTTGCCGCCGTCGCGGTTAACCAACCGTGCTCCGGTCACAAGCTCTCGATCGGGTGTTGAGATGATGTCGACGACGTCGTGGCCATCCAGAAGCGCCACGTTCGGGAGGGCCTGTAGCCGACGCCGGACATAGAAGTCCAACAGCGGCCTGCTCGGGAAGTACGTCGCAAGCGAACGTGGATCTTTCACTCTGCCTGAGCGAGTGAATAGGTGCCCGGGTGAAAGAAAGACCTTCGACAGATCACCGTCGTCAAGGACTGGAGCACCGGTGGCGACCAGTTCGTCAAGCAGCCCGGGGAACAGTTCATCCAAGATCTGCGATCCGCGCGCCAGAAGGGCATGGGCGTGGCGCGCCTGGGCCACACCGCGCCGCTGCCCGGGTTGGTCAGGCAGCACATCCCGCTCGACAACGGTGACGGTCTCGTAGAAGTCGGCCACCACCCGCGCGGCGAGCAACCCGGCCATGCTCGCGCCAAGGACAACCGCATGCTCACCTAGCTTGACCATCAGCCATCCCTGACCCCGCTTGGACTTGCGTCAGTATGCCGGGGTGTGTTCGCGTGGGTGAAGTATGCGACCACCGCAGAACCAGAGTCGGTCACGAGCCGGGCAACGGTAACCGCGCCTCGAAAAGCTCGACTGCACCACTGCGCTTGAGTGTCACGACATCAAAACCAAGCTCTGTCAACCAGGTCTCGATCTGGCCTGCGCCGGGAGCGTTCCCGAATACCCCGGCGCGCCGGTACATCGCGATCAGCGCGTCCGCGCGCACACCTCGACCGGTAACGCACGATGTCCCCCGCAAGGTCCCGCCTGGCCTGAGCACACGAGTGAGCTCCGCCAATGCCCGACGCGGGTCCGCCAGGCAATGAAGCCCGTTATAGGTCACGCAGAGATCGAAACTTGCGTCAGGGAACTGGAGGGCGGTCATGTCCGCTTCGACGAACTCGATCCTGTCTTCTACCTCCTGTCGACCGGCCTCTCGGCGCGCCAGCTGCAGCATGTACCGAGATATATCGGCGGCGACGTAACGCACGGGCTGCCCGCCACGCAGCCCTCGGAACGCGAGTCCACCCCCGCACGGTATGTCGAGGACCGACGTTCCGGACGGGAGGTCCCCAAGTCGCGCGATTTCGGCGTGCATGAGGCGCATGTCGGCACCCCACTGCGCTCGGGCACCAATCCGTGCAACCCGGTCGTGCTTCATGCCGACGTCGTAAATCGCCGCTATGACGCGATTAGCGCGCCACCGCTCGATAGCGTCGATCACCTTTCCGGACGCTACGCTTCGCGACGGCTTCTGGGCACTAAACGTGAAGCAAAGCCGGGGTAGGCGACGCTGGTGGCTACCCGAACCGCCCGTATTGGCGTGAACTGCGCTCGTTACCGCGGCGCCATCCGGATGGCGCCGTCGAGGCGGATCACTTCGCCGTTGAGCATCGGGTTTTCGACGATGTGCACGGCCAGCGCCCCGTATTCGTCCGGCTTGCCCAACCGGCTGGGGTGCGGCACCTGCTTACCGAGCGACTCCTTGGCCGGCTCCGGCAGACCGGCCAACAGTGGGGTGTCGAAGAGTCCGGGCGCGATGGTGACCACCCGGATGGCCTTGCTGGCCAGGTCGCGGGCGATCGGCAGCGTCATGCCGACCACACCGCCCTTGGACGCCGAGTAGGCGGCCTGGCCGATCTGGCCGTCGAACGCCGCCACCGATGCGGTGTTGATGATGACGCCGCGCTCCTCGCCCACCAGCTCGGTTTTGGCGATCCGTTCGGCGCCCAGGCGAAGCACGTTGAACGTTCCGATCAGGTTGACGTCGACGACCTTGCGGAACGCATCCAGCGGGAAGACGCCATCCTTGCCCAGCACCCGAATCGCGTTTCCGGTGCCGGCGCAGTTGACGACGATGCGTAGCGGACCCATCGTCTCGGCCAGGTCGAGGGCGGTGGTGACGGCGGCTTCGTCGGTGACGTCAGCCGGCGCGAAACGTGCCCGATCGCCGAGTTCGCGCACAACCTCTTCACCTCTGATGTCGAGGACGACCACTTGGGCGCCGGCATCGAGGAACCGCTTTGTGGTCGCCAAGCCCAGGCCAGATGCACCACCGGTGACGAGTGCGACGGCGTCTTTGATCTCCACTCGAGTCTTTCCTTTCCATCCGGCCCACCGGGCCGGCCTCAGGGTCGGTCGGCGACTATACCCAGTCGGCGAGCACCGCCTCGGTGTCAGACCCCGGCGGGCCGGGCGGCCGGGGTTGGTCGGGCGCTGTCCGCGAGAACCGCGGCGCCGGCGCGGGCTGCAGTCCGCCATCGGTCGGGTAAAAGGTCCGACGGGCGGTGACGTGCGGCTCGGTCTCGACTTCGCCGAACGCCAGCACCGGAGTCACGCACGCGTCCGAGTCGGCGAACACCTTGGCCCAGTGGTCGCGGTCTTTCGAGCCGATCACCTCGGCAATGCGGGCCCGCAGCTCCGGCCAGCGGCTGCGGTCGTCCTGCGCGGGCAGGTCGGCGGGGTCCAGCCTCAGCCCGGCCAGCATGGCCGCGTAGAACTGCGGCTCGATCGCGCCGATCGCGACATAGCGGCCGTCGGCGCATTCGTAGGTGTCGTAGTACGGCGCGCCGCCATCGAGCATGTTGGTGCCACGCTCGTCGGACCACATGCCCATGGCCCGCATCGCCCACATCATCTGGATCAGTACCGACGACCCGTCCACCATCGCCGCGTCCACCACCTGGCCCTTGCCGGAGGTCTGCCGCTCCCACAGCGCAGCGAAGATGCCGACCAGCAGGAACATCGACCCACCGCCGAAGTCACCGACCAGGTTGAGCGGCGGCACCGGCCGCTCGCCTTTGCGTCCGATCGAATGCAGCACGCCGTTGAGCGAGATGTAGTTGATGTCATGGCCGGCTTGCTGGCTGCGCGGGCCGGTCTGGCCCCAGCCGGTCATGCGGGCATAGATCAACCGCTCGTTCACGCGTGCGCAGTCCTCAGGGCCCAGGCCCAGCCGCTCGGTGACGCCCGGACGGTATCCCTCGATCAGTACGTCGGCCTTGGCGATGAGCCGCAGCACGAGTTCGCGGCCCTCGTCGGACTTAAGGTCGGCGGTGACGAAGCGCCGGTTGCGCAGCATCGCGTCGCGGACCGGGCCGCTGGCGGCGCTGGGCCGCTCTACCCGCACAACATCGGCGCCCAGGTCGCCGAGGATCATCGAGGCGTGCGGGCCCGGCCCGATACCGGCCAGCTCCACCACGCGCAGTCCTGTTAGCGGTCCCGCCATCTAGCGACCTCCTCCCGTGGCGATCGCCAGCGCGGCGGAGCCGGGCGCAGCGGGTCGCCACCACAGATTCCCGCTCGCATCTTCGCAGCCGCCCGCAAAGGGCCGGCATCCCGGTCACTTAAGGTGATCCCCATGACCGCGATCGAGTCCCGGATCGACACCCTGGCCCCCGTCGCCGGCCTGTCCGTCACGCTTACCAACGGCGTGTTGTCGGTGATCATCGATCGCCCGGAGAGCCTCAATTCGGTGACGACGCCGGTGCTGGCCGGGATCGCCGACGCGATGGAATGGGCGGGCGCCGATCAGCGGGTCAAAGTGGTGCGCCTCGGCGGAGCGGGTCGCGGCTTCTGCTCCGGAGCCGGCATGAGCGCCGACGACGTGTCCGGCAGCGGCGGTCCGGGCACCGAAATCATCGCGGAGGCCAACCGCGCGGTGCGGGCGATCACAGCGCTGCCGCGGCCGGTGGTCGCTGTCGTGCACGGCCCCGCCGCCGGTGTCGGAGTATCCCTGGCGCTGGCCTGTGACCTTGTATTGGCTTCGGACACAGCGTTTTTCATGCTTGCCTTCACCAAGGTGGGCCTGATGCCCGACGGTGGCGCGTCGGCGTTGGTCGCAGCAGCAATCGGCCGTACCAGGGCGATGCGCATGGCGCTGTTGGCGGAGCGATTGCCGGCCGCAGATGCGCTGGCCGCCGGACTGGTGAGCGCCGTCTATCCGGCCGACCAGTTCGACGACGAAGTGGACAAAGTGGTGTCGGCGTTAGCGGCTGGGCCCGGGGTGGCGTTCGCCAAGACAAAGGAAGCCATCAACGCGGCTACGCTCACCGAACTCGACGCAGCGCTCGACCGCGAATTGCAGGGTCAGGCGGTGCTGCTGAAATCGCGTGACTTCATCGAGGGGGCAACGGCTTTCCAGCAGCGTCGCACACCCAACTTCACCGATACCCTCTAAAGCCCGAACAGCGGCGGCAGCGCGAGTATCACAACCAGGCTCCACACGAAGTGGGTGAGTATCGGGGCCAGCACTCCGCCCGTCGCGCGGCGCTCCCAGGCACACACCGAGCCCAGCACGATCGCGGCGAATCCCAGCATCAGATTCTGACTGGCCATGGTGGCGGCCACATACAAGACGGTTGAGATCAGCGCCGGATGGTGGCGGCCGAGCGCCGTGTAAAGCGCACCGCGGTAGAACAACTCCTCCGCGATGGCACCCAGCAACGCGATGGCCAGCACCAGCCGCCACGAACCCTGGTCGGCGAAATGCAAGACGCGAGTAGTCAACTCCGCCACGGGCGGGATTTCCCGAGCGATTAGCCCGCCCACCACGAACACGCCCCCCAGCACCAGACCGATGGTCGCGCCGGTGATCACCGGGCGCTGGTTGCGGCCTCGCCAGCAGATGCCACCCAAATGCAGCGGCCCGGAGGCGAACGCCCCGACAGCCCACAGCGCGCTCAACCCCGCGGTCAGCCAGTAAAAGGTGGACTCGCCCGGGTGGCGCTTCATCGACAGGCCCAGCACCACCGCACCGAACACCAACACCACGGCCACGACGATGCGCCGGCGCCGCACCACTGACGGCGGTTCGTGATGTGGGACAGCAACTTTGGTGGCGGCACGGCGGAGTTCGTCCAGCGCACTCGTCGAGGGTCGGGTATTCAGGTCGGTCATAGGCGCACCTTCGGGGTCAAAGTGATCAGTAGGTCGAGGCCTGTTCGCAGTGCTCCTGCAAGCGGTCCCGGGACGACGTTCACCAGGCCCAGCGTGGGGTGCGCGATCGCCGGTGTGACGGCCCGTACGAGCTGGCGGATGCGCAGCGCGTCCCCGCCGGCCCACGTCGGGTCGCTGTCGGCGAGGTGGTGTGGATCAGCCAGCACGTTGACGGGCCGGGGTGGCGGGCTCGACAGCGCCAGCGCAATGGCGTCGTCGACGGCCAGCAGCCCCCCGGGCGGGTCAGGAACCAGGTCGCGCAGGCCGGTGTCGGAGGCGAGCATCGGGTGTGCCAGCGATTCCACCAAATCGGCGGCCAGGCCGTCAGGAACTGGTAGCGCTGCGGCGGTCAACCGCGAAGCCACCGTGGTGTCGACGCCGCGGACCGGCAGACCCGTGTGCCACCTGCCGGAGATACGCGCATAGGTTCTGAGCAGTCCTCGGTACGACGTGGTGTCAGGACCGCAGATGTCGTAGGCGCCAGGCGGTACTTGCCCCGCATCGGCTGCAGCCACTAGGTAGTACAGCATATCGCGGATCGAAATCGGGTCGATCGGGTTGTCCATCCACGCCGGCATCGGCATGACCGGAAACCGGTCGCCGACGTAGCGCAGCATCTCGAACGACGTCGACCCCGCCCCTAAGATGATGGCGGCGCCCAGCCACACCACCTCGGGACCGTCCTCGACCGTCAGCGCCACGGCCACCTCGGCCCGGCTGGCCAGGTGCTGCGAAAGAACGTCGCTGTCCGGCACGAACCCGCCCAGGTACACGATGCGACATGCGCCGGCGTCTTTGGCCGCGGCAGCAAGGTTTGTGGCCGCGACGTGGTCCACATCCCGGAAGCCGGGTTGGCCGATCGCGTGGACCAGGTAGTACACGACGTCGACGTGACCCGCATCGGCTAAGGCTTTATGAGCCGATGCATGATCGGCCGCGTCGAGTTTCACCGGCGTGACGTCGTCAAGCCATCCCAGCCGCTGCAGACGGGCGGGGTTTCGGCTGGCAGCCACTACCTGGTGGCCTTCTGCGAGTAGCTCAGTGACCAGGCGTGATCCGACGTAGCCGGTGGCGCCGGTCACCAGAATGCGCACACCGTCCAACCTAGCGATTGGGGCAGAGGCCGCGGGTGGATTTAGTTCCGCCGAACCGCAATGCGGCGCATCTTCGCACGGCGATATCGACGTTTTTGCAGCAAGAGCGCGAAAGGCGGCCGACAAAACGTCGACTTCAACTAGGCCGGCCAACCGGCCCACGAGGGGCGACGCGGCTCAGTTTTGAATTGATCAATACCCGCGACCGTCACTCTTATATGGACACCTCCGACCCCGATACCATGACCGGATGGCTCCGGTGACTCACGGCCGGCAATCACCGAGAACTAGCACGCCGACAGCCCCCTCCGTCGCAGCGGTTTCTGTCGGCTTCCCCCCACACCGGCACAGTCAAGACGAGATCGCCGCGACCCTAGCGGGTTTCGCTGGTCCAGAATTTGGCCGGTTCACCGCCAGTAGCGGGGTTCAGGCGCGACACCACGCCCTGCCAATGTCACGATATAGCCAGCTGAGTGGCTTCACTGAGTCCAATGACGCCTTTGTCGAGGTGGCGCTGGAACTCGGCGAGCAGACGCTGCTGTCGGCTTTCGATGCCGCGAACGTCAAACCGGCGGAGGTGGACATCGTCTTTTCGACGACGGTTACCGGACTTGCAGTGCCGACATTGGAGGCCCGGCTGGCGACTCGAATCGGCTTGCGACCCGACGTAAAACGGGTGCCGCTGTTCGGTCTGGGCTGCGTCGCCGGCGCCGCGGGCATCGCACGCATGGCCGACTACCTGCGGGCGTTTCCCGATCAGGTTGCCGCGCTGCTGGCCGTCGAACTATGCACCCTAACCGTTCAGCGCAACGATCGTTCAGTGGCCAATTTGGTTGCTTCCAGCCTGTTCGGTGACGGCGCTGCCGCCGTGGTCGCGACCGGAGCCGACCGGACACCGATCGCGCCGAGGGTGCTGGCCACGCGCAGCCGGATCTATCCGGACACCGAGGAGGTCATGGGCTGGCGGATCGGCAGCGACGGATTCAAGATCGTGTTGTCAGTCGAAGTCGCCACCGTCGCCGAGAAATACCTTGCCGAAGACGTCCGCAAGTTTCTCGCGGACCACGGGCTCACCACCGCCGACGTCTCGACATGGGTCTGCCACCCGGGCGGCCCACGCGTGATCGAGGCCGTCGAGAATGTGTTGGACCTGCCCGCGCATGCCCTTGACCACACCCGAAAATCATTGCGCGACAACGGAAACCTATCGTCGGTGTCAGTGCTGGACGTGCTTCGAGCCACCATGGCCGATCCCCCGCCGCCGGGCTCCATCGGACTGATGATTGCAATGGGCCCGGGATTTTGCTCAGAACTCGTGCTGCTCGGCTGGTAGGCCGTGTACTACCTGCTGATCCTGGCGGTCGGCATCGAGCGCGTGGTGGAGCTGATCGTATCCAAGCGCAATGCGCGATGGGCTTTCGCCCACGGCGGCAAGGAGTTCGGCCACGACCACTATCCGCTGATGGTCACCATCCACACCGCGCTGCTGCTCGGCTGCGCCGCGGAAGTCTGGGCCTTGCACCGGCCTTTCATCGGATGGTTGGGCTGGCCGATGCTCGGCGTCGTCGCGCTGAGCCAGACGCTGCGCTGGTGGTGCGTGACGACGTTGGGGCGTCGGTGGAACACTCTGGTAATCGTTGTGCCGCAAGCGCCGTTGGTGCGACGAGGTCCGTATCGCTGGCTTCGCCACCCCAACTATGTGGCCGTGGTGGCAGAAGGGCTGGCGCTTCCGCTGGTGCACACCGCGTGGCTGACCGCGGCCGCATTCACGGTGGCCAACGCAGTGTTGCTCAGGGTGCGGATCCGGGTCGAGAACGCCGCGCTGGGCTACACATGAGCGTTTATGACGCTGATCTGCTGGTCGTCGGCGGCGGTCCGGGCGGTCTTGCCACGGCGATACACGCGCGCGCCCAAGGACTTTCGGTGATCGTCGCCGAGCCGAAAGAGAGCCCGATCGATAAGGCATGCGGCGAGGGCCTGATGCCGGGCGGACTAAAAGAACTGACATCGCTCGGCGTCGACCCGGCCGGCCTGCCGTTCCGCGGCATCGCCTACGTCAGCGAGCACCGCCGCGCGGAGGCGTTATTCCGCAGCGGACCGGGCCGCGGCGTGCGCCGTACCACGTTGCACGCCGCTATGGCGGCGCGCGCCAAAGAGCAAGACACCGAGTGGATCAAGACACGGATTACTACTGTCGAGCAGGATGCCGGCGGCGTCACGGCGGCCGGTGTGCGCGCGAAATGGTTGGTGGCAGCCGACGGGCTGCACTCGTCGATCCGGCGGGCGATGGGAATCAGAACGGTCGTGGGTAAACCGCGGCGCTTTGGCGTGCGCCGGCACTTCCGCGTACCGGCGTGGTCAGAGTTCGTCGAAGTGCACTGGTCACCATGGGGCGAGGCGTATGTGACACCGGTCGAACCGGACTTGGTGGGTGTCGCGATCCTCTCGCGGCACCGTCCCGATCTGAATTGGTTTCCCTGGCTGGCACGCCGGTTGCGCGACACCCGACCCGGGCGCGCCCGCGGATGCGGGCCGTTGCGTCAAGTGGTTTCACGGCGCGTGGCCGGCCGGGTGTTGTTGGTGGGCGACGCCGCCGGTTACGAGGACGCGCTGACCGGCGATGGCATCAGCTTGGCCCTCAAGCAAGCCGCCGCAGCCGTGGGCGCCATCGTCGATGACGCCCCGTCGGCGTACGAGGCGGCGTGGCGGCGGATCACCCGCGACTACCGAATGCTCACCCGCGCGCTGGTGTTGGCCAGCATGCCGCGGCAGGCCCGGCGCGCTATCGTGCCTGCGTGCACGGTTCTACCCGCGGTGTTCGGCCGCGCGGTCAACACGCTAGCCGAGTGAAATAGCTTGCGTCAGCGAGACTTCCACACTGGTTGACGCTTCTCGGCGAACGCCCGCGGGCCTTCCTTGGCGTCCTCGGACCTCAGCAGTGCACGGAACTCGCGCTCGGTGCGAGCCCAGCCCGGCTCCTCGTCGGGGATGACGCCGTCGTCAGCCCCATAGGCGATGCGCTTGCTGGCCTGCACCGACAGCGGCGCGTTGACGGTGACCCGTTCGGCCAGCGCCAGCGCGGCCTGCAGCACCGTGCCGTCGGGAACGACCTGATTGATCAGGCCCCACTTGAGCGCCTCGGCGGCGCTGATCGGCTCACCGGTCAGCAGCATCTCCAGTGCCACCTTGCGGGGAAGCTGGTGCACGATCCGGAATACGCCGCCGGCGCCTGCGATCAAACCGACCTTGACTTCCGGCAGACCGAACTTCGCGCGCTCCTCCGCGACCACCAGGTCACTGGCCAGGGCCAGCTCCGTGCCGCCGCCCAGCGCGGTGCCGTTGACTGCGGCGATCGTCGGCTTGTCGATGAAATGGCGCACGTAGCCTGCGAAGCCCCACTCGGCGTGGTCCGGGTGGTAGAGGTTCTCGCGGCGTGCGATCGCCTTCAAATCGGCTCCGGCGCAGAAGGATTTGTCGCCGGCACCGGTGATCACCACGGCGCGGATCTCGGGGTCGTGTTGCGCCTGCTCGAGCGCGTCGCCGACGGCAGTGCTGACCGCCCCGTTGACAGCGTTGCGGACCTCGGGCCGGTTGATCGTGATGACCATGACGTTGCCGCGGCGCTCGGTGAGCGCCGCGGGCGCGGCGTCGGCGACGGTCACAACAGTTCCACGATGGTCGCGTTGGCCTGACCGCCGCCCTCGCACATCGTCTGCAAGCCGTAGCGAATTCCCTTGTCGCGCATGTGATACAGCAGGGTCGTCATGATGCGGGCACCCGAGCCGCCGAGCGGATGGCCGAGCGCGATCGCGCCGCCGTTGGGGTTGAGCTTCTTCTCGTCGGCACCGATGTCGTGCAGCCAGGCCAGCGGCACGGGCGCGAATGCCTCGTTGACCTCGTAGGCCCCGATGTCGTCAAGGCTCAGCCCGGAGCGCTTCAGCGCCTTCTGGGTGGCCGGGATCGGTGCGGTCAGCATGATCACCGGGTTGGAGCCGGCCAGCGTGGCGGTGTGCACCTTGGCAAGCGGCTTGAGTCCCAACGACTTCGCCTTGCCCGCGGACATGAACAGCACGGCCGCGGCGCCGTCGGAGATCTGGCTGGAGTTGCCGGCGTGGATCACGCCGTCCTCTTTGAATGCCGGCTTCAGCTCGGCCATCTTCTCGATCGTGGTGCCGCGGCGGATGCCCTCGTCCTTGAGGACGGTGTTGCCGTCCTGATCCTTGATGGCCACGATCTGGTCGTCGAACGCCCCGGAATCCTGTGCTGCAGCGGCCTTTTCATGCGAGGCGAGAGAGAACTCGTCGAGTGTGGTGCGGTCGAAGCCCCACTGCTCGGCGATCATCTCCGCGCCGATGCCCTGGTTGGGGATCGCGCCGTCGTAGCGACTCAAGAACCCGTCGGGGAACGGGCGCCCACCGTTGGCCAGCGATGAACCCATCGGCACCCGCGACATCGACTCCACTCCGCCGGCGACGACGACGTCGTAGTGGCCGGCGACCACGCCCGCCGCGGCGAAGTGGATCGACTGCTGGCTGGAGCCGCACTGGCGGTCCACGGTGACACCCGGAACGCTTTCCGGCCAGCCCGCCGTCAGCAACGCAGTGCGGGCGATGTCGAGGGCCTGCTCACCGGCTTGCATCACGCAGCCCCAAATCACGTCGTCGACGATCCCGGGATCGATGCCCGCCCGTGCGACCAGCCCGTTGAGGACCTGCGCCGACAGGTCGGCGGGATGCACGCCCGACAGACCTCCGTTGCGCTTGCCGATCGGTGAGCGCACTGCCTCGACGATGACGGCTTCAGCCATGGCAATTCTCCTTCTCAAGAGGTAATGCCTCGATTGTTGACCAACCCGTTGGACGGCTCACCGCGGGGGTACTTCGGCGGCGCCCGGTAGCCTCGGTGCGCATGGCACGCATCCTCGTTATCGGCGGCCACGGCAAGGTGGCTTTGCATCTCAGCCGCATCCTGAGCGAACGCGGAGACGAGGTGAGCTCCGTCTTCCGCAACCCGGATCACACCGACGACGTCGTCACCACCGGCGCCACACCGGTCGTGGCGGACATCGAGAGACTGGATACCGACGCGCTCGCGGAGCTGTTGGCCGGGCACGACGCGGTCGTCTTTTCCGCCGGGGCCGGCGGCGGCAACCCGGCCCGCACGTATGCCGTCGACCGCGATGCGGCCATCCGGGTGATCGACGCCGCCAAGCAAGCGGGTGTGCGGCGGTTCGTGATGGTCTCCTACTTTGGCGCCCGACGGGATCATGGTGTGCCGCAGAACGATCCGTTCTTTCCGTATGCCGAGGCGAAGGCGGCCGCCGACGCCCACCTGCGGGCCAGTGACCTGGACTGGACGGTGCTGGGACCGGGCCGGCTCACCCTCGAGCCCGCGACCGGGCGGATCGCGCTGGGGCCGGAGGCCAGCAAAGGCCAGGTGTCCCGCGGGGATGTCGCGCTGGTGATCGCCGCCGCTCTAGCCGACGATTCGACGATCAGGCGCACCATCGAGTTCAACAACGGCGACCTCCCGATCGCCGAGGCGCTGGCCGCCGGAGGCTGACGTCGCCATCAATCGAGTAATCTCGATCGCGCAGCTGGTTTGCCGGCACATGTGCCGGCATCGAGCGAGGCAGGTTGAATCTGCCTCGCAAGAGGGAACCCGGTGAGAGTCCGGGACTGTCCCGCAGCGGTATGCAGGAACGACCGCCGTCATCAGCACTGGTCGCCAGACTGGGAAGCGACGGCCACTAGGAGCACTTCGGTGCGCGCCTGCGAGTCCGAAGACCTGCCGGCTGTGCCGGATGCGCCGCGTCCGGCGGCTCATCGCCTCGTGGAATGGGCGTCTGGCCGTACCGGTTACAGGGCATGTGCCCGACCGGATCGGCTGCGCGTCCGCGGGCGGTGAACCACCCCGTCGAGTGAAGGACGAACAGTGACCGCTCAACCGTTTACCGCCACCATCACCGGCTCGCCCCGCATCGGCCCGCGCCGCGAACTCAAACGCGCCACCGAAGGGTACTGGGCCCGACGGACCAGCCGAACCGAGCTCGAGTCCGTCGCCGCTAACCTGCGCCGCGACACCTGGTCTGATTTGGTTGCCGCCGGCCTGGATTCCGTGCCGGTCAACACATTCTCTTACTACGACCAGATGCTCGACACCGCGGTGATGCTGGGCGCGCTGCCGGCGCGCGTGCAGCCGGTGCACGACGAACTGGACCGCTACTTCGCCGCCGCGCGGGGCACCGAGGACATCGCCCCGCTGGAGATGACCAAGTGGTTCGACACCAACTACCACTACCTCGTACCCGAGATCTCGCCGGACACCCGGTTCACGCTCAATCCGGTCAAGGTAGTCGCCGAGCTGAAAGAGGCATTGGAACAAGGCATTCCGGCGCGCCCCGTGGTCATCGGGCCGATCACCTTCTTGCTGTTGAGCAAACCAGTGGACGGTGCGGGCGCGCCGGTCGAACGCATCGACGAGCTGATCCCGGTGTATTCCGAGCTGCTGTCGCTGCTGGCCGACGTCGGCGCAGCTTGGGTGCAGTTGGACGAGCCGGTGCTGGTGACCGACATCAGCGCCGACACCCCGGCACTGGCCGAGCGCGTGTACACCGCGCTGGGTTCCCTCGCCAAGAGGCCGGCGATCCATGTCGCCACCTACTTCGGGGACCCGGGCGCCGCCTTGCCGGCGCTGGCCCGCACAGCGGTCGAGGCCATCGGCGTCGACCTGGTGGCCGGCGCCGATACCGCGATCGCCTCGGTGCCGGAGCTGGCGAACAAGACGCTGGTAGCCGGGGTCGTCGACGGACGCAACGTGTGGCGCACCGACCTGGAAGCAGCGCTGAGCCGGCTGGCCACCCTGCTCGGATCGGTGGGCACGCTGGCTGTCTCTACGTCGTGCTCGACCCTGCACGTCCCGTATTCGCTGGCCTTCGAGACCGAGCTGGACGACAACCTGCGCAGCTGGCTGGCGTTCGGGGCCGAAAAGGTGCACGAGGTGGTGACCCTGGCGCGCGCACTGCGTGAGGGCCGCGACGCAGTGGCCGACGAGATCGCAGCCTCCAACGCCGCGGTGGCGTCACGCCGTTCGGACCCGCGGCTGCGCAACGAACAAATCCGGTCGCGCATCGACTCGATCCTGGCGTCGGGCGCCAAACGCGGCAACGCCGCCGAGCGTCGCGAACAGCAGAAGGCCCGGCTGCACCTGCCGACGCTGCCGACCACCACGATCGGCTCGTTCCCGCAGACCCCGGCGATCCGAAAAGCCCGCGCCGCCTTCCGGTCCGGCGAGATCGACGAGGCCGAGTACAACCGGCGGATGAAGGCCGAGATCGCTGACGTCATCGCGCTGCAGGAACGGCTCGGTCTCGACGTGCTGGTGCACGGGGAGCCGGAGCGCAACGACATGGTGCAGTACTTCGCCGAGCAGCTCGACGGTTTCTTCGCCACCCAGAACGGCTGGGTGCAGTCCTACGGCAGCCGCTGTGTGCGCCCGCCGATCCTCTACGGCGACGTGTCGCGCCCGCACCCGATGACGGTCGAGTGGATCACCTACGCGCAGTCGCTGACCGACAAACCGGTCAAAGGCATGTTGACCGGGCCGGTGACGATCCTGGCGTGGTCGTTCGTGCGCGACGACCAGCCGCTGGCCGACACCGCCTACCAGATCGCGCTGGCGATCCGCGACGAGACCATCGATTTGCAGTCGGCCGGCATCGCGATCATCCAGGTCGACGAGCCGGCGCTGCGGGAGCTGCTGCCGCTGCGCCGCGCCGATCAGGACGCGTACCTGCAGTGGGCGGTGGGCGCGTTCCGGTTGGCGACCTCCGGTGTCGCCGACTCGACGCATATCCAAACCCATCTGTGCTATTCGGAGTTCGGCGAGGTCATCGGCGCCATCGGCGAGCTGGACGCCGATGCCACGCTGATCGAGGCAGCCCGTTCGCACATGGAAGTGCTTGACGACCTGAACGCGGCAGGCTTTTCCAACAGCGTGGGTCCGGGCGTCTACGACATCCATTCGCCGCGGGTGCCAAGCACCGAGGAGATCGCCAATTCGCTACGTGCGGCGTTGAGAGCTGTTCCCGCCGAACGGCTTTGGGTCAACCCGGACTGCGGGCTGAAAACCCGCACCGTCGAGGAGGTGACGGCGTCGCTGCAGAACATGGTCGCCGCGGCGGCGAAGGTGCGAGGCGAAGCCGCCTAGGGCCGGCTCACCTCGTCGGAGCCGGTGACGCGGCTTTCGTACACGTGCACCGGCACGGTGTCGTCCCAGGGTTGCCGGGTGACCATGTCGGCCACCTTGACGTAGCCGCGCTCGAACTCGCCCGTAGCTGCGTCGACTAACCGGTATTGCTGGATCTGGCGGTGAATGGGTTGCGCGTCGAGCAGCACGACGCGCACCTCGCCGGGCTCGAAGTGGCAGCGCTCCTGCATCGCGGCGATCAGTTGTTCGTTGTGCATGTGGCCGTCGCCGAAATTCCAGCCGATGGCGGTGGAACAAATCCGTTCGCCGTCGGTGATGACGTAGTCGTCCTCGTTCTGCCCGGCCATGGCTCGATGCGCCAACGTGAACAGCGCCCGGCCGTGGGTGTTGAACGAGCGGAAGGCGTAGCCCATGTAGATGGGGATCTGCGCCGCCTCCTTGCTGCCGTAGAAACGCTCGAGCTGCGCGGCCGGCATGCTGGCGATCGTCACCAGCCCACGGGTGATCTTCTCCTCCGCAGAGGGTTTGACGCACCACAGCGTGGTATCCCAGTTGCCGGCGTAGTAGCGCATGCCCGGCAGAAACGAAACCTTGCGCGGGAACAGGTTGCCGACGATCACGACGCCGGCGAGCACCACGAACAAGACCGCCACCACCACAGGATGTTCCAGCTCTGCAAGCCCCAGGTGCGCGTAGGCGACGAAGAGGGCTCCGACCCCGTAGATCATGAAGACGTTCCACTCCAGCGGCACCCCCATCGGGATCGCGGTCAGGATCGCCAGGTGGAAACAGACCATGACGGCGGCGGCGATCGCGGTCGGCCAGCCGCCGTGGCAGAAGAACAACACAAGCGGCACGCACATCTCCACGGTCGTGCCGCCGTGGGCGACGATCCGCGACAGGCGTCCGGGTCGCAGGTCGTCGGGGAACCGTTCGAAGAAGGCCCGCTTCATCGACTTCGCCCGAATCAGTGGGTTGTTCGACATCATTGTGGAGATCACGAACGGGAAGTGGTGGTTGAGCTTCGACGTGGCCGCGCCCATCCAGATCACCAAGAACACCAGTTTCGAGGCGACGATCATGTCCACACCGGGGAGCAAGAACGTCACCGTCATCGACGCGTAGACCTCGCCGCGGGCGGCCAGAAAGATCACCTTGTCCCGCAGCCCGAGCACGGCGAGCAGGCCGAGGATCACCCAGATCTGCCACAGCGGAAGCAGGCCGACGTCGGTGCCCAGCGCCGGAACTGGGCCGGTGCCGTCGGAGAACAACGCCCACAACAGCATTACGAGCAAGCCGGCATACAACGCGACGTCTATCGGAGTGCGAGCGGTGCCCTTCGTCAGCGGGATTCGGTTGGGCCAGGGCGGTAATCGGATCGTGTTCGGGCGCAGCCAGTACAGGATCGAGCCCATCGGCGGGAAGAACCTGTTGTTCAGCGGCCCGAAGCCGCAGCCCAGGCCGACGACCTCGAAGAGCATCGTGTAGAGCACGACCTTCTCGAACACGATCGGCTCCGACCACCACGAACCCACGGCGGTGAACCCATTGATGCCCGTGGTGGTCAGCGCGAACAACCAGCCGCCCAGGATGTAGAGACCGATTTTGACGACGTAGAACAGGTGCAACGCGACCGGTGTCCCGAAGCCCACCTCGGCCCAATGCCGGGCCATCGGCTGGATCTTCTCGCTTCGCGTGCCTTTGCTCCATTCCGCCATGTCGATCTGCGGCAGCTCAGGTTTGAAGAATCCCATGCCGGACAGATTAGAACGTGTTCTAGATGTGTGGGCGCGGGTTCGCGGCGCGAGGTCTCACCAAATGTCTTTGACTACTACCTAACGTAGTAGTAAGAACGGTGCTACAGGTCGACCACGCGTAGGGGGGGCGGTGATCCTGATGACCGATCAGATCCAGCAACCACGGGACAACGCGGATCGGTTTCTGCGCTGGGCCGCAGTCGCCTTCGCCATCGGGTTTGCGGTACACGGCCTGGATCATCTGCGACGCGGCATGTCGGCATCGCCGCCGTTCATCATGGCCGGCGGCACGGTGCAGGGTCTGTTCGTCGTCGCCGCGATTGGCATGGTGCTCACGCGTCGCAGGCAGGCGCCGCTGGCGGGGATTCTCGTCGGCTTCGGCAGTGCGCTGGTCTTCACGTATGCACACCTGCTGCCCACGGTGTTGCCCGGCTACCAGGACAGCTTCATCTCTCCGCCGCACATCAACGTGACGTGGTTCTCGTGGGTCAGCGCAGTCGCGGAGATCGGCAGCGGCATCGTGTTCGGGATTGCCGGCATCCAGGCCATCCGGCGATCCGCTGAGGCGGATATGTTGTTGGCCGACAACGCCGCTAGGTGAAGGATGGGCGTATGGCAGGAATTCTCTTCTTCGACGGCGTATGCGGAATGTGCACGCGCTCGGCGTATTTCGTGCTGAAGCTCAACCGGACCGGTGACGTGCGGATCGAGCCGCTGCAAAGCGCGGGAGTCGCGGACCGGCTCGGCATCGCACCGTCGCAGCTGCTCGATTCCACCCGGTGGCTGGACGAGTCGGGCGCCGTCTACTCCGGTGCGGAGGCCTTTAATGCGGCGGTGTCGGCCGCGCTCGGCACCAAGTTGCCGTTGGCCCTGTACCGGATTCCCGGCGTGCGGTTCGTCCAGGATGCGATCTATAGGTGGGTGGCGGCACATCGCTACCGCTTCCCCGGCACGACGCCGTACTGCGAGTCACATCCTTCTGCTTGCTGACTGACCGCCGGCCGGGCGTCGTCGCATACAGTCGACCCCGCAGTGGGTACTCCCCCAGCGTCTGGGAGCGGCGATGAAATTAGTGCAGGAAACACCGTTTCGGTTTCGCATCGACCCGTCCGGCGCAATGCGCGTGCCGGGAGTGATCTTCGCGTCGTCGTCGCTGCTGCCCGACACCAACCGCGAACCCCTGCTGCGGCAGGTGGCGAACGTCGCGACCTTGCCGGGCATTGTCGAGGCGTCGTACGCGATGCCCGACATCCATCTGGGCTACGGCTTCCCGATCGGCGGCGTGGCCGCGACCGACATCCGCGACGGCGGCGTGATCTCGCCCGGCGGTGTGGGATTCGACATCTCCTGCGGTGTGCGGCTGCTGTCAGCCGATCTCGAACGGACTGAGTTCGCCAAAGTTGCCCGGGTGGTGATGGATCTGTTGAGCAAACGCATTCCCCGTGGTGCGGGACCGGGAGCGGTGCGCTCGCCGGTCAGCGACAACGAGTTGAATCACGTGCTGCGCGGCGGTTCTCGGTACGTGGTCGAGCACGGTGACGGGTCAGAGCTCGACTTAGAGCGCTGCGAGGACGGCGGCGCGTTCGACGAGGCTGACCCGTCCGCGATCAGCCAGCGAGCGCGGGAGCGGGGTCGCCACCAGCTCGGCAGCCTTGGCTCCGGCAATCATTTCCTGGAGGTCCAGCATGTGGTCGAAGTGTCCGACGAGCCCGTTGCCAAGGCTTTCGGGCTGCGCGCCGGCCAAGTATGCGTGATGATCCACTGCGGATCGCGTGGACTCGGACATCAGATCTGCACCGACGAAGTGCACGCGATGGACCGTGCCATGGAGCGCCATAAAGTGCAGGTCCCTGATCGGCAATTAGCTTGCGTGCCAATGGATTCAGCCGAAGGTCGCCGCTACCTGGCGGCGATGTATGCAGCGGCGAACTACGCGCGCGCCAACCGGCAGATCCTCGGCAGGGCCGCATCGGAGGTGTTTCGGTCGGCCACCGGCAACGGATTGGAATTGGTTTACGACATTTCGCATAACCTCGCCCGGATCGAACGGCACGATGTCGGAGGACAGCTGCTCGACCTTTGTGTGCACCGCAAGGGCGCGACCCGGGCGCTGCCGCCCGGGCACGCAAAACTGCCAACGGATTTGGCTGATGTCGGCCAACCCGTGTTGATACCGGGGTCGATGGGGACCGCGTCATATGTATTGGCTGGGGTGACTGGTGGCGGTGCGTTTCATTCGACCTGTCACGGCGCCGGTAGGCGGCTGAGCCGCCATCAAGCGGCCCGCTCGGTATCGCCGAACGAATTGCGCGAGCAACTGGAACGACGACAGAAGATCCTCGTCCGTGGCGCGTCGAAACGCGGACTGGTCGAAGAGGCGCCCGCGGCCTACAAGGACGTTTCGGAGGTTGTCGCGGTCGCCGAACAGGCGGGCCTATGTCGCACTGTGGCCCGACTGGAACCGCTGGGCGTGGTGAAGGGTTGATGGCCCCTGATCGCGGCCACTGCACCCTGCCCCATCCCGCTGATATCACCATCGAAGCCTGGGCTCCGACCCGCGAGGCGTGCCTGGCTGAAGCGGTGATGGGACTCACGGAGAGTTTCGTCGACGTCTCGGATGCGGCGCCGCTGCGGACCATCACTTCTGAGTTGGTCGCGACGAATGACAGCGATCGTCTGGTGGCGGCACTCGACGAGCTGATCTTTCTGCTCGACACCCAAGGCGTTGTCCCGTTAGGCGCGGACGTCGACATCGACTCGAAGTCAGTGCGATTGACCATGCCGGTGGCCTCGCTCAGCGACGTCACGCTGATCGGTGCGGCGCCGAAGGCCGTCGCGCTGTCGGGGCTCGAGTTCAGCCATACCGGCGACCACTGGCGTTGCCGCGCCACGATCGACGTCTAGCGCCAAGCCGCAGTACCCCTCACCCGCGTGGGCGTAAGGTGACCCTAACTGCACTCAAACGTTAAGGCACGTCATGCATGGTCAAGGCCAGGATCCGCGTCGATCCGATCTTGCCCAGCTGGCACCAGGTCAGCGGGCGACAGTGGTGGGTTTGGCGCCGCAGGCCGACCCCGCGGTCGGACGTCGACTGCACCAATTGGGCTTCCGGCCAACCGCCCGCGTCGACGTGATCCGCCGCGCACCGCTAGGTGATCCCACGATCTACCGAGTCCACGACACCGAACTGTGTATCCGTCGCCGCGAGGCGCAACTGATCGAGGTCCTCCCGGAGACCCAGCCATGACGTCGTGTCATGCCGAGGGCAGCGGGGCGGTTGCCGTCGCAGATCTTCGTCGGGTCGCCCTGGTGGGCAGTCCGAATGCCGGCAAGACCAGCGTCTTCAACCATCTGACCGGGCTGCGCGCGAAGATCGGCAACTACCCGGGCGTCACCGTCGGACGCAGTGTGGGTACCGCGAAAGTGGATGGCGTCGAGATCGTTGTCGAGGACCTGCCCGGCACCTACAGCCTCGACCCCATCAGCCCGGACGAGCAGGTGGTCACAGACCTGCTCACCGGGGATCTCGATGGCATCGGCCGACCCGATGCGGTGCTGCTGGTGGCCGACGCCACCACGCTGCGTCGTTCGATAACTCTGGTGGCGGAGGTCCTGCGCCTCGATTTGCCGTGCGTGCTGGTACTCACGATGACTGACGAATTGACGTCGCGTGGCGGCCGGATCGATACCGATGCCCTATCGACGGCCCTGGGTATCCCGGTGACCGCGGTCGTCGCGCACCGCGGCACGGGCATTGCGGCTTTGCGCGCCCAGCTGGGGTCGTTCACGCAGTGGAAACGGCCACCGCTTTTGCCTCCGTCCGACCACAACACCGCCGACGCCTGGGGCAAGTCGGTGCTTGATGCGGCAGGTTATGTCGCGCCGCAACCGGATCACCGCACCAACCGGATCGACCGGTTGATCCTGCACCCGTTGCGGGGCACGGTCGTCTTCTTCGCGGTGATGTTCGCCTTCTTCCAGATCGTCTTCACCGTCGGTGCCCCACTGCGCGATTGGATCGGTGACGGACTGAACTGGCTGGGCGCCCAGATCGCCGATCACTTGGGCAACTCAATCGTGGGTAGCCTGCTGGGCCACGGAATCATCGGCGGTGTCGGTACCGTCCTGCAGTTCATCCCGCAGATTGCGTTGCTGTTCTTGCTGATTGCGCTGCTCGAGAACATCGGCTACATGGCACGGGCAGCGTTCGTGATGGACCGGGTGATGGCCATCACCGGTCTGGAAGGCCGCGCCTTCGTTGCGATGCTGTCGTCGTTCGCCTGCGCCATTCCCGGCATCATGGCTACCCGGACGTTGCCGTCATCGCGCGACCGGATCGCCACCATTTTGAGTGCACCGCTGATGACCTGTTCGGCGCGTCTGCCGGTGTACACCTTGCTGGTCGGTCTGCTGGTCGCCCCCCAAACGCGTTGGTGGGGGTTCAGTGCGCAGGGCATCACGATGTTCTTGCTGTATCTCGGTGGGGGCACCTCGGCCCTGATCGCGGCGTGGTTGTTCAAGTCGACGATCCTGCGCAGCGACCTGCTGCCGTTCACCATGGAACTCCCGCCGTATCGGTTCCCGTCGCCGCAAGCCGTCCTGGTCGCGGTGTGGAGCGCGTCGAAGATGTTCTTGCGCAAGGCCGGAACGATCATCTTGGCCGTTTCACTGGTGCTGTGGGCGCTGCTCAACCTGCCGACCCGCGATGCCGAGACCGCTCACATGTCGCCCACCGACGCGACCGCATACGTGATGAGCCACAGCTATGCCGCCGACGTCGGCAAAGCAATCGAGCCCGTGTTCAAACCGCTCGGCTTCGACTGGCATATCGATATCGCGCTGGTCGGTGCCCTGTCGGCGCGTGAGGTGTTCGTGTCTACGCTGGGCCAGGTTTCGGCCGCGACAAACCCCGCCGATCCGGGTGAAGCGCTGGCGACAATGACCGACGACCACGGCCACAAGGTCTTCACGGGGCCGACCGTGATCGCATTGCTGGTGTATTTCATGTTCGCGTTGCAGTGCATGTCGACAGTCGTCGTGATGCGCCGAGAGACCAACTCGTGGCGATGGCCGGGCCTGGCCTTCGGTTACATGTTCGTGCTCGCGTGGGTGATGGCGTTCGCTGCCAGGTCGATCGCGGTAGGAGTCGGGGCATGATTCCGATCCATGCCATCGCCACCTCGAATCCTCAGCAATTGCGCTGGGTCGTGCCGCCGGGCAGCAACCTCCCATCTGAAGGCGCCGTCCGGCACGTCCCGGGGCGGCTCGGCGCCTTGTTAGACCGCGGAGTCATCGATGCGTTGACGGTGCGCGGAACCGATGTGTTGATCACGCTGCGGCCCGGCGCCAGTTGGCGCGAGCTCGGCGACGACGTGCGTGACGCGCTCAGCGAGGCACTGCGTGACCCCGCGGGTTGGCAGGTCGACGCGTCATCCGCCGATACAAGCGCTGAGCTGGCCGAGGTGGCCACCTCGCTGCTCGCTGGACCGATCGGCGCGCTCGCTGAATCACACGGCGGATCAATCGAATTGGTGTCAGTGACCGGTAGCCACGTCGTCGTCCGGATGTCGGGCGCCTGCGCCGGATGTCCGGCGTCGGGCTCGACGATCTACGAAAAGCTGCAGTCCGAGTTGCGCCGACGAGTGGGCGACCAGGTCGATGTTTCCTACGAAAACGAGTTCCCGCCATTGTCGCTTGGCAAGAAGCTGCTGTCTCTCCTAGTCCGCTGAGGCTACTGCGCCTGCTTGACCGGCGGGCGGTAGAAGATCAGCAGCTGGCCGATGGCCCCGGCCAGGCCCAGCAGGGCCGACAACAGCAGGCCTTTCCAGCCGTCGAGCCAGTTGTGCCCGAAGATCAGCCAGTCCAAGCTGAGCCGCCCGGGACCCAGCGTGGCCACCGCGACGGCGCTGACCGCGAGGACAAGGTTGTACTCCCAGCCCTCCTTGACGATGAAGAATCCGTTGGGCCGGTGCACAGTCCAAGCCGCGACTAACATCAGCGAGACGAAGCCCGCCGCCGGGATGGGGGTCAGCAGCCCTGCCGCCAGGCCAAGTCCGGCCGATACCTCAGTAGTGGCGGCGACGGCTGCATGAAAGGTGCCGGGCTTCATGCCGATGCTCTCGAACCAACGCGCGGTTCCCGGGATTCGGCCGCCGCCGAAGAACTTGTTGAAGCCGTGGGCGGCAAGGGTCAAGCCGAGCACCAACCGCAGAATCAATAAGCCGACATCGTAGGCAGTCATAGTGTCAAGCTAGATCATCGGACGCCTGCGGTGTGCTGTACCCCTTAGGCAGCGCCGACAGCCATATGGCGTTTGCCCCACGCGCACATCGCCTCGGTCACCGGCCGCAACGACTGCCCGTACTCCGTCAACGAATACACGACACGTGGCGGGACTTCAGCAAAGACCTCGCGGTGGACGATGCCGTCGGATTCCAGCTCACGCAGTTGTCGCGACAAAACTCGGTCGCTGATACCGCGGGTCTTGCTCCGCAATTCGGCGAACCGCTGGGCGCCGTCGGTCATCAAGTGAAAGATCAGCACGGCTTTCCACTTGCCGCCGATCACCGCGAGCGTGGCCTCGACCGGGCACTCGAAGTTGTTGTCCACGCTAACCTCCGGGTCAGTAACCCACTTCGAAGTGCGCTCTTGTTCGTTGCGCGCCATCAACGTAGCGTTCCCGAGCGGCGGGGATGTGCGGACTGGGGTAACTCTGCTCCCTGAGCGCTTAGGAGCCCGACATAAAGATCGCGATTATCGGAGCAGGCAATGTCGGCAGCACGCTGGGCGGTGCGTGGGGTAACCGCGGCCATCACGTCACGTTCGGTGTTCGGCACCCGGATGACCCGAAGTATGCGTCGCTTGGTGCAGTCGCGACCAACGAATCGGCGGTCGCGTCCGCCGAAGTCGTCGCCTTGTGCACGCCGTGGCAGAGCACGCAGGCTGCCGTGCAGACCTGCGGGGACCTGACTGGCAAGGTCCTCATCGACTGCACGAACCCGCTGACACCGGACGTCGCCGGCTTGGAGGTTGGGCATACCACATCCGGAGCAGAGCAGGTCGCGGCCTGGGCGAACGGCGCGCGGGTCTGTAAAGCGATGAACCAGATCGGCGCCCCGATGATGGATGCGCCCCAACTGCCGGGCAAACCCGTGATGTTCATCTGCGGTGACGATGACGACGCGAAGTCGGTGACCGCCGGGTTGGTCGACGAGCTTGGCTTCGAGACGGTCGACATCGGCGAGCTGGCGCTGGCCCGGCTGCTCGAACCGTACGCATTGCTGTGGATTCACCTGGCACTGCGCCGCGGATTCGGCCCGACCTTCGGGTTCGGCCTGTTGCGCGGCCAGCCATAAGCCGGCTGCCAGTAGACGCGTTCGGGCGTTTGCCCGGGAGGTAACCTCGGGGCGTGTCGAGACGTGCCTCCAGTGGGTCACCCTGCGCATGCCCTGTGCTGGTGCTGGACGGCAACACGAAGCTGTCGCGGGAATCGCTGGGTAACAAGGGCTACGGCATTGCTGCGATGCGCAGGCAGGGTTTGCCGGTGCCGCCGGCGTTCTGCATCACCACCGACGTCGGCGCCCGGTACCTCTCTAGACCTGAGGCGACGATGGCCGCGATCTGGAAAGACGTACTGGACCACATCGGCTGGCTGGAAGCCCAGACCTCGCGGACGTTCGGCCGAGGGCCGAATCCGCTGCTGATCAGCGTGCGCTCCAGTGCGGCGCGGTCGATGCCGGGCATGATGGACACGGTGCTGGATCTGGGCATCGACGACGCTGTCGAAGAAGCATTGGCAGCGCTCGGCACGGCGGCGTTCGCACGCGACACCCGGCAGCGGTTCAGCCGGATGTATCGCCGCATCGCCGGGGCGACGGCCGGCGGTCCTGAGACGATCTCCGCGCCGGCCGATCCGTACACCCAGCTGCGGGCGGCGATTGAGGCGGTGTTCGCGTCGTGGAACTCGCCACGCGCGATCACCTACCGCGCCCATCACGGCATCGACGACAGGGGCGGTACCGCGGTTGTCGTGCAATCGATGGTGTTCGGCAACCGGGACCCTAATTCGGGTGCGGGAGTGCTGTTTTCCCGCAACCCGATAACCGGCGCGGACGAGCGATTTGGTGAATGGCTGCCCGGCGGCCAAGGCGACGACGTGGTGTCGGGGACCTTCGACGTCGAACCGATCGCCGCGCTGAGCGATGAACAACCGGCCGTTTACGACGAGCTGATAGCCGCGTCGCGCACGCTTGAACGGCTTGCTGGTGACGTCCAAGAAATCGAGTTCACCGTCGAACAAGGCAAGCTGTGGCTGCTGCAAACCCGGGCCGCGGAGCGTTCGGCGCAAGCGGCGGTGCGTTTGGCGCTGCAGTTGCGCCGCGAAGGCCTCATCGACGACGCCGAGGCGCTACGCAGAGTCACCCCCGCCCAAGTCGAGACACTGCTGCTGCCGTCGCTGCAGCCGGAGACCCGGTTGGCCGTAGCACTTTTAGCTAAGGGACTGCCCGCCAGCCCCGGTGTGGCATCGGGCCGCGCCTATACCGATATGGACGACGCGATGAACGCCGCCGACGCCGGTGAGGACGTCATCCTGGTGCGAAACCACACCAGCCCCGACGACGTCCACGGCATGCTGGCTGCGCGTGGCATCGTTACCGAGGTCGGCGGCGCCTCCAGTCACGCCGCGGTGGTCAGCCGGGAGCTTGGCAAGGTGGCCGTGGTGGGCTGCGGCGTCGGGGTCGTCGAATCGCTGGCCGGCAGGCTGGTGACTGTGGACGGCAACCAAGGCGAAGTGCGCGAAGGCATCCTGGAGTTGTCCGCCTGGTCGGAGAACGACACTCCGGAGCTGCGGGAGTTAGCCGATATCGCACGGCGGATAAGCCCGCTGCGCGCCCACGATGACGGGAATTATCCGAGGCTGCAGAAGAACTCGCTTGAGGCTGTACGCGCGGCTATGGCCAGCGGTCAGACGGACGTGGTGTCCACCAACCCCGTGGTCACCATGCTGGCGGCCTTGAGGCTTACCGAAGTGCCGGCTTCCCGATGAGTGAATTGGCCGTGTTGCAGGCGGTCCGCCTCAAGGGTCGGGTAACTCTGGCTGATCTGTCCGAGACCTTGGTTGAGGATCCGGCCGAGATTGCGCATACGGTCGAGCAGTTGACGAAGACGGGTCTGCTGGCTGACGACAAAGTTTTGAAGCTCACCCGCGAAGGCCGTGCCCGGCTCGACGAGTTGCTCGCCGAGGAGCGCAGGGATATCGACGGTGCTGCCCTGCTCGCTGCTTACGACGAGTTCCGCGCTGTCAACCGCGATTTCAAAGCGGCCATCACCGACTGGCAGCTCAAGGACGGCCAGCCCAACATGCACCGGGACGGCGAATACGACTCGGCCGTCCTCGCACGCATCGAGGATGTGCACCGGCGGGTGCTACCGATCATTGCTGCCGCGACGGCCCGATTGCCGCGGCTCAGCGCGTATTCGGCTAAGTTGCAAAAAGCGCTGGACAAGGTTCGGGCGGGTGAGAACACCTGGTTGACCCGCCCACTCATCGACTCCTACCACACCGTGTGGTTCGAACTGCACGAGGAGCTGATCGGCGCTGCGGGCCTGACCCGAGATGCCGAAGCCAAATCCGGCCACGCCGAATAGCTTTCGCTACAGCGTGGCATCGAGCCTATGCAGATACGCATCGATGTCGCCGATCGCCGACTCTGCCGCGTGCACGCTGATCGCGATGGTGTCACCGATGCCGTGCACCCCGTGGGTCAATCCCATCGCGGGAGAAAGCGCCGGAAAGCCGGCCGTCAGCACCACGGGCGCACCGCCGAAATGCAGATCCGCCGCGCCCCTGTTGACGCTGGACACCACCGTGTTGCCGGCGACCAGCTCGGGTCGGGCGTCCGGGTCGAACTGCGCGACACCCCAACGCAGCAGCGGCGCGGGTACCGCGGCGAAGGCCCGGTCGGCGGCCCGCGCCGCGGGATGCTCCGCACGCCGACGGCCATTGGCCAAGTCCCCGGCGATCCGCTCGACCCGTGCATCCGGGTCCAGTTGCGGGTACAGACCGACGACGACGTTACCGAAATGGTTATGCGCATGCCGCACACCGGGTTTGAGCATGGGCACCTCGGCGCCCAGCATGTCGGCATTGCCGCCCAGATGATTTGACAACGCGGTCGACACGGCACTGAGCACAGCGACGGTTACGGTCGGCCCGTGCAGCTGTGAACGGTGCCGCCGCAGCGTGCGCACGCTGCGGGCACCTTCCGGGCGCGCATTGGTCGCCAACGCCGGTCGCGATCCCACCGGCGGCGCCAGCAGTCCAGAGCGGGTGTCCTTGACCAGCTGGTTGTGTGTTCGTGCGGCTTCGACGGCGCGCCGCGGCAGCCACCCTGGCGGCTGAGGCGTCACCGCGGGCACCGGCTCCGCCCGGCCGAAAAGCCGGGCAGCCATTGCCGAGGACCGCGCTCCGTCGCCCAGCGCGTGGGCGACTTGCATGACGCCGACGGTGCCCGTTGCGCTACTCGCAGGCATGCCGCGCACTCCGGTGAAAACGTGTAGCCGCCATGGCATCTTTCGGATGTCGAGCTGCTCGCCCGCCAGCCGCACCACAGCGTCCAGACAGCCATGCCAGGTGTCGTCGGGAAGCTCATGGCAGACCACCTGATCGGGTTCGATGTCCGCCGGCACCCAGGTCGGGTAGGTGAGCACGCAACCGTCTTCGACCCGCATCGTGAGGTCCGGGCAGGACCGGGCACGGTCAGTGACCTCGTATATTGCCCTTCCCAGGTCGTCCGGTTGGCCGCCGAACGCGTAGAGCAAGAATTGATCGTTGGGGATCTTGGTCGACATCCAATAAAACTGGGCGTCGACCGCCGCCATGCGGTGCTTCGTCATTAATCGTTTCCATGTTCGCCCGTTCGACCATACTTCGGAGGTCGCCGACGGTATGGGCGACTTGCAGCCGGTTCCCCGTGCTGATATGGCATACTCAGCACTTTTTCGGGATTGCGAGGACATAGCAGGTGGCCGCTGCGGACGAACTTCGGGTCGACTTGGAGACCTTGGCGCACTGCGTTTATGGGCTACGACCCGCCAGCGAACCCCATCAACACCACGAGTCCGCGTGATTTTTGGCGGATGATCAACGACGGCCAAGCCCGTGCCGGCGCGGCGAATCTCTCGTCATACCTGCAACACGTCCGCACCAACAATCCCACCGCGCATATCAGCCTGTTCGGGCACTCTTACGGCTCCTTGACGTCGTCGCTGGCTTTGCAACAGCTCAACGCCCAGGGCTTGCATCCAGTCAACGATGCGGTGTTTTACGGATCCCCGGGCCTTGAGCTCACCGACCCCAGTCAACTAGGGCTCGCTAATGGTCATGCCTACGTGATGCGGTCGATCGGTCATGACCTGATTCCCGAGGTGGGACCGCTTGCCCCATTCCACGGTTGGGGTGCCGACCCGTATAGCGGGATGATGCCGGAGTTATCCGCAGCCGCCGGGACCAGCCCCGACGGTATTGCGCGGGCGGGTGTGCTGAGCCATGCCGACTATCCTCGCGCGGTTATCGGACCAGGCGGCGAACCAGTGTTGAGAATGTCGGGTTATAACTTGGCGGTGATCGCCGCGGGGATAGCGGACCTTCCTGATGGTGGTAAGCAGTTGGTGATGGCGCCGACGCCATTGAAGCCATATCCCCATACGGGAGGATGATGATTCGAATCGCTGCAGGAATTGTGGGGATGGTGGTATGCATGTCGATTTCCGGTTGTGGCGCCGCCGATTCCGGGCCGCACGGCAATCCCGGGCCGCAGCGGGTGGCCGAGCTGGAGAACGGACTACGGTCGAAACCATCGTTTGAGACCGCGAAATCCGAGTACACGTCGGCCATGAGCGAGATGGCAGACAAGGTCGCCGCCCTTGTGCCAGGAATGAAGTGGACGGTCGACGAGAATAGCTGGGACCACTGCGCCGGCGAGTACGTCTGGACCCGCGCTGTTCGGGTGTTCGAACGCATCGTTTTTGATCGCCGGATCCCTGACGAGATCTGGCCGAAGGCGCTGCAGATCGTCAAAGACGGCGCCGCCCGGTTCGGTGCCACGACTGTCAATGTTTTCGTCGACCAACCAGGCAATAAAGACCTCGCCATCTCTGGTTCTGGAGCCCAATTTCATTTCGGGACTGCGGTGCAGACGATCCTCACGGCTACATCGGACTGCCGTATGCGGGAGACCGACACTCAAACACCGACCTCGACGCCGAGCAGTCAGCCTCATCCGTAGTGCCGAACTGACCGACCACCATCCCATGAGTCAGACCGCGAGACCGACTGAGCCCGAACGACCCTCTCACCGGACATCGTCCTACCATCGGGGAAGCTACGGCCGTCGCTGGCTTGCAATACTGAACTGGATTCTGGCACTCCTTACAGTGCCGGCCGCGTTGTTGGTCATGGCGATAGGCTTCGCGGGTGCGATGTCCACTGATCGTTGCGCCTACCAATACTGTGCACACCAAGGCCCCCCAATGCCCATCTTCGTCGTGCTGTTTTACGGCGCTCCGGTGATTGCAGTGCTAACAATCGTTGTGTCCCGCCGGACCGCAAAGCGTGGCTGGGGCATCCTAATTCCCTTAGCCACCTATGTTGTCTTCGCCTGCGATATTGCTGTCCTTTACCTGACATTTCGGCCCTAACTATGAGCTCGGTGAATTGCTGCGGAACCCCACAGCCGACGCCCAGCCCGGTTAGCGCGCCGAACCGGTGAACTTCAGCACCGACTCGGCCGCCTTTTCCGGTTGATCGAGTTGCAAGAAGTGGCCGGCGTGTTCGACGACCGCCACGTCGCTGCCGTCGGGCAGCACCTTTGCCGCCCAGTGCGCAAAATCAGCTGTGGCGCAACCGTCGTCGCGGCCGTGCAGGTACAGGCTGGGCAACAGCGGTGGAGCAGTCCAGTACCGGTGCAGTCCGGCGTAGCGTGCGGGCGGGCGGGTGTTACGGATCGTGGCCCGGTACGGCCCCAAAGCGGCCCGCCAGCTCTCAGGGGTGCCGATCGCGGCGTCGACGTGGCGCAAATCCTCTTCGGCATCGTAGTTCGGAGACCATTGCCGCCACAACCGCGGCACCACCCACGACGCCGAACGCTCTGGCAGCCAAGGTAATTGGAAGTAAAGAATGTACCAGCTACGGGCCATCTGACGCGGCAGCTTCGCCACCAGCCGACCGACGTCGGGCACTCGACCGAGCGGACGAAACGCGGCCGCCGGCGGCACCGACATGATCACTGCCTTGGCGAACGGGCTGTCCGGCATGGCGGCCAGACCCGTCGCCGCGATCGCGCCCCAGTCATGGCCGATCACCACGTCGCGCGCGCTACCGCCAGCCGCTGACCGCACCCGTAGCGCATCGTCCATCAACGCCCCGATGTGATAACTGCCGTCCGAGGGAATCGACGATGGGGCATAGCCCCGCATGAAGGGGGCAACCACCCGCCAGCCCGCCTCGGCCAGTCGGGGCGCGAACTTGCGCCATCCATGGGCGGTGTCCGGGAATCCATGCAGGCACAACGCGATCGGGCCGGTGGTCGGCCCCCAGGTCAGGGCTTTCAGCTCGACCTCGGGAGCCTGCACGTTGATCCAGGCTGGTTCGGTCATCACCTGATCCTTCTCACACCGGGTCAAAGCCGGAAATCAACCACCGCTCGTCTATTTTGTCCAACGTCACCCGGACGCTGGAGGTAGCGTTGTTCGGCCGGGCGGTACCAATTGTGACGGTCTGATCGACGAACACCAAGACCACCGCGTGGTTTTCGGTTGCTGACACCGAAGCTGCGGCGGGGACAGTGGCCGCCGCCGTAACATGCTTTTCTTTTGCGTTCGGAATCAAAACTTCCCGGGTCACTTGGGTGTACGTTTCCCGGAACCCGCCGGTCAGCCGATCACGCGCAATCTGCACGTCCTTCTCGATCGTGTCGGGCGTAAACGACAGCAGTTCCGTCGCCGAATCCTTTGCCGCCAGCACCGATTCGGCGCGCGCAAGGTCAATATTCCGGACCGAGGAGTCGTGCCACTTCAACAGGGCCGCCGCGATGGCAAGCAGCAAAGCCAGGCTGGGAAGCAGACCATAGACCAGCACGCGCCACGAGTCGACACGACGCTCGGATCCGCCTTCGGGTTTCCTTGCGCCAGGGCGGTTCTCGGGTCCGTCGGGCTGCGGTTCGGTCATGACAGGAATGCGACGTTGGAGACCTTTGGCCCGTCGCCCAGTTTGCGCACGGTGATACGCATCCGCAAGGCCTGGGGCTCTTGCTGCGCGCTGCCGGAGTTTACGCTCTTCACGGTAACCGCCACCAGCACCCGTCCCTCGTCGCGGGTCTGGTATTCCACTCCCGCCTCGGTGACGGTACCGGCCGACCTTGACTGCGAGCGTTTGACGGTGTCAATGAACGAGCGCGATCGATGAGAGAAGCTGTCGTAGAAGGTTCCCGTCGCCGAACCCAGAATCCGTTGCACGTCGGCGTCGACATGCTGGTAGTCGAACGTGGTGAGGTTGACCGCACCCTGCCGACCAGCCTGCAGGAACAGGTCGCGCTGCACCTCCGCGGTATGGGACTCGTAGGCGCGGAAACCCAGCCACCCCACCAGGGCGGCCAATACCACCACGCTTGTCAGCCCGACGGCCAACGCCCACCGCTCGGGCAAGATGGCCCGGTACGGGGGCGGGACATGGCTTGTGTCTGTTGCCGCAGTTTCGGGTTTGCCGTCTGTGGTCGACCCGCTCAACTCCGGGTCCACTGCATCGTCTGCCACGCTTTGCTCCTGTTCGGCCGCTTCCTGACGGATCGGCCGGCATACAGCTGCCGGTACGGTCCAACGTACGTCCACGCGGTCGTTCTGCACTCGGCGAGGCCGACCCGAGCCGGCGACGTCGCGGCCAGAGTCATGCTCTGCCCAGGTTGCGGGGTGGCGGGCCGCGTTACCGTCTTCTTATGGCGACTTCCGCCCGGACGCCCATGGACGGCGTCCCGAGCGTCGGCCGCGACGGGCCTCCCACCCGCCGCTGGGCGAAAACGGATGCGACGCAAGGGCGCATCCTCGACGCCGCGACCGATGTCTTCGCGGCCAAGGGTTTCACCGCCGCCACGATGGCGGACGTGGTGGCCGCGTCGGGCGCCAGCATCGGCAGCATCTATCACCACTTCGGCGGAAAGAAAGAGCTGTTTTTGGCCATCTTCGAGCAGATGGCCCAGGCCGTCGACGGCCGTATCGAAGCGATGCTGCACCAAGCCGACGAGCGGGTCGACCGCCGGCGCATATTCGAACTGCACGTGCGGGCATACCTGGAGGCGATGTGGGAAAACCGGCGCGCAGCCAGAGTGCTGGTGTCCGACGACACACCGGCGGGGTTTGAGAGCGCGCGGCGCAAACGCATGACTGCAGCCTTCGGCAGTTGGATGTCTGTACTGGAGTTGGACGACTCGCTGGGTGCTCAGCTACTGCGCCGCGTTCTGGTGGCGACCATGGCGGAGTCGTCGCTGATGGCGGCCGAGTGCGAGCACCGCAGCGAGGTGACGGCGATTATCGAGGCGACGATCGAATGGATCGACCGGCTGATCGGGTGATCAAACCTACGCCAAGGCGTTGACGGTATTAGAATCTGATTCTAATATGGGGCTTCACTCGCCAAGGAAGCGCTATGACCGTCGCAGCACAACACACGACACCGGTCAAGCTGTGGGCCAACTCGGCCGACTCGCATTTCATCGAGCCGGCTGACCTGTGGCGGTCGCGGCTGCCGAAGCGGCTGGCTGAGCTGGTACCTCGAACACAAAAAGACGCCGACGGCCGATGGGAGACCATCTACGTCGACGGCCAGGTTTTTCGTCGCCGGCTGCCCAGCGTCGCGCAGCAAGAGTTCATGGCGGCCACGGTCGCCGCTGCTGGCGCACGCGACGTCAGCAAGCGGTTGGCCGACCTCGACCAGGAAGGCATCTGGTCGGAGCTGGTGTTCCCGTCACTGGGCATGTGGTCGAGTTCGTTCCGGACGCCAGAGGTGCTGCGCGAAGCAATGCGGGCCTCCAACGACTGGGCCAAAGAGACGCTGATGGACTACTCGTCGCGGCTTATCCCCACCGCACAGGTCTCCACGCTCGACATCGACGACGCCGTCCGGGAACTGATGCGCTGCGCCGCAATGGGATTCAAGGCAGTGTTTCTACCCGTCGCTCCCCATCCCGCCCAGCCCGACTACCACCATGACGAGTGGGAACCGCTTTGGGCCGCCGCGGAAGAGTCGCGCATGGTCGTCGCCGTCCACATCGGCACCGAGCCGATCGACTTTGCCCGCGGCGGGTCGATCGGCGTCACATATCACGGGCCGGGCGGCGCGGTACTCAACTACACCGAGACATCATTCGGCGGTCAGCGAGCGGTGATGAAGCTCGTGGCTTGCGGTGCACTGGATCGTCACCCCAATCTCAAAGTGCTGGTGTCCGAGGGTGGTGCGACGTGGGTGCCGTTCATCGCCGACCGGATGGAGGAGGGCTATCGCCAGCACGCAATGGTGGTGCGGCCCAAGCTTTCTCGCAGTCCACGGGAGATCATCTACTCGCAGGTGTACGCGTCGTTTCAACATGACAGCTCGGCCGTCGCCGCAGCTACGGCGATGGGCTTCGACAATATGCTGTGGGGCAGCGACTATCCACATATCGAAGGCACCTTCGGCCACACCCAGCAGACGCTGCACCAGCTGTTCGACCGCGTCGACGAAAAGATTAGGGATCGCGTCCTTTTCGGCGCGTTCCATGAGTTGTTCCCCGATGCGCCGCTGCCTCCGTCGACCGCTGAAACGACCAACACCGACCACGGGTGAACCGGGGGCAAACTCCCCCGGTAACGTCAGGTGCGAGCCTGATCGAGAGGACGCCCGTGAGCACTGTGAGCAGCACACCTCAGACGGTCACGTTTTCCGGCGCCGGAGGGATCAGTCTGGTCGCCGACGAGTGGAATCGCGGCTCCGCCACATCGGCTGCTCACCCGACCGTCTTGATGCTGCATGGCGGCGGCCAGAATCGGTTCTCCTGGAAGAACACCGGCCAAATTCTGGCCGATCAGGGATTCCACGTGGTGGCGCTCGATAGCCGCGGCCATGGCGACAGCGACCGTGCCCCTGGCGCGGACTACGCCGTCGAGACCCTGACCGCCGACGTGATGCACGTCCTCGACGCAATCGGCCGGCCCGTGGTGGTGATCGGGGCCAGCATGGGCGGGCTGACCGGCATCCTCGTCGCGTACCGGGCCGGGCCGGACAAGGTGACCCGGCTAGTGCTGGTCGACGTGGTACCGCGGTTCGAAAAGCGCGGCAGCGCCCGTATCCGCGACTTCATGTTCAACCACATCCACGGATTCAGCTCACTCGAGGAAGCCGCTGATGCCGTCGCCGCTTATCTGCCCCACCGCAAAAGGCCGCGCAACCCTGAAGGCCTGAAGAAGAACCTGCGCTTGCGCGACGGGCGCTGGTACTGGCATTGGGACCCAGCGTTTATGACCAAGCCCGGCGACGACCCACAACTGCGCACCGAGAAGTTCGAGCAGGCCGCTGCCGAGCTGAAGATCCCGGTCCTGCTGATCCGCGGCAAGCTCTCAGACGTCGTCAGTCGCGAAGGGGTCCAGCACTTTCTCGCGACCGTGCCCAACGCGGAATTCGTCGAATTGTCCGATGCCGGCCATACCGCGGCGGGTGACGACAACGACGCATTCAGCGACGCCGTGGTGGCTTTCGTCACCCGATAGATACTCGGCGAGTGGCCAGTTAATGCACGCATCGGACGGAAAACCGTGCCATAACTGGCCATTCGACGCGGCTAATCCCCGGGTTTCTCCTCGTGGCCGCCGAACTGCTTACGCAGAGCCGACAACGCCTTGTCGGCGAACTCATCGAGGCGTCGCGACGCGAAGCGGGAATACAGCGCCGACGTCAGCACCGGCGCGGGTACTCCCTCGTCGATAGCCGCGATGGAGGTCCACCGTCCCTCGCCGGAGTCGGAGACGCGCCCGGCGAACTCGCTGAGATCAGGCGACTCCTGCAGCGCAATCGCGGTCAGGTCCAGTAGCCACGAGCCGATCACACTGCCCCGCCGCCACACTTCGGCGACCTCGGGGATGTCGAAGTTGTATTTGTAGAAGTCAGGATTGGCCAGCGGCGCTGTTTCCGCGTCGCCCTCGCCCTTCTGGATGCGGGTGCCGATGTCGGCGTTGCGCAAAATGTTCAGCCCCTCGGCAAGAGAGGCCATCATCCCGTACTCGATGCCGTTGTGCACCATCTTGACGAAGTGCCCGGCTCCCGACGGTCCGCAATGTAGATAGCCCTTCTCCGATTGAGCGACTTCGCCGTCTCGGCCCGGCGTGCGCGGGGCTGCCTCCACCCCGGGTGCGATGCTGGCGAAGATCGGCTCGGCTTGGGCCACCGCATCCGGGTCGCCGCCGATCATCAGGCAGTAGCCGCGCTCGCGGCCCCACACACCGCCGCTGGTGCCGCAGTCCAGCAGGCGAATTCCGCGCTCGGACAAGGTCTTCGAGTGACGGATGTCGTCGCGGTAGTAGGAGTTGCCGCCGTCGATCACCGTGTCACCGGCCTCCAGGGTCTTGGCCAGTTCCTCGATTACCCCGGTCGTGATGTCGCCGGCGGGCACCATCACCCAGACCACTCGCGGCGCGTTGAGCTTCTCCGCGAGTTCTGCCAGCGACGACACGCCGATGGTGTTGTCTTCGCCGGCCATTGCCTTGACCGCGTCGGGGTTGTGGTCGTACACCACGCATTCGTGCCCGTCCTTGACCACGCGGCGCACGATGTTGGCGCCCATCCGGCCCAGGCCGATCATGCCCAGCTGCATCCCGTCCTCCTTAACGTCGTGCCTGCTTGTCCCCCGGCATCCACGGCTCTAACCAACCGTGGTGGCCGCGCAGCAGCGACTGCGCCGCCTCCGGTCCCCACGAACCGGGCTCATAGGGATGGACCTCACCCGGTGTGTCGAGCAGTGGCTGCACGATCCGCCAGGTCTCTTCGATGCTGTCTTCACGGGCGAACAGCTGGTGATCGCCGACCAGCCCGGCGTGCAATAGCCGCTCGTAGGGGCGGATCGGTTCTCCGAGATCCTCAGCAAACGACGAGTCCAAATGTACTTCCCGCCAGGAGTGACCGCCTCGGGCGGACAACTGCAGGCGCATTCCGGGATCCGGGTCTATGCGCAGCACAATCTGGTTCGGTGCCACCCTAGTCGGGCTGGGCAGGAAGCCCAGGGCAGGCGTTCGGTGCAAGAACAGCCTGACCTCGGTGACTTTGTACGGCAGCGCCTTGCCGGCACGTAGGTAGATCGGGACGCCCACCCAGCGCCAGTTGTCGATCTCCAACCGGAGCGCAACGAATGTCTCGGTCCTCGAATCCTTCGCCACGCCGGGGACATCCGTGTAGCCGCGGTACTGCCCTCGGACGTAATTGGCCGGATTTAGCGTGGGCATCGCCCGGAAGACCTCGGCCTTTTTGTCGTTCAGATCGTCGGCGCTAGAGCCAACGGGAGGCTCCATGGCGACCAGCGCCAGCACCTGCAGCAGATGGTTTTGGACGACGTCGCGCAGTGTGCCCACCGCGTCGTAGAATTTCCCCCGCTCCTCGACGCCGAAGTTCTCGGCCATAGTGATGTGGATTTCGGAAACGCTTTGGCGATCCCACAGTTCAACCAGCGCCTGATTGGCGAACCGCAGATATTCGAGCTCGACGACAGGCTGCTTGCCCAAGAAGTGGTCCACACGCAGGATCTGCTCTTCGTCGAGCACCGCATGCAGCCGGGCGTTGAGTTCACGCGCGGACGCAAGATCGTTGCCGAAAGGTTTTTCCACCGCAACCCGCGACCGCTCCAGCAACCCGGCCTTGCCGAGGTTCTCCACGATCGGCGCGAACAGTGCCGGTGGCATTTCCAGGTAATACAGGACCTGGCGGTCCGACCCGAGCTGCTCGGCAAGCTTGCTATACAGGCCATCGTCGGTGACGTCACCGGACAGGTAGGACAACCGCTTAGCCAGCCGCTTGAACACCGTCTCGTCGAAGCTCTCGCCGCTGTCCTTGATCGCGTCGCGGGCACGGTCGATCAGCTGGTCCACGGTAATGTCATCGCTGGCCACACCCAGAACGGGGCATTCCAGCAACTTGCGGCGCTCAAGCCGGTACAGCGCCCGAAACGTCATCTTGCGGGCCAGATCGCCGGTAATCCCGAAGATCACCAACAAATCGGCGGGACAGCCGTCACCTTCGGCCAAACCGGCACCTCCACGGCAAATAGTCAACCAGCACAACTCGCTTCCCCGCGGCGGCCACGATCAACCCTAAGCACCCGCATTTAGCGCGACAACCAGTCGCCGTCGCACGAGGTGTGGGCAGGCCACGACGCCACGTATGCAGCGCGTTCAATAGATGACCGGATTTCGCACCCCCCAAACACATCGGCGTCAGACTGGCAGGCATACCTGTTGGGCCGACCGCAATCGCGATCGGGAAAGATTCCTGGCATGGGTGATGCCCCGATGATCGTGGTTTACATCCTGGCCGGCATTGCCGTGATCGAAGCCGCGGCCCTGGCCACGGTGTCGGTGCTGCTGGCGCGCAGTCGCCGAGAGGCCGAGGCGCTGCAGCACCGAGCCGACACCCGCAGCTGGCTGCTGTCCGGCGGCCGCGAAGCCGTCAAGACGGTGTGGCAGACGGCGAACCTGGTCCGCAAGGAGGGCTTGGGCGCCGTGGTGCGCAGCAGTATCGAAGACCTCGCCGACTGGGCCGAGGTAGAGCGGCCGGATCTCGCGCGGGTCACTCCCGACGGCCGGGTGGTGATTCTGTTCACTGATATCGAGGAGTCCACCGCTCTCAACGAACGCATCGGCGACCGCGCCTGGGTCAAGCTGATTGCCGAGCACGACAAGCTCGTCCGCAAGTTGGTCAAGAACCACGGTGGACATGTGGTCAAGAGTCAGGGCGACGGTTTCATGATGGCCTTTTCTCAAGCCGAACAAGCGGTGCGCTGCGGTATCGAGATCCAGCGTGCGTTGGAAAACGGTGGAAAGCTCAAGCGGCGAAATGGGTTTCGGGTTCGAATCGGCATCCACATGGGCCGGTCGGTGCGACGCGGTGACGACCTGTTCGGCCGCAACGTCGCGATGGCTGCACGAGTCGCCGGTGAGGCCGCCGGCGGCGAGATCCTGGTCAGCGAACCGGTGCGCGACGCCATCAGCGACTGCGACGGCATCAGCGTCGACGAGGGCCGCTACGCCGAGTTGAAGGGCTTCAGCGGCACCCACCGCCTGTACGCCGTGAAAGCCGCCGACTAGCCCTCGGTACCGGATTCCGCTAACCGCTGATGCAGACGGGCCCGCACCTCGTCGGGCGTGTAGGCGTTGCGCCGCCGCTGATCGCGCACAACCAGCGCTCCACCCGCGGCAACGCCGACCAGACCGGCCACCCCGAGCCACTTCCACATGTTGCGCATGGAATCAGTCTGCATATCGTGCAGTGGTGGACACCAGTACCGTGCCTTTGGACCGAGCGCTGGAGGAGACCCGAACCGGCGACATCTGGCTGTTTCGCGGCCATTCGGCGCCGGATCGGGCGATCCAGACCCTGTCGAACAGCCCGGTCAACCATGTCGCGATGACCGTCGCGATCGATGATTTGCCGCCGCTGGTGTGGCACGCCGAGCTCGGCGACAAGCTCATCGATGTGTGGACCGGAACCAACCATCGCGGTGTGCAGCTCAACGACGCCCGCCAAGCGGTCGAACGGTGGATGCACCGATACGGCCAGCGGTGCTGGCTACGCCAGCTGACGCCGTATGCGACCGGCGAGCAGGAAAACCGGCTGCTGCGGGTTATCGCCCGCATGGACGGCACCCCGTTTCCCAGCACCGCCCGGCTCACCGGCCGGTGGTTCCGCGGTCGAATCCCCACCATGTACGACTGGGTACGGGGAATCCCGGTGGTGGACAAGAAGGTTCGCGAATCGACACAGCGACGAAAGGCGCGGCGCCGTGAAGTCGGCCTGGAAAGTGCCTACTGCGCCGAGACGGTCGCGCTCACGTACGAGGAAATGGGATTGCTGTCGACGGAGAAGTACTACAACTGGTTCGATCCCGGTTCGTTTTGGAGCGGTGACAGGCTTCCGTTGGCAGCGGGGTATCAGCTGGGCGCTGAAATCGCCGTCACTGCAACGTAATCGGGGACGGAGGGTTCGAGTCAGATTGATACGACCCGGACCAGAGGGTCAAGTCCGGCGAAGTCGTCAGGGTTTCTGGTGTACAGATCCAGCCCGTTGGCATGTGCCGTGGCAGCAATCAGCAGGTCCGCGAACCGGCTTCGCGGCTTTCGCCCTCCTCGGACCATGGCGGCGACTACCAGTCCATAGCTGCGCACTGCCGCGCCGTCGAAAGGGAGCGGCTCGAATTTCGACTCGATTTCTTGCAGCCGCTGCTGCCGTTTCGCCGCCTCGCTGGGGGTGTCAGCAAGCTGCGGTCCTGCCGCCAGCTCAGCCGCGGTGATCGCTGAGATCGCCATTTCATCAGGCAACGCCTGGACGACGGGTGGGTCGTGCCAGTCGACGACCACCGACGTGTCGAGTAACCCCGGCCGCACGGTCACAGCTTCTGATCGACCACGCGGTCGAGGTCGGCGCGGAACTTGTGCCGGTCGATCCGGACGTTGGCTGCTGCCAGTGCGGCTACCTCGTCCCGAGAGATGAAGACCCGACGTCCCGCGCGGATCGGCCGGAGCTCGGCCACCGGCTCGCCGTTGCGCGTGATGATGAAGCTTTCCCCGGCGGCGACGGAGTCAATCACCTGCGCGTTCCGGTTGCGTAACTCCCGCTGGGCGATAACGTGAGCCATGACCGCTATCGTAGCAGAGTGTGCTACATCCAGCTACGCCAACGGTCGAGCAGGACCGCCTCGCCTGGGTCGAACTCGGCTACGCCTTGGCGTCCCGCGCGGTCTGTGCTTCCAGACGGCGTCGGGTTTCAGCTACCGCGCGTCTGATTTCGGCATTCTCCCGTTCCGCAGCGGCTTGCCGGCGTTCGGCCTCTTCGTCAACGCGTTGCAGTCGCTCGCGCTCACGCTGTGCCGTCGCACCCTCGCGTTCGTCCGCTGCCAGCTCTCGTTCATCGGCCTGCTGCTCGCGTTCATCTGCGATTCGGTCGCGCTCATCGGCGACGTGATCGCGTTCGTCGGCGACTCGCTCGCGCCTGGCGAGCTCACTTTCACGACGCGCAAGCACCTTGTCGCGCTTATCCAACTCAGTGCTGCGCCAATCGGGTTGGCCCGGACCATCGCTACGGTCGTCAGCGGCCACGGCTCAGTTTAACGCCGCAGGGACCGCCCGCCATGGCTCGCGAGCAGCCGCCTCGCCGCTAGACGTTGAACTTGAACTCGACCCTTGGTCAGACGTTGAACCGGAACTCCACCACCACGCCCCGCACAACCCGTGCCGACGATCACACTCCGAATTTGGCCCGAGCTTCCTCCGTGACGGGCGTGAATAGGTTGACCAGGTTTCCATCCGGATCCCGGAACAACAGTGCACGGTTTCCCCACGGCATTGTGGTCGGCTCGGTGACCACTTCTGAGACATGTCCGCGAAGTCGCTCCCACTGGGCGTCCACGTCGTCGACGATGAATTCGATGATCGCCGTGCGGTTTGCCGCCGGCTCGGCTGATCCGTCCCCGAACAGAGCTACGGTTCGGTCACTTCCGATGGCCAGGGTGCCCACAGCAGTGGGAATTTCCGCGAACAGGTCGTTACCCCAGTTCGCGGTTGCACCAGTGACCATCTCATAGAACCTGACCAGCTGTTTCACGTCGGCAGTGATGAGGCGGGTCGAAACGAATTTCATCGGACGTACTCCTCAGGGTGTCTGTCGGACAGCCCGGCGGATGGGCTGGTCGAACCGCATGATAGGGGCCCACTCCGACAAGTCCGCCCCGTCAATTCTTCTTCGGCTGCTGTCCTGACGTTGCTTGAAACCGGAACTCGACGACGTCGCCGTCGGCCATCACGTAGTCCTTGCCTTCCATGCGGACCTTGCCGGCGGCTCTGGCCGCGGCCATCGATCCGGCGGCGACCAAGTCGTCGTAGGACACGATCTCGGCTTTGATGAAGCCCTTCTCGAAGTCAGAGTGGATGACCCCGGCCGCTTTCGGCGCGGTGTCGCCTTGATGGATCGTCCAGGCGCGAGCTTCCTTGGGACCTGCCGTCAAAAAGGTTTGCAGCTTGAGAGTGTGAAAACCGGCGCGCGCCAATGCATCCAGTCCGCGCTCAGTCTGCCCGATCGACTCCAGCAGCTCGGCCGCGGATTCGTCGTCGAGCTCGGCGAGTTCGGCTTCGATCTTGGCGTCGAGGAAGACCGCGTCGGCGGGTGCGACGAGCTCGCGCAGTTCGGTAACCCGCGTGGTGTCGGTGAGCACCGCCTCGTCGGCGTTGAAGACATAAAGGAATGGTTTGGTGGTCAGCAGGTTCAGCTCCCGCAGCAGCGAGGCGTCCATGCCGGCGGCGAACAATGTCGTCCCCCCGTCGAGCACCTGTTGGGCGGCCACGGCTGCGTCATGAACGGGTTTGCGTTCCTTGTTGTTGCGGGCTTCTTTCTCCAGCCTCGGCACCGCTCGTTCCAGGGTCTGCAGATCAGCCAGGATCAACTCGGTCTCGACGATCTCGATATCCGATTTCGGGTCGATCTTCCCGGCGACGTGGGCCACATCGTCGTCGGAGAACACGCGCACCACCTGGCAGATCGCATCGCATTCGCGGATGTTGGCCAAGAATTTGTTGCCCAGGCCCGCTCCCTCGGATGCCCCTTTGACCAGGCCTGCGATGTCGACAAAAGTCACCGGGGCCGGGACGACCCGTTCCGAGTGGAACATCTCGGCCAACTTGGCCAACCGTGAATCGGGCAGCGGTACGACGCCCTCGTTCGGTTCGATCGTGGCGAACGGATAGTTGGCGGCCACCACATCGTTTTTGGTCAACGCGTTGAACAGCGTCGACTTGCCGACGTTGGGCAGACCGACGATCCCCAGATTCAGACCCACGGGAATCTAAGTCTATGGATCAGCCGCGCTAGCGGCAGCACCGCACCTAGCCATGGCACGCCCGGGCGGTTCACTAGCTCTTTACGGTGGTTTGGGTCCCCAGCCGGTACGGTCAGACGTGTGTCAGCACAGCGGGCGCGGTCGGCGGTAGCGGCGGATCATCGCTCGATCCACCCCAACCTCGCCGGTGTGCCCTGGTGGGCGGCGATCGTTATCGCGGTGACGGCAGCGGCCGTCGGCTTCGCCTACGACGCCGGCTCTGGTAACAAGGAGCTGACGAGCGTCTTTACCGCGCTGTATGTCATCGGCTGCGTGGTGGCGGTGCTGGTGGTGCGGCAGTCCGGCGTATTCACCGCCGTCATCCAGCCACCTCTGATCTTGTTCTGCACCGTGCCGGGGGCCTATTGGCTTTTCCACGGCGCCAAGATCGCCGGTGTCAAAGACATCCTGATCAACTGCGGCTATCCGCTGATCGAGCGCTTTCCGCTGATGCTGTTCACCTCGGTCGGGGTCCTGCTGATCGGCATGGTGCGCTGGTACCTCGGGATGGCGACCCGCAGCACGGCGACCCCCGAAACCGACGCCGACACCGGCACGCGCAGTGGCGCAATCGCGGGGAAGATCGCGTCGCTGTTCAGTCGAGACTCGGCTGAGGCCGAGAAGAGACCAGCGAGAAGGTCGCGTCGAGTGCACGCAGTGGGTCAGTCGAAATCCGCCAGGTCGACCAGCCGGGGCCGGCCCGCCAAACGCCCGGCGCCTACCCGGTCGCGCCATGCTCGACCGCCGCTGGATGAGGCGCCCGATCCTGCCGTCGAGCGCAGGCGACGCCGTCGGCCGACCCACGCTCGAGATCTGGATGCCGCCGAGCCGCCGGCTACCCCGCGCCGCCGGCCGCGGCCGCCGCGTGACCCGGACCTTCGCGATCAACCGCCGCGGGAAATCCGGCGCGATCCGCACGTGCGCAGCGCCCGGCCGACGACTCGCAGCAGCCGCTTCGACCCGTATGAGCCCATGGACGCCTACGAGCCGCCGCCGCGCCGTCGCACAGCATCGAACGCGGCCAGTGCCACCGGTGCGACACACCACCCCATTTCCCGGGTCCGCTATCGCGCAGCAGGCCCTAAAGAAGATGCCGACGCGGATCCGGGCAGCCGCCCCCGCAGAACTCCCAAATCGGCGGCTGACTCGTGGGAGTACGACATCTGACCGTGGGCGAGCAGACGCAAAAGCCCCAAAAATCGCCCGTCATCAGGGGATTTTGCGTCTCACTCGAAAATGAGGCGACCCCTTGCTGATGAGTCGCTGGCATTAGGTGTTAGGCGGCTTGGGTGGGTGGCTCGAGGGTGACTTTGTATCCCAGGCTCTCCAATTGCTTGATGGCTCGTGCCTTGGCTTTGCCGGGCTGGTGTCGGGTGTAGTAGTCGGGGCCGGGATCGCGGTAGAAGGCGCCGTTGGTCAGCATGTTCCAGGCGTCGGTGAGCATCTTGTGTTCGATGGAGACTAGGGCGATCTGGCCGGCGATCGACATACCGGCGGTTTTGTCTCTGCGCGATTGGGCGGCCCGGCGCCGGCCGGCGATGCGCCGGTAGCGGATGCTGTAGTAGGTGCCTTTGGTGCGAGCGGCCGACAGGGCTGCCACGCCGAGCGCGGCTTTAAGGTGACGGTTGCCCGGGCGGGTGGCGCCCGATTTGACCCGGCCTGCTGACTCGTCGCAGCCCGGCACCACCCGGCCCACGACGCCAGGTGCGCGGCGGTGGGAAATACGCTCATGTCCGCACCGGTTTCGGCGATGAACACATCGGCCACCAGCCGCGACCAGCCCGGGATGCTCATCAGCAACTCCCGGATGGGTCGAAAGGGAGCGATCGCCTCCTCGATGCGTGCATCCAGGCGGGCGATATCGGCGGTGTGGGCATCGATGCGATCCAAATACAACCGCACCATAAAGGCGTGATGCTCGGTGAACCGTCCGCGCAGCGCCTCGGTGAGCGCTGGGATCTTTTGACGCATCCGTTGTTTGGCCAGATCAGCGAGGACCACCGAATCGCGTTGGCCGGCGATCAGCGCTTCTAGCATTGCCCGCCCGGAGACTCCGACGATGTTGGAGGCCACCGCGGAGAGTTTGATTCCGGTGTCTTCGAGCAGCTTCTCCAGCCGCTGAATCTCTTTGGTGCGCGCCCGGGTGATGGTGGTGCGAGCCCGGGTCAGATCGCGTAACACCCGAATCGGCTCCGGCGGCACAAACGAGGCGCGCAGCAGCCCGTGGGCGCCCAGATCGGCCAGCCACGCCGCATCCGAGACATCGGTCTTGCGCCCGGGCACATTGCGCGCCGCCTTGGCATTGACCAGCATCACGTTCAGCTGGCCTTCGAGTAGGTAGTAAAACGGCTTCCAGTAATCGGAGGTGGATTCGATCACCACACAGGAGACCCGCTCAGCGAGCAGATGCTCGCGTAACGCCAGGATCTCGCCGGTGGTCGACCCCCACGTACTGACCGTTGTCGACGTGCCACGCCGCCCTCGGCCCTGAACCCGAACGCAGACCTTCGCGTCTTTCTTCGACACATCAATGCCCGCGCACCGCGGATGGATCACCTCCATGGCCGATCACACCCTTTCCGTCCAGATATCTTGTGGTGGAGCGTGTTTCGGAGAGGGCGAAAACAAAACAGGAGTCTCACTCACGTGCTCACAGGCAACAATCCACCGCCCCCGCACAACCACCAGGGGGTGCCCTCCAGCCACCAAGCTGCTCGCCGTGCTCACCGGCAACACAGACGCAACGGGGTCACCGAAACACCCCTAAAGCGTCAACCCGCACCGGCCCGCGAAGCAACCACCCACCCAGCCGAACTGCCAGTGCTAATTTTCATCTTCCACCGCGGGGCGAAGCCCCCCTGGCAGCTGCTCGCCATTAGGACCGGGCGGGCCGGATCTCCCGCGGTAACGCGAACACCAGCGTCTCGTTCGCGGTGGTCACGGACTGCACGAAGTCGTAGCCGTATTCGGCCAGCCGTTCCAGCACGCCGCGCACCAGTATCTCGGGCACCGAGGCGCCGGAGGTGACGCCGACCGTGGTGACGTCGTCGAGCCACGCCGGGTCGATGTCGTCGGCGCAGTCCACCAGGTGCGCGGCCCGTGATCCGGCGCCGAGCGCCACCTCGACCAGCCGCACCGAGTTGGACGAGTTGGCCGAGCCCACCACGATCACCAGCTGACACTCCGGTGCCATCGCCTTGACCGCGACCTGCCGGTTCTGCGTGGCGTAGCAGATGTCGTCACTGGGCGGGTCCTGCAGCTTCGGGAACCGCTGCCGCAGCCGCTCAACGATGTCCATGGTCTCGTCGACCGACAACGTGGTCTGCGACAACCAGATCACCTTGTTCTCGTCGCGCACGTTGACCCTGTCCACGGCAGCGGGCCCGTCGACCAGCTGCACGTGGTCGGGGGCTTCGCCGGCAGTTCCGATGACTTCCTCATGGCCCTCATGGCCGATGAGCAGGATGTCGTAGTCGTCCCGGGCGAAGCGTTTCGCCTCGTTGTGCACCTTGGTGACCAGCGGGCAGGTGGCATCGATCACCTGCAGCTGCCGCTCGGCGGCCGAGGCGTGAACGCTGGGGGCCACACCGTGCGCGGAAAACACCACGATGGCGCCTTCAGGGACCTCCTCGGTTTCGTCGACGAACACGGCGCCGGCCTTGGCCAGGGTCTCCACCACGTGCCGGTTGTGGACGATCTCGTGGCGGACGTAGACCGGAGGGCCGTGCTTTTCCAGCGCACGCTCGACCGTCTCGACGGCGCGGTCCACCCCAGCGCAATAGCCACGCGGCTCGGCCAACAGCACCCGCTTACCCACCGGAGTGTCGACCGCCGAACGCGAAGCGCCCGGGATCCCCATGTTGACGGTCGGTGGCATGCCAGCCAGCGTACTTTCCGCCCGTACAGCACCGCCACGTCGCGCCGTCGGCTTGGAGTTGACCGCCGCTTAAGGCAGTCTTGGACTCATGGCTACTGCTCCGTATGGGATCCGGCTGCTGGTGGGGGCTGCAACGCTCGCCATCGAGGAAACCAGGAAACTGCCGCGGACCATCCTGATGTATCCGATGACGCTGGCCAGTACTGCGGCGCACATTGTGATGCGGTTCCAGCAAAACCTGGCCGAGCTGGCCATCAAGGGCGACGCCACGCTGGAGACGATCTTTCCGCCCAAAGACGAGCAGCCGGAGTGGGCCACCTTCGACGAGGACATCGCCGAGCTGACCGACGACGCGCCGACTTCGGGCGCCGCTGACGCCGAGCGCCGCGCCGAGGGGCGCTTCGCGTTGTACTCGGTGTCCGACGCCGCGGACGACAACCGGGAGCCCGGTACCGCATCCGAGGCGCCGACCAAGCCGACACGCGCCACGAAGAACCCGGCGACCACCGCGACCGTCCCGGTGCCGCCCGTGGCCGCCGAACTTGACTACGAGACGCTGACCCTGGCCCAGCTGCGAGCCAGACTGCACTCGCTGGACGTGGAGGAACTCGAGGCCTTGCTGGCCTATGAGGAGGCCACCAAGGCGCGTGCACCGTTCCAGACGCTGCTCGCCAACAGGATCACCCGCGCGACCGCAAAGTGACCCGAGCGGTGCCGGTCCAGCCGGCGAATTCTCCCGAGAACCCGTTTCCCGTGCGTGCGGTGGCCATCCGGATCGCGGGCTGGATCGACAAGCTGGGCACCGTCTGGGTCGAGGGCCAGCTGACGCAGATCAACATCCGGCCCGACTCCAAGACGGTGTTCATGGTGCTGCGTGATCCCGCGGCCGACATGTCGCTGAGTGTGACCTGTCCGCGGGATCTGGTGCTGGGCGCGCCGGTGAAACTCGCTGAAGGCACCCAGGTGGTGGTATGCGGCAAGCCGACGTTTTACACCGGACGCGGCACATTCTCGTTGCGGCTCAGCGAGATCCGCGCTGTCGGGATCGGTGAGCTGCTGGCACGCATCGAGCGGCTGCGCGGGCTGCTGGATGCCGAGGGACTCTTCGACCCACGACTGAAGCGGCCAATCCCCTTCTTGCCCAACATGATCGGGCTGATCACCGGCCGCGCCAGCGCGGCCGAACACGACGTGACCACCGTGGCCGCCGCCCGCTGGCCGGCGGTGCGCTTTGCGGTGCGCAACACCGCTGTGCAAGGGCCCAACGCCGTTTCGCAGATCGTCGAGGCGCTGCGTGAGTTGGATGCCGATCCCGAGGTGGACGTCATCGTGGTGGCCCGCGGCGGTGGCAGTGTGGAGGACTTGTTGCCGTTCTCCGACGAGACGTTGTGCCGCGCGATCGCGGCGTGCCGCACACCAGTGGTCAGCGCGGTCGGGCACGAGCCCGACAACCCGCTGTGCGACCTGGTCGCCGACCTGCGTGCCGCCACCCCTACCGATGCGGCCAAGAAGATCGTCCCGGATACGGCCGCCGAACAGGCTTTGATTGACGACCTGCGTCGCCGCAGTGCTCACGCGTTGCGCAGTTGGGTGGCCCGCGAAGAGCGCGCGCTGGCTGCGCTGCGCAGCCGTCCGGTGTTAGCGGAGCCGATGACGGCGCTGCAGACGCGCGCCGACGAGATCCACCGCGCCCGGTCGGCGCTGCGCCGGGACATCTCCCGCCTGGTCGACGCGGAGACCGAACGCATCGGCCATCTGGGCGCCCGTCTCGCCTCGCTCGGCCCGGCGGCCACCCTGGCCCGCGGCTATGCGGTGGTGCAGACGGTTCCCGCGTCCGGGCCGGCCACGGTGTTGCGGTCGGTGGCCGACGCTCCCGCGGGCACCCACTTGCGGGTCCGGGTCGCCGACGGTGCTGTGGCGGCGCTCAGCGAGGGGCCGACGGATGGGCGGTGAAAAAGAGCGCGGTGATGCTACGCCTATTAGTGAACTCGGGTACGAAGAATGCCGCGATCAACTGGTCGAAGTGGTCCGGCTCTTGGAGCAAGGCGGACTGGACCTAGATGCATCGCTAGCCCTGTGGGAAAGAGGCGAACAGCTGGCTAAACGCTGTGAAGAGCACTTAGCTGGCGCACGTAAGCGAATCGAGGACGTGCTGGGCGCGAACGACGTCGGGGAAACCTGAGGGCGCAAATACTTTAGCCATTAGTACTCGAAACTGGAACACGTTTCAGTTATGCTCGGCCGCATGAGTGATCCTTCGTTGACCACTGAACTGGGCCGTGTGCTGGTCACAGGCGGCTCCGGCTTCGTCGGCGCCCACCTCGTGTCCACGCTTCTCGACCGCGGATGCCACGTGCGATCCTTCGACCGGGCGCCGTCACCGCTACCGGAGCATCCGCAGCTGGAGGTGCTGCAAGGCGATATCTGCGATCCCGGCATCGTCGCGGCCGCAGTCGATGGCATCGACACGGTGTTTCACACCGCGGCGATCATCGAGCTGCTCGGTGGCGCGTCGGCGACCGACGAATACCGGCAACGCAGCTTTGCGGTCAACGTCGGCGGCACCGAGAACCTGGTGCGCGCCGCCCAGGTCGCCGGGGTGAAACGGTTCGTCTACACCTCGTCCAACAGCGTGGTGATGAGCGGCAAGCGCATCGCCGGCGGCGACGAAACACTGCCCTACACTGACCGGTTCAACGATCTCTACACCGAGACCAAGGTGGTCGCCGAGCGGTTTGTGTTGTCGCAGAACGGTGTTGGCGGCATGCTGACCTGCGCCATCCGCCCGAGCGGTATCTGGGGCCGCGGCGACCAGACCATGTTCCGCAAGATATTCGAGAGCATGGTCGCCGGGCACGTGAAAGTGCTGATCGGACGCAAGACCGCCAAGCTCGATAACTCCTACATTCACAACCTGATTCACGGGTTTATCCTGGCCGCCCAGCATCTGGTTCCAGATGGCACCGCGCCCGGTCAGGCCTATTTCATCAACGATGGCGAGCCGATCAACATGTTCGAGTTCGCACGACCCGTCATCAAAGCTTGTGGGCAACGCTGGCCGCGGCTACGGATCTCCGGTGCCGTGGTCCGCTCGGTGATGTCGACGTGGCAGCGGCTGCACTTCCGGTTCGGGCTGCCCCGGCCTCCACTCGAACCCCTTGCGGTGGAACGGCTTTACCTGGACAACTACTTTTCGATCGCCAAGGCAGAGCGCGACTTGGGTTACCGGCCGCTGTTCACCACCGAGCAGGCGATGAAGGAATGCCTGCCCTACTACGTCGAGCTTTTCGAAACCGTAAAAGCCACCGCCAAGCATCACGCGGCGTCGGCGGTGACGGTGCCAGCCCACGCATCTTAGTCAGGGCAGTCTCGCCAGCGCACGGATCTCGCCTGTCGCGCTGTTGACCAACGCGGCGCGGTCCAGCCGGGCCCGCAGCGGTAACACGTCCAAAACAGCGCCCACGACCACGGGCAACTGCGCCAGCATCGCGCGCGGTGCAAGCGAACAGTGCGGCAGCCAAATTCCGGGCACGTAGTGCTTGTGCAGTTCGGCACCGGTGGCGGTGACGGCCTCGACAACCCGTGCCTGCCGGGCGACGAAATCGGCGCTCACCCCGGCGACCAGCCACGTGCGGCCGCGTCGGAACAGCCCTACGCCGTCGAAGCTGAGCTCCACCGGCGAGCCGTCGCCGAGGCCTTCCAGGGCGGCGGTGACCGCCGTCTGGTCCCATCTGCGCAACACCGCATATGAGACGTGTGGCACGTGCCGGCCGTGGGTATGGGAGCGCAGGCTCGGGACGCCCTGCTGCTCGATGCGGTCCCACAGCGCACGGACCGCCCGCTCGGAATGTCGGTCGAACAGCAGGCAGACGGCCAGGGCCACGGATCAGCGATAGAGGTGCACGGGCTGGTGCGTGACCTGCTCGATCCGCCGTGACGCGCTCTGCAAGAGCTCTGTGCCCAACGCGATCAACCCTCGGGCGGCGGCGATCTGTTCGCCGATCATGGGCTGGCTCGCATCGTTCGGATGACGGTACGCGTCGCCCAGGGTGGTCATGGTTTCGCCGTCAGCGAGTTGGGCACGCACCGTCGCATGGGTGTGCGTGTCGTCCTCGTCGAACTCGATGTCGACATGCCAGTTGCTGTTCAAATCACGGTCGTACATAGCAATCACCTTCTCTATTGCCAAGCTAACCGCGAAACGGCGTTCGGCGACAGGTTTTTCGCCTACCGTGCGCGCACCGTACTATCGCTACCCGGCGACCCCGACCCGACAGGAGCCCGACATGACCAACCGCAACGCTGTCGTCGTGGGAGGAGCGTCCGGAATCGGCCGAGCGGTCGCGCATGCGCTGGCCGCCGACAAGTACCGCGTCACCGTCGCCGACCGCAACACCAAGGGCGCCGAGCGGGTCCGGCTGGAGCTGGGCGATCCGCATCTGGCGGCGACCGTCGAGGTCACCGACGAAGCGTCGGTTCAAGAGTTGTTCGCGCAGCCGGCGCCGCTCGACGTCGTCGTCAACACCGCCGGTTTCAGCGGCCTCGGGCTGATCGCCGAGCTGGCGGTCGCGGAGTTTCGCGCGGTCGTCGACGTCTGCCTCACCGGCGCTTTCCTGGTGATCAAACACGCCGCACCGGCGCTGCGCGACGGCGGCGCGCTGGTGTCGCTGAGTTCGCTGAACGGCCGCCAGCCCGCCGCCGCGATGAGCGCCTACTGCGCGGCCAAGGCAGGCCTGACGATGCTCACCCAGGTCGCCGCGCTGGAATTGGCTCCGCGCGGCATTCGGGTCAACGCGGTGGCGCCCGGGTTCGTGCACACGCCGCTGACCGAACCGGCCGCGCAGATTCCCGGCGTGCTGGACGACTACCTGCAGAACACTCCGCTAGGCCGCGCCGGCACCCCCGAGGAAGTCGCCGAGGCGGTGGTGTTCATGTGCAAGGCGTCCTGGCTGACCGGCGAAGTGCTCGACCTCAACGGTGGTGCGCACCTCAAACGCTATCCCGACGTCTATGGGCATGTGATGAAACTGGCAGAGCAGCAATGATTTTCACCGGCAAGCAGGCGATCGTCACCGGCGCGGGCTCGGGTATCGGCGCCGCACTGTGCCGAGCACTGGTGGCCGCGGGCGCCGACGTCGTGTGCACCGACATCGACGGCGAGGCCGCCGCCCTCACCGCTGAAAGCCTCACGGGCCCCGGCACCGCTCGTTCCGCCAAGGTCGACGTCACCGATGCGGCCGCGGTGCAGGGCGTCGTCGACGACGTGGTGGCCCGCGCCGGCCGGCTCGATTTGATGTTCAACAACGCCGGCATCGCGTGGGGCGGCGACACGGAGCTGCTGACGCTTGAGCAGTGGAACGCGATCATCGACGTCAACATCCGTGGCGTGGTGCATGGTGTGGCCGCCGCCTATCCGGTGATGCTGCGCCAGGGGCATGGCCACCTCGTCAACACCGCGTCGATGGCCGGGCTGACCGCGGCCGGACAGATCACCAGCTACGTGATGACCAAGCACGCCGTTGTGGGGCTCTCGCTGGCGTTGCGCTCGGAGGCCGTCTCGCGCGGGGTGGGTGTGCTGGCCATCTGCCCTGCTGCCGTGGAGACGCCGATCCTGGACAAGGGCGCGGTGGGCGGGTTCGTCGGCCGCGACTACTACCTGCGCGGCCAGGGCATGAAGGCCGCCTACGACCCTGACCGGCTGGCCTGCGACACGTTGCGGGCGATCCAACGCAACAAGGCGCTGCTGGTGGTTCCCAAACGCGCTTATGCGTCATGGCTATTCGCGAGGCTGGCACCCGGTCTGCTGCAACGGATGTCGGTCGGGTTCGTCGAGCGCCAACGCGCCCGGCAGGCTGCTAGGTCAAGCGCTGGGTGAGGAACTCGACGACCCGCTTGCGGGCTTCGTAAGCCGGGTGGCCGTCGACTTCCCGGACCTCGTCGGTCAGCACCGAATGCGCCATCCGGGAGAAGCCGTGCTCATTGCCCGGGCCCGAGTCGATTTCGATCACCTCGAACGCGTCGCCGAGCTTGTCCTTGAGTGTTTGGAACCGTTCGCGCGGAGACAGCTTGTCCTCGCTGAACCGTAATCCCATGGCGCACAATCCGTCGTTTTCAGCGCGCTCGGCTACGACGCCCAGTTCGTGTTCGCTCACCCCGGGGTCGCGCCGCTGGGCGGCAGCGATCGGGACCGGCAGCGACGGCTGGCTGATCACCGGCGCCAGCACGCTGTCGTCGACCGCGGCGGCCAGCGCGAAGCCGCCGGTGAAGCACTGGCCGATGACGCCGACGCCCTTGCCCGGCGTGGCCGCGTTGAGTTCGCGGGCCAGCGCCCGCAGGAATACCGTCACCGGCCGCTGCTTGTTGGTGGCGAACGCCGCGAATTCCCTTGCCACGCAGGCGCGGGCCATCGTCGGCAGCACATAGCCGGGCGACAGCGGCCGCCCCGGCGTGCCGAACAACGACGGGATCGCCACGCTGAAGTTGTTGTCCACCAGGTGGTTTCCCAATGCCAGGACACCGGGGTGGATGCCGGGGATCTCGGGAATCAGCACCACACCAGGGCCCTCGCCCTTGCGGTAAACGTCGTGGGTGTAGCCGCCACCGGTGAAGGGGGCGGCCGACCACCCGGAGAGGTCGGCTTCGGGTGCGGTCATCGACGGGTCCCTTTTATCGGCTTGCCGGCAGCGGCGGTTGGGATTGGGTGGCCGCCGCTAGCGTACGGAATTGGTCGGTGCTTCCGGCGCCGGTTATCGCGATCTGGGTGCCGGCCGCGCCGCCCAACCGCGTGGTCCACACCGGCTCCGAGCTGTCACCCTGGTAGACGATCCAGCGGGTGCCGTCGACCTCGACCGTGCCGGTGGGGTACATCGACGAGTGGATGGAGCGGACCAGCTTGTCCTCGTCGGCGTTGCTCTGGGTCAGCGCAAGGTACATCCCGGTCGGGCTGATGTATCCGACGGTCGAGGTGGCCGCGTTGAGCCGCTGACCGTTGGTGGAGTCGGTTCGCCCGTTCTCGATTCCGCCGCGGCTGCCGGAGTTGGACTGCCAGCCCTGCGGCAACCGCGGCAGCCGGATGGGGAAACCGAGTGTCTGGGCGTCGGCCCGAAGCGCGCTGGCCGCGTCGTAGGACGGGACGGGGCCGGTGTTCGTGCCGCTGGGGGCAAACGAACACATCCCGACCAAGCCCGCCAACAGGATGCACGCCACCGCCAACGGGGCGATCGACCAGAACATGTCGCGCCCATCCTGCAGCAGCCGTGGCTTGGCCGGCTTGGGCGCCGGAGCAGGCTGCTGCGTAGTCACGAATCCAGTATCCCAGCTCCCGACGGCCGACCTGCTTCTGGGAGAATCGGACCCATGAGCGATCGCGCCGCTACCTCCTCGCCGGAACCCGGCTCGTCGTCGCGAACTCGCGCTGATGACGCCGCTACCTCCTCGCCGGAACCCGGCTCGTCGTCGCGAACGGTGAGCGGACAGCCTTCCCGTCGTGAAGCACCCGACCGCAACCTGGCCTTGGAACTGGTGCGGGTGACCGAAGCCGGCGCCATGGCCGCCGGCCGCTGGGTAGGTCGCGGTGACAAGGAAGGCGGCGACGGCGCGGCCGTCGACGCGATGCGTGAACTGGTGAACTCGGTGTCGATGCGCGGCGTGGTGGTCATCGGCGAGGGCGAGAAGGACCACGCGCCGATGCTCTACAACGGCGAAGAGGTCGGCAACGGCGACGGCCCGGAGTGCGACTTCGCCGTCGACCCGATCGACGGCACCACGTTGATGAGCAAGGGCATGCCCAACGCCATCTCGGTGCTGGCGGTGGCCGAGCGCGGCGCGATGTTCGACCCGTCGGCGGTGTATTACATGAACAAGATCGCTGTGGGGCCCGAGGCTGCGCACGTTCTCGACATCACCGCGCCGATCGCCGACAACATCCGCGCGGTCGCGAAGGCCAAGGACCTGTCGGTGCGCGACATGACGGTGTGCATCCTGGAGCGGCCGCGGCATGATCAGCTGATCCAGGATGTCCGCGCGACCGGGGCGCGCATCCGGTTGATCACCGACGGTGACGTGGCCGGCGCGATCTCGGCCTGCCGGCCCGACTCGGGCACCGACATGTTGGCCGGTATCGGCGGAACGCCGGAAGGCATCATCGCCGCGGCGGCGATCCGCTGCATGGGCGGTGCTATCCAGGCGCAACTCGCTCCCAAGGATGATGCCGAACGCCAGAAGGCCATCGACGCCGGCTACGACCTGGATGCGGTGTTGACGACCGAAGACTTGGTTGCCGGTGAAAACGTGTTCTTCTGCGCCACCGGCGTCACCGACGGCGATCTGCTCAAGGGTGTGCGCTACTACCCCGGCGGCTGCACCACCCAGTCCATCGTGATGCGCTCGAAGTCTGGCACCGTGCGCATGATCGAGGCCTACCACCGACTTTCGAAGCTCAACGAATACTCCGCGATTGACTTCACCGGCGACTCCAACGCGCAATATCCGCTGCCGTAACCCAGGAAGGACCTGCATGGCCGACGAGTACCGCATCGAACACGACACCATGGGCGAAGTCCGGGTGCCGGCAAAAGCGTTGTGGCGCGCCCAGACTCAGCGTGCAGTGGAGAACTTTCCGATCTCTGGGCGGGGACTCGAGCGCACTCAGATCCGCGCCCTCGGTTTGCTCAAGGGCGCGTGCGCGCAGGTGAACAAGGACCTCGGGCTGCTGGCACCGGAGAAAGCCGACGCGATCATTGCTGCCGCGGCGGAGATTGCCGACGGTCGCCAGGACGACCAGTTCCCCATCGACGTCTTCCAGACCGGGTCGGGCACGAGCTCGAACATGAACACCAACGAGGTGATCGCGTCGATCGCTGCCGCCAACGGCGTTACGGTGCATCCCAACGACGACGTCAACATGTCGCAGTCGTCCAACGACACCTTCCCGACCGCAACCCACATCGCGGCCACCGAAGCTGCTGTCCGCCATCTCATCCCGGCACTGGAAGTGCTGCACGACGCACTGGCGGCCAAGGCCCGCGAGTGGCGCACCGTGGTGAAGTCGGGACGCACGCATTTGATGGACGCCGTGCCGGTGACGCTCGGCCAGGAGTTCTCCGGCTACGCGCGCCAGATCGAGGCCGGCATCGAACGGGTGAGGGCCACCCTGCCCCGGCTGGGTGAGCTGGCCATCGGCGGCACCGCTGTGGGCACCGGGCTCAACGCGCCCGACGGGTTCGGCGCCAAAGTTGTCGAAGTGCTCGTCAAGCAGACCGGATTGACCGAATTGCGCACCGCGACAAACTCTTTCGAGGCCCAAGCCGCCCGCGACGGCCTGGTCGAGGCCTCTGGTGCGCTGCGCACCATCGCGGTATCGCTGACCAAAATCGCCAACGACATCCGCTGGATGGGATCCGGGCCGCTGACCGGTTTGGCCGAAATCCAGCTGCCTGATCTGCAGCCGGGCAGCTCGATCATGCCTGGCAAGGTGAATCCCGTTATCCCGGAAGCGGTTACGCAAGTGGCCGCTCAGGTTATCGGCAACGACGCCGCGATCGCCTGGGGCGGCGCGAACGGCGCCTTCGAACTGAACGTCTACATCCCGATGATGGCCCGCAACATACTCGAATCGTTCGAGCTGTTGACCAATGTGTCCCGGCTGTTCGCCGAGCGGTGCATCAGCGGGCTGTCGGCCAACGTCGAGCGGCTGCGGGAACTCGCCGAGTCGTCGCCGTCGATCGTCACGCCGCTCAATTCGGCAATCGGCTACGAGGAAGCCGCCGCGGTGGCAAAGGAAGCGCTCAAAGAACGAAAGACCGTCCGGCAGGCTGTGATCGACCGCGGCCTGATCGGCGACAAGCTGTCGATCGAGGAACTGGACCGCCGCCTGGACGTGTTGGCGATGACCAAGGTGGACGAGGGCTAGGCTGCTGTGCCGGTGTGACCCACCCTGCCGCGTCGCGCGGCTAGGCGCCGTTGTTGGGCCCACCCGAATTCTGGCCCGGGATGTCGGTGATCGGGAAGTTGGGCATCGGCTTGGGCGACGGCGTGTTGGGCAGTGTCGGAATCTCGCTGGCCGGGATGTCGTGCAGGTCGTTGGCCGGTGGCCCGTTCTCGCGACCGCCATAACTGCTGCCGGGACTTCGCGGTCCGAGCAATTGGCTGACTGTCACCGGGTGATAGCCGTTGGCTTTCAACACCGGAATGAATTGGTACACCAGATCGACGGTGCTGGAGTAGGTGTCGTGGAACAACACCACCGAGCCGGGCTTGATCTGCGTCATGAGCACCTGACGGGTGGCGGCGGTGTTGGAGTCGTTGATCCAGTCGAACGGGATGACGTCCCAGAGGATCTCGGCCTGCCCAAGCTGACCGGCGGCTTGGCGCACCGCGGCGTTGGACAAGCCTCCCGCGGGCCGGTACAGCGTCGGCGCGTGGCCGGTGGCGGCAGTGATCGCATCTTTGGCCTTCGCCAATTGCGGCAGGATGTCCGCGGCCGGGATGGTCGTCATGTTGGGGTGTTCCCACGTGTGGTTGCCGATTTCCATCCCGGCGTCCGCGATGCGTTTGGCGCCCGCGGGGTTGGCCGCCACCTTGTTGCCGATCAAGAAGAATGTCGCCTTAGCGTTGTTGTCCTTGAGCACCTGCAACAGCCGGTCGGTGTAGGGCGTCGGCCCGTCGTCGAAAGTCAGCGCCACGCACTTGACCCGCGAACAATCGACATCGTCGGCGTGGGCCCGTTTCACATGACCGGTCAGCGCACCGATCACCAGCACCGTCGCGGCAGCAAGCAAACCGAGAACGGTTCGCCAGTATCGCCAGGCCTGGCTGTCGGGTCGTTTCGGCACGCTGGCAGCCTACCGAAACGCTCGGTCAACGAGGCCCGGCGATTTCCTCCAGCATCTCGGTGACCAGCGCGGCAATCGGCGACCGCTCACTGCGCACCAGGGTGATGTGCGCGAACAACGGGTGCCCCTTGAGCTTCTCGATCACTGCCGCCACCCCGTCGTGGCGACCGACTCGCAGGTTGTCGCGCTGGGCCACGTCGTGGGTCAACACCACTCGCGAGCCCGCGCCCAGCCGCGACAGCACCGTCAGTAGCACGTTGCGCTCCAGGGATTGCGCCTCGTCGACGATCACAAACGAGTCGTGCAGCGAGCGCCCCCGGATATGGGTGAGCGGCAAAACTTCGAGCATGCCGCGCGACAGCACCTCGTCCAGCACCGCCGGGCTGGCCAGCCCCTCGAGGGTGTCGAACACCGCCTGCGCCCACGGGCCCATCTTCTCGCTCTCGCTGCCCGGCAAATAACCCAGGTCTTGCCCGCCAACTGCATACAACGGGCGGAACACCACCACCTTGCGCTGAGTCCGGCGCTCCAACACCGCTTCCAGTCCTGCGCACAGCGCCAGCGCCGACTTGCCGGTGCCGGCTTTACCGCCCAGCGACACGATGCCCACCGACTCGTCGAGCAGCAAGTCGAGCGCCACCCGTTGCTCGGCGGATCGGCCACGCAGGCCGAACACCTCCCGGTCGCCGCGGACAAGCTGGACACGCTTGTGCGCGTTGACGCGGCCAAGCGCATGCGAGCTGCCGCCGAGCAGCCGAACCCCGGTGTGGCAGGGCAGGTCTCGGGCATCCGTCAGGTCGATCTCACCCTCGGCGAACAATGCGTCGATATCTTCGACGGCCGTCTCGATCTCGGCCATGCCGGTCCATCCGGAGGTGATGACGTCTTGGGCGTGATACTCGTCGGCGGCCAGGCCCACTGCGCCGGCCTTGACTCGCAGCGGAATGTCCTTGCTAACCAACGTAACCCGCTTGCCCTCGGCAGCGAGGTTGGCTGCGCAACTCAAGATCCGCGAGTCGTTGCACTCGGTGCGGAATCCCGCGGGCAATACCGCCGGATCACTGTGATTGAGCTCGACATGCAAGGTACCGCCTTGTGTCCCAACGGGAATAGGCTGATCCAGTCGTCCGTGCTCCAGCCGAAGGTCGTCGAACAAGCGCAATGCCTGGCGGGCGAACCAACCCAGCTCGTGGTGGTAGCGTTTGGCCTCCAGTTCGCTGATCACAACCAAAGGCACCACGACGTGGTGTTCGGCGAAGCGGGTACACGCCCACGGGTCGGACAGCAGCACGGAAGTGTCGAGCACGTACGTCCGAATGGTGTCGTGTGCAACCGACGGCGAATCAGTCACGAAGCGCTCCTGGCGTCACTGCCCGCGCGGCCCCGCGCGGACTCGGCGGGGGCTGCGGCACCAGGACCGGGGCCGGTCCTGCCGTAGTTGTGACACAAGGCGCCGCTCGGACAGCAGAGCATGTCGCTAGCCATCGAATGCGACGCTACTCTGGTCGAGCCTTGCCCGCCGTGCAGGCGCGCCGGTTGGCTACGTGAGGACGAACTCCTGCAGCTTGGGCTCGTCGGCCAGACCCCACTCGGTGATGCGGTCGGAGATCACCTGCCGCAGGTGGGAGTCGCCGAAAATACCGGCCTGCGCGATGTTTTGCACCTTGTCCTGGTAGGCGTCGATGTCTCCGCCGACGACGTCGAGCTCAGCTGCCCGGGCGGCAATCGCGGCCACCGTCTCGTCGCGGGTGTAGGTCAGGCAGTGCGCCACCAGCTTGGCGAAGAACTCCTCGTGCCGCTCTTCGTCTTTGGCGATCCGGGTCATGAGACCGGCAAGGATCGGCTCCTCAACGAGCGCCGCCACGTTGCGGCAGAACACCGCCTGGGCACGTTCGGCCAACGCCATGTAGACCAGGGTTTCGACTTGGCTGTAGTGGTCGGCGCGGTAGCCCTTCATCACGTGGTGGACGCGGACCTGCTCGTTGGCGGTCGGGTCGACTTCGCGTGTGACCACGAGGTACTCGCGCAACGCGATGGCGTGCAGTTGCTCCTCGGCGGTCCACCGGCCCAGCCACCGGCCCCACCACTCCTCGAGGATGAAGTGCTCGACGAGCTCGCGGTGACGCCCGGCCATGTTGTCTTTGGTGATCAGCAGGATCTCGCAGGCGTCGGTGATCACCCGGGGCAGGCTCGCTTGCGAGGGGTCCCAATCACGTCCGCCCAGAAGCGCGAAGTTCTCGCCCCGCTCAAATGGCACGTACTCGTGTGCGAACCAGAGCTCCTCGGTGTTCAGGTGGTGGTCCATGAGCCGCTCCACCACCGGCTCGAGTTCCTGGGTCAGTGCATTAGCAACGGGTTTCACTGCCATGAAAGTAACTGTAACCCGGATTCACAGTTTGTTTAAAATCGGGGGCCGGTCGCGTGTTCAGACCAGCTTCCAGTCCTCCAAGCCCTCGTAGAGCGGGAACTCCCGGGTCAAGCGGGTGACTCGCTTGCGCAGTGCCGGCACGTCGGCCGACTCGCCGGCGGCCAGCGCGGTCCCGATGATGTCGGCGACCTCGGTGAACTCGGCGTCCCCGAAACCACGGGTGGCCAGCGCGGACGTCCCGACTCGCAGCCCCGAGGTCACCATCGGCGGGCGCGGGTCATTCGGGACGGCGTTGCGGTTGACGGTGATCCCGACGTCATGCAGCAGGTCCTCGGCCGCTTTGCCGTCCAGCGGAGAGTTGCGCAGGTCGACCAGCACCAAGTGGACGTCGGTGCCGCCGCTGACCACCGACACCCCGGACTTGGCGACGTCGGCGGCCAACAGCCGCTCCGCGATGATCCGCGCGCCCGACAGCGTGCGTTGCTGGCGCTCGGCGAACTCGGGGGTGCCCGCGATCTTGAGCGCGACCGCCTTGGCGGCGATGACGTGCATCAACGGTCCGCCCTGCTGACCGGGGAACACCGCGGAGTTGATGGCCTTGGCGTATTCCTGTTTGCCCAGGATCATGCCCGAGCGTGCGCCGCCGAGCGTCTTGTGCACGGTCGTGGAGACCACCGGCGCGTGCGGTATCGGAGACGGGTGCAGTCCCGCGGCGACCATGCCTGCGAAGTGGGCCATGTCGACCCACAGGGTGGCCTCGACCTCGTCGGCGATCGACCGGAAGCCGGCGAAATCAAGAATCCGCGGGTAGGCCGACCAGCCGGCGATGATCACCTTGGGCCGGAACTCGCAGGCCTTGGCGCGCACGGCGTCCATGTCGACCAGATGCGTCACCGGGTCGACGCCGTAGAAGCCGGCGTCGTAGAGCTTGCCGGAGAAGTTCAGCCGCATGCCGTGGGTCAGGTGACCGCCGTTGGCAAGGTCGAGCCCCAGGAGCCGCTCGCCCGGTGTCATCAGCGCGTGCAGGATCGCCGCGTTGGCCTGGGCGCCGGAATGCGGTTGCACGTTGGCGAAGTCGGCGCCGAACAACGCCTTGGCCCGGTCGCGGGCGATGTTCTCCACGACGTCGACGTACTCGCAGCCGCCGTAGTAGCGCCGGCCCGGCAGGCCTTCGGCGTATTTGTTGGTCAGCACGCTGCCCTGGGCCTGCAGCACCGAGCGCGGCGCGAAGTTCTCGGAGGCGATCATCTCCAGCGTGTCGCGTTGGCGGCCGAGTTCTTTGCCCAGCAGGCCGGCGATCTCGGGGTCGACCTCAGCGAGCGGGGCCGACATCAGGGAGGTGGCGGTGTCAGGTGCGGCGGTCACGCAGGTCAGTCTGGCATGGGAGACCGACGAATTGGGGGCCACGTCGGACCCTCTGGGCTGTCTACAGCGTCAGGCCCGGGTAGAGCGGGTTTGCGGCCAGCAGCTCGGCGGCCGCGGCGCGCACCCGGTCGGCGGTGCCGTCGGCCAGCGTGTACTTCGCCTTCGAGGTGCCCACCGGCGCGGTGTTGGTCAGCACGTCGACTACGAGCTCGGCGACCCGGTCGAAGTCGGCGGCGCCGAAGCCGCGGGTGGTCAGCGCCGGAGTGCCGAACCGAATGCCGCTGGTGTACCAGGCGCCGTTGGGGTCGGCGGGTATGGAGTTGCGGTTGGTGACGACGCCGGCGTTCAGCAAAGCGGATTCGGCCTGTCGGCCGGTTAGCCCGAACGAGGTGACGTCAAGGAGCACGATGTGGTTGTCGGTGCCGCCGGTGACCAGCCGCGCGCCGCGTCGCACGAATCCGTCGGCCAGCGCCTGAGCGTTGTCGGCGACGCGCTGGGCGTAGGTCGCAAACGCGGGCTGGCGGGCCTCGGCCAACGCCACCGCCTTGGCGGCCATCACGTGCGGCAGCGGGCCGCCCAGCACCATCGGGCAGCCCTTGTCGACGGCGTCGGCGTACTCCGGTTGCGCCAGGATCAGCCCCCCGCGGGGTCCGCGCAACGACTTATGCGTCGTGGTGGTGGTGACGTGGGCGTGCGGCACCGGATCCTCGTCGCCCGTGAACACCTTGCCGGCCACCAGCCCGGCGAAGTGGGCCATGTCCACCATCAGGGTGGCGCCCACCTCGTCGGCGATTTCGCGCATCGTGGCGAAGTTGATCCTCCGCGGGTAAGCGGAGTATCCGGCGACCAGGATCAGCGGCTTGAATTCGCGCGCGGCTGCGGCGACCGCGCCGTAGTCGAGCAGCCCGGTCTGCGGGTCGGTACCGTAGCTGCGCTGGTGAAACATCTTGCCGGAGATGTTCGGCCGGAAACCGTGGGTGAGGTGGCCGCCGGCGTCCAGCGACATGCCCAGCAGCCGCTGGCTGCCGAGCTTGTGCCGCAACGTTTCCCAGTCTTCCTCCGAGAGGTTGTTGACATGCTTGACGCCGGCCTCGGCCAAGCTGGGTGCCTCAACGCGAGTGGCCAGGATCGCCCAGTAGGCAACGAGATTGGCGTCGATGCCCGAGTGAGGCTGGACGTAGGCATACGGCGCGCCGAACAACTCGCGGGCGTGCTCGGCGGCCACACTCTCGACGGTGTCGACGTTTTGGCATCCGGCGTAGAAGCGGTGGCCGATGGTCCCTTCGGCGTATTTGTCAGACAGCCAACTGCCCATGGTGAGCAGCACCGCGGGCGACGCATAGTTCTCGCTGGCGATCAACTTGAGCGAATCACGTTGATCAGCAAGCTCTTTACGTGTCGCAGCGGCAATACGAGGTTCGACGGATTCGATGACGTCCAGTGCGGCGCGGTAGGCGGCGCTGGCGGTATCGGCGTATTCGGCGCCAAGAGGTGGGGCTGAGGTGGCGGTTCCAGTCGAGTCAGCTGCCATGCACCCGAACCTACTCTGCTCGCAACGACGACGGGACGAGCGGCTCGTCGAGGAGCCGGCGGAACCGCTCTTGCAGGCTGACGCCGGGTGGCCGGTCATCGAGCCAGGCTCGTAGCAGCCGATAACCCTCGACATAAGTGCTGGTGTAGGCCCGCCACAGCGGCGAGCACAAAAACCGCAGCATTTGCCGGGCCCGCTTCTCCGGCACCAGCAGCCAGCGCCGCAGATAGTCCGTCACGTCGTCGGCGTCCCGGTGTTCGTCGTGCAACATCAGCGCAGCGTCCTGGCGCACGCTCATCAGCGGCGCGGAAGCCTCCGCGACGGCTTCGGCGCGCTCGCCGTCGAAACGCAGCCCCAGATCGGCGTAGATGTCTGCCGCCCAGCGGCCCCAGCCCGGGCCGATCGCCACATACAGCGCCAAGTCGGCCAGGCCCTCGGCCATCAGGCACTGCGGGGTGTTGACCAGAAAAATGGTGTGCTCAGCGTGGCCTTCGCGCTTGACAAGCCCGGCTTCCTTGCGGCAATGCTCGGTGTGATGCCCCGGGTAGGACTCGTGGGCCACCAGCCGCGGCAGGTTGGACATCAACTGTTTGATGTCGGCGTTGACAGCGACTTTCGAGCGGTAGTTGCCCAGGTAGTAGTTGAACCCTGACCACGGTTTGTCGCTGACCACCTCGTAGTCGACGGTTTCGGTGTCCGCCAGCGGATACTCGGCGCGAACCCGGTCCCGCAGCGCGCTGGAGAACGCACCGATACAGTCGGCCAGCCGCTGTGGCGGGATCTCCTCGGCAGCGCGATGAGCTGCCATCCTCTCGGCCAGCGGGCCGGCCCCGCCGAGCACCTCGTCGAGCCGGGCGTGAGCCTGCCGATAGCTGTCCACGTCGCCCTTGCCGATGTGGACGTCGAAGTAGTCGTGTACCTCGTCGACGAACCCGACCCGCTCTCCGGCGAACTTGCGTCCCGCGCACGCCAGGGCGCGCAAGTGGGCCCGCAGGTAGTCGGCGCGAGCGTGGTCAAATCCCTTGATTCGCTGGGCATCCCGCAGAAGCGCGAGCAACCGTTGGGCTTGGCGGGCCAACTCGCGGGGATCGGGCGTCGGCTCGTCTCGCGCCGCCCGGCGCAGCCCCGGATCACCGGTGAAGGCGTCGACGTAGCCGGGCTCGACGCGGTCGAAGCGCAAACCCAGCAGCAGGTACTCGCGGATCAGCGCGGCAGGCTCCATAGCGGCCCACGCTATCGGGGTCGCCCCAGCCGCTCACGGCGCGGCGGCGGCTGCAAGACTGACCCCTATGCCGCGGCTGAGCGAGCCGAGCCCGTATGTGGAGTTCGACCGAAGTCAGTGGCGTGCGCTGCGCATGTCGACACCGCTCAAACTCACCGAGGAAGAGCTGGTCAAGCTGCGTGGTCTGGGGGAAAAGCTCGACCTGCTCGAAGTCGAAGAGGTCTACCTGCCGCTCGCCCGGCTGATCCACCTTCAGGTCGCCGCCCGCCAGCGGCTGTTCGCCGCCACCGCGGAATTCCTCGGCGAGCCGCAACAGAACCCCGATCGGCCGGTCCCGTTCATCATCGGGGTGGCCGGCAGCGTCGCGGTCGGCAAATCGACCACCGCCCGGGTAATGCAGGCGCTGCTCGCCCGCTGGGAGCACCACCCTCAGGTGGACTTGGTGACCACCGACGGCTTCCTCTACCCGAATGCCGAGCTGGAGCGCCGAAACCTCATGCATCGCAAGGGTTTCCCGGAAAGCTATGACCGTCGCGCGCTGATGCGGTTCGTCACCTCGGTGAAGTCCGGTTCGGAATATGCCTGCGCGCCGGTGTATTCACATTTGCTCTACGACATCATCCCGGGCGCCAAGCAGGTGGTTCGCCACCCCGACATCTTGATCCTCGAGGGCCTCAACGTGCTGCAGACCGGACCCACTCTGATGGTCTCTGACCTGTTCGACTTCTCGCTGTACGTCGACGCGCGCATCGAAGATATCGAGCAGTGGTACATCTCGCGGTTCCTGGCCATGCGTACCACCGCGTTCGCCAACCCGGCCTCGCACTTCCACCACTACGCGCGGCTGAACGACCAGCAGGCCATCGCTGCCGCCCGGGAAATCTGGCGTTCGATCAACCGGCCCAATCTCGTCGAGAACATCCTGCCCACGCGGCCACGGGCCACTCTGGTGCTGCGCAAGGACGCCGACCACTCCATCAACCGGCTGCGGCTGCGCAAGCTGTAACCTCGCCTTCGATGAGCTTTCGATGGATCGAGGTTGCCCGGTTTTTGTGGGGCACCACGCTTTTGACGGCTCCTCGGGCGGTCTTGTCTCGTCTGCACGGCGTGGACGTCGACCGCAACGCCGTTGTCGTCACCCGGATCCTCGGGGCACGCCACCTTGTGCAGGCGTCGCTGTCGGGCCTCAAGCCAAGCCCAGAAGTCATCGCTGCGGGTGTATGGGTGGACTCGGTACATTCGCTGACCACGCTCGGCCTAGCGGTCGTCAATCCTCATCGGGCGCGCGGCGGAATCTTCGATACGGTCGTCGCTGCGGCCTGGGCGATTTTCGGCTGGCATGACTTGGCCACCGCGAAGACCACGGCGCCTCCTCGACAGCGACGCCGTGATCAGCTCGCACAGGTGGTGCTTCCGCGTCTGCCCGGCGGCAAGCCGTTGTGGGCGCGAGTCGAACGGGCACGGATGGCGTAGCCACGTCGGATGCGCGGGCCGATGCGGGGACGTCCCACCGAAACCTCGAACGGCGGTGTCCCCGCACCGGCGATGTGGGAGTCAGGCCGGTAGCCGGCGCACTCCGAGGTACTGCAACAGCGCGAAAACGGCGGTGTATATGCCGCTGCCCAATGTGGCGGCGACGCCAGCCGAGGTCAACGGCACCCAGTCGGCGGCCACCACGGCGATCGCGGCCAGGGTGCAGACGATGTTGGCGATGGCGAGGCTGATGCCGGCGCGCCGCAGGTTCGGCAGCGCCGCAAGGCTGAACACGACCAGGCCGCAGAGCACGAAGGCCGCGCCCAGGCCATATTCGGTGCCGGAGCTGAACCCGGTCAGCGACGAGAAGGGGTCGGCGGCCGCCGCCACGGCCAGCCCCACGAGCCCGGTGACGGTGGCGTCGACACGCATCGCAAAGCGCAGCAACGAATCGGTCGAGTCGTACAGGGGCCGGGTTGCCAGACCAGAGACAGCGGTCATGTCAGAACTCCTTGGGACGTCGGTTGCGGTGGCACATAGTTGAGCCTGCGGTCTAGGCGCTGCCAGATCGAGACATGGCACTGCCAAGCACTGCCATGCGCAACTCAACCTATGTTTAATACGCGGCTATTCCCGCGCGGGTTCACGCGCTGTGTACCTGCACCCGCCCGCGTAAGTCGGCGGCAATCAGCCTGGCCGCCGCGTTCTGCCAGTTGTGCAGGGAGCGCTGCGGCACCTCGGTGACCAGCCACTGCCACGCCTGCCGGGCTGTGGGGTCCAAGCCGGCGGCGGTGGCGTTCTGCGCGTAGGCGCGCACACCGACCACGTATGGGAAATACAGCGAGTTGTAGTACCGCCAGTGCTCGGTGGTGCCGAAGTCGCCGCCGTCGCGGGGCTTGAGCCGCGCGATGTGCTCCGCCAGCAAAGCCCTGAGCTCGTTGGCCCGCTCCAACGGTTGATCAGGCGCGCCTCGGGCGGCCAACCGCTCGTCGATCACGGGCAGCGCGGTCAAGGGGCTGGCCACCAGCTTGGACAGGTCGCCGTAATGGGCGAGCGCGCGGCGGGTGAGCCGGGCGAACGTGTCGTCGTCGATGTCGTCCAGCGGGTCAGCCGAGCGCAGCGGCAATGCGGCCTCGGTGCGCCGCAGCGTGGCCCGGTCGGCGCGCAGTGTCGGCGACTGCCAGAACGCCATCCGGTCGAGCATCCCGGCCCACGGGTTGGCGAGCACCTGCGCGGCGATCGCGATCGCCACGCTGGTGAACAGCAGCACCGTCAACGCGAGCTGTGCAGTGGCTTCCTGCCGGGTCACCGCGATGGCGATCAGGGCTTGGCTGCCGAACAGCACCGCCACCACGATGCTGCCGGCAAATGAGCGCAGCATGTCGAATCGCAGCGCCTGGCCCTCGTCGAACGCGTCCCACAGCGCGACCGCAATCCCGAGCAAGCAGACGTCGAAACCCGTCGACGCCAATGCCAGCCAGCTGGGCACCAAACCGAGCGGAATGATCAGGATGGCGTTGCTCAACGCAAAGAACAACGTCGCGACGATGACCCACCCGACCATCGGGACGGGCTGGGCGGGCCGAACCAGCGCAACGACCATCGCGCCCAGCGTGGAGACCGAGATCACCGCAAACATCAGCATGTGGCCGGGCCGAAGCGGCCCGTCGACGCTGCCGGCCAGCACGGCGCCCAGAAAGGTCAGCGCAGCCATCGCCGCGACCAGCAACACCTCGCCGGTGCGGGCCCGCCAGCTGTCGCCCGGCCGGGACAGCTCGAGGAGCACCGCGAACCACGCCACGCCGGGCACCCCGACCAGGTAAATCTCGGCGTGGCTCAGCGCGTCGGCATGCCCGGTGAGCCGCACCGCGTCCAGCGCCACGACGGCGGCAAATCCGCATAGTCCGATGGCCGCTAGCACCAGCACCGGTTTGCGCGGGTCGCGGGCCAGCAGATAGAGCCCCAGCCACCAGCTCAGCGTGAACACCACCGCTGACAGCGCAGCCATGCGTTCAGTGTCGCACGGCGGCCGTCGCTAATTACATGCCGTAACGGCGGTGGCGCAAGCTGTAATCGCGGAGCGCGCGCAGGAAGTCGACTCGGCGAAACGCCGGCCAGTACGCCTCGGTGAACCACATCTCGGAATAGGCGCTCTGCCACAACAGGAAACCCGACAGCCGCTGTTCTCCGGAGGTCCGGATGACCAGATCGGGGTCGGGTTGCCCTGACGTGTAAAGGTTTTCGGAGATGGCCTCGACCGTGACCGCCTCGATGAGCTCTTCGGCGCCGGCTCCGTTGGCCAGTGCTTTGTTGAGCAGAGCGCGCACGGCGTCGACGATCTCTTGGCGACCGCCGTAGGCGACGGCGACATTGACGTGAAAGCCACTGTTGGGCCGGGTGGAGTCGACGGCCTCGCGCAGTCGGCGTGCCGTTTCCTCACCGACGAGCCCCAGATCGCCCACGGTTCGCACACTCCAGCGGTTGGCCGGCGCGCAGATCTCCTCGACGACGTCGGTGATGATCTCGATGAGTGCGGCGAGTTCGTCGGGGTCGCGTTGCAGATTTTCGGCGGACAGCAGGTAGACGGTGGCCATTTCGATGCCGGCTTCTTGGCACCAGCGCAGCATCTCGGCGACCTTGGCGGCGCCCATCCGGTAGCCGTAGCTCACGTCGTCGTAGCCCGCGCTGCGCGCCCAGCGCCGATTGCCGTCGCACAAAACGGCGATGTGGCGGGGTAACGCGGATTTCGATGCCGCCAGGCCCTGCCGTAACCGCAGCTCATAGAGCCGGTACAGCGGCTCCTTGAGCCGCGGCGGAATGATCTCCACGGGTATCCAGACTAGTGCCGAAGCCGAGAATTACCGGCGATCTCAATGCGCGGCACCCGGGGGTTCACCGGCGCGCCCATTACTGTGGCTAGTAGGCGTCCAGCGATCTTGATGAGGGAGGGATATGAACGCTTCGACCGGCGTAACAGACGATCCCGCTCCGTCCGGGCCGTTGGCTGCGGCCGAGCATTTGGGCGAGCAGCTCGCCGAGGGCACAGCAGAGGTCCTGACGAAGCCGCGGTTTCGGGGCTGGATCCACGTCTATTCGGCGATTGTGTCGATCATCGCGGGCGCGACCCTGGTGGCCGTGTCGTGGGCGTTGTCAGGCACCTCCGCGGGGCTGGCCACGCTGGCCTACACCGCAGCCATCGTGGCCATGTTCGGGGTCAGCGCCACCTATCACCGCATCCACTGGAACTCGGTGACTGCGCGTACCTGGATGAGGCGGCTCGACCACTCGATGATCTTCGTGTTCATCGCCGGCAGCTACACACCGTTCGCGGTATGCGCCATGCCACCCGGGGATGGGCACCTGGTGCTGTGGATCGTGTGGGGCGGCGCGCTGGCTGGGATCGCCCTGAAGATGTGCTGGCCTACGGCGCCGCGTTGGGTGGGCGTGCCGCTGTATCTGCTGTTGAGTTGGGTAGCGATCTGGTTTATCGGCCCGATTGTGCACGGCGCCGGGGTGGCCGCGATGGTGCTGCTCATCGTCGGTGGGGTGATCTACAGCGTCGGCGGCGTGTTCTACGGGCTACGCTGGCCCGACCCGTGGCCGAGGGTGTTCGGCTACCACGAGTTCTTCCATGCCTGCACCGCGGTGGCAGCGACGTGCCATTACATCGCGATGTGGTTCGCCGTCTTATAGGGCGAGCAGACGCAAAAGCCCCTTATTTCGGCACGAAATGGGGGCTTTTGCGTCTGCTCGCCGGGGCTAGAGCTGGGTGACGTTCTCGGCTGACCAGTAGGCCTTCATCGCGGTGACCTTGCCGTCGTCGCCCAGCACCATCACGTCGATCGGCTCGATCACCATCCCACCGCCACCGGCCTTCACCGTCAGTCGGAACTGAAAAGCCGCCTCGTTGCCCGCGATTCGCAGCGACACCAATTCGCACTCCCGCTCGGCGCCTTCGATCGCGGAGTAGAAACCACGAATGGCCTGCCGGCCGATGTGCACCTCGCCTCCGACAGGGTCTTCGACGGTCGCATCGTCGGCGTAGAGCTCGGCGATGTCGTCGGCGCTGCCCTTGGCAATAAGGCTGATGTAGCGGTTGACCGTGTCGGCGATGACTTCAGCACTCGGCATGAGGCGAAGGCTACCGCGCCAGTGCCGCTTCGAGGTCCTCGGTGGTGGTGACCGGCAGGTCGCAGACCCGGCCGCGGCATACATAGGCGGCGTCGGCTCCGTCCACCCGGTCGCGGCCGATCAACAGCTCGCAGGAGTCCGCTTCCCCGCCGACCACGATCGCCCCGCCCGGCGCCAGCCGGCGCGCGTCGGCCAACAGCGACGACCCCGGCGCATCGCAGGCCACCGCAATCTGCAGCGGCCCGCGCACGGCGGATTCGGCCACTGCCAGCCAGTGCCCGGCCGAGCGCGGCGCGCGGGCCAGCAGCGGGGAATGCACCCGCAGCGCATCGGCCACCGCCTGGCCATAACTATCGGCGCGTTCGCCGCCGACCAGGTGCGCCGCTATCAGCAGCGCCTCGGTGATCGAGGACGCGCCCGAAGGTGTCGCACCGTCCACCGGGTCGGCCGGACGGAACATCAGCCGTTCGGCGTCGTCGGCGCTGTCGAACCAGCGGCCCGGCTGGTCAGGATCGGCGAAGTGCGCCAACGCGATATCGAGTAGCTGGGTGGCCGTGTCTAGCCATGCCGGGTCCATTGTCAGCTGGTACAGCGTCAACAGCCCGGTGGCCAGCATCGCATGGTCTTCCAGAATGGCCGCACTGTCGCCGACCTGCCCGCCGAGGCTGGCCCGCCGCAGTCGCCCGTCCACCATGTGCAGGGCCACCAGCGCGGCCGCGCACCGCGTCGCCGCGTCCGCCAACTGTGGATCACTAACGGCCACACTGGCTTCGGCCAACGCGGTAATGACCAAGCCGTTCCAGGCGGTGACGACCTTGTCGTCGCGATCAGGCTGCGGGCGGGTCGACCGGGCGTCCAGCAGCGCGGCGCGGACCCGCTCGAAGCGATCGGGGTCGTCGGGATCGGCGGGCAGTTGCAGCACCGATGCGCCGTGCTCGAACGTTCCTGTCGCGGTGACCCCGAAAACCGAAGCGGCCCAACGCCCGTCGTCCTCGCCGAGAACTTCGGTCAGCTGGTCCGGCGTCCACACGTAGGTCAAGCCCTCCCGGCCGGCGGCGTCAGCGTCCAGCGACGAGGTGAACATGTCGCGGTCGCCGAGCTCGTCGAGCACAAATCGGGCCGTTTCCGCGGCCACCCGACGAGCCAGCACATTCCCGGTCCGGCGCGCCCAGTGCGCATAGACGCGCAGCAGTAGCGCGTTGTCGTACAGCATCTTCTCGAAATGCGGTACAACCCAGGCATTGTCGACGCTGTAGCGCGCGAATCCACCGGCCAGCTGGTCGTAGATGCCGCCGCGGGCCATCGCGGTGCAGGTGCGCTCGACGGCCAGCAGGGCTGGCTGCGGTCCGGTGCGTTCGTGGTGCCGCAGCAACGCCTCCAGCAGCGCCGACGGCGGGAATTTCGGTGCCCCGCCGAAGCCGCCGCGGGCGGTGTCTTCGTCTCGAAGTATCACCGCGACGGCGTGGTCGCACAGGGCAGGCTCGACCGGCGGGCCACCGCCCGGCAGCCCTGAAGCCATCGCGCGCAGCTCGCTCGCGATGTGGTCGGAGGCCTGCTCGACTTCCTCGCGCCGGGTGCGCCAGGTTTCGGTCACAGCCGAAAGCAACTGTAAGAAAGCATGTTTCGGGTAGTAGGTGCCGCAGAAGAATGGGCGGCCGTCGGGTGTGAGGAAACATGTCATCGGCCAGCCGCCCTGCCCGGTGAGCGCAACGGTGGCGTTCATGTAGACGGCGTCGATGTCGGGCCGTTCCTCGCGGTCCACTTTGACGCACACGAACCCGTCGTTCATCGCGGCGGCCACTTCTGAGTCCTCGAATGATTCGTGCGCCATCACATGACACCAGTGGCAGGCGGCGTAGCCGACCGAGAGCAGGATCGGCACGTCGCGCTCGGCCGCCTCGGCCAGGGCCTGCGGCGTCCACTGCTGCCAGTGCACCGGGTTGTCGGCGTGCTGGCGCAGATAGGGGCTGGCCGCCCCGGCGAGCGTGTTGGCCGCAGGGCTCATCGCCGCGCCCTAGCCGTCGGGTTCATGTGGTGGTCCCTCGTGGTCGGCCGGCTGGTCGGCGGGCGGCGCCCCGCCGGGCGGCGTGCCCTCGTCGGCTGCCTGGTCCGGCTCGGGGTGCTCGGGGTCGAACGACTCGGGGACCTTCTTGAGTTGCCGGTTCATCGACCGGATCAAAAACACCGTGGCGAGCAGCAGCAACACGATAACCAGCAGACCCATCGGGCTGGCCTTACCGAAATCTGGGCCGGTACGACGGGGTGCGCCGTCAGCTTGAAAATCGGTCAGCACGACGAACGCGCTGAGCACCGCTGGAGGCATCACTCGTCCTCGATTCCGGCGAACAGATCGGTCTCAGGAAGCTTGACCGGCACCCGCGAACGGGCCAGCTCGAACTCCTCGGTCGGCCACAGCCGCTGCTGCCATTCGATCGGCGCGGCGAAGAAGTCGCCTTTCGGGTCGATCTGGGTGGCGTGCGCGCGCAGCGCGTCGTCGCGCTGACTGAAATACGCCGAGCACTCCACCCGGGTCGTCACCCGGGCAGCGAACACGTCGTGCTTGGGATCCCAATGCTTGAGCCACTTCTCGAACGGGCCTTGCTGCCCGTGCTTGGCGAATTCGTCTTGCAGTAACTGCATCCGCTGACGCAGGAACCCGTGGTTGTAATACAGCTTGGACACCGTCCATGGCTCACCGGCGTCCGGGAACCGGCGATAGTCGCCGGCCGCTTCGTACGCGGCAACCGAAACCTGGTGGCAGCGGATGTGGTCGGGATGCGGGTAGCCGCCGTTTTCGTCGTAGGTCGTCATCACGTGCGGCCGAAACTCCCGGACAACCCGCACCAGCGCTTCGGTGGCCACCTCCAGCGGCACCAGCGCAAAGCAGTCCTCGGGCAGCGGCGGCGGCGGGTCACCCTTCGGCAAACCGGAGTCGACGAAACCCAGCCAGGTGTGCTCGACGCCGAGGATCTCGGCGGCCTTAGCCATCTCGTCGCGACGGATCTCAGCCATGCGGCCGTGCACCTCGGGCAGGTCCATCGCAGGGTTGAGGATGTCGCCGCGTTCGCCGCCGGTCAGCGTCACGACCAGCACGCGATGACCCTCGTCCGCGTAGCGCGCGAGGGTCGCAGCACCCTTGCTGGACTCGTCGTCCGGGTGCGCATGCACCGCTATCAGTCGCAGTTCGCTCACCTGCTCTCTGTCCGTCTTGCACCGGGCGTGCCCCTATAGTTGCAGTCCTAATCGTTGCATCCTGTCCACCGGGTTCGGAAAAGCCTGCCTATGAGCGAACGGCCCGCACAGCCCCCGCCGGCCCGCTACGGGCCTCCTCGGTCACCCCGCTGGCCGCGCCGCGGTCTCGTCATCGCCCTGGCAGTTCTCGCGGTAGCGATCGGCGTCGTCGTGGCGATCATCGGCTACCAACGGCTGGGCACCAGCGACGTAACCGGGATGCTGGTCGGCTACCGCCTGATCGACGACGAGACCGTGGCAGTGACGATCGGCGTGACGCGCCGCGACCCGTCGCGGCCGGTCGACTGCATCGTGCGGGCGCGATCCAAAGACGGCAGCGAGACCGGCCGGCGGGAAGTGCTCATCCCACCCTCAGACAGCCCTACGGTGCAGGTGACGACGATCGTGAAGTCCTTCCAGCCGCCGACGATGGGAGACGTCTACGGCTGCGGCACCGACGTGCCCAGCTACATGCGGCCGTCGTGACCACACCGCGGTTGCCGTAACCGAGCAAAACCGCCAACCGGCGAAACGTGAGTCGCGGCACGCGTCACAGTGGTACCCTATTTGGGTACACGGTTCCTGATGGGACCGTGTATTGCTGCATTAGCGCGACATACGCGGCACAGCGCGGCGGCACGCGCAGCGAAACCGCATACGCCGGCAGCGAACCGAAAGCCTGCCCACGCGAATACCGTGGAAACGACGAATACAAGGAGCGCGACGAGATGACGGACACTCAGGTGACCTGGTTGACCCAGGAGTCACATGACCGACTCAAGGCCGAGCTCGACCAGCTGATCGCAAACCGTCCGGTCATCGCCGCGGAAATCAACGACCGCCGGGAAGAGGGTGACCTGCGGGAGAACGGCGGATACCACGCCGCCCGCGAGGAACAGGGTCAGCAAGAAGCGCGCATCCGTCAGTTGCAGGACCTGCTCAACAACGCGAAGGTCGGCGAACCGCCCGCGCAGTCCGGGGTGGCGCTGCCCGGCTCGGTGGTGACCGTCTACTACAACGGCGACGAGTCCGACACCGAAACGTTCCTGATCGCCACTCGGCAGGAGGGCGTCAACGACGGCAAGCTCGAGGTGTACTCGCCGAACTCACCGCTGGGCGGTGCGCTCATCAATGCCAAGGTCGGCGAAACCCGTACTTACAAGGTGCCTAACGGCAACACCGTCGAGGTGACATTGGTCAGCGCGGAGCCATATCGCGCCTAGGGCAGAACTGGGGGTCGGGGAATCGGGCGGTAGTAGGCCCGCTGCTCATGGCGAAGATCGCCGAGGATCTGTTGCTGCTGCTGCTCGACAATGCGTCGGGCCAGCCCGAGCTGGATCGCACGCGGGTTGGGCGCGTGCTGGCCGCAGCCGTTCTGCTGGATTTGGCGCACGCATGTCGGATCCGCCCGGCGGTCGACGGGGATCCGGTTCAAGCGGGACACCTGCTGGTCCTGACCGGACCCGACCCGGGCGATCCGGCGGTCGCGCCTGCGTTGCAGCTGTTGCTGCGCCGTCCACTGAGCCCCGCTGCGGCGATCGCCAAGCTGCGCCGCGACACTCCTACCGCGTTGCTCTCGCAGCTCGAACGCACCGGTCAAGTGCATCGGGTCCGGTTGTACTCCAATGGATCCAAACCGGTGGACGGCTGGCAGTTGACGGACCGCAGCCGGGTGTCGCAAGTACGGGCGGCGATGACGGCGGCGCTGTTCGATGAGCAGCGTCCTGATCCCACGACGGCGACGATCATCTCGCTGCTGCACGCTGTCAATGGGCTGGGAGCGATATACAGCCTCGACCACCGCGGCTGGGAGTGGGTCCTCGACCGTGCCGGCGATATCGCCAGCGGCAGCTGGGTGAATGAATCCGAGCCCGAGCTACCCGAAGTCAACCTGGCGGTGACGACCGCGGCCGTCCGTCACGCACTGACGTGACTCGCCGCCGAGCAGACGCAAAAGCACCCCAGAACGACTGATTTTGAGGACTTTTACGTCTGCTCGCCAGCTAGGCCAGGGCCTGCTCGAGGTCGGCCAGCAAATCGGCGACATCCTCGATGCCCACCGACAGCCGCACCAGATCGTCGGGAACCTCCAACTGCGAGCCGGCGGTCGAGGCATGCGTCATTGCCACCGGATGCTCGATCAGCGACTCCACCCCGCCCAGCGACTCGGCCAAGATGAACACGGAGGTGTTGGCGCACAGCTCCTTCGCGGCTTGCCGGCCTCCGCGCATCCGCACGGAGACCATGCCGCCAAAACCGCGCATCTGTCGCGCAGCGAGCTCATGACCGGGATGACTCGGCAGGCCTGGATACAGCACGGTGCCGACGGCGGGATGCTCGGCAAGGAATTCGGCTACCGCCGCGGCGTTTTCGCTGTGCCGCTGCATCCGCAGTACCAGCGTCTTCAGCCCGCGCAATGTCAGGTAGACGTCGAACGGGCCCGGCACCGCGCCGGCCCCGTTCTGCAGAAAGCCGAACGTCGCGTTGAGCTCTTCGTCGTTGGTGACCAGTGCGCCGCCCACAACATCGGAGTGCCCGCCGATGTACTTGGTCGTCGAATGCAGCACCACGTCGGCGCCCAGGGTCAGCGGCTGCTGCAGTGCCGGGGAGGCAAACGTGTTGTCAACCAAAACTTTTGCCGAGTGCTTCTGACCGATATCGGCGATCGCCGCGATATCGGCGATCGAAAGCAGCGGATTGGTGGGCGTTTCCACCCAAATCAGCCGCGTCTGCGAGGTGATCGCGGCGCGCACCGCGTCGAGATCGCCGAGCGCCACCGGCGTGTAGTCGATACCCCAACCGGTGAACACCTTGTCGATCAGCCGGAAGGTGCCGCCGTAGGCATCATCGGGGATGACGACGTGGTCGCCCGGCCGCAGCAACGCCCGCAGCGCACAGTCAGTGGCTGCCATCCCGGAACTGAACGCGCGGCAGTACCTGCCCTCCTCGACGGCGGCGAGGGCCGCTTCCAGCGCGGCCCGAGTCGGGTTGCCGGATCGCGAGTATTCGAATCCGCCGCGCAGGCCGCCGACGCCGTCTTGAGCGAACGTGCTGCTCATGTTGATTGGCGGGTTGACGGCGCCGGTCGAGGGGTCCGGTGAGAAACCGGCGTGAATGGCCTTAGTAGCCTGCCCCCGCAGCCGCCGTTCGTTGCCGGCGCCGGATGTCTTGCGCTGTTGGCTCATCGATGATCAGCCTAACGACGGCCGGAAAATCGCCGCTGACACCCAGACGGGCACCTACTCGACCGGCAGGCAAACCGTCGACATGATCTTGTCGGCAAAGGTTTGCCGCTTGGCGTCCCACAGCGGAAACAAATAGCCGATGCAAAAGATGACCGCGTCGAGGAAGTGCGCGAGTTGACGGACCAGCGACATTCCGAATCCGATTGGCTGGCCGGTGTTTTCGCTGACAACCTTGAACTTCATCAGTGACTTGCCGATGCTCGAGCCGGTGGTGCCCTGCCGGTAGCCGTAGTTCCAGATGACGTAGCCAAGCCCCACCAGGTGCGCCAACCAGAATGTCGTAACGCCGAACATGGAGTAGCCGCTGGCACACACCTGGTCGACCGTGTATCGGGAGATGTTGGTGACGCAAGCCGTCTGTTCGGTACCGACAAGCACCAGCCAGCCGATACCGACGATGATCGCGTACGGGATGTAGTCGACGACGAACGCCAGGACTCGGGTCACCCAAGACGTGTAGGCGTGCGCCGGCAACCCGCGGATAACCGGGCCGGGCGGGGGCGGTGCATACCCGCCGGCCGACGGGGGCGGCGGCGGATATCCGCCCGCTGGCGGCGGAGGCGGTGGCGGGTACGCACCCTGCGGCGGATGCTGGGGATCCGGCCCGGCGGTAGGTGAGGCGGATTGGTCGGTCATGGATGCCTTCCATGGACGAGGAACTAGCTGCAGGCGGCCTTACGGTACCCGACCACCGGCCCAGCCAAAGATGTCGTCGCCGAAGCCTGGAGGCGGCAGCGGACCAACCGCCCCGTTGATTTGGTAGTGCAATTAATTTGCTTGGCAGCGCTCTCGCTACCGGCGGGGTGCTCTCGCTACCGGCGCCTTGGACCCTCAGACAGAAAGCCCAGCAAGTCGTGGCGGGTGATGACCCCCACCGGCTTGCCGTCTTCGACCACCATCAGCGCGTCCCAGTCTCGCAGCGCCTTGGCGGCGGCACTGACCAACTCGCCCGCCCCGATCATGGGTAGCGGCGGGCTCATATGCAGCCCCACCGCGTCGGCCAGCTTGGCGCGACCTTCGAAAACAGCTGACAGCAGCTCGCGTTCGGACACGCTCCCGGCCACCTCGCCGGCCATCACCGGCGGCTCGGCGCCGACGACCGGCATCTGGGACACCCCGTACTCGCGCAGAATCCCGATGGCGTCGCGCACGGTCTCCGACGGATGGGTATGCACCAAGTCGGGCAGCGCGCCGGACTTTCCGCGCAAAACGTCTCCGACCGTGGGTTGTTCCACCGATCCGTCCAGCCGGCTGCGCAGGAAGCCGTACGAGGACATCCACGCGTCGTTGAAGATCTTCGACATGTAACCGCGGCCGCCGTCGGGCAACAGCACCACGATCAGCGCGTCGGGGCCGGCCTCCTCCGCGACTTTGAGCGCCGCCACCACCGCCATCCCGCACGACCCGCCGACCAGCATGGCTTCCTCGCGAGCCAGCCGCCGGGTCATCTCGAACGAATCCGCGTCCGACACCGCGATGACTTCGTCCGGGACGCTCGGGTCATAGGCCGCCGGCCAGAAGTCCTCGCCCACTCCCTCGACCAGATAAGGCCGTCCGCTGCCGCCCGAGTAGACCGACCCTTCCGGGTCGGCGCCGATCACCCGCACTGCTCCCCCGGACACGTCCTTGAGGTAACGGCCGGCGCCGCTGATCGTCCCGCCGGTGCCGATCCCGGCAACGAAATGAGTGACCTTGCCGTCGGTGTCGGCCCAGATCTCCGGTCCGGTGGTTTGGTAGTGGCTCGCCGGCCCTTCGGGATTCGCGTACTGATCCGGCTTCCAGGCACCGTCGATCTCGCAGGCCAGCCGGTCGGAGACGCTGTAGTAGCTATCCGGGTGGTCGGGCGGCACCGCCGTCGGGCAGACCACCACGTCTGCGCCGTAGGCGCGCAGCACGTTCTGCTTGTCCTCACTGACCTTGTCGGGGCAGACGAACACACACTTGTATCCGCGCTGCTGGGCCACCATGGCCAACGCAACCCCGGTGTTGCCTGATGTCGGTTCGACAATGGTGCCGCCCGGTTGGAGTTGACCAGCGGTCTCGGCGGCGTCGATCATCTTGACCGCGATCCGGTCCTTGGCGCTCCCGCCCGGGTTGAGGTACTCGACCTTGGCCACCACAGTGGCGACCCCCGGCGGCACCACAGAGTTCAGCCGAACCAGTGGTGTATTGCCGATGAGTTCACTGATGTGCCGGGCGATCCGCATGCATTCATCGTCTCAGGCTAGGTGCGCGATCGCCGCTCGGCTCCTCAACTGGTGAGCCGCCCGTCGTCGCCGTCGGCTAGTCGGTGGCTTCGCGGATGTACTCGCCGATCTGGCGCAGCGAGCGCTTGGCCTCGGGGACCGCCGGGGCGGCAAGCTGGAAGTCGTGAATCTGGCCGGGCCAGATCCGCACCTCGGCCGGCACCCCGACCGCAGCCAGCCTGCGGGCCGCCAAGCGCGCGTCGTGCAGCAACACCTCGGAACCCGACACGTGGATCAAGGTGCGCGGCAGTCCCGGCCGGAGGTGGTCCAGCGGCTCGTAAAGCTCTTCCGGCTCACCGTCGACGATGTGCTTGGCGGCGGCAGCGGCGACCAGTGCCACCAACGCGTCGAAGGCCCGCGCCGAGAACATGGCATCGGTATTGATATTGGGATGCGACTGCTTACCCTCCTTGGCCAGCTGCAGCAGCGGCGAGATCGCCACCATCGCAGCCGGCTCCTCGTCGGCCTCCTGCAGCCGCTGCGCAAGTGCCAGCGCCAGGTAGCCACCGGCGGAATCGCCCGCCAGCACGATCTGGTCGGGGTCATAGCCGCGTAGCCGCAGCCAACGGTAGGCGTCGTGACAGTCGTCGATGGCCATGCCCACGGAGTGTTTGGGGATCAGCCGGTAGTTCACCACCAAGACGGGTGAGTCCGCGTATCGGGACAGCGCGTTGACCACCCTGCTGTGCGAGTTGGCCCCGCAGGTCAGGAAGGCACCGCCGTGCAGGTAGAGCACGACCCGACGCTTGCCGTCAGCGGGCAGCACACCCGGAGCACGAACCAGCTGTGCAGTCGCGTGGGGCAACTCGACAGTCGTGCGAACGGTGCCGGGAGCCGGGAGCAGTACACGGCACGCGAAGTCGATCAGACCGAATGGCCAGGGCATATGCGGGATGCGACTTCCGAATGCCAATGCGGGCCGGATCGTCAGCCGCGATGCCAGATAAAGCACTCGAGCAGGGAGGCTGGGGCCGGTCTCGATAACTTCGACGGGGACGCCGTCGCTGATCGGAGTGCGGCGCGGAAGCTGCGGGGACCGAAACGTCTCGCGGAGGACAACGCCGGATCTGTCGTCGCGGGATCCCGCTATTTTGCTAGGTGCGGTCATGCTCAACACTTCCTACGCCGTTGTAGTGCGGTACAGCATGTAGACGAGGTAGCGGAGCGACCGGTCCATCGATCTCCATATTTCGGTATACCCGCTCCAGGCACCCAGCCAACCTCGTCAACTTAGCTTGGCACCGACAAGAACTTCAACAATCAAAGAGTCCGATTCGATACCGGATTTGATCCGGCCTGTGATCGCCCCGGGACGCAGCTACCGGATTCGGGCTAGTGCCCGCCCTAAACTATGGGCGTGGACATACGCGCGCCACGCCGATCTTTGATCGCGCTGGCCGCAGCGGGTGCACTGGCGTCGACGGGGACGGCTTACCTGGGTGCACGTAACCTGCTGATCGGCCAAGCGCAACAGGCGCGCAGCGTCATTCCCAAGGCTTGGGACATCCCGCCACGCGCCGACGGTGTCTACACCCGCGGAGGCGGGCCGGTGGAGCGGTGGCATCGCGGTGTGCCTTTCGATCTGCACCTGATGGTCTTCGGGGACTCGACGGCAACTGGATACGGCTGTCGCAGCGCCGACGAAGTCCCCGGTGTGCTGCTCGCCCGCGCGCTCGCTGAACGAACTGGCAAACGAATCCGGTTGAGCACCAAAGCGATTGTGGGCGCCACCTCCAAAGGACTGTCCGGCCAGGTCGACGCGATGTTCGTGGCCGGACCGCCGCCGGATGTGGCAGTGATCATGATCGGCGCCAACGACGTGACCGCCCTCAACGGGATCGCGCCCTCGGCGCGTCGGTTGGGGGCGGCGGTCTGGCGCTTGCGGGCCAGCGGCGCGGTTGTGGTCGTCGCGACGTGCCCCGACTTCGGCGTGATCACGGCGATCCCGCAGCCGCTGCGCTGGCTGGCGCGCACCCGGGGTTTGCGGCTGGCTCGCGCCCAGGCCGCAGCGGTTAGAGCAGCCGGTGGTGTCCCGGTGCCGTTGGCGGATCTGCTGGTGCCTCATTTCCGCACGTCGCCCGACCTGTTGTTCTCCGAAGACCGCTACCACCCGTCAGCGGCCGGATATGCCCTGGTGTCCGATCAGCTGTTGCCGGCACTGTGCAGTGCGCTGGGCGAATCGACCGGCGGGTTAGCGGCTGAACTGCCGTCCACGTCCGCTGCCGCCAGAACCGGCGTGGGCCGCATCCGCCTGCGGATCTTGTCCCGGCTGTGGCGCCGGCCCACGACCGGGGTGCCCGCACCCGTCGTCGTACCCACCGGCGGCTAGCGCGGGCGGACCGCTCCCGGTCCACGGCCCGCGTCGACGTCGCGCTAGATTCGATTCAGCCTGGCCAGAACGCAAGCCGGATAGTCCGGTCTAACCCACATTCGATGGAGGGAGCCGATCGTGCCGGAAGCTGTCATCGTCTCAACCGCCCGCTCACCGATCGGCCGCGCCGCCAAAGGATCCCTGGTCACCATGCGGCCCGACGATCTCGCCGCGCAGATGGTGCGCGCCGCGCTCGACAAGGTGCCCGAGCTCAACCCGCACCAGATCGACGACCTGCTGATGGGCTGCGGCCAGCCGGGCGGTGAGTCCGGCTTCAACATCGCGCGCGTGGTCGCCGTGCAGCTGGGCTACGACTTCCTGCCCGGCACCACCGTCAACCGGTACTGCTCGTCGTCGCTGCAGACCACCCGGATGGCCTTCCACGCGATCAAGGCCGGCGAGGGCGACGCGTTCATCTCCGCCGGCGTCGAGACGGTATCCCGCTTCGGCAAAGGCACCTCCGACTCCTGGCCGGACACCAAGAACCCGATTTTCACCGAAGCCCAGGAACGCACGGCCGCCGCGACCGAGGGCGCCGACGAATGGCACGACCCACGCGTCGACGGCACACTGCCCGACATCTACATCGCGATGGGTCAGACCGCCGAAAACGTCGCGCTGCTGACCGGGATCAGCCGCGAAGACCAAGACCACTGGGGTGTGCGCAGCCAGAACCGCGCGGAAGAGGCGATCAAGAGCGGATTCTTCGAACGTGAGATCGAGCCGGTCACGCTGCCGGACGGCACCACGGTCAGCGTCGACGACGGACCACGACCCGGCACCACCTATGAGAAGGTCAGCCAGCTCAAGCCGGTGTTCCGGCCCAACGGCACCATCACCGCGGGTAATGCCTGCCCGCTGAACGACGGCGCCGCCGCGGTAATCATCAGCAGCGACACCAAGGCCAAGGAGCTGGGCCTGACGCCGCTGGCGCGCATCGTGGCCACCGGTGTGTCGGCGCTGTCACCCGAGATCATGGGCTTGGGCCCGATCGAAGCGACCAAGAAAGCGCTGGCCAACGCCGGCATGTCGATCCGCGACATCGACCTGGTCGAGATCAACGAAGCTTTCGCCGTGCAGGTACTCGGATCGGCTCGCGAGCTGGGTATCGACGAGGACAAGGTCAACGTGTCCGGCGGGGCGATCGCGCTGGGCCATCCCTTCGGCATGACCGGCGCACGCATCACCGCAACGCTGCTCAACAACCTGCAGACCTACGACCAGACGTTCGGCCTGGAAACCATGTGCGTCGGCGGCGGCCAGGGCATGGCGATGATCGTCGAGCGGCTCTCGTAACCGCCCACCGCGTCGAGTCTGCATCGTTGACATCGGTTCTGCGTCTACGGCGCTGCTGCGGGCCGGGACCGGGCTGTCACCGCAGACTCGACGGAGTCACCGCAGACTCGGCGCGGTTCCCCGCAGACACGGCGCAATGAAAAGCCGGCACACGCTGTGCGCATGCCGGCTTTTCGTCGCCAAAGCTAATCGTTCTGCAGGTAACTGAGCAGCCGCAGAATTTCGATGTACAGCCAGACCAGCGTGACGGTCAGGCCCAGAGCAATGCCCCACGCCGCCTTCTCCGGCGCGCCGGCACGCACCATCTGGTCGGCCGCGTCGAAGTCGATGAGGAAGCTGAACGCCGCGATGCCAATGCAGACCAGCGAGAAGATGATGGCCAACGGCCCGCCGCTGCGCAGGCCCAGGCCCTCACCGTGGCCGACACCGAACATGCCCAGGACCAGGTTGCCGATCATCAGGGCCAGCACGCCGAACAACCCGGCGACGACCATGCGGGTGAACTTCGGCGTAACACGAATGGCGCCGGTTTTGTAGACGACGAGCATGCCAGCGAACACCCCAAGGGTGCCCAGGATCGCCTGCCCGATCAGCACTCCGGCGTTGGTGGACGACACGGCGAAGTGGGCCAAGACGAACGAGAAGGCGCCGAGGAACAGGCCCTCCAGCGCGGCGTAGGTCAACACCAGCGCCGGGCTGTCCTGCTTGCGGGCGAAGGTGGCGATCAGCACCAAGGCCAGCCCGCCGAACGCGCCGACGAAGGTAAACGGCATGGCCAGGGCTAGGTGGCCCGCCACCAGGAAGTAGGACACCACCGCGACCGCCGACAGCAATGCCAGCGTGAAACCGGTCTTGGTGACGACATCGTCAATGGTCAGCGGGCGCGAAACGCCGGTCCGCCGGTCGTACGGAGCCACGTAAGGGTCCGTCTGGTACCCATACTGGGTCGCGGCACCGGCAGCGCCAGTACCGAACTGCGCGTATCCGCCGCGCTGCTTGGGCAGCGAACGAAATACCGGGTTGCTAGTTTCCCGCACCGTCGGATCCTCTCCTTGAGCTGTGGCTTCGAGCTGTGCGAACACCTGGTCAACGATCAACGGCTCGGCCGGGTTCCCGGCCCGAAAACGTCTTGAAGCCGCTCTCCAGCTAAACCTTACCCGCGGGCGCCCCGCCTGGGGCAACGATCTAGATTGCTGATCAGTCTTGGCGTGCATCCGACGGAAGGAGACCGGGCGCGTGACGGGCGAATCGGACGAGGTCCTGACCCGCATCGATGATGGCGTCGCCGTTGTGACACTCAACCGCCCCAAGGCGATCAACTCGCTGACCCAGAACATGGTCAACGCGCTCAGCGCAGTTCTCACCGAATGGGAACACGACGACGCCGTGCACGCGGTGGTTCTCGACGGGGCCGGCGACCGCGGACTGTGCGCCGGCGGCGACGTCGTGGCGATCTACCACAGCGCACGCGCGGACGGTGTTGCGGCGCGGCGCTTCTGGCGCGACGAATACCTGCTCGACGCGCAAATCGCCAGGTTTCCCAAACCGTACGTGTCGTTGATGGATGGCATTGTGATGGGCGGCGGTGTGGGTGTCGGCGCGCATGCCAACACCCGGCTGGTGACCGATACGACGAAGATGGCGATGCCCGAGGTGGGCATCGGGTTCATCCCCGACGTCGGCGGTACGTATCTGCTCTCGCGGGCTCCTGGGTCGCTGGGCCTGCACGCGGCACTGACCGGGGCGCCGTTCTCCGGCGCCGACGCCATTGCAATGGGATTCGCCGACCACTACGTGCCGCACGACCAGATGCAAGCATTCACACAGGCGATCATCACCGACAACGTCGACCGCGCGCTCGCCGACCACGCCGTCGAACCGCCCGCCAGCAGCCTTGTGGCCCAACGGGATTGGATCGACGAGTGTTACGCGGGCGACACTGTTGCCGACATCGTCGCCGCGCTGCGCGGTCATGACTCCGCTTCGGCAAACGACGCGGCCAACCTGATCGGCACCCGCTCGCCCATCGCGTTGTCGGTGACACTCGAGGCGGTGCGCCGCGCCGCCAAGCTCGACACGCTGGAAGACGTCCTGACCCAGGACTACCGGGTGTCATGCGCCGCCCTGCGCTCACACGACCTGGTCGAAGGTATCCGCGCCCAGCTGGTGGACAAGGACCGCAATCCGAAGTGGTCGCCGGCGTCGCTTGCCGAGGTCAGCGCGGCCGATGTTGACGCGTATTTCGTGCCCGTCGACGACGACCTGAAGTTCTAGAAAGGCGGCAGATGATCGACAAATGGGAAACCATCCTGGTCGAACGCGACGGACGCGTCGGCACCATCACGCTGAACCGGCCGCAGGCGCTCAACGCGCTCAACAGCCAGATGATGAACGAAGTCACAAGCGCTGCAACAGAATTCGATAGCAACCGAGGTATCGGCGCGATCATCATCACCGGTTCGGCAAAAGCGTTCGCCGCCGGTGCGGACATCAAGGAAATGGCCAACCTGACGTTCGCCGACGTCTTCAGCGCCGACTATTTCGCTCCCTGGTCGAAGCTGGCCGCGGTACGTACCCCGACGATCGCCGCAGTGGCCGGGCACGCGCTCGGCGGCGGGTGCGAGCTGGCGATGATGTGCGACGTGCTGATTGCGGCCGACACAGCGAAATTCGGCCAGCCGGAGATCAAACTCGGCGTATTGCCCGGCATGGGCGGCTCGCAGCGGCTGACGCGGGCCATCGGCAAGGCCAAGGCTATGGATCTCATCCTGACCGGGCGCACCATCGACGCCGCCGAAGCCGAGCGCAGCGGCCTCGTCTCACGCGTGGTCCCCGCCGACGACCTGCTCACCGAGGCTAAAGCTGTGGCCAGCACCATCGCTGGAATGTCGCTGTCAGCGACCCGGATGGCCAAGGAAGCCGTCAACCGCGCGTTCGAATCCACCCTGGCCGAAGGGCTTCTCTACGAACGTCGGCTATTTCATTCGGCTTTCGCCACCGACGACCAGTCGGAAGGCATGGCGGCGTTCATCGAGAAACGCCCGCCGAACTTCACGCACCGGTAGAGGCCACCACGCCCGCGAACACCAACGCGTGATATCCGCCGACGACGTCGGTTGCCTTGTGCAGCCCGAGATCCTGCAGGGCGGCCGCCGCCAGGCTGGACGTGTAGCCCTCCGAGCAGACGATCACCCACTCGACGTCGTCGTCGACGGCTTGGGGCAGCCGGGCGTCGCTGGTTGGGTCGCATCGCCATTCGAGCACGTTGCGTTCGATCACCAGCGCGCCCGGCACCTCGCCTTCGGCAGCACGCTGGGCGTGCGGACGGATGTCGACGAGCACCGCGCCCCGTCGCAGCGCATCGGGCACCTGCTCGGCGGTGAGCCGGCACAACCGGGCCCGCGCGACACCCAGCATCCGGTCGATGCGGCTGGTCATGGCACCTGGTCGGTCAATTCAGTGCGCCGGCGGCGCAGCGTGTTGCGGTCGGTGACTTCGTAATACGACATCGCCGTCAGCGGCGGCGAGTACGCATGCACGCTCAGCGTCGGCCCCGCCGGTGCGTCCGCGGGTGGCGGAGCCCACACCACGTCGTGCACCCAGCCCAACGGAAACCCGGCCTGGTCGCCGGCCTCAAGCCGTCGGCAACGCAATTGCTCTTCCTCCCAGCGGAATTCGTCGAGGGCCCCGGACAGCAACGTCAACGCCCCGAGTGATCCGCCGTGGTCGTGCAGCTCGGTGGAGTGCCCGGGCGCCCAGCTGATCAGCCAGATGTCGATCTCGTCGTCGCCGTGGATGCGGCTGAACCAGCGGTCGTTGGCCGGCACACCGTCGGGCGGCAGCAGGTGGTCGTAGTGCCCGCTGAGCACCTCGTCGGCGGCCTGGTCGGTGGCATGCAACAGGTCGGGCACCCGCAGCCGGGTGGGCCCGGAAACCGACGGGATGGTGGATGTCCGCAGCGCGAGAGGGCTGGCGAGAACCATGAGAACTCCGGAAGGGATGGACGGATCTGGGGTCGGCGATGCGTCAGGGCCGACAACACTCCAGAACTGTGGCGCGCTCCATCACGGCAGCCAGTGTTGCATAGATTGGCTGCGTGCGCTGGTGTCGATATCGCCCGCTGGTGTGGGCCACGGTGTTCGCGGCGGGATTGCCGGTGACCGCAAGCTGCTCGTCAGCAGATCACGGCGGCACGGCTGCTCCGTCTTCTGCGCCGACGACGTTGGCGCCTTTACCGGCGACGAGCCCGCCACCGCCGGGCGCCATCGGCGTCTCGCCGGGCGGGGTCACGACCAAGGTCGACGTGCCCGCGGACTCGTCCCAGGACGAATATGGCCTGGCCTGCCGCGCTGCTCAGGAGTGGATGGCCGGCCGCGGCAGCGACCGCCATGCTCTGATCGAGCCGTATCTGGCGACCGTCCAAGCGCCGAACGCCAAACCCGGCAAGGGCACATTCAACAGGCCGTGGGCGCAGCTGACGCCGGGGCAGCAAGCTGCGGTGATCGTCGCGGTACAAGCGGCTGCCGACGACCAGTGCGGCTAGCACACCGCCCGCGCCGCAATTCGAATCAGGCGTGAAAGAAATGCACGCCCCGTGAGCGAGACGGGCCAAAGAACAAGCGGCGGCGCGCAGAATGAACTGATGGCTGTAGCTGATCCGGTGCGTTCGCTCGGCGCATCGCAGCCTGCTGCGCTTCGGGTGAGCAATTCATCGCGTCCGCGCGTGGCGCTGGCGCTGGGCAGCGGCGGCGCCCGCGGATACGCCCACATCGGGGTGATCAACGAGCTGCAGGAGCGCGGGTATCAAATCGTCGGGATCGCCGGTTCGTCGATGGGCGCGCTCGTCGGTGGCCTACAGGCGGCGGGAAAGCTGCACGAATTCGCTGATTGGGCAAGGTCACTGACGCAACGCGCCATCCTGCGTCTGCTGGATCCGTCGCTTACCTCAGCCGGAGTACTTCGGGCCGAAAAGATTCTCGACGCGGTGCGCGACATCCTTGGCGACGTCACCATCGAGGAACTTCCCATTCCCTACACCGCAGTGGCCACCGATCTGCTGGCCGGCAAATCCGTGTGGATGCAGCGCGGCCCGGTCGACGAGGCCATCCGTGGCTCCATCGCGATACCGGGCGTGATCGCACCGCACGTGTCCGACGGGCGGCTCTTGGCCGACGGTGGGATCCTCGACCCGCTGCCGATGGCGCCGATCTCGGCAGTCAACGCAGACCTGACCATCGCAGTCAGCCTGAGCGGCAGCGAAACCGGCGGCAGCCGCGAGTCGGAGCCGCGCGCCACGACCGAGTGGCTGAACCGCATGGTGCGCAGCACCTCGGCGTTGTTCGACACCAATGCTGCCCGGTCGTTGTTGGACCGGCCGACGGCGCGGGCGGTGCTCAGCCGGTTCGGCGCCGCCATTCCCGAACCCGACGACGAGTCCGAGCTGCCCGACGCCGACGAGCCGCTCGAAGTGCCCAAGCTGGGCAGTTTTGAAGTGATGAACCGGACCATCGATATTGCCCAGGCCGCGCTGGCGCGGCACACAATCGCTGCCTATCCGCCCGATCTGCTGATCGAGGTGCCCAGATCGGTGTGCCGCAGTCTGGACTTTCACCGTGCAGCCGAGGTGATCGACGTCGGCCGCACGCTGGCCACCCGTGCGCTGGACAGCCTGAACACCGACGCCGACGAAGCTGCACCGCCGGCAATCGAAAGCTGACCAAGCATGGTTCGACGCGCTGCTCCGGACGCCGTGGCCGCCGACCGACCATGGAAACGGCCCGGCGCGCTCAGGTACGCGTTGACGCGACTGCGCGGGTTCTGGCGTTCGCCCGTCGAGGTTTACGCTCCGCAACCCGACACCGTCGTGGTGCGCGGTGATGTGGCGGTGACGACCCGCGACGGGACCGTGCTGCGCGCCAATGTTTACCTGCCGATTGGCGAAGGCCCCTTCCCGGTGCTGGTGTGCGCCCATCCGTACGGCAAGGACAACCTTCCCCGAAAGCGCAGACGCGGCTATTCGGTGCCCATTCAATACCGGGTGCTGCGGCAACCCTCACCGGTGCGGTTCTCGACGCTGACCAGTTGGGAGGCACCCGATCCCGCGTGGTGGACGGCGCAGGGTTTCGCCGTGCTGAATTGCGATCTGCGCGGGGCCGGACGCTCCGACGGTGTGGGGGCATTGCTGTCCGACCAAGAAGGTGAGGACGTCTACGACCTCATCGAGTGGGCGGCGACGCAGTCGTGGAGCGATGGTGCGGTCGGCATGATCGGTGTTTCCTACCTGGCGATCTCGCAGTGGAAGGCGGACAATCTGCACAGCCGCGGATCGGTGCGCGGCTTCGAGCAGATCAGCTCGCCGGATCGGCATCTGCATACCCACCGTGGCGGCAAGTGGGCAACGTTCTACTCCGCAGCGGCGCTGCAGGCGCAACTGGCGTTCTTCGACCGGCACCTGCGAGGCGCCACCGAAGCACCGATGCCGCGGGTCCGGTTGGAGGTGCGCGAGGATCGCGACCGTGTTGTCGAGGTGCGAGCCGAAAACAGCTGGCCGCTGGAGTCCACACAGTGGACGGCACTGCATCTCGGCAGTGCCGGCCTGGGCAGCACACCCGCGGAGCAACACGGCTCCACCACATTCCACACCCGTTGGAACGGAACGTCTTTCGGTTGGACGCTGCCGGAGGACACGGAGATCACCGGGCCGATGGCGCTGCGGCTGTTCGTGGAGGTTCACCACGGCGACGACGTGAACCTGTTCGTCGGTGTCGAAAAGTGGCGTGGAGGCGAGTTCGTTCCGTTCGAGGGCTCGTATGGGTTCGGGCGCGATCGGGTCACCTGCGGGTGGCTGAAGGCCTCGATGCGGGCGCTCGACCAGAAGCTTTCCCGGCCGTTCGAGCCGGTACCGAGGCTGGATGCGCGGAACCCGTTGCGGCCGGGTCAGGTTGTCGGGGTCGACATTGCGCTCGGGCCATCGTCGACGCTGTTTCGGGCCGGCGAACAACTTCGGCTGGTCGTCGCCGGGCGCTGGCTGTGGCCACGCAACCCGCTCACCGGCCAGTTCCCCGCCGCATACGAGCGCGGGCCCCGCGACAACTGCACGCTGCATTGGGGACCGGACCGGGATGCGCGGCTGCTGATCCCGGTGATCCGCTAGACGCTGTCCAGAAATGCGGCGACGGCGGCCGCCTCTCGGCGACCCTGCGCCCGACCGGCTTTCGCCGACGCTTCCCGGCACCGTGGATCCAGCGCGTTGGGCCCGAACGCGGCCAGCGAGTCGTCGTCGGCGAACACCCCGAACGCCGCGCCACGGAATGCTGCGACCTCGGCAGCCGGTCCAGCGCCGAACGGCGACGGTGCCGACGCACCGGAAGGCACCAGCACCACAGCCACGTCGCAGTCGTCCGCGACGTCGAGATTGACGCTGCTGCCGACCCCGCCGTCCATGTAGCGCCGGTCTCCGATCGTCACCGGCGGCCACGCTCCGGGTACCGCGCAGCTGGCAGCCACTGCGTCGACCAGACTCACCCCGGATTCATGGTCCAAGACGACACGTTCACCGCTGGCGATGTCGACCGCGGTGACCCGCAAGACGCGGTCCGGCCAGTCATGTGACGGCAGGCGGTGGGCGATCACCTCACGGCGAACCGGCTCGGGAACGGTTTTGGTCGCCGCAGCGATCGCCCCGATCCGTTGCAGCTTCTGACGCGTCGTGCCCGGCTGGGTCACGGCGGTCAGGAAATGCTCGGTGATGGTGTCAATGCCGACACCAGGATCTATTTCGGCCGACGTGGCGGTGACTTGCCGCGCGTACAACTCGTCGAGGGCCAGCCCGCTGCTGATCTGCACCGCGACCGCTGAGCCGGCCGATGTCCCGACCAGTACGTGAGAATCCAGCAGCATTCGCGCCGTGTCCGGCGACTCATCGGAGATTCCCCGCAGAACCCCTGTCTCCCAAGCAATCCCTGCGACTCCCCCGCCTGCGAGGACCAGTGCACGTTTGGCTGACACGGTTAGCGCGCCGACGTGTGCTGCGCCGCCTGAGCCGCCGAGCTCAAATCATCGTGGCTCAGCTGGTGGCGGGGCGGGTCGGGCAGCACCACGTCGCAGCTGACCTTCAGGGCAGCGTCGACGTGCACCAGTTCGCCCGGCGCGATCAGACGCCACCGCGGGTCGTCGTCCATGGGTTCGCTGGCGAACACCACCGACGAACAGGTGTCCAGCTGTTCGGACTGCGCACGAATCCTGTTGGTGCGCAAGTGGAAACGTGCCGCTGGCGGGCATTCGCGGCGGTCCAGCATATACAGCTCGTTGGGCTCCGGATAGCGCAGCGCCCAGACGTCGGTGGCCGTGCTCAGCAGGACGTTGACCGCATAGATCGGCACGTTGGCCGCCAGCCATTGCATGGCGTCGACCAGACCGGCCGGCACGTCGCCGCCACGGGCACGTATCGACGCGGTGATCAACGCAAAGACGCGCTCGGAATCGGTTTGGCCCAACACCAGGTCGGCGGTGCCGAGCTCGCGGAGCCGCTCGTCGAGCACATCGAGGCCCTCGACCACACCGTTGTGGGCGAAGATGCGCTCGTCCTGCAAAAACGGATGGGTGTTGACCACGTCGTGTGCGCCCGTCGTTGCATATCGCACATGTGCGACGAAGGTGGTGCCGGTCATGTCATGGGCTTCGGTGGCGAAATCACGGTCCTGCCAAGCCGCGATCGGCTGCTTGCGCAGTTCCGGGCAGCCCCGGCCGTCGAAGACACCCAACCCGGTGCCGTCTGGGTTCCGCCGGCTCTGAGCGTCCAGGTTGTCGGGGGCGTCGAGCAGCCAGAAGGTGGCGGTCACGACGTTGGTCCCGGCGTGCAATGCAAACAGTCGACACATGGTGTCGACCGTAGCGACTGCCTACGAGAAGACGGGTAAGCACCCGTTTCGGTACGAATCGGGTGCTTCCGTCCCTGCTGGCCCTAGTCTCGCAACTCGATGATCTGATACGAGTTCTCGGCGTGGTTGGCCCGGATCGCCTTCTTGTCGTACTTGCCGACACTGGTGCGCGGAATCTGGTCGACGAACGTCCACCGTTCCGGCAACCACCATCGAACTACCTTGTCCGCCAAGAACTTTCGCAGCCCGGCGGCATCCGTCGCAGCACCTTCCTTGAGGACCACCACGGCCAGCGGCCGCTCCTGCCAGCGCTCGTCGGGCACACCGACGACCGCGGCCTCCACCACGTCGGGATGGGCGATCAAGTAGTTCTCCAGCTCGACCGACGAGATCCATTCCCCACCGGACTTGATGACGTCCTTGGCGCGGTCGGTCAGCGTGATGAAGCCGCGCTCGTCGATACGGCCCACATCGCCGGTGCGCAGCCAGCCGGAGGCGAACTTCGACGGGTCATGCCCGCGGTAGTAGGAGCCGGTGATCCACGCACCGCGAACTTCCAATTCGCCGACGGCTTCGCCGTCGTTGGGCAGCACGTTGTCGTCGTCGTCGACGATGCGGGCCTCCACCCCGCATACGGGCTGGCCCTGCGTGGCGCGTAGCGACCAGTGCTGCTCGTCCGGGGTCCCCGGCGGCGGCCACGCCATGGTCGCCATCGGCGATGTTTCGGTCATGCCCCACAGCTGGCGGATCTGGACGCCGTGCTTTTCCTCGAAGGTCCGGATCAACGAAAGCGGGACGGCCGAGCCGCCGCAGGCTACTAGCCGCAACGACGACAGGTCGTGGTCGGGATTCTTATCCATGTAGTGCAGGACGTCGTTCCAGATGGTCGGGACCGCTCCGGCGACGGTGGGCCGCAGCTTCTCGATCATGTCGATCAGCGACCTGGCGTCCAAATGCCGGTCGGGCAGCACCAGATCCGCACCGGCCATCAGCGCCGCATACGGCAGGCCCCAGGCATTGGCGTGAAACATCGGCACAACCGGTAGCACGCAATCGCTGGACCCGACACCGATTCCGTTGGCAGTGCACGCCGCCATGGTGTGCAAGAAGCTCGAACGATGGCTGTAGACAACGCCTTTGGGATTGCCTGTGGTGCCGCTGGTGTAGCACATCGCAGCAGCGGAGTTCTCGTCGATGTCGGGCCAGTCGAACTCGGTGGACTCGCCGGCGATGAGCTCGTGGTAGCGCAGCACGGTCTTGCCGGCCTGTTCCAGCGGCGCGATGTCCCCCTCTCCGACCGCGATCACACTGTGCACGGTCTCCAGGCGGGGCAGCATCGGCGCCAGCAATTGGGTCAGCGACATGTCGACCACAACGACTTGGTCTTCGGCTTCGTTGGCGATATAGACGACTTGGTCGGGGAAGAGCCGGATGTTGAGGGTATGCAACACCGCACCCATCGCCGGCACTGCCACGTAGGTCGTCAGGTGTTCGGCGTTGTTCCACATGAACGTCGCGACGCGGTGGTCTCCGGTGATGCCAAGACGGCGCAGCGCGTTCGCCAACCGGGCCGCGTGCTGGCCGAGTTCGCGGTAGGTGCACTGCCGGTAGCCGTCGCCGGTGGCGGTGGTGACTTTGCGCGCACCGTGAACGCCGGAGGCGTGCCGCAGGATGGCGGTGATGGTCAACGGGAAGTTCTGCATTGTGCTCTGCATCGACGGCCCCCGTTATCGTTCCCAGCGTCGCTTCATGTTCGCATCGCGCGAATGCTAGCGCCGAGACGGCCCGTTGTGAGTGGTTCCCGCGAGAAGCGCAGGTGAACCACTTCGAACTAGGTCAACGCGGGTTCGAGCTGCGGGAATTCGCGTGTGCGCTGCTCGAGCGGCGCGGTGTGCTCGCCCTCTGTTTCGGTCAGCGATGCGGTCGGCGAGGCAATCGAGATGACCGTGACCGCGCCGGAATAGTCGGCGACGTAGAGGTACTTCCCGTCGGGGCTTTCCGCGACGCATGACGGCTGGCCGCCCACGGTGACGGCGCCGATGACGTCATAGGTCGAGGTGCACATCACGGCGACGCGGTCATCGCCGACCAGGTAGGCGCGGTCGCCGTCGCCGCTGAGCTTCAGCTGGGTGACCAGTCCCCCGGTCTCGCTCAGCTTGCGCGTGACAGTGACTTTGTTGGTATGAGTGTCGATCACGTCGACGACCACCCCGAAGTCCGCGCCGTTGCTGACGACATAGGCGGTTCGGCCGTCTGGGCTTATCGCGACATCGCGGATGGCCCAACCGATGTCGACGGTGTCGATGACACGCCGAAGGTGCGTGTCGATCGCGACGACTTCGCCGCCAGACGGCCGCTGGACGGCGACGTAGAGACGCCGGCCGTCGGGCGTCACGCGCACGCACTCTGTGCTGCTGCCGGCTGAGGCGGCGATGTCGATCGGCTCGACCCGGCCGGTCGCCGTTTCGAGGACGGCGACGTCGGCGCCCGTCGCTGCGACGCGGCTGACGTACACGTGTCTGCCGTCGGGACTCACCGCCAAGTCGGTCACAGTGAGATCCACGGGATGGGATGCGACGACGCTGTTGCTTTCCAGGTCGATGACCGCGATGCCGTCGTAGGCCGGCGACACTGCGTTGACGTATGCGTGGCCGGGGTCAGCACCGCTGATGGCGATGGCGAAGGGTTCGTTGATCCCGGCGACTGCGTTGACTTCGGCCCAGCTGCCGGTGCGGATAACCGACACACTGTCGTCGCCGTAGTTGCTCAGTAGCAGCCGACCACCGTCAGGGCTGGCGTCAATGCCACTGATGGGCCCACGATGCAGCGCCATTCCGGCCACGACCGAAAAAGTCATCGCCGTCGGGACATCGGCGAATGACGGGTTATCGCCTGACTTGCTTTTCACATAATCCACATTGCTCACATTGACACCAGCCTTTGCTGTACTTGTCGCGCTTTGACGCCGCGCGACAATGGTCACCGCAGCAAGACGACCGGAATAGGTCCTGCTTAAGCACGATTTCGGCACTCAGGCAGCGCCGCTTCCGGCCGAGTCTAGCGGCCGAATTTGCCACAAGACGCAAGCATTTCGACGCCTACCCCAGGGTCAGGGGAGAAAATCTCAGGATACGCTTAGACGTCGATCGCCGCTTCTCAGTCGCTCGCCGTAGAGCGAACATAGGAATGTAGTTTTGCAGGCCTTTGGATGTTGCTCGCTAATCTGACCGGCGGCCGGCGCGACGGTGTGAAAAATTAAGAATTTTTCAGCATCGGTATTGAAAAGAGTCGAAGGTCACATGGATACCGCGCGCGCTGGACTGGCGGCGTCTATGCCGCGCGCAGGAAGGCTTCGACCGCCCCGGGGCCGCCGGCTGCGGTGACGGCTTTATTGGTTCGGGACTTTGGCCGCGATCCGGCTGGCGATCTCGACAGCTGAGTTCTTCGGATCGGCCGCGCATGTATTGATGTCGATGACCACGTTGTTCCGGGAGGTCAGCGCCCGTCCACAGCCCCATCCGCCGACATTGGCGTTCTCTTGGGTCGCGGTGGTGCTCAACATGCCGTTGGTGTTGGATACCGGTCCCACGTCCCACACGGTGTGGCTCTGGGTATGGGTGTACTGGTGACACGCTGACCACTGGAGGCCCGAGGCGGCGACAAAGGCGCTGGCCTGCTTGGCGGAGGGAAACAGCACTACCGCCTGCTCGACAAAGTGGGTGAAGTTATCGCCCTCTTGGAGCGTCTCATCGCGCTCAGCGGTGTATTTGATGCCGGCATAGACCTTTTCCTGCGCCGCACCGTCGACGGCCAGGCATTCCTTGGGCTCCATCGTGGCGCTGTCGTCAGACATCTCGGTGCGATATCTCGTCACCTTCAGCTCGCCTGCCCCCATGACGGCGCTCACGTCTTCAGGGGTTAGCAGCAACCCCTTCAGCCCCGCCTCTGTAATAGGAGGCGGTGGCTTCGTTTTGGTCGTAGTCGACTTGACGGCGGCGTGATCGCTGCCGCCGCCACATGCGGTGGTGAGAAGGCAGATGGCCGCGACGGCGCGTGCGGCCTTCAGATAGCGCATGTGTTCATCCCGCATCCCCGCCGTAACTCAACCGATCAGCGCGGCGCATTAGCCCAACAGCCTTGCTGGTCAGAATTTGCGTGTTAATGAGCGTACCGTCACCGCGGACGGATAATGCCGGTAATTCGCTAGTTCCTTGCGGCAACATGCGATTTCGATCAGATGCCGGACAGTTTGCGGAATCAACTTGGCGACAGCCCGCGGGCGGGCTGAAAGTTCGGATCCGCCAGGGTGCTTGGCGTGCACCCGGTCGTCGGCCTGGTCACCAGATGTGCCCCCACTGGGACTCGAACCCAGACTGGACGGATTTTAAGTCCGCTGCCTCTGCCAATTGGGCTATGGGGGCATCGCAGTTGAGAGCGTATATGTGTTGGGCTTTCCTGGAGCGCGACCACTCGTTGCTGCTGCTCCAAGTCGAAGACAACCGGTCAACGCAGTAACATCTCGCCATGAATCGAGCAGCCGGCGGGCTGTGCATCGCTGCCGTAGGGACGATTACATGGCTTGGCGCCGGCGTGGCCTACGCCGACCAGACCGACAGTTCGTTCCTGGCGGCGCTTGATCAGGACCATGTCACCTACACGGACCCGACGCGGATCATCAACTACGCCAAGCAAGTATGCGCGGCACTCCATACCGGACTCCCAGCGGGCGAACTGGTCAACCGCATCCAGTCGGAAAACCCGAAGCTGACTGCCCAGGGCGCCAGCTATTTCGTGGCCGACGCCGTCGCACACTACTGCCCCGACCTGAATGTCGCTGCCCAACCCACCACAGGAACTCACCCGTAACGCAATCCGCCGGAAGCGTTGCGGCGCCGCCCAACTCGCGTCGACCACCACCGCTGAGGTAAGCATCGACTCTCCAGCCAGGCAGCTGGCTCAGCCGCGGGTGCCGCGCTGGACTCGCGCTAGCGCGGCGGCGGGCAGGTCTGTGGGAGTGATCAACGTCATTGTCGACCACTCGTCGTCGACTGGGAAGATTGCTGGTGATGGCCTTCTGGAGATCGCAGGTTGAGCTGTCTCGGGAATCGGGCAAAGGCGCTGCACTCGACCAGCCTCAGTCCCCGAACCGGACCCTGAGCGTTAAGCAGCAGTTAAGGAACCCTCACTTGAGTTGCAACAGGCCTGCCCGTGGGTGCCGCACCGGAACGCAGCAGGGCCTTAGCAGACGCCGGGGTCGTTAACAGCGCGCATAGTGGCCGCGAACGCGGCGCTGGCCGGAATCCCGTAGGCGTTCGTGAATCCGTGCGAGCGTCATGATTATGTCAGCAAACCCGCCGCCTGCGTTAAAAAGCCGTTAACAACGGATCACTGAGCGCCGCCGGCGGGTAACCGTGGAGCCGTGGCATCGCTAACACGACACCACGCCAGTAGCTGACCCATCGAGGGGGTCGGGATTGTTTGCGCGTTAGGAGGGGGCAATGTCCTTGGTGACTACACAGCCGGCGCCGTCGAGGGGAACCGCCGGCACTATGCAGCGCATCGGCTCCGCGTTGGCCGCCCCGAACCCGGCCGACGCAGCCCGGGCAACGGTGTCGTTTCCGCGACGGCCGATGACGTTTCCGCACTGACGGTCGACTCCACCGGGGCGGGCTCGACGTAGGCGCCCAACCAGTTCGGCCACCGCACTCACCGAAACGCAGCGCTTACGACACAGCTAAGAGTGCCCTGGCAAGCGAAGTCGCTGGCTTTCGCAACGTGAAGCCGCTTATCAGACACAACCCTGTGATCACAGCGGCCGCGCCACCCCAAGGCCGGTCCCTATTTCCCTGAGGAGGACGGATGTCTTTCGTGACCACACTGCCCATCGCGCTGGAGGCGGCGGCGGGCAAGCTCGAGGCTCTCGGCTCCGCGCTCGCCGCCCAGAACGCGGCGGCCGCCGCGCCGACGACCGGCGTCGTTCCCGCGGCTGCGGACGAAGTGTCAGCGCTGCAAGCGACGCAGTTCAGCGCATACGGCACCTGGTACCAGCAGGTCAGCGCCCAAGCCACCGCGGTTCACCAGACGTTTGTGAACACCCTTGCCGCCAGCGCCGGTTCCTACAGCACCACCGAGGCAGCCAACCAGGCGGCGACTAGTGCTGCGGCCGATCCCCCCAGTGTTTTAAGCCTGCTAAGTCCGATCATCGGGACACCGGCATACACCGATGGCGGACTGCTGTCGAACAACCCCGCCAGCCTCTTGAACATCAACAGTGGGAACTGGGGTGCGGCGGCGTCCGACTTGTGGGCGCTATCCGGCGGTGGTCTTCTGCCCAGCAATAACGGGCCGACCGCCGTTCCGGCCGAGGGCGCCGCAACCGCGGCCGTGGCAGGCGCGGCCCAACCCACAGCCCAGGCGGCCCCGGCGGTCCCGACGGGCGGCGGGGCCCCGGTGATGGCCGGCGTGGGGCAAGCCTCCTCGGTTGGCCGGCTGTCCGTGCCGCCCAGTTGGGCCGGCGAGGCCGGCGCGGTATCCAGCCCTGCGCCGGCGAGATTGGCGGGCATGGGCTGGACTGCTGCGGCACCGGAAAGCACACCGGTGGCCACAGTGCCGGCCGGGATGCCGTCGGTGGCGACCGCCGGCAAAGCCGCCGGCTTGGGTGCGCCACGCTACGGCGTCAAGCCGACTGTGATGCCAAAACCGGAAGTCGTCTGACGGTCGGGATTCGAAATGCCCTCGAAGCCAGTGATTTACCAGCGGAACGACGGTTTGAAGGAACGGAATACCAATGTTTGATTTCGGAGCATTACCCCCGGAGATCAACTCCGCGCGGATATACGCCGGTCCCGGTTCGGGACCGATGATGGCAGCCGCGGCGGCTTGGAACAACCTGGCGGCCGAGTTGGGCTCGACAGCGGCCGCCTACCAGGCGGTGATCGCCGAATTGACCAGCGAGTGGATGGGCCCGTCGTCGGCGGCAATGGCCGCGGCGGTGCAGCCATACGTGGCGTGGATGAGCTCCACCGCCGCTGCCGCTGAGCGCGCGGCGGCACAAGCCACGGCGTCGGCGGCTGCCTATCAGACGGCGTTTGCGATGACGGTGCCCCCGCCGCTCATCGCGGCGAACCGGGCACAGTTGGCGGCACTGGTGGCCACCAACATCCTGGGCCAAAACACCCCGGCGATTATGGCGACCGAAGCCCACTACATGCAGATGTGGGCCCAAGACGCCGCAGCCATGTACGGTTACGCCGCCTCCTCGGCCAGCGCCGGCACGTTGAACCCGTTGACCGACCCGGCGCCGATCGCCACCCCCGGGGCAATGATGGGGCAAGCCGCCGCAGTCGGCCAAACCGCCGCGACCGCCACAGGCACGCAAGCCGGTCTGCCGCAGCTTGTTTCGACCTTGCCCAGCGCTGTGCAATCGTTTGCCTCGCCGCTGGCTGCGCCCGCGGCCCCGCCGGGACTCCTGGGCACGATCAACGACTTCTTCGGGATCCCGGTCGTGTCGAACTCGATCAACAGCGCCAACAACGTTGTGGCATGGAACGTGATGAACATCATCCCGAACATGATTTTGCTGCAGAACGCGCTCGGGAACGCCAACGCCCCTGCCGCCGCCGCTGGCGCGATGAGCGCCGAGGCTCCTCTCGCCGGTGGGTTGGCCAGCCCCGTTCTGGCGGGCACGTCGGCGCCGGCCGGTGCTGGCGGCTTCGGCGGGGCGCCGGTGATGGCGGGCATGGGGCAAGCGTCGGCGGTCGGCAAGTTGTCTGTGCCAGGCACGTGGTCGGCGGCCACCCCGCAGGTGAGTTCGGCCTCGGCGTTGGAGGGCTCGGGCTGGGCTGTTGCCGCTGAAGAAACTCCGCCGGTGGCGACCATGCCAGCCGGGATGCCTTCGGTGGCTTCAGCCGGCCGCGCCGGCGCCGGCTTCGGCGCGCCGCGCTACGGCTTCAAACCCACCGTGATGCCCAAGACCGTCTTGGTATGACGAGAAAAGGGGGAACATGAAACTTGCTTGACTTCAGGCGTTCATCACCACGCCTTCCCTGTCCACCGGGCGGCGTAGCCCGCACCAACCAGCGAAGACTTTCAAGATAAGGAGACATCCAAATGCCCACCCGTTTTATGACCGATCCGGACCAGATGCGGGCGATGGCGGGCCGTTTCGACGTGCACGCTCAGACCGTTGAGGACGAGGCCCGCAAGATGTGGGCGTCGTCGGTCAACATCGCCGGTGCCAGCTGGAGTGGTACTGCACAGGCCACCTCCTACGACACCATGAGCCAGATGAACCAGGCCTTCCGCAACATCGTCAACATGCTGCACGGCGTGCGTGACGGGCTGATCCGCGACGCGAACAACTACGAGCAGCAAGAGCAAGCGTCCCAGAACATCCTGCGCAGCTAGCAACGAAAACCGTTAGGAGAAAACCCACATGACGATCAACTATCAATTCGGTGACGTCGACGCCCACGGTGCGACGATTCGGGCGCAGGCTGCGGCGTTGGAGGCCGAGCACCAGGCGATCATCCGCGACGTGCTGGCCGCCGGTGACTTCTGGGGTGGCGCCGGGTCGACGGCGTGCCAACAGTTCATCACCGAGTTGGGCCGCAACTTCCAGGTGATCTACGAGCAGGCCAACGCCCACGGCCAAAAGGTGCAAACCGCCAGTGCCAACATGAACAGCACCGACACCGCCGTCGGCTCCAGCTGGGCCTGACAACGGGGCAAGACGTGGCCCGCACACCCACGCGGTGTGCGGGCCATCGTCGTTGCCGAGCGATTGCAGCTACGCCAGTGGGCTTAGCCGGCGATCGGCGAACGCGTGATCACCTTGGGGCGCAACCCGACTTGGTGAATCCCGCCATGCCCACCGATTAGCGGCGTCGCCGAGCCTGCGTAAAGGCGGGTTGAAACGCGCGTAAAGATGGTTGGTAAACCGTTAAGAACCCGTTAACTACGAAGCGGCCGCACACCGTCGGGCCTAACTTCATTCCCGGATCCACCGTCGGGGCTCCTCAGCGCCGAGGGCTATGTTGCAGTGCCCCCGTACGGTCGGCGACCGATCTGATCGCGTGGTCGCAAACCGGGGCAATCGGGGCGCGAAGGGAGAAGCCGTATCGGGAGTTTCCTACGCCGCCCTTACAGTGGGGCCTTCGCGTTGCCGGGCTGTTCCACAGGCTGGTCGAATAACTATGAGCTTCGCACTGCGCTCGGCCGGTTGTCGTCGCCGCCTCGACGGCGTGCCTGGCGGCGGCTTCCGGAAAGTTCCTACGTGACCCCCGCGTCTGCGGGTCGAGCGCTCCTCACCCTGATGGGCGCACCGTCATCGCGTACGCCGTCTCACACGCGGCTGCCAGCGCACCAACCGAGGACCCAAGCTGCAATGCCTCGGAATATCTGCACTATCGCACCAATCGGACAAGGAACGTGGGTATGACATCACCGGCTGGCCGACTGGGCATCCCGCTCTCGATCACCGACGTATGTAAGCGTGCCTTTCTGGGCAAGCCGATGATCACCGACGCGCTCCAGCACGAGAAACTGTCGAACCCTGTTGCACTCGGCGCGCTTTCGCCCGATGCCATCTCCTCCACCGCCTATGGTCCGGAGCAGATCATGGTGGAACTGCTGCCGGCCGCCGGCCTGGCCGCCTTCGTGTTGCTGCTCCCGGTCATCGGCGTCATCTTGTTGATCCTGGCGCTGGTGGCCGCGTCGTATCGCCAGGTCGTTATGGCCTACACCCGAGCTGGCGGCTCCTACATCGTCGCGCGGGAGAATTTCGGTCCGCGGGTGGCGCAGATCGCGGCGGCAGCGCTGTTGATCGACTACGTGGTGACCGTCGCGATCCAGTGCGCGGCCGGCACGGTGGCAGTGGCGTCGGCTATACCGGTGCTGGGCCCCTACAGCCTGGAAATCACCGTGGGCGCGGTGCTCATCTTCTGCTATGCCAACCTGCGCGGGTTGCGGGAGGCCGGGCGGACATTCGCCGTGCCGACCTATTGGTTCGTGGCCATGCTCGGCTTGATGATCGTAATCGGTATCGTTCGTGAGATCTTCTGGGGATTGCCGAAATACGATCCCGAGCACATTGTCGGTGCCGTGCCGGTCCATCAGGGCAGCGGCCTGGTGATGGGTGCGACGGTCCTGGTGATGTTGCGGGCGTTCGCCAACGGCGGCTCGTCGCTGACCGGCGTCGAGGCGATCTCCAATACTGTCAACCTCTTTCGTAAGCCGGAAGGCCCGAACGCGCGGCGAGTTCTCACCGTGATGGCCTGGATTCTCGGGCTCTCGCTGGCCGGTGTCGCGTGGCTCGGCTACGCAACCCACGCGACTCCGTATGCCGCCGGTTATCCGTCGATGCTTTCCGAAATCGGCCGCGCAGTTTTCGGCAACGGCATGGTCGGGAACATCTTGTACTTCCTGTTGCAGGCGTCGAGCGCCGCCATCTTGTACAACGGCGCCAATACCAGCTTCAACGGCTTTCCCGCCCTCGCCAACTTCGTTGCCGAGGACCGCTTTCTGCCACGGCCGCTGATGAAACGCGGCCATCGCCTGGTGTTCTCCAACGCCATCATCACCCTCACCACCCTGGCGGTCGCACTGCTGCTGGCGACCGGCGGCTCGGTCAACGCGCTGGTGCCGCTTTTCGCGATGGGCGTGTTCAGCGCGTTCGCGATGGCCGGTTACGGCATGACGAAACACCATCTCACCCACCGTGAACCGGGCTGGCGCTACAAGCTGGTGGTCAACTTGTCCGCGGGAATTTTGTCGACACTCGTGGTGGGAATCTTCGCAGTCGCCAAGTTCACCGAGGGAGCCTGGCTGATCGTCGTGGTCTTCCCTGCGTTGGTGTTCGCATTGATGCGACTGAATCGGCAGTATCGTGCCGAGGCCTCCGCCCTGGAGATGTCTCGCACCAAGCCACCGGAATTCACCAAGCATGGACGTCATCGGGTGTTCGTCTTGGTGGACTCCGTCGACCTTGCGGAGGTCGAGGCACTGCGCTACGGCAAGGGGCTGCAGGCCGACGAGCTGGTGGCTGTTCACTTTGTGCTGGACGCGGCTCGTGCAGAACGATTGCAGCGGGGCTGGAAGCGCTTCGACGGCGATACCCCGCTGCGGGTGATCGACTGCCCGGATCGTCAACTGAACCGGGCCGCCCACGATCTGGTCCAGCAAACGCTCACCGAGCATCCGGGCTCCAAGATCACCGTACTGTTGCCGCGTCGAACGTATTCGCCGCTGTTGGGCCGACTGCTTCATGACCGCACCGCGGACAAGATCGCCAAAGTCGTCAGCCGGATCCCGGGTGCCAGCGCGCAAATCGTGCCCTACGACATAAAGTCGCGCATAGCGCAGGTTTCCAAGGGCCCGCATGCCGATTCTCGGCCTAGGGAAATGCTGCCGACCGCCGGAACGATAAGCCCAAACGGCAACCGGCCCATGTCCATGGTCGACCCTGCACCCGGTGTGGTCGAGTGAACCTAGGAAGTGATGCGTTGTGACTACGTCGGGCAGCGGGCAGGAGCTACCGCCGTCATTCTCCGATGCGTGTAAACGGATTTTTCTGGGTAAGCCACTGACCAGCGAGCAGCTCGAATCAGAGAGACTGTCGAATCCGGTTGCTCTCGGGGCACTTTCGCCGGATGCGATTTCGTCGACCGCCTACGGTCCCGAGCAGATCATGATCACGCTGCTGCCCCATGTGGGGCTGGCTGCATTTGTGTTGTTGCTTCCGATCACCGGTGTCATTCTGCTTATCCTGGCGTCGGTAACCGCCTCATATCGCCAGGTCGTCATGGCCTATACCCAAGCGGGCGGCTCTTACGTGGTCGCGCGGGAGAACTTCGGCCCCCGGTTAGCACAAGTCGCCGCGGCTGCGCTGTTGATCGACTATGTGGTCACCGTCGCGATACAGCCTGCGGCCGGGACGGTGGCGGTGGTGTCGGCCATACCCGCGCTCCGTCCCTACAGCCTGGAAATCATGGTGGCTGCGGTGCTCGTCTTTTGTATTGCCAACCTGCGTGGATTGCGTCAGTCGGGCCGGGCATTCGCCATAGCGACTTACTCTTTCGTCGGCATGCTCACACTGATGATCGTTACCGGCGTCATCCGCGAAATCTTCTGGGAGCTACCGAAATACGACCCACAACATATTGTGGGGGCGGTGCCGGTCCATGAAGGTGGGTTAGTGGCGGGTGCGACGATTTTCGTATTGCTGCGAGCATTTGCCAACGGGGGTTCGTCGCTGACGGGGATAGAGGTGATTTCCAACACCGTCAATGTCTTTCGGGAGCCGCAAGGTCCCAACGCCCGTCGCGTCCTCACCGCGATGGCCTGCATCCTCGGGCTGTTGTTGGCGGGCGTCGCCTACCTTGCCCACATCACCCACGCGACGCCCTATGTCGCTGGGTATCCGTCAATGCTGTCAGAGATTGCCCGGGCGGTCTTTGGTAACGGGGCGAGCGGGAACACCCTGTACTTTCTCGTCCAGGCGGCGAGCGCTGCCATCTTATTCACCGGTGCCAATACCGCCTTCGGCGGTTTCCCTGCGCTGGCCAGTTTCGTTGCCGGTGACCGTTTCCTGCCGCGGCCGCTGACAAAACGCGGTCATCGTCTGGTGTACTCCAACGGCATCATCACACTTACCGCACTGGCTGTGGCACTGCTACTGGTAACTGGCGGGTCGGTCCACGAACTGGTGCCGCTTTTCGCGATTGGCGTTTTCACCGCTTTCGCGATGGCCGGCTATGGCATGACGAAACACCATCTCAGACATCGTGAGCCCGGCTGGCGACACAAGGCCATGGTCAATGTGGCCGCGGGAATCATGTCGACGGTGGTGGTCGGCGTCTTCGTGGTCGCCAAATTCACTCAGGGAGCCTGGCTGATAGTCGTCGTCTTCCCCCTGCTGGTGTTCGCATTGATGCGCCTCAACCGCCAGTACCGCGCGGAGGCCTCGGTTCTCGAGATGTCACGCACAGAGCCTCCCGACATAGCCAAGCATGCCCGACTTCGGGTCTTCGTCTTCGTGGACTCGGTCGACCTCGCCGAGGTCGAGGCACTGCGATACGGAAAGGGACTGCAGGCCGACGACCTGGTCGCGGTGCATTTCGTGGTGGACACGGATCACGCCGCACAGTTGCGGCAGCGCTGGGAGCGCTTCGATCACGACACCCGCCTTAGTCTGGTCGATTGTCCGGATCGCCACCTCAGCCGGGCCGCCCAAGAGTTCGTCATGCAGGCGCTGCACGACAATCCGGGCTCGAAAGTGACGGTGTTGTTGCCGCGTCGAACATTTTCGCCGCTGCTGGGCCGGCTGCTGCACGACCGTACCGCCGACAAAATGGCCCGGGCCGTCAGCCGCATTCCCGGTGCGACCGCGATTATCGTGCCCTACGACATCAAGTCCCGGCTAACGGGGGCAGCACCGGAGATATTTGCAGAGCAGGGCGCGCCAGACAACGACCAATCGGAGCCGCGCATGCTGCGCATCGAGAAACACTAGGTCGCGATCGTTCGGTGAACGACGTTCGCATTCGAGGGTTTAGCCGGGCGGACACGACCGGCTGGCGTCGCGCGGTCGTGCACTGATGCTCGGGCAGGCCTACTTCGAGGCTGATTGGCGGCGGGAGGCACTGCGGACCAACCTGTGGGTGGTCCCGGTGGCGGAGACGCTGGCGATATTGCTGCTGTTTGCCCTCACCTTCTGGGCGGACCGTGCGGCGTACAACGGGATAATCGCGCTGCCGTCATGGGTTCTGAGCGGTACGGCGGATTCGGCTCGAGTGGTCTTGGCCACGGTCGCCGCGGCGATCATCACCGTGGTCGGCATCGTTTTCTCGATTACCATCGTGGCCCTCACCCTGGCCTCAACGCAGTTTGGGCCTAGAATGTTGCGTATTTTCGTGCGCGACAGGGGAACTCAAGTTGTGTTGGGGACGTTCGTCGCGTCGTTTTGCTACGCGATGATCAGCCTGGTATCGGTCGGCGGAGGCCCGCATGGCGATTTCGTTCCGCATCTGTCGATCACCGTCACTTTGATCCTGACCTTGGCGGACGTCGGCGTGTTGATCTACTTCCTCAATCACATCGCCTCGATGATTCAGCTTCCGGTGGTGATCGCGCGGATCGCCGGCACGCTGGCCGACGAAATCGCAGCACAAGATCGTGGTGGCGTGTTCGGTGTGGGAGCGGCACGCGGCCCCTCAGCCGAAGAATTGTTGGCGCAGTTAGCTGAGTCAGGCGCCCCGATCCGCACTCCGCGCAGTGGCTATCTTCAGGTCATCCGCCACGACACACTGCTGAAGATCGCTTCTGCGGCCAATGCTGTCGTTCAATTGCCTTATCGACCGGGGCATTTCCTGGTCGCAGGTCAGGTAATGGCCTGGGTGTGGCCACCCGATGCTGCCGGATCTATCGAAAAGAGCCTTGCGCTCGGCCACGTTACCGGCGCCTATCGCACTCTGCCACAGGATATTTCGTTCGGCTTTGATCAGTTGGTCGAGATAGCGTTGCGTGCGCTGTCGCCGGCGGTCAACGACACGTTCACCGCGCTGACGTGCGTCGACTGGATCGCCGACTGCCTGTGCCGGATCTCCACTTCATGGCGCCCGCAACGGATCCGGCGTGACGCAGAGGGTCGCGTTCGCGTGATCGCCTACCAAGCCGATTTCGATCGCCTGGTAGAGCGTACGTTCGACACCATCCGTCAGGCCGCAGCCGGCGTGCCGGCCATCATGATTCGCCAGCTCGACGCGCTGGCCAAGGTCATCGAACAAACCCCCGACCGGACCCGGAGAACGGTGTTGATCCGCCAGGCCGAGGCGATCCAGCGCGCTAATCTGGCCACGGTGGTCGAACCCATGGACCGCGATGACGTCACGCAGCGCTACGAGATGACAATGGCACTGCTGCGCCCGACCCTTGCACCGGCATCGCCCGAAGGCGTTCACCCGCCAATTACGGTGATTCAGTAGCGTTCCGGGTCAACTCTTAGCCTAAGACGAAGTAACGTACCCATAGGTAACCGACGGAAAGTACCAACGAGGTCCCGGTCACGATCGCCCCCTTACGGGTGAAATCCCAAAACGAGATGGGAGTGCCTGCACGCTGGGCGATTCCGGCGACCACGATATTCGCGCTGGCCCCGACGGCAGTGAGGTTGCCACCGAGGACGGTGCCAAGCAGCAGGGCCCACCACAGCACGCCTTGGTTGGTGTGGTCGTGAATCGACGAGGCGAACTCCGCGACGATCGGCGTCATCGCTGCGGCATAGGGGACGTTATTGACGAACCCGCTGAACAGAAACGACACTCCGAGGATCAACATCGTCGTGAGCCAGGCATTGCCGTGGGTCGCATGGCTAGCGAGATGGGCCAGCGCGTTGATGACACCAGTCTTTACCAAAGCCCCGACCATGATGAACAGGCCCGCGAAGAACAGCAGAGTCTCCCACTCGACGCTGGACAGGTAGAACTCACGGGTCAGACCGGACATCACGATGAGGATGCCGGCACCGGTCATCGCCACCAGCGACGGCTCCATGTGAATCTCCTTGTGCGCGACGAAGCCTGCGAACACCGCAACGAGGACAATCCCACACTGGATCAGCAGTCGACGGTTTTGGATAGCTTCTCCCTCGTCCAATGACATGACATCGGCGACCCGCTCGGCGTCGGCGGTGAAAGCGCCGGGGAACATGCGGGGCAAAAGCGCCAGCAGGGCGCCGAGAATAATGACCACGGCTGGCGCCATGTGGACGAGGAAGGAGATGAAACTCAGCTTGGCTCCGGTGCCGATGATGATCGTGGTCGGGTCACCGACCAGGGTCGCCGCACCCCCGATGTTGGCGGCGAACGCCTCGACCATGAGAAATGGCGCGGCACTGACCGCCAGCCGCTCGCACACCAAAAGCGTGACCGGTGCAATCAACAAGACCGTGGTCACGTTGTCCAGGAAGGCCGATCCGAACGCAGTGACAAGCACCAGCAATACCATGATTCGCAGCGGGGAACCTTTGGCGCGCTTGGCTGACCAGATCGCCACGTAATCGAAGACACCGGTCTGGCGTACCACGCTGACGATGATCATCATCCCCAACAGCAGAAAGATGACGTCCCAGTCGATCCCGGTCGCGCGTGAGTAGAAGACTTCATCGGAATTGATCATCGGCAAAAAGAACATGGCCGTCGCGCCGGCCAGTGCCACCAACGTCGTGTTCACGCGGTCGCTGGCGATCAACGCGTACGCGACCACGAATATCGTGGCCGCATAGATGGCGCTCATCGGCTCCCCCGCCGCTGTGCACGCTCGCCCGGCAGTGGAGCGCGCACCGAAACGGCGCTCAAGATTTGAGCACGGCGGCAAGCAGACGCGATGCTGTGATCACGCCCTGCAACCCGCCGTCCTTGGTCACCGGGATCAGCGGGCTTCTCAGCCGCGCCATCACCGCCGCTACCTCGATGATGGTGTCGTCGACATCGGCCGGCGGTACGTCGGTCAGGTGCTCGGGCAGCATGTCGCCGACCGTCTTGCCTTCCAACCTTTCCGCAACGTGATCAGCCATCGACTCCTGCAGCACACCCGCCAGTGACGGATCATCTTGCACATAGCGCGGCACGATGAAGCGGACCACCTGGGAGGCCGGTAGTACCGCATAGGGGCTGCCCGAGGCGTCGACGACCAAGACTCCAGGTAGGCGCCGCAGCGCTAACATGCGAACAGCTTCGAGTGCCTCCGAATCGGTGGTCAAGACCGGAAAATCCTCAGCCATATCGGCAGCGCGCATACGGCGAAGTTACTACCGCCCGTCAGCGACTGCAGGGCCAACCGGCTCACCGCCGGTCAAGCGGTCGAGTTGCTGCGCCCGGCGCAGATGGAGGTCCGCGACGGTAGGCGAGGCGTAAAGAAAGCGTCAACGTCCCTGCCCTCCGGGCACCGACGCGCTTACCGTCATTGCAGGCCTCACCAGGGAGGGCGCAGTTAATGCTGCTTCGAATGTGGTCGATGCATCGGCCAGTCGGGGTTGTCGTGAACGGAGAACAGGTGTCTGTCGTGCTCTACCTTGTGCTGACGGTTGCGGTTTTCGCTCTGCTCGGCACGGTCCTGAAGCTGGTCGAACGATTGTGACCGCCGCGAACATTGTCGGTCTGGTGCTGGCCGTCCTGCTCGCGTTGTTGCTCGGTGCGGCCCTGATCTTTCCGGAGCGGTTCTAGTGAGCAGCGCAACAACAGGGGTGCTGTTTGTCGTGCTGCTGGCGGCGGCGCTGGCGGTGGCCCATGTGCCGCTGGGCGACTACATGTACCGGGTCTACACGGCCCAAAAGCACGCGCGCATAGAACGTCTCATTTATCGCCTCATCGGCGCCAACCCGAGTTCGGAACAGCCGTGGGCCGCCTACGCGCGCAGTGTGCTCGCGTTCTCGGCGGTCAGCATCGTGTTCTTGTTCTGCTTGCAGCTGCTGCAAGACAAGTTGCCGCTGCACCTGCACAATCCGGCCACACCGATGACAGCGTCGCTGGCCTGGAACACCGCGGTCAGCTTCGTCACCAACACCAATTGGCAGAGCTACTCCGGTGAATCGACCCAGGGACATCTGGTGCAGATGGCCGGCTTGGCAGTGCAAAACTTCGTGTCCGCAGCGGTCGGCATGGCGGTCGCCATCGCACTCGTCCGGGGGTTCGCCAGCCGCAATAGCAGTGAGCTCGGCAACTTCTGGGTCGACGTGGTGCGGGGCACCCTGCGAATTTTGCTGCCCATCTCCGTCGTCGGCGCCGTCCTGCTTCTCGCCGGCGGCGCTATCCAGAACTTCCATCTGCACGACCAGGTGGTCGCCACGCTGGCCGGTTCTCCGCAGACCATCACGGGCGGTCCGGTCGCCAGCCAGGAGGCGATCAAGGAGCTCGGCACCAATGGCGGCGGGTTCTTCAACGCCAACTCCGCGCACCCGTTCGAGAACCCGACCGTATGGACGAACTGGGTCGAGATCTTCTTACTCCTGGTCATCAGCTTCTCGCTGCCGCGCACTTTTGGCCGCATCGTGGGCAACAAGAAGCAGGGTTACGCGATTGCTGCGGTCATGGGTGTCATCGCCACCATGAGCATCACCATGATGATGCTGTTTCAGTTGCATCATCACGGCACCGTCCCCACGGCAACGGGAGCGGCGATGGAAGGAGTCGAGCAGCGTTTCGGGATCGCCGACTCGGCGATCTTCGCCGACGCGACGACGCTGACGTCCACCGGCGCTGTCGATTCCGCGCATGACTCCTACACCAGCCTGGGCGGCATGATGACGATGTTCAACATGCAGCTGGGCGAGGTCGCGCCCGGCGGCACCGGCTCGGGTCTGTACGGCATGTTGATCCTTGCGATCATCACGGTTTTCGTGGCGGGCTTGATGGTCGGCCGCACCCCGGAATACCTCGGCAAGAAGATCAGGCCGCGCGAAATCAAGCTTGCCGCAGGCTATTTCCTGGTAACCCCGCTGATCGTGCTGCTCGGCACGGCCATCGCGATGGCGTTGCCGGGCCCGCGCGCCGGCATGGCCAACACAGGACCGCACGGTCTGTCGGAGGTGCTCTATGCGTTCACCTCTGCGGCGAACAACAACGGCTCCGCGTTTGCGGGTTTGTCGGCAAATACGACCTGGTACAACACTGCCCTCGGACTTGCGATGGTGTTCGGCAGATTCTTGCCGATCGTTCTGGTGCTCGCGCTGGCCGGTTCGCTCGCCGGTCAGGGCAGGAGGCCGGAGTCGCTCGGCACGCTACCCACGCATAAGCCTCAGTTCGTCGGCTTGGTCGTCGGCGTCACGATCATCTTGGTTGCCCTCACCTTCTTGCCCGCCTTGGCACTGGGACCTTTGGCCGAAGGGATTCACTGAAAAATGGTCTCCGTCGCAACGGGTTCGAGCGCACCACATGCCAGCCATGCGCCGGCGGAACGGGTTCACGGCGGTCTGCTCGACCCCAAGATGCTGGTGACGTCGCTGCCGGATGCCCTGCGAAAGCTCGATCCCCGCACCCTGTGGCGCAACCCGGTGATGTTCATCGTCGAGATCGGCGCTGTGTGGTCAACGGTCCTGGCGATCGGCGAACCGAGCTGGTTCGGGTGGCTTGCCGTGTTCTGGCTTTGGCTGACAGTGCTATTCGCCAACCTGGCCGAAGCGGTCGCCGAGGGTCGAGGTAAAGCGCAAGCTGACGCCCTGCGCAGGTCCAAGGCCGACACGATCGCGCGCCGGCTGCGCGATTGGGTGCCCGGGGCCGCGGGCATCGAGGAACGCGTTCCCGCACCGCTGCTGCAGCAAGGTGACATCGTCGTCGTCGAAGCCGGCCAGATCATCCCGGGAGACGGTGACGTCATCGAAGGCATTGCCTCGGTGGACGAATCGGCCATCACCGGCGAATCGGCACCGGTGATCCGGGAATCCGGCGGCGACCGCTCGGCGGTCACCGGAGGAACCACCGTGCTGTCGGATCGCATCGTGGTCAAAATCACCCAGAAGCCCGGGGAAAGCTTCGTGGACAAGATGATTGCGCTGGTGGAGGGCGCCAATCGGCAAAAGACGCCGAATGAGATCGCGCTGAACATCCTGCTGGCCGCGCTGACGATCATCTTCCTGTTCGCGGTCGCGACGCTGCAGCCGCTGGCGATCTACTCCAAGGCCAACAACCCCGGTGTGCCCGACACCGTCGCTGTCGGGGCTGGCGGCGTCACCGGAATCGTCTTGGTAGCGCTGCTGGTATGTCTGATCCCCACCACGATCGGTGCGCTGCTCTCGGCGATCGGCATCGCCGGAATGGACCGGCTGGTGCAGCGCAACGTCTTAGCCATGTCCGGGCGCGCCGTCGAAGCAGCAGGTGACGTCAACACCCTGCTGCTGGACAAAACCGGAACGGTGACGCTGGGCAACCGGCAAGCGTCGGAGTTCATTCCGCTCAGCGGCGTGACTTCCGAGGCCCTGGCCGACGCCGCGCAGCTGGCCAGCCTCGCCGACGAAACGCCCGAAGGCCGCTCGATCGTCGTGTACGCCAAAGACGCTTACGGGTTGCGCGCCCGGACACCGGGCGAACTCGCCGACGCTTCGTGGGTGGAGTTTTCCGCCACGACCCGCATGTCTGGTGTCGACGTCGACGGACGCCAGCTGCGCAAGGGCGCGGCCAGCGCCGTCGCCGAATGGATACGCGGCCACGGCGGAAAGGTCCCCGTCATCCTGGGCGAGATCGTCGACGGAATCGCCGCTGCCGGTGGAACTCCGCTTGTCGTCGGGCAGGTAACGGCGGTCGACGGCGGAAAAAAGGCCGAGGTGCTCGGCGTCATTTACCTGAAAGACGTCGTCAAGCAAGGCATGCGCGACCGGTTCGACGCCATGCGCCGGATGGGCATCCGAACCGTGATGATCACCGGTGACAATCCGTTGACCGCCAAGGCAATTGCCGACGAAGCGGGCGTCGACGACTTTCTCGCCGAGGCCACCCCCGAAGACAAGCTGGTGCTGATCAAACAGGAGCAGGAGGGTGGTCGGCTCGTCGCGATGACCGGCGACGGCACGAACGACGCACCGGCGCTGGCTCAGGCCGACGTGGGGGTGGCGATGAACACCGGAACCACCGCGGCCAAGGAAGCCGGCAACATGGTGGATCTGGACTCCGACCCCACCAAGCTCATCGAGATCGTGGAGATCGGCAAGCAGTTGTTGATCACCCGCGGCGCGCTGACCACGTTCTCGATCGCCAACGACATCGCCAAGTATTTCGCGATCATCCCGGCGATGTTCGTCGCCCTGTTTCCGGGTCTGGACCTGATCAACGTGATGCGGCTGCACAGCCCGCAGTCCGCGATCCTATCGGCCGTCATCTTCAACGCACTGGTCATCGTGGCCCTGATTCCGTTGGCGCTGCGCGGTGTTCGCTACACCCCCAGCAGCGCGTCGAAACTGCTCAGCCGCAACCTGTACGTCTACGGACTGGGCGGAATCGTCAGCCCGTTCATCGGAATCAAGTTGATCGACTTGGTGGTTCAACTGCTACCCGGGATGTCTTAAAGATGAAGTTCACCAACGTGGTACGCCAACACTGGGCCGCCTTGCGCGCGCTGCTCGTGTTCACCGTCATCCTGGGTGCCGGATACCCGCTGCTCATTTGGTTGGTCGCGCAGCTTCCAGGTTTGCATGATAAGGCGGAGGGCTCCATCATTCGGGCCCACGGTAAACCGGTTGGCAGCCGGCTGATCGGCCAATCGTTCACCGACGCCGCCGGCCGCGCGTTGCCCCAGTATTTCCAGAGCCGCCCGTCGGCGGCCGGCGACGGCTATGACCCCACCGCCAGTGGCGCCGGCAATCTGGGACCCGAAAGCGTCGTCGATACCCCGGCCGACCCGGCCAAGCTGGCAGCCGGTGCCAAGCCTGCCGAGGCCGGATTCAAGCCGAGCCTGCTCACCCTGGTGTGTTCGCGCAGCAAGGACGTCGGCGAACTGGAGCAGGTCGGCGGATCGCGTCCGTTCTGCACCGGCGGCGGTGTCGGGGCGGTGCTGTCGGTGATCGGGCCCCGCGATGCACGCGGCAATGTGGTGCACCCGACCAGGGTGGTCAGCGTCAACGAGCCCTGCGCAACCACCAGCGAGCCATTTGTCGCGACCTACGAAGGGGTACGGGTCGAGTGCGCACGCTTCGGCGAGGACTACTCGATCGGTCAAATCGTGCCCATCCGTGGCTCAGCGCCCTCCACTCCCGAGGTGCCGGCTGACGCCGTGACCGCCAGCGGCAGCGGTCTCGATCCCGATATCTCACCGGCCTACGCCGACATCCAGGTCACCCGGATTGCCCGGGCACGTCATGTCACAGTGGCTCAGGTACGCGAGTTGGTGGGCGAGAACCAGCGTGGGCGTGATCTGGGCATCTTCGGTGAGCCGCGGGTCAACGTGTTGCAGCTCAACCTGCAGCTTGACCAGAGGTTTCCGGTCGCACGCTGATGTCGCAGGTGGATGATGGTCACATGAGCGTCGTTGACCATCGCCGCAAACGCGGGGAGCTGCGCATCTATCTGGGTGCGGCTCCGGGCGTCGGCAAGACGTACGCGATGCTGTCCGAGGCCCATCGGCGGCTGGAACGCGGCACCGATCTGGTAGCCGGTGTGGTGGAGACGCACGGCCGCCGCAAAGTCGCGGAGCTGCTCAAGGGCATCGAGGTCATTCCTCGCCGCCGCATCGAGTACCGCGGTAGCTCCTTCGCCGAACTCGACGTGCCGGCCGTGCTAGCCCGCAATCCGCAGGTGGTCCTGGTCGACGAGCTCGCCCACACCAACGTCCCTGGCAGCAAGAACCCGAAGCGATGGCAGGACGTCGAGGAGCTGCTTGACGCCGGTATCACGGTGATCTCCACGGTCAATATCCAGCATCTGGAGAGCCTCAACGACGTGGTCGCCCAGATCACCGGGATCGAGCAGCAGGAAACCATACCGGATTCGGTGGTACGCCAGGCCTCCCAGATCGAGCTCATCGACATTACGCCAGAAGCGCTGCGGCGCAGGCTATCCCACGGCAACGTCTACGCGCCGGAAAAGATCGACGCGGCACTGTCGAACTACTTCCGCAGCGGAAACCTCACCGCGCTTCGCGAATTAGCGCTGCTGTGGCTGGCTGACCAGGTCGACGCCGCGCTGGCCAAATATCGTGCCGACAAACGGATTACCGACACCTGGGAGGCCCGCGAGCGCGTCGTGGTGGCGGTCACCGGTGGCCCGGAATCCGAGACACTGGTGCGCCGAGCATCCCGGATCGCCTCGAAAGCCAGCGCCGAGCTGATGGTGGTGCATGTCCTGCGCGGCGACGGGCTTTCGGGTGTGTCGGCATCTCGGATGGGCAAGATCCGGGAACTGGCCGCCAGCCTTGATGCTTCGCTGCACACCGTGGTTGGCGACGATGTGCCTACGGCGCTACTGGATTTCGCTCGCGAGATGAACGCCACCCAGCTGGTGATCGGGACATCGCGGCGCTCTCGGTGGGCACGCGTTTTCGACGAAGGCATCGGCGCCGCGGTCGTGCAGCGGTCCGGCAAGATCGACGTGCACATCGTCACTCACGAGGAATCCAAGCAGGGCTTTCGGACGGCATCGATTTCGCCGCGCGAACGCCGCACCGCATCGTGGCTGGCGGCCCTGATCGTCCCGTCCGTCATCTGCGCGGTGACGGTCGCCTGGCTTCAGCGGTTTTTGACCACCAGCGGGGCAAGCGCGCTGTTCTTCGTCGGGGTGCTGGTGGTTGCCTTACTGGGAGGCGTTGCCCCGGCGGCTCTTTCGGCGGTGCTGTCCGGTCTGTTGCTCAACTACTACCTGACCCCTCCCATCCATAGCTTCACCATCGCCGAGCCCGACGCCGCGGTCACCGAGCTGGTGTTGTTGGTGATGGCCGTGGCGGTGGCAGTTCTCGTCGACGGCGCGGCCAAACGCGCCCGCGAAGCGGGACGGGCATCGCGGGAGGCGGAGCTGTTGACGCTGTTCGCGGGATCGGTGCTGCGCGGCGCGGACCTGGAGACACTGCTCGAGCGGGTGCGTGAGACCTACGCGCAGCGTGCGGTCAGCGTGCTTCGCGAGCGCGGCGACGGCAGTCGCTACGTCGCGGCAGCAGTCGGCAGGGAACCGTGCACCACAGTCGATTCCGCCGATACCGCGATCGACGTCGGCGACGACGAGTTCTGGATGCTGCTGGCGGGCAAGAAGCTGGCCGCCCGGGATCGCCGCGTGCTGAGCGCGGTGGCCAAGCAGGCCGCGGGTCTGATCAAACAGCGTGAGCTTGCCCAGGAGGCCAGCCGGGCCGAAGCGATCGGCCAGGCCGACAAGCTGCGCCGCTCCTTGCTGTCGGCGGTCAGCCATGATCTGCGCACACCACTGGCAGCGGCGAAGGTCGCGGTCTCCAGCCTGCGGGCCCAAGATGTCGACTTCTCCGCCGAGGACACCGCCGAATTGCTCACCACCATCGAGGAATCGATCGACCAGCTCACCGCGCTGGTGGGCAATCTGCTCGACTCGTCGCGGTTGGCGGCCGGCGCAATTCGCCCCGAGCTGCATCGGGTGTACCTCGAGGAAGCGGTGCAGCGCGCGCTGGTCAGCATCGGCAAGGGCGCCACTGGCTTCTTCAGATCCGGTATCGACCGCGTCAAGGTCGACGTCGACGGATCGGTCGCGATGGCCGACGCCGGGCTGCTGGAACGAGTTTTGGCGAACCTTATCGACAACGCATTGCGCTACGCGCCCAACTGTGTGGTGCGCGTCAACGCAGGAAGGGTGGGCGATCGCGTGCTGATCAACGTGATCGACGAAGGTCGCGGAATCCCGCGCGGCAGCGAGGAACAGATCTTCGAGGCCTTCCAGCGGTTGGGGGACCACGACAACACCACCGGTGCGGGATTGGGGCTGTCAGTGGCGCGCGGCTTCGTCGAGGCCATGGGCGGCACGATCCAGGCGACCGACACGCCGGGCGGCGGATTGACGGTCGTCGTGGATCTCGCTGCGCCGCAGGGGGATGGGGCCGCGCCGATTCAGCGCGACGCGACCAGCGTCACCGTCCAGGAGGAGCGGCGCACTTGACACGTGTGTTGGTCATCGACGACGAGCCGCACATCCTGCGGGCGCTGCGGATCAACCTGTCCGTGCGCGGTTACGAAGTGACTACCGCCGCGAGCGGCGCCGGTGCGCTACGTGCCGCGGCCGAACACCGGCCGGATGTCGTGATCCTGGATCTGGGGCTGCCGGACATCTCCGGCACCGAGGTATTGGCCGGGCTGCGCGGCTGGCTCAATGCACCGGTCATCGTGCTCTCGGCGCGCACCGACTCGTCGGACAAGGTCGAAGCGCTCGATGCGGGCGCCGACGACTACGTGACCAAGCCGTTTGGTATGGACGAGTTCCTCGCCCGGCTACGCGCAGCGGTGCGCCGCAACGCCGCGGCAACCGAGATCGATCAGCCGGTTATCGAAACTTCTTCTTTCACAGTCGATTTGGCTGCCAAAAAAGTGATCAAAAACGGTGCAGAAGTTCACCTGACGCCGACCGAGTGGGGAATGCTGGAGGTGTTGGCTCGGAACCGCGGCAAGCTGGTGGGTCGCGAAGAGCTTCTCAAAGAGGTGTGGGGACCGGCGTACGCCACCGAAACACACTATCTGCGTGTCTATTTAGCGCAGCTGAGACGCAAACTCGAAGACGACCCATCGCGACCTAAACATCTGCTCACCGAGGCGGGCATGGGATATCGCTTCGAAACATGATGTTAATTCCGCGCAATCAATCGTAACGCGTTTCAAATTCATTCTTTAGGTATTTGCTAGTAGAGTCCCGCCAATGAAAAATGTGGCGCATTTGCCTATGGCGGTCACCGTTGCCGCTGGTATCGCACTGACGGGTTTGGCGGGGACCCAAATTGCTGTTGGGTGGGCTGGCGGCTGGCAGGCTACGGCCTACCACACCGGTCGTGCGATGGCCGGCGCTATGCACAACGAGGGCAATAACGCCGGTGAGCCCGCCAATTACCCCGGCGATGGCACCGACAATTATGGGACCGACAGTGGCGGAGGCGGAGGCGCGGGAGGATGAGCCACCGAGTGCTGCTCCGGTGAGCTGGGCGCTACTTGCCGTATTAACTTTCTGTTAAGCGCGTGGATGCTCGGGGTTGTCCGCCATCGGCATCCAGCGCGAGCTACTGAGGCCGACCGTCGAGCGAAGAACCAGAACCGCGATCCTCGACAGGTCGCCCAGCGCACTCGCAGCACCACTGAAACTTGCCTGCCTAGTGCGGTTTTCGCGCCGCGGGATTGCGCGTTGCCGACCCCATTTTGCCTTACGGCAATGTCAAAATTTTTGCTCAGCACACCTATGCAATCGGTGCGTCGCCGTAGTCCTTCCCTCGTTCAGTCGCTCGTGGCGCCATTCGACCTTCCGGTGATTTAACCGGCGGCGCTTGGCCGGTCGATTTATAGTCATGCCCATCAATGTCAGTCGAAGGGGGTTGATGCCTGACAATATGAAGCCGTGGTGTAACGGTCGAGACAACCAGGTCGAGTTCTTTCGGCTTGGCACGACGTCGGGCGATATCGGGACCATTGTCCATCGCGGTCGGCCGCGTTTTTCCGGCAAACCTGGTCCGCTGAAGTCTTCGACCGCTCGACCGCAATCGAGCTTTGGGTATAACGGACAAGGCCATGCAGAGCCACATAATCGTCAGCGGTGAAGACGCGCTGGCGACAACGATCGTCGAGGAGCTGAAAAGCGCCGGCGCGAGCATAGCCAAGCTCGCCAACTCTGAATTTTCCGACGCGGGGGTCCAAACAGAGCTTGCCGCCGCAGGGGTCGCCCGAGCAGTGGCCGTTGTGTGCGCAGGTGATGACGACGCGACAAATCTCGAAATCGCGCTGCTGGCAAGGAAAGCCAACCCGGACACCCGCGTGGTGGCTCGGCTGGCCAATGACGTGCTCCGAGAAGCGGTGGCCGCCGATAACGGGCCGGGCGCAATCCTCAACGTCGCTGACCTTGCGGCGCCGGCAATCGTCGAGGCGTGTCTGGCGCACACCATGCACCCGTTCGAGGCGGCCGGCATCAAATTCGTTGTCTGGGGCACCGAAGCACAGCGTGACGCGACGCTGCGCGAGCTCTACGGCGACTTGGCACCGGTGGCGGTGATCCATGGAGACAACTCCCCCACGCCCGACGAGGTGGTGGTGTGTCCCGGCCGCGATTTGCGGGTGCATGCCGGCGACTGGACGGCGATGATCGGGACAGCCGACGAACTGGCCGCCCGCGCCATCAAGGTGCCGCGCCCGACCGGAACACGCGCGCGTCAGCCGCGGCTGCGGCGAGTGCTCGACGCGGCACGCACCCTACGCGACGACATCAACCCGGCGTTTTACCCCGTGATCGCCGCGGTGCTCGCCCTGCTGTTCGGCGCAACGGCCGTGTTGCGATTCACCTACACCGGGCGCAGCGGGATGTCGTGGGTTGACGCGTTGTACTTCACGACCGAGACGATCACCACGACGGGCTACGGCGACTTCAGCTTCAGCCACCAGCCGACATGGCTGCGACTGTTCGCCGCCATGTTGATGTTCGGTGGCGTGACGACCATTGCTCTGCTTGTCTCGTTCATTGCCGACGTCCTGCTGTCGCGCCGCTTCGTCTACTCGGCCGGACGGCCGAGGGTGCGTCATCTGCGCAACCACATCATCGTCGTCGGGCTGAGCGCGCTCGGCATCCGCGTCGTCAGCGACTTGATCGCCGCCGGCTATGACGTCGCGGTGATTGAACACGACGAGAATAACCGCTTCCTGTCGTCGGCGGCAGAGCTCGACGTGCCGGTGATATTCGGGGACGCGACGCTGCCCCAGACGCTGGAAGCGGCCCGCGTCGACCGCGCCCGCGCAGTGGCTGTCCTGACGCGCGACGACATCATCAATATCGAGACCGGGATCGTGCTCCGGGAGATGTTGGGACCCCGGGTGTGGCCCGATATTAACCGGTGGCGGGACGTTCCGATTGTGCTGCGGGTCTACGACCGCACGCTGGGCTTCGCGGTGGCGCAAAGGTTCGACTTCCAAAACGTTCGCTCGACCGTCGAACTGGCCGCACCATGGTTCATCGGTGCCGCGATGGGCCTGCAGGTGCTGGGGACGTTTTCGGTCGGGCAGAGCTCGTTTGTGGTCGGTGCAATGCACGTCGAACCCGGCAGTGAACTCGACGGGCTGCGAATGTTTGATATGTCCACCCAGACGCGCGTCATCGCGATCACCCGTCCGAACGAACCCGTCAAGCTGCATCCGCGCCGCGATGCCCTGCTGAGAGGCGGCGACACGGTCTATCTCGTCGGCCCCTACCGAGAACTGCTCGACACTTTGCGCAAGGGACAGCCGCCCCAGCAGTCCAGTACCCAAGACGACCGCCCGCGCGAAGATCAAGAGGTCAGCCGACGGTAACTCAAGTAGCCGGTTTTCCGAGAACCGTGAATTGCCGGCAGGGGTCGCGAAAAACCGTTAAGAAGTCGTTAACGAATTCCTACAGTTTCGGTCAAGAACTCATACTGGATTTGCCTGGCAGTCACGCCAGTCTTTGATGGGCAACCTAGCCGTAACGTAATCTGCAATTACGTTTGCCCAGCAGTCACCGGGGGGAGCCCGTGTTTCTCGTAGCCTTTCAGTCGGCGCCGGTGGCCATGACGGCGGGCATCTCACCCTGGATCGCTGGTCGACGGTCAGCACTGAGTTCTATAGACATCGCCGCGCAGACCACCGACTCGGCGGGCCTAATGAGGCGGCGGCAGTGAATTTTCCGATGTTTCCGCCAGAGGTCAACTCCGGTCTGATGTATACCGGACCAGGTTCGGGGCCGCTGCTGGCCGCGGCGACAACCTGGGAAGGGCTGGCCGCTGAGCTGTCTGCAGCAGCAAACGCATATCAATCGGTCGTTGCGGGACTCACCACCGGGCCATGGCTGGGGCCCGCATCGGCTTCGATGGCTGCCGCAGTGGCCCCCTATGTGACCTGGATGAGGACCACGGCGGCGCAGGCCGAAGAAACGGCCGCTCAGGCCAGAATGGCGGCCGCAGCCTACGAGACGGCTTTCGCCGCAACCGTCCCGCCGCCGGCGGTCGCGGCGAACCGCAGCCTTTTGATGATGCTGGTGGCGACGAACATCCTCGGACAGAAGACCCCCGCGATCGCGGCGACCGAAGCACAGTACTCAGAGATGTGGGCCCAAGACGTCGCCGCCATGTATGGCTACGCGACGGCGGCGGCCTCCGCAACCGTGCTGACACCGTTCGACCCGCCCCCACGGAGCTCCCACCCCGGAGCCGGGGCCAACCAAGCGGCCGCCGTCGGCAAAGCCACGGGCACCGCCGCCGGCAACGCGCGGAGCACCGTCTCGTCTACGCAGCAAGCCTTCTCCGCGGTGCCCAACGCACTCCAGAATCTGGCAGCGGCACCAGCCGCGGCGGCGGATCCTCCGGATCCACTGAGCACGACGGCCAACCTGATTTCCGTTTTTGTCGACTTGCCAAGCGGCCTGGCTACCCTCGGCATCGATACGCCACTCGCGCCGTTGTCGGCGGTGGCTCTCCCGTTCGACGTAGTCAGTGCGCTAACTGGTTTCCACACCGACGACATCGTCAGTGGCTGGGCAGGCGTGGAGCCCTGGCCCGGGACGGGCACAGTGCCGCCAACGGAGTTCCCCGCGATTATCACGGGCCCGATTGCGCCGTCGGCGCCAGCCGTCTCTGCGGGTGTGGGCCAGGCGAACACGGTCGGGGCGTTGTCGGTGCCGCCGACGTGGACCGTGTCGACGCCAGCGGTACGTCCCGTCGCGGTGACCCTGCCGGCCTTGCCCGGGACCGGCGTTACCGCGGCGGCAGAGGCCGCCGCGGAGGGAGTGACAGGTGCCTCAGGCAGCACGTTCAGCGACATGGCTCTGGCGGGTATGGCCGGGCGCGCCATGGCCGGAACCCTCGGCACCGGCCGGGATCGCGGCAAGGCGACTCCCACCGACCGCGTCACGTCTGCCGATAAGCGGACCGCGACTACCGGTGATAGCGCCGCGGGTGACCGCGAAGGTGAGGGGCCGGAGACCCAACCGCGAACTGTGGTGACCGGTGTCGCGGCCGAGCTGCGCGAGTTCGCCAGGCTGCGCGACGAGGGGATTTTGACCGAAGAGGAGTACACCGAACAGAAAAACCGTCTGCTCGGGCGCTGAAAACATGGACTTCGCGATGTTGCCACCGGAGGTCAACTCCGGTCGAATGTATGCCGGTCCCGGGTCGGGACCGATGGTGGCGGCTGCCGAGGCCTGGGAAGGGCTGGCGGCTGAGCTACATTCGGCGGCGAACGCATACAAGTCGGTGATCTCGGGACTGACCGCTGGGCCGTGGCTGGGCCCGTCGTCGGCGTCGATGGCGAGTGCAGCCGCATCCTACGTGGTGTGGCTCAGCGCCACCGCCGCGCAAGCCGAGGAGACGGCGGTCCACGCTAAAGCGGCGGCGGCGGCCTACGAAGAGGCGTTCGCATCGACGGTGCCGCCGCCGGTGATCGCGGCCAACCGCGCGCAATTGACGGCGCTGGTAGCGACGAACGTGTTGGGGCAGAACACACCGGCGATCGCGGCGACAGAGGCCCATTACATGGAGATGTGGGCCCAGGACGCCGCCGCGATGTACGGCTATGCGGTTTCATCGGCATTGGCGACCGCGTTCAAGCCGTTTATGGCACCGCCGTCGAGTACCAATCCCGGCGGTACTGCTACCCAGGCCGCCACCGTCGGTCATGCCACCGGTACCGCCGCCGGCAATGTGCAAAGCACCGTTTCGTCGGCCCAGCAAGCCTTTTCGGCGGTGCCGAGCGCACTGCAGAGCTTCGCGGCGGCGCCAGCAGCCGCGGCCGATCCCCCGGACCCGCTGAGCACGCTGGCCAACCTGATTTCCGTCTTCGTCAACTTACCCAGCGGCTTGGCTGCACTTGGCGTCAACGCTCCAATGGCCATCTTGGCGCCAGTGGATCTTCCGTTCACCGTTGAAGGTGCTCTTTCCGGTTTGCACACGGATCAGATCGTCAGCGGCTGGGCAGGGGTGCAGCCCTGGCCCGGCACAGGATCGGCGCCTCCGACGGAATTCCCGGCGATCATCACGAACCCCGGCCCGCTGGCGGCGGCGGCGCCGGCGTCATCGGTGTCGGCGGGCCTAGGCGAGGCGAACAGGGTTGGCGCTTTGTCAGTGCCGCCGACGTGGACCGTCGCGACGCCGGCGGTACGACCGGTAGCACTGGCATTGCCGACCACCAGCACGGCCGCAGCTGCGGAGGCCGCCGAGGAGGGAATCACTGGGGCGCCGGGAAACCCGTTCACCAACATGGCTTTAGCGGGCTTGACCGGAAGCGCTATGGGCGGAGCCCTGGGCACCGGCGGCCAGGATCGCGGCAAAGCGGCACCGGGTGAACGTGTGGCGGCTCGCGCCGGACGCGCGGCAACTCCCGGTCACAGTACGGCGGCTGACAGCAAAGCCCAACCGTCGCAGAGCAATCCACGGCTCGTGGTGACCGGTATCGCGGCGAGGATACGCGAGATCGCTAAGCTCCGCGACGAGGGAAAACTGTCCCACGAAGAATTCACCGAGCAGAAAAAACGCCTTCTCGGCCGCTGAATCCTTGCGCCTCGACGTGCAGACGGGTCAGGCGATCGAGAGCGCGATGCCGTCGAGAATGTCGTGTTCGCTGACGACCAACTCCTCGATGCCGGCGCGCTGGTGCAGCAGGTCGGCCAGCTCCTCGACGATGATCGCGCCGGCGCCGATCACGTCCGCCCGACCGGCGTGCATCGGACCGAGCGCGGCGCGCTGTCCTGCCGTCATACCGATCAACCGGTCGCAGACCCCCATCAGTTTCTCGTGGCCGACACGTGAAAGATGAATGGCCGCAGAATCATACGTAGCCATATCTTGCGCCAACGCCGCTAGTGTCGTCATGGTCCCGGCCACCCCCACCCACGTCCGGGCCTGCTCGACCGGGACTGCACGCAGTGCCACGCCGAGCCGTTCACGAACCACTTCCCGGGCAGCCGCCACTTCCGCCGGCGTCGGCGGATCAGAGTGCAGGCATCGTTCGGTCAGCCGGACACAACCGATGTCGGCCGAGAAGCTCGCCGCTAGTTCCTCGTGCCCCAACACAATTTCGGTGGAGCCGCCGCCCAGGTCCACGACCAGGAAAGGCCCTGCAGCGCAATCTAATTCGTCGACCGCCCCGCGAAAAGACAGTTCGGCTTCCTGGGCGCCAGTGATCACTTCGGCCACTGCGCCCGGAACCGCGGCACCTAGCACCTCGGCGGTCATCGCGAAGAAGACATCGCGATTCGCGGCGTCGCGGGCGGCCGAGGTGGCGACCATGCGCACCCGCTCGACATTGTGTGACTTCAGTAGAGCGACGTAGTCGACGAGCGCGGCGCGGGTACGCTCCAGCGCCTCGGGCACAAACGCACCGGTCGCGTCAACTCCTTGACCCAGCCGCACGATGCGCATCTCGCGGTGGACGTCGCGCAGATGCCCCTCGACCACGTCGGCGATCAAAAACCGAATTGAATTGGTGCCGCAGTCGATTGCGGCTACCCGGCTCATATCCACTCCCCCGCCACCAGAATGCCGGCCATCGCGGGGTCGGTGGACAGCATCGCCAGCGCCTCGTCACCGAGCGGATTGACCCCGCGGCCTTTGGCCAGCGAATGTGCTACCAGCACATGCAGGCACTTCACCCGGTCCGGCATACCGCCGGCCGAAACCGTCGTTCCCAGCGGCTCAATCGCATCACGCTCGGCCAGGTATGACTCGTGGGCTCGTCGATAGGCGGTGGCCAGTTCGGGGTCGTGGCGCAGCCGCTCGGTCATCTGCCGCATCAGCCCTGCCGATTCCAGGCGGCCGACAGCGGCGGTCAGCACCGGGTGCGTGAGATAGTACAACGTCGGAAACGGCGTTCCGTCAGGAAGTTTCGGCGCTGTCTTTACCACACCTGGCTCACCGTTGGGGCAACGATAAGCGATTTCCAATACCCCACGGGGCTCGCGGCCGAGCTGCCGCGCAATCGCCTCGAGGTCGGCACAATCAACCACCGGGCGGTACCGGATGAGTCGGTCCGGAGCCCGGGGATGGAGGTGGGGCCGGACCCGGTGGTGGCGGCGGCGCGGGCGGACCGTGCGGGGTGTCGGCGATGGTGTGCCACAACGCCGTGTACCACGGTTGATTGGCGGCGGTGGTCGCCGTTTGCGGCCCGGGCTCGGTGGGTGATGCCGCCGACGGCGGAAGCTGGACCTGATACGGGATGTCGCCGGGCTTCACGAAGCCGAGGCGCTCACGGGCCTGCGCCGCGATGTACGCCGGATCCGACAGCTTGACCTTCTGCTGCTCCAGCTCGGCGATCTGCCGACGCAGCGCGGCCTCGGTGGCGGCCAACTGATTCATCTCGGTGCGCTGAGCGAAATAAGTGCGTACCGGACCGGCGATCGTCAACGTCAACACGCACACCACGGCGGCCAGCACCGCCGCCCGCCGCGCGGTAAACCCCAGCCGCTGCTCGGAGCGCTGCTCAGCCGACTCGATGATCGACCGCTTGATGGGCTCTGCGACCGGTTCCGGCGCCGCCCGGGACTCACCGCGACCCCGAGGCGAACCCGGCGACTTGCGCCGGGGGCTCGGCACCGAATCGCGGGGTCGGCCCGGCCGCGAGGCCGGGGACCGTCGCTTGGGATCGGGCCGCTTCCCTTCGGACATCGAGGTCGAAGCCGGCTACTTGGGTTCCGGTACGTATCGGGGGAATGCCAGGTCGCCGGCGTAGCGGGCGGCGTCGCCCAGCGCTTCCTCGATCCGTAGCAGCTGGTTGTATTTGGCGACGCGCTCGCTGCGCGCCGGTGCGCCGGTCTTGATCTGCCCGCACCCGACGGCCACTGCGAGATCGGCGATTGTGGTGTCCTCGGTTTCGCCACTGCGGTGGCTCATCATCGTGCGGTATCCGCTGTGGTGCGCCAGCGCCACCGCGTCCAGTGTTTCGGTCAACGTCCCGATCTGGTTTACCTTGACCAGCAAGGCATTTGCGATGTTCTTCTCGATACCATCTTCGAGCCGTTCAGGGTTGGTGACAAAGATGTCGTCACCGACGATTTGCACGCGGTCACCGATCGAGGTCGTCAGCGCTGCCCATCCGTCCCAATCATCTTCGGCGAGAGGGTCTTCGATGGATACCAACGGATAGGTGCCGAGAAGCTCCGAGTAGAAATCTGTCATTTGCGCCGCGGTGAGAGTCTGGCTTTCGAAGTTGTAGCCGGTGCCCTCGGCGAAGAACTCGGTGGCTGCCGCATCGAGCGCCAACGCCACGTCGGCGCCTGGTTTCAGGCCCGTCGACTCAATGGCCAGGCTGATCAGATCCAACGCTGCCTTGGTGCCGGCCACGTCGGGCGCAAAGCCACCCTCGTCACCCAACCCCGTGCTGAGACCTTGTTTCTTGAGCACCGACTTGAGCGCGTGGTACACCTCGGCGCCCCAGCGCAGTGCCTCGGCGAAGTTGGGCGCCCCGATCGGGGCCACCATGAACTCCTGCACGTCGACGGCGGTGTCGGCGTGCGCGCCGCCGTTGAGGATATTCATCATCGGCACCGGCAGGATGTGCGCGTTCGGGCCGCCAAGATAGCGGAACAGCGGCAGCTCGGCGGAATCCGCGGCGGCCTTGGCGACGGCAAGCGAGACACCGAGGATCGCGTTGGCGCCCAGCCGGGACTTGTCCGGCGTGCCATCCAGATCCACCAGCGCCTGGTCGACCAGCCGCTGGTCGTCTGCATTGAGCCCGATCACAGCGGGCGCGATCTCGTCGAGAACCGCCTGGACGGCCTTCTTCACACCTTTGCCGCCGTAGCGGTCGCCGCCGTCGCGCAGCTCCACGGCCTCGTGCTCACCGGTCGACGCGCCGGACGGCACAGCTGCCCGCGCGAATGTCCCGTCGATCAGGGCGACCTCAACCTCGACCGTCGGGTTGCCGCGAGAATCGAGGATTTCGCGGGCCCCGACCTGCTCGATAATCGGCACTGAATTCTCCTTGCGTCGTTCAGGCTGGCGCCTGGGCGTCCGTCGCTACCAGCAGTAGCCTAGAGGCTGCTTGCGCCAGGTCACTCACAGTGGGTGACCCGACGCATAGGCCGTAGCCCAGTCACGTACGGCGCGCGCATAGACGTCGGAATCGTTGTAGGCCCGCAGGGCCGTCATCCATCCTTTGGGCGTCGCGAGATTCTTTCCGCGCCAACATAGATAGCCAGCAGCCGAGAGGGCAGCGTCGTCGATGTTGTCGACACTAATGATTCCGTCATTGTTGGCGTCGACGCCGTACAACCGCCACGTCTCGGGAATGAACTGCATCGGCCCCATTGCCCGAACCGTGCCGTCGTCGTCGGCGAGGCCACCTGCATCGGTGTCGACGATGTGCAGCGTGCCACCGCTGCCGTCCAGGCGCACGCCCCGAATAGGCGGGCGCACATCGCCATTGGGGGCTAGCGTCGCATGGTGGTACGTGCCGTGGTGACTCTCCACTTCACCGATGCCGGCCAAAGTCGTCCACGATATACGGCAGTTCGGGTTTTCGACCTCGGCCACGCGCGCAGCGTAGGCGTAGGCCTCCAGCGCAATAACCGGAATTTTCAGCGCCTCGCTGCGCTCCACCGCCCAGCCGTACAACTGATCGGCAGGCCGACCCTTGGCATGCGTGTCCACAGGCGGTACCGGAGCCCCTGCCGGCGGCGGCACTCCCTTGGGGATATAGGTGCCGAGCTGCCACGTACAACTCGACGCTAAAAGCAACGCCGCCGCCCCCACTACGGCGGCCGCCCGCAGCCAACGCACCGGCGACACAAAACTCCCTCAACCACTCGTGGTCACGACCATCGTCCCATGTGACTTGCCGTAGTGGCCTTTACCGCCCGCCAACGCGCGCAAACATCGTCGATTTGCAGGGCCCGATGGGTTAACCATGACTGCACACAGCAACTCTGAACTCAATGCGCGGCGAGGACCACCCGCCAAACTAGCAATCATCACCGCGGTGGCTGCGCATCGAGCTGGCTAATGGTACGCAAAACTGCCGTGCCCGGGCGCGGCAGGCCCTACTGCGGCTCAGTGCCAGATCGATCGCCTTCGCCGTCAACTGCCGCTTCCTCCACCGCGACCGCAGCCGGGTCCGGTGGGTCAGCAGCCGGCTGCTCGACGGACTCCTCGATCATTGACTCGCCGGGCACAGGTGGCCAGTAAGCGCGCCACTCTTCTTCAGTTACGACACCGAGCGGAGTGACGTCGAGCTCCTCGGGAATGTCGTCACCGCGCCGCCCCGCGGCAATCGCCTTCTCGGTGTCGCGGACAGTATCCATGAACTCCAAAACAGCTGAGCGCAACGCGTTTTCCGCGTCGCCGTCGGCTGCAACCGCGATCGACGTGATGGACTCAGGGATCAGGTCGGCCGGTAGACCGGCGTTGTAAACGCGTTGAATCACTTTTTGCGCCAACGCCAAGGCAGGCTGCGCGGTAGGAACGTCATCGAGCACGGACTTCCGCGACTTCTCAGTCGCCTTGCGTTCTTTCCACTGAGCCAATTGTTCATCGAGCGAGATCTCCTCGCCGGCAAGCACTCCCGGCACGCGGTTGCCCAGTTTTCGCACCAGCGCATCGGCGACGTCGTCGATGGTGAACGGATGCTGTGGTGCGTCCTCGGCGATCCGCGCGTGAAAAAGGACCTGCAGCAACACGTCGCCGAGTTCTTCGCGCAGCTCGTCAGCATTGCCGCTTCGCACCGCGTCGAAAAGCTCGTAGGTCTCCTCCAACAAATAGCGGCGCAGCGAATCGTGAGTCTGCTCACTTTCCCACGGGCCGGCCGTGCGCAGTTTGTCCATCATCGCCACGGCGTCGACCAATCGCTCGCCGCGCTGCGCCTCAGGTGCCGAAATCAACCGGTCCCCCGCGGCCAATCGTGCGGTGACTGCGGGATGGTCGGGGTCAGACGACAGCAAGACCGGGGCGTCTTCTCCGGTCAGCGCCGGGCGGGCGGCAGGCAGCGACCAGGGCACGACGACCGGCATCTCCTCGGTGTATTGCACCTCGCCGCTAAGCAGTTCGATGGCCTCGACCGGAACCAACGACGGACGGCGCGGGTCGACCAAGACGACAGTCATGGGCGCCACTCCTCAATCCCGGCCAGCAACGTCACCGGGCCGGTACCGAATTCGTTATACCAACTTCTGCCTGGGGCTTTCCATGGAGCGCCAATACGAGGTCCGCCACCATTTGGACCAGCTCGACGTCGCGAATGCGCGGCGCCGCAATGCCGCCGGCCCGCGGAATCGGAACCTGCACCGTCGACGTGGTGGCGCGGTAACGGGCGCCGGGATGCAACCGCGCCAGGCGCACCTGTGCTGAATCCGGCAGGATCATCGGCGCCAGCCGCAGCGTCGCCTCCGACGGGGCGGATACCTCCGTGATGCCGAATCGGCGGCACAACAAGCGCAGCCGCGCCACCGCCACCAACCGCTGGGCCGGTTCGGGCAGTGCGCCGTAGCGGTCTGTGAGTTCATCGATGACGGCGTCGACGGCGGCGTCGTCGGCCGCGGCAGCCAACCGGCGGTATGCCTCCAGTCGCAGTCGGTCGCTGGCGATGTAGTCCGGCGGTAGATGCGCGTCCACCGGCAGGTCGATCCGCACGTCTTTGGGCTCTTCGGCAGTGGTGACGGTCTTGCCGTCGGCGGCCGCACGATAGGCCTCCACGGCCTCGCCCACCAGGCGCACGTACAGGTCGAAGCCGACCCCGGCGACGTGGCCGGACTGCTCGACGCCCAGTACATTGCCGGCGCCGCGGATCTCCAGGTCTTTCATGGCCACCGCCATGCCGGCGCCTAGCTCGTTGTTCTGGGCGATCGTGGCCAGCCTGTCATAGGCGGTCTCGGTCAGCGGCGCATGCGGCGGATACAAGAAATAGGCATAGCCGCGTTCCCGGCTGCGGCCGACTCGACCGCGCAGCTGGTGCAGTTGGGCCAGGCCGAACGTGTCGGCTCGTTCCACGATCAGCGTGTTCGCGTTCGAGATGTCCAAGCCGGTCTCGACAATGGTGGTGCACACCAGGATGTCGTATTCGCGGTTCCAGAAGCCCTGGACGGTGCGTTCCAGCAGGTCCTCGTTCATCTGGCCGTGCGCGACGGCGACGCGGGCCTCAGGCACCAGTTGTCGGACTCGGGCGGCGGCATGCTCGATCGAGCTGACCCGGTTGTGCACGTAGAACGCCTGCCCGTCACGCAACAACTCGCGGCGCAACGCGGCGGCGATCTGCTTGTCGTCGTGCGGCCCGACATAGGTCAGCACCGGGTAGCGGTCTTCGGGCGGAGTCAGAATCGTCGACATCTCCCGGATCCCGGCCAGGCTCATCTCCAGCGTGCGCGGGATGGGTGTCGCGCTCATCGTCAGCACGTCGACGTGGGTTCGCAGGCTTTTGATGTGCTCCTTGTGTTCGACGCCGAAACGCTGTTCCTCGTCGACAATGACCAGCCCGAGGTCCTTCCAGCGCACCCCGGTCTGCAGCAGCCGGTGAGTGCCGATCACGATGTCGACGGTGCCGTCGGCCAGGCCGTCCAGCACAGTGCGCGACTCAGCCGGCCCGGTGAATCGGGAGAGGCCCTTGATGGTTACCGGGAACTCCGACATGCGCTCGGTGAACGTCTGCAGATGCTGGTCGGCCAGGAGTGTGGTGGGCACCAGGACGGCGACCTGCTTGCCGTCCTGCACCGCCTTGAACGCTGCCCGCACCGCAATCTCGGTCTTGCCGTAGCCGACGTCGCCGCAAATCACCCGGTCCATGGGGATCGGCTTTTCCATGTCGGCTTTGACTTCGGTGATCGCGGTCAGCTGATCGACGGTCTCGGTGAAGCCGAAGGCGTCTTCCATCTCGGCCTGCCACGGCGTATCCGGCCCGAACGCATGTCCGGGCGTGGCCTGCCGTTTGGCGTACAGCGCCACCAGCTCGCCCGCGATCTCGCGCACCGCGCGCCGGGCCTTGGTCTTGGTATTGGCCCAGTCGCTGCCGCCGAGCCGACTCAAAGCCGGCGCCTGGCCGCCGACGTAGCGCGACAGCTGGTCCAGCGAATCCATCGGCACGTAGAGCTTGTCGGTGTCGTGCTGGCCGCGCTTGGTTGAGGCGTATTCCAGCACCAGGTATTCGCGGCGCGCGCCGCCGACGGTGCGTTCGGTCATCTCGACGAACCGGCCGATGCCGTGCTGGTCGTGCACGACCAGGTCGCCCGGGTTCAGCGCCAGCGGGTCGACCACGTTGCGTCGCTTGGCCGCCAGGCGCTTGCCGTCGGTGGCGGCCACCCGGTTACCGGTGAGGTCGGTCTCGGTGATGATTACGAGATTCGCGCCGGGCACTATCACGCCGTCGTGCAGCGGGCCCTTGAGCACGCCGACCACACCGGGCTTCGGCGCAGCACCCGGCTCCAATAACGTTGCGGCCGTGTCGGATTCGGCGAGTCGCTCGACCACGCGCTGCGCGGTACCGGCGCCGGGCGCAACGACGGCAGCGTGTCCGCCGGTGGCGACCTGGGCGCGCAGCATCGCGAAGATCTCGTCGATGTCGCGCTGATGGCCACGCGCCGACGGGGCCGCGCGCAGTTCGAGTTCGATCGCGGACTCGTCGGAGAGCTGGCTGAGCGTCCACCATGGATGACCCGCCTTGCGTGCGGTGGCGCGCACCTCGTCGAATTCGATGAATCCCGATCGGCCGAGCTGCTCGACGTCGACCGGCGCATCACCGCCGATCGCGGCCACCGACCATGAGGCTTCGAGGAATTCGCGGCCGCTCTTGATCAGATCGGCGGCGCGGGTGCGCACCTTTTCCGGATCGCAGACCAATACCGGAGTGCCCTGCGGCAACTGGTCGGTCAGCAAAGTCAAGTCGTCGGGACGCAAGACCGGCAGCAGCGCCTCCATGCCATCGACCGGAATGCCTTCGGCCAGCTTGGCCAGCATGTCGGTGACGGTGCCGGTGACTGTGCGCTCGGCCGCGGGATGTTTTCCGGCCAATGCGGCGGCCCGGCTCCGCACGTCGTCGGACAGCAGGAGCTCCCGGCAGGCCACCGCGACCAGCGTGTCGACGCTGACCTCAGGAATGGAGCGTTGATCGGCCACCGAGAACATCCGCATCTCGGTGATCTCGTCACCCCAGAACTCGATGCGTACCGGGTGTTCGGCGGTCGGCGGGAAGACGTCGAGGATCCCGCCGCGCACCGCAAACTCTCCGCGCCGGCCGACCATGTCCGCCCGGGTATAGGCCAACTCGACCAGCCGGGCTATGACGTGTTCGAACGCAACCTCGTCACCGATGGAAAGGGTGAGCGGCTCGATGTCGCCCAAGCGCGGTGTCATCGGCTGCAGCAGCGAGCGCGCCGAGGTCACCACCACCCGCAGCGGCGGCCCGAGCCGGGCGTCGTCGGGGCGAGCCAGCCGGCGCAGCACCATAAGACGAGCGCCCACGGTGTCCACGCCCGGTGAGAGGCGCTCGTGCGGCAGGGTTTCCCAGGACGGAAACTTGGCCACCGCGTCGCCGTAGACGCCGCACAGTTCGGCGGTCAGGTCGTCGGCTTCGCGGCTGGTGGCGGTAACCACCAGCAGCGGACCCTGGCAAGCCAGCGCGCTGGCCACGAATACGCGTGCGCTGGCCGGTCCGACCAGGCTCAATTCGGCGGGTCGATCGGCTGCCCGGTCGATGAGTTGCTGGAATGTCGGCGCGCTCAGCGCCAAGTCGACGAGCCCCGCGATCGGGGTATCTGGTCGGGCAAACCCCGGTGCGGTCATGATGCGGCCATTCTATGCTTCGTTCGATTCACGTTGCGGCTCTGGCCAACTCAGGTGATCGCCGCCACACCGCGGACGCGGCGCTACGACTGCCGGGCGAATGACGCGTTCGGTCGCTGCAAAACTCCGTCAATTTCGGGCTCGGCGCCGTCAAAGATTCGTTAGGGCAGCGGCATCCGACGACGGCCGAACGCACCGTGGAAGCATGACCACAACATTGGTGGATGTTTTGCCGTCCATCGGTTATGCCGCTCCCCCGCGGTTCGATCCGGCCATCTGGCCGGTCACGGCGCACGCCGACGAGGAGGGCCGGCTGTGCATCGGCGACGTGCCGCTCACGGACATCGCCGACGAGTTCCGCACCCCGGCCTATGTGATCGACGAAGCTGACTTCAGATATCGGGCCCGGCACTACCGCCAGGCGCTGCGCGGCACTGAGGTCGTCTATGCCGGCAAGTCGCTGCTGAGCATCGCGGTGGCGCGGTGGGTCCGCGAAGAGGGGTTGAGCCTTGACGTCTGCTCGGCCGGCGAGCTGACAACCGCGATAGCCGGTGGCGTGGACCGGGCCCGCATCGTCATGCACGGCAACGCGAAATCGATCGAGGAACTGCGTGCCGCTGTGCGCGTCGGGGTCGGGCGCATCGTGGTGGATTCCTGCATGGAGATCACGTACCTGGCGGGGTTGGCCAGCCGACGCCAACGGGTGCTCATCCGGGTGACCCCAGACTTCTCGGCCAACGGGGACGTCCTCGGCGGCGGCCAGGCCGCCGAGGCGGTGGCGCGTGTGCTGGCCCACCCGAACCTCGACCTGATCGGGCTGCACTGCCACCTTGGCTCGCAGGTCACCGATCCGGCCAGCTACGGCGAAGCGATTCGCCGGATGGTCGCCGCGACGGCCGACATTCGCGCCAAACACGGCGTCATCCTCACTGAGCTCAATATCGGTGGCGGCCATGGCATTCCGTATCTGCCCGGTGACCCCGAACTCGACGTCGACGAGCTGGCCGGCGTGATCGACGAGGCGCTGGACGCGGCGTGTGCCGTTGAGCGGTTCCCGCGTCCGGTCGTGGTGGTCGAGCCGGGCCGGGGCATCAGCGGGCGCGCCGGTGTCACGCTGTATCGGGTGTGTGCGGTGAAGACGCAGCCGGATGGGCGGACCTTCGTCGTCGTCGACGGCGGGATGAGCGACAACCCGCGAGTGGCGTTGTACGGCGCGAAACACACCGTGGCGCTCGCTAACCGGCACCCGCTGGGACGAAGGCAACGTGTCACGGTGGCGGGGCGGCACTGCGAGGCCGGCGACGAGATCGCCCGCGATATCGAGCTGCCCGCCGACCTGCATCCCGGCGACTTGTTGGCCGTGGCCTGCACGGGTGCCTATAACCACAGCATGGCGTCGAACTACAACATGGTCGGCCGGCCGCCGCTGGTGGCGGTCAAAGACGGGCGGACCCGTGAACTGGTGCGCCGCGAAACGACAGCAGACTTGCTGGCGCGCGACAGGGGTTAGGCGGCTACTCGTCCTGCAGGCGTGGGTCGGCTTCGAGATGGGTCAAGCCGTTCCACATCAGGTTGACCAGATGCGCGGCGACGACTTCTTTCTTCGGTTCCCGAGTGTCCAGCCACCACTGCGCCGTCATCGACACCGAGCCGACCAGCGCCTGCGCATACAGCGGCGCCATTTCCGGGTCGAGGCCGCGGCGGGCGAAGTCCCCGGCCAAGATCGACGACACCTGGCTGACGGCGTCGTTGAGCAGGGTGGAATAGGTGCCCGAGGTGATCGCTGCCGGGGAGTCGCGGATGAGGATGCGAAACCCGTCGGTGCGCTCCTCGACGTAGGTCAGTAACGCCAGAGCAACCCGCTCGATGCGCACCCGCGACCGGTTGTTGGTTAAAGACGACGTGACGCCGTCCAGCAGCGCCGACATCTCGCGGTCGACGACGACGGCGTACAGCCCCTCCTTGCCGCCGAAATGCTCGTAGACCACCGGCTTGGACACGTTGGCCCGCAATGCGATCTCTTCGATCGAGGTCCCGTCATAGCCGCGTTCGGCAAATAGCGAGCGTGCGATATCGATCAGTTGATGCCGTCGCTCGCTGCCGGTCATCCTGGCCCGGGGCGTCCGCACCTCTTTGTCTGGTGCTGCCACGGCTACCAGCGTATCGGCTTGCATTAGAGTGGACGCGGTCCTTGGCGGTAGTCGACCGCTCGCCACATCGATCCGTCGTGGTGTAATCGGCAGCACATCAGATTTTGGTTCTGAGAGTTCAGGTTCGAGTCCTGGCGACGGAGCTGGCCCATATACCGCGCTTTTTTGCCGCGAGCGTGCGGAAAATGACACGCTTGACGGCGTGTCGGCGTACAAACACGCACACTCGCGGCGGAAGGCCGGGCGGAAAGCCGGGGAGGCTTGATGACAACTCACGGCGAATCGGCGGTCCTGGTGTTGGCAGCGGGAGCCGGAACCCGGATGCGTTCAGACACCCCCAAGGTGCTGCACACGCTCGCCGGGCGCAGCATGTTGGCGCACTGCCTGCATTCGATCGCCAAGGTGGCACCACAGCACCTGGTCGTGGTGCTGGGCCAAAACCGCGAGCGCATCGCGCCCGTCGTCGCCGAACTGGCCGAGACGCTGGGTCGCCCGATCGACGTGGCGATGCAGGATCAGCAGCTGGGCACAGGACATGCCGTGCTGTGTGGACTTTCTGCGCTGCCCGATGACTACAGCGGCGTCGTCGTCGTCACCTCGGCCGATATTCCGCTGCTGGATGCCGACACCCTGGCCGACCTGATCGCCGCGCACCGTGCCCAACCGGTCGCGGTCACCGTGTTGACCACGACGCTGAGCGACCCCACCGGCTACGGCCGCATCCTGCGGACCCAAGACAATGAAGTGATTGCGATCGTCGAGCAAGCCGACGCGACACCGTCCCAGCGGGAGATTCGTGAAGTCAACGCCGGGGTCTACGCCTTCGACATCGCGGCGCTGCGCTCGGCGCTGAGCCGGCTGTCCGCCGACAATGCCCAGCGCGAGCTTTACCTCACCGACGTGATCTCGATCGTCCGCCAAGACGGGCGGACCGTACACGCCCGGCACGTCGACGACAGCGTGCTGGTCGCCGGAGTGAACAACCGAGTCCAGCTGGCCGAGCTGGCTGCCGAGCTCAACCGCCGCATCGTCGCCGGGCACCAGCTGGCCGGCGTCACCGTCGCCGATCCCGCCACCACCTGGATCGACGTCGACGTCACCATCGGTCGGGACACCGTCATCGCGCCGGGAACACAGCTGCTCGGCCGCACGCGCATCGGCGGACGCTGCACCATCGGCCCGGACACCACCCTGGCCGATGTGGCCGTCGGCGAGGCCGCGTCGGTGATCCGCACTCACGGCACCTCGGCGTCAATCGGTGACGGCGCGGCGGTCGGGCCCTTCACTTACCTGCGGCCCGGCACCGTCTTGGGCGCCGACGGGAAACTGGGCGCGTTCGTCGAGACCAAGAACTGCACGATCGGTACCGGCACCAAGGTGCCGCACCTGACCTACGTCGGCGATGCCGACATCGGCGAGTACAGCAATATCGGCGCTTCCAGCGTGTTCGTCAACTACGACGGCGAGACCAAGCAGCGCACGACCATCGGTTCCCACGTGCGCACCGGCTCCGACACCATGTTCGTCGCGCCGGTCACCGTGGGCGATGGCGCCTACACCGGTGCCGGCACGGTGGTGCGCCACGACGTCCCACCCGGGGCGTTGGCGGTGTCGGCAGGCCCGCAACGCAACATCGAGAACTGGGTGCAGCGCAAGCGCCCGGGCAGCGCGGCCGCCAAGGCCGCCGAGAAGGCGCAGGCCACCGTAAACGACCCGGATGAACCCGACCAGACACCTTGATGTTTCTCTCCTTACTATTTAGGCACTGTTAGGCACATATCGCGATCCGAACGGCGGGGGCACCACGTGAGCCACGACTGGACCGACAACCGCAAAAACTTGATGCTGTTCGCGGGTCGAGCGCACCCTGAGCTGGCCGAACAGGTCGCCAAGGAACTCGACGTCCACGTCACCGCGCAAACTGCCCGTGACTTCGCCAACGGCGAGATCTTCGTGCGCTACCACGAATCCGTACGGGGCTGCGACGCATTCGTCTTGCAGTCACATCCCGCGCCGCTCAACAAGTGGCTGATGGAACAGCTGATCATGCTCGACGCGCTCAAGCGGGGCAGCGCCAAGCGGATCACCGCCGTCGTACCGTTCTATCCCTACGCCCGCCAGGACAAAAAGCACCGCGGCCGCGAACCGATCTCGGCGCGCCTGGTCGCCGACCTGCTCAAGACGGCCGGGGCCGACCGGATCGTGACGGTCGACCTGCACACCGACCAGATCCAGGGCTTCTTCGACGGGCCCGTCGACCACATGCGCGCGCAGAACCTGCTCACCGGCTACCTCAAGGACAACTACAGCGGCCACGACCTCGTGGTCGTCTCCCCCGACTCCGGCAGGGTGCGCATCGCCGAGAAGTGGGCCGACTCGCTCGGGGGCGTTCCGCTGGCCTTCATCCACAAGACTCGCGACCCACGGGTGCCCAACCAGGTCAAGTCCAACCGCGTCGTCGGCGAGGTCGCGGGCAAGACGTGCATCCTGATCGACGACATGATCGACACCGGTGGCACCATCGCCGCAGCCGTGCCCCTGCTGAAGGAGGACGGCGCCGGAGACGTGATCGTCGCCGCCACCCACGGCGTGTTGTCCGATCCTGCGCCCAGGCTGTTGGCGGAGTGCGGGGCCCGTGAGGTGATCGTCACCAACACGCTGCCGATCGACGAGACCAAGCGTTTCCCGCAACTGACGGTGTTGTCGATTGCGCCCCTGTTAGCCAGCACTATCCGTGCGGTCTTCGAAAACGGTTCGGTGACAGGGCTTTTCGACGGAGACGCGTAAATGCCCGGTACCTCGAACGATACTGTCATCTACCACAACCCCAAGTGCAGCACGTCGCGCAAAACATTGGAGTTGTTGCGCGACAACGGCATCGAGCCAACCATCGTCGAATACTTGAAGACTCCTCCGTCGCGTGAGCAGCTGGTGAAGATGATCCGCGACGCCGGCATCGATGTATGCACCGCGGTGCGCACCCGTGAGCCGCTGTACGCCGAGCTGAACCTGGCCGACGCCACCGACGAGGAGTTGCTCGACGCGATGGCCGAACATCCCATCTTGATCCAACGCCCATTCGTCGTGACGGCCAAGGGCACCCGGCTGGCTCGTCCGGTTGACGCGGTCCACGAGATTCTGTGAGGCTCACCGCGATCAGGCGATGTGCGGGCGCCGTCGTGCTCCTGGCGCTGACCGCGGTCGGCTGTAGCGCGAAAGAACCTGACTACCAGTCGGTTTGGACGACGAGCTCGACGACCAGCACCACGACGACCGCCCCGGAGCCCCAGCCGCTCGGCCAGTACCTGGAAGGCATCGGCGTCACCGGGGAACAGGTGGCCCCCGACAAGCTGACCGATCTGACGGTGTCGATCCCCACACCACCGGGCTGGGAGAAATTCAACAACCCCAGCATCACTCCGGCCACCCAGGCGATCGCCAAGAACGGCAGCTACCCGATCGCGATGCTGATGGTGTTCAAGCTGGGCGGGGACTTCAATACCGCAGACGTGATCAAGCATGCCAACGCCGACGCCGAACGCTCGGAGAATTTCAAGAAATTGAACGCGTCCACAGCCGACTTCCACGGCTTCCCGTCGTCGATGATCGAGGGCAGCTACGACCTCAACGGCAAACGGCTGCACGGCTGGAACCGGGTCGTCATCGCTACCGGATCCCCTCCGGCCAAGCAGCGTTACCTCGTTCAGCTCACGATCACCAGCATGGCCGACCAAGCCTTCCCCGACGCGCAGGACATCGAGGCGATCATCGCCGGGTTCACCGTCGCCGCCAAGTAGCCAGGAGCATCGTGTGCCTTGGCGGCGTTACTGTATCCGCCATGGGTTGGACCGCCGCAGACTTGCCGTCATTCGCCGGACGCACCGTGATTGTCACCGGTGCCAACAGTGGCCTGGGCGCGGTGGCGGCCGGCGAACTGGCCCGGGTCGGCGCTCAGGTCATCGTGGCGGCACGCAACACCGAGAAAGGCGAGGCCGCCGCCCGGCAGATGACCGGCAACGTCGAGGTGCGCCGACTCGACTTGCAGGACTTGGCCTCGGTGCGCGACTTCGCCGACACCATCGACAGGGTCGACGTGCTGATCAACAATGCCGGCATCATGGCCACCCCGGAGGCCAGGACCGTTGACGGCTTCGAAAGTCAGATCGGCACCAATCACCTCGGTCACTTCGCGCTGACGAATCTGTTGCTGCCTAAGCTGACCGACAGGGTGGTGACGGTGTCGTCGTTCTTCCACTGGATGGGCCGCATCAACCTTCATGACCTGAACTGGCAGTCGCGGCGATACTCGCGGTGGCTGGCCTACGGCCAGTCCAAACTGGCCAACCTGTTGTTCACCAGCGAATTGCAGCGGCGGCTGGATTCGGTTGGCTCACCGCTGCGCGCGGTGGCTGTCCATCCCGGCTATTCGCGAACCAATCTGCAGGGGCATTCCGGTAACCGGGTCGAAGACGCGCTGATGGCGATCGGCAACCGGTTTTTCGCCACCGACGCCGACTTCGGCGCCCGCCAGACGCTGTACGCCGCGTCGCAGGACTTGGCGGGCGACACGTTCATCGGGCCACGCTTTGGCATGCTCGGCCGCACCCAGCCCGTAGCCCGCAGCCCGCTGGCTAAGCGGGAAAGCACCGCCGCCGCACTGTGGGAGCTCTCCGAACAGCTCACCGGCGTCAAATTTCCGCTTTGAGCCGCTGATGCGCTAGCCTGTCGGGCGTCACGGCGAGGGTGGCTGCGCTGGCGGCCACCGTTATCGACGGGGACCTTCCTGGTTGTCGCGATGCTGGCCGTGCCTGACCAACGCAAGGAGCGACACCATGGCCAAGTCTGCGGGTTCGTCAACCAATCAGCTGAGCGTGTCGGTGCGCACAGAGACCGGCAAAGGCGCGTCCCGCCGGGCCCGGCGCAACGGCAAGATCCCAGCGGTCCTCTACGGCCACGGCAGTGAGCCGCAGCATCTGGAGTTGCCTGGCCACGACTTCGCCGCGGTGTTGCGGCACTCGGGCACCAACGCCGTGCTGACCCTCGACATTGACGGCAAGGAGCAGCTGGCGTTGACCAAGGCGATCGACGTCCACCCGATTCGACACACCATCCAGCACGCGGACCTGCTGTTGGTGCGCCGTGGCGAGAAAGTGACCGTCGAAGTCACCGTCGACGTCGTGGGTGAGCCCCCGCCGGGCACCTTGGTCACTCAGGAAACCAGCACGATCGAGATCGAGGCTGAGGCGCTGTCGATTCCTGAGGAGCTGACGGTGTCGGTCGAGGGCGCGGAGCCCGACACGCAGTTCACCGCTGGGCAGATCGCGCTACCGGCCGGCGTCAGGCTGATCACCGATCCAGACCAGTTGGTCGTCAATGTCGGCCACGCACCGACGGCCGAGGAACTGGAGGCAGAGGGTGCCGGCGAGGTGCCGGAACGCGAAGAGGCCCCGGAAGAGGCCGCCGAGGAAGCCGAGGCCGGCGAGGCCGAGTCCGAGTAGCGCATGGCCGAACCGTCCCCTGCTTCGCGGGGGCCCCGGCTGGTGGTCGGCCTTGGCAACCCGGGACCCAACTACGCTCGGACCCGGCACAACCTCGGATTCATGGTCGCCGACCTGCTTGCCGCGCGACTGGGGTCGACGTTCAAGGCGCACAAGCGTTCTGGCGCGGAGATCGCCACCGGCCGACTCGGAGGCTCCGCAGTGGTGTTGGCCAAGCCGCGCAGTTATATGAACGAGTCGGGCCGACAAGTTGCGCCGCTGGCCAAGTTCTACTCGGTGCCGCCGGCCGACATCATCGTCATCCACGACGATCTGGACTTGGACTTCGGTCGCATCCGGCTAAAGCTCGGCGGCGGCGAAGGCGGCCACAACGGGCTGCGCTCGGTGGTTGCGGCGTTGGGCACCAAGGACTTCGAGCGGGTGCGCATCGGCATCGGGCGTCCGCCCGGACGGAAGGACCCGGCGGCGTTCGTGTTGGAGAACTTCACCGCCGCTGAGCGCACCGAGGTGCCGACGATCTGCGAGCAGGCCGCCGACGCCACGGAGTTGCTCATCGAACTCGGGTTGGAGCCGGCCCAAAACCGTGTGCACGCGTGGTGATTCGCGGCGAGTGGCCAGTTATTACACGCCTTTTTTTGCGGATAACGTGTCGTAAGTGGCCACTCGGCAAGCGGCGCCGTTAGGTAACCAGCGTGACGGAGTTGGCGCGGCGCAGCTTGCCCGACGGTGTCTTCGGGATGGTGCCCGGTCCCAGCACGACGACGTTGCGCGGCCGCACGTCGACCTCGGTGACGACCTCGTGCGCCACCTCGTGCTCGATGCGACGCACTTCAGCCGGGTCCTCGTAGGCGTTGGACTCCACTGCGACGGCAAACGTCTCACGTGAATGGCCGGCATCGAGTCGCACCGCCACCGCACAGCCCGGCCGCACGCGGGGAACCCGGCACGCCGCCCGCTCGATGTCGGTGGGATAGATATTACGGCCGGCCATGATGATGACGTCCTTGACCCGACCGCAGACCACAATGTGACCGTTCTCCATCATGTAGCCCAGGTCGCCGGTGTCATACCAGCCGTGCTCGTCTTGCGCGGGGATGAACCCACCCATCGTCACGTAGCCCGGGGTGATCGGCTCGCCACGCAACTCGATCACCCCGACACCGCGCGGCGGCAGCACATTGCCGTCCTCGTCGACTATGCGCGCCTCGATTCCGTCGAGCACCGGCCCCAGCGAAGCCAGCCGACGGGTGTTGCCCTTGGTGGCCGGCACCGCCCGCCGCAGCGCAGCGAGCAGGTCGGCGTCCACCTCGTCGACGATCAGTCCCTGTTCCACCGGCGAGAAGGACACCGCCAGCGTGGTTTCGGCCATGCCGTAAGCGGGCAGGATGGCCTCCGGCCGCAGTCCGAACGGCTTGCCCGCCTCGATCAGGTCCTCGACGTCGGCGGGGTCCACCGGTTCGGCACCCGACATCGCGATCCGCAGGGTCGACAGGTCGAACTGGCCGGGCTTGGCTTGCTTGCGCAGCCGCTTGGCGAACAGCGAATAAGCGAAGTTGGGGCCGCAGATGAATGTGCCCTTGTACTTGTCGATCAGCTTGGCCCACAGCAGCGTGTCGCGCAGGAAATCCAGGGGCGTGATCTTGACCAGCTCGGCGCCGAAGTACATGGGGACGGTCAAAAAGCCGATCATGCCCATGTCGTGGAAACAGGGCAGCCAGCTGATCATCACGTCTTTTTCGAGGTCGTACTTGACGCCGACGAACATGGCTTCGACGTTGGAGTACACGTTGCGGTGCGTGATCTGAACCGCTTTAGGAGATCCGGTCGAACCCGACGTCAGCTGCATGAGCGCCAGATCGTCCTCGTCGGTGTCGATGGGGTCGATCGGGTCAGAGTCCAGCAGCTGCTCGACGGTCATCACCTTGACGCCCCGCTGCTCCAGCACTGGTGCGGCCGCCATGAACGGGTCGGAGACGATGACCGCTTTAGCCTCGATCATGTCGATGACCGTGGTGGTGTCCTGGGCCCACACCGCCAAGTCGGTGCGCGGGGTGGGCTGATGCAGCATGGTGAGACTGGCGCCGCGCATCCACAAACCCTGCGCCGTCGGCGCGATCTCGACCGGGGCGCCGACGAGCACACCGACTGCGTCACCGTGGCCGATGCCGTTGGCGGCCAGTCCACCGGCGATGCGGCGGGCCCGCTCGTGTACTTCGCGCCAGGTGTGCCGGACCGGGTTGTGCGGCTCGCCGGTGACCATGCCGCGAGGGCTGGTGTGGGCGTTGCGGTACATCTTCTCGGTAAACCTGCTCACGACACCCTCCTTGGCACCGGCGCTTTCCAGGCCCGGGATTTCATGCTGCCCCTGCTAGCGGGCAATGTGCAGTAGAGCCGTGCACACAATTGGGCAGCGGTTATGTCTCGAATCGGTGATGCGTAAGATGCCTCGGCAGAGGCTGGACGGATAGCGGAAAGACGGCCGCTGTGGCGGCTGGTTGCCCGCCCACCGCGATAGCCGGCGGGCGGTGCGATTGGGCACATTGTTTGACCGCTAGTCGTCACCGCGGATCATCTTAAGCTCCTCTTAAGTAACCGCCAAACCGTGGCGGAGTTTGAGGCTCAGGTCACACTTCGGTCACCGGCGCCGGCACCACGCGGGCACCGTGCACCGGTCCGCTGGCGACGCGCACAGTGCGGCACACGCCGGCGCCGGACAGCTGAGTGCCGACGTCGATCGCCGAACTCGCCGACGAGCACAGGAATGCGCAGGTGGGACCAGATCCAGAGACGATGCCCGCCAGTGCGCCCGCCTCGACACCGGCACGCAAGGCACGGCGCAGCGCCGGGTCCAGGCTCACCGCGGCCGCTTGCAGCTCGTTACCCAGCAAGGGCGCCAACTGTTGCGGATCGCCGGCGGCGAGGGCTGCCAGTACAGGGCCGGGCTCAGCAAGCCGCGGCGGTTCTCCAACCTCCCGCAACCGGTCGAGCTCGGCGAACACCGCTGCCGTCGACAGGCCGCTGTCGGCAAATGCCAGCACCCAGTGGAAGGTGTTGCGCGACAGCACCGTGGCCAGCTCCTCGCCGCGCCCGGTTCCCAGCGCGGTGCCGCCATGCAGCGCGAACGGCACGTCGCTGCCCAGCTTCGCGGCGAGCGCGTGAAGGTCACGACGCGGCACGCCGAGCTCCCACAGGACGTTCATGCCGACCAGTACCGCGGCGGCGTCGGCGCTTCCGCCTGCCATCCCGCCGGCGACCGGAATGGATTTGTCGATGGTGATCGAAACATCTGGTGCCCGGCCGACGTGTTCGGCCATCAGCTCGGCCGCTTGCCAAGCCAGGTTGCGCTCATCGGTGGGCACTTCGTCGGCCCCTTCGCCGCTGACCTTGAGCGAGAGCACGTCGGCGTTGCGAACAGTAATTTCATCGACCAGTGAAACCGCCTGGAACACCGTCGTCAGCTCGTGGTAACCGTCGGCGCGGCGATCCCCGACGCCGAGGTAGAGGTTGACTTTTCCGGGCACCCGGACCGTCACCGACCCAGTGGGGACCCACTGAGCGGCGGTGCTTCCGTCCATCGGCACCGCACGAGAGTATCGCCGGGACACGCAAACCACACGGATTCACGCGGCGACCGCCGCACCGCGGTCCGCTGCTATGACGCCTCTTGGCCGGCAGCAGTGTTGTCGTTCCACTCCCCTGAGCGGCGCAGCAATCGCACGAAGTCCTCGATGGACAGCGTCTCGCCACGGCGGGCGGGATCGATGCTGGCGGCCAGCAGCCGCTTTGCGGATTCGTTGCCCGAACCCGCCCATTCGGCGAAGGCGTTGCGAGACGTCTTGCGCCGCTGAGCGAATGCGATGTCGATCAGTTCGAACACGCGTCGGCGGAAGGCCTCGTCGGTGGGCCAGGGCGACACGTCGTAACGGTCGATGCGCACCAGGCCGGAGTAGACCCGCGGAATCGGCCAGAAAACCGTCGGCGACACCGTGCCGAAGCGGCGGACCCGACCGAAAAACCGCATCTTGACGCTGGGCACGCCGTACTCCTTGCCACCGGGTTCAGCGGCGAGCCGTTCGGCCACCTCGGCCTGCACCATCACCATGACGGTGCGCACCGATGGGAACTCGGCGAGCAGATGCAACAACGCCGGAACCGCGACGTTGTAGGGCAGGTTGGCAACCACCGCAGTCGGTTCGGCCGCCAGATCGTTGCGGCGGATCGACAAGACGTCGCGGTTGAGCACGGTCAGCCGGTGCACCTCGCTGTGGGAGTGCTCGGCAACGGTCTGCTCCAGCCGGCCGGCCAGCACGCGGTCGATCTCGACGGCGGTAACGGCGGCACCACGGTCGAGCAACGCCAGCGTCAGCGAGCCCAAACCGGGCCCCACTTCCAGCACGTGGTCGGACCGGCTCACCCCGGACGCCGACACCACCCGACGCACCGTGTTGGCGTCGTGAACGAAGTTTTGCCCCAACGCCTTTCGTGGCCGGAACTCGAGGTCTTTAGCCAGCCGTCTGATCTCGGTGCGGCCCAGCAGCCGGATGGTCAGCGCGCACCTGCTCTTCCGCTGCACACCGGCCAGGCGCCCCAGCCTTGCCGTTCGAGCACCGTCTGGGCGACCGCGATCTGCTCTTCGCGGGTAGCCAGGTCAGCGCGGGGGGCATAGCGCAAGCCGCCGCTGCGTTCCCAGGTGCCTTGGTCGAACTGCACACCACCGTAGTAGCCGTTTCCGGTGTTGATTGACCAGTTTCCGCCGGCTTCGCAGCGGGCGATGACATCCCACACGGTGGCCTCGGGCACCGGCGGCACGTCGGTGCCGGGCTTGGTGCCGACCCGCAGCACCGCGTCGCGGGCCGGTGTGATCACCGTGTTGGCCACCGGCAGCCGGCCGGTTTCCACCCCGTTGACCTTGGCCACGGCGAACGTTACGTCTTGGGTGCCGGGGCTACCGGGATCTTCGACGACCTGCCGGCTGACGTTCATCTCCGGGTCTTCGACGCGATGCGCGGCCGGCGGCAACGGTACCCGCTCCGTGACCTTCTCCATGCGGATACGGGTCACCTCGATCTGCATGCCGTCGGTGACGGGCGTCGAGGCGCTCGGCATCACTTTGTCGCTTTGCTGCAGCGGCACACCGGCGGCGTCCAACAGCCCGGCGACATTCGGCGCGGCCAGATGCACGGTGCGCATGGCGCCGCCGTCGTTGATCTGGACGGTTTTTGCGGTGACGACGGGCAGCGCCATCCCCGCCAGCGGAACCCGGCTGCCCCGGGAGGCCGCGGCTGGCGCGGTGTCGGTCATCGCCAGCTGGGCCAGCGCCTCGTCGACGGTGGACGCCGTGGTCCACACCTGCTTGGTGTCATGGCCGTCCATGGAGATCTGCAACGGCCGGCTGCGCCGCAGCACTATCTCGTCGGCGTCATGGATGCGCTCGTCACCGTTGGGGTACAGGTCGTCGCGGTCGCCGACCTCGTAGCCGTTTTCCTTGAGCACGTCGATCACCCGCGACTTCATCGTGGTCACGGCCAACCGGTTTCCGTCGACGCTCAACGTCACCGTCTTCCGAGCAGCAACCGCGTACCCGCCCGCGAACGTCAAGACCAGCAACAGCGCGGCGACCAGAAGCCGCAGGATGGGTGATGGAGTCTGGTGCAGCTTCGTGAGTACGTTCAACGCTCGTATTTCCCCGACCTAAGCAACACTTCAACGACACCGTCAGCAGCCACAAACGAAAGGGGCCCGACAAGGCCCCCCGTTCGATCACAAGACGGTAACGAATTGGCCTAGTTAGGGCAACTCCAGCGCCACGCTCTTAACGGACTCTTAAGAGTCGGCTGCCAACCGGTAGGCGCGGCAAGCGTTAGCCGTGGTGACCTGCGCCAGCTCGTCGGCCGGTCGTCCCACGAGTTCTGCCAACGCCCGCACAGTGTAGGGCAGGCAGTACGGCTCGTTGGGAGCGCCACGGTAGGGATGCGGCGTCAAAAACGGTGCGTCGGTCTCGACCAGAAGCTGCTCGCTCGGGATCAGCGGAACGGCTTCACGCAGGTCACGGGCGTTGCGGAAGCTGGCCGTCCCGGCCAGGCTCAGCAGCCAACCGGCATCGACGCAGATGCGGGCCATCGCCGGACCCGACGAGAAGCAGTGAAATATCACACAATCGGGGGCGCTCTCAGATGTAAGGACCTCGAGGACTTCCGCGTCAGCCTCCCGATTGTGGATCATCAGCGGTTTGCCGGTCCGCTTGGCCAGATCGATATGCCAGGCGAAGGCCTCGCGCTGTGCCTGCGGCTCGGCGCAATCGTCGAGCCGGCCCGGCCAGTACAGGTCTATCCCGGTCTCGCCGATCGCCACTACCCGCGGATGGGCGGCCAGTCGCTCGATTTCGGCGCGTGCCGCGTCGGTGAGGGTGTGCGCGCGGGTGGGATGCAGGGCTACGGCGGCGTAGACCCGCGGATCCCATTCGGCCGCCCGGGTCACCCAACGCGCCGAGCCCAGGTCGTCGGCGATGGTCACCACCGCTGTGACTCCGACGGCCGCGGCACGCTCGACGATGGCGCGCACCCCGTCGGCGTCGTCAGCGCCGCACGCGTCGAGGTGGGTGTGGGCGTCGATCAACGGCGCCAACGGCTCCGGGGCGGGGGGCGCCTCGCGTTTACCGGTCCGGTTGGAGCTCACGCGCACACAATAGGGTGGATTCTCGATGAGGCCCTACTACGTCACTACCGCGATCACGTATCCCAATGCCGCACCGCACTTAGGGCACGTGTACGAGTACATCGCCACCGACGCGATCGCCCGGTTCAAGCGGCTGGACGGCTTCGACGTGCGGTTTCTGACCGGCACCGACGAACATGGGCTGAAGATGGCCGAGGCGGCGGCGGCCGAGGGGATTCCGACCGCTGCGTTGGCCCGGCGCAATTCCGATGTGTTCCAGCGGCTGCAGGAGCGGCTCAACATCTCGTTCGACCGCTTCATCCGCACGACCGACACCGACCACCATGCGGCCTCTAAGGCGATTTGGCAGCGGATGGCTGATGCCGGCGACATCTACCTCGACATCTACTCGGGCTGGTACTCGGTGCGCGACGAACGGTTCTTCGTCGAATCGGAGACCCAGCTGCTCGACGACGGGACTCGGATTGCCACCGAGACCGGCGCGCCGCTGACCTGGACCGAGGAACAGACCTATTTCTTTCGGCTCTCGGCGTACGCCGACAAGCTGCTGGCCCACTACGAAGCCAACCCCGATTTCATCGGTCCCGATGTGCGGCGCAACGAGGTGGTCAGCTTCGTCTCCGGCGGGCTGCGCGACCTGTCCATCTCCCGGACGTCGTTCGACTGGGGTATACCGGTGCCCGATCATCCCGACCACGTCATGTACGTGTGGGTCGACGCGCTGACCAACTACCTGACCGGTGTCGGCTACCCCGACACCGATTCGCAGCTGTTCCGCCGCTACTGGCCGGCCGATCTGCACATGATCGGCAAGGACATCATCAGGTTCCACGCGGTGTACTGGCCGGCGTTTTTGATCTCGGCCGGAATCGAGCTACCGCGAAGGGTTTTCGCACACGGATTTCTGCTCAACCGCGGCGAGAAGATGAGCAAATCGGTGGGCAACGTCATCGACCCGGTGGAGCTGATCGACACGTTCGGTGTTGACCAGGTCCGCTACTTCCTGCTGCGCGAGGTCCCGTTCGGCCAGGACGGCAGCTACAGCGACGAGGCGATGATGACCCGGATCAACGCCGACCTGGCCAACGAGCTGGGCAACCTCGCGCAACGGTCGCTGTCGATGGTGGCCAAGAATCTCGACGGAATCGTCGCCGCCCCAAGTGGATTCAGCGCCGACGACACAGAGTTACTGGGTATTGCCGACGCCCTGCTGCAACAGGTTCGGAGCCATTTCGACACCCAGGCCATGCATTTGGCGCTGGAGGCGATCTGGCGGATGCTCGGTGCGGCCAACAAGTACTTTTCGGCGCAGCAGCCGTGGGTACTGCGCAAGAGCGAATCGCAGGACGACCAGGCACGGTTTGGCACAGTCCTTTACGTGACCTGCGAGGTGGTCCGCATTGCGGCGCTGCTTGTTCAGCCGGTAATGCCGGAGTCGGCGGCCAAGCTGCTGGACTTGCTCGGCCAGCCCGCTGACGCGCGGTCGTTCAGTGCGGTCGGGACTCGGCTCGCCCCGGGCACGGTTTTGCCGCCGCCGACGGCCGTGTTCCCGCGCTATCAGACGGAATGAGCGTCGGTCGCGCGACCAGACGCAAAAGTCCCCAAATCGAGCCAAATCAGGGTGCTTTTGCGTCTGCTCGGCGGTGTAACTTTTTAGGTGGTCGACCCGTCGTAGGTGTAGTAGCAGGAGGCGTGTGATGGGATCGCTGGACTACACCGAAGCGGTGAATGTTGCGTTGGATCGCTTGCGCACGACCGGTTTTTACATTGGTCACTTCTTCGCCAACCACGGCCCGATGGCCGCCGAAGCGCTGGCCAAGCTCGGCTACTGCGACGAGGTCGACGGCTGGGTTGACGCTAACATCCATCACCGCCAACACGGACCACTGCCGGATCCGACCCAGCCGATCACCGAGTGGCAGACCTCCTTGGGCCAACGCGACCGCGGCGGCGACTGGGTAGAGCTGTTTCGCCGTGAACTCGCCGAGGCGGCATGGCGAGATGTGCTGCAGAGGTGGTGGCCGAGGCTGTTGCCGGGTTGCGCCGGGTCACTCACCCACGGCTTGATTCGCACCGCTCACGCCGTGCGCTCGCTGCGGGATAGCGCTCAGCCCACCGAGCTTCAGATGGACGAACTCGCCCGCGGTCTCGCGCTCTGGGCGACCACGTACCAGCCACTGGAAACCGGCCCCGTTGACGGCGGCAATCTAGATGCGGGCGCCGTCGACCGGGCGCTGAGCGAGCTGACGGCCGAATACGCCGGTCACTACACCTCGACCATGCCCTCCTTCCCAGTTCCGTTGATTCACACCATCACCGCGCCGGCGGCGATGCGACTGCTCCTGGCCGAAGTACCAGCTGACCTGCATGCGCTGTCGCTGCGCACCATCGCCGAGGTCAACCGGGAATTGTTCGTCGCCTTCGGCGGGCAGCGCATGGTGGACACGCCAGCCCAGCCAGACACCGAGCGCACGTTTAGCGACCTCGCCGCTGCCGCCGTTGAACTCGGCGACGAACATGCGATCAAGATCTGCGAGGCTGCCGCGCGGGAGAATGCCTTGCGCCCGGACCCGCGGTATCTCGGCGCCGCAAGTGCTGCCACCAACCTGATCCGGCAAAGGTCAGGGCCGACGTGAAACTCAGCCACCCGCGTGGCGGTCGAAGGTGATGCCCTGCGGCACTAGGCTTCTCGATGCTGCGTAGTCATGTGTGGGGATGATGCGCATGCTTCGTCGAGCTTTGTGCAGTCTGTGCAGCGTTTGAAAGGACAGGTCGCGGTCTTCGTCGGCAAGCCCACCGGGATAGCTGGTCTTTTGCCGGGTCTCGTCGATCTGCAGCGTGTGCCAAGCGGCGTCGCCCGCTAATAGGATCCAGCCGCCATCGGTGTGTGCGAGTACGCCCACGCTTCCCGGGGTGTGGCCAGCAAGGTCAACCGTGGCCGCAGCCATCCGATCGGAATATGGGCCAGCGCCGAGCAGCAGCGAGCGATGCTTGGCGAGCGAACAGGGGAACCGGGCACGGGCGGGCGGCCTTTCCAGACAGGGGTATTGGACGAGTTCGACGCTATTTCTTAAGGTCGACTTGAAGTCAAGGGAAGGTTCGGTGAGATGGCCGACACAGTCGCGATCGGGCGCGCCGCCGCGGAGCTGGGAATAGAGCCGCATGTCCTTCGGCATTGGGAGGACGTCGGCGTGCTGGTTCCACAGCGCACATCGACAGGTCATCGTCGCTATGACGACGAAACTACTGACCCGTGCGCGCCTCATCCGGCTGTGCCAAAGGGCGGGATTGTCGCTGGCCGACATCCGTGCCTTGTACGCCGCAAACCGCGCGGAGCGCATCGGGATTGTCGCCACAACCGCGAACGAATCGTTCGCGCGATCAACAACCTACAACGCGCAGAGCAGTTCCTCGCGCATGTACTGAGCTGCGTGCATCCCATCGTGTCCGAATGTCCCGAATGCGCCGGCTTCGCCAACACAGACGACTTCGCCGCCTCGCCGCTGGGCAACCGTGGCGACCGGCGATGACACCGAGCTAAAGAATCGGGTGTGTGGCGAGTGTGAGCGTCAAGGTGGCGCTATTGAGGGCGAGCAGGACCGACGCAAGCCCAAATTGCGGCGACATGTCGTGGGCCAGCACATGGGTGTACATCGCGCAGACAAAAAAGATGACCAGTCCGGCCGCTGCCGCGAGACCAATGGCCGGAATCCACAGGCCGACAACAAGGCCCAACGTGCCGAGCGTCTTGAGTGTGCCGATCGGAAACGTTAGCCAGGACAGGGGCACCCCAGCCGCCTGCATGCCCGGAATGACCGGGGCGAAGTGGACCAAGGCGCTCACGCCGGAAAATCCGTTGCAGGCAATCGCGACCAGTGTCACGACAATGTAGGCGGTGTGCATGGCCTCAGCTACCCGGAAGGGGATCGAGCCGGAAGACCGCGATCCGGCCGGCGAGCGCCTCGACTTCCTCGGGAGTTCCCTGCCGTACGAGGCCAGAGCGCTTCAGGAAGCTGACGCCGACCGGCACCTCGGCCGGATACGCACGCAGTACCGGGCGGGCCTCCTCGGGAGCCACCTCCACAATCTTCACTCGTCGTGCCTTGCGGCCCTTGCTGAGCGTCCCGACACCGGCCGCGCGGGCGTTACGCGCCCAGTCAGCACCGGGGAATCCGGCCACGGCGTAGAGATGTCCATCAAAGGTGAACGGCGTCATCGGTGTGCTGCGCGGCCGCCCGGTCTTGCGACCGGGCACCGTCAGCACCCTCGGCGGTCCCGTTGGGAGGCCGAGCTTTTGCACCGCGATCATGAACTTGTTCATCGGTTTCAGCCAGCGCGGCGGTTTTGGATCAGACATGGCTTGTTCCTCTTTCTAGTTCGTGAAGATGTTGCGGTGCTCGGCCACCCACCGCTCGAACGACTGCGCGGGCCGGCCCAATATCTTGGGGACCTCGTCGGTAACCACGGCAGGCTCGTCGAGGGTGGTGGCCAGCATCGCGATGTAGGCATCGCCGAATTCGGGCGGAAAACCCAGGCCGACGAAGCGCTGACGCACCAGCTCGGTTGGCACCTCCTGGTATTGCAAACTCCGGCCCAGTACCGCGCCGATGACGTCAACCATTTCGGCGTTGGTGAGGGCCTGCGGGCCCGTCAACGGAATCTTGCGTCCCACAAGATCATCGGTGAGCAGAGCTTTCGCGGCGACCTCAGCGATATCGCTTTCGACGATCGGCGCATTGGACGCCGCGGCGTAGGGACCGCGAACAAGGTCGCCTGCACGGATCTGGGCCGACCACATGCCGACGAAGTTGGTGACGAAGACCGACGGCCGCAGGCTCACCCATTCCAGCCCCGATTCGACGGCGAACTGTTCCACCTCCTTGTTGCGGTCGCCGCGTGTCCGCGACGGTTGGCGCGAGAAGTCGTCGTCGGCGTTGATCGCCGACAGTGCGACCAAGCGGGTGACTCCTTCTCGTACCGCTTGGTCCACCACGGCGTTCAACTCCTGTCCCAGCGCACGCGAGTTGAGGAAGACCGCTGATGCGCCCGGGATCGCCGCGGCGGCGGAGTCCACCACGTCGACATCGGCAGGAAGCCCGGCGGATTCCGGATGACGGCTCACGGCGCGCACCTTCACGCCGGCGTTGACAAGTTGAGTAACAAGCGGGCGGCCGACATTGCCGGTTGCTCCGGTGACGACGATTGTCATGGTCTGACTCCAATTCCTTGATGTGGTGGCCAGTACGGCCCTGTCAGCAACGACGAGTCGAGAGCTCAGAAAGTTACACGTGGAGCGCGTAACTTTTCGTGGCGCTGTTTCGTCGTGAGATCATGACCGACGCAAAACCGTACGCGGAGGTGCCGTTTCGCGACGTCGACGCCAAGCGCAACCGGCGCTGGCCGTTTTGGCTGGCCCGCGCCACCACCTCAGCGTTGACGGTGCTGGCGGTGACACAGGCGGTGTTCGCCGGGAGTTTTCTCGGCGGCCAGTACAACGCGCTGATGCTGCACTCGGTGGGAGCCAAAGCCACCACGCTGCTTTCGGCCGTTCAAGTCATCGTGCTGGTGTTCGTCATCAGGGCCGGCGGCCCGAGACGGCTGATGGCGGTCGGATTGGTTCTCCCGCTACTGCTGGTCGCGGAGTTCGCGTCCGGCGAATTGCGGCTGACCGGTCTGCACGTCCCACTCGGAGTGCTGTTAGTCGCCTTTATTCTGCAGCTCACCGCCTGGGTGTGGCGGTTGCCCACCACGCGCCGGCCCGCCGAGCCTTCGCAGGCGTCACTGTGAATCGGCGCAGCGCACTGCGGCTCGGCGCCGCCACAGCCGGCCTCGCCGTCGTGGGTTCGAGCTGGCCGCTGGCCAACGCGCTGCTGGGCTCACCAGAGCCAGGTCGGCTGTTGCGCAGTCAAACCCGACTGCCCGCCCCCTGTCAGGTGCCACTGCCCATACCCGAGCGGTTGCAACCGGTCACCAGCGATGGGGTCGCCGACTATTACCAGGTCACCCAGCAGACGACGAATTTGCAGATATTGCCTGGGCTTAGGACACCAGCATGGACGTACGGCACCAGCTTTCCCGGACCGACGATCGTTTCACGCTCGGGCCGGCGCACCGTCGTCCGCCACCGCAATACCCTGCCAGTGCCAGTGGTGGTGCATCTGCATGGTGGCCACACCCCAGCCGACCATGATGGCTACCCGACCGACCTCATCTGGCCGACATCGGGCTCGATGGCCGAGGGCATGGCGCGCAATGCCGTTGTCGGACAAAGGGAGTACATATATCCGATGCACCAGCGGGCTGCCACGCTGTGGTACCACGATCACCGCATGGGCTATACCGGCGCGGCGGTGTGGCGCGGTCTGGCCGGGTTTCACCTGGTCCACGACGACGAGGAAGACGCGCTGCCACTGCCCCGCGACCATCGTGACATCCCGCTGATGGTCACCGATCGGGCATTCGCGGCCGACGGCTCCTTCCGCTATCCAGCCATGGAATCCGCCCGTGTCACAAGCGATTACATGAACGGTGTGCTGGGAGACGTCATCCTCGTCAACGGCGCACCATGGCCGGTCTTGCACACCGATCCGGCGCGGTATCGGCTGCGACTGCTCAATGCGTCGAACGCCCGCCGCTACCGACTGCAATTGGATCCGCAGCCGCCCGGCGGCTCCGCGTTGGTGCAAATCGGCGGCGACGGCGGACTGCTCACCCGACCGGTAACCCACGACTGGATCGACATCGCTCCAGCCGAACGTTTCGACGTTATCGTCGACTTCTCTCGCTACCAGCACGGAGCACAGGTTCGACTGGTCAACCGTCTAGGTACTGGAACCGCCGCTGAGGTCATGCGATTCGACGTCACGGGCGCAGATCGCTCTGATGATTCCGCTGTGCCGCATCGGCTTAGCACCAGCAGCGTCTTGGATCCGCATCAGGCGGTGGCCACCCGCACGTTCTTGTTCCGCCAAGGCCGCGGCGGCGTGTGGACGATCAACGATTTGGCCTATCAGCCCGGCCGTGCGCTGGCGACGCCCAAGCTCGGTGCTGTCGAGATCTGGCGATTCGTCACCGAGTTCCGCCACCCAGTGCATGTGCACCTGAACCAGTTCCAGGTGGTCGCTCGAAACAACCGCGCCCCTGGACCATTCGACCGCGGCTGGAAGGACACTGTCGACATCCGCCCGTCCGAGGCGGTAGAGGTCGTCACCCGGTTCACCGACTACACCGGTTCATACCTGCTGCATTGCCACAACCTGGAGCACGAAGACATGGCGATGATGGCCGACTTTGTTACCGAGCGATGATCCCGTAGCGGTGAGTTTCCGCCTTGGCAGCGGTCTCTATCGGTATGACGATCACATGGCGCAATCTCGACGGCTACGGTGCACAACCGATCGACTGGTCTCGGGTGGACGAGGTATTGAGGAGTGACCTCAGCCAAGGCCCCGGCAGCGGCGGCCCCAATCGCCACACCGCTTGGCTGACAACGATCAACCCCGATCGCAGCCCGCATGTGATGCCGGTCGGCATCGTCGGGGTCGACGCCACCTGGTATTTCACCTCGGGCCCTAACACACGCAAATCCCGCAACGTGGGACGCGACCCCCGCTGCGTCGTCAGCGTCGCCACCGAACCGTTCGACCTCGTCATCGAGGCGACAGCCCGCCGAGTCACCGACGACACGGAGCTGCACGCCGCAGCCGCGGCGTTGCGCGAGCAAGGTTGGCCGGCTGTTGTCGACGGTTCAGCACTCACGGCCGAGTACAGCGCTCAGTCGGCGGGTCCTCCACCGTGGTATGTGTATCGGGTCGTGCCGGCGACCGTTTATGCGCTGGGCACCAGCGAGCCGTTTGGCGCGACGCGGTTCGATGTTAACCGGACATGAGTGACGTCGGTCACACGGTGTCACATCCGCCGCGTTCGCGGTGTCTCTAGGGCACCACGCCCGTGAGAAGAGGAGACATCATGACCGACACACGCACGCGCGTCGTGGTCATCGGCGGTGGATACGCCGGAACCTTGGCTGCCAACCACCTGCGGCTGCGCGCGGACGTCGATATCACGTTGGTGAACCCACGTCCGGTGTTCGTCGAGCGAATCCGCTTGCACCAGCACGTGGCCGGCACTGGTACCGCCACCGTCGACTACGGCACGTTACTGGGTGAGGGCATCCGGCTGGTGGTTGACACCGCCAAGGGGATCGACACCGCCAACCGCCAGGTGGTGTTGGCCTCGGGTGACAGGTTGGACTACGACTATCTGATCTACGCCGTCGGCAGCACCGGCACACCGCCGGCAGTGGTGCCCGGTGCGGAGCAATTCGCTTATGCCATCGCTGAATTCGAATACGCCCAGCGGCTGCACCGCGCACTCGACGAACTGCACCCGGACGCGCCCGTCGTAGTGGTCGGCGCCGGGCTGACGGGCATCGAAACAGCCGCGGAGCTGGCCGAGCAGGGCCGCCCCGTCACGCTGGTCTGCGGTGGACTGCTCGGCCCGTCATTGAGTCCAGCTGGTCGGCGTTCGGTGAGTAAGTGTCTGCGCAGGCTCGGTGTCGACGTGCTTGAAACCGCCGTCGTCGCATCGGTTTCGCCCGGCGCAGTTCGCCTCGTCGACGGCACGGTGCTGCGCAGCGCAGTGACGGTATGGACAGCGGGATTCGGTGTGCCGGACTTGGCTGCGCGCAGCGGTTTGAACACCGACGAACTGGGCCGACTGCTCACCGACGAAGCGTTGACGAGTATCGACGACCCGCGCATCGTGGCGGCTGGAGACGCCGCTGCCCCGTCGGGCCAGCCGCTGCGAATGAGTTGCCAGGCTGCCGGACCAATGGGCGTGCAGGCAGCCAACACGGTGCTCAGCCGCATCGCCGGCACCGAGCCGGCGGTGCTGAACCAGGCGTTCGTTGGACAGTGCGTCAGCCTAGGCCGCAAGCACGCCACCTTCCAGCTCGCCCGCTTCGACGACACGCCGATCAACCTGGCCCTCGGCGGCCGGTTCGCAGCCTGGGTCAAGGAGGCGGTCTGCAAGGGGACGGTGTGGGGCATCCGCCGCGAGGCGACCAAGCCCGGTTCGAACCCCTGGCTCAAGGGCGGCAAGCGGGCCGAGCGGCTCGCACACGAGGCGGTCACGGTCTCGTGACCGCCTCGTCGGATGCGTCCGAGCACGCCGAGCGGTTCACGCTGCTGCGGCCGTTGCTGTTCACTATCGCCTACGAAATCCTTGGTTCCGCAACCGAATCCGACGACGTGCTGCAGGATGCCTATCTGCGGTGGTCGCAAGTCGACCTGTCGGCTGTGCGCGACACCAAGTCCTATCTGGCCCAGCTGGTCACCCGCCAAGCACTCAACGCGCTGCGCGCCGACGCGCGCCGCCGGGAAGACTACGTCGGGCCATGGCTGCCCGAGCCGCTGCTGCTCGAAGAGCAGGATCCGTGCGCGGATGTGGTGCTGGCCGAATCGGTGTCAATGGCGATGCTGGTCTTGTTGGAAACGCTCAGCCCCGACGAACGTGCGGTGTTTGTGCTGCGGGAGGTGTTCGGCTTCGACTACAGCGAAATCGCTTCTGCTGTAGACAAATCCGTTTCAACGGTACGGCAAATCGCACACCGGGCGCGAGAACATGTGCAGGCGCGGCGTCGGCGCTTCGCCCCCGTCGACCCCGAACAGAACGCGCGCATCGCCGCGGAGTTCATGGCCGCGGCGTCCAACGGCGACGTGCAGACCGTGATGTCAATGCTGGCTCCCGATGTGGTGTGGACCGCCGACGGTGGCGGCAAGGCGACAGCGGCGCGCCGGCCGATCGTCGGGGCCCAGAAGGTCGCCACCGCGATCATCGGTCTGGGCAGGTGGGTCAGGCGCATGCCCGGCGTACGCCTGGAGATGGTGCTCTGCAACTCCGCGCCGGCCGTGGTCGTCTACCGCGACGACCAGCTCGAGGGAGTCTTCACCGTCGAGATAGTCGACGGCAAGATCACCAACTTCTACGCGATCCGCAATCCCGACAAGCTGACAGCGATCGCGACCGCACGCGAGATCAGTCGCGGCTGAACCACCGGCGAGAAGACACAAAAGCCCCTTTTTGCCGGGGCGGGTCGGGGACTTTTGCGTCTGCTGGCGCAACACACCAAGCTAGGACGGTGCGCATCGACCGGCTTGGCGACCTCGGCGCAGCCCCGCGGGTGCTGCGGGCCGTGGGCGACGCCACCAACCGGCTCGGCCTGCCGCCGCCGGCTGCGCTGACCGGCAAATGGTTCGGCGCGCTCGCAGTGATCGCACCGAGTGTCGTGGCGCAAGCGGTCGATCCCGGCGATGTCTTCGCCGTCCGGCCGGGCTGCGACAGCACAGCAGTGGGCGGCGGCTGGATCGGCTACCTCTCCTATCCTGACGCCGCCGTCGGTGCACCCCGGCAGGTTTCGCAAGCCGCCGGCGGCTGGACCGATTGTGTGCTGCGCTGCGACCACCGCGGCCAGTGGTTTTACGAGAGCCTCTCCGGTGCCCCCATGCCGGACTGGCTGGCGGATGCGCTCGCGACGCAGGCGCCGCCTCGCGACTGGGGCATCAACTGGGCTGCAGCCGACCGTGCGGCACACCGTGCCGGGGTGCTGGCCTGCCTGGAGGCGATCGCCGCGGGCGAGGTCTATCAGGCGTGCGTGTGCACGCAGTTCACCGGAAGCCTGGTCGGGGCGCCGCTGGACTTCTTCGTCGACGCGGTTGCCGCCACCTCGCCGGCTCGAGCTGCTTATGTGGCCGGACCGTGGGGGGCCGTCGCTTCGCTGTCGCCGGAGCTGTTCCTGCGGCGCCGCGGTGAGGTCGTCACGTCGAGCCCGATCAAAGGCACTTTGCCGTTGCAGGCGTCTCCCTCGGCGCTGCGAGCCTCGGTCAAGGACGTCGCCGAGAACATCATGATCGTCGACCTGGTCCGTAACGACCTGGGCCGCGTGGCGATCACCGGCACGGTGAGCGTGCCCGAGCTGCTGGCCGTGCGGCGCGCGCCGGGCGTGTGGCACTTGGTGTCGACGGTGTCGGCGCGGGTGCCCGTCGAGCTGCCGACTTCGGCGCTGCTCGACGCCGCCTTTCCCCCGGCATCGGTCACCGGCACTCCCAAAATACGTGCGCGGCAACTAATTTCGCAATGGGAACAGCCCAGCCGCGGAGTGTATTGCGGCACAGTTGGTTTCGCGTCACCGCTGGCGGGCTGCGAGCTCAACGTGGCTATCCGCACTGTCGAGTTCGACGCTGCGGGAAACGCGGTGTTGGGGTCAGGCGGCGGAATCACGGCCGACTCGAATCCCGATGCGGAGTGGGACGAGTGTCTGCACAAGGCCGCGCCGATCCTCGGCCTCACATCCGCGGTCACCGCACCCGCCCGCGCCGGTTAGCTCCGCGAGCGCACGACAGCGTCGTAGAGCTCGCGTCGCGAGCGCAGTTCCGGATGCGCGGCCGCGACCTGGCTGCATGCGTCCTTGACCCGAATGCCTTGGTGCGTCAGCTCGTTTACTTCGCCCACCAGCGCCGGGAGGTCAGCCTGCGGCGCCGCCCCGGCTAGCACGACGGTGATCTCCCCCAGCACACCGTCGTCGGCCCACTTGGCCAGCTCCTCCAGCGATCCGCGCACGACTTCCTCGTGAACCTTGGTGAGTTCCCGGCACACCGCCGCCCGACGCGCCCCGCCGAGCTGGTCGACCGCGTCGTGCAGGCAGTTGGCCAACCGGCGCGGCGATTCGAAGAACACACAGGTGCGCCGCTCCTCGGCCAGCGACGCCAGCCATGACCTCCGCGCTGACTGCTTGCGCGGGGCGAAACCCTCGAAACAGAACTTGTCGGAAGGCAACCCGGACACCGCCAGCGCGGCGATCACCGCCGACGGACCCGGTAGGCACGTAACGGGCACACCCGCGTCGACGCAGGCCGTCACCAGCCGATGCCCAGGGTCGCTGATGACGGGCATCCCAGCGTCGCTGACCAGCAGCACGGTCGCGCCGGCAATGATCTCGGCGACGAGCGCCGTAACCCGGGCGGGCTCGTTTTGGTCGAAGAAACTGACCACCCGGCCCGCGATGTGGACGTCGAGCGCCTTGGCCAGCGTGCGCAGCCGCCTGGTGTCCTCGGCGGCAACCACATCAGCAGAGCCCAGCGCGGCGATCAGCCTCGGTGAGGCGTCCGACGGCTGCCCCAGCGGGGTGGCGCCCAGCAACAGTCGACCACCGCTCATGGGCCAAAGCCTACGATCGTGGTTGATGACATCCGCCCCACCCAGCGAGAGCCCTGTCACCGTCGCCGAGCGGGCGGCACCTGTCATCAGCCCTGCGCCGCTGGTGCCGGTCCCCGACTTTGGCCCGCTCGACCGCATGCAGGGCTGGGTGATGACCGCGGTGATCACCGCATTGGCGGCAGTGACCCGGTTTGTGAACCTGGGTTCGCCGACTGACGCGGGCACGCCGGTTTTCGACGAGAAGCATTACGCGCCGCAGGCCTGGCAAATGCTGCACAACCACGGTGTAGAGGACAACCCGGGCTTCGGTCTGGTCGTTCACCCACCCGTGGGCAAGCAGCTGATCGCGGTCGGCGAGGCGATCTTCGGCTACAACGGGGTGGGCTGGCGCTTCACCGGCGCGCTGCTCGGCGTCATCGTTGTCGCGCTGGTGGCGCGGATCGTTCGACGGATCAGCCGATCGACATTGGTCGGCGGTATCGCCGGACTGCTGATCATCGGCGACGGGGTGAGCTTCGTTTCGTCACGGACAGCGTTGCTCGACGGCTTTCTCACCTTCTTCGTGGTGGCGGCGTTCGGCGCGCTGATCGTCGACCGCGACGAGGTCCGTGAACGCATGCACATTGTGCTTCTGGAGGGACGCAGCACCGAAACAGCCTGGGGCCCAAGGCTTGGGGTGCGCTGGTGGCGGTTCGGTGCCGGCGTGCTGCTCGGATTGGCTTGCGCGACAAAGTGGTCGGGGCTGTACTTCGTCTTGTTCTTCGGTGTGATGTCGCTGGCGTTCGATGTCGCCGCCCGCCATGCCTACCGGGTGCCTCGACCGTGGCTGGGGGTGTTACGCCGTGACCTCGGGCCGACGATCTATGCGCTGCTGCTGATCCCGTTCGGTGTGTATCTGGCCACCTATGCGCCGTGGTTCGCCTCGGAGACCGCGATCGATCGCCACGAGGTGGGCCAGTCGATCGGCCCGCAGGCATCCTTCCCGATGCCCGACGCCCTTCGCTCGCTGTGGCATTACACCTATAATGCGTATAAATTCCATGCGGGACTGACGAATTCGGCGGGCAACTACCACCCATGGGAATCCAAGCCGTGGGCCTGGCCGATGTCGCTGCGCCCGGTGTTGTACGCGATCGACCAGCAGAACGTTCCTGGTTGCGGCGCGCAATCGTGCGTCAAAGCGGTGATGCTGGTCGGCACCCCGGCCATGTGGTGGCTTTCGGTGCCAGTCCTCGGCTATGCGGCGTGGCGGATGCTCGTGCGCCGCGACTGGCGCTACGCCGTGGTCCTGGTTGGCTACTGCGCCGGCTGGTTGCCGTGGTTCGCCGACATCGATCGGCAGATGTACTTCTTCTATGCGGCCACTATGGCCCCGTTTTTGGTGATGGCGATCGCGCTTATTCTCGGCGACATCTTGTATCAGCCGGGGCAGAACCAGGAACGACGCACCCTCGGGCTGATCGTGGTGTCCTGTTATCTCGCGCTGGTGCTGACCAACTTCGCGTGGTTGTTTCCGGTGCTCACCGGTCAGCCGATCTCACAGGCCACCTGGAACATGGAGATCTGGCTGCCCAGCTGGCGATAGCTGTTGGCTTGCCGTCTTTCGCCGCCTTTCGCCGCGTTTCGCCGCGTTTCGCCGCGAGATTGCACTGAGGGCTGTCGATCCACGGTTATCCACAACCCTGCACGCAATCTCAACGCGCGGCTGAACATCCCAGTCAGTATCACGGCATGTCTGATGTGGTTATCGGTTCGGAGATGCTCGCCCGCGGTGCGCTCACCCGAGGGCAGCTGCGCTGGAACTACACACCGCTGTTTCCGGACGTCTATGCGCGTAAGCGAACTGCTCCGTCGCTGTGGCGCAGTACCGTCGGCGCGTGGCTGTGGTCAGGCCGTAACGGCGTGATCGCCGGCCGCGCTGCGGCCGCGTTACACGGCGCGCTGTGGGTTGACGCGGACACGCCCATCGAAATGATCTGGCGCAGTGGCCGCCCGCCCTCAGGAATTATTGTGCGCAACGAGCGGATCGAGGCGGACGAGATCGCCGTCGTTGACGGGATGGCGCTGACAAGTCCCGCGAGGACCGCTTTGGACCTCGCCCGGCATCTGCCGCGCGATGTCGCCGTGTGTCACCTCGACGCGTTGGCCCGCGCGACCGACGTAAACGCATGTGATGCCCTTTTATTGGCCGAACGGTATCCGAGGGCGCGCGGACTGCGACGATCGGCAGCCGCGCTGACCCTGATGGATGCAGGTGCGCAGTCACCAAAAGAGACGTGGTTGCGACTCCTGCTCATCGACGCCGGCCTAGCGGCGCCGCGAACGCAGATACGGGTAACCGACGGAATCAATGAGGCATTCATCGACATGGGTTACGACGAGCCGATGGTCGGCCTTGACTACGACGGTCAGCACCACAGCACCGACCGGGTGCGATACGTGCACGACATCGGACGTGCCGAACTAATAGAGCGTCAGGGCTGGATCGACATTCGGGTGGTGGCCGAACACAGCCGTCGATTCATCCTTCATCGGGTGTCGGAGGCATTCGGCCGCCGCGGCTGGCCCGTGAAATTGCGCACAGGGTCGTGAAATGGCGTGACTCGCAGCCCTACACGCAATCTCGACGACTACAGCAGGTCGCGGGCGGCGGGACACGACATACACCGCGGTCCGCCGCGGCCGGTACCCAGCTCAGAGGCGGCGATGGTCAGCACTTCGATACCAGCGTCCTGCAGGCGGGCGTTGGTTCGCATATTGCGCTCATAGGCGACGACGACGCCGGGCGCCAACGCAAGTGTGTTGTTGCCGTCGTCCCACTGTTCGCGTTCGGCGATAACGGGATCTAATCCGGTATCGATGACGCGTAACTTGTCGATGCCCATCGCATTGGCGGCGGCCTCGACGAACGGCGTCTCGTCGCTGATCTTGACGCCATCGGCGGTGCGCTGAAGTGTGAACGCCGACAAGGTATCCACCACATTCGCGTACATCACCACCGCGTCGGTGTCGACCATGGTGCACACCGTGTCGAGGTGCATCTGGGCGCGTTTCTGCTCGATCGGCACGGCGAGTACGGTGTTCGCCAGATCGTCGTCGAACAGACTGCGCGCCAAGGCTTCTGCGCCGGCAGGTGTGGTGCGCTCACCGACCCCGACTGCGACGACGCCCGGTGCCAGCAACAGCACGTCGCCGCCTTCCACGGGCGCGGTGTGCGATTCGTATGCGCGCCGCACGCCGGTGAATCGCGGGTGATGGGCATAGATCAGGTCCGTCAACGATGCCTCGCGAACCCGGGCCGGCAGGGCCAGCGAAGGGATGATTACTCGAGGCCCGATCCAGATCGACGAATCGCGGGTGAACACCAGATTCGGCAGCGGCTCGATGACGAAGTCGGCCGCGTGGTGCATGCGGCGCACCAGCGACACGTCGGTGCGCGTGTCCGATGGAAGCTCGGTGAACGTCATGCCGGCCATCAGCACATGCGCCAAGCTGGCCGGATCCAGGCCACGCAGATAGGCCGACAGCTCTTGTGCCAGTGGAAATCCCAGCCGCCGGTCGTTGACGGCGGCGGCGATGCCCTGCATCCGGGCCGCCCCACTGTTCAGCGCCTCGGTCAAGAGATCGGACAGCAGCAGCACTTCCACACCGCGGGAGCGCAGCAACTCAGCGAACGCGTCGTGCTCCTCCTGAGCGCGCGCCACCCACGGCAGCCCGTCGAACAGCAGCTGGTCGTTGTTGCGAGGGGTGAGCCGCCGCAACTCCGCCCCGGGCCGATGCAGGATGGCCACCCGCAGCCGTCCCACCTCGGAATTGGTGCCCAGTTCGGCGACACTCACATATAGCAAGGTAATGCCCGCCGCCCCCGGCCGCCGCAGACGCGCCGAGCCGACGTCTTCGAACGGGCGTGCGATAGACTGGCGGCCATGGCGATCGCGGTTCAGGGCTCGCTCTTCGAGCTCGACCAACGCCGCTACCTCGGTGACGGCGCGTGGCTCGACATCCGCTCGGGCTGGCTGACCGACGCTGACGAGCTGTTCGACGCACTGCTGTCGACGGTGCCCTGGCGCGCCGAGCGCCGCCACATGTACGACCGCGTCGTCGACGTACCACGCCTGGTGAGCTTTCACGACCTGACCGTCGAGGTGCCACCGCATCCGCAGCTGGCGCTGCTACGCCGGCGACTCAACGACATCTACGCCGGGGAACTCGGCGAGCCGTTCACCACGGCGGGACTGTGCCTTTACCGCGACGGCACCGACAGCGTCGCCTGGCACGGCGACACGATCGGACGCAGCAGCAGCGAGGACACCATGGTGGCGATCGTCAGCCTGGGCGCCACCCGTACCTTCGCGTTGCGGCCGCGCGGCGGCGGTGCATCGTTGCGGCTACCGCAGGGGCATGGGGATCTGCTGGTGATGGGCGGATCGTGTCAACGCACGTGGGAACATTCGGTTCCCAAGACGTCCGCTCCCACCGGTCCGCGAGTCAGCATTCAATTTCGGCCGCGCGACGTGCGCTGAGTCAGCCCCGGACCGCGGCGACAGCCTTGACGAGCAGATCGCGGGCGCGCTGCGTGTTGACGGGAACTACCGGCTTGTCTGGCATCACCAGCGGATTGGCTGTGACGATCACCTGGCAGTTGCCGAAATGAGCGGAGTAGTCATAGACCTCGCCCGTTCTGGGTTTCCCGTCGACGACCGTCTGCACAATCCGGTGCACGCCGAGGGTGCTTGTGCCCGCGATGTGTGGGGCGTCGACCACCTCGATGACGCCACGCAGCGCGCCGCCGGCGAAACCCACCTTCTGGCAGCCCGCTCCCGGATCGTTGACCCGCACCGGCTGGGAGGTTTCGACCGCGAGGGCGATGAAGCGGTTGCCGTCGCCCTCGGCTGAAACGGCGGCCATGTTGCCCTGCAGGCCGGGCGGTACTGCCGGCGCAGCCGCGACCTTCGCGCACTCCGGCGGCTCGAACTTCAGGCCGTCCGGCAACTTCTGCCCCGCCAACAACTTCGGATCGATGCCCGTCGGCGCGATGCTGGTCACCTGAAACTCAGGCCCAAAACTTGACTTAACATCGGCGACTTTCGCGATGTCCGCGGACGCGGAACCGGCCGATTCAGCCGGTGCGCACGCGGCGAGCCAAAACACACATACAACCGCGAGCACCGCCCTGACCACCATGGTGAAGCTACCAAAGGAGCGACGATCAGCCGCGTAACGCGGACACCGTTTTGACCAATAAGTCGGCGACGAATTGTGGCGGCAACGGCGAATGGACCGAACCCGGATCGGTGATCAATATGGTGTACGCGTAATAGTCGCCCAGATACGCGGCGAATGTCTGGGCTTGAGAAGCGATTTGCGTGCCGCCTTCGACCGAGGTGGTTGTCTCGCTTGCCATCCCGACGGTTTGGATGCCGTCGATGTGTGGCGGCTCGACGAGGTGCACTGCGGCCGAGGCATGTTGCGTAGCCATGGTCCACTGCCGGCACTGGGTAATGACCGCGGCATCGACGTTCGCCGGCGCCGACGCGACTGCGGCGTAGACAATGCCGCCGGAACCTGAACCTGACAAGCCTTGTCCTGTTTCGTTGCGGCCGTGGACGGGGTCGGCCAGGCTAGCGCACTGAGCTGGGTGTGCCGTGAAGTCGGTTCCCAGACCCCAGACTGATGCCGGGACCGCTGCAGCGGCGAGGCCGGTCACCTCATATCCCCCGGGCAGCTCACGGGCAACCCTTTTGATATTGGCCGGGTTGACGCGCATGATGCCGGTCGGTGAAGACCCAACCGAGGCAAGTCGGCCAGAGCCGGCCGTGTGAGCGCATGCCGCCATCAGCATGACCACAACCGCAGCCATCGCGAGCCGCATGTCCGTTGATACCACGGGACAGCCCGGATCAGACGCGCCGACACGCCGCCAGCCGATGCTTTCGGCGAGTCAGCCGACGGCTTGAATCACTTGCAGGGCAACCCGTTTGATCTGGTCGGCCATGTCCCGCCCGAACGGCAGGTCGCGCAGCGGCGGCACGTCGATCACCGTGGTGACCACTCCTACATCGTCACGCTCCCAGCGCGCGCCGTAACGATCCATGATCGCGCGCATCGGCAGGTTATCGGAAAGCATTCGGCCACAGAACTTTTCGACTCCAGCTACGCGAGCTGCCACTGTCAAGGCACCAATCAAGAAGGTACCGAGTCCGCGGCCCTGGTAGGGATCGGCGACGATAAACGCGATCTCGGCGAGCGTCGGGTCGTGTTCGTCGCGAACAAATCGTGCGTCAGCCACGGGATAGCCGTCGGCGTCGGTCACCACCCAGACGAAGTGGTCGACATAGTCGACCTCGAACAGATAGTCCATCAGGGCCGGGCTAGGAATTCGTGGCGACATGAACCGGCGGTACAGCGTCTCGTGGGAGAACTCGACGTGTCCCTGCGCGGTCTTCTCGATGTCGCCGGGCAGCACCGGGCGAAGCAGCAGTTCGGTTCCGTCGCGAAGGCGGATCGGGATGGGCGCGACGAAAGCGGCCAGCCGCTGGCGAGCGGTGCGGATAAGCCGCTGCATGATGCCGGGGACATGCACCATCCGGGCGAAAGCGTCGCTATCGCCGATCCAGCCCGTCAACGGTGTGGTGGTGGTGACGGTCGCCGTGCGCGGGATATCGCGTAGCAGCGCGATTTCCCCGACGATCATGCCGTCGGACACGTGCTCGACGATTACGACGTCGTCGTCGCCAATGTGCTTGACCTCGGCAGTGCCCGACGAGATCAGCAGGAACGAGACGGCCTGCTCACCTTGGCGCATCAGCACCTGACCGGCGGGCGCTTGCAGGGGCTGCAGGCTGGCGGCCAACGGCATCAGGTCCTGGGCAGGACATCCGGCGAAGATGTCCATGGTTGCGAGCTCGTCGGCGCGCAGGCTGGTCAGTTCGGTCACCGCGGCGCCCCCGACGTGCGGGCCACGCAGGGCCGCGACCGCATTGCCATGACCGTCACCCCCTGGTCATCCTCGCCGGGTCGCAGGTTTTCGGCCGGGGTCCAACTTGCCCAAGGCTATGGCGTCGTCTGCGGCTGCGGCAAGGATGCACCGGCCCGGTGTAGGCGTCGAGGCAACGGCACGTCAGACTCCACCAATGCACAGCAGCGATGATGACCCGCTTGAGCTGACTCGCGGCCTCCTCGAAAGGACCGCGTCGGTGCGGCACGGATATCTCGACGTATTGGGTGAATCAACCGAGTCGCCGGTGCCGACGTTTGCTCAGCGGGCGATGAACAGCCCCTTCGTGGCCACCGTCTATGAGCGGTTGTGGCGTCCGGCCGCGTTCTTCGTTGCCAGCGGCGTCACGACCAGCGCCGAACAGCGGCGCGCAGCGACGGCTTTGCGCTTGTCACAAGCCAATCGATTGCTTGATGTGGCGTGCGGTCCTGGCAACTTCACCGGTCCGCTGGCGCGGCAAATACCGCCGGGAGGCCTCGCCGTCGGCTTCGATATTTCCGAGCCGATGCTGTCTCGAGCCGTGGCCGACAACAGCGGACCGGGAATCTGCTATGTGCGTGGCGACGCCAGGGAGTTGCCCTTCGCGGACGAAACGTTCGACGCCGTTTGCTGTTTCGGGGCGCTCTACTTGATGCCGGATCCGTTCGGGGTCGCCCGCGAGATGGTGCGGGTGCTGCGGCCGGGTGGACGGATCGCCATTCTCACCAGCTATGCCCGCCAACCGGCTCCGGTCCGATACGCCATGACGGCGGGTGCCCGGATGATCGGGCTGCGGCTCTTCGACCGGCATGCCTTCGTCGAACTGTTTAGGTCGGCGGGCCTCGTCGATGTGGAGCAGCAGACCCAGCGCGCGCTGCAGTTTGTGGCCGCCGGCAAGCCGAGCTGAGGGCCCCTAACGCGCGGCGCGATGTCACCCTGCGCGGTCGTCTGGGTGGCGGCGCACTGGGTTACGCGGCGAACGGGAAGCTGATCGAGGTGTACGACCCAACAATCGTGTTGCGCTTGGTACTCGGGAGGTAGCGATCGAACCGATAGGGGTGGTTACCTCCTTCAAAACCCTACTCAGGGCATCGACGGTGAGAGCCTAGTACCCCGTGTCGACCGTATGCACGGACGCGTGCTCAGCTCACACACCTCGTCGCGCCCGCGGAAGGCTTGGCTGGCGTCGTCGGTGCATTGAAGCTGGCCCGAGCGTCGCAGCCGACGAACAATAGCAGCAGCTTCTCCGGTTCGCCGGTGACCGTGACTGCGGGTCTGCGGCTGAGGATAACCAACGTCTCGCCTTCCGGTGTATGAAGCGCCAGTCGCGCCAAGACCGGCAGGGGCCGCGTCAGCACTTGCACGGTATCGGCACCGACCTTGCGCCGTTGCGCCACACCACCTTGCCCCAGAACCTGTCGACCAGGTCGTGCCCGCGCCCGAAGAAAATTTTGTGTTCACTCGTTGCATGCCACCGAGACTCAAACCGATTCTCGGCTTAAACTTACTCAATGTTGTCGGAAACGGTTACGCTCGTCACTTTCGAGTCGGTTGAGGTGAACTCGTCGGAGAAACAATCCCCGCCGTGTTCGACGGCTATGAGTAACTCCGGACCTAAAAGCGAAATTACAAGCTTTTGAGGGGCTAGGAAATTGATGCACAAGCGGTACCTGAGAATTAATGTTAACTTTTCCTGGCACTTGGTCTGGATTTTTGCTTTATTAGAAGGAGTTACGGTTCCTTTGGTGCCGTTATGTTTCGAAAGCGGGCGAAGCGTCGACTCAAGTGCTTTATCTGAGGCCGTCGGCGCGAACTTCGTAACATTTGCCGAGAATATGGCGTTTACCGGTGCGTACGGAATGTCGATCGGGTTTATCGGGACATTGACCGTTTGTCTATTGTTGAACTATATTGCGTTTCGGAGAATACATGCGCATCTTGATAGCGCAGTAATTACGCGGGTGGCTCCTCCTCTAATTATCGCGCTATGGGGAGGTTTATTGTTAGCGGTCATCTTTTGGATACAGCAGTGCATTAGTGGGGCATTGGCGCTCTCCCTGGTGCCGAATCTAATGGCCTTCGGATTTGTCTCTGCCGCGGGTAGTATCATCGTCACTGGCTTCATTTACATGCTAGCCATAAAGGGCATGCCGGCATGCGGGATCCAATTAATTACTACAGAGCGACGACGACTATTGTTAGCCAAGGTTCCAATTGTCTCTTTTGCTACTTTAATTGGACTCTATGAAGCGTTGGCGGCGCCAATTCTGCATATATGGGAATTAGTGCCCCAACATAAATTATTAATTGCGCTGCTTATGGGTTTACTAGGCGGTGCACTTAGTAGCTTCATAACAGTGACGATAGCTCACATACCTGCGATTAAGCAGCATCTATGGGTACAGTTCTCCGAAGTGCCCGCTAATATAGAGCGACACGTATTCCATGCGCATTGATTGTCCGCTCCGTAAACGGCCTCAAATCCTCGGCGTGACCGCGCTCGCACCAGGTTAGGACCCTTTCAGGGCGCAAGTTGCTGAGTTACCGTGCCATCGCGCGGTTGCTCGCCGCGCCGGTGTACCCACACCCCGGCCCTCGCCTTTGAACACCCGGTGGGGCCATTAATGCCGCTATGGCGGCGGATTGCCTCGCGGGAGTAGGCCCGGGTAGTGGAAAGACCACCGGATCCTTGTCTGCGAATCGAGCGCACCGCGCGGTGGCCGCGGTTTAGAAGATGGTGTGCAGCGGCGCCGCGACGCCTTACGAGCCGATTCCGAAGCTCACGGCTCCCACTACTAGTGGTGCGAGCCGATGCTGAAGCCGACCCCTCCCATTGCTGCGACTGGGCCGCCGGGGGTTGGCATCGTACATCCCGATGTTAGCAATCCAGCGGTCAGCACCGCGGCCACTACGGCAGCCCTGAGCGTCCTCTTGCGGGTCTGTGCTTTCATCACTCGTGCCTTTCTCTCCGGGGTGAATTGCCACGGGTCTTTAGCTAATACACCCATCGAAATGTTATCGCCGTTCATGCCCAGACGGACGGTTTTCTGTTAATTGCGTTCAGCAGGGGTGGGCCGGCTCGCGCGGTTCATTCATCTTCGTCAGCACCGGTCAGCTGGTTGGAATTGCTCCGGGTGGACGCGATGCCGGCGCTCGCCGCGGCTCCAGCCGTGACGGCTGCGTTCGTGGGCGTGACTTGACGACTTGAGAATCGGCGAGCAGGACACCGACCCTACGTTGCCAGGGCCTTACATGCTCCGCCGCCGGGGAAAGCTGTCGCGTTCAGTCACTCAGTTCCCGCGGCCTCGTGCAGCAGGGCCAAAAGCGTTGATCACACCGCACGATCTTCGGCACACGGTTGCCAGTTTGGCGTTGAGCGCGGGTCCAACGTAGTTGCGGTGCAACCGGATACTCGGCCATGCGAAAGCATCCATCACGCTCGACCATGTACGCCGACTTGTTCACCGACGACTTGGCATGGTCGCGGACCGCCTTAATTGACGCGATCCGATGTCCTACGGGCGAGCCATAGCGTGTGTTTTACCGCCAATGCCCCCACATGCTCAAACCCTGTGGAGCTAAGGGGATTCGAACCCCTGCTTCTACCTGCGGAAATACTGTTCAACCTGCCGGTTCGTTACGCCTCGTCCCCTAACAGTCCGGCTTGTTACCTGCGGTTTCGGTGTCGGGCCTTGACGGCGTCAAGAGGAGTCACTCGGACCCAGGGTCCGCTTCGCGGGGGAGATTCTTCAGCTGTTCCCGTAGTTGCGCAGCTTCGGATTCCAGCTTTTGTAGGCGTCGCTGCAAGGTCTCGCGGCGTGGCGGCTTTGGCTTCACCGGCTTGATCGGCTTCGGCTTGGGCGCAACCCAGCCGACACGCTGGTAGGCCACCACCGAACGAAGACATGCGCAGGTATGACACCGCGTAAAGGGCACAGGCTCGGGATGGTTCTCCGCGTAGACGCGCCGCCAGTACTCCTCCTCGTCGGGGTCGCCGTGGGCGACCATCTCAAGCATCTCCTCCAGGCCCCGCCACTTCTTGGACGGCTTGTTGTGGCCGATACCGTCATCGGGCTTCCAATCGGGTTCGGTGCGCTCCTGGTGGAAATGGCCGCAGCCCAGCACGACGTCCCAGAGCGCGTACTCCTTCGCGGGTCGGATCACCTTGCCATCGATCTCTAACGGCTTGATGGTGTGGAGGTCGTCTCGACGCCTGGCCCACTCGACGATGTCCCGCACGGGGCCCCCGTGCGAGCGATACCTTCGGCACTCGCTGTTGTACTGGCACAACCACTGCCCGGGTGGGAGCTTGTCCTTACCACGGACGCTGGGCCGGTGGGGCCTGATCGGTGGCTTATCGCCGTCCCGTTTCGCTTTGAGATCTTCTCTGATCTCCTCGTTCATCTGCTCGGTCGCTTCAGCGATCTCCCTCTCCGAGGGCTTCTGCATGCTGAAGTGGTAGGTGTCGGATTTCGCCAGGAGGCTGGCGACGTCGTCCCCAAGCGTCACGGCATCGCGGATGCAGCCGCAGTCCAGTTCGACGCGCCACTGATACGTCTCGTCGGGCTTCGGGACAAGCAGGTCGAAGATGGCAGCCCGCCCTGGGCCGTCAAGGAGGTTCGCTCTCTTCCAGTCGTCGTAGTCGCGCACAAGCTCCTCGCGGGCGACGGGTTGGCCGGGCAGCTTGCGTTCAACCGGAGCGGTCATATCGCTTTCTCCTGATGAAATCGTCGAGATCTTCCGCCTGGACGAACGAGCGGCTGCCGATCTTGAGTAGCGACAGTTCGCCTTCTGGGACCAATGCGTAGAACGTGGTGCGGCTGATGCCGCCGAGTTGCTGCCGGGCCTCGGTGACCGGCATGAGGTGCCGCATGTGCTTTTTGCTGCACCAGGGGCACACTTCGAAATCTTCCTCTGGCACCCTGGGACGTTCAACCACTCGTGCAGGCGGCGGTGTCGGGCGGGTCCGGTCGACGGCTTCCTGCACCGCTTCGTTAATGAGGTCGCGGAGGGCCTGGGCAAGGCGGTCAGCGGTGTCGCTCATCGCCAAGGTTTCGGATCGTCGGTGCGTTGAAATGTGTTGCGCTCTAACCATTCCAAGACGTCAGACCACCGGTAAGTACGCGGCTGCCGCGCTTGATGAACCTCGGCCTAGTCCCCCGGTAACGATCCTGCGTGAGCGAAGCGGTCGTGGTGTGGAGGTACTTGGCGACTTTGGCGGGTGTCGCCAGTGCCGGTAGTTGAATCTGCGGCCGGTCCAGAAACGCCAGCAGCGGATGAAGACCGAAGGTCTTCTTCCAGGTAGCCCCCGCCTTCTCCTTGTTATCGGAGTGGTCGATGACCAGGGTAGCGTCGATGTCGATGTGCAACCAGCCACCCGGTGCCGGAGCGGCTCCGGCGGCCCAGGCTGCCGCTCGGGCCGCAGCCCGGGCGGCACGCACCCCGGGTAGGTGCGCGGCGTCGATCCGCTCATCAACCAGCCGCCACATCGTGGTCGTCGAGGCTTTCGCACCCAGGACATGCTCACGGTCGCCGCACAGTTGTCCGACTGCGTCGATGCAGTCCGCCCCGTCGGCGACCACGACAGCCAGATCAGCGAAGACATCCCCGGGCGCGTACACCCACGGGCCGCGGTAGGTGTCTGCCAACGCGGCGGTGACCTGCGCCGACGACCCGGTCAGCTCGGCGAGCTCACGCACCATGGCCATCCCGACATGCGACACGACACCATGGCCGTCGGCGGAAACTTTCACCCGCGATGCCACCGCGATATTCTTCACCTGCGAAGTGCCTTCCCGTCAGGACCTTTGAACCGTAAAGAAGTCCAATTATCCCTTGCAGGACAGGCACTTTCGCTTATCTACACCCCGACACTCACAACAATCCACGAAAAATTCGGGCTCAAAGCAGATTCACCGTGCTTCTCCGGAGACCTCCCCGATAACCGCAGTCCGTTTCCGGTGGTCTTGAAAGCTGACTGAGGTGATCGTTTGTCCAGCAATGGAACTGAGCGATTCTGTCCTGCGTCTAACCCGGCATGGATGACATCGAACGCGAAGCGATCCGCGCCGAAGGGCTGGACTCAGACGATCAGGCCGTCGTGACGGCGATCGACTAAGTCAGGTGGGAGCTGTCGATGTTAAGTCGGTGAGCAGGCCACCCGCTTCGACGTCAATTCCGTCTGTCGCCGATGTAGGCACCGTTGGAGTCCTGGTGGCGCAGAGCGATTTCGGCGGCTTGGACTCGCCAGTCCACATCACCCATCGAGACACCCCTGGGGTGAAGCCATTGACAGCCGAGACAGGCAGGACGCGCAATCTCAGGGACCGCGTCGAGGACGACCCCAGGATGCTGGGTCGGCCACTGGGCATGGTCCGTGCCGTGAAGCGCCTCATACTCTCGGCGCATGTCCTCACGCTGATCCCACAGCCTTCGGGCGATGTTAAGCCCGCTGGTTTTCCGCTTGAAGTCGATGAATGCGGTTACGCGCCTGGGCGGAAACAGGGCCTGGAAGTAGGGACCCCAGGTGGTATCTCCCGGTGGCGGCTGCCACGACTCGATTAATCTCTCTGCTCTGGTCTTCCGTAGATGACTCTCGAACACATGGCGGGCGTCGGGCTCGATCTCATCCTTGGAATTAGCTTCAGGAATGATCACGATTAACGGCTGTTCTGGCGTGCCCGATTTGGGTGCCTGTTCATCCTCTGACAGAGTGTCACCACGCCACTTCAACCAGTAATTCAGGTCGCCGTTGATGGTCTTCTCCACTTGGTGGCCGCGTGCGCGTAGCTCCTCGGCGATGTCGTCGGCGAATACGCCGGGCAAGTAAAGCTGGTCGTAATTCCCGTTAGCCCACTCGACCTCACCACCGTATTCGTCGATCAGGTCCTGCGGGAACCACTGCCTTTCCACCAACGGCAGCCATGGGCTGATTTCGTAATCCCCGCCGTTACCCCACATCACATCGTCAGGGCTGAAAGGGGCGTCGTCCGGAGGCATGTCGTCGTCTCCATGCCAGTTCTCCCACAGCTCGACGACGTGGTCCCAGTCTTCTGCAGGCATCGCCGCATGGAACTCGCCCCAGGTCGTGGACCCTTCTACGGCGCGCAATATTTGAGCCACGCGCTGCGCGACGTCACGCTCAGCGAAAAGCACACCGTGATTCCACGAGAGTGCGTATACGAGATCGAGTCGCCGAGACTCGTCTGGTTGCGCCACCAATCACCCCCTAGGCCGTCGTCTTCATTACGTCGTAGTTGACCGTGAATGGTTCCGCACCAGCCCCTGGAAGGTGTCGAGCAGGCTGTCAGTGGGCGCAATGACCGAATGCCGTCACACCTCCCTCGTATCCTCCAATTATGGTCCTGCACACACTGAGTGGAGTCAATGACTGATCCAGCAGAGTCGGCAGTTCCGGCCCGTCTGGAGGAGCTGAAGCCGGGCGTTCGGGTGGCCGGTCTGCTGCCGGAGCCGGTGACGGTGCTCGCGGTGGCTTCCCACGGGCCGGATGCAGTCACGGTGACATTCCAAGGCGTAGACGGGGGCTTGGGCCAGCGGTTGCTGTACCGGACCGACGAGGCCCGCCTGGCGGTGCAGCCACCAGAAAGCCGGTGGCGGTTTGACGCGGACTCGGTGGAGTTCCTGTTGGCGGCTGAGGCGCTGCGCATCCGGATGGCCGGGCTGCACGACCCGATGGTCGCGGTGTCGACAAGCGCGGTAGACCCGTTGCCGCACCAGATCCGCGCCGTTTACGAGGAACTGCTGCCGCGTACACCCTTGCGGTTCCTGCTGGCCGACGACCCGGGTGCCGGCTGGAGATGCGGCCAACATCGTCGGGGGCATCGCGGATGTCCTGGAGAACAAGTCTCACCGGTCCTCGATCGAACATCTAGGTGATCTCGCGGCAGTCTGGCTCTACCGGAACGACAAGCAGATCAAGCAAATTACTTACCGCGAGAACCCGGGTGAATGTAGTTACACGGTGACCGTTCGTGCGCTTTGAGCCGGAATGGTAGCGGCGGGCCCTTCAACGTCGTCTGCACTCGAACCCGATGCACCGCTCTGCGATCAAAAGGAGACTGCACCACCATGAGCGATGATGAGGTCATCACCACGCACGGCACGACCGAACTCACGATCCATCGCCGAGGCAGTCGCATCGCGCTCACCCTGCCTGTTGCCCCCATGAGCGACATAGATCTGGGAAAGGTCGAACCAATCGGGCGTATCACGCTCGGTGACGAGCAACCGTGGAAGATGAATTACCTAGGGATCGACCAGGATACAGGTGCGTTGGTTCGCGGCTATCTCATCAACAACAGGCACCCCGAGAGTGCTTCGCTTGACGAACTGTCCCGCAATACGTGGCTGGCTGTGCGCGAGCTACCGGTCATCACAGAGGTATTTATAGGAACAGACAAGGATCTTTGACACATAAAGCAGGATGGCACGCACCTCCGCCGGTGACCATCAGCGCTCAGGGAGCACCGGCCACTGTCACGGTGGCGTCGCCCCGGTATGTCCCTGCAGTGTCGCGTCGATGTGGTCCCGCGAAGTACTGGATACTCTGCGCGACAACTGATGCGCTCGTCATCCGAGCCGCCCAAGGGGGTGGAGTAAAGGGTCAGACCCGATCGAACTGTTGGTCGGGGTCCACTTCAACCGTGACCGTCTCGCCCGCCTTGTGGACGAAGATTGTCATCTCAGTCCGCTCGTCGTTGAAGCCCTGGATGGTCGAACGAAGCCCAACCGACTGGGTTCCGCTTGTTGTGATGGGAAACGAAATATCCTCAGCGACGCTGAGATCCCGCACAGCGACCGATTGAATCTTGCCGAGGAATCTAGGTTGATCCGTCATGCCAAACAGCCTAGGCAGACGGGGCGACACTTGGTGTGTAAGAGCTCAACGACGGAAATCGCAGCCTGGCTTCGGGACACTTCCGGTGTCATCACCCTGTGGGAGCATCGCCTTATGTCGATCGCAATCCCCAGCGGCCAGCCGAACTATAGATTCATGCGCTACGTTCGACCGCCGGTGGACGAGACAGAGAAACATCCGCCGCTGTTTCCGCTCCGCCCCGAGACCAGGACGCTACGGCTGGGGATCGACACCACTACGGTGCCGAGCCCACCCGAGGGACACCTGGCCAGGTTCTTCGGACGTGAAGAGATAGACGTTCAGCTCATGGTTCCGGTCGGTGAGGAGGTCCCCACCGCCTGGACAGACGTGCTGCGCGAGCCGTTGGTACGCCAGATCGGCTTCACCACGCTCGAGGACGCGGCTAAGGAACTGGACACCCGGTACTTCTGGATCAGGACAGAGACTGAGCGCGAGACGTCAAACACCCGAGCGCACTTCTTCGACGTCTACCAGCAGCTCGATGCGCAAACCGCACCCGCTGCTAGAGATCCGATCAGAATGGAACAGCGGCACCACGCCGCCGCTTACGCGGCCGCTGCCGCTGCGCTCGGCATCGATGCGATCGTGACCAACGCGCCGACCGTTGGGAGGTCCGACGTCGCCGACAATGATGTGGTCGCCAGCGTCACTCCTGACGACGCGGTGGCGCTCATCGGTCACTAACTCCGGGTGACATCCAACCCGATCGTCGGCATTGAGGTAAGCCAAATGGTCGGCGGCGGGATTCTGACGACGACAGAGTCGACCAAAACCATCGTGAATTCCTACCTCTGGGGTGTCGCGAGCGCGATGCCCTACTTTGATGTCTCGGTGCAACACATTGGCGCTGCAGAGGGCGGTCCCAAGGTTGTGGCCTGACCCCGGTTGGTTGGTCCACGGTGTGTGAGAGTCTGGCAGCCCAGGTTTTGGGCAGGAAGGCTCGACAAGATCATGGCGACAAGAAAGCGGCACACTCCCGAGCAGATTGTGCGCAAGCTGATGACGGCCGATCGGCTGTTGGCCGAGGGCAAGGACACCGCGGCGGTGTGCCGCGACCTGGGTGTCTCCGAGGCCACGTATCACCGCTGGCGCAATCAATTCGGCGGGCTCAAGGCTGAGGACGCCAAGCGGCTCAAGGACCTCGAACGCGAGAACACCACCCTCAAACGGCTGCTGGCCGACGCCGAATTGGAGAAGGCCGCACTCAAGGAGATCGCCAAGGGAAACTTCTAGGCCCGGAACGCCGGCGGGCGGCCGTTGACCATCTCCAGCACGTGCTGGGAGTCAGTGAGCGCTTCGCCTGCCGCGTGGCCGGGCAACACCGCTCCACCCAACGACACGAACCAGCGTCGACCACGCCGGCTGATCCGGATGCCGCGTTGCGGGCCTGGGTGCGCGCTTGGGCCAAGGAGCATCCGCGCCGGGGCTTTCGGCCCGCCTACCACGATGCGCGCGACGAAGGCTGGCCGGTCAATCACAAGAAATTCCAACGCCTGTGGCGCGAGGAGGGGCTGCGGGTGCCGCAGCGGCGACGCCGCAAACGCCACGGCACCTCAACGGCCCCGCAAGTCAGCGCAGATGCGCCCGATCAGGTGTGGGCCGCCGATTTCCAGTTCGACGTCACCACCGACGGGCGCCCAATCAAGACCGTGTCGATCATCGACGAACACACCCGCGAATGCCTCGGCGACATGGTCGAACGCAACATCACCGGCGAAGACCTGATCTGCGAGCTCGAACGGATCGCCGCCCACCGAGGCACCTATCCGGCAGTCCTGCGCTGCGACAACGGACCCGAATTCGCCTGCGCGGCAATGGCTAACTGGGCCGCAAACCACATCGGCCTGTACTTCATCCCACCCGGCGAACCATGGCGCAACGGCTACGTCGAATCCTTCCACTCCCGGATCCGCAACGAATGCCTCAACATCAACAGCTTCTGGTCACTGGCGCATGCCCGCGTGGTCATCAGCGACTGGAAACACGAATACAACCACCACCGGCGCCACTCCGCCCTCGGCTACCAACCCCCGGCTCGCTACGCTGCCAGCTGTACCCACCGATGAACGACTCTCACCCAACATGGACCAATCCATGGGGTCCGGTCAGTTGCACAAGCGCTCGAGTCTGTACATGTCCGGCTAGCGCGTGGGGCCCGGGCTCTTGACCACATGCTCGCAGCCCTGTCCAACCCTCTCGGCGAACGGAAAGCCGACGTCGTTGAAGCTGCTGCGGAGGCGTTCGACCGTGAATTACTCTATCTGTCAGCAGCATTCGACATCTACGGGCGGCTCTACCGCACGCTCCTCGACCCCACAATCGACATGGAAGATGTAAGAGACTCGCTAGACTCACGAGCATTCATTGCCAAGCATCTTCGGCCCCAGTACGACGAGTCTCTGCTCGGTGACGTGGTCCGATTACAGGTTTACGCCTGGGTCTGCAAGCAGCTTCGTAACCACATCCACAGGGGGATCCTACAAGTCATCCCCCAAGCCGGACGCCAGTACAGCAACGCGGCTACCGTTGCGCTTATGCTCGGCAGCATCGCGGAGCTGGCCCCCGGTGCTGATAACGGGATGGAACAAGACCACTACGACGAATTAGGTGTGTGGATAGCCGATCCCGTTCATCCTTTCGGTACCCCTGCTATGGCTGCCGACCTAGCTACCGCTGGTTTCGCGCTGATGGGAGCGGCATTGGAGTACGTCGACGTGTTCACGAAGCTGATCGTCCGCAACAAACCTACCGTTACGACCGCTCTCGAACAGGTGGCGGCGGCGGCGCACCAATCAGGCGGCGACACCGACCCGGATCAGGCTCCGCCCCCAAGCCGTCTCCTCGGATGCGTACAGGCACTTCCTGGAGAGGTCGAGCCCCCGCCCCCTGAGAGGGCCAGTTTTCACCGCGCCATCTTCGGATGGCACCCCACGCGCATGCGCTAATCAGTCTGACGGACTGACCCTTCATCTTGACTTCGCGAACCCGGTTCCAGTTCTAAAGATCCGGGATCGGCGGCGGACTGAACACCGGGATGAAAACGGACTAGGTCGCGGAGTCCGATTTCTCAGTGTCACAGGCCGAGTCCGAGTTCTCCAAGAAACGAGACGACGGCGCATGCCGAATCGCCATAACGAATCCTCGCGCTGCACTACGCTTCCCCATGGGGGTGCTCATCTCAATAATCATTTGGGGAACCGTCTTCGGCACGTTGGCCGGTCTAGTGACGAACTCGAAGGGCCGAGGATGGGGCGAAGGTATCGCGCTCGGCGCGGTACTCGGAATCATCGGCCTGATCATCACCGCATTCCTGAAGCCGGTGCCGTCGAACCCGCCGCGTCCGGTGACGTCGGGTGCGCCGCCGCCAGGCTGGTATCAAAATGGCCAACGCGGATTGCGGTGGTGGAACGGCTCGGAGTGGACCGACGCAGCCCCGCCTCCGTCCTCGCCGCCACCCTCGGCGTCTGCGTAATCGCCACTGCCTTGCACCAATATGTCGCCTGCGCCGAACACCACCGACATCAATGTCAGGCCGCATCGTCTCCAGCGAGGTACCGGTAAAGCGTGGCGCGGCTGACACCGAGATACTTGGCTATGTCCCTGGTGGTATGTCCATCGGCCCTCATCCGCCTGGCTGTAGCGATGTGGTCTCTGTCCTTTACCTTCTTGGGTCTGCCGAACCGGGTGCCTTTGGCCCGGGACGCCTCCCGCTTCAGGGTCGTACGCTCTTTGGTCAGCTCCCGCTCATACTCGGCGAGCGAGCCCAGCACGCCGATCATCATCCGACCCGCTGCCGTGCTGGAGTCGATGCCATCCGACACCGACACCAGGGTGACACCCCGGTCGGTGAGAGCCTTGACCGTCGCCAAGATGTGGAGCATGTTGCGGCCCAAGCGATCCAACTTCCACACCACCACGGTGTCGCCTTCGCGAAGGTAGACCATCAACTCGGCCAGACCCGGGCGATCATCACGAGCGCCGGACATCACGTCCGAAAACACCTTGGTGACACCGGCGGCGGCGAGGGCTTCGTTCTGTTGGTCGAGAGTCTGGGCGACGGTGCTTACCCGGACGTACCCAATCCGCTGACCCACCGTCGGCGCCCCGGCAGCTGAGTGCGTCATAAATGGGCTCAACGCGATATTCGAGAAAGGTATTTCTGAGACCAACTTTCAAGACACCGCCACCTGGGCGTCAGCGTTGTAGTGACGACCCATGCCGGACGTCTCAAATGTGGTCTATTTTGAGACGTCAGAGGGTTTAACTGGCCAACCGCTAACGGCGCTGCCGTGGGTCCACCGTATAGTTCACCGGGATTACTTCGGCGGATGGTGGCACCGACTGGTGTAACACGGAAAGCAGTCAGGCCGGTTTCGTCAGGTTTTCTTTGCCTGACCGGTAGTCGTATCGAACTACATCGGATACCACAACTGTGACGTTGTCGGTTCCACCGCCACGTAATGCCAGCTCAATTAGACGGTCGGCGCTTTCGGAAACGTCAGAAATCTGCAGCACCTCGCGGATAGTGCCCTGGTTGACCGAATCAGTCAGGCCGGGCGTGCACAGGAGGTAGCGGTCACCGGGGCGGACTTCCAGCTGCTGCAGCGTTATCGGCACCTCATCTCCAGTTAGCCGCCGCATCATCCGCTTGCGCTCCGCGGCGGTAAGTCGGCTCGTATAAACTCCCGGTCCCATCACGAACTCGTCCTGAGTCAGTCGAGTAAGGACACCGTCACGGAGCAGATAGGCGCGGGACCCGCCGATGTGCGCCAACCCAACTCTATTGCCCACGAAGAACAGTGCAGTCAGCGTGGTGCCCATTCCCTTGAGCGTGGGCTCCACATCAACTTGCGCGGCGATGGCCGAGTTGCTCCTCCGGACCGCGGCTTCGAGCTGGGCAAGCATATCGTCGCCCGGTGGTTCATCGTCCAGTGGAGCCAGGGCCGCAATCACTAGTTGCGACGCGATGCTGCCGCCGATGGACGTAGCCATCCCGTCCGCAACGGCGAGGAGCCGCGCGCCGGCATAGACAGAATCTTCGTTTTGGGCATATGCCAGACCGCGGTCGCTGCGAACGGCATATCGAAGCACAAGCATCACCGAAGGCGACAACGCCGACGACGTAACCGAACCTGCACGCCCGACCGGGTCAGTGTCCTGCGGTCGGCCGGCAAGCCGGGCCCACCGGGGTGATGGTGTAGAAACCACCGGGCGGATGTCGGCCGGCAGTAAGCGCTCTTGCAGCTCCTCTATGGCAAGGCCACGCTGGACGCCTGCCGACTGTGTGCTCAACGCTGCGCGTGCCGCCTTCGCCAGCGCTTTCGTGGTGCCGTAGCGGCGGTTTGGATCTTTTGCCATCCCTTTTGCGATGACTTCGTCCATCCGCTTGGAAATGGCGCGGGTTAACTCCGATGGCTTCGGCGGTGGCAAGAACAGATGTGCCGCCGCGATCTGATCAAGGCTCTCACCAGGAAAAGGCAGTTGACGGGTAAGCGACTGGTACAGCACACACGCGAGCGCATAAACATCCGCGCGGGCATCGGCTGTACCGTCCTTGAAACGCTCCGGGGCCATGTAGTCCCAAGTGCCGATCGGTACTCCAGTGCCCGTCAGGGCACTGTCTTCCGGAGCTCGTGCTATCCCGAAGTCGATGAGGTAGGCAAACACGTCGTCGTCCTCGGTAACCAAGATGTTGGACGGTTTCACATCGCGGTGGACCAATCCTTTCTGGTGGGCAGCGTGCAACGCCGAAGCGATCTGCTCAACGATTTTGACTGCGCGCGTTGGCGGCAGCGGGCCGTCGTTGAGAAGCTCTTGCAGGTCGCGGCCGTTGATCAGGCGCATGGTCACAAACAGTCGTCCTTCGATCTCGCCGAAATCATGGATCGGGACCACATGAGGTGCGTCAAGTCCAGCTGCTGCCCTGGCCTCCCGCCGGAACCGCTCCCGGAACACCTTGTCGTCCGCGAAACTCACTGGCAGCTTCTTCAATGCCACCACCCTGTCAATCGCGGTGTCGTAGGCGCGCCAGACTTCCCCCATGCCGCCCCGGCCGAGCAACTCCACCAGCCGATAACGACCGAACGGCGTCCCGTCCACTTCGACCTCCACGGCAAGTGCGGTTCAGCGACACAATAAGCCGTGTGACAGCGCCAAGTGCGACAAACCGAAACCATTGGTTGAGTTGCCAAAACTGGGCTGGCGATCGACAACGCTCATCTGTACTCGGTTGCCGCAACTAAAGACCGCGGCCCGGATCCGATCCGGCGATCCCGTCCGAAGCGTGGCCGGTGGCGGCCATAATGGGGACCTGACGCCCCCGGATTAGCTGGAAGGCTGGTAGCGACGATGGGGGGAACGCGTCTCAAGTTCGGCGTGCTGGGACCGTTGCTGATGAGAGTGGACGGCACGCCTGTGGACCTGGGCGCCCGGAAACAGCGGGCGGTGCTCGCCATGTTCGTCCTGAACCGCAACCGCCCGGTTGCAATCGAGTCATTGATTGACGCCGTGTGGGATCAACGACCAGTGCCGGCAGCGCGAGTAACCGTCCAATCCTACGTCTCGAACTTGCGCCGACTCCTCAGCAACGCTGGGTTCGACGCGCGCGAGGTGCTAGCTAAAGCACCGCCAGGGTATCGACTCAATGTCGCTGAGGCCGCCTGTGATCTTGATCGTTTCAACACCGAACAGTCCGCCGGAGTGCACGCCGCCGCTGCGGGACGATTCGAACAAGCCAGCAGCCACTTGTCGGCGGCGCTGGCCGAATGGCGCGGGCCAGTCCTCGAGGACTTGCGCGACTTTGCCTTCGTCGAACCGTGGGCCACCGCCCTGACAGGAGACAAACTGCGGGCCCATACCGCCCTCGCGGAAGCCGAAATCGCGTGTGGACGCGCCTACACCATTGTCGGCGAGCTCGAGAAGCTCGCCGCCGAAAACCCTCACGATGAACCGCTATGGGCGCAACTGATCACGGCGTACTACGTCACTAAACGCCAATCGGATGCTCTGCGCACCTATCAGCGACTGCAAACGACCCTGGCCGAGGAACTAGGCATCGACCCCGATCCCACCGTCAGTGCCCTATATGAAAAGATCCTGCGCCAGGTGCCCCTGGACACCAAACGAGCGGCCCAAGCCACTGCAGCGGAAACCTTAATCCACTCCAAACGTCGCATGGCGGCTCCCACCCAGTTCGTAATCGCTCGGCTGCGCGATACCGCCGGGCGCCACTATCCGCTGGAAGCCGCAGACATCCGGATCGGGCGCCTTCGTGACAACGACATCGTTTTGAGTGATGCCGACGTCAGCCGCCACCACGCCGCCATCATCGACACCGGAACCAGTTTCATGATTAGGGATCTGCGGTCGGCCAACGGTGTCGAAGTGCAGGGCCAGCGAATCGACATAAGCGCGGACCTTGTCGATGGTGACCATATTCGCATCGGCAGTCACGAGTTCATATTCGAAATTCACTCGCGCTAAAGGAAAAGAACCACTCCGACGCGGTACTAAGTCCGGGAGGCGAATCAGGACCGGTGGGTGCTCGCAGTCGAGTACTCCAGAGCGGCCGCCGACTCCGTGCTGGTGACGAAACGTTGGTCGAAACACTTTCCGGGCAGGCTGATGGGCAGTGGGGATGGCGTGACACCAGCGTCGGGCAAGGATGGATCACCGCAACGTTGGGGCAGCTGCGTCGACATTGACTGCGAAGGCTGCGTTGGCAAACACAAAGATTCCTCAAAGATCTGTTGAAAATTCCTAAAAACACTTGCCGGAATCTAACGGTGTCGGCCACCAAGACCGACTCCGGCCAAGGATTCAAACCCGACCGGACCACAGCAGGGATTCGTCCTGCCAGTACACGAATGAGAACCACCATGAAAAAGATCATTGTCGGCGGCCTCGCCGCCGTCGCCGCCGGGATCGGCAGCGCGGCATTCCCGGCCGCGTCAGCCCACGCGGACACCCTGGACACCGACGCAGCAGCGGCGGCGGCCGTGGCCGCGAGCCAGTTCACGGCAGACGTCACTAACGCAGGGTTCTACAACCAGGGCGGCGCGGGCGCTCAACTCGTTGTGGGGATCAACGTCTGCAACAAGCTAGACGCCGGGTCGACGCCCGCAGAGGCGAGCAACGACCTATATGTGCACAGCGGTCTGTCCGACTTCGGCTCGGGCCGGTTCGTCGGCATCGCCGTGCGCGACCTATGCCCCTGGCACTTCGGCCAGGGCTTCTACCAGAGCATGCCCCACGGCGGCTCGAGATCGGGGTCGCTCGCATGATGAAGATCGCTGGCGGTCACATCCTCAGCGCCGCCATTAGCGGCGCAACCGCCGCGGCAGTGATCCGCCCGGGACGTCACCGATGAATCGCCCACCAACTGCAGGCGTAGAGATTGCCGTGAAGAGTCCAATTAGTGAGTGCTTTTGGGAGAGGAGGTGACGGAATGATCAAGGCTCTTACTGCGGTAGCCGCGGCCATCGGCGCGCTGGCGCTGGGCACCGGTGTGGCTCACGCCGACTGCCAGACGCAGTGCTACGACAGCGGCGACACCGGCTATCACCGCGTGACCAGCTGCAACTGAGAAGAGGTTGCCCTAGTCCCGCCTCCGGTGACTGGGAGTACGGCACAAAAGACAACGGGCAGGGGACCGGAACACCCTGGTCTCGTTGCCGTTGATGCAACCGGGAGGAAACATGTATGGATTGATCGCTAGCCTTGTGAACGGGGCGGTTTTCGGCGGGTCGGCCGGTGCCACCCGTACCTGGGCGAACCGCATGATGCAGCCCGCACCTCTACGCCGGTGGGCACGACTCAGATCGGTGAAGTCACGCTTACCCTGCTGCGCCAAACCGTCCAGGCCCATACCTGGTACGAGCTATACGTAATCGCGCCGGGGCGCTGGCTTCCAGTGGGTTCCTACGCGATCTTCCCCCAGGCGCAGGCGCCGGTGCAGGAGTAGAAGGGCTACCTGGACAACGGGGGCACCGTACAGGCGTGGCTGGAGCACACCGCCACCCATCCCTATCAGGCGCGGTTGCCTCGCGCTTCAACCCCGAATGGCAGGGGCCTAATTAAAAAAGCGCCCGATTCCGGAGCGCCGGATTCTAGCGGTGTCGCTGGGAACGCTGAGTGAGCACTTCTCCCGAGATCCACGTTTGCCGTCGCGGTGCACCCTTGTTTGGGGCATAGTCGAGCGCACTCATTGCCGCACCAGCAATGCATAAGCCCGGCAGCCATATCCGCCCGGGCAGTAGAGTTGCGCTCTTGCGCTAGGCAACAGGATTGCGCCATTCAGCCCGCTGCGTACGCGAGCATTGGCTCGGAAGACGCTTGTCCAGTTGCTGGCGCGATAGTCAGACCTGTCGGACGAATCTGGTAGCGGGTTCCGTCCGTCGGGTTCGTCACGTCGAAGCCTTGTGACGACCGCACTGCATTTGCCAGCTCGATGCTGGCGCTGTCACTTAGACGAACCCCGCGATAGTAGAAGTTTCCGGGCTGGATCTCGCATACCACTAACACGGACTGAGTGGTGCGAGCCATGACTGCCGGCTCAGTTCCCGGATCGCAACGCGCACCAGGGTAACTGGTCCAGCCAAGGTTGTCGGTTCCCGGCAGGCTACTGGGGCGCAAATGCGCAGTTGTTGTTGCTGATTCGGTCGTCGCTGGCGCGATAGGTGCCATCGGGCTTTGCGGCCCCCTGCCATTTCGTTCGCCGTTGCGGTCGCGGACAATTACCGAAAAAACGACGACCAGCGCCGCAAGCAGCATGATGCCGGATGCAACAGCTAGGATCAGTGGGCCGCGTCCAAACCTATTCCTTGCCGGTGGTGCTTCGGCTTGCTGAATGTGATCCCTGTACGGAATGTAATCGGATCCCTCGGGGTTCGGCCACCGTTGAGAAAATCTGCGAGTGTCCCTTGGCTGATCGGGGTGAGTAGCTTCAGCCGGCCTCTGGCGTGAAGCTGCAGCATTAGCTGCGCGCGCAAGCTCACCCGCTGACGCAAACCGCGACTCCGGCCGCTTTTCCATGCCGCGGGCAATGACGTCATCGAAATCGCGCGCCAGCTCTGGACGCGTGACGCTCGGTGGAGCGGGGCGTCTCATAGTATGCGCAGCCATCATTTGCAATACGTCCCCTGGCGGAAAAGGGGTATGGCCGGTCAGGCATTCGTATAGCACGCATGCCAGCGAGTAGACGTCGGCCGGCGGGCCCACATGCTCGCCGGTGAACCGTTCCGGCGCCATGTACGCGCACGACCCAATCGCGGCCCCGGCGCTGGTAAGGCCTGTCTCCCCGCCCAGGTGCGCGATGCCGAAATCGACCAGGTAGGCGAAGTCGTTCCGGTTGAGAAGGACGTTTTCCGGCTTGACGTCGCGATGGACGAGTCCGCAGGCATGTGCAGCGTCCAGGGCCGCGGCCACTTGCGCGACGATTGAGGTCGCGCGGGCCGGATCCAGCGGGCCGTTCTCCGCTAGTACGGTCTTAAGGTCGTGGCCCTCCACCAAGCGCATGTCGATGTAAAGCACCCCGTTGATCTCCCCAAAGTCATGCACGGGGATGACGTGCGGCTCCTGTAATCGCGCCGCTACCCGCGATTCGCGACGGAACCTCTCCTGGTACGACGGATCGGCCGCGAACTCGCGGCGCAGCAATTTCACGGCGACCACGCGATCCTTGACGGTGTCATAGGCCTGATACACCTCGCCCATACCGCCCGCCCCAATCAGCGAACGGAGCTCGTAGGGTCCGAACATCTCGCCGACGCGTGAGCCACCGCGGGAGCCGGTCATTCGGCAATTTTTTCACCAGCCAGCGGCGAAGACTGCGGTTCGCGCAAGTTGCAGAGCACGAACAGCTTAAGAGCTTGACGACCCGGTGTCTTACGTCTTGGTTGCCGGCTGAGACACTTTGGGCCCGGCCGGTGATCACTCGGCTGTTCCGATCACCGGCCGGCGCTCAGTACCATGCCAAGGCAACGTGATTTTCGATCCCAGCGTTGGCATTGCGAGCCAATCGCACACCCGCAATAACGTCTAAGCGATAGCGCCTCGCTAGGGGAGGCCGCTTCCGAAGAAACATTGCAGCAGCTATCCCCACCGCGGTTAGTACGCGGTTTTCGTCGCGGGCCTCCAATCCGGTCCGCCGATCAATTCTCGAATCACTTCCCTTCTCCTCAGAACAGGACGACAACTGCGTCGTTGCCGCCGACGCAGCGCACCGCGCTCACGCGCTCACCGTCGGTGAGTAGGGCTGGAAACCCAGGCTGGCATTGCATGTCGTAGACCTCACCGGTCACCGGGCTGTACGCCACCACGATCGCAGGCTCGCCTTGGTTGAAATAGCCTCTGAGGACGTTATGCGCGAACTCACAGCTGGTTACGGTTGTGGCGACACCCGAATGGCCATCAGGGCAGACGATGAACCCCTCGTCAGCGCTAGCAGGGGCGGCTAAGCCTAGACAGGTTGCCGTTAACCCGGTGAGCATGGCGGCGGTGATCGCTTGTGTAATCGCATTGTTGTCATTCATCTCATTTCTCTTTCATGTCTTTAATTGACATGAGCCGAATAGCGCCCGGTCATCAACCGAAACGCGCTGATGCCCTTAGCACATAATGATCCGCATCAAGGTTTTGTTGCTCGGAATAGCGAATAAAAAGAGCGACCAGAAACCAAGTACCACCCGAAGTCAACACCCCGGTCCGCAACGTCGAACAGTTGCGTCACCGCAATAGCTGCTTGATCTCAAGACGCCTGCGATCGATCCGGACATCCTGGACAACAAGATCAAGGCTCACCGCCGATTGTTCATGACGGCTACCCCGCGCATCTACTCGGCTCATGTCCTGAAGACAGCGAAGGAGGCAGGTTATGAGTTCGCCTCGATGGACGACGAGGAGAAATTCGGAAAAGTATTCCACCGTCTCACCTTTCACCAGGCGATAGAGCTGAAGCTACTGACCGACTACCAGGTCGCCATCATCGGTGTCGATAACGCCACCTACCGAGACTGGGCCGAAAAGGGTTGGTTCATTACCGTTGACGGTAAGGAAGTGAAGGACGCTCGCTCCGTGGCTGGACAGATCGGGCTAGCCAAAGCGATGCGCGAGTACGAACTGCACCGGGTCATCACTTTCCACCGGCTCGTCAAGGGGGCCAAAGAGTTTAAGGCGTCGTTTCCTGGCGTCATCGATTGGATGCCCGCACGGCAGCGACCCAAGGGCAAGCTGTGGACGGATCATGTTGACGGCACGATGTCTGCCTGGGAACGCCAGCGTCGGCTGCAACGTCTTGGCGATGTAGGTAATGGCGAGCACGGGGTTATCTCTAATGCACGTTGCCTCACCGAAGGAATCGACGTTCCCACCCTTGACGGAGTGGCCTTCATCGACCCAAAACGATCAGACATCGACATCGCCCAGGCTGTCGGTCGTGCCATCCGGCTTGCTGACGACAAGACAATCGGCACCATCGTCATCCCCGTTTTCATCGACACTGACGAACCGAATCCTGATGTCGTCCTTAAAGACTCAGCATTCAAGGCGGTTTGGGACGTTTTGCTGGCACTACGATCCCACGACGAAGACTTGGCCCAACAGTTAGATGACCTGCGCCGGATGCTCGGACGGCTACCTAGTGGCAGCCGTGGTTCATTACGACTGCCGCCCAAGATTGTCGAGATTCCAGATGTCTGCGGTGCCGACTTCGCCCGCGCTTTCGAGGTGCGCCTTATTGAGCAGACCACCGCGTCGTGGGAGTTCTGGTTCGGGCTGCTGGAACGGTTCCTCGATGACAACGGTCACGCCCGCGTCCCGCAGTCCTACTCCCTGGATGGCTACTCGCTCGGCTCGTGGGTTAGCACGCAGCGCAGTCGCCACCGCAAGGCTACCCTCGCCGCGGATTTGCAACATCGGCTTGAAGACCTGCCCGGCTGGACATGGGACATTCTGGCCGACCAATGGGAGGCGGGGTTCAGCCGACTCCTGGACTACGTTGAACGCCACGGTTATGCCCGCGTCCCAGTGTCCTACATGGTCGATGGCTACAAGCTAGGCGCGTGGGTAAACGAACAATGCACTAGACATGCCAAAGGCATCCTGGAGGCCGACCGCGAACGCCGACTCCTCGAACTGGCCGGTTGGACATGGGACCGGCACGACGACACATGGGAGAAGGGTTACCGCAGACTCCTGGACTACGTCGAACGCCACGGTGATGCCCGCGTCCCGCAGTTATACACCGTCGATGGTTACCAGCTCGGTGCATGGGCCACGACGCAACGCGTCAATCGCACTAAAGGCACCCTTGACGCAGATCGCGAACGGCGACTGCAAGACCTGCCGGGGTGGACATGGGACGCTGTCACCGACAAATGGGAGGACGGTTACCACCGGCTCATGCAATACGTTGAATCTAACGGTGATTCCCGTGTCCCATACTCCTACACCGTCGATGGCTACCAGCTCGGTGCATGGGTCAAGATCCAGCGGGGTTCCTTCGCCGACGGTCTGCTTGATGGCGACCGCCAACGCCGACTGCAGGAACTGCCTGGGTGGACATGGGACCCTCGCGCCGATATGTGGGAGGAGGGTTTCCGCCGACTCGTGGGTTATGTCGAACGCCATGGTGATGCCCGCGTCCCGAAGCCATACATTGTCGATGGCTACAAACTCGGCGACTGGGTGCACAACCAACGCAGCTTCCGCGCCAGAGGCGCACTTGACGCAGACCGCGAACGCCGACTTCAGGAACTGGCCGGATGGACATGGGACCCTCGCGCCGACAAGTGGGAGGAGGGTTATCGCCGACTCGTGGATTATGTCGAACGCCATGGTGATGCCCGTGTCCCGCAGTCTCACACCGTCGATGGCTACCAACTCGGTGCATGGGTCACAACGCAACGCCAAAGGCAGAAGAAAGCATTACTTGATGCCGATCGCCAACGCCGACTCGAAGGGCTGCCCGGCTGGACTTGGAATGCACGCCCGTAGTGAACCGTTTGTTGAGAGTCATGGGAAGCCCTGCACTGAGACACCAGACCGCCCTGTGCGAAGGACAAGACGCAGAAAGACCAGAGCGGCTTGGTGATCAGGGTGCCCAGCCAGGAACTGGCCCGCCCCCATGTTTCGCGGGCGACGGCTGGGCACGTCTAGGCCACCGTTTTCCCGCCCAATTGACCGCTGAGCGACGTTCGGTGGCGAGTCGTGGGATTCATCCTGTCAGTGTTCGTTCGTCTGTTCTGCTGGCTGTGAGCGGGCGTATAGCCCGCGCAAATCTCTAGTGCCGCAAGAACGCGGCGCGTTGGTAATCGTCAAGAACGCTGCGGGTTTCCGGCGCGAAGCGCCTGGCGCGATTACGGTTTCGACGCCGGTAGAGATCCAGCAACGCCTGGGCCGGATCGGTCATGTCAAGCCCGCCGTATCGCTTGCCGCGTTCCTCATTTAGCCTGCGCCTCAGGGTAAGTTCACGCTGCGCCGCGTCATTGCTGCGGTGTTCGACACCCGGCAACACGGTCGGCGGCGCGGATACCGCTAGGTCAGTGCGCGTGAACAACGAACGTAGCTCACCCTGCGCGGCCAGGGCGATCACGTCTTCTTCGTCCACATCAGCGAACAGTGAAAGCGACCGGTACAAGGTCTTCACGGTGGCGTCGGGATATGCCGGAATCGCCGTTGGCGCGACGTCAATCAGCCGACCACTCACCAGGTGACGTTCAGGCATCCCGCCGTCACCCAGACGCCAGTCGTCATCGTACGCCTGGAAACTGAACGACGATCCAGGCAGGTCGCCGCGCTCGGCCAATTCCCAGACATCGCTGCGGGTTTCGGGGACCCGGACTGAGTAGTCCAGCCCGGTGTTGTCCAGCTTCAATTCCAGCGTCCGAGATGCGGTGCTACCCAGTAGCATTCGCGGGTCGTGCTCGAAACGTGCGACAACCATGGGCCAGCCGTCGCTCTTTGACTTGTTGAAGAACGACGGTTCTACAACCTCTCGGATGCCGCCCATTGGGTGTGAACGCTTCCCGAACACGGCTGCGTAGCCGCCGATTACGCGGGCTTGGCCGCCGTTGAGACTGCGCGTCTCAACTCGCAGACCATTGGAGAACACACCTGTATGTAGCCGCTCCATCGATGGATCACTGCTCATTGACATACCTCCCTTTGTCGATAACGGGTCAGGTACGCCTCGATGACTGTGTTGGTGACTTGTGCAATCTGGGAATCATCAACCAGCACAAGGAAAGCGCGCAAGTCGTCGGCCAACGTCGGCCACACGGCGCTGTCCACGATGCTGTCGCGGTCATGGAGCGCAGCAACCCAGATCAGTGGTGGGCGTATTCCGCTGCGCTCGTCCAATTGATACATCTGACCGTAGAGCGCACCAAAGTTGCGCTTGTCAGTAACCGTGGCGCGCAGCCATTCTCGCGCCTGATCAGGAGTGTAGTCCTCGACGTCCCAGGTGAAAAACGGCTTGGAGATAGGAGTTTCGTCGTCAAACATCAGGCCACCGACCACCCTTCGCCGCGTCCCTTAGGGAAAGCCGGGTGACGGCCAACAATCGACTCCGGTAACGGGCGTGCTTCCTCAGGTACCGGGTTCGGCGTTTGTTGAATGACCTCGTCCATCAACTTCGGGTTTTCCTCGTAGGCGCGGCCCAGTTGATCCAGGCCAACCTTGCCGTAATCGGCTAAGCCCTGCGCTACAAGACGTTTCGCGTCCAGGGGTGTTGGGACTTCAAGGGTGTCACCACGCCTGACATCATGCTTGCCGTACCACTGTCCACCCATATCCACACGGCTAGTCACCCGAATTGGCTTGTCTCCCATTGCCTTGCCCCTTTCACGTTGCGAACAGGCCCTATGGGCCGGGGTATGGGCCGTACAGTCCGGGAAAACCGTGTCGCCCTTGATCTGTGCAACCAGCGTCGCGCGTGCCGGCGGTCTTCGTCCAACTTGTGGTCTTCACCGATAAACGGTGCGCCGATTGCGGATTCGCCCGCGCTGCCGGTGGTATGCGCCGCTGCCACGGCGGCTGTGCCTGCCTCGCGGTGGATACGGGTCGCGTCGTTACCGGCGTAAACCGCCGCAGCGTCTGCCGCCGGTGCGCGCGGCGGCTGGCTGTCGCCGCTAATCGACCCTTTAGTGAGTGCCATTGGTGCTCCGTTTCAAATGTGTTTCGTCGTCGTCTGTTTCGTCATCGTCATCGTCGAGGCCGTTAGCGACCTTGGCCAAATGCGCTAGTAACTCGTACTTTTCAAACAGCACGTAGTCATCTGAGTCATTTGACTCAGTGCAGTCGAGGTCGATACCGGCGTCCTCGGCGTAATCCAGCAGCCGCCACAATGTGCGGTATAACGATGTTGCGCACTCGATTCGGAAGTCTGCGGAATGGCCCTGCTGGTCGATTGCTTTAGCCGCTTCCCTGGCGATGATCACGTCGGCGGGGCATCGTGTTTTGACCTCGTCAGGCAGACGGACAATGAATTCCTCTGTGGCGCAGCTGTACTCATTCGGCCAGATTAACAACCCGCGCTCCGACCCGTCAGATACCTCGTAATTCCACTGAAGATTCCAGGAAAGGTCTTCATATGTTCGAAACGCCATATCGCGCAACCAATCCGGGCTTTCAAATGCACTGATCACCGCCAACGCCATCGTCGCGGCGCGTTCCAGGTCTTCGCGTTCGCGTATCACTGCGCCCTCCTTGCCGCTTTCCCAGCCATTGCCGAGACCGTGGCCAAACGACCGCCCGTCTTTTTGCGCGGGCCCTTCAGTTCGCCGAGCAGGTTTCGGAGTTCGTGCGCGTTTCTTGCCGTCATTGCCGCGTGCGCCGGGTCATCGAGCCGCTGAGCCACGGTGATCGCGGCTGCGACGATGGCCGGGTGTTCGGCGGCACGGGGAAGCAACTCGACCTCGGCCAGGACGGCAAGCTCGTTCGGCCCCGGCTGCTGCACCGGCTGGCCGGTGTTTGGCAGCGCTACCACGTTTGGCACCGGGTCTGGCCGGGCTGCGCGCTGGCGACGACGGGCTGCGGCCTCGGCGGCGCGGCAGACGTTGCAGCGGCATCCACTTCGATACGCGCTGCGACCGTGCCTACCCTGCTCATTCATAAACGCTTATGATACGCGCGGATCGCGTTGTCTCCGAATCGAATTCCCTTTGTATCAGCAAATGGCGCGGCTGTCGATACGATAGCGGACTGGAGCGGTCGCCACCGGATTGTTTGCTGTGGTTAGCTCGTGGTTACAGATACCGAGTCGCGCGCGACGCCCAAAACCGTCCGCGAAAAGCTGGGATGCCTAGCACTCGGGGAGCGGGTGCCACCAAGAAATCGGAGACGCTAGGACAGGTTGACAACTACTCCGGGTGAATGCATCGACTCGCGAAGCACCACGTGAGCCGGCTTCACATCGTCGGGCACACTGAACGCCAAGACAGCCTTCAGCTTGACGCCCGGGTTGATATCGGTCTGGATTATTGCTTGTGAGTTGAACGCCGATGCCTCCTCTAGTCCGTGCAGATCTACGGAAAACTCACGGCCCTGAGCGTCGATGAGCTTCTGGTAGTCGGCGACGTAGGTCTGCGCGCTAATGCCCAGGTTCTCTATTGTCAAGATCACCGCTAGTGCGCCGCTTTTTGGTCCCTGTACTTCGGTGACTGTGAAAGCTAGGTTGCCGTCTTGCGCTTCTTGACCCATGCCAGCAGATGGGGCCCGGGTGGTGGTCTGCGGCGACAACGGGGACGGCCACGCCGACGACGGTGGCGCAGCGGTGACGGTGACCGTGACTGTCTTGGTCTCAGTCTGAAGAAGCGGGCGCACCGCACTGCAAGACGCGGCGAGCCCTGACACGAGCATCAGCGACGTGATAAGTGCGACCAGTTTCACCCCCATGGACCCAGCTTAGGTCGTCCTCTCGCTCCTATCCCTCGTTGATCTTCGCGTCGAACAACTGAGTGCGGGCCGAGGGCGTCCAGCAGTTCGTTCACGAACCCCCTAGGATTCGGTGGTCGGAGGTCTGATCCGGTTGACGCAACTAGTCACTTGTACGACATTCGACGCACAGGCCTGTCTCAAGGGATATTGGCAGTGCCAGAGGTGCACCACAACCACATGTGTTCTTCCGCTTCAACGCTGCGACACCTGAGGAATCTGAGGAATGTAGTGATTGTGGAGAGTGTAGGGAATGTGAGGGGTCGTCTGGTTGACCTCTGCTCTCGCTGGTTGCCGCGTAGTCTTGACTTTCGCCGCTATCCCCGGATTCCTCATATTCCTCACCCCATCTAGGGTGTTGCTCCGCGTATCTACGCGACTGGAATATGCCACGCTCCACTCGCACTATGAAACCGTTGTCGGCCAGCCGGTTGAGAAGGTTACTAGTGGCTTTGGGTGTCATCCCGAGCTTGAAGGAGATGTCCTCGACCCTCACCTGGCCGCGCCCGTTGATGATTTGCACGGCCCGTTGCCCGTTCGCCCCATGCTTTTTCATCTGCACCTGCTTGGCTGCCTCCTCACGCCGAACGTCTAACCGTTCCGACGCGCCGGTGAGGTTGTCGCCGTCGAGTTGCCAGAGGAATCCGTCCTGCACGAGCAGCGCGTACTCGTTTTCCATGATGTCGCGCCCGGTCACCGACAGCACGGCCTCAGCCTCTTTGCGCTTACGGGCGAGTGTGATGATGCAGTCCACCGATCCGGCGATACCCTGTGTGCCCGATACCAGGTCCACGAAATCGCCCGAGTCGGCCTTGCGGGTGTGGTGAATGATGAGAATGGCTGCGCCAGGGCAGGAGTCGGCCAGTGCTTTGAATTTGCCGCCGACTTCGTAATCGACAAGGTATGCCTCTTGGCCGGACCGCCTCTGCGGCTTGGCTTTCCCGAGCGTGTCGAGGATGACCAGCGGTTTCAGATAGCCGTAGCGTTGTAGGAATTCGGCCATCACGGCGACACATTCTGCCGGCGTGGCTTTCGTAACGAACGTGATACCGGGTGGTATCGGTTTTCCCAGTTGGATGTCGCGGTAGCGGCTCTGTAGTCGCCGGTGACCATCTTCAAGCGCGAGCACCAGAACCGGGCGCTTAGCAACGTCGATGTATCCCAACGCTTTACCACCAGATGCGACGGCTATCGCCAAGTTGCCGGTGAGGAAGCTTTTGCCGACTTTGGGCGGTCCTGCGAGCACGGTGACGCCCTCAACGATCAGACCTGGCACGATTTCTTCAAGCTCTGGAAATGTCTGCTTCTCAAGCCATTCGCTGGTTACGCCGAGCTTGTCGAGCAGCGATGGCGTGACCAGTTCATCGAGTGTCTTACCTGCCGCAATGTGGTCTGACATATCTTTACCGACCGCAGATTCCACTATCTCAACGGACTTGGCGATTGATCTAAGGTGCGCGGCGACCTTGCTCGCGTGCTCGCGGCCCTTCTCGTCTTTGTCCTGAACGATCTTGACGTGTCTGCCGGATAGTGGTGTCCAGTCGAATTTGTCGGGGTCGGTGCCAGCACCTTGCGCTGGACTGACAGCTGCCGTCTTGTAGATGTGCGTGAGGTTGAGTGCGTCCTTCTCGCCCTCGGTCACGTATACGGTCTCGGCATCACCGATGTCCTCGACCTGAAACAGACTGGTGTCTTTAGTGTTCCCACTCTGCCGGAACTGTTTATCGGACGTGCGGTGGACCTTTCGGCCACCGGGATAGAGGTAGGTAGTCCTACCCTTCGGATTGTTGTAAAGGTCTGTCAGCGTGAGGTTGAGCGCCGCGAGCACGTCCTCTATGTCGCAGCCAGCGTGACAGTAGACGAGTGCTTGATCGGGTACCTCGGTGATGGACAGTGACGGATTACGGTCATGATGGGCAGGGCATTGCGCCTGAGCGCGTTGGCCATTGGCATTGACGGTGCAGCCGTTATCGCCGAGCGCGGCGAGAATGCGCTCGTATGCTGTAGTATCTGACATGGATCAACGGAGTTCCTTTCTCTGAGGGTTCATGGTTCAAGGGAGTTCCCTTCTCGGGTTCCTAAAGGTTTAACTGGTCACCGAAACCTGTTGCGATTGCCCCGGTTCCTGACGCCGGGGCTTTCGTGCATCTCAGCCTACTTCATTGTCTCCCTTGATCACTGAGTCATTTGTCCTACTGCTCTTGGGTTTCCGTCCATCGCCAAGCCGTCGCCGCATCTCGACGCGTGTCGAGAATCGTACTGATCGGTTGTGTTTGCGGCCCATAAGATTACCTCGCTCGGCCTCGAAAGTCGTTGGTGCCACAGACGGCGCACCGCTTATAGCCCCGAATACGTGGGCACTGAAAACAGATAGAGCACGAAGGTTGTAGTGGCTCAACCGGGGCCGGGGCAGGAACCAGCGGCTCCGGTTGGGCGTCTGTGGGTTTGGTCATGATCGCTCACTCACCCCAACTGCTGGTATACCGTTTGTTCGTCCACTGGTCGGGCCAGCCGCGCCGTTTGAGTGGGAATGCTTCGGCGGGTAGTTCGTCAAACCCCAGAGACCGCAGGTTGATTGAGGGCGGATGCTTTGTTACGTCGTGCCCTGGCGGGAGGTCGAGCAGTGTGCGCAGGAAGTCGCCGCTACCGACAACCGTGTATCGCAATCCTCGGTCATCAAGACAGAAGAGACATCCCCAGTCATCATCACGTGGTGGCAGGCCCATGGCCTTGGCGAGCTTGTTGTCCGCAAACGCGAACTCTTTCGGATATAGCACCATCATCAATCACCGTCACGCCGGTTCAATGTCGTATTCGCGGCTAAGAACATCGGCAAGCTCGACCGCAAGTGTCGCAGTCATGTTGTGGCTCAAGTGCTTCCACAACGGAATGTCGAGTCGGGCGGCTAGCTCCACGGCGTCGTTGTGCGCGAGCCGCAATGATCGGTGCGGCTCTAATTGTTCGCATCGCCGGTATGTCAGTACGCCATCGCGGCGGCGTGGTTGCAATTCGTAGACCGTGGCGGCGTAATAGGAATAGCTCGCGTACTTTTTGGCACTGACAACTGACACGACCCGTTGGGGTGCCTCGAACTCGGTCGCGGTCATGCTGTCGCCTCTTCTTGTTCTGCGAGCCAGGCCATGACGGTGGAGCGCCGCCAGACGCGGCGGCGTCCGATTTTGAAGCTGGCCGGTCCTTCTCCGGTCATTGCCCAATACCGCCAGGTAGAGGCCTTGGTGCCGGTGAGTGCTTCGAGGTCGCTGCTGCTGAGATAGTCGCTGCTGTCCATGTTGGTCGTCCTTTCTGTTCCGTTGCCGGGCCAGGCCGACGATTTGGTGTAGTACACCGTTTCGGTGTTGTCACAACGCTAACTACGATGGTTGCAAGTAACAAGCGAAATCAGTACAGTGCACCAATATGGCAACTCACAAACGTGAAAACGACCTGTTTTCGCAACGAGTCAAATCAGAGCGTGAGTCAAGGGGTTGGACCCAGCGACAATTCGCGGAGATGCTCGGCTGGCACTGGACGACCGCCGCCAAGGTTGAGAACGGCCAGCGCAGTGTCAGGGTCGATGAGGCAGCGATGATAGCGGACCTCTTCGGGGTGTCCCTCGATGTGCTGCTCGGGCGGAAGGCGAATCTCCGCACCGACGTGGCGTACATCCTTCGCAGTATGCAACAGGATGCAAGCAAGGCGGCACACGAGATTGGTGGCCTGCTGGACGATATCCAGGACTGGTTCATGGAACTAGAGGCCGCCCGTGGCGTCCAGGTGGTTCCGCGGAGTGACGTCACACCCGAGATGACGCGTGAACACACTATGTGGCAGCCCCTCGGCAGCGCGGTCGGAACGGTGCTGCGCGATCTTCACAGCGCACGAGACGCCCTACACGAGATCGCACGGTTCGAACCGCGGCATGACACAGGGAGACGCAGGTCCGAAAAGAGGAATCGATCGAATGACAAGTCGTAACCGCCGTGCCGGTGTAGAGGATCGCTGGCACAAGACAATCCGTGACGAACACGGCAACGAGAAGCGCGAGCCTAGCGCGAAGTACGGGCGGGGCCTGCGCTGGCAGGCCCGCTGGGTCGATGACGACGGCTGTGAGCAATCCAAGTCGTTCGACACCAAAGGCGCAGCCAAGCAATGGCTCGATTCCGAGATAACCGCCAAGGTCGCCACCGGCACGTATGTGCCGCCACGAGCCGGTGTGCTCACCGTCGCCGAGGTCTACACGTCCTGGTCCGCCTCGCAAGGCCACATCAGCGCCAAGACAGCGGCGACGCGCAAAAGTGCTTGGGGCAGCCGCGTTGAACCGCAGTGGGGTGCCGTGGCGGTTGCCGACGTGAAGACCGCAGCGGTGCGGGCGTGGGTCGCCAAACTCAAGAGCGAAGGTGTCGGTGTGCCGGGCATTGAGAACGCATTCGGTCTGCTACGTCAGGTGCTCGGCGCTGCGGTCGAGGAGGCCCGTATACCGCGTAATCCGTGCGACGGGGTGAAGCTGCCCAAACGCGAACACCCTGACCGTGGATACCTGACGCACGTTCAAGTGGTGGCGCTCGCGGCTACCGTCGAGCGGGACGGCACTGTGGTGCGGTTCCTGGCGTACACGGGTCTGCGGTGGGGTGAGATGGCCGCGCTTCGCGTGCGGGATTTCGACATGCTGCGTCGCCGGGTCAACGTATCGCGGTCGGTCACCGAGGCGGGGGGCCTGGTGTGGCGCACGCCGAAGACATGGGAGCGTCGCTCGGTGCCCTTCCCAGCCGCGCTGGCCGACGAACTGTCAGCACTCATGGTGGGCAAGTCACGCGACACGCTCGTGTTCACCGACATGCGCGGGGGTGTGCTGCGTAACTCGAACTGGCGGGCGCGGGTGTTCGCGCCAGCGGTCGCCGCGTGCCAGAAGGCCGACGAGTCGTTTCCGACGATCACCCCGAACGACCTACGCCACACCGCAGCGTCTCTGGCGATCAGCGCCGGGGCCAACGTGAAGGCGGTGCAACGGATGCTCGGGCACGCCAAGGCGTCGATGACGCTGGACGTGTACGCGGACCTGTTCGACACCGATCTAGACGCCGTGGCGGTCGAGTTGGATACGGCCATCAAAGCTGCTGCCGCGCGAGCGGATCGAGACCCGAAATCAAAGGCTGCTGCGGGCCGGTTGCGGGCCGGAACACCCGAACCTGACTAGCCCGCTAACCAAAGAGGCCCTCTCTGATGCTGCTCAGAGAGGGTTTCTGCTTTGTGGAGCTAAGGGGATTCGAACCCCTGACCTACTCGATGCGAACGAGTCGCGCTACCAACTGCGCCATAGCCCCTAGCCGCTAGCAGGCTACCAGTCACGGCGCCGGCAGCTAAAACCCGCAGCGCTACTGCCCGGCCGCTCGCGGCAGGTCGTAGTGGCGCGCGAAGGCCGCATAGTCGAGGTGCTCGAAGATCGGATCTTCGTCGTCGATCTCCAGCACCACCGCGCCCGGGCGCCGCAGCCGCGCCGGTATCACGTCGAACTCCCGGTCGTAAGTGTTTTCGACGCCGAGCCTGGACCTCGCCACCCGCTGCATCCGCCGACGCTGCAGCCGCTGCTCAATCCGGGTCTGCCGACGCAGATACGCCAAATAGAGCACCGTCACACCACCGACGCCTCCGCAGGCCCACCACGCGGTCGGCGTCACGAAGTACGCCGCCAACCCCGCGGCCAGCATGCTGACCGACATCGTCATCAGCATCCGTTTGCGGAAGCGGTATTTGCGGGCACTGACCGCGGCAAAACTTCTCGATTCGTATCGATGACGCCGCGCCGGCACCGGTGTGGCCACCGTCGACGGTTCAACCGCGATTTCGATACCTGACGTGTCGTCCACATATTCGTATTGAGCGGTGTCCTCGTCTGCCTCGTCACCGTCAATATCGTCGACGTCGGCTTCGCCGACTGCGGCATCAGCGGTCTGCTCCTCGGCGACCGACTCGGCCTCGCCTTCGTCGGCGGCACTTTCTATGGGTTGCGCCGCCGAGCCCTCGTCATCGGAGTCAGTAGCGGCGGTGACTGCAGACGCCTGCGCGACCGCCTGCGTCGCCAGTGGCACATCCTCGTTCTCGTCTTCGAGCTCGTCGTCGAGATCCGAGCTCTCCGGTGGTTGCCAATCGGGATCGCTGCGGTGCCCCGCGGCCGGCCCAGTGCGTCGGAGCAGCCGGGCACCGGCGGCGCTGTTGAGAACCCGGGTCGCCAGTGCCACATCGCTGGTGCGCCGTACCGCATCCCGCTTGCTGATCAGCATCGGAACCAGCACGAACAGCCACAGCACCACCAACGAAATCCACAGCAATGATTGCGGGACGCTTGGCATGGTGACCTGCTCCTTTCCCGGCTTGAGCGCAGCCGGCCAGGACAATTACACACCTGTAATTTGCTGATTACAAGCACCGCAAACCACAAATGTCACTTCCGTAACACGCCGAGGTACGTGGATTTGCTGCGAGAACTCCAAGGCTGTCCGCCCCGGCTCAGCGTCGCTACTTCAGGGCTAGCGCCTGGTCGACCTTGATGTCAGATGCGCTATCAAGCGGGGCTCTAAACGCCCTCAAGTAAAGAATGCGTTGCCAGCCAAGTGAATTCGCAGCCCCACGGTTCCAAGCGGTGCTGATATCACATACGCCATCTTTTTCGAGCACCATGTCATGCCACCTTGTCGGTGCAGAAGTGGCTTGCTGTGGCCACCGGAAAACGCACACAGCTCTAAGCCCAGCTCGCGTGCCCGTCCCGGACCAACGTCGAGGTCACCGTCCCGTACACGTCTTCGACGGTGAGTCCCATCAGCAAGTGGTCACGCCAGGCCCCGTCAACCTCGAGATAGCGCCGCAGCAGGCCTTCTTCCCTGAAACCGACTTTTGCCAGTACTGCGCGGCTGGCCACATTCTCCGGGCGCACGGTGGCCTCGACGCGATGCAATGTCACCGGGCCGAAGCAGTGGTCGAGTCCCAACGCCAGTGCTCCGGTAGCCACTCCCCCGCCGGTCGCTGAGCTGGACACCCAGTAGCCGATCCATGCCGACCGCAACGCCCCGTGAATGACGTTGCCGATGGTCAGCTGACCGCAGAATTCCCCACCCAGCTCGATCGCGTACGGCAGCATCCGGCCTTTGCGGGCTTCAGAACGCAGACTCGAGCACACCGCCGGCCACGACGAAATCGTATGCCGGACAGTCCAATCCGCCCCGATGCTGGGCTCCCAGGGCTCTAGATGGGCGCGGTCGGCCAGCCGGATGCGACTCCACTGGGCGGCGTCACGCATCCGCACCGGCCGCAGCCGGATGACACCCGCCGGAACCCGCAGCGGTCCGACGACCATCGGCCAGCCGGGATGGCGGGAACTGCTAGGCCAGAGAGTCACGGGAGTGCGCCGTCGTGCCGCTCAGCCACGCTGAGCCAGGAAGGCGACGTCAACGATCTCGCCGGTGCGGATCTGCTCGGCCTCACTGGGAACCATCACTAGACAGTTTGCCTCAGCCAGCGTCGCCAGCAAATGCGATGAGGCACCAGGGGCGCCGCCGAGGGCTTGGACCAGATATTCACCCGTGTCCTGATCGCGCATTAGCTGCCCGCGCAAATAACCCTTGCGCCCGCGCACGGACGTGATCGGGGAAAGGGTCCGGGCCTGCACCACCCGGCGCATCGGCTGCCGCTTGCCCAGCGACAGCCGAATCAGCGGTCGCACCATCACCTCGAAGACCACCAGCGCGCTCACCGGGTTGGCCGGCAACAGAAACGTCGGTACCCCCTCGCGGCCCAGCTGACCGAAGCCCTGAACGGATCCCGGGTGCATGGCGACGCGGGTGACCTCCATCTCGCCGAGATCGGAGAGCACCGAGCACACCGCCTCGGCGGCCGCGCCGCCCACCGCACCGGCGATCACCACGATCTCGGCGCGGTTGATCTGACCCTCGACGGCATCACGAAGTTGCTTCGGATCGCTGCTGACAATGCCAATGCGGTTCACCTCGGCGCCGGCGTCGCGGCCGGCTGCCGCCAGGGCATAGGAGTTCACGTCGTAGACCTGCCCCGGGCCTGGCGTGCGCGAGATATCGACCAGTTCGCCTCCGACCGCCATCACCGACAGCCGCGGGCGCGGGTGCACCAGCACCCGGTCGCGACCCACCGCCGCCAGCAGACCCACCTGGGCGGGGCCGATGATCGTGCCGGCTCGCACGGCGACGTCACCCGGTTGCACATCATCACCGGTTCGGCGCACATAGGCACCGGACCGCACACCGCGCAGCACCCGGACTCGAGACTGTCCGCCGTCGGTCCAATGCAATGGCAGCACCGCGTCGGCCAAAGTGGGCAGCGGCGCTCCGGTCTGCACCCGCATAGCCTGGTGGGGCTGCAGCCTTCCGGCCGTGCGGGCACCGGCTTCGATTGTGCCCATGACCGGCAGGCTCGCCTCCGCGCCCTCACCGTCAGCGTGATCGGAGTTGCCGACACCGAGCACGTCGACACTGCGTACCGCGTAGCCGTCGATCGCGGCCTGGTCGAAGCCTGGCAGTGGGCGTTCGGTCACCACTTCCTCGGCGCACATCAGGCCTTGCGCCTCCGCGATTGCGACGCGGACCGGCCTTGGGGCCACCGCTGCCGCCGACACCCGGGCTTGCTGCTCTTCCACAGAACGCACGGCGCGCCTTCCTGCCGTCAAGCTTTGAGAAGTTCACGGACCGATCCGATTGCCCGGCTTCTCCTCGCGCGCATCAGGGCCCGGTTCCGCGGCCCGCATCGTCGCCGGTGGCAGCGCCGCTAGCGCTCCGCCAGACCCAACCGCGCCACCAACCATTCCCGCAAGTCCGGGCCGTAGTCATCACGGTCCAGTGCAAAGTCAACCGCAGCCTTGAGGTAGCCGCCGGGATTTCCCAGGTCGTGTCGGGACCCGCGATGCACCACCACGTGCACCGGATGGCCTTCCTTGATCAGCAGCGCGATCGCGTCGGTGAGCTGCACCTCGCCTCCCGCGCCGCGGTCGGTGTGGCGCAGCGCGTCGAAGATGGCGCGGTCGAGCACATACCGGCCGGCAGCCGCAAACCTCGAGGGAGCCTCCTCCGGCTTGGGTTTTTCCACCATCCCGTTGACTTTGAGTACGTCCTTGTCGGCGTTGGCAACGGGCTCGACGTCGAAGACCCCGTATGCGCTGGTCTCCTCCAGCGAGACCTCGATGGCGCACAACACGCTGCCGCCATGTTCGGCCCGCACCTTCGACATCGTCTCCAGCACACCGGTGGGCAACACCAGGTCGTCGGGCAGTAGCACCGCAATCGCGTCCTCGTCGGCCGACAACACCGACTCCACACAGCTGATTGCATGGCCCAAGCCGAGCGGCTCATCCTGCACCACGGACTCGACCTCGATCAGTCGCGGCGCGCGGCGAACCTTGTCCAGCATGTCTTTCTTGCCGCGGGCCTCGAGTGTGCCCTCCAGCACCAGGTCTTCGACAAAATGCGCGACCACGCTGTCTTTGCCCTGCGACGTGATGATCACCAGGCGTTCGGCACCGGCTTCGGCCGCCTCGGCGGCCACCAGTTCGATGCCGGGGGTGTCGACTACCGGCAGCAGCTCTTTGGGCACCGTTTTGGTGGTCGGCAAGAACCGGGTGCCCAAGCCGGCCGCGGGTACGACCGCCGTGCGGGGAACGTATGCGCGCGCCATGGGTCACACGATAACCGCACTAGGCCGGCCGACCGGTGTGGCGGTACGAAAGCCGGTGCTGTCATCGTTGGGGGATGGGCACCGCCGGCAAGGCAGCGTTGCGGGAACAGCTGATGGCTGCTCGCCGATCAGTCCCCGACGACGTTCGCGCCGCCGAGGCGCGCGCGCTCAGCGAGCACCTAAAGCTGCTTGTGACCAGCGGCGGCACCGTCTGCGCATATGTGCCAGTGGGCGCAGAACCCGGGTCGATAGAGATGCTCGACGTGCTGCTGCGCCGAGTGGGCCGGGTGTTGCTGCCGGTCGTGCGTACGACGAGCGACGACACGCCGATGCCGCTGCGCTGGGGCGAGTACCGGCCCGGCCGATTGGTGGCCGGGCGGTTCGGTCTGCTCGAACCGGCCGAGCCGTGGTTGCCGGCGTCGGCGCTGGCCGACGCGAGCCTGGTGCTGGTTCCCGCACTGGCGGTCGACCGCCGCGGCGTGCGGCTGGGTCGTGGCCGCGGCTTCTACGATCGCTCGCTGGGGTGCCGGTACCCGCACGCGGATCTGGTTGCAGTGGTACGCGACGAGGAGCTGGTCGACGAGCTCCCGTGCGAACCACACGACGTGCCGATGACGCATGCCCTCACACCCGGGCGCGGGATGATCGCCCTGCACGGCGCAGGAATGACGCGGCCAATGTAGCGGTTCTAGCACTTGAGACGGTAGAGTGCTAACGAAGCTCACACACTCGGAGGTATCCGTGCCGACCTACAGCTACGCGTGCACCGAATGCGACAACCGCTTCGACATTGTGCAGGCCTTCACTGACGACGCGCTGACCACCTGCCAGCGGTGCTCCGGGCGGCTGCGCAAAATCTTCAACTCCGTCGGCGTGGTGTTCAAGGGCAGCGGCTTCTACCGCACTGACAGTCGGGAGTCGGCGAAGAGCTCGTCCAACGGGTCGGGCGAGAAGAGCTCGAGCGAAAAGAGCTCAAGCGAGAAGAGCTCAGGCGAGAAGAGCACCTCAGCGGAGAAGTCGACCGCATCCTCCAGCACCGCGGCGGCCTAGGCGGTTATCCACAAGGAGGGGCCGCGACCGGCGGCCCCGTCCTTATGCCGCGCCTAGCGTTGCGGCATGCGGGAGCCGTTGAACCCATCGCTGCTGACCCAGATCACGCAGGCGCTGCGTCCTGACTGGACCCGCACTGTCTTGGCTCGCCGCGTTGCCGCTGCCGCGCTCGTCGTGCTGGCCGGCATCGCGGCCGTGCGCTCGAACCCCGACGGTGACCGTAGGGACGTCGTGGTCGCCGCACGCGACCTCAGCCCAGGCGTCGCGTTGGCCGCCGATGACGTCCGGCTCGAAAAGCGGCTCACCGCAACCATTCCCGATGGATCGCAGGCCGAGTTGGGGGGTGTGGTCGGTTTGACACTGGCCGGGCCGACACGGCGTGGCGAGGTACTCACCGATGTCCGGTTACTCGGCAGCCGGTTAGCCGAATCGGCGGCCGGTCAGGGTGCGCGGATCGTGCCGCTGCACCCGGCGGATCCCGCGCTGATCGACCTGGTCCGCCCCGGCGACGTCGTCGACATCTTGGCGGCCTCTGACAAAGACTCGAAGGACGCTCCGCGCGTCGTGGCAACCGATGCCATCGTGGTTCTCGTGTCCCCAAAACCCAAGGTGCAGAGCGGCAATGACGATCGAGTCGTCCTCGTTGCCTTACCGGCCCGCACCGCGCACGCGGTGGCCGGCGCCGCGCTGGTTCAGACGGTGACGCTCACCCTGCACTGAGCGTTTGGCCGCCGCTCGGCGCCGGCTGTTCGCTGGCACAGTACTTGCACTTCTTGGCGGCCTCAGGGATGTCGGACATGCATTGCGCGCATGCCTTGGTCGCCGGCTCCTCGCCGAAGACCGTGACCCCGCGGCGTTTCTGAATGTGCCGATAGGGCACGACGATCACGAAGTACACGACCCCCATGAAGACGAGGAAGTAGATGATCGCGGAGATGAACGCCCCCATGTCGAGGAAGGTCGCCTTGTTGCCGGCCTTGCCTAGCTGCCAGCCCAACCCGAACGTGGCGTGCGGCTGCGCGGCTGCGACCAGCGGGTTGATCACGCTGTCGGTGAAGGCCTTGACCAGGTTCGAAAACGCCAGGGCGACCACCAGGCCGACGGCTACCGTGATCACGTCCTCGCGCATCACAAAATCCCTGAATCCCTTTAACACGCGACACCTCCCACCAGGACGAATGGCCAGGACGACGCGACGCCGCCCCGAAGAACGGTATGTCCCCACGCGCGCAATTACGCGTGTTCACCGCAATTAGTGACGCAGGCTTGACCGCGCCGTGATATCGGCGCCCGCGGAGAGGCGCTGAGAGCCGGAGCTAGATCTCCAAGCTCGAGAGTTCGCCGATGATCTGCGCCGCCAGCGGGTTGAGCGTGGCCATTCCGTCGCGCACCGCATAGCGCGAACCGGCAAGGTTGACCACCAGCGTGCTGCCCGATATCCCGGCCAGACCGCGGGACAACCCGGCGTCGACGATGCCGGCCGACAACGCCGATGCGCGGATAGCTTCGGCGATGCCGAGGATCTCCCGGTCGAGAATGTCGCGGGTGGCTTCCGGGGTGACGTCGCGAGGTGTGACACCGGTGCCTCCGACCGACACCACCAGGTCAACACCGCCGATCACCGCGGTGTTCAACGCGTTGCGGATCTCCACCTCATCGGCTGCGACGGCCACTACTCCGTCGACGACGAACCCTGCCTCGTTGAGCAATTCGGTGACGAGCGGTCCGCTGTGGTCCTCGTCGCCGTGCGCGGTGCGGTCGTCGACCACCACGACCAGTGCCCTGCCGACGATGTCCGCACGCTGTTCCATAGTTGCCACCGTATATCTGGGGTCTGACGGCGAACCGGCGACTCTCATCATCACTGTTCCGCCTTACCGAGCGTTACCTGCACGGTCCGCTTACCGCCGGGGTCCTGGTAGGTCAGGGTCACCTTGTCGCCCGGCGCCTTCGACCGAATGGCAGCGACGAGCGCATCGGCGCTGTTGATCGGACGGTCGTCGACCTTGGTGACAGTGACCCCCTTCGGTAGGCCGGCGCTGGCCGCGGCTCCGTCGGGCACCACATCGACCACCTTGGCGCCTGGCGTGTCCTTGTCGCTGGTCACCTGCACACCGAGCGAGGCATGCGTCGCGGTGCCGCTGCTGATCAGCTCATCGGCAATGCGCTTGGCCTGATCGATCGGAATGGCGAAGCCCAGCCCGATCGAGCCGCTCTGCGCGTCGGCGGAGTCAGCGCCGAGTGTCGCAATTGCCGAGTTGACGCCGATCAGATCGCCGTTCATGTTGACCAACGCGCCACCGGAGTTGCCGGGGTTGATCGCGGCGTCAGTCTGGATGGCGTCGAGCACGGTGTTCTGATTGGCCGACTCCCCGGTGGTCGACACCGGCCGGTTGAGCGCGCTGACAATGCCTGTCGTCACCGTGCCCTCTAGTCCCAGCGGCGAGCCGACCGCCACCACGGGCTGACCGACGCGCAGGTTCGCCGAGGATCCGAGCGTGATCGGTTTCAGCCCGGACATGCCCTGAACGCGAACCACGGCAATGTCACTGGTCGGGTCGCTTCCGACAACCGTGAACGGCGCGGTGCGGCCGTCAGAAAAGGTCACGGTGGTTTTCAGCGCGCCGGGCGGTGCGCCGGGCGGTCCGCCAGGCGGTGCGCCGTCGCGCGCACCCTTGGCAGCTGCGGCGACGACATGGTTGTTCGTCAGGATCGTCCCGTCGGGAGACAAAACGATGCCGGAGCCCTCCTCGGACTGCCGGCCCAGGTCCGTCTCCAGCATGACCACGCTCGGAACCACCTTGGCGGCGACCTGCTCGACCGTGCCCGCCGGCGCGTTGGCAGCGGGCACGCTGGGAGCGGCGCCGCCCCCGATCCCGCCGGCTGCGCTGCCTGCCGGCTGCCGGCCCTGCTCGACAACCGACGCAACTCCGCCGCCGATGCCAGCCGACACCACCGCGATCGCCAGCGCACCAACCGCCAACAGCCCTGCGCGAGAACGTTTTTGGCCCACACCACCGTACGCCGGTGGCGGCGCACCGACTGCGGGGCCTTGCCCAGCACCGCCAAACGGCCCGTACGGCTGCCGGTAGCCAGGTTGCTGCGGGTAGCGCCAGTCGTACTGCTGGCCTTGGCCGGCATAACCGGGCGCCGTCGGCTGGTTGGGCGTCGGACGGTATCCCGGCTGCTGCGGCGGTGGCGAATACCTCGGGTGATTCGTCATGTCGCTGGGTTGCTCTTTCTTGGAGGTGGCGTCGTACTCAACAGTAGCCGCAACTACCTTGCCCGCGTGGACTGAGAATCCACTGAGACAACGTTCGCGGAACCTGGAGAGTTTTCCGAGTTTGCGGTGTGGGCAGCATCGGCCGCAGGTGCCGAATAGGTGGCACCGGGTATCGGACGCCCGGGAAGCAACACGAACATGGAGGTGCCCGGGGGCTGAGCGCCTGGCACGGTGTCTTCCACGCGTAGTGCGCCACCGTGTTTAAGCACCACTTGCTTGACGATTGCCAGCCCCAGACCGGAACCGGGCATCGACCGTGCCGATGCCGAGCGGAAGAACCGCTCGAACACCAGATTGCGCTCATGTGCCGGGATGCCCGGGCCGTTGTCGGACACCACGAGCTCGGCGTAGGCGGAGTCGAGCTGTCGCATCTTCACGCCGACCCGCCCACCGGGCGGACTCCATTTGGCCGCGTTATCCAACAGATTCAGCACCGCGCGCGACAAACCACCGGAATCGCCGTACACCTGCCACGGAATTACCTCGACGTCGAATTGGATGTCGTTGCGGCGCCGACGGACTCGCTCCAGGCAGCGATCGATAACCTCGGACATGTCGACCGGCTCGTGCACGACTTCGCCCGCATCGTATCGGGTGAGGTCTACCAAATCCCCTACCAGGGTTGATAATTCCTCGATCTGGGCCAGCACATCGGCACGCAGATCGACCATTTCCTGCTCCGGCAGCGGCGGTGCTCCGGGTTCCATCGAGGCCATCAACAGCTCGACGTTTGTGCGCAGCGACGTCAGTGGGGTGCGCAGTTCATGCCCGGCGTCGGTGACAAGGCGCGCCTGCCGTTCTCGGGACTCGGCCAGTGCTCGCAACATCAAGTTGAATGCTTCTGTGAGCCTTGCCAATTCGTCGCTGCCGAACACCGGGATGGGCCGTAGGTCGTCGGTACGGGCCACCCGCTCGGCCGCTTCGGTCAGCCGGGCCACCGGGCGCAGCCCGGCCCGAGTGACCATCGCTCCGGCAACCGCGGCAACCGCAACACCGAGACCGCCGACGAGCAGCAGCACCCACCGCAGTTTCGTCATCACCGCGTCGGTCGGCGCCAGGCTCTTGGAGATCAGCAGCGAACTGCCGTTGGGCAGATGGATCGCCAACACCCGCTGGTCGCCAGCCGTGCGCCGCGACATGAACAAATCACCGCGGATCACCGCCTTCTCCGGCCCTCCGACAGGGAGCGTCTGGCCCTCCTGGTGCGCGGTGTACACCGACCGACCCGGGTTCACCAGCATCGCATTGACATCCGAATAAGCTGTGCCCTCAATGGCTTTCGCCGGATCAGCCGCAAGTGATCCACTGGCGATCAGCATCTGCGCCCGGCTTTGCAGCTGGTTGTCGATCTCCTTGTAAGCCGCCGCCGAAATCACCGCGTACACAGCGGCTGCCATCAACACGACCACCATCGCCACCATCGACATCGCCAAAAGCATCACCCGCCACCGCAACGACAACGAGGTGGTGGCTCGCAGCGGAGCTCGGCGCCGGCGGCGGAACAGGGACATCAGGGTGGCGTTTCGCGCAGCACGTAGCCCACGCCGCGCACGGTGTGGATCAGCCGCGGCTCTCCCTCGGCTTCGGTCTTGCGACGCAAATACCCGACGTAGACTTCCAACGCGTTACCCGAGGTCGGGAAGTCGAATCCCCACACCTCCTCGAGAATGCGGCTGCGGGTCAACACTCGTCGCGGATTGGCGATCAGCATCTCCAGCAGCGCGAATTCGGTACGGGTCAAACTGATCTGACGTTGCCCGCGCGTGACTTCGCGAGTCACCGGATCCAGCGTCAGGTCAGAAAACGTCATCGCCACCGACTCGGCTGCGTCGTCAGGCTTGGTGCGGCGCAACAAAGCCCGCATCCGGGCCAACAGTTCTTCGAGCGCGAACGGCTTGGGCAGATAGTCGTCTGCGCCGGCGTCGAGGCCGGCCACCCGCTCGGAGATCGCGTCTCGCGCGGTCAGCACCAGTATCGGCAGATCGTCGCCGGTACTACGGAGCTGGCGGCACACTTCCAAGCCATCCAGCCGCGGCATCATCACGTCCAGCACCAGTGCGTCGGGGCGGTCACTGGCGATCATGTCGAGCGCTTCGACACCGTCGGAAGCCAGCGCCACCGAGTAGCCGTTGAACGAAAGCGACCGGCGCAGCGACTCGCGCACGGCGCGATCGTCATCGACCACAAGGATTCGCACGGCCACCAGTGTCATCCAATCGCCTGAGAGCGACCTGAGAAGCGCGCGGCGGGTGGGACCCGCGGTGGGCTAGCGACGGTCGAAATCGATGAGACCGAGGCGAGCGGCCTTGAGCAGCCGGCGCGGCACCTTGTGCTGCCGGCCGGCCACGGTGACGGTGACAAGTTCGGGGCGGGCAGCCTTCCAGTTCGCGCGCCGACTGCGGGTGTTCGCGCGCGACATCCTGCGCTTGGGCACAGCCATGATCGGGCCTTACTCCTCAAATGCTGGGGTATCGCCATGAAAACGGCTCTTCGGCAGATGGCGATATTTGCGGTCCACGATAGTCGCTGTCCTGGTGAGCGCCAAAACTGCCCCGCCGGCGACGCCGCCTGCCCGAAAGGAGCATCCTTGACGTGGCACCCGCGGTACCCGCTAACCTACCGGTTGGTTGGTGCGTCTGGCGGCCGGCCCGGCGGAGCGATGAGGAGGAGCGGCGCCAATGAGCCCTGCGGTCCGAATCGGGAACTGTTCGGGTTTCTACGGTGACCGGCTCTCCGCGATGCGCGAGATGCTCACCGACGGCGAGCTCGACTACGTCACCGGTGACTACCTGGCTGAGCTGACCATGTTGATTCTCGGCCGGGACAAGATGAAGCACCCCGAGCGCGGCTACGCCAAGACGTTTTTGGCCCAGCTGGAGGAATGCCTCGGGCTGGCCCACGATCGCGGGGTGCGCATTGTCGCCAACGCCGGCGGCCTGAATCCGGCCGGCCTGGCCGATGCGGCGCGCGGGCTGGCCAAGCATCTGGGTCTATCCGTGCAGGTGGCGCATGTCGAAGGCGACGACCTGCTGCCCCGCGCCGACGAGCTCGGGCTGGGCACCCCGCTGACCGCCAACGCCTACCTGGGCGCATGGGGCATTGTCGACTGCCTCAATTCCGGCGCCGACGTCGTCGTCACCGGGCGGGTGACCGACGCCTCAGTGATCGTCGGGCCGGCGGCCGCGCACTTCGGGTGGGGCCGCACCGACTACGACCAGCTGGCCGGCGCGGTGGTGGCCGGTCACGTCATCGAATGCGGTGTTCAGGCCAGCGGCGGCAACTATGCGTTCTTCACCGAGATCCCCGATCTGACCTACGCCGGGTTCCCGCTGGCCGAAATCCACGCCGACGGCTCGTCGGTGATCACCAAGCATCCCGGCACGGGCGGCCAGGTCAGCGTCGACACCGTCACCGCGCAGCTGCTCTACGAGATCACCGGCGCCCGCTACGCCAACCCCGACGTCACTGCGCGGATGGACAGCATCGAGCTGTCCGCCGACGGCCCGGACCGGGTGCGGATCAGCGGCGTGGTCGGCGAGCCGCCGCCGCCGACGCTGAAGGTGTCGCTGAACAGCATCGGCGGGTTCCGCAACTCGATGACGTTCGTGCTGACCGGATTGGACATCGAAGCCAAAGCCGAGCTGGTGCGACGGCAGCTGGAATCCAGCCTGACCGTCAAACCCGCCGAACTCGAGTGGACCCTGGCCCGCACCGACCATGTCGACGCCGACACCGAAGAGGCAGCCAGCGCGCTGCTGCACTGCGTGGTCCGTGATCCCGACCCGGCGAACGTTGGCCGCCAATTCTCTTCTGCGGCAGTCGAGCTCGCGCTGGCCAGTTACCCGGGCTTCACGGTCACCGCCCCGCCCGGCGACGGACAGGTCTACGGCGTGTTCACTGCCGGCTACGTTGACGCTGCCAAAGTAGCCCACGTCGCCGTCCATGCCGACGGGGCCGGGACTTACATCCCTTGCGCCACCGAGACTTTGGAACTGGCGCCGGCCGATGAGCCGCCGCTGCCCGAGCCGCTGCCGGCCGGGCCGAGCCGGCGGCTACCACTGGGCGTGATTGCCGGCGCCCGCAGCGGCGACAAGGGCGGGTCGGCCAACGTCGGAGTATGGGTGCGCACCGACGAGCAGTGGCGCTGGCTGGCCAACACGCTGACTGTCGAGAAGCTGTGCGAATTGCTGCCCGAGACTGCTGACCTGCCGGTCACCCGGCATGTGTTGCCCAATCTGCGCGCGGTGAACTTCGTCATCGACGAGATCCTGGGCCAGGGCGTGGCGTATCAGGCGCGATTCGACCCACAGGCCAAGGGGTTGGGCGAATGGCTGCGAAGCCGCCACGTCGACATTCCGGAAAGGCTGCTGCCGTGAGCATTTGGACCACATCGGAACGCGACCAGCTGCGCAAGACGGTCCGCTCGTTCGCCGAACGGGAGATCCTCCCGCACGTCGGGGAGTGGGAGCGCATCGGTGAGCTGCCGCGCGAGCTGCACCGGCGCGCCGGCGCTGCTGGTCTGCTCGGCGCGGGCTTCCCCGAGACGGTCGGCGGTGGAGGCGGCGACGGCGCCGACTCGGTGATCATTTGCGAGGAACTGCACGAGGCCGGCGTGCCCGGCGGGGTGTTCGCGTCGCTGTTCACCTGCGGGATCGCGGTGCCGCACATGGCGGCCTCCGGTGATCAGCGGCTCATCGAGGAGTTCGTGCGCCCGACGCTGGCCGGCGAGAAGATCGGCGCGCTGGCCATCACCGAGCCGGGCGGCGGCTCGGACGTCGGACATCTGCGTACCACCGCCGTCCGGGATGGCGACCACTACGTGGTCAACGGCGCGAAAACCTACATCACCTCCGGGGTGCGCGCCGACTACGTCGTCACCGCGGTGCGCACCGGTGGCCCCGGCGCCGCCGGTGTGTCGCTGTTGGTGGTCGAGAAGGGCACGCCAGGGTTCGAGGTCACCCGCAAGCTGGACAAGATGGGTTGGCGCTCCTCGGATACCGCGGAGTTGTCATACACCGAGGCGCGAGTGCCGGCAGCGAATTTGGTCGGCGCCGAAAACAGCGGCTTTGCCCAGATCGCGCAGGCGTTCGTTGCTGAACGCATCGGGCTTGCCGCGCAAGCGTATTCGAGTGCGCAGCGCTGCCTGGACATCACAGCGCAGTGGTGCCGCGACCGGGAGACGTTCGGCCGGCCGCTGATCTCGCGGCAGGCCGTGCAGAACACGCTCGCCGAGATGGCCCGGCGAATCGACGTCGCCCGCGTCTATGCGCACAACGTCGTGGAGCGCCAACTTTCGGGCGAAACGAACCTGATCGCGCAAGTGTGTTTCGCCAAGAACACCGCGGTGGAAGCCGGCGAATGGGTTGCCCACCAAGCGGTTCAGCTATTCGGCGGCATGGGCTACATGGCCGAATCGGAAGTCGAACGCCAATATCGCGACATGCGGATCATCGGTATCGGCGGTGGCACAACGGAAATCCTGACCGCGCTGGCCGCCAAGACGCTTGGATACAGATCATGAGCGTCTTGCAGTCGGTGCTTGACCCCACCTCCGCCGCGTACGCTGAGGCGGCGTCTGCGTTGACCACCAAGCTTGACGAGATCGACGGCGAGCTGGCCAAGGCGCTCGCCGGTGGCGGACCGAAGTATGTTGAGCGCCATCATGCCCGCGGCAAGCTGACTGCCCGGGAACGCATCGAGTTGCTCGTCGACGCGGACTCGCCGTTCCTCGAGTTGAGCCCGCTGGCGGCGTACGGCACCGCGTTCACGGTCGGCGCCAGCGTGGTCGCGGGCATCGGCGCGGTGTCGGGTGTGGAGTGCTTGATCGTCGCCAACGATCCAACCGTCAAGGGCGGCACCAGTAACCCGTGGACGCTGCGAAAGATCCTGCGGACCAATCAGATCGCCTTCGAAAACCGTCTTCCGGTGATTTCCCTGGTGGAGTCCGGCGGCGCGGACTTGCCCACCCAGAAGGAAATATTCATCCCCGGCGGCCGGATGTTCCGCGACCTGACCCGCCTCTCGGCTGCCGGAATCCCCACGATTGCGTTGGTGTTCGGCAACTCCACTGCGGGCGGAGCGTACATCCCTGGCATGTCCGATCACGTGGTGATGATCAAAGAACGCTCGAAGGTGTTTCTGGCCGGCCCGCCCCTGGTGAAGATGGCCACCGGGGAGGAATCCGACGACGAATCGTTGGGCGGCGCCGAAATGCACGCCCGCATCTCGGGGTTGGCCGACTACTTCGCCGTCGACGAACTCGACGCGATCCGCATCGGCCGCCGCATCGTGGCGCGGCTGAACTGGAGGAAACTCGGCCCCCCACCCGGCCCGGTGGCCGAGCCGCTGTACGACGCCGAAGAGCTGATCGGCATCGTTCCCTCCGATCTGCGCATCCCCTTCGACCCTCGCGAAGTGATCGCCCGGATCGTCGACGGCTCCGAATTCGACGAGTTCAAGCCGCTGTACGGCTCGTCGCTGGTCACCGGCTGGGCACGGCTGCACGGCTATCCGCTGGGCATTTTGGCCAACGCTCGCGGGGTGTTGTTCAGCGAGGAATCGCAAAAAGCCACCCAGTTCATCCAGCTGGCCAACCGCTCCAACACGCCATTGTTGTTCTTGCACAACACGACCGGCTACATGGTCGGCAAGGAGTACGAAGAGGGCGGGATGATCAAGCACGGATCGATGATGATCAACGCCGTCTCGAATTCCACGGTGCCGCACATTTCGCTGCTGATTGGCGCGTCCTACGGCGCAGGCCATTACGGCATGTGCGGGCGCGCCTATGACCCACGGTTCTTGTTCGCCTGGCCGTCCGCCAAGTCGGCGGTGATGGGCGGCGCCCAACTGGCAGGAGTGCTGTCTATCGTCAGCCGAGCCGCCGCTGAAGCCCGCGGGCAGCAAGTCGACGAAGAGGCCGACGCCGCGATGCGGGCGGCTGTCGAGGGCCAGATCGAAGCGGAGTCGCTTCCTTTGGTCCTGTCCGGGATGCTCTACGACGACGGCGTCATCGACCCGCGCGACACCCGAACGGTGCTGGGAATGTGCTTGTCCGCCATCGCCAACGCCCCAATCCAGGGCACCTCGAACTTCGGCGTCTTCCGGATGTGATGGCGATGGGAATCACTCGAGTTTTGGTGGCCAACCGCGGCGAGATCGCCCGCCGGGTGTTTGCGACCTGCCGGCGGCTCGGCCTGAGCACCGTCGCCGTCTACACCGAACCAGACGCGGCGGCCCGTCACGTCGCCGAAGCCGATCTGCGCGTGCGGCTTCCGCAGGTCAGCGACTACCTCAACATCGAAGCGCTGATCAACGCCGCCCGCGCCGCCGGCGCCGACGCCGTGCATCCTGGCTACGGATTCCTCTCCGAGAACGCCGATTTCGCGGCAGCAGTGCTCGACGCGGGCCTGACCTGGGTCGGGCCGCCGGTGGCAGCGGTGCGAGCGATGGGCTCGAAGATCGAAGCCAAGAAGCTGATGGCCGCCGCGGGAGTGCCGGTGCTGGCTGAACTCGACCCCGCCGCCGTCACGGAGGAACAGTTGCCGGTGTTGGTCAAGGCCTCGGCGGGTGGCGGCGGCCGCGGGATGCGCGTCGTGCACGACTTGTCGGCTCTGCCACGCGAAGTGGCCGCGGCCCAGCGCGAAGCGCAATCCGCGTTCGGCGATCCGACGGTGTTCTGCGAGCGCTACCTGCCTACCGGGCACCATGTCGAGGTCCAGGTGCTCGCCGACACCCACGGCACGGTATGGGCGGTCGGAGAACGAGAATGCTCCATCCAGCGCCGGCACCAGAAGATCATCGAAGAGGCCCCGTCCCCGTTGGTCGAGCGCACCCCAGGGATGCGGGCCAAGCTGTTCGACGCCGCCCGGCTGGCCGCCGCCGCGATCGGCTACAGCGGCGCCGGGACGGTGGAGTTCCTCGCCGACGACGACGGCGAGTTCTACTTCTTGGAGATGAACACCCGCCTGCAGGTCGAACATCCCGTCACCGAGGAGACGACAGGAGTCGATCTCGTCGAACTACAGCTGGCGGTGGCGGACGGCGCCCGGCTGGATCCGGATCCCCCTGCGTCGCAAGGTTATTCGATCGAGGCACGTCTCTACGCGGAAGATCCGGGACGGGGCTGGCAGCCGCAGGCCGGTCTTGTGCACACGATCGACGTGCCCGGTGTGCGGGCGCAGTTCGACAGCCTCGGCCGGCGCATTGGGATCAGGCTGGACTCGGGCATTGTCGACGGGTCGACCGTGTCCATCCACTACGACCCGATGCTGGCCAAAGTCATCTCCTACGCCCCGACCCGCCAGCAGTCGGCGAGGGTGCTGGCCGACGCAGTGGCCCGCGCCCGCTTGCACGGGGTACGCACCAACCGCGATCTGCTGGTCAACGTGCTGCGGCATCCGGCTTTTCTCGACGGAGCCACGGACACCGCATTTTTCGACACCCACGGGCTGGCCGAGCTGGCCGCAGCGCTGTGCGACGCAGCGGCAGTGCGGTTGTCCGCGATCGCGGCGGCGCTTGCCGACGCCGCGCGCAACCGCGCGACCGCCGTCGTGTTCGGGTCGGTCCCCAGCGGCTGGCGCAACCTGGCGTCGGGCTATCAGGTCAAAAACTTCCGCGACGACAGCGGCGACGAGTATCGCATCCAATACCGCTTCACGCGAAACGGTTTGGAACTGCCCGACGACGAAGCGGTGCACCTGGTGTCCCATACCGCCGACGAGGTCGTCTTAGCCGACGGTGACGGCGTGGCCTGCCGATTCAACGTCGCCCGATACGGCGACGACATCTACGTCGACTCACCGCACGGCTCCGTACGCCTAGTGGCACTGCCGCGCTTTCCAGAGCCGGGATCGGCGGTCGAACAAGGGTCGCTAGTAGCGCCGATGCCGGGCAACGTCATTCGGGTCGGCGCCCAAGTCGGTGACACCGTCACCGCCGGCCAACCACTGGTCTGGCTGGAAGCGATGAAGATGGAGCACACGATTACCGCACCGACCGACGGTGTGCTGGCACAACTCGACGTCAGCCCCGGCCAACAAGTCGAGGTCGGTGCCATCTTGGCCCGCGTCGACGCCTCCCAGACCTTTGCAGAAGGAGACGGACAATCATGACCGATACCAGTTTCATCGAAAACGAGGAACGCCAGGCGCTGCGCAAAGCGGTCGCTGCGCTGGTGTCCAACTACGGGCCCGGCTACTACCTGGAAAAGGCGCGCGCGCATCAGCACACCGACGAATTGTGGAACGAGGCAGGCAAACTCGGTTTCCTCGGGGTGAACCTTCCCGAACGGTACGGCGGCGGCGGAGCAGGGATGTACGAGCTGTCGCTGGTGATGGAAGAAATGTCGGCGGCCGGCTGCGGGCTGTTGATGATGGTGGTGTCACCAGCCATTAACGGCACCATCATCTCCAAGTTCGGCACCGATGAGCAGAGACAACGCTGGCTGCCCGGTATCGCCGACGGGTCGATCACCATGGCGTTCGCCATCACCGAACCCGACGCCGGCTCCAACTCGCACCGGATCACCACCACCGCCCGCCGCGACGGCAGTGACTGGATTCTTTCCGGCCAAAAGGTTTTCATCTCCGGCGTCGACCAAGCACAGGCGGTGCTGGTGGTGGGCCGCACCGAAGAGGCCAAAACCGGCCAGCTCAAGCCCGCGCTGTTCGTGGTGCCCACTGATGCTCCCGGCTTCACCTACACCCCAATAGAAATGGAGCTGATCAGTCCCGAACGCCAGTTCCAGGTCTTCATCGACGATGTGCGGCTTCCTTCGGACGCGCTCGTCGGATCCGAAGACGCCGCGATCGCGCAACTGTTCGCCGGACTGAACCCCGAGCGGATCATGGGCGCGGCCAGCGCGGTCGGCATGGGACGATTCGCCCTCAACAAGGCCACCGACTACGTCAAGACGCGCAAAGTGTGGGGCACCCCGATCGGTGCACACCAAGGGCTCTCGCATCCGTTGGCGCAGAATTACGTTGAGATCGAACTCGCCAAACTGATGATGCAGAAGGCGGCGACACTCTACGACTCCGGCGACGACATGGGCGCCGCCGAGGCGGCCAACATGGCGAAATACGCCGCGGGCGAGGCGTCTGCGCGTGCCGTCGACCAAGCGGTGCAGTCGTTGGGCGGAAACGGGCTGACCAAGGAATACGGGATCGCGGCGGCGTTGACGGCGTCGCGGCTGTCGAGGATCGCGCCGGTGAGCCGCGAAATGGTGCTCAACTTCATCGCGCAGACATCGCTGGGTCTGCCGCGCTCCTACTGATGGACACACTCGTTCGGTATGCCGTCGACGGACATGTTGCGCGGCTGACGCTCGACTCACCGCATAACCGCAACGCGCTTTCCAGCACACTGGTCAGCCAACTGCACCACGGGCTGCGCGACGCGGCCGCCGATCCGCGGGTGCGCGTGGTGGTGCTCGGCCACACTAGCGGCACCTTCTGCGCGGGCGCGGATCTATCGGAAGCCAGCGGGGGCGACCCGTTCGAGATGGCCGCCGAGCGCGCCCGGGAATTGGCGGCGCTGCTGCGCGCGATCGTCGACTTGCCGCTGCCGGTGATCGGCGCCATCACCGGCCACGTCCGCGCCGGGGGGTTCGGCTTGGTCGGTGCCTGCGATATCGCAGTGGCCGGCCCGCACAGCAGCTTCGCCCTGACCGAAGCACGCATCGGAGTGGCACCGGCCATCATTTCGCTCACCCTGCTGCCGAAGATGTCCGCCCGGGCGGCAGCGCGTTACTACCTGACCGGGGAGAAATTCGACGCGGACGAAGCGGCGGCTATCGGGTTGATCACCATGGCAGCTGACGACGTCGACGCCGCGGTGGCAGCGCTTGTTGCGGAAGTGGGACGCGGGTCACCGCAGGGATTGGCGGCATCGAAAGCACTGACCACCGCCGCGGTGCTGGAGGGATTTGACCGCGACGCCGAGCGGCTCAGCGTCGAGTCGGCGCGGTTGTTCGTCACCGACGAAGCTCGCGAGGGAATGATGGCCTTCCTGCAGAAACGCCCGCCGCGATGGGTCGCTCTAAGTGCTGGCGACGCAGTTTAGCTAAGTCGCCTTGCGGCCGAAGTTCTTCGACGTAGGCTCAGCAGTGATGAGCAAAGAAGCCCAGCGCGACGTGCGGGACGAGTCGCGCGCTGCAGATACCGATCGCATACAGGTAGCACAGTTGCTTACCGATGCCGCGGCGCAGGGCCGGCTGCAGCTCAGCGAGTACGAGGACCGGCTTACCAAGGCCTATGCGGCGACCACGTACCAAGAACTGGATCGGCTCCGAGCGGACCTGCCCGATGCGTCCGTGGTCCCTCACCGCGGTGCTGCGTGCAAACCAGCGCCGTCCACACTGCTGCTGGCCATCATGGGCGCGTTCGAACGCCGCGGCCGATGGCCCGTGCCGAAGAAACTCACCACGTTCGCGTTGTGGGGCGGCGGTGTCATCGACCTGCGGTATGCCGACTTCACCTCCACCGAAGTCGACATCCACGCATATTCGATCATGGGCGGCCAGACCATCTTGCTGCCGCCCGAAGTCAACGTCGAGATTCGCGGCCACGGCGTGATGGGCGGCTTCGAACACGACGTCAACAGCGAAGGCACACCGGGTGCTCCGAAAGTGACCATTCGCGGCTTCTCGCTGTGGGGCGGCGTCGGCATCAAGCGGAAGAACCGCAAAGCCCGCAGCTGATCGGCCACCCCTGGGTCGTCAGTGCAAAACGACATCCCTGGCCACAACGAAGACAATTCCGAAGGCCACCAACCCAGCCAAGGGCCAACCGACGACAACCTTGCCGCGAAACGACTGGACAATCATGACGACCAGTGTCGACAGCAAGACGATGGGAACCCCAAGCCATACGGTGAGCATTGCGGGCCAGACGTGGTGGCTGGCGTCGCACCCCGTGTCAGAACACGCATCTGTGGCCATGCGGAACAACGAGGAGAACTTGACCTCGTACATCCCCACTGGAGGAAGGCCCGCGTACAGGACATAGCCGATGATGTTCCAGACCAATAGCTCAACTGTGCGCGCTGATGGTCGCCTCATCGCGCGCACATATGACATGAGAATTCTGCGGTCATCCCAGTAAGATATCCGAATTGGCAAGTGCTAGAAGCTAAGCCAGCCTACCGTCGCCGCCGCCGAGACCGCAGATAGTCGCCGACCACCGCAGCGCCCAGCCCGTCGAGATCCGGCACGACGACGCGCCCTTCCACCCGCCGCGCGACCTGGTCGATGAACCGCGCCAAACCGGGATCGCTGCCGAGCCTGAAAATCGTTACCTGCGCGCCGAGTCGCGCCATGTCGTCGAATCCCCGCACGGTATGGGCAATGGTCCGCGGATGCGGTGGGTAGTCGAAAAATACGGCCGTGCCGTCGCCGTCGAAGTCTTCCAGGTGCGCCGTTGGCTCACCGTCGGTAACCACCAATACAACCGGCTGCGCGTTAGGGTGTCGCCGCAGATGTCGGCCAGCCAGTGCCAGCGCGTGGTGCAGGTTGGTGCCCTGCTCGTAGACACCCTCCAGACCCATCAACTCGGCGGCTGTCATGGTCCGTGCGTAGCGCCCGAAAGCGATAATCTGCAAGGCATCCGAACGAAATCGAGTACTCACCAGGTGGTTGAGCGCCAGGGCTGTCCGCTTCATCGGAATCCAGCGGTTTTCCATCACCATGGAGAACGAGGTATCCACCAACAACGCAACCGCAGCCTGCGTGCGGGTTTCGGTCTCGGAGACTTCGACGTCGTCAACGGTGATCCGGATGGGCCATTCAGCGGTCGCCGTCCCGGCCTGTCGCAGCACCGCGTTGGTCAGCGTGCGGGTGACGTTCCACGGCTCGGTGTCACCGAACTGCCATGGCCGCGTCGCGCCGGTCAGCTCACCGGCCGCGCCCGCACGCCGATGGTCGCGCTCGCCCCGTCGCCCCGAAAGCTGTTGGGCCACATCGCGCAGCGCCGTCTCACCGAGCCTGCGCATCGCCTTCGGCGAGAGCCGCCACTGCCCGTCGGAACCGCGATCGAGAAAGCCTTGGTGGAGCAGCGCACGCTCGAGCTCGGCGAGCGTCTGCGCGTCGATGGCGGCCTGGTCACCGAGCTGGCGGGCCAGGGCATCGAGATCGACGTCGTCCATGGTGGCGCCCGGATAGCTTTGCGACAGTTGCTCAGCCAGTTGTTCGAGCTCGGCGATGTCGGCCAACGCCTGGGCGCCCTCGCCCATGCCCAAGGGGTTGTCGCCGGAGAACTCCGAGCTTCCGTACCAGTCCTCCCCCGGACGCGCTGCCTGCAGGTGTGCATCCAACCGCTCCAACGCCTGCATCAGCGCCGGTGATCCAAAAGCCTGCTGCGCCAACGCGTCCAGCTCGGCGCGCTGCTCAGCGCTCAGGCTGTTGCGGAACCGCTGCGCGGCGGCGGCCCGCTTGGCCAGTGAATCCAGCAGTTCTTCGACATTGCGCGGGTTCTCCGGAAAGAACTCGCCATGCTTGTTCATGAAGTTGTCGAAATCTTGCTGCGTGTCCTGGCCGCGGGCATGCTTGTCCAGCAGCTCATTGAGGTCGTCGAGCATCTCGGTGACCCGCCGACGGTCCTCGTCGGTGGCGCCTTCCAGCGCCCGTTTCATCCCGGCGAAGCGTTGGTCGAGCATTTCGCGTCCGAGCAGATCCTTGATCTGCTCGTATTTTTCGCGGGCCTCGTTGCTGCGCCAGTTATAGTCCGACAGTTCTTGGATCGCCTTGGCCGGCGACGGCGACAACGACTCCAGTTGCAGCTCGCCGAACCGGGCGTCGTCGTCGATCGCACGGGCCAGTTCCTTGCGCTCGGCCAGCACTGCCTCGTCGAGCAGCTTTTTGATCTCCTGCAGTGTGCCGTCTAAGTTGTTGCGGCGCAGCAACTCCCGTCGGCGCCGGTTTGCCTCGGCCGCCAGCCGGTCGGCTCCGGGCAAGTTCTTGGTGCCGCGCCTAAGCAATTCGGACAGGGCCCGTCGCGGCGAGGTGCCGGCCATGACGTCTTGGCCGATCTGCTCGAGCGCCTCACGCAGGTCCACCGGCGGAGCCAGGGGGTCGGGCCCGCCGGTGTACGCCGAATACCGTAGTTGGTGCGCTCTAAAAGGTTCAGCCATAAATGGTTTCGCCTTCTGCGGACACCTTGTCGATACGCTTGGCCAGATACAGCGCCTCCAAAGCCAATTCCAGCGCCGCGGCGCGTTCGCCCTCGGATTCGGCGCCCAGCCGCTTGGCGATGCTGTCGATGACGGGCAGCTCGGGCAGCGCAGCCAGCACATTCTTGGCCGACACCCGTTCGCCCGTCGTCACCGCCGAACCTCCCTCCACCGCCGCGACCAGGGAGCCGACGTCGATGCCGCCCAGCACCCTGGACGCGGTGTCGGCGGTGGCCCGACGCAGCAGGTGTTCGAGCACAGCCTGCTCGCGGCCCTCTTCGCCGGATTCGAATTCCAGCTTGCCGCGCAGCACCTCGATGATCGTGCCGAGGTCGACCACCCGGGCCACCGGATCGGTCTCGCCAAGCACCGCGCCGCGATGCCGCGCAGCCGCCGCAACTGTCTCGGCGGCAGCGATCGCGAACCGCGCCGACACCCCCGAGCGCTGGTCGACCGACTTCGACTCGCGCAGGTAACGCGCGAACCGCGCGAGGATCTGGATCAGATGGTCGGGTACCTGGGCGCTGAGGTGAGCTTCCTGGACGACGACGCCCATCTCCGCCTCCAGCTCGAGCGGGTAGTGGGTACGGATCTCGGCGCCGAACCGGTCTTTGAGCGGGGTGATGATCCGTCCGCGGTTGGTGTAGTCCTCGGGGTTGGCGCTGGCGACCACCAGCACGTCCAGCGGCAGCCGCAACGTGTATCCGCGGACCTGGATGTCGCGTTCTTCCATGACGTTGAGCATCGACACCTGGATGCGTTCGGCCAGGTCGGGTAGCTCGTTGACCGCGACGATGCCGCGGTGTGCGCGCGGGATCAGTCCGTAGGCGATGGTTTCCGGGTCGCCCAGCGTGCGGCCCTCGGCGACCTTGATCGGGTCGATGTCGCCGACCAGGTCCGCGACGCTGGTATCGGGGGTGGCGAGCTTTTCGGTGTAGCGCTCGCTGCGGTGTTTCCAGGCGACCGGCAGGGCGTCCCCCAGTTCGGCCGCTCGCCGAATGGACTCAGGAGTGATGGGCGAATAGGGGTGTTCGCCCAGCTCCGCCCCGGCGATCACCGGCGTCCATTCGTCGAGCAAGCCCACCAGGGCCCGCAGCAGCCGGGTCTTGCCCTGACCGCGCTCGCCGAGCAGCACGATGTCGTGACCGGCGATCAACGCCCGTTCCAGCTGTGGTAACACCGTGTCGTCGAAGCCCAGAATCCCCGGCCAGATAGCTTCGCCATCTGCGCCTTCGGCGAGGCGTGCCAGCAAGTTCTCCCGGATCTCGGCTTTGACACCTCGTTCGCGATGCCCGGCGGCGCGCAATTCGCCGACGGTACGGGGCAGATGATTCGGTGCGGTCACCACACCACGCTACGACGGCCTGCAACTGGCGTCATAGTGTCCTGGGTTACCGGCGACGTTCGGCGCCTTAGTGAGAGAAATGCCGAGCGCCGGTCAGGTACAAGGTCACACCGGCTTTGGCGGCAGCAGCGGTCACCTCGTCGTCGCGCACCGAGCCGCCCGGGTGCGCGATCGCGGTCACTCCCGCGGCTGCCAACGTCTCGAGTCCGTCCGGGAACGGGAAGAACGCGTCGGAAGCCGCGACCGCTCCGCGTACCCGGTCACCGCCACGTTCGACGGCCAGCCGCGCCGCGTCCACCCGATTGACTTGCCCCATGCCGACACCGACCGTGGCCCCGTCGACGGCGATCACGATCGCATTGGACTTGACCGCGCGGCAAGCGCGCCAGGCGAACACCAAATCGGCCAACCTCTGCGGGTCGGCCGCTGAGCCCGCCGCCAACCTCCAGTTGTCCGGGTTGTCGCCGGACGCGTCGAGGCGGTCGCGTTGCTGCATCAGCAGCCCACCGCTGACCTGGCGCAGCTCGGTGCCGCCGCGCGGCGGCTCAGAAGCGACCAGTATCCGGATGTTCTTCTTGCGCGCCAGCACATCGACCGCGCCGGGCGCGTAGGCGGGCGCCACGATCACCTCGGTGAAGATGGTGTTCACGTACTCGGCCATCTCGACGCTGACTTCGGTATTGGCGGCGATCACGCCACCGAACGCGCTGAGCGGATCGCACTCGTGCGCCTTGCGGTGCGCATCGGCTACCGAGACCGACGAGACGGCGATGCCGCACGGGTTGGCATGCTTGATGATCGCCACGCAGGTCTGCTCGTGGTCGAACGCTGCTCGCCAGGCGGCATCGGCGTCAGTGAAGTTGTTGTAGGACATCTCTTTTCCGTGCAGCTGCTCAGCCTGCGCGAGCCCCGGCCAGGCGCGGTCGTCGCGGTAGAGCGCCGCCTCTTGGTGCGGGTTTTCGCCGTAGCGCAGCAGCGCTGACCGTCGCCACGTCCCGGCGAACCACTCCGGGAACGTGACACCCGACTGTTCGGGCGCAAGCACGGAGTCCATCCAGGTGGCGACGGCGACGTCGTATTCGGCAGTGTGCCGAAAGGCCAGGGCTGCCAGGCGCTTTCGCTCGGCCAGCGTGAATCCCCCATCGCGGACTGCGGCCAGCACACCCTCATACCCGGACGGGTCGACGACCACCGCCACGCTGGGATGGTTCTTGGCAGCGGCACGCACCATCGACGGTCCGCCGATGTCAATCTGCTCGACGCACTCGTCGACTACCGCGCCGGAGTTGACGGTCTCGGTGAACGGATACAGGTTGACCACGACGAGCTCGAATGCTGCGATGCCCAACTCATCAAGTGCCGCGGCATGCTCCGCTTTGCGCAGATCCGCCAACAGCCCGGCATGCACCCGTGGGTGCAGCGTCTTGACTCGGCCGTCGAGCACCTCGGGAAAACCGGTCACCTCTTCCACAGGTGTGACCCGGACGCCTTGGTTTGCAATGGTTTTCGCAGTCGAGCCGGTGGACACGATATCGACGCCGGCGGCATGCAGGCCGCGGGCGAGCTCGACCAGCCCGGTCTTGTCGTAGACACTGATCAACGCGCGGCGGATCGGCCTTTTCTGCGAACCCTGCCCGTCGTCGATGCTCATCCTATGGTCGCCTTTCGTCCGCTCCACGTCACGCCGCCGGTGGCCACCGCAGCCACCACATCGGCCAACAGTCGTCGTTCCACCACCTTGATGCGTTCATGCAAGATCGCTTCGTCGTCACCTTCGAGCACCGGGACGGCTTGTTGGGCCAGGATCGGTCCGGTATCGGTGCCGGCGTCGATCAGGTGGACCGTGCAGCCGGTGACTTTCACCCCGTGGGCCAGCGCGTCTGCCACCGCATGCGCACCCGGGAAAGCCGGCAGCAGCGCTGGATGGCTGTTGACGATACGCCCCGAGAAACGTGAGAGAAACTGCCGCCCAAGGATTCTCATGAAGCCGGCGGAGATGATCAGGTCCGGCGCGTGCGCTGTGGTGGCAGCAGTGATGGCGGCATCCCACGCCTCGCGGTCCGGGTGGTCGGCGGGCCTGACGATGAAGGTGGGCAGCGACGCATCATTGGCAATTTCGAGGGCCCGGCAATCGCGGTCCGCGCCGACTGCGACCACCCGGCCGGGGTAGTCGCCGACGGCCGCTTCTAGCAGAGATGCGAGCAGCGTGCCGGTACCCGACGCCAACACCACCAGCCGTGCCGGTGCGCTCGGGGGCACGCGGAGGGGTTGCTGCACACGGCGAGCCTAATCTGAATTCTTCGGCGGCTGGTCGGCGGTTGCGATGCCGATATCGTCGTCTGCGCCGTCGGCTGAAACCAGTCCGGCGTCGTCGGCAGTGTCGGGGACGTCTTCGAACTCCGGTTGCTCTGCTGCGGCTGGTTCGACGCCGACTTCCTCGGCCGGTTGCGGACTTGGCGCTGGCTTAGGCCTTTTGGGACCGCGCTTGACTCCGTTTGCCATCACCGCGGTGATCGCGCCGACGACCGAGAACCACAGGAACGCCGCGATCCCGAACGTGCCTTGATCGACGCCGACGTCGCCGAAGTTACCCAGCCGTCCGCCGGCGGCGTACCCGAGCAGCGCCATCGTCAACGCCGCCAAAGCCGCGGCCACCAGCACCTTGGCTATCGCCGAAACGAGCGGCAGTGCCCGACGCGCGCATTGCTGCCCGAGCGCCACACCCGACGACGCGCCGACGATCAGCAGCGCAACCCACACCGGGCTTAGCGGCGGCGACGGTGCCGCGGCCAGGACCGGCAAAGCGGGGATGTCGCCGCCGAAGACAGTGAACGAACTGAACGTCGCGAATCCCACGTGCGAACTGGACCCCACCGCGACCGCAGCCGTACCGACGATGACGTTCGGCGCATACAGCACGGACAGCACCGTCAGACTCAGCTGGCCGAACACCGAACCGGTGATCGCGTAGAGCTCATGCATCGTGGCCCAATGCACGACCAGTGATGCCGCAGTGACCAGCCCGGACAGCCCGAACAGCGCGAACACGCCCGCAGCTGCGGCGCGAAGTGACCCGCCCACCCAGTCCGGCAGTGGGGAGGCCGCGAGCGCCCGAGGCCCGACCCGTGATCCCACCCCGATCGCGGCGCCGACGGCATGCACCACAACCACACTGGCGAATGCGCGCAATGCGTTGGGCGTTTGCAGCTCGGTGAGCACCGACCCTGCATCGTGGATGACGGCCAAAGAAATGGCCGCAAAAAGCAACGGTCCTCCCAGCGCCGACGCCGCAATCCAGCGGATGACGAACCACGACGCCGTCGCCGGGGTGGCCAGTGCGGTGGTCCGCGCGGTCCCCCACACCATCAGCAGCACCGGAAGTAGCGGCATGACGCCCAGCTGGCGACCACCGATCGAGATCGGCACATCATGCACGCCGAGCCACATGCTGGCGATGGCGCCCAGCGCGCCGGTCATGTCGCTGTTGGCGATCAGCAACTGCAGCAAGGTGACCGCGGCGATGACGACCAACGCCACCAGAGCCGGTCCGAACGCGACCCGTAAAAGGTCACGTGCCTGGTGTGCGCCCGCTGCTCGACTGTCTTGCACCTGCGTCAGTCTTTGCGCACGTGGCTGGCTAGGCGCGGAAGCGCCCGGTTAGGACGGTGGTGGGCCTGAGGGGGAGGACGGTGACTGCGGCTGCTGGCCCTGGCTGTGCTGCTGGCCCTGCCCGGAGGCCCCGTGATTTCCGGAGTTCCCCTGGCCGCTCCCTGAAGAGCCCTGACCCGACCCGGATGACGGCGGCGGGCCGTAGCTGGGGAAGCCGGTCGGCGGGGTTGGCGGACCCTGCTGCGACGACTGTTGTTGCGGGCCGGTCTGCGGGCCCGACTGCGAGCCTTGTTGCGAACCCTGCTGGTGACCGACAGCACCGAAGCCGCCGGTGGACGGGCCGGAATAACCGCCGAACTGCGACCCGTAGCCGGAAGGACCGTGTTGCTGGAAGGGGCTGTGCTGCTGACCCCCGGGCTGGCCGTAGTAACCGCCGGGCTGCCCGTACTGCCCGTACTGCGCGTACTGGTCGTATTTGGGGCGCGGCGCCGGCGGGGTGACGACACCGGCGTCCAACAAAAGCGCGGCGACGGCGGCAATGGCCTGCAACACAGCGAATGCCAACACAAGCCACAGGCCCCAGCGGATGGAGAAGCCGCTGGGCTTGCTGAGCGTCTCTTGTATCACCACCAACGCGGCTAACACCGCTATTGCCGCGACGATCGCGTGGTAGCTCTTGGCTTTCGGCAGCAAACTCACCGCGGCCAGCAGCCCGGCCAGCAATGCCGCGGCGACGCCGACGCTTCCGCCGCCGCTTGAGATCTCGCCTCCGGCCGGGCCGACATCGGCGTTGATGGTCAACATGGGACCGAAACTCGCCAGGTAGGCGGCCAGACCGAGAAACGCGACCGCGATGATCAAGTAGAACGGCAGCTTGCTGGCGGTGTCATCGGATTTGGCGAACGACGGGCTAGAGCCTCCGTAGGAGCCGGGCGACTGCGCGGGCTGATATCCGGGACCGGGCGAGTAGGTCATTGCTTCTCCTGTGCTTCCAGTGCCGTTGGGGCGCCACGGTGTTGCGACGCTCTATTCGCCAGGCGCCGCTGGTGCGCGACGCTGCGTGGACCGCTCCATGAACGCCCTGACTTGCCAGCGCAGGCGTTGCGACGCGATTCGACCATCCACGCTAGCGCACGTTGCAGCGGGGGTGTCGGGGCGATCGGCGTGTCACCGTGGCGCGCGGCCCGCCCGGCGAATCACGCCCCCGCTTGCCCACTGAAGGTGAAACACGTTCTAATTCTCGACATGGATTACGGGCTTGTGCTTTTCACCAGCGACCGTGGCATCACGCCGGCGGCAGCCGCTCGGCTCGCCGAGGACCACGGCTTTCGCACCTTCTACGTGCCCGAGCACACCCACATCCCGGTCAAGCGGCAGGCCGCACACCCGACGACCGGCGACGCGTCGCTTCCCGACGACCGCTACATGCGCACCCTCGACCCATGGGTGAGCCTTGGCACGGCGTGCGCGGTCACCTCACGGGTGCGCTTGTCCACCGCGGTGGCCCTGCCTGTCGAGCACGACCCGATTACGCTCGCGAAGTCCATTGCCACACTCGACCACCTGTCGGGCGGCCGGGTGAGCCTTGGTATCGGGTTCGGCTGGAACACCGACGAACTCGCCGACCACGGAGTGCCATCAGGGCGGCGGCGCACGATGCTGCGCGAATACATCGAGGCGATGCGGGCGTTGTGGACTGAAGAAGAAGCTGCCTACCAGGGCGAATTCGTCAACTTCGGGCCGAGCTGGGCTTGGCCGAAGCCTGCGCAAAAGCACATTCCGGTGTTGGTGGGGGCTGCCGGCACCGAGAAGAACTTCAAGTGGATTGCCCGCAGCGCCGACGGCTGGATCACCACTCCCCGCGATTTCGACATCGACGAACCGGTGAAGCTGCTGCTAGACGTCTGGGCGAGCGCGGGCCGCCAGGGTGCGCCGCAGATAGTCGCCCTGGATTTCAAACCGGTGCCGGAGAAGCTGGCGCACTGGGCCGAATTGGGCGTGACCGAGGTGCTTTTCGGGTTACCCGACCGCTCCGAGGAGGAGATCGCCGCCTACGTCGAGCGGCTAGCGGGCAAGCTCGCCGCGTGCGTTTGATGCGCGAGCAGACGCAAAAGCCCCCATTTCGGCACGAAAAAGGGCGCTTTTGCGTCTGTTCGGCCTAGAGACTGCAGCGGTTGCCGTAGTCGAAGGAGCGCACGGAGACCGGCTGCCCGAGCGGATCGCCGTCGGTGAGCAGCGCAATCAGCTCGTCGTCCTCGGTGGTCGCAAGGAACCGGCTGTTGTCGGCGTCGAGCCGACCGATGATGATCCCGGTCAGACGCCCGTTGTCCCGGCGGACGGTGTAGGTCTCGATGGTGGCCGGACCGTCGGCGTGTTCGGTGACAGCCACGGTGGGCGCCGCGGCGATCTGCGTCTGCAGCTCGGCACTGCGATCGGGTTTCCACTCCACCGGCGTCGTCGAGTAGACGCCGACCGAGTACTTGCTCATGATGCCGCCGTTCGCGCCGACGAGGCCGAATTGGCCTGGCGCGCTCCGCATTCGGATGACTGTCTCCGCGACGGCGTGCATCGAGTAGTTGTTGCCGGCCCCGCCGAAGAACGGCAGCCCGCCGGTCAGGGTGAGCCCCCGCGGGTCGTCGGGTGCGATGCCCATACCGTCGCAGATGTTGAACACCGGCACCGGAAAGCAGCTGTACAGGTCGAAGGCGGCGACGCCGTCGATCCCGATGCCGGCGACTCTGAGCGCCTCCTGCACCGCCATCACCGCCGAGGGGGCATGTCCGAGATCGGGCCGGTCCAAAAGACTCTGCTCGGCCAGATCGGCATGGCCGTGCAGATACACCCAGTTCTCCTCCGGCACCCCCAGCCGCTGCGCTGCTCCCACCGACATCAGCAGCGCGGCGGCCCCCTGGTTCACCTGGTCGCGGGCGACGAGCAGCCGGGGATACGGGTCGGAGATCATCCGGTTGCTTTCGGTGACCGTGATCAGCTCCTCGACGCTGCGTTCGACGGGCGCGGCCGCGAACGGGTTGGCGGCGGCCACCTTGGTGAACGGCGCGAACAGCTCGCCCATCGATCGCAGGTAGTCGGCCGGGCTCAAACCGGTGCCGGCCCGTCGGGCGTTTTCCAGCAGCGCGTACTGGGTCGGAGCGTCCACCAGGCCGTGGATCACCGTGTAGCGGCTGATGATTCCTTCCAGACCGTAGCCGCGGTCTTCCAGCGAGCCCTCGACCGTCTCGGAGAAGTCCGGCCGGTTGTCGGATTCAGCGAAGTAGCGGCTGGTCGAGGTGGCGTCCGAGCCGAAGATCAGGACCGCCTCGCAGCGGCCCGCGGCGATCTCCGCGGCCAGTTCGTTGATCAGGTGCTGCGGGCCCTGGCCACCGACGATCTCCAGGATGGCGCGGCCGGGATCGGCGCCGATGCGCTGAGCCACCGACCGCGGATAGTTGTTCGACTTGCCCAACACCGGCTGAGCCGGCCCGGAGATCTCGAATTGGCGGACACCGGCCACCGTGTCGATTGCCGCGGCCACCTTGGCGAAATCGGCGCCGCAATCTTCTAGTGCGGCCCGGGCAGCTGCGGCGGCCAACTCCACGGCCGACATCGCGCGGTAGTACCGGTCATCGATGCGCTCGGCTGCTTGCCCGACACCGACGACGACGGTCCGGTGCGGATCGACGCTCATCGGCTCTACAGGCTCTGCAGAGTCTTCCGGGCCAGCGCAGCGGTCTCCGACGGCGTCTTGCCGACCTGGACACCGGCCGCCTCGAGGGCTTCCTTTTTGGCGGCGGCGGTGCCCGACGAGCCCGACACGATCGCCCCGGCATGACCCATCGTCTTGCCCTCCGGCGCAGTGAATCCCGCGACATAGCCGATGACCGGCTTCGAGACGTTGGCCTTGATGTAGTCGGCTGCGCGTTCCTCGGCGTCACCGCCGATCTCGCCGATCATCACGATGATCTTGGTCTCCGGGTCCTTCTCGAACGCTTCGATGGCGTCGATGTGGGTGGTACCGATCACCGGGTCGCCCCCGATGCCGATCGAGGTGGAAAAGCCGAGATCACGCAGCTCGTACATCATCTGGTAGGTCAACGTGCCCGACTTGGACACCAGACCGATCGGGCCGGGTCCCGTGATGTTTGCCGGGGTTATCCCGACCAGCGACTGGCCGGGGCTGATGATGCCGGGACAGTTCGGACCGATGATGCGGGTCTTATGGCCGTGCTCGACGTTGTAGGCCCACGCATACGCGGTGTCCTGCACCGGGATTCCCTCGGTGATCACCACCAGCAACGGGATCTCGGCGTCGACCGCCTCGATGATCGCGTCCTTGGCGAACTTGGGCGGCACGAAGATGATCGACACGTCGGCGCCGGTCTCTTTCATCGCCTCGGCGACGCTGCCGAACACCGGCAGCTCGACGATCCTGCCGCCCTTGTCCTCGTGGGTGACGGTGGTGCCAGCCTTGCGCGCGTTGACGCCGCCGACGATCTGGGTGCCCGCCTTGAGCATCCGGGCGGTGTGAACCGTGGCTTCGCTCCCGGTGATGCCTTGGACGATGACCTTGTTGTCCTTGGTCAGAAAGATTGTCATCTGCGCAAGTCCTTTCTGGGCGTCAGGCGCTCGCCAACTCAGCGGCTTTGTCGGCGGCCTCGTCCATGGTCGGTACCACCGTCACGAGGGGGTGGTTCGCCTCGGCCAAGATGCGGCGGCCTTCCTCGACGTTGTTGCCGTCGAGCCGCACCACCAGCGGTTTGGTCGCGGTGTCGCCGAGCATCTGCAGCGCCGACACGATGCCGTTGGCCACCGCGTCGCAGGCGGTGATGCCGCCGAACACATTGACGAACACGCTCTTGACCTGCTCGTCGCCCAGCACCACGTCGAGCCCCGCGGCCATCACTTCTGCCGAGGCGCCGCCGCCGATGTCGAGAAAGTTGGCCGGCTTGACCCCGCCGTGCTTTTCCCCGGCGTACGCCACGACGTCCAGCGTCGACATCACCAAACCCGCGCCGTTGCCGATGATGCCGACCTGGCCGTCGAGCTTGACGTAGTTGAGGTCGTTTTCCTTGGCTTTGAGCTCCAGCGGATCGGTGGCGTCGCGGTCTTCGAACTCGGCGTGACCGGGCTGACGGAAAGCGGCGTTGCCGTCAAGGGTGATCTTGGCGTCCAGCGCCAGGATCTGGTCGTCGGGAGTGCGCACCAGCGGGTTGACCTCTACCAGGGTGGCGTCCTCGGCGACGAACAGCTCCCACAGCTTGTGGATGGTGACCGCGGCGGCGTCGAGCACCTCGCTCGGCAGGTGACCCTGCTCGGCGATCGACCGCGCGAAGGCCCGGTCGACGCCCTTGACCGCGCTGACCGGAACCTTGGCCAGCCGCTCCGGTTTGGTGGCGGCGACCTCTTCGATCTCCATGCCGCCCTCCACCGAGCACATGGCCAGGTAGGTGCGGTTGGCGCGGTCGAGCAGGAACGAGATGTAGTACTCCTCGGCTATGTCGCTGGCCTCGGAGACCAGCAGTTTCTTCACAACGTGGCCCTTGATGTCCAGACCGAGAATGTTGCGGGCGTGCGTGTAGGCGTCCTCAGGGGTAGCGGCGTATTTCACACCGCCGGCCTTGCCGCGTCCCCCGGTCTTGACCTGCGCTTTGACCATGACCGGCCGTCCGATTTCCTCAGCGATCGCCTTGGCGCCGTCGGAGCTGTCGGTCACCCGCCCCGGGGTGGTGGGCACGTTGTGCTTGGCGAACAACTCCTTCGCCTGATACTCGAAAAGATCCATGGGCTCACTGTCTATGTGTCGGCCTATATCTCGGCGGCTGTGGTTGAGAACCACGCCTGCGGGGAACTGTATCGACACGACCGCAAAGCTCTGACGCCGCATCCAGCGATGTGGTGGAGGTCACCGCACGGGTGAAGTGATTCGGATCACAATCCCCGGGCGGATCATCGTCACGGGTTGCCACTGTCCTCGGTAAGTGGTTACCGTCTCAGGGTCCAGATAACGCTTTGGTTACGACCCGAGGACTTTCCAGGTTGACCCAGCATCGACTTGCCCGGTCTCCTGCATCAGGAGCCTCTCGCCGATCCACCCACCGCTTGTCAGACCTCGATCGCAACGAGATCACCGACATCATCCCCTTCAACGAGTTCGGCAGCCTCGACGACCTGGACTTCAGCGACAACTCCGCCTTCGACAAGGAAGTGCAGGTGCTGCGGGCGCCTGAACTCGACGACCTGCACGACACCGACAACCTGACGCCGCTGTGGTTGGCCGCTCCGAGCGAGTTCGAGCCGGATCCTGGTATCGAGCGCTGCACCGACGACGACCCGTATCTGGGCTTCGACGGGCTGGATGACGATGCCGACACGACCGCGATCCCGTGGCGGCGCGGCCAGCATCGCAAGCCGGCGAGCAGTGCGGTAAAAGGCCGGGTACTGATCTCGGCGATGGCGGCGGGTGCCGCGGCCGCGGCCGCGCACTCTGCGACCCATCCGTCCCACACCGCCAAGACCGAGACGGTGCTGGCCGCTGACGCGTCGTCCATCAACGGCGGGGCCGTGAGCAGCTCGGCGCGCGGGATGCAGATGGTGACCGTGCGACCGGCCGCCAACGTCGTCGTGCACAACGAGGAACTCGCCAAAGGCGTGGCCTTCGCCCAAGAACGCGCTCAGCGCGAGGCACGACTGCAGCAACCACTGTTCGTCATGCCGACCAAGGGCATCTTCACGTCGGGCTTCGGATACCGCTGGGGCGTCCTGCACGCCGGCATCGACCTGGCGAACTCCATCGGCACCCCCATCCTGGCGGTGTCCGACGGAGTGGTCATCGACGCCGGACCCACCGCCGGGTACGGAATGTGGGTCAAGCTGCGCCACGCCGACGGAACGGTCACGCTCTACGGTCACGTCAACACGACGTTGGTCAGCGTCGGCCAGCGTGTGATGGCCGGCGATCAGATTGCCACCATGGGCAACCGCGGCGATTCCACCGGGCCGCACCTGCATTTCGAGGTGCTGCTAGGCGGCACCACCCGCGTCGACCCAGTGCCGTGGTTGGCCCAACGGGGTCTTAGCGTCGGCAACTACGCCGGCTAACCCAGCGACCGAACACAATTCGGCTCGCCCGCGATCCGTCGCGGACTCTGCTCTCACCCGGAGCTGCATTGGTGGGTTGGGTCAGCGCACTTCTGGATAACCTGGATAGCGACCCACGCAACCGACGGCAGAAAGGCCTTGAGACGACTGCATCAGCCGACGACGACGCCTCAGCCGACTCTGGGGCGTCAGCGCAGCAAGAGGAACCACGGACGCGGATCATCCGGCGCGCCCCGACGTCACCGCTGCCCCCGGTCACACACCAGCTTCAGACCACCCAGATTCCTCGACGGCCGGATGCGTGGCAGGGCGCCGCTCGCCCGGGTCAACGCGGGAGCTACGGCGCAGCAGGTGCTGACGCCGGGGATCAGAGCAGCGCTACTACCATCGCCACCACTGCAGTCAGCTTCGTCAGCGGCTGGGCCACCGCGGTGGTCGCTACCGACCTGATCGGCGGCTGGTGGAGAAGCGACCGGCTGTTCTGCGTCGCCGTGGGCTTCCTGGCCTTGGTCTTTGCCCTGGCAACCGTCGCGGGCGTGATACTGCTGTTGCAGCGTCGCAGCCTCGGCCGCTATCTGATCGTCGCCGGGGCCGTGGTCGCGTTGCTCACCTATGGCGGCATCTTCATCGCGGGTGCGCGCGTGGCCTGGATCGTGCACACGCTCCCGATACTGCCGGTCGCCAGCGTGGTGCTGGCGCTGCACCCGCAGACGAAGCGCTGGCTCGTCGACTAAGGCGTCCCGGTTACAGCTTGGTGAGCGGGGCGTGGTTGTGCATCAGCTTGACGCGCCCGGAGCTGCCGAAGTCGATCAGCGACATCGCCGATTCGCCAACCCCGGACACTTCCTCCACCCGACCCAGCCCGTACTTGTCGTGGGAGACCCGGTCGCCGGGCTCAAGCACTAGCAGTGGGCGCTTTCCCGCGGTTGAGCGAGCCGGAGAGGGGCGTGGGGCGCCGAAGCGGCCGGCGCCGCTCACCGGTGCACTGAACGACGGAGTCGGATCCGTGCGCCGCCAGTCGATGAGCTCTTGTGGGATTTCGCGCAGGAACCGAGATTCGGGGTTGAGCATCGGCTGTCCCCACGACGACCGGATTTTCGCGCGGCTGACGTAGAGCCGTTGCCGGGCCCGGGTGATGCCGACGTAGGCCAGCCGCCGTTCCTCGGAGAGCTCGGCGGGATCATCCAGCGCCCGCATGTGCGGGAACATCCCGTCCTCCCAACCGGTAACGAACACCACCGGGAACTCCAGCCCCTTGGCGGTGTGCAAGGTCATCAGCGTCACCACGCCCGCGCTGTGCTCCGGAATCTCGTCAGCGTCGGCGACCAGCGACACCCGTTCGAGGAACTGCGCCAGCACGCTGGTGTCGGGCACGTCTTCGTCTTCCGGGGTGTGCAACGACTCGTCGAGCGCGGCGGCGTTGGCCTGGTCGGTGCTGAATTCGTGTGCGACGCTGACAAGTTCGTTGAGGTTGTCCAGCCGGGCCAAATCCTGTGGGTCGGTGGAAGCTTCGAGTTCGGCGCGGTAACCAGTCCGGTTCAGCACCGCCTCCACCAGCTCACCGAGGTCGTCGTCGAGGCGGCCGCGCAGATCGTCGAGCAACTCGACAAAACCCGCGATCGCCTTCTCCGCGCGGGCATTGAGCATCGGGACTTTGCCTTCGGCGGCGGCCTGCAGGGCGTCGGCGAAGCTGGCGCCGGTGTTCTCGGCGTACACCGCCACACAGGCCTCGGCGCGATCACCGATGCCGCGACGCGGTGTGTTGAGGATGCGTCGCAGGCTGACCGCGTCGCCCGGGTTGTCCAGCACCCGCAAGTACGCAACGATGTCGCGGATCTCTTTGCGCTCGTAAAACCGCACTCCCCCAACGACTTTGTAAGGGATGCCGGCGCGGATGAAGACCTCTTCCAGCGACCGCGAAGAGTTGTTGGTCCGGTAGAAGACGGCCACATCGTTGTAGGTGATCTCGCCGCGCTCGACGAGTGCGTCGATCTCCTCGGCGACGAACCTGGCCTCGTCGTGTTCGTTGTCGGCGACGTAGCCGACGATCAGCTCGCCACTGCCGGCGTCGGTCCACAGTCGCTTGTCGCGACGCCCGGAGTTGCGGGCGATCACCGAATTGGCCGCCGACAGAATGTTTTGCGTGGAGCGGTAGTTCTGTTCCAGCAGGATCGTGGTGGCGTCCGGGTAGTCGCGTTCGAAGTCCTCGATGTTGCGGATGGTGGCGCCGCGGAACGCGTAGATCGACTGGTCGGCGTCACCGACCACACACAACTCGCCGGGAGGGACGTCGTCTTCCACGTCGCGGCCGACCAATTCCCGCACCAGCACGTACTGGGCGTGGTTGGTGTCCTGGTACTCGTCGACCAGGATGTGCCGAAACCGCCGCCGGTAGTGCTGGGCGATCTGAGGGAAAGTCTGCAATATCCCGACGGTCTCCGAAATGAGGTCGTCGAAGTCGAGCGCGTTGGCCGCCCGCAGCCGACGCTGGTATTCGGCGTAGACGGCGGCAACCGTGCGGGCGAGGTCGTCGGTGCCCTCCGAGACACTGGCCGTGGCCTTTTCGGCGTCGATCAGCTCGTTCTTCAGGTTGGAAATGCGGTTAGCCAGCAGCCGCGGCGAGTACCGCTTGATATCGAGCCCCATGTCTCTGCCGATCATCTGCAGCAGACGTCGGGAGTCATCGGCGTCATAGATGGAGAAATTGGAGTTCAAGCCCGGAATGAGCGAGGCGTGGTTGCGCAGGATCCGCACGCACATCGAGTGAAATGTCGACACCCACATGCTGCGGGCGCGCGGGCCGACCAGCTGCACCACGCGGTCGCGCATCTCCGCGGCGGCCTTGTTGGTGAAGGTGATGGCCAATATCTGCCCGACGCCGACATCGCGCGCAGCCATCAGGTAAGCGATGCGGCGGGTCAGCACCGCCGTTTTTCCCGAGCCGGCACCGGCGACGATCAGCAGCGGCGAGCCCTCATGCAGCACGGCTTGGCGCTGCTGCGGGTTGAGGCCGTCGAGGAGCTGCTCTGCCTCCGGGGCTGGCCGGGCGTCGGTCACGCGAATGGTCATATCCGTCCAAACTTACCGCCGTTGGCCGACAGTTTTTGCGTTGGCGCGACCGATAGTGGCTACACTCGACCCGTGCTCGAAGCGCAGCTTGGTCGACGATCGTGACGCATGCGCGTCACCGATTTTTCTACGGGTACTCCACAGCGGTGCCCGTGGCTTAGCTGCTTCCCAGAGCCCCGTGGTTCGCGTCCGGATCCGGGGCTCGTCGGTTGTGTGAGGCCCGATACCGGATGAGAGCAGATTCCCCACACAACGAGAATTCGGAGACGAAACCCATGGAAACCGAAGAGCTTCCAGACATTGACGAGCTGCGCCAAGAGATCGACCGCCTCGACGCCGAGATCCTGGCCGCAGTCAAACGCCGCACCGAGGTCTCCAGAGAAATCGGTAAACGCCGGATGGCGTCAGGCGGCACCCGGCTGGTACACAGTCGCGAAATGAAGGTCATCGAGCGCTACAGCGAACTCGGTCCCGACGGCAAGGACCTGGCGATGCTGCTGCTGCGGATGGGCCGGGGCCGGCTCGGACACTGATCACGCCCGGTCAGGCCGCGGGATCGTTGTGCATCCAGGATTTCGAGTGTGCGCTGACGGTGTTGACCGTGCGCTGGCGGTTTCGAGCGTGCGGTGGCGGCGGCACCTTGGCGATTTTTCCGCCCTGGATGCACAGCGGATGGACGACCCCGGCCTGGCTACCCACCTGGGGCTCGGGGCCCACTCATCGGCCTGATCTGTCTGGCGTGACTATCGTCGGAAAGCATGACCTCCGTCCAACAGATTCCTGACATCACAGCCACCGAGGCATGGCATGCCCTGCGCAGGCATCACGACGAGATCAAAGACACCCACCTGCGCCAGCTGTTCGCCGACGATCCGGGCCGTGGACGCGAGTTCACTGTCACTGTCGGCGATCTATACATCGACTACAGCAAACACCGCATCACCCGCGAGACGCTCACACTGCTGACCGACCTGGCGAGGGCGGCCAACCTGGAACAGCGTCGCGACGAGATGTTCGCCGGTAAGCACATCAACACCTCGGAGGACCGCGCGGTGCTGCACACCGCGCTGCGGCTGCCGCGAGATGCCGGGCTAGTCGTCGACGGGCAGAACGTCGTGGAGGACGTCCACGCGGTGCTGGACAGGATGGGTGATTTCACCGATCGTCTACGCAGCGGCGAATGGACCGGGGCCACCGGAAAACGGATCAGCACCGTGATCAACATCGGAATCGGCGGTTCGGACCTGGGTCCCGTGATGGTGTATCAGGCACTGCGCCACTACGTCGACGCCGGCATCTCGGCGCGGTTCGTCTCGAACGTCGATCCCGCCGACTTGACCGCGAAACTGGCCGACTTGGACCCTGCCACAACGCTTTTCATCGTCTCGTCCAAGACATTCTCGACTCTGGAGACACTCACCAACGCGACTGCGGCCCGACGTTGGCTGACCGATGCGCTCGGCGACGACGCGGTGGCCAAGCATTTCGTCGCGGTCTCCACCAACAAGGAACGGGTGGCGGATTTCGGCATCGACACCGCCAACATGTTCGGCTTCTGGGATTGGGTCGGCGGCCGCTATTCGGTGGACTCGGCGATCGGGCTGTCGGTGATGGCTGCCATTGGCCGAGAACGGTTTGCGGACTTCCTGTCCGGCTTCCATATCGTCGACGAGCACTTCAAGACCGCGCCGCTAGAGTCCAACGCGCCTGCGCTGCTTGGCCTGATCGAGCTGTGGTACTCCAATTTCTTTGGCGCACAATCACGAGCGGTGCTGCCCTACGCCAACGACATGGCGCGCTTCGCCGCCTACCTGCAACAGCTGACCATGGAATCCAACGGCAAGTCGGTGCGCGCCGACGGCACACCCGTCACCACGGACACCGGTGAAATCTATTGGGGCGAGCCGGGAACCAACGGCCAGCACGCCTTCTACCAGTTGCTCCATCAGGGCACTCGGCTGATACCGGCCGATTTCATCGGCTTTTCGCAGCCGCTCGACGACCTGCCGGACGCAGACGGCAAGGGCAGCATGCACGACCTGCTGATGAGCAACTTCTTCGCCCAGACCCAAGTGCTGGCGTTCGGCAAGACCGCGGAGGAGATCGCCGCCGAGGGCACGCCCGCAGACGTGGTGCCGCACAAGGTGATGCCGGGCAACCGGCCCACCACGTCGATTCTGGCGACCCGGCTAACCCCGTCGGTGCTGGGGCAGCTGATCGCGCTCTACGAGCACCAGGTGTTCACCGAGGGTGTGGTGTGGGGCATCGACTCGTTCGACCAGTGGGGTGTGGAGCTGGGCAAGACGCAGGCCAAGGAGCTGCTCCCGGTGATCAGCGAGGAGGCCTCACCGGACAAGCAGTCCGACAGCTCCACCGACGCGCTGGTACGCCGCTACCGCGCCGAAAGGGGCCGCAGCGCCTAGTTCCCTTTCGCGAGCGGGCGCACTTGCACAGACTTCTGCGGCGCGTCGTGCACAAAAACGCCCGCTCGCGCCAGGGTTACGCGAAGTATTTCATCAGCGGCGGAGGCAATACCCTCATCAACTGGACCATCGGCGCCCAGGGCCACCACGGCACCGCGGCGCGGCCCGGCTCACGCTCGATGGCGCCCACCAACGCGTTGACACCGGTTTGGTTGTCTACCATGAACAGCGTCGATGCGGATTTCGCGGTCATCTCCGACTCGATGTAGCCGGGCTCGATCACCGACACCTTGATCGGGCCGCTGCGGTATTCGGCGCGCAGCGATTCTCCCAGCGACCGGATACCGGCTTTGCTGGCGGCATACGCCGCCTTGACGCCCGGCACCCCCTTGGCGCCGAGCACGGAGGAGATCAGCACCAAATGCCCCGACCCGGCCTGCTTGAACATTTCCAGCGCGGTTTCGATCTGCACCAAGCCCGCCACCAGGTTGGTTTCGATCGTCGCTTTGTTGGCCCACAGCTTGCCCGAACCCAACGGCGCGCCCTTGCCGATGCCGGCGTTGACGATGATCCGGTCGAGTCCGCCGAGCGTGTCGGAAAGTTCGGCGAACACTTTCGGCACCTGCTCGTGGTCGTTGACATCCAACTCGGCGACTGCCACCGTGATACCCGGATATTGTTGTGTCAGTTCGTCTTTCAGCTCGTCGAGCCGGTCGGTGCGACGAGCGCATAGCGCCAGGTCGCGGCCTTTGGCGGCGAATTGCCGCGCCATTCCGGCGCCGAGCCCCGAGCTGGCGCCGGTGATGAGGATCTTCTGTCGAGTCACCTGGGCAGGCTACTTGAGCAGCCGTGACATCCGCCGGTCGGCCAGCACCTTGCCGCCGGTCTGGCAGGTCGGGCAGTACTGGAACGACTTGTCGGCGAACGACACCTCGCGCACGGTGTCGCCGCAGACCGGGCAGGGCAGACCGGTGCGGGCGTGCACCCGCAGTCCGGAGCGCTTTTCGCCCTTCAACGTGGCGGCCTGTTGACCGACCGAGCGAGTGACAGCGTCAGTGAGCACGGACATCATCGCGTCGTGCAGCGCAACGACCTGGTCGCGCGACAGTTTCGCGGCGGTGGCGAACGGCGAAATCTGAGCGACGTGCAGGATTTCGTCGCTGTAGGCGTTGCCGATACCGGCGATCACCTTCTGGTCGGTCAGCACCGTCTTGATCCGCCCGCTCTCCCCGGCCAAAAGACCAGCCAGCTGGTCGGGGCTGACCTCCAGCGCATCGGGACCCAGCGCCGCGATGCCCGGCACCTTCGCCGCATCGTCGACCAGCCACACCGCCAGCCGCTTCTGCGTGCCAGCCTCGGTCAGATCAAAGCCGGGCGCCTGGCCCGGTGTGCCCAAGTGGACACGCAAAGCGATCGGCCCTTTACCCGGGCGCAGCGGCGCAGCCGGCAAGTTGTCGGACCACCGTAGCCAGCCGGCCCGCGACAGGTGCGTGAACAACAACAGCTCTGCGGCCCGCACACCGAGGTATTTGCCGCACCGCTCGGCTCCCGTGACCGTCTGGCCGTGCAGCGCGGTGATCGGCGGATCGAAGGTCTTGAGCACCGAAAACGCTGCAACGTCGATGCGGCCGATCCTCATACCGACCGCATGGCGGCGCAGATGGTCGGCCAGCGCTTCGACTTCCGGGAGTTCAGGCACCTATCCAGTGTGCCCGTCACCTGCGGGCGCGGCTGACGTCGCGTGCCGCCAGCGACAACAGCCAGCTCACGATCGACAACACGATCGCAGCCCAAATCGCGGTCCACCAGAAGTGGTCGATATGCAGGCCCCAATGAGTCGTGTGGCGGGTGATCCAGGCCGTGATCCACAACATCAACGCGTTGATCACCACGTGAAACAGGCCCAGCGTGAGGATGTAGAGCGGGATCGACAGGATTTGCACGATCGGTTTGATGAAAGCGTTGACCAGACCAAAGATCACCGCGACCACGAAGATGATGCCGACCCTCTCCAACCGGTTGTCGCCGCCGACAAAGCTGATGCCAGGGACAAACAGCGTGACCACCCACAGCGCGAATCCGGTGAAGGCGGCACGGAGGAGAAAAGGGCCCATGGCGTCAGATCCTGCCAGCGCAGCTATTTCGCCGACCCTGTAATGGGCGCAGGAAAGACCGATTAGGCCACACGCCGGCTACAGGCTCGGCGTCAAACCGACCGCCAAAACCGTCGCCATAACCGCCAATCCTCAATCGGCGGCGCGCAATAAATAGGTGTCCATGATCCAGCCGTGCCGGGCGCGGGCGTCGGCACGCAGCGAGGCGATCCACTCCCCCACCTCGCCGACCGTGCCGGATACCAGCAGTTCGTCGTCGGTGCCCAGGTAGGCGCCCCACCAAATCCGGGTATCGGGCGCACACAAGTGAAACGAGCACTCCCCGTCGAGCATGACCACCGCCGAACCCGAGAACCCATGCGCGCGAAGCTGCCGGCCGGTGGTGATCAGAACCGGTTCGCCCACCTCGTTCAACGGAATGCGATGGCGGGCGGTCAGCGCCTGCACCGCGGTGATGCCCGGGATCACGTCATAGCTGATGTCGATCTCGGCGGCCACCGCCTCCAGGATGCGCAACGTGCTGTCATACAGCGACGGGTCGCCCCAGGCCAGGAAGGCACCGACGCCCCCGGGTTCAAGCTCGGCAGCAATCGCGGTAGCCCAGACCCGTGCGCGCGCCGCATGCCAGTCCGACACCGCCTCTCGATAATCGGCACTTCGTGCCCGCGGCGGGTCCGCTAGTTCGACAAACCGGTAGCCCGGCTCGCGGATGAACCGCGCGCAGATCTCGCGGCGCAGTGCCACCAGATCGCTTTTGGCCTCACCCTTGCCCATCGCGAAGAACACCTGGGCGTCGTTGAGTGCCTCGACGGCTTGGACGGTGACGTAGTCGGGGTCCCCGGCCCCGATGCCGATGACGTGGATATGCCGACCGGTCATGTCGTCCCTTCTGGTGTTTGGACTCGGTGTTTCGGCGCATCGCTTCGGGGTAATCTCGGCCCGAGTGCGGGTCGCTCCCCAGCGCGCTGGTGAGGGGAGGAAATATGGTCACCGAAGCGGGCCCTGTACAAACCCTGACTGCCCATAGGCCCTATCCACATCCTCGCCGAACCCGCGGCCAGCTCGTCTGGAACCTCGTCACGACGACGGATCACAAGCTGATCGGCCAGATGTACCTTGCCACGGCGTTCGCGTTCTTCTTCACGGCCGGTCTGATGGCTCTGCTCATGCGGGCCGAACTGGCCGCGCCGGGGCTGCAGTTCTTGTCCAACGAGCAGTACAACCAGCTGTTCACCATCCACGGCACGATCATGTTGCTGCTGTATGCGACCCCGGTCGTGTTCGGCTTCGCCAATGTCGCGCTGCCGCTGCAGATCGGCGCACCAGACGTCGCCTTTCCGCGGCTCAACGCCTTTTCCTACTGGCTCTTCCTTTTCGGCGGGCTCGTCGTTCTGGCCGGTTTCATCACCCCGACCGGGCCCGCCGACTTCGGGTGGACCGCCTATACGCCGCTATCCGACGCCATCCACTCGGCAGGCGCCGGCGCCGACCTGTGGATCGTGGGACTGATCCTGTCCGGTTTCGGGACGATACTGTCGGCGGTCAACATGGTCACCACCGTGATCTGCATGCGCGCGCCCGGTATGACGATGTTCCGCCTGCCGATCTTCACCTGGAACATCGTGGCGACCAGTGTCCTGGTCTTTCTGGCCTTCCCGATTCTGACGGCGGCACTGTTCGGGCTCGCCGCCGACCGGCACCTGGGAGCCCACGTCTACGACGCAGCCAACGGCGGGCCCATCTTGTGGCAGCACCTGTTCTGGTTCTTCGGCCACCCCGAGGTCTACATCGTCGCGCTGCCGTTCTTCGGCATCGTCACCGAGATCCTGCCGGTGTTCTCCCGCAAACCGGTCTTCGGCTACACCACGCTGGTCTATGCAACATGGGCCATCACGGGGCTTTCCGCCGCGGTGTGGGCCCACCACATGTTCGCCACCGGAGCCGTTCTGCTGCCGTTCTTTTCGTTCATGACTTACCTGATCGCGGTGCCGACGGGCATCAAGTTCTTCAACTGGACCGGCACCATGTGGAAGGGCCAGTTGACGTTTGAGACGCCGATGCTGTTCTCGATCGGCTTTCTCGTAACTTTCTTGCTGGGTGGTCTGACCGGTGTGATCCTGGCCAGCCCGCCACTGGACTTCCACGTCACCGACACCTACTTCGTGGTCGCCCACTTCCACTACGTGCTGTTCGGCACGATCGTCTTCTCCACGTTCGCCGGGGTCTACTTCTGGTTCCCGAAGATGACCGGCCGGCTGCTCGACGAACGCCTGGGCAAGCTGCACTTCTGGCTGACGCTCATCGGTTTCCACACCACGTTCTTGGTTCAGCACTGGTTGGGTGACCAAGGCATGCCGCGCCGCTACGCCGACTACCTGCCGAGCGACGGTTTTCAGCCGCTCAACATCGTCTCCACGGTCGGGGCGTTCATCCTCGGCGTCTCGATGATCCCGTTCGTGTGGAACGTCTTCCGCAGCTACCGATACGGAGAACCGGTCACCGTCGACGACCCATGGGGGTACGGCAACTCGCTGGAGTGGGCCACCAGTTGCCCGCCGCCGCGGCACAACTTCACCGAACTGCCGAGGATCCGGTCGAACCGCCCGGCCTTCGAATTGCACTACCCGCACATGGTCGAGCGAATGCGCGCCGAAGAACACATCGGGCGAGCGCACAAGGGCCGCCAGCAGCCAGCCGGAACCTGAGGTATCCGGTACCAAGGGTATTGACATGTTGGGTAGATGATTCCTACCGTCGAGACAACGACATCGACGAAGGAGCGGCGCTATGACCACTCCGGTGAAGCCGACCGGGCCCAGTCGCGAAGAGTTCTCCGAGCGCTTGCTGAAGGGATCGGTCAAGAAGTCCTACGCGCCGGTCGTCGACATCGACTGGGACGCGCCGCTCGACCCGGACAAGTTCTACCTGCCGCCCAAGGTCGTCTCCTTGTACGGAACCCCGATGTGGGACCAGATGTCTCGCGCGCAGCGCATCGAACTGTCCCGCCAGGAGTTCGTCAACACGCTCTCGGCCGGTATCTGGTTCGAGAACATCCTCAACCAGGCTCTGCTGCGCAAGCTCATGCACGAGGATCCGACCGCCCGGGAGTCGCATTACGCGCTGACTGAGCTCGGTGACGAAACCCGTCACATGGTCATGTTCGGCAAGGCCATCGAGCGGGTCGGGGCCAAGCCGGTGCGCCCGCGGCTCTACCACCGGATCATCATCAACGCGCTGCCGCTGGCGTTTCGCGGCGCGATGCTGTGGGTGGCCGCGCTGATCGGCGAGGAGATCTTCGATTCCTTGCAGCGGCAGATGATGGACGACCCCGAGCTGCAGCCAATGGTTCAGCGGCTGATGCGAATCCACGTCACCGAAGAGGCTCGCCACATCCAGTTCGCGCGTGACGGGCTGCGCAAGCGGGTGGCCGAGATGCCGCGGCTCAACAGATGGTTCATCGCCAACATCAACGGTCTCGGCGGGCTGTTCTTCCGCTACCTGTTCAGCAATCCGATCCCGTATGCGCGTGCGGGTCTGAACGTGCGAGAGGCGCGACGCACGGTGCTGAGCAGCGCCCACCGGCACGAAGTTCAGATCAGTGGGTTTGCTCCGCTGGCGGCGTTTTTGGCCGAGGTCGGCTTGATGGGGCCGATCGCGCGCCGCCAGTGGAGGCGCAGCGGGTTTCTGTGACGCAGTCGGCTGATCCCGCTGAGCCGCGGCACGACGTCGTCGTCATCGGCGCGGGAGCGGCAGCAGAGTTCGCACTGACCGCACTAACCGAGGCAGGCAACACCGGCTTGGCGAATGAAGTCGTCAGCTCGGTCTTCGACGACGACTCCGACACCTGGCGAGTGACCACCAGCGGCGGTGAGGTCCACCGCGCCCACGTCGTGATCACCTACAGTCGGCTGTTCGTGCCGTGGTTCCCGAACACCTTGGGACCGAACGAGTTTCGAGGTGTGTGGTTTCATTCGGCGGCACCCGACCACGATTTCGATCCAGCCGGCAAACGCGTCGCGGTCGTCGGCGCAGACAGCACTGCCGGCCGAGAAATCGATCGGCTCGTCGCGTCGGGGGCGTCGGTCAAGGTGTTCGCCTATCCGCCGCGCCGGTTCATCCCGATTCTGCTCGGACCCACCGCACGAGCTAAGCGCTGGCTGCGTCGCCACGCAGAGCCCATGCAGCGTGCCGCTGCGCCGAGGCGGCCTGAACTGGTGCGCTCGGCCATCGACACCGTCACCTCCGAGGGCATCCGCACCTGCGACGGCGAGCACCATGATGTCGACGCAATCATCTACGGCACAGGTTTTTGCCTCGCCGATCACGTCGCCGATGACACGTTGGTCGGCGCTGCCGGCATGACGATCCGGCAGGCCTGGCGCGACGGCATGGAGCCCTACCTCGGTGTTGCCGTGCACCGTTTTCCCAACTACTTCGTGATCACCGGGCCCGATGACGCAGCACAACTGCGCTACATCACCAGATGCCTGAAGTGGATGACACGCAGGGCCAGCACGCGAATCGAGGTGCGCCACAGTACTCAACAGGTGTTCAACGAACGCGTGCACCTGCGGCCCCCAAAGCAACACCGCCCGACCTCCGCGTGCGAGCTGTCGTCAAGCGCCGGTGTGGAAGACGACACCTACGACGGGCCGGCAACGCTGAGCATCGCCGGCTCCTCTCGTCAGGTGCGGGTCCGGCTGACTGGCTACGTCGAGCCGATCGACGGCCAATACCATTGGCAGGGAACGCTTTTCGACAATCTGCCGACGGACCTTCTCAAGCAGGCGCGAGCGGTGACACTGAGCGTGGGTAAGCGCAGCGCCCCGGCGCGCATCATCGAAGAAACGCCCCAAGGCACCCACACCATTGCCGGCGTGGGACCACCGCCGTTCACACTCGACAGTGTCGAACTCACCGGTTCCCAGCCGTAAACCGGCTAGCCGCCCGAGCGCAACCATCGCGAAGCGCGGTCCACATCTTTTCGGCTCTCGGAATCTGAGCTAGTTTTGATGGCACGTTCCGAACACAGGTTGCCTGCACGCACCGGTGGGTAATCACCAGGCGATGGCGAGCGCAATGGCAGAAGAAGGCAGCGCACGCAATGTAGTTGCGGTTGGTGCATCGGCGGGCGGGGTCGAGGCGCTCACCCAGTTCGCATCCGGCTTGCCGCCGGATCTGCTGTGTGCCGTTTTGGTTGTCCTGCACATGCCGGCCGGCGCACCGAGCGTCCTGGCCCGCATCATCGACCGCAACGGTCCACTGCCGGCCGTGACCGCCGAGCATGGCGCGCCGCTGGAGCACGGCACCATCCACGTCGCGATCCCGAACCGTCATCTGCTGGTGAAGGACCACCGGATCGTCCTGTCGGACGGCCCCACCGAGAACGGGCACCGACCCGCCATCAACGCGTTATTCCGGTCGGTGGCGCTGGGTTATGGACCGCGGGCGGTCGGGGTGCTGCTCTCCGGTGTGCTCGACGACGGCGTGCTGGGATCGGCGGCCATCCGGTCGCGGGGCGGCACGACGATTGCACAATCGCCTTCCGACGCGCTGTTTTCGGCCATGCCGCAGAACGCGATCGATGCGGGCGTAATCGACACCGAGGTGTCGGCGCCCGAGGTTGGAGGTCTGCTCAAGCAACTGGCAGATCGAGAATTCGAGGGACACGAGATGGAGCCCGACGCGCGTATGGAGCTGGAGAACCGAATCGCGATGGCGCGACGGTTCTCAACCGATTTCGACACCGAGAAGCTGGGCCCGCCTTCGGGCTATACCTGCCCGGACTGCAACGGGTCGTTGGTCGCCGTCAGCGACGGCAATTACCGCTGTCAGGTCGGCCACGCGTGGACAGCTGACGCGTTGCTGCGCGCCCGAGACGAGGAGGTCGAGGACGCGCTGTGGATCGCAGTGCGCAGCCTGCAGGAGAAAGCCAAGCTTTCTCGCCGCTTGGCCGACCAAGTCACGCCCGGGATGTTGAGCGAGCGCTACCACGCGCTCGCCGACGAGGCGGAGCATGCGATGTCGGTACTGGGCAGCCGGCTGACCGAGGCCTACGGAAAACAGGGCACGCCTGGTGAGTAGGCCGACCAGCCAGCTGACGATCTACGCGGCGAGGATCGCGGAGGTGCGGCTGCTCACTGTTGACGGCGTGTTAAACAGTTCGACCTACTTGAAGCTGCGCGACACCGTCATCAAGGCCGCACTGGACGAGCCGCGTGCTGTCATCGTCGACGTCACCATGCTCGACGTCCCAGCGTCGTCGGCCTGGTCGGTTTTCACTAGCGCACGCTGGCATGTCAGCACCTGGCCGGATGTCCCGATCATGTTGGTGTGCGGGCATGCGCGGGGACGCAGGACCATCGCGCGCGGCGGTGTCGCGCGATATGTGCCGGTGTATGCGACGATCGACGCCGCGCTGGAGGCGGCCGCTGACAGCGATCGATTCAACCGGCGCCGGACTCGTGCAGAGTTGCCTGGGTTGGCGACAAGCCTGCGGCAGGCACGCGAACTTGTCGCCGAGTGGCTGGGCGCCTGGTCGCAATCCGCCCTCATCCCGGTGGCGACCGTGATCGTCAACGTGTTCGTCGAAAACGTGCTGCAGCACACGGCCAGTGCCCCGGTGGTAGTGCTCGAAAGCGACGGTACGACGGTCAGCGTGGCGGTCCAGGACAACAGCCCTGCTCCGGCGGTGCGTTCCGAGGATTCACTGCACGGGCGCGCCGTGCACGGTTTGGCGATTGTGGCCGCGGTATCCCGAGCCTGGGGCAGCACACCGATGCCCTCCGGAAAGACGGTGTGGGCTGTCGTTGGCCCCGAAAACCAACTCTGACCGCGATAGTGTTCAAGTTTGCGACAGGTTGTCGGCAGACGGAACGATATGAACACCAAGCCAGACGAATCATTTGAGGCGCTGCTGCGGTACTTGCGGGACGCCCGCGGGTTCGATTTCACCGGGTACAAACGCACGACGCTGATGCGACGCGTTCGCCACCGCATGGAACAGGCCGGCTATTCCAGCTTCGAGCAGTACCTCGACGTGCTGCAAGCCAGTTCCGACGAGTTCTCGGCCCTGTTCAACACCATCCTGATCAACGTCACCGACTTCTTCCGTGACCCGGGCGCGTGGGAATACGTCTCAGCCGACGTCATTCCGCGCATCCTGGCCGAACGCGGGCCTGATGACCCGATCCGGGTCTGGAGCGCCGGGTGCGCCTCGGGACAAGAGGCCTACACCCTGGCCATGCTGCTGGCCGAGGCCATCGGCCCCGACGGATTCCGGGACCGGGTTAAGATCTACGCGACCGACGTCGACGAGGATGCGCTCAGCGAGGCGCGTGGCGCCACCTACGACGCCAAAGCGATCGAGTCGGTGCCGGGGGAGCTGCTGGAGCGCTACTTCGAACACCTCAACGGCCGCTACATCTTCCGCAAGGATCTGCGGCGTGGGGTGATCTTCGGTCGCAACGACCTCGTCAAGGATGCCCCCATCTCGCGAGTCGATCTGCTGGTGTGCCGCAACACTCTGATGTACATGAATGCCGAAACCCAGCGAAACGTGTTGACGCGCCTGCACTTTGCGCTCTCTCATCAGGGCATACTGTTTCTCGGCCATGCCGAGATGCTGCTGAACCACAGTGATCGGTTCACGCCGCTGAACCTCAAGCACCGAGTCTTTCGCAAGGCGGCCGGGTCGCATGTCGGCGTGGACCGCTATGACCCCGCGGCCACGATGTATGACCGGCGCGGCGATCTTTCCGGCCCAAACACTGTGCGCGACTTGGCTTTTCGCGCCAGCCCGGTCGCCCAGATCGTAGTCACCGGTGAAGACACCGTGGCGATGATCAACCAACAAGCGGAGACGATGTTCGGGCTCTCGGCGCGCGACATCGGCCGCCTGCTGCGTGACCTCGAAGTCTCGTATCGGCCGGTCGAGCTGCGCGCGTACGTCGAGCAAGCCAAGGTGGACCGCCGATCCACTCGGATCCCCGACGTCAAATGGCAACGCCCCGGCGCGGAAACCGTGTGGTTCGAGATTCACGTGAACCCGCTCGTCGACGCCGAAAACAGGCTACTGGGGATATCGATCGTCTTCTTCGACGTCACCGCGACCCGCGCGCTGCTGGACAAGGTGGTCGAGACCAACCGCCAACTCGAGGCGGCCTACGAAGAATTGCAGTCCACCAACGAAGAACTCGAGACCACCAACGAAGAACTGCAGTCGACCGTGGAGGAATTAGAAACCACCAACGAAGAACTGCAGTCGACCAACGAAGAACTCGAGACGATGAACGAGGAGCTGCAGTCGACAAACGACGAGCTGCACACCATCAACGACGAGCTGCGCGAGCGCAGCGTCGAACTCGAGGACGCCCGGACGTTCATGGATTCGCTGATCAACTCGATCCATTTCGGCATGGTGGTGGTCGATCGGGAGATGCGGGTGGTGGTGTGGAACCGCGGCTGCGAAGAACTGTGGGGTATGCGCTCCGATGAAACAGTGGGCCAGGCGCTTGCCGGTCTCGACATCGGGCTGCCGGTGGAGGAAGTCCGCCCGCTGATCGGCAACGCGTTCGTCGACCCGCAAAACCCAGGCGAGACAGTCCTCGACGCCGTCAACCGGCGCGGCCGTCCCATTCGGGTGCGGGTGACGTGTACGGGTTTTCAATCTCCGGCAGAGGGCGGCGTCAACGGTGCGCTTCTCTTGATGGAGCCTCAGGGCTGAGAATTCGGCCCGCCACTGGCTTAACCGGATTGCTTTGTCTGGCTGTCGGCGGCGTCGTCGTGCATTGCTGCGGCCGAGCGGTGCGCTGCGGCCGCGTCTTGATGGACCTCTGCCTCGATGTCACCGGCAAGTATCGCCGCTTCCTCGTGAGCGGCGGCAGCGCGTCGGTGTGCCGCGCTGGCTTCGAGGTGTCGTGCGGCGGCGGCCTTGTGCGCCTCTCTGGCTCGCTGCAGCGACTCCTCGGCGCGCAGGCGGGCATGCTCGGCCATCGCGACGCTGGTGGGCAAGCCGGCGGCGAGTTCGGCTCTGCGCTGCTGCAGTTCGCTGGCCCTTAGCCGGGCCCGCTCAGCGCGGGTCTCGGCGGAGTCAGGTTCGGGTGCGTCCTGCCGTGTCGCGGTCATCAGCCACCGCGCTGTTCAGCCTCGACTAGTTGGCGGGCCACCGCCGCCAGCGGTGTATTCGAACTCTGCGACAACCGCTTGAGCAGTTCAAATGCCTGCAACGCGTCGATCTTGAACCGCTCCATGAGCATGCCCTTGGCTTGGCCGATGATGTCGCGGGAAGCCAGCGCGCTGCGAAACTGTTCGTCGCGGCGCACCATGCTCCAGGCAAGTGCGGTATGGGTGGCAAGGATCAAGCCCAGTTCGACGGCGTCGTGGTCGAAGGCATTCGGCTGTTCGGCGTAGAAGTTCAGCGCACCCATCGTCCGGTGGTCGGCGAACAACTGGAACGCCAGGACCGACCGAATCGGGGTTTCGTCGATGGCGCCGCGGCAGTACTCCGGCCAGCGCTGCTCGGCCGCCATGTCGTCGATACGGATGATGTGTTGCTCCCAGGCAGCCGATAGGCACGGTCCCTCGCAGTGACGCTGCTGTATTTCGTCGAGCAGCGCAGGAAAGCGGTCAGTAGCGCCTACTGTTCGCACTTTGCCGTTGCTGGAGGCGATTGTGATGCCGGCACACTGGGCACCGGGCAGGAACTTTAGCGCACTGTGAGTCAACTCGCCGAGCACCGCGTCGACGTCGGTGGCGTGTTCGTCTTGCAAGTGGCACACCAACTCGGCGACTTCGAGGACGAATCCGGTCCGGCAGTCAGTCGTGATCGCAGGCGCTTCTGTCGAAAGCGGCGACGGAGACGCGGGGTTTGTTTTCCGGTATTGCATGCGGGCACCCATTTCTTCTGACGCCCAAAGCGCCAGTCGCACCCTTAAGGGTAGTGCGATTCGGCTGTTCCGCCACGTGTTCGTCAATTTGGAACGCGTTCTAGTCTGTGGGTCGTCGTCGGCATGTGGAATCGAGGAGGCGGTGGTGCGGTTCAGCTACGCAGAGGCGATGACGGACCCGGCGTTTTATGTCCCGCTGGCCAAGGCCGCCGAAGCGGCCGGCTACTCCGCTATGACGATTCCGGATAGCCTGGCCTACCCATTCGAGTCCGACGCGAAATATCCCTACACGCCCGACGGCAGCCGCGAGTTCCTGGACGGCAAACCGTTCATCGAGGCGTTTGTGCTGGCTGCCGCCCTCGGCGCGGTGACGACCACGCTGAGGTTCAACTTCTTCGTGCTCAAACTGCCTATCCGGCCTCCGGCGCTGGTGGCCAAGCAGGCCGGTTCACTGGCGGCGTTGATCGGCAACCGGATCGGCCTGGGCGTCGGTACCAGCCCATGGCCAGAAGACTACGAGCTGTTGGGTGTGCCATTCGCCAAGCGCGGCAAGCGAATTGACGAATGCATCGAAATCGTGCGCGGGCTGACCACCGGCGATTATTTCGAGTTCCACGGCGAGTTCTATGACATCCCCAAGACGAAGATGACCCCCGCGCCCACCAAGCCGATTCCGATCCTCATTGGTGGGCACGCCGATGCCGCGTTGCGCCGCGCGGCCCGCGCGGACGGATGGATGCACGGGGGCGGCAACCCAGGCGAACTCGACCGGCTGATCGAACGGCTCAAGCGGTACCGGGAGGAAGAAGGTCGCAGCGGCCCGTTCGAGATCCATGTGATCTCCGCCGACGGGTTCACCCCCGAGGGCGTCAAGCGCCTGGAGGACAACGGCGTCACCGACGTGATCGTGGGCTTTCGTGTGCCCTACAGCAAAGGACCCGACCCCGAGCCGTTGGAGGCCAAGCTTCGCAACCTGGAGACGTTCGCCGAGAATGTGATCGCGAAGGTCTAGAGGCGATCGCAAGCGCGGCGAAGCCGGGCACAGCGGGTCACCGCCGGAAGTCTAGCCATCACAATGGATCCCATCTCGGAGCGCGTTTTTCCTGGTGCGCTTTGGCGGCCTCCACCGGGTTGTTGGTGAAGCCACTGATGATCTGTGTGCGGTTCTCGATTTCCTTGGCGTGCCGCAGACTCGGGGCATCGAGCGCAAGCCTGCCGGCGCTTCAGCTGTGCTTGGCCAACCAATCGGCCTGCAGGACCAGAAGTGCCGTCGGCTCCAGCTGCGGTGTGTCAGGGTCGAGTTCGCGGTAGCGCCGATACACGTTGGCGACGACGCGTTCGGCGTCCAACCAGTCGGCGTACTCGCCGAGGTCGATGGTGTCGGCGGCCTCGGCGAACGACAGCCCCTTGCGGTAGGCGGCGTCGGCTTGCTCGGTGATGTGGATGAGGTACCCCTGCACCGCGCGGATCCCCTCCGGGCCGGTGACAGGGCCATGACCGGGCACGACAGTCTCGACGCCCAGCGCCAACATCGCCTCACACGCCTTGACCCAGTTGGCAATCGGGCCGGCCCACACGATCGGAGTGCAGCCGATGAACAGCAGATCCCCGGCGAACAGCACACCGGCGTCGGGCACATGCACCACCGAGTCGGCGGCGGTATGGGCTGGACCCAGGTCCAGCAGGCGGACTTCGCGGCCGCCGACGTCGATGGTGAGCTCGTCGTCGAAGGTCTGGTCGGCGTTGCGGACGGTGATCCCGCTGAAGTCGAAGGGCCCGAAGCGGTCTCGCGCATAGCGGGTCGCTACCGGACCGAAATCGGCGGTCTGGATCATCGCGAACATCTCGGGTGGCATGCCGTGCGCGATCTCCTCGGCGGTGCCCTTGGCGGCGATGATGCGCACGGATGCGTCCAGCAGCTGGTTGCCGTGGGTGTGGTCGCCGTTGGAGTGGGTGATCAGCGCGTCGGTGATCGGCGCGCGGTCGGTGATGGGTCGCATCGCGGTCAGCATTTCGCGGCTCAGCGGCAGGTCGAACAGCGTGTCCACCAGCAGCGACGCGCCATCGCCGGCGATAAGCCCGGCGTTGCTCCGGCCGTATCCGCCATCCGGCAGCGTCCAGGCCCACACCTGGTCGGCGACCTGGTGCAGCCCACGGGTGTAGGGCGCTTTTGCCGGTGCCCGGTTAACGCGCGGCTTGTCTGGTTCGACGTCCGGGTTCGGTCGCGGCGCCAACCGGTGGGGCGCCGGTGTGGCGCGCACGGTTTGGCGGATTTCACCGAGGCCGTTGACCCGCAGGGTGACGACGTCGCCGTCGCGCAGCCAGCCCGGGAACGATTGCGGGTCGGCGAGATGCTCGACGAGCGTGCAGGTGGGCACGGTGCCCGACCCGAACACGTCACCGGGCATCAGCGTCACTCCACGCGATGCATAGGAGATGACTTCACCGAAACTCCAGTCCATCGCCTCGGTGGACCCCGAGCCGATGACCGCGTCGTTGACCAGCGCGGTCACCTCGAGGCTGAGCTTGCCGTTGCGGTGGTAGGGCTCCAATTCGTCGGCCGTGACCAGATACGGCCCGAGGGTGACCCCGGCGTCTTTTCCTTTGGCCTGGCCTATGCCCAGCTGACCTTCCAGGCGCTGCAGATCACGGGCGGACCAGTCGTTGAAGATCGTGTAGCCGATGATCGCCGCTTCGGCTTGTTCGACCGACAGGTCTTTGCCGGTTTGTCCGATGACCGCGCCGATCTCCAATTCGAAGTCCTGCCAAGCACTTCCGGGCGCAATGGGTACGTCGTCGTAGGGCCCGAGAACAGTTGCCGGACAGGCGAAGTAGAACGCGGGGATCCGATACCAGACGTCTTTGAGGATCCGCCCGCCCCCGGCGGCCTGCTGGCAATTGCGCATGTGATCCAAAAAGCACAGGCAGTCGCGGATCGACGGCGGACGCGGAATCGGCGCGGCGAGGCTCACCTCGCCGAGACGGGCCGTGGCCGGTGTACGCAACGCTTCCTCGCCCGCCGCGCGCAGCCCATCGGCGCCGCGCTGGATCAGGTCAAGCAGCCGCACGCCCACCGGCATCGAGTGAATCTCGTCACCGGAAAGCACCCCGGTGCGCTCACCGCCGTCGCCCCGATAGGTCACCCACCGCATAGGATCTCACTCCTCTCGCACCACATCGCCCGGCTGCTTGTCCGGCCGCAGCCCCCGCCAACTCGGTTGGCGCAGCCGATCATCCGACGTCCACTCGCTGTAGCGCACCTCGCCTACCAGCTTTGGTTCCACGAACGTCACACCCTTGGCATCCTTCGTGGGAAGCCTTGCGATGAACGGTGATTGGTCGGTTTGCAGCGGCGCCAGGGTCTTCTTGAGGTCGGCCAGGTCGCGCTCGGTGAATCCGGTCCCCACCCGTCCGGCGAAATGCAGCCCGCCGTCCGCGGGGATGCCCATCAGCAGTGACCCGATGCCGCTGGTGCGCCCGCCCTCGCCGGCTCGCCAGCCACCGATGACCACTTCCTGTGTGCGCCAATGCTTGTCCTTGATCCACGACATCGAGCGGCGGCCCGGCTGGTAGGTCGAGTCACGTTTCTTGGCGACGACTCCCTCCCAGCCGTGCTTGCGCGACTGTTCCAGCGCCGCTGCGCCGTCGCCGGGCAGCAGCTCGGGCACGATGAGATTGCCGGCGCCCGCCAGGGTTTCCAGCAAACGACGCCGGTCCCGGTATTTGGCGCGCAGCAGCGAACGCCCGTCAAGATAAAGCAGGTCGAACGCCCAGAACTCGATACGGGTGGCCCGGACACGGTTTTGCATCTCGGAGAAACTCGGCACGCCGGATTCGTCGAGCGCCACGACTTCTCCGTCGAGCACAAGATGGTGGTCGGCGAGATCGGCGGCCAGCGCACGCAGTTGTGGGTACTCGCCGGTGACGTCGCGCCCGCGCCGAGACCGCACCCGCAGCCGGCCGTGGTCGGCGTCGATGAGCAGCCGGTAGCCGTCCCACTTGCCCTCGAATGCCCACTGGGCCGCTTTGAGGTTCGCCACCGAGCCTTCCGTGGCCAGCATCGGAGTCAGCTCGTCGAACTCCAAGACCGTCTGGTCTTTCATCCGGTGCGCCAGCCACTGGTCGCCGTTGGTCTGAATCAGCGCATAGCGTCCGGAAACCCGGTTGCCGTGCAGGTTGACGATGACCTCGTCTTCGCGGAACTTCTCGGCGTCGTAGGTGCCCGAATCCCAGATGATCACCTTGCCCGCGCCGTACTCGCCTTTGGGGATGGTGCCTTCGAAGGTGGCGTACTCCAACGGATGGTCCTCGGTGTGCACCGCGAGATGGTTGACCGACGTCGTTTCCGGCAAGTTCTTCGGCACCGCCCACGACACCAAGACCCCGTCGCGCTCCAGCCGGAAGTCGTAATGCAGCCGGCGGGCGTGGTGCTCCTGAATGACGAACGTATTGTTCTGCCCCGCAGCGGGTCTGGCGTTCGGCACGGGCTCTGGTGTTTTCGACGGGTCCCGCATGCTGCGGTATTTGGTCAGCCGGTCCACGTTGATATCGGCATCCAGTGGCGCCAGCAGGTCACCGTCGCGGGCCACCCGCTCCAGCACCTCGTCGTAGCGCAGGTGGCGAAGCTTGGGGTCGTCGAGTTCGTCCCAGCTGCGCGGCGCGGCCACGGTCGGCTGCTCCCGGCCGCGCAGCGAGTACGGTGCGATCGTTGTCTTCGACTCGTTGTTCTGGCTCCAGTCCACGAACACCTTGCCCGCCCGCAGGCTCTTCGTCATCGTCGACGTGACCAACGTCGGCATCGCTTTTTCCAGTTGCTGGGCAACGCGTTTGGCCAACACCACGGCGCCCTGGCTGCTCACCGGCTTCTCCAGCGGGGCATACAGATGTATTCCCTTGCTGCCGCTGGTGAGCGGGAAGGTGGTGAGCCCGATGTCCGCCATCAGATCGCGGATCTCGCGCGCCACGCCGGTCAGCTGGCGCAGCGTCACACCTTCGCCGGGGTCGAGGTCGAACACCAATCGTGTTGCGGGGCCTTGCTTTAGCTCCTCGCCCTTGCGGGTCCACTCGGCGACGAAGCGCCACTGCGGCACGTGCACCTCCAGCGCGGCCTGCTGCGCGATCCAGGCCAGCGCGGTGGCGTTGTCGATGATCGGATAGGTCGTCGTTCCAGAGTGGTGCACGAGGCTGGCCCGGGGCAGCCAGTCAGGCGCTGAGGAGGCCAACTGCTTCTCGAAGAACGACGGCTGGTCCACACCGTTGGGCCAGCGCTTGCGAGTCGCGGCACGCCCGGCGATGTGCGGCACCATCACGTCGGCGATGCTGGTGTAGTAGTCGAAGACCTCGGCCTTGGTGACGGGTTTTCGCCGTCGACCCGCCGGAGGGTAGAGCACCTTGTCGGGGTTGGTCAGCTTCACCCGCGGCCCCGCCGTTGCCCCGGGCGGCCAGACCTGCGGCGAGTCCATGCTGCCAAGGTACGTCGTTCGACGCCGCGGTCACGGCATGCCGGCGCAACCGTGGCCAGCTGAGTCCGGCCATGGACCGTTTGCCCGCCTTCGAGCGATTGTTAGCCGACCTAATCGCTCCAAGCTGGGCACAGCGACTACCCCAACCCTCAGAGACTCGCGTGACTGGTGTGAAACGCACACCGCCCGCTTCCATGCCGCGGCACGCCACTCGCTGTGGCGCATTTCACCAGGCCGGTTAAACGCCTGTTGACTGCGGGGATATCGGGGGCTGCGGGTCCAGCTTCGCTTGACCAAACTGCGTTCACTCCGGCTATCTTTGGCGACTGATGCGTTACGCCGACAGCCTTCCAAGCCGTGTCCCCGAACGCCGCGCCACCGGCGTTCCGCTCAGTAACGCCACCTTGCCCTTGCATTCGCAACGAATCGACGTGCCGAGCTATGACAGGTCGGCCCTTCAGCGGGGCGTCGTTCATATCGGAGCGGGCAACTTTCACCGGGCCCATCAGGCTGTTTACCTCGATGACCTTGCCTCCCAAGGTATTTCGGATCAGTGGGGCGTCACGGCCGTCAGCCTGCATTCCCGGGATGTAAAAGATGTGTTGTCGGCTCAGGACGGGCTTTACACCGTGGTGCAACGCGGCCACGACCGCCAAACCGCCCGAGTGGTCGGCTCCATCGGCTCCTACCACTACGCGCCCAACGACAGCGCTGCGGTTCGCCGGGCTTTGGTCGACCCTCAGACGCGCGTGGTCAGCCTGACGGTTACCCCCAACGGATACTTCCTCGACCCGGTCACCGGTGAGTTCGATGCCGCTCACCCCGATGTGCAGGCCGACCTGGTCGCCCCCGATTGCTTTGTCACGGCGTGGGGATACCTCGCGGACGCGCTCGACCTGCGTCGCCGCGCCGGCACTGCCCCGTTTACGGTGCTGTGCTGTGACAACATTCCCGGCGACACCCAGGCGGCGCGGACCGCGCTGGTGTCGTTCGCCGCGTTGAAGGATCCGAAGCTAGCCCGCTGGATCGATAGACATGTCGCATTCCCGTCGACCATGGTGGACCGCATCACCCCGCGGACCTCGGACTCGGAGCGCGAATTCGTCGAGCACACTTTCGGCATTGCCGACAAGTGGCCGGTGCTGACCGAACCGTATTCGCAGTGGATCATCGAGGACACGTTCAGCGATAGCCGTCCACCGCTGGAAGAGGTCGGCGCCCAGTTCGTGACCGATGTCAGCGACCACAAGCTTGTCAAGACCCGTCTGCTTAACGGAACTCATATCGCGATCGCCTGCCTGGCTACGCTGGCCGGCTACCACCGCACCGATGAAGCGATGAGAAACCCGGTCATCTTCGGTTATGTCGAGCAGCTCATGCGCGACGAGATTCAGCCACTGCTGCCGGCGGTGCCGGGAATGAACACACCGGGTTATCGGGAAACGTTGCTTACGCGGCTCAGCAATCCCCGGATGAGCGACCAGTTGTCGCGATTGGCGCGCCGGGGATCGACGAAGATGTCGTCGTTCCTGCTGCCGTCCTTGCAGGAGGCGATCGAGCAGGGTAGACCGCACACCCTGTTGATGCTGGCTGTCGCCGGGTGGGCCCGCTACCTGCGCGGCTATGACCGACAGGGTCGCAAGATCCGCATCGATGATCCGCACGCAGAACTGCTGACCAAGTTGGCGGCCATGGAATGCAACAACCCGCTGCCATTGCTGCGGCACGAGATCTTCACCGAACTACGTTTCGTCCCCGGCTTTGCCGAGCGCCTCGGCCAGATGATCAGGGACATCGATGAGCGCGGCGTGATATCCACACTGCGCCGAGCGTTGCGGAACGACGCGCGGGAGCTGGTGCTGCTATGAACCGACATGGCCTGGAGGTTGTGCACGACTTCGATCCCGCACCAATCACGACCTTGCTCTGCGACGCAGATGACAACCTCTTTCCTTCCGAGAGACCGGCATTCGCCGCCTCGGTGGAGGTGATCAATCGATTTCTGGCGAGGTTCGGCGTGACGACCCCGTTCAGCGCGGAGGAGCTGCGCAAGCAAGCGGTCGGAAAAAACTTCCGCAGCACCGCTATTGAGCTTTCGGTGCAGTCCGGAGTGCCCATGGAGCAGACGCTTGCAACCGGTCATCCGAACGCCGTCGTCGCTTCCGCTTCCGACCTGACAGCCGGGCGCGCGCTGTGCGCCGAGGAACTCGAGGAATGGGTCGGCCGCGAACGCGAGCACGTCACCGCTCATCTGGCCGCCACCCTACGGCCGGACCCGCAGGTGCTCGCTCCACTGCAAGCCCTCGCATCGCGGTATGCATTGGCAGCGGTCAGCTCCAGCGCCGCAAAACGGCTGGATGCGTGTTTCGCCACCACCGGCCTTGATCCGCTGATCCCAGCCGCTTTGCGCTTCAGCGCGGAAGATTCCCTTCCCGTGCCGACGAGCAAGCCCGACCCCGCAGTGTATGTTCATGCCGGCCAGGTAATGGACATCGAAGTCCAGCACGGCCTGGCCATCGAAGATTCCGTGCCCGGCGTCAAATCCGCAGTAGCGGCAGGATACCTCACCGTCGGCAACCTGATGTTCGTGCCCGCCGATGAACGGTCTTGCCGCAGTGCGGAATTGATTGACGCCGGCGCAGTGGCGATAACCGACTCGTGGCAAGCTCTCGCTGATAGCCTCATGTTGTCGCCTGTGACAGGTGGAGGTTCTCCCGCTTAGGAGTTGGGCCATCGTGCCTAGTGCGTTGAAACTGAGCAATGCAGCACTAAAACAGTTACCGATCGCAACGCCAAGCTATGACCGCGGCAGCATCGGCATCGGCATCGCGCATATCGGCGCCGGTCACTTCCACCGCGCGCATCAGGCCATGTACATCGACCGGTTGCTGGAACAAGGCTTGGCGCGCGAATGGGGCATCTGCGGAGTGGGAGTGCTGCCCTCCGACTGGCCGATGCGCGACGTCATGCGTGACCAGGACGGGCTGTACACGCTGATATGCGAGTATCCCGACTGCAGCCGGGATGCACGAGTGATCGGCTCGATCGTCGACTACCGCTACGCGCCCGATGATCCGGAGTCGGTGATCGAATTACTGGCCGCGGCAACCACCCGGATCATTTCGCTGACCATCACCGAGGGCGGCTATCGCGACCCCGACGGGCTCGCATTCGGGTTGATCACCGAGGCTTTGGCCAGGCGTCGCGACCGCGGGATCGCCGCACCGACGATCCTGTCGTGCGACAACATCGAGAGCAATGGTCGAGTCGCGCGGCAGGCCGTCCTCGCCAATGCCGAAGGCCGGGATCCCGGGCTCGCCGAGTGGGTGGCAGAACATGCCCGGTTCCCAACTTCGATGGTGGACCGAATCACCCCGGGAACCACGCCGGAGATGGCTGCGGCGGTTCAGCGCGACTTCGGAGTAGCCGACCGGTGGCCGGTGCTGACCGAGCCGTTCGCCGCCTGGGTCATCGAAGACGACTTCGCCGACGGCAGGCCGCCGTTGGAAAAGGCGGGCGTGCTGCTGGTCGACGATGTCGTCCCGTACGAGTTGATGAAGCTGCGACTGCTCAACGCCGGGCATCAATGCCTGTGCTACTTCGCCTATCTGTGCGGCTTCGAGTTCGTTCACGACGCGGCCCGCGACACGTTGTTCGCCGAATTCCTGCTCGCATATTTCGATTCCGAGGCCATCCCGACGCTGCCACCGGTGCCCGGCATCGATCTGCATGACTACAGCCGCACGCTGATCGAGCGGTTCGCCAACCCGGGCGTGGGCGACAAGGTTGCCCGCCTGTGCGCCTACTCGTCGGATCGCATCCCGAAATGGCTGCTTCCCGTCATCTGCGACAACCTGGCCAGCGACGGGCCGGTCCGGCTGGCGGCGGCAACGGTGGCCAGCTGGGCCCGCTACGCCGAGGGCGTCGACGAGCACGGTGAGCCCATCGATGTGGTGGATCAGCTGGCCGACTCGCTGGTCCCGATCGCCCGGACCCAGCGGGACCATCCCACCGCGTTCATCGACACTCCCCTGTTCGGGGATCTGGCCTGCCAGCCACGCTTCGTCATGGCATACCGCTGGGCGTTGGATTCGTTGCACCGCAAAGGAGCTCGGGCGACACTGGAGGCTCTGGTGCGATGAGCCGCGGCCTGGTGATCGGCGAATCGTTGATCGACATCATCGAGCGCGACGGACGAATCACCGGTGAGCATGTCGGCGGCAGCCCCCTCAACGTCGCGGTCGGATTGGCGCGGCTAGACCACGACGTCGACTTCATGACCCACATCGCCGACGATCCCTATGGCCGGCGCATCGCCGAGTACGTGAAAGCGTCAGGGGCACAATTAGTTTCGGGAAGCATAACCGCGACTCGGACACCGACCGCCCGGGTCAGCGTGTCCGAACAAGGGCTGCCCGACTACATGTTCGACCTCGACTGGCAGCTTTCCGGTATCCCAACGGCGGCGCCACCGGTTCTCCTGCACACCGGATCCATCGCAGCAGTGCAGGAACCGGGCTGCCTGGCCCTCGCGGCACTTATCGACGCATATCGGGTGTCGGCCACCGTCAGCCTGGATCCCAATGTGCGTCCCGCCCTGATCGTCGACCGAGACGTTGCGTGCGAACGCATCGAGCGCCTGGTGCAGCGCAGCGATGTCGTGAAGGCCAGCAACGAGGACCTGCGCTGGATGCATCCCGACCGCACGCCCGAGCAAATCGCGCAGACGTGGCTGGCGCTGGGCCCGTCGATCGTGGTGGTGACGACGGGCGTCAAGGGCGCGTTCGCGGTGTGCGCAGCCGGCCAGGCCGAGGTGCCGGCGCGACCGGTACAGGTGGTAGACACGGTCGGTGCCGGTGACGCGTTCATGGTCGGGCTCATCGACTGGCTGTGGCGATCAGGCCTGTTGGGCGCTGACCGGCGCGGAAATCTCCGCCGGATCGGGCTTGACGCGCTGACCGCGGCCTTGAATGCGGCGACCCTGCTATCGGCGCTGACAATCGCCCGCGCAGGGGCTGATCTCCCGGATCGCTCAGCGCTGCACGCCGCGGCGCATTTCAGGTAGCCGTTTACCTGGTTGAACTGCACTAATGAAGGTCACCGCCAGCTAACGTATCGGTGACACGAGAAACCACCTTGGGGGCAGCCATTATGCGCGTTGGTTTGCCGTCCTGGCCTCCTCATGGTGCCCATGATGTCGCCGCGTGGGCCGGACGCATCGGTGCCGCGGCGACCGACACAAACGAAACGGCTCTGCAGAAGCGTCTCGCCGTCGTACTGTGCGCGGGAACCGTGCCGCTCACGGGGCTGTGGAGCGTGATTTATCTTTTGGCGGACGTTCCGTATGCCGCAGCAGTACCAGCGTTTTATTCGGTATTCACGTTGCTCAACACCGCATTTTTCGCCTGGAACCGCAATCTCGAAATTTACCGCTTCACCCAACTGCTGCTGATCCTCATCCTTCCGTGGCTGGTGACGCTCGCGCTGGGCGGTTTCCGGCAGTCCAGCGTAGTCATTATCTGGGCCGCACTATGTCCGCTGGGATCGCTTCTGCTCGAAGAGCCCAGGCGGACACTGCTCTGGGTCGTGGGCTTCATCGTGCTGCTAGTTGTCACCGCGTTGCTGCAGCCCCATCTGGTGCCGGCGGAACTACCCGATAGCTTCATCACCTGGTTCTTCGTGCTCAATGTCGGATCGGTGATCGCGATCGCCTTTGGGCTTCTTTACTACTTCGTCGGCCGCCGCAACTTCTTCCAGCAAGCCTCGGAGAGGCTGTTGCTCAACATCTTGCCGAAGGAGATCTCTGAAGCGCTGAAGACGGAACCGCACGCGATCGCCGCCCACTATGACGGCGCCAGCATCCTGTTCGCCGACATTGTCGAGTTCACTCCGATGGCGGCGGCCATGACGCCGCTTAGCCTTGTAGATCTCCTCAACGAGGTGTTCGAGTGCTTCGACGTTCTCATCGACAAGTACGACCTGGAGAAGATCAAGACGATCGGCGACTGCTACATGGTCGCCGCCGGAGTACCGCGCCCACGCGACGATCACGCCGAGGCTCTGGTGAGCTTCGCGCTGGATATGCGTGCCGAGATCGGTCGGCGGACTTTCGGCGGCCGAAGACTCGCCTTCCGCATCGGGATCAACTCCGGCCCGGTGGTTGCGGGCGTAATCGGCCACAGAAAGTTCATCTACGACCTTTGGGGCGAGACCGTGAACATGGCCAGCCGCATGGAGTCGCACGGACAAAGCGGCGTAATCCAAATCACGCGCAGCACCTTCGAACTTGTTAGCGGTGAATTCGATTGCGAGGCCTGCGGGCCGATTGACGTCAAGGGGGCAGGCCGCGTCGAAACGTGGCGTGTGACTGGAAGGAAGCCGGCCCACCGTTCGACCGCGCTAAGCCTAGATCCACCATCTGGTCCGTGCTAATCACCGGCGCCCGCACTGACCCGTCCGCGATGGACGCTTATCTAGGGGCTACTGCGGGCATACTGGCGGTATGCGTTCCATCTGGAAGGGTTCGATCGCCTTCGGGTTAGTGAACGTCCCTGTCAAGGTGTACAGCGCCACCGAGGACCACGACATCAAGTTTCACCAGGTCCACGCCAAGGACAACGGACGGATCCGCTACCAGCGGGTGTGCGAAGTATGCGGTGAAGTCGTCGAATACCGGGATGTGGCGCGGGCTTACGAATCCGAAGACGGTCAAATGGTGGTCATCACCGACGAGGACCTCGCGACGCTCCCTGAAGAGCGCAGCCGAGAAATCGAGGTGCTCGAATTCGTCCCGGCCAGCGATGTCGACCCGATGATGTTTGACCGCAGCTACTTCTTGGAGCCCGACTCCAAATCCGCGAAATCATATGTGCTGCTGGCCAAAACGCTCGCCGAAACCGACCGGATAGCGATCGTGCATTTCACGCTGCGCAACAAAACCCGGCTTGCAGCGTTGCGGGTCAAGGACTTCAGCAAGCGTGACGTGATGATGGTGCACACCTTGTTGTGGCCCGACGAGATCCGCGACCCGGATTTCCCGGTGCTCGACAAGAAGGTCGATATCAAGCCGGCAGAGCTCAAAATGGCCGGGCAGGTGGTCGAGTCGATGGCCGACGATTTCGATCCCGACCGCTACCACGACGACTATCAGGAACAGCTGCGGGAGCTGGTTGAAGCCAAACTTCAAGGCGGAGAGGCGTTTACCGTCGAAGAGAAGCCCACCGAACTCGACGAGACCGAGGACGTCTCCGACCTGCTGGCCAAGCTGGAAGCCAGCGTGAAGGCACGTTCCGATGGCGGAAAAGGGCCGGCGAAAAAGACAGCCGCTCAGAAAGCACCTGCGAAGAAAGCCGCTAAAGCAACGGCCAAGAAAGCACCCGCCAAGAAGGCACCGGCGAAAAAGGCCCGTGCCAAGGCGGCCGCCAAGTCCTGACTACGTCATGCCGTCAGCGCTTGAGCTTGCCGTCGCGCACGTCGGTCAACGCGTCCTCGAGCGTCTGGTACAGCGGAAACGCCTCGTCCAGGCCGGTCAACTGAATCGGCCGCCTGGTTGCCGGGCCACGCGCCACGACTGCGAACGGGGCCGATTTGCTGACTTCCTCATGCGTGGCGGCCAGCAGCCGAAGCCCGGCCGATGCCAGGAATTCCACCGCAGTGAGGTCGATGACCAGCGCCGCAGGATTGTCGGCGACCACACCACCGATGGCGTCTTCCAACGCCGGAATGGTGACCAGATCGACTTCGCCGCCGACCGCGAGCACGACGGCGCCCTCGCGGTTCCCTACTGAAATTGTGATCGGATCCGTAGCTGACAACGGCCATCCTTATCTGGCGGTCGATCGCTCTGTGCTGAACGGTCCGAGCCTAATCCGGGGTGGTTTGGAGTTGGAAAAATCATACTTCAGGCGGTCCCGCGCCGATCCTAGCGCTAGTCTCTGCAAGGGCTCGGGGTTTTGCGCAGCGAGCGGAAGCCAGGAGGTTAGATGTCTGATTTGCCGACCGATTTGGCGACCACCACCACCGCCGCCGCGACAGCCGGCATCTCCAGTGAGGGTCTGCTGCCCCAGCTGGTTCAGCATCTGCGGCAAAATCGGACCGCCCTGCGCGAGGAGTGGGCACGCCGGATCACCGAGGCCGAACTGCTGACCGCGATGTCACCGGAGGAACTCTTCTCCGAAGCGACCGCGGTGTACGACAACTACGTCGAGGTGCTCGAGACCGGAAGCGTCGAGGCGCTGCAGGCCTACGCCCGCGACCTGTCCGAGCGCATCATTCCGCGGGGCGTGGAGACCGACGAGGTCGTCGGCATCGTGCTGCTCTTGCGTGACGTGCTGGCCCGGTCGCTGTTCGAGAAGTACCAGTCGGACTTCGACCTGCTGAACCGGGTGCTCGACGCCTACGAGCCGGCCGCCAACCGGATCGCCAACACGGTGGCGGTCAGCTTCGTGCAGGAGCGCGAGCGGATCATCCGCCAGCAGCAGGAGGCCATCCGCGAGCTGTCCACGCCGGTGCTGCAGGTGCGCGAGCAACTGCTGATCCTGCCGATCATCGGCGTCCTGGACAGTCAGCGCGCCCGCCAGCTCACCGAGCAACTGCTTCGGGCCATCCGCAATAACCGCGCCAAGGTGGTGGTCATCGACATCACCGGTGTGCCGACCATCGACTCCACGGTGGCAAACCACCTGGTGCAGACCGTCGATGCCTCGGGGCTGATGGGCGCGAGCGTCATCATCACCGGCCTGTCGTCCGAAATCGCGCTGACGTTGGTGACGATCGGGCTGGACCTGTCGAAGATGAACGCGGTCGGCGACCTGCAGGGCGGCATCGAGGAGGCGGAACGCCTGCTCGGCTACGAGGTCACCCGCACCGGCGAGCAGAGCGCGTAACAGTGCATTCCACCCGGGCTACTGGGAGCCTTGCATGCCAGTACCCATCCTGAAGCAAGGCCCCATTCTCATCGCGACGGTCCAGGCCGCGCTCACCGACTCGGATACCGAACGGCTCCGCCAGGACCTGATGGAACGGGTCAACCGTTTCCGCGCGCAAGGCATCATCGTCGACGTCACCGCCATCGACGTAATGGACTCGTTCGCCGCCCGATCGCTGCGCACGATCGCCCACATGACCCGGCTGCGCGGCGCCGACACCGTGATCGTGGGGCTGCAGCCCGAAGTTGCCTTCGCGATGGTCCAGCTGGGGCTTGCGTTCGACGGTATGCACACCGCGCTGGATCTCGAAGAGGGACTTGCCCTGCTCAATGGCCGACTGACGCGTCGAAAAGCGACGATCGGACGTGACGGTGTGGGATGAGATCGTCGTGGACGTGGATCATCCCGACGACATCGTCATCGCACGCCAGGCAGGGCATCAACTCGCTCGGGATCTCGGATTCTCCTTGACCGACGTCACCATGATCGCCACCGCGATCTCCGAAGTCGCGCGCAATATCACCAGCTACGCGGGCCGCGGGGCGGTTCGGGTGGCGGTGGCCGACCGGGAGGGCCGCAAGGCGTTGGTAGTGCACGCAGAAGACGAGGGACCCGGCATTGCCGACATCGCGCGCGCGCTCGAAGACGGATACTCGACTGGTCGTGGGCTCGGCCTGGGCCTGCCTGGTGCGCGCCGCCTGATGGACCGGCTGATCGTGGAATCCACGCCCGGCCGGGGTACGCACGTCGAGATGTGGAAATGGGTTCCGTCCGGTGCGTAGGCGGGGCCGGCTAGGGCCGATCGAGTGGGCGGCGGCACGCCGCCCGCGGCCGGACGAGGAAATCTGCGGCGACTATCCGATTGCGCTCGACCTTGGCGGCAAAGCCGCCCTTTTCGGCGTGCTGGACGGCCTCGGCCACGGAACAGAAGCCGCAACAGCGGCGATGCGCGCTGCGGACATGATCAGCGACGCGCGCGGGGAACCCCTGGAGATCCTCTTTCAGCTGTGCCATCGCGCACTGGCCGACACCAGAGGTGTGGCAATGACTTTGGCGCAGCTTGATTTCGCAGCCGCGACGATGCGTTGGATCGGGGTGGGCAACGTCACCGCCAACCTGGTCGCGAAGGCGGCGAGTGGTGTCGAGGTCCGGTCGTGTGCACTGCTTGCCAGCGGAACGGTCGGCTATCGGCTGCCGGAAGTTTTGCATCCGAATTCGGTGGGAATTCGGCCCGGTGACCTGCTGATCGTTGCCAGCGACGGCATCTCTGAAGACTATTTGGACAGCATCGACTTCGCCGGCCCAGCCATGACCATCGCAGAACAAATTCTGGATAAGCACGCCAAGGAAACCGACGACGCGTTGGTGCTTGCCGCGCGTCACCGAGGCTTCTCGTCATGACCGACCTGGCAGCGGACTTCCATGTCCGCTATGCCGCCGCACTGCGCACCCACCTGCAAGCCCGCAACGAGGCCAGCCTGGCGGTCGGTCATGAGCTGGGCCGCCGGGCACTGCAGGACCGCATCAGCATGCTCGAGATCATCGAAAACCACTTCCGACTGGTCGAAGATGCGCGACTCGACGGCCCTGCAGCGCTTGAATTCCTGCTGCAAACCCTCGCCGCACTCGACGTCGCGACTCGCGGATTTCTCGACAGCGCAAAAGGTTACGCGCAACAGCGCGCCCGCGCCGACCAGCTTGCCGACCGCGACGAATTTCGCACTGCGCTGGTCAATTCGCTGCAGGAGGGGTTTTTCGTCGCCGACCAAGACGGCACCGTCGTCGAGATCAACGACGCGTTCGCCGAGATCACCGGCTACCCCGCCGACGGTCTGCCGTACCGGTGGCCGCACCCGTGGTTGGTCGACGTCCAGGCCGCAAATCATCAGCAAGGCCTCCTGGTACAGGGCGGCAGCGTCCAGTACGAGACGCCGATTCGACATCGCGACGGCCACCTGGCGTGGGTGGCGGTGAGCATCAACGCAGTCACCGACTACGCCGCCGAAAAAGGCATCTACGTCGGCACGATTCGCGACATCACCGCACAGCGGGCTTTCGCGGCCCGCGAGAACGCGGTTTTGCGCCTGGCCACCGCCGTGGGAGTGGCCAAGAGCGTCGCGGAGGTGCTGTCCATCACCCTCGACGAGTGTCGGGTGGCGCTCGACGTGCAGCGGGTCGTGACGGTCATGTGGCCGACCAACGGCGGCGAGCCGACCGTCCAAGTGGCCGGCGAACCCGCCGACTCCAATTGGCGCGACCTGAATCCGTTGCTGCGCCAGACGTTTGAAACGGCTCGTCATCAGCTGCCGCTGACCGTCCAGACGGTCGAATGGGCCGATACGCCAGGCAAGTCACGCGGAATCGTCGCTGTGCTCTCCGGCACCGGGGACGTCGCGTTGTGGTTGGAGCTTGCGACACCCCGCTGGATCAGCGCCGAGGACCGGCTGCTGATCACCGTGCTTATCGGCCATCTCGGCCTGGCGATACAGCATGTGCGCCAATTCGAAAGCGCACGCGAGACGTCGCTGACCCTGCAGCGCGCGATGCTTGCGCCCATCGCTCTGCCGTCCGGCTTCGCGGTTCGCTACGAGCCCGCGGTTCCGCCGCTGGAAATCGGCGGCGACTGGTACGACGTACTGTCGCTCGGCGACCACCGCATCGGGATCGTGGTGGGCGACTGCGTGGGCCGCGGCCTGCCGGCCGCCGCAGTGATGGGCCAGCTGCGCAGCTCGGCACGTGCCCTGCTGCTGACCGGCGCCGAACCCGCGCTGCTGCTCGAAGACCTCGACGCGGCGGCGGCACTGATCCCGGGCGCCTACTGCACGACGGTGTTCTTGGGCATCCTCGACACCGAATCCGGCGAGCTGCGCTACAGCAATGCCGGTCACCCGCCCGCGGTACTGGCCGCGCCCGGGTCCGGGACCGCACTGCTCGCCGATGCTCATTCGGTGCCGCTGGCGGTGCACCGGGATCACGGCCGCCCCCAGACCACGCAGGTCGTACCGCCGGGTTCGACGCTGATTGTCTTCACCGACGGCCTCGTCGAGCGCAAGCACGAGCCGATCGACGCCGGAATCAACTGCGTCGCAGAGATTTTGACCCAAAACGCCGATTCGACCGTCGGCCAGGTTGCCGACGCGGTGCTTCGCGAGCTTGCCCCGCCAGCCGGATATGACGACGACGTCGCCCTGGTGGTATATCGGCGCCCCCAGACTGCACTGCGAATGAAAACCGATGCGAGCGCAGACCAGCTGGCCGACGTGCGGCATCGACTCACCGCATGGCTGGAGTCGTGCGCGGTACCGGGTTCACTGGTCGCGGACATCGTGCTCGCGGTCTACGAGGCATACGCCAACTGCGTCGAGCATGCCTACCGGGGTGCATGCGCCGGACAGGTGCGGGTCGACGTCGACATCGCCGGCGGTATCATCCAGGCCCGGGTCGCCGATTCCGGTTCGTGGAAGACACCGCAGCCCGGTCCGGGCGGGCGGGGCCTGAAGCTGATCGACGCCGTGAGCGACGGAGTTGAGCTGGAGCACGGCCCCTCTGGAACGACGGTCACGATGAGCTTCCGGCTACCGCCAGCCGAGTCAAATTAGAACGTGTTCCAGAAAGCGGCCCGGCCTGTTACGGTGTCGCCGTGATCCTGGACAATTTTCGACTCGACGACAAAGTCGCTGTCATCACTGGTGCCGGCCGCGGACTCGGCGCGGCCATCGCCGTGGCATTCGCCGAGGTCGGGGCCGACGTTGTGATCGCGTCGCGGACCCAATCCCAGCTCGAGGAGGTCGCCGAACAGGTCCGTGACACCGGTCGGCGCGCCCACGTCGTCGCCGCCGACCTGGCCCACCCCGAGGCCACGGCACAGTTGGCCGGCCACGCTGTCGAGGCATTTGGAAAACTAGACATCGTCGTCAACAACGTCGGCGGCACGATGCCCAATGCGCTGCTGACCACCTCGACCAAGGACCTCAAAGAGGCATTCACCTTCAACGTCGCCACCGCCCACGCGTTGACCATGGCAGCGGTGCCACTCATGCTCGAGCACTCCGGCGGCGGCAGCATCATCAACATCACCTCGACCATGGGCAGGCTGGCCGGACGAGGTTTCGCCGCCTACGGCACCGCCAAGGCCGCTCTGGCCCACTACACCCGCTTAGCCGCGCTGGACCTGTGCCCACGGATCCGGGTCAACGCCATCGCGCCGGGCTCGATCGCCACCTCGGCGCTGGATATCGTGGCCTCCAACGACGAGCTGCGCAAGCCGATGGAAAAAGCGACACCGCTGCGGCGTCTCGGCGATCCGGTCGAGATCGCTGCTGCCGCAGTGTATTTGGCATCGCCAGCGGGCGGCTACCTGACCGGCAAGACGCTCGAGGTCGACGGCGGCCTCACCTTCCCCAACCTCGACCTACCGATCCCGGACCTGTAGACCATGGCCATTCGCGTCGCTGCGATCGGCACCGGCAACGTCGGCGCCCACGCGCTCAAAGCGCTGATCACCAACCCCGAATTCGAACTCACCGGCGTGTGGGTGTCCTCTGAGGGCAAGGCCGGCAAGGATGCGGGCGAGCTTGTCGGACTTGAGGATTCGACCGGGGTGCAAGCCAGCACCGACCTAAGCGCAGTGCTGGCCACCGGGCCGCAGTGCGCGGTCTACACCGCGATGGCCGACAACCGGCTACCCGAGGCGCTCGACGACTACCGGCGCATCCTGGCTGCCGGCGTCAACGTCGTCGGCAGCGGCCCGGTCTTCTTGCAGTACCCCTGGCAGGTGATCCCCGAGGAGCTCATCGCGCCGTTGGAAGAGGCTGCGCGAGAGGGCAATTCGAGCCTGTTCGTCAACGGGATCGACCCGGGCTTCGCCAACGACCTGCTGCCGCTGGCGTTGGCCGGCACCTGCCAGAGCATCGAGCAGGTGCGCTGCATGGAGATCGTCGACTACGCCACCTACGACAGCCCCGTCGTGATGTTCGACGTCATGGGCTTCGGCAAGCCGCTCGACGAAACCCCGATGCTGCTGCAGCCGGGCGTGCTGAGCATGGCATGGGGCTCGGTGGTGCGCCAACTCGCTGCCGGGCTTGGCATTTCGCTCGACGAGGTTACCGAGCGCTACACCCGCGAACCCGCGCCAGAGGACTTCGACATCGCCTCGGGCCACATTCCCAAGGGCAGCGCCGCGGCGCTGCGGTTCGAGGTGCTCGGCATGGTCGACGGCCAACCGGCGGTGGTGCTCGAACACGTCACCCGGTTGCGGGAAGACCTACGTCCGGACTGGCCGCAACCGGCGCAGCCCGGCGGTTCCTACCGCATCGAGATCACCGGTGAGCCGTCCTATGCGGTGGACGTCTGCTTGGGCAGCCGTCGCGGCGATCACAACCACGCCGGGCTGGTGGCGACCGCGATGCGGATCGTCAACGCGATTCCGGCGGTGGTGGCCGCCCCGGCGGGTATCCGCACCACTTTGGACTTGCCTTTGGTCACCGGTCGGGGCCTGTACACGCCGGGCTAACCTAGCTGGGTTATTTGAAGACAGCGAAAGTCGGTTAATTGGCGCAGGACACCCGAACGCGGCCGAAAACGGGGTGGTATCTGCTCGGGCCGGCGTTCGTCGCGGCCATCGCCTATGTCGATCCCGGCAATGTCGCGGCCAACGTCAGCGCCGGGGCCCAGTTCGGCTATCTGCTCCTGTGGGTGATCGTCGCCGCGAACCTGATGGCCGGACTGGTGCAATACCTGTCGGCGAAACTCGGGCTGGTCACCGGCCACTCGCTGCCCGAGGCCGTTGGCCGGCAGATCAACCGCCCTACTCGGCTCGCCTACTGGGTGCAGGCCGAGGTCGTGGCGATGGCCACCGACGTGGCCGAAGTGGTCGGCGGAGCGATCGCGCTACGCATCTTGTTCCACCTGCCGCTGCTGGTCGGCGGTCTGATCACCGGGGTGGTCTCGCTGTTGCTGCTGGCTGTCCGCGACCGCAACGGGCAGCGGTTGTTCGAGCAGCTCATCACCGGGCTGTTGTTGGTGATCGCCATCGGCTTCACCGCCAGCTTCTTTGTCGCCACACCGCCGCCGGGTGCGGTGCTCGGCGGTCTGGTGCCCCACTTCCACGGCAGCGAAAGCGTGCTGCTGGCCGCCGCGATCCTGGGCGCCACCGTCATGCCGCATGCCGTCTACCTGCATTCGGGTCTGGCTCGTGACCGACACGGCCAACCGGATGCGGGACCGCCGCGGCGCTGGCTGCTGCGGGTCACCCGCTGGGATGTCGGGTTGGCGATGACGGTCGCCGGAGGCGTGAACGCGGCGATGCTGCTGGTTGCCGCGCTCAACATGGCCGGGCGCGGCGGCACCGGTTCGATCGACGGGGCTTACGCCGCGGTGCGCGACACCGTGAATCCTTTGATCGCTGTGTTTTTCGCGGTGGGGTTGCTGATATCCGGTTTGGCGTCGGCCTCCGTGGGCGCGTATGCCGGCGCCATGATCATGCAGGGATTGCTGTACCGGTCGGTGCCGATGCTGGTGCGTCGGATGGTCACGCTGACGCCGGCAATTCTGATTCTCGCGTCGGGCTTCGACCCGACCCGGGCGCTGGTGCTGTCCCAGGTGGTGCTGTCGTTCGGCATTCCGTTCGCGCTGTTTCCGCTGGTGCGACTGACCAGCAACCGTGCGGTCATGGGCGCCGACACCAACCACCGCGTGACCACCGGCGTCGGCTGGACGATCGCCGTGATGATCAGCGTGCTCAATGTGGTGCTGATCTATCTGACCGTGCGCGGAGCGACATAACAGCCGCGCGGTGTCATCAGGCCGGCGTTTCGGATGGCTAACATCGGTCGTGTGAGCCCTGGACGCCCTGACCGTAGCCATGCGGTGAGAGGCTGACCTGGTGCGCCGCCATGCCTACTTCGCATACGGGTCGAATCTGTGTGTGCGTCAGATGGCGCGGCGCTGCCCTGACGCGGCCGAACCGCGCCCCGCGATGCTGGCCGACCACGAGTGGCTGATCAACCAGCGCGGGGTGGCCACTGTGGACCCGTTCGGTGGAAGCCACGTGCACGGTGTGCTGTGGCAGCTGTCCGATCATGACCTTGCCGCGTTGGACAGCGCCGAGGGTGTCCCGGTGCGGTACCGCCGCGATCGGCTGACCGTGCACACCGACGACGGCCCCTTCCCCGCCTGGGTCTACATCGACCACCGCGTGACCCCTGGCGCGCCCCGGCCCGGCTACCTGGAACGCATCATCGACGGCGCGCTACATCACCGGCTGCCCCACCGCTGGGTCGACTACTTGCGCCGGTGGGATCCGTCCCGGTGGCCGCGTCCGCCTGCGTCGAGTTCGCTTGCGCCGCAGTCTCTTTCAGCGCTACTGGCCGATCCTGGTGTCGTCGAGATGACCCGGCTGCGGTCGCGGTTCGGCTTTCTGGCCTTTCACGGCGGCGGCTTGGAACAGATGACCGACGTGATCGCCGAACGTGCCGCCGACGCCGCCGACGCTTCGGTGTATCTGGTGCGCCATCCCGATCGCTATCCGCATCATCTGTCCTCGGTTCGGTTCCGCCCCGACGAGTCGCCGCGGCTCGCCGAGTTCCTCGACCACGTCGATGTCGCGGTCGCCCTGCATGGCTACAGCCGGTTCGGGCGCAGCACACAACTGCTGGCCGGTGGCCGCAACCGCGACCTGGCCACCCACCTGGCCCGCCACCTCGACCTGCCCGGCTATCACGTGGTCACCGACTTGGATGCCATCCCGCGCGAGCTTCGCGGCCTGCACCCGGACAACCCGGTCAACCGGGTGCGCGCGGGCGGAGTCCAGTTGGAGCTGTCGGCGCGGGTGCGCGGCATCAGCCCCCGCAGTCCCCTGCCCGACGACGACGGGCTGTCACCGGTGACCTCCGCTTTGGTGCAGGGTCTCGTGGCCGCGGGGCGCAGCTGGGAAACACGGTCCAAGTAGATCGGAATTGGGCTGATGAGCAAGGATTTTCGCTTTTCCATCGGCATCCACGCCGTGAAATCGCGTTCGGCTCTGCATGAGAAGGCGCGCCGCCTGGAGGGTGTGGGATTCGACGTCTTGTACCTGCCGGACCACCTCGGCGCGCCAGCTCCGTTCCCCGCGCTGACGGCGATCGCTGCGGCCACCAGCATGGTCCGGGTGGGCACCTATGTGCTCAACGCGTGCTTCTACAAGCCGGCTCTGCTGGCCCGTGATGCTGCGGGAGTCGACTTGCTCAGCGATGGCCGCCTCGAAGTCGGGCTCGGCGCCGGCTATGTGCGCGAAGAATTCGAGGCCGCCGAGCTGCCCTACCCCAGTGCGCGACAGCGCGTCGACTACCTCGAACATGTGACGGCCTACCTCAAAAAGCACCTGCCGAGCGTGCCGATTCTGATCGCCGGCAACGGCGACCGGCTGCTGACCGTGGCCGCCCGGCACGCCGACATCGTCGGGCTCACCGGCGCCAGCCCGCGCGGCGGCGGTGACCCGCTGGCCGAACGCATTGAGTTCGTCCGCGCCGCCGCCGGCGACCGAGATCTCGAACTGAACCTCGCGATCACCGCGGTGCCGGCCGACAGCTCGGGAATGCCCGACCTCTCCTTGACTCGCAGATATGCGCCGGCATTGTCGGATGAGGAGCTGCTCGCGCTGCCGGCGGTGCTGAGCGGGTCGCCCCGCGAGATGGCCGACAGGTTGCGCGGGTACCGGGAGACGTACGGGGTGACGTCGTTCACCGTGCAGGAAAACCACGCGGAGAGTTTTGCCAAGGTGATCGCGGAGCTGCGCTGAGATTTCAGCGTAAGCTGCCAGCCGGTCCGCCCTCGGGGACCTGTCCTCATCCGCAGATCTGCATCACAGAGTATTCAGTTATGATGCAAACATGCGGACCACTGTCGACCTCCCTCCAGCCGTGCACAAACGTGCCGCCCAGCTCGCCAAGGCGCGAGGCCAGTCGCTGTCCGCGACAGTGGCGGAGCTGGCCGCGCGGGGGCTAAGCCAACTCGACCAACCGCTGCGCATCTCGATCGACAAGCGCTCCGGTTTCCCGGTGGTAAGCGTCGGCCGGCGGATCACTGCCGAGGATGTCGCCGGCGCGCTGGACGATGAGTGAGCGAGCTTGCCGGACGAACCATCGACACCTCTCGCCGCTCGCGCCTGTGAGGCGTCCACGTGAGTCCACATCTGCTCGACGCCAGCGTGCTGATCGCGCTCACGGTCGCCGAGCACGAACATCACCAGCGGGTGTCGCGATGGGCGGCAGGCATCGATAGCTTCGCCGTCTGCCCCATCACCGAGGGTGCGCTGATTCGCTTCCTGGTCAGGATCGGTGAGAGCGCCGCCGCGGCTGCCGATCTGGTACGCGCCGTCCACCGTCGGCCAGGCGTCGAGTTCTGGCCTGACTCAATCTCCTACAGCGACGCCCACCTCACCCACGTGACGGGCCACCGCCAGGTTACGGACGCCTACCTGGCGAGCTTGGCCGAGGCCAACCAGGGACTGCTCGCCACCCTGGACGAGCCGCTGGCAAAACATTTCCCTAATGCGACTGTGTTGATCCCCCAGTAGGCGCACACGCCGACGGCGGCAGGGAGTCCATGACCGCTGCTACGGCTAGCCCGAAGACTCCGCAAGCCTCAACAACACTCGGGCCGAGTGTGTTTATCGCCGTGCCCGCTACACTCAGACCCGACACATCCCGACAACCAGCGAAACAGCCCAGAACGCCATAAGGACGCCCCAGAACACCACCGGAACCATCCGTGGCCCCGAACGGCTAGGTTTTAGTCGGGTATTCAAAGACGTCCCCAGCCGTTAGCCCCCCGCCCTCGTAGCTCAGGGGATAGAGCACGGCTCTCCTAAAGCCGGTGTCGCAGGTTCGAATCCTGCCGGGGGCACCCATTTCCGCAGGTCAGAGCGGGTATCTTCGTCAGGGAACGCTTGGCTGGTGTGACGACCACGGGTGGGCCGATTCCAGTTGGGAGGCGACCCGAATGAGGACATCCTCTCGACCGTAGGCGGCGGCGAGCTGGATGCCGATGGGCAGACCCTCGGCGTTGCGATGCAGGGGAAGGCTGATCGCCGGCTGCCCGCTCAGGTTGAACGCCGGCGTGAACGCGGCGAACCGTCCGGCGCGGCGTTGCGGTGCCGTCGGGTGCTCGGGGTCGTTCTCGAACTCCGTCAATGGCAGCGGTGGTTCGGCCAGTGTCGGGGTGAGCAGCAGGTCCCAGCCGTCGGCCCACCACTGCTGCAGGGCGCGCCGGAATGCCCAGCAAGCCTCTTGGGCTGCGGCGTAGTCGACGGCGGTCAGCCGCCGGGCCTGCTCGACGAGCGCCCAGTTCACCGGCTCCATGTCATTTGCCGTGACCTCGCGCCCCAGTTTCTCGCCGATTCCGCGTGCCGCCACCGCCATTTGCGTGGCCCAGAGCGCCATGAACTTGTACACCAACGTGGCGTCGGCAAGGCACTTCGGCCACGCCGGCTCGACGATGTGCCCCAGACCCTCCAGCATCGAGGCCGCGGCGCGCGCCGCCGCAATGCAGTCGCTGTGCAGGAAGTCGCCGCGCGGATGGACGTCGAGCAGCCCAACGCGCAGCCGGCCAGGATCGGCGACCACCTCGTCGAGGTATGGCCGTTCGGGCGGTGGCGCGATCACGGTGTCGCCGACCCCGGGACCCCGCACCGCATCGAGCAGTCCTGCCGTGTCGCGCACCGTGCGGCTGACGCACAGCTCGACCCCAAGCCCCGCCTCCGCGCGCACCGGTCCGGTAGTGGTCCGTCCCTGGCTCGGCTTGAGTCCCACCACACCGCAGCAGGATGCCGGGATGCGGATGCTGCCGCCGCCGTCCGAGGCATTGGCGAACGGAACCATTCCGGCGGCCACCGCGGCGGCAGCCCCGCCACTGGACCCGCCCGGCGTGCGATCCAAGGCCCACGGGTTGTGGGTCGCACCCCAGGCCACCGGCTGCGCCGTCGGCAGACTGCCCAGCTCCGAGGTATTCGTCCGACCCGCGATCACGAGCCCGGCCGCCTTGAACCGGGCGACCAACGTCGTATCCACTGTGTCGATCTTGGCCGCCTCTTTCAACGCCACATTGCCGTTCGACAGCGTCTGGCCGGCGAAGCTTGTATACAGGTCCTTCAGCAGAAACGGGACGCCGCGAAACGGGCCATCGGGAAGGTTTTTATCGGCAGCGACCGAACGGGCGTGGTCGAACCACTCGATGACCACCGCGTTCAACGACGGGTTCGACCGCTCGATCCGCTGGATCGCCGCCTCCAGCAGCTCCCTGGGCGTGACCTCGCCTTTGGCCACCAGCGTGGCCTGGTCCGTGGCATCCATCCACCGCGTCTCGTCACCAAGACCACCCATGGCTCCCGGTTCTACCACGACCGACATCATGGGCCCGGGTGCGAATGAGGGCATTGCAGAAAACGGCCGACTAACGCCGACAGCTGGTCAATCCCCGCGGGTCTCGACGACCCGCCGCGCAATCTCGGCCAGCCGGATGTTCATGATCTGCGACAGCTCGCGCAGCATGTCGAACGCGCGCATGGCATCGACGTCGAACCGTTCCATGAGGATGCCCTTCGCCTGGCCGATGACATCCCGGCTGTTCAATGCGGACCGCAGCTCTTCACCATGCCGGCTGGCCATAATCGCCGCGGCGGCGTGGGCACCGAGCACCGATCCGATGGCTTCCGATTCGGCGTTGAATACGTTGGGCCGCAAGCCGAAGACATTCAAGGCGCCCGCGCTGCGGTCACCGGCGTAGAGCTTGTAAGAAAGACAGCTGCGCACACCGATCTCGCTGACCGCGCGGGAAAAGTTCGGCCACCGGGGCTCTTTTGTGAAGTCGTCGGTGCGCAGCATCAGCTCGTCTTCTGCGGCATCGAGACAGGGACCTTCATGGTATTTCGCTTGCAGCTCATCGACTTTGTAGACAAGGTCGGAGGTACCGAAAAGCGACTGGAACTTGCGCCCGGGCGCGACCAGCAGCACGCCGGCAGTGTCGGCGCCAGGTATCAACTCAACCGCCGCGTCTGTTACCCGTACCAAGACGTCGTCGACGTTGCGCGGTGGCGCGATAGAACGGGCCAGCTCCGCCATGCGCAAAGCCAGCTCGTGATTGGACAGCTCGGCCACACGCACGGACTTTCCCGAGCTGCGCCGCATTAAACCGCAGGCAAATAGCACGTATGACGCCGCGACGATGTTTGTCGATCGCCGCCGAGGGCAATGTGGCTCGAAGGTGGGCGGGTAGGTCGACCTGTCCGTCCACTCAGGTCTCGTCGGTTCAGCCCGAGAGCCGACGGGACCGCCTCCGGCCGCGCCCCGCTCACCCGTGAGCGGGGCGCGGCTTAAACGTCTACTTTCAGCGTCAGTGACGACACCACGGCCCACGCCGAACAGCACACCGCAGCAGCCGTGCCGGCGGCGCCGACATACAGCCCATAAGCGGCCGACACGGGAGGCTTCACGTTGATGGTGTAGTACCACCACGTCAGCACCCCGATGAGCAGCGAGATGGTCAGCGCGGCAATCGAGGCGAGTCTGGGCGAGAGGCCACGGCCGACCATCGCGCCCGCCACCACGAGTGTCGAAGACAGCAACACGATCAACTGGCCGGCGCCGAATCCGGGCGGAAGTCGCAGGCTGCCAATGCTGCCCCCGATCGCGTTGGCCCAGCCGCCGCCGTTGACCGACGTCGTCAGCCACGGCAGCCATGCGCTGACCGCCACGACCGCCGCGAACAACGCGACCAGCCAACCCGGGCGAAGGCGGCGGCTCATGGTTGCGACCCTAACTTCCGCCGCCGCGTTCACCGCTCGGCACACGCTGCAAGCCGCTCGCCCGGTGTTGGTCTCTAGGGTGGAGCCCAAGACCTCGAAGGCAGACATCAAGGCGGTGCGATGACCGAGCTCCCGGATTGGGCTCGCCCGCTGGACCTGGCGCCCAACCCAGAGGGCGGCTGGTTCCGGCAAACGTGGCGCAGCGATGTGACCGTCAGCCAGTCCGCGTTGCCGCCGGACTACACCGGGCCGCGTAGCGCCGGAACGGCGATCCTGCTGCTGCTCATGCCCGGCCAGCACTCGGCGTGGCACACGGTGCGCAGCGCCGAGATGTGGCTGCACCACCGGGGTAGCCCGCTGCTGCTCGATGTCGGAAGCGAACGAGACAGCGCCACAACGCATGTGCTGGGCAGCGACATCCTGGCCGGCGAGCGCCCCCAGGTGCTGGTGCCGCCGCGCCACTGGCAGCGGGCCCGTCCCCGCGACGACGAGCCGAGCCTGGTCAGCTGCGTGGTGGTGCCGGGTTTCGACTACGCCGACTTCGGCCTCGGGCCCGCGGAATAGCTCGCGGACTAACCCTGCAGCGACGACAGGTTGAACACCGCACCGGTGGGATCGGCGGCCGCCGCCAGCCGACCATAGGGGGTGTCTTCGGCCGCGCGCAGCACCGCGCCGCCGTTGTCGGTGATCACCTGCAGGGTCTTGTCGACATGCTGGGCGCCGAAGAAGATGCTCCAGGTCGACGGCATCTCCGAGGCCAGGCAGCCCGCGCCGTCCATCACCCCGAGCAGCTGCTGATCACCGAATGACGCAGTGGCGTAGCGGAATTCGTCGCTATCGGAGACCTGCTCAGTCCGCCACGCGAGTACCTTTTGGTAGAAGTCGACAGCCGCGCGGAAATCGCGGGTGGTGAGCTGGTGCCATACCGGTGCGCTGGCTTCGCCGACCACTTCGAAGCCCTGGTGCTCCAGCGGCTGCCACAGACCGAAAGGCGCTCCTGTCGGGTCGCTTGCCATGCTCATGAAACCCTTGGCAGGCACCTCCATCGGCGCAATACACGACGAGCCGCCCGCCGCGGTCAGCGCCGACACCGTGGCCTGGATATCGGCGGTGTGGAAGTAGGTAGTCCAATGGTCGGGAGACTGCCACTCGGGATTGTTGGCCATCAGCCCGGCGACCGGGTGGCCGTCCTTGGCGGCGTTGATGTAGCCACCGTATTCGGGTCCGGCGGACTCGAACGTCCAGCCGAAGAGGCTGCCATAGAAGTCTTGGGCGCGGTCGACGTCAGACGACGTCAGATCGATCCACGTTGGGGCGCCCAGCGGCGCGCGGTGACGAACTGGCACGGTGACCTCCTCGGTAGGCGGGCCCCGTCATCGGGGTCACTGCTACCGACTGCCGCCGAAGCCGAAACTCATCGCGACGAATCAGGTTCCGGCGAAGACCTTGACGAACTTCTCCAGTGATTCGCGGATGTCGCTCTTGAGCGCGCCGGCAACCAACATTCCGATCGGCCCGAACAGCGCGGGACCGCCGAGGTGGACGTCGAAGCTGACGACCGAGCCGTCACCCTTGGGTTTGACTTTGGCGAGCAGCTTGACCTTGACACCGCCGACGCCGTCGCCGTTGAGCGTCATCGCCTCCGGTGGCTTGTAGTGCACGATCGTCCACTTGATCCGGTTGGGCATGCCCTTGACTTCGACGATCGACTCAATCACGGTGCCTTTTTCGAGGTTTTCGGGCAGCTTGCTGCGCCATACCCGGTGAATGGTCAGCCATTCCTTGTAGCGGGACAGGTCAGAGGCGTGCGCCCACGCCTCTTCTGGCGGCAGTGGTACGTCGATGGATCCGGAGAGTTTTGCCATAGTTCAGTTCTGCAGGTCTCACACGGCGTCGTCGATGAGGGCATTCTTGGCGAACAGATCTGTGGGCTTGTCCAAGAAACCCATATGCCGTCCTTTCCGTAGCTGACCCTACCTGGCGGTCGCGTCGTGGCAGAGGGGCGCATCAATCGTTCAGCGGCCCTTCGGTCCTCGTTGAGCCCACCTCAAAACGGTGGTGGATCGTCGTCGTCGGCTGCGGGCGGGGCGGGTCCGAGGTCGAAGTAGCTGAGGCGTTTTTCTCGGTTGGCGATGCGGGCGTTGTGGTTGTGGCGGCGTTCGGTGGCGATGCGCTGGGCTCGGTCTTGGGCTCGGGTGCGCCGGCGCTTGGGCATCATCGCCGTGCGCTCGGCGCAGTAGTCAGCCGGCGGCTCGGCTGGCGGCACCGGCGGTTGGCCGGTGGGCCGGCACAGACTCGGGAACAGCAGCGCGCTGCCCGGGGTAGTGACATAGGTGTGCCCGCTCGGCGCGGTCACGATCAGCGTGCCATCCGGCAGCTGCTGGTCGCGCCAGCCCCAAAACGTCTTCTTCACCAAATGATGCGCGCGGCAATAACATTTGAGGTTCGACGCATGCGTGGGCCCGCCCGCGGCATAGGGGATCGTGTGATCCAGGTCGCAGTCGAAGGCGGGGCGGTCGCAGCCCGGCCAGCGGCAGGTCAAATCCCGGCACCGCACAAAATCGGCCAGCGCCGTCGACGGCGCATAGCCGCGCTCCGGTGGGGCATCAGCGGGATGAGCCAGCGCCACCAGCTTGGCCGACTTGGCTAGTTCGGCCACCATTTCCGGGGAGATGAGCCCCTCGGCGCCGACCAGCGCCCCGGGCTCGCTTGCCGTGCCGGCGATGGTGGCCTGTTCGGCGATCACATGAACCACCACCGGCGAGGCGGGCCGCCGATCCCCGGCCACACAATCGGGGCGCGCGCGACACCCCAACCGATCCGCCCCGGCCGCCAACGCCCCCAGCGCGTCGGCGCGGCGCTGGGCGCGGGTGCGCGGATCGTGCGCGCACACCGTGCCCGCCAACGCGTCCAGCCGCTGGTCCAGCGCCTGGGCGTCGGTGCTGAACAAGGTGCCGTGAATCTCGGCGGTGCCCTCCACCTCAGCGCCGATCCAGACCTCCCGATCGTCCTGGTACTGCTTGCGCCGGCGCACCGCGTCGGCATCGGCTGCAGCGACGATCTTGTCGATCTGTCCGGCCAGCCGGCCCTGGGTCAGCGACGGCCAGCGCGCCACCTGGATCGCCAGCTCGGCGTCGACGGCGGCCAGCACCGCGGGGTCGGTGATCAAATCGGTGCGAAACACGATGGTCTGAAACAGCCGCAACCCGATCTCGCCGGCTTCAAACACCGCGGCCACCTTGGGTAGCCGCTCCCGCATGGCCCGCGCGTAACGCAGCCGACTGCCCGCGAGCCCGCGGCTGATCCGCAACGCGGCGCCCACCTCGGCGCTCACCGCTTCTTCGGTGTCGATGGCCCAGTCTTCGGTCTCCGAGCAGCGGGATAGCCGATAGCCAAACAACTCACCAATGGCGACCAACTGCGCGGCCGCGGCCCGGTTTTCGGCCCGCGCCAAGGCGCAGATCTGATCGATAAGCGCCGCCGACTCGCGCGTGGTCGAGGGATGCCGGCGCTCGAAGAGCTCGTCAAAGCGAGCAATCACCTCCGCCCGCGCCGCCTCATCGAACATGTGTGCGAGTATGCCAGGGTGGCCCGACAAAAATGGTCGCAGCTCGAGGGCAAGCGACTTAGGGACGCCACCACGGGATCGGTTCGGCGGGTTCCTCGGCGTCCACGCGCTCACCAGGTTTGGGCACCGCAACCCGAACCTGGGCCGCGTCAGCCGCGGGCAGCAACCGCTCGATCGGCTCCGCCCACGGATGCGGCGCCAGCCGGAACGTGCCCCAATGGATCGGCACCAATAGCCCGGAGCCTGTGACGTCCCGGTGGGCCTGGACCGCTTCCTCGGGATTCATGTGGATGTCCGGCCAAGCCTTGTTGTATGCGCCGACCGGCATCAGCGTCAGGTCGAACGGACCGTGGTCGTCGCCCACCTGAGCGAAGCTCTTGGTATAGCCGCTGTCGCCGGCGAAGTACGCGCGGCGGTTCGGCCCGATCAGCGCCCACGACGCCCACAGCGTGTTGTTACGGCTCAGGAAACGCCCCGAGAAATGGCGTGCCGGCGTGCAAATCAGGGTCAGCTCGTCGAGCTGGGTGCGCTCGAACCAGTCCAGTTCGATGATCCGTTCCTCCGGGATGCCCCAGGCGCGAAGATGCGCACCCACCCCCAGCGGCACGACGAATGGGGCCCATTGGCTGTGAGCCAGCGCGATGACGGTGTCGTGGTCGAGATGGTCGTAGTGGTCGTGGCTGATGACGACGGCGTCGACGGCGGGCAGCGCATCCACCTGCATCGGCGGCGGATGCAGCCGCTCAGGGCCGATCACGTCGGACGGCGAGCAGCGGTGACTCCACACCGGATCGGTCAGGACGCGGTAACCGTCGATTTCCAGCAGCGCTGTGGCGTGGCCGAACCAGGTGACCGCGAGCCGGCCCGGGCTGTCGTCGAGCCTCCCCGGTCGGGCCAACGGGATCGGCACGGGTGGCCGCGTGGTTTTCCGTGCGCCGATGATCTCCCGCACGATCAGCTGCTGCTGCTCGCGGTCGAGGTTGAACAGCGAAGCCGGGTCGAGGTTGACGAAGACGCCGTCCCGGTAGTTCGGTGAACGCTGCGCCACCTCGCGGATCGCGGCCGGGTCGGCGCCGAGGGCGGCCGGAGCGCCGTGCAGTGCCCGCAGCGCCCATCCGCCGACCGCCAATGTGGCAGTGCCCGCCACCAGCCGCAGTGGTCCGCGAAGCATTCGTTCAGGCTCCCTGGAAGTTCGGTGGCCGTTTCTGTATGCGAGCGACCTGGGCCTCGATCGCGTCCTGGCTGGCCCACGCCTTATCGAACAGCTCCTTGTGGACCGGCGACGCTTCCTCGATGGCGCCGTCGTCGTTGAGCACTCGCTTGGCGTGCTGCAGCGCCAGAGGCGCCAGCCCGGCGATCTCCGCCGCCCAGGCCTGCGCATCGGCCACCGTGCCGATCCGGTTGGCCATGCCGGTGGCCAGCGCCACGTCGGCCGGCAGCTTCTCGGCGGCCAGCAGCATCGCCCGCGCGCGGCCGTGACCTACCAGCGAGCACAGCCGACGGATGCTCCAGTTATCAAGTGCCAGGCCGTATTTCGAGGTGGGGAACTGGAAGAACGCGTCTGGGGCAACGACCCGCAGATCGCACTGCATCGCCAGCTGCAAGCCGGCGCCGATGGCCGGTCCGTTGATGGCGCCGATCACCGGCATCGGCGCGGCATCCATCGCTTTGTGCAACGCGATGAGCCGGTCCGGATAGTCGGCGGCGAACGCGTCTCCGCTCAGGTCTGCGCCAGCGCAGAACACGGTGCCCTGACCGGTCAGCACGATCGCGCGCACATTTTCGGCCGCCGCTTTTTCCACGGCTTCGCGCAGCTCCTCGACCAGCTCGGAGTTCAGGGCGTTTCGCCGCTCAGCACGCTGCAGCTCAATGGTGGTGACGGCTTCGACGCGGGTGACACCGATCATGCGCGCCAGCCTAACGGGCTAGGCCGACGCGGAGTGGTCCGCGTCATGTTGCGACGTCCCGCTGCAATGCCGGAAGAATCTAGGCGTGCCAGCCGAGGACTTCGTCGCGCCGACGGTGCGAACGCGTGATCGGGCCGCGCTGCAGTCGCTGAATTTCTTCATGGCCGACATGGAGGCCGGCATGGGGCCCTTTCTGGGGGTGCTGCTGGCCAGCCGCGGCTGGCAGACCGGGACCATCGGTGCGGTCATCACCCTGGGCGCCATCGTGGGCATGGTGACCGTCGCGCCCGCCGGAGCTTTGGTCGATGCCACCACCCGCAAGCGGGCCTGCGTCATCGGCGTCGGCCTGGCCGCCGTCGCCGCGTCGGCGGTGATTCTGACCAACCATCACTTCTGGGTGGTCGCCGCCGCGCAGGCCGTCATGTGCATCTCCGGGGCGGCCATCGCCCCGGCGGTCATCGGCATCACGCTCGGCTTGGTCGGCCAAATGGGGTTCACCAGCCAGATCGGCCGCAACCAGGCCTTCAACCACGCCGGCAACATGGCCGGTGCCGGCCTGGGCGGGCTGCTGGGTTGGGTGTTCGGCTACGCCGGCGTGTTCTGGTTGGCCGCGGCCTTCGCAGTGGTGGCCATCGCCTCGACCCTGGCGATTCCGCCCGGTCGCATCAACCACCACATCGCCCGCGGCGAGGCGCTGACCGGCGACCAGGCCCCGGTCAAAAAGCTGCGAGTGCTCATCGAATCCAAGCCGCTGCTGGCGTTGGCCGCCGCGGTGGTGCTGTTCCACCTGGGCAACGCCGCGATGCTGCCGCTCTACGGGCTGGCGGTGGTCGCCACTCACGCCAACCCGTTCATCACGGTGGCCAGCACCGTGGTCGTCGCCCAGGCTGTGATGATCGTCGCCTCGCTGGCGGCGATGCGGATCGCCCAAACCCGCGGCTACTGGCTGGCGATCCTGGTCGCGTTCAGCGCGCTGCCCGTCCGCGGGCTCATCGCCGCCAACGTGATCACCACCTGGGGCGTCATTCCGGTGCAGGTGCTCGACGGGGTCGGCGCGGGCATGCTCTCGGTGGCGGTGCCCGGGCTGGTGGCCCGCCTGCTCGACGGCACGGGGCACATCAACATCGGCCAGGGCGCGATCATGGCAGCCCAAGGTCTCGGTGGCGCGCTGAGCCCGGTGCTCGGCGGCTATGTCGCCCAGATATGGGGATTCCCAACCGCTTTCTTCCTGCTCGGCGGACTGTCGGTGGGATCGCTGGTCATCTGGCTCACGTTCGCGCCGATGCTGCGCCGGGCAGGCAACCACCTACCCGCATTATCTGAGCCCGCCGAGGTGACGTGAACGGGCGCCGCATGGGACTCGACAAACTGCGCGACGCGGTGCTGGACGACGGGTCGTTCGTCAGCTGGGACACCGCGCCGACGCCGGTGCCGACTTCGGAGTCCTACGCTCGCGAGCTGGCCGCCGCCCGGGCCGCTACCGGCATCGACGAGTCGGTGCTGACCGGAGAGGGCCGGATCTTCGGTCGCCGCGTAGCGGTGGTGGTCTGTGAATTCGGCTTCCTCGGCGGCTCGATCGGTGTGGCGGCGGCCGAACGGATCACCGCCGCGGTGCAACGTGCAACGGCGGAGCGGTTGCCGCTGCTGGCGTCGCCGAGCTCCGGCGGCACCCGCATGCAGGAAGGCACAGTCGCATTCCTGCAGATGGTCAAGATCGCCGCAGCCGTCACCCTGCACAAGCAGGCACACCTGCCCTACTTGGTCTACCTGCGCGATCCGACCACCGGCGGGGTGTTCGCGTCGTGGGGCTCGCTGGGACACGTCACCATCGCCGAGCCCGGCGCGCTGATCGGTTTCCTGGGCCCGCGCGTCTACGAGCAGCTCTACGGCGAACCGTTTCCCGCCGGGATCCAGACCGCGGAGAACCTGCAGCGGCACGGGGTGATCGACGGCGTGGTCCCCCTCGATGAGCTACGGCACACGCTGGATCGAGCGTTGGCGGTGCTCGCCGACGAGCCCGCGTCATCGTCGCCGTCGCCGTCCAGCGAGCCGATACCCGATGTGCCGGCGTGGGATTCGGTGGTGGCATCGCGGCGGCCGGACCGGCCGGGAGTGCGCCACCTGCTGCGGCATGGCTGCACCGAACAGGTGCTGTTGTCGGGCACCGAACAGGGCGAGGCAGCGACCACTCTGTTGGCGCTGGCCCGGTTCGCCGGTCAGCCCGCGGTGGTGCTCGGCCAGCAGCGCGTGGTCGGCGGAATCGTCGGTCCCGCGTCGTTGCGCGAGGCCCGCCGCGGCATGGCTCTCGCGGGCGAATTGCGCCTTCCCCTGGTGCTGGTCATCGACACCGCCGGCCCGGCCTTGTCGGCCGAAGCTGAGGAGGGCGGGCTGGCCGGCGAGATCGCCCGCTGCTTGGCCGATCTGGTCACCCTGGACACGCCGACGGTGTCGGTGCTGCTGGGCCAGGGCAGCGGCGGCCCGGCACTGGCGATGGTGCCCGCCGACCGCGTGTTGGCCGCGCTGCACGGCTGGCTGGCGCCGCTGCCGCCCGAGGGCGCCAGCGCGATCGTCTTCCGCGACACCGACCATGCCGCGGAACTAGCTGCAGCACAGGGCATTCGGTCAGCCGACCTGCTGGCATCGGGCATCGTCGATCGCATCGTGGTCGAGCATCCCGATGCCTCCGACGAGCCGATCGAGTTCTCCACCCGGCTCTGCAGCGCCATCGCCGCCGAAGTGCACGCACTGCGCGCTGTGCCCGACGCCGAGCGGATGGCAGCGCGACTGGAGCGCTACCGGCGCATCGGCCTGCGTTAGCTATCCGGCGGGCCGAGGTAGCGCTGGATCGTCGGCCCAAGCCACTCGACGATCTCGTCGCGGCTCATCGCAACCACCGGCGCCAGCCGCAACACGAACCGGCAGAACGCCATCCCCATGATCTGGGTGGCGATCAGCCCGGCCCTGCGCTCTGATTCCGCCGCCGGCGCGACGCTGGCCACCAACGGCTGCAGCTGAGTTTCAAAGATCTGCCGCATCCGTTGTGCGGCTTCGTCATTGGTGGCACTCGAGCGCAGCAGGATGACCAGCGCGTCGTCGCCCTCCCAGCGCTCGAGGAAATGCCGCACCAGCGCCCGCCCGACGTCGGTCCGCTCGGCCTGCGACAGATCAGGAAACCTCAGGTCGAAATCCGCCGCGGCCGCGAACAACTTGTCTTTGCTGCCGTAGTACCGCATCACCATCGCCGGATCGACACCGGCATCAGCGGCGATCGCCCGGATGGTGGCGGCCTGGAAGCCGGCAGTGCCGAACCGCTCGCGCGCGGCCGCCAGGATCGCAGCCTTGCTCTCCTCCGACGCCCGTCTCATGTCAACGATTGTAGGCCAACAACTGTTGACATACGAACCCACAAGGAGCATGCTGGACTATGCCAACAAGCGTTGACTTAGGAAGGAGTCACGCCATGACCGATACCGATGTCCTCGTCGTGGGAGCGGGGCCCACTGGGCTAACTCTGGCGATCTCGCTGCTCAACCGCGGGGCGCGAGTGATGATCGGCGACTGCTTGGCGGCAGGCGCCAACACCTCGCGCGCCGCGGCGGTCAATGCCCGCACGCTGGAGGTTCTCGAAGGCATCGACGTGTCGCGGCGCATGGTCAAGGCCGGTCTCATCGCAGCGCGGTTCACCATGCGCCACCAGACGCGGATCCTGATGCCGATCGATTTCTCGGTGCTGCCCACCCGCTACCCCTACACGCTGATGATTTCGCAGGCCACCACAGAGAAGCTGCTCGTCGAACGGCTGACCGAGCTCGGCGGCGAAGTGCTCCGGCCCAAGACGCTGACCCACCTCACCCAGGGCCGCGACGGCGTCACCGCCGCCTTCGACGACGGCGAGGATATCCGGGCACGCTACGTCGTCGGGGCCGACGGCATGCACAGCACCGTTCGCGAACTGGCCGGGATCGGCTTCACCGGCGGCGAGTATCCGGAGTCGTTCGCGCTGGCCGACGCCCGGCTGTCGGGCGAGGCGCCCGACGACGAGGTCATCCTGTTCTACGCAGTGAGCGGTCTCAACGTCCTCGCCCCGCTGCCCGACGGCATTCACCGCATCGTCGCACCGATCTTCGACGCACCCGAAGAGCCGTCGACGGAGTTCGTGCAGTCGTTGCTCGATGCCCGCGGTTTCGGCCCCGGACGCACCCAGGTGCGTGAGGTGCTGTGGGGGTCGCGATTCCGGATCCACCACCGCGTCGCCGACACCTACCGGGCCGGTCGGCTGGTGCTGGCCGGCGACGCTGCCCACGTGCACAGTCCGGCCGGCGGGCAGGGCATGAATCTGGGCATCCAAGACGCGGTGGCCTTGGCCGACGCGCTGGGCGAGGTGCTGCACGGCGGCTCCGACACGGCCCTCGACGCCTACAGCGCGGCTCGCCGGCCGATAGCCCGCCAGGTGCTGGCCACCACCGGACGGTTGACCCGACTGGCGACCCTGCCCAAAGCGGCGCGTCCCATCCGTAACGGAGCCATGCGGCTCGCCGCACGCGTGCCCGCTGTGCGCAGTGGGCTGGCCTGGCGGCTATCGGGTCTGGTCTACCGCTGACCGTCGGCATCGCAGCGCGCAGCATCCCACAGCTAAGCCGGTTCATCAGGCAAGATAGGCGGCATGGACACTGGTGCAACCACACCCCGGGTTTTGGTTGTCGACGACGACTCGGATGTGTTGGCCTCGCTGGAACGCGGACTGCGACTGTCCGGATTCGAGGTGTCCACCGCGGCCGACGGCGCCGAGGCGCTGCGCAGCGCCACCGAAACCCGGCCCGACGCGATCGTGCTGGACATCAACATGCCGGTGCTGGACGGCGTCAGCGTGGTCACCGCGCTGCGCGCCATGGACAACGACGTGCCGGTCTGCGTGCTCTCCGCACGCAGCTCGGTTGACGACCGGGTGGCCGGGCTGGAAGCCGGCGCCGACGACTACCTGGTCAAACCGTTCGTGCTGGCCGAGCTCGTCGCCCGGGTGCGCGCGCTGCTGCGCCGCCGCGGCTCCACCGCGACGTCGTCCTCGGAAACCATCACGGTGGGCCCCCTGGAGGTCGACATCCCGGGTCGGCGCGCCCGGGTCAACGGGATTGATGTGGACTTGACCAAGCGCGAGTTCGACCTACTGGCCGTGCTGGCTGAGCACAAGACCGCTGTGCTGTCGCGCGCCCAACTGCTCGAACTGGTGTGGGGCTACGACTTCGCGGCCGACACCAACGTCGTCGACGTGTTCATCGGCTACCTGCGGCGCAAGCTGGAGGCCGGCGGCGCACCGCGGCTGCTGCATACTGTTCGAGGGGTGGGTTTCGTACTGCGTATGCAGTGACCGCAAGGGAACCTATGAACTTACTGTCGCGAATCTTGACCCGTACGCCATCGCTGCGCGCACGGGTTGTGGTCGCGACGGCCATCGGCGCGGCGATCCCGGTGCTCATCGTCGGAACCATCGTGTGGGTCGGGATCACCAACGACCGGTTGTACTGGCTGGACCGCCGCCTCGACGAGGCCGCCGGCTTCGCCGTCCCGTTCCTGCCCCGCGGTCTCGATGAGATTCCGCGCTCCCCTAACGACCAGAACACCGTCATCACCGTCCGCCGCGGCGATCAGGTGACCTCCAATTCCAGCGTCACGCTGCCGAAGCTGAACCACGACTACGCCGACACCGACATCAACGGCAAGCGCTACCGCGTGCGCACCGTGGAAATCCCTGCGCCGCAACCGATGTCGGTGGAAGTCGGGGCCACCTACGACGAGACCATCGCCGAAACCAACAACCTGCACCGGCGGGTGATTTTGATCTGTGCGTTCGCGATCGCCGCGGCAGCGGTGTTCGCCTGGCTGCTGGCCACCTTCGCGGTGCGGCCGTTCAAGCGGCTGGCCCAGCAGACCCGGTCGATCGACGCCGGCGACCAGGCGCCGCAGGTGCAGGTGCGCGGCGCCAGCGAGGCCGTCGAGATCGCTGAGGCCATGCGCGGCATGCTGCAGCGCATCTGGGACGAGCAGAACCGCACCAAGGAAGCGCTGGCGTCGGCTCGCGACTTCGCGTCGGTGTCGGCGCACGAGCTGCGCACCCCGCTGACCGCGATGCGCACCAACCTGGAAGTGCTGGCCACCCTGGACCTGCCGGACGACCAACGCAAAGAAGTGCTCAATGACGTGATCCGCACTCAGTCGCGCATCGAGGCGACGCTGAGCGCGCTGGAGCGGCTTGCCCAGGGTGAGCTCTCCACGCGGGAAGATCATGTGCCGGTCGACATCACCGAGTTGCTGGACCGTGCCGCGCACGATGCCATGCGGGTCTACCCCAATCTCGATGTTTCGCTGGTGCCCTCGCCGACCTGCATCATTGTGGGGCTGCCGGCGGGATTGCGGCTGGCCGTCGACAACGCGATCGCCAACGCGGTCAAACACGGCGGCGCCAATAGAGTGCAGCTGTCTGCGGTCAGCTCACGGGCCGGCGTGGAGATCGCGATCGACGACAACGGCACCGGTGTGCCAGAGGAAGAGCGACACGTGGTGTTCGAGCGGTTCTCCCGCGGGTCCACGGCGTCGCATTCGGGCTCCGGTCTAGGGCTGGCGTTGGTGGCGCAGCAAGCCCAGCTGCACGGGGGCACCGCGTCGCTGGAGGACAGCCCGCTGGGCGGCGCGCGCCTGCTGCTGCGCCTGCCCGCACCGACCTGAGGCCTCGGGCCCTAAGTCTCCTCGCCCTGCTGCTGGGTCTCCGACTCGACAGCGCCACCCGCCGGCACTTCCCGTGTGACGCGCCGAATCATCAGCGCGGACGTCAGTAGCAAACCGAGTAAGAACGCCAGGACGATCAGCCACCCGTTTACGTCGTCCATCACCGTGTTCCTATCTCGCGTGAGCCGGGCAGATCCGCGATGGCTTCGTCTTCGCTCTTGCGCCTGATCGCGACGACGGTGATCACCCAGGCAACCGCTGAGCCCACCACGAACGCAAGCAGATACCACAACCACTGGATCACGAAATCCACGTCGAATTCTCCTTAGCTGCACGATTTCGACACGGCGATTCTTGGCGCGGACCTCCGGCAACTGTTCATCGCGGGGGTCCCGGTGACGGCGGGCTCGGTGAGCCGGTCAGCGTGATGGGCCCGCTGATCTCGATCTTGTCGACGATGTTCAGATTGGGCCAGGCGTCGTCGGCTGCCTGTTCGACGGCGTCTGCCTGGTCGGTTGTTGCAGCGGTTCCGGCCAAGGTGACGGTGTCGCCGTTGACGTCGAGTTTGAAGTCGGTCATCGACGCTGCGGCACTGAAAACCGGTCCGGCGTCGGAGAAATCGAGGGCGTTGATGTTCGGGTTGATCCGTATTGTGTCGATGACGTTGACGTTGGGACCGACCGAGCTCCTGACAGCTTCTAGCAGTGCGCCCTTGGCCATGTCGTCGGGGAAGTCGCCGCGCAGCGTTATGTCGTTGCCCTTGCGGCTAATTGAGAGCGGCGCCAGCGATATGGGTGGTATCGCCGGCGGTTTCCGCGTAGCGCCGGGGGTGCTCGTGTGGGTCAGGGTCGGCACACCACCGCTTGGACCGGTGACCTGAGAGCGCGAACGCTCGGCGAGCCCGTAGCCGATCGCTCCCAACAGCAGGGGAATAACCACCAGCGCGACCAGCCAAGCAATGCCGGGGGGACGTCGGTAGAACTTGGAAACTTTGCGCCATTGGGTGTTTGCGGGTGCTTCGCCGGAACCCGCCATGGGCCCTCCCCTATAAACGTCGATGTCCAAGCCAGATCGCAAGCGATATGAAGCCTAAAGCAGCCGTCCATCAGCGAGCCCTGGTATCGCGAAAACGTGACCACGGTCTGGTACTCGGGCAGCAGCACGCCTACCTCGGGCACACTGGTGTGGTGGCAGAGGAAAGAAGACCCACCGACCAAGACACACTGGCTCGCATTCGGGACTTGGTTGCCGAAGAGAAGACGCTGCGCGAGCAGCTGGTGCACAAAGACATCACTGAGTCGGAGGAGCACGCGCGGCTGCGCCGCGTCGAGACAGAACTCGACCAGTGTTGGGATCTGCTGCGACAGCGTCGGGCCCTGCGCGAAACCGGTGGTGACCCCCGCGAGGCGCGTGTGCGCCCGCCCGACCAAGTCGAGGGCTACCTCAGCTAACGGATCGGCGCGGTGTGTCTGCCAATGCGGCGCGGGAATTCGACGCGATTGTGGTGGGCGGGGGGCATAACGGGTTAGTCGCGGCCGCGTATCTGGCCCGCGCCGGCCTACGCGTGCGGGTCCTGGAGCGGTTGGAACATGTCGGCGGAGCCGCGGTGTCGGCGCACGTCTTCGACGGCGTCGACGCACAGCTCTCGCGGTACGCCTACCTGGTCAGCCTGCTGCCACCGCGCATCGTCGACGATATCGGTGCTCCCGTGCGACTGGCGCGGCGGCGATATGCGTCCTATAGCCCCGACCCGGCCAACGCCGGGCGCACGGGCCTGCTCATCGGTGCGCACAACATGTTTCCCGCGATCGGAGCCGCCGACGACGAACGCGGCTTCACCGAGTTCTACCGGCGCTGCCGACTGGTGACCGAGCCGATGTGGCCGACGCTGCTCGAGCCGCTGCGCACCCGTGCGCAGATGCGCCGCCACGTCATCGACCACAGTCCCCCAGCGGCCGCCGACGCGTGGCAGGCGATGATCGAGGAACCGATCGGACGCGCCATCGCCGCGGGGGTGGGCAACGACCTCGTCCGCGGTGTGATCGCAACCGACGCGCTGATCGGCACCTTCGAGCGGCTCGACGATGCCTCGCTGCGCCAGAACACCTGCTTTCTGTATCACCTGCTTGGCCAGGGTACTGGCCAATGGGATGTGCCGGTGGGCGGCATGGGCTCGGTGACGACGGCCCTGGCCGCGGCGGCAGCGGGTTATGGTGCCGAAATCACCACTGGCGCAGACGTTTACGCCATTGATCCCGACGGCGAAGTGTGCTACCGCGTCGGCGACGACGAGCGGTTGGTCACGGGCCGACACATTCTGGCCGGTGTCACACCGGTGGTGCTGGCCGACCTGCTAGGTGAACACCGACCGCCGCTGGCGCATGGTTGTCAAGTCAAAGTGAACATGGTGGTGCGGCGACTGCCCCGGTTGCGCGACGACGCAGTGATCCCCGAGCAAGCCTTCGGCGGGACATTCCACGTCAACGAGACGTGGAGCCAGCTGGATGCCGCCTACTCAATGGCAGCTCACGGCCGAGTACCTGATCCGTTGCCGTGCGAGATCTATTGCCATTCGCTGACCGACCCCAGTGTCTTGTCCCCGGCTTTGCGCCATTCCGGTGCAGCGACCCTGACGGTGTTCGGCCTGCACACGCCGCATGCGTTGCTTTCCGACGCCGGCCCTGAGGTAGTTCGCGAGCAGCTCACCGACGCCGTCTTGGCGTCGCTGAATTCGCTTCTGGCCGAGCCGATTCAAGAGGTGCTGATGGCCGACGCCCATGGCCGGCCCTGCATCGAGACGAAGACCACGCTGGATTTAGAGCGGACGCTGGCGATGAGCGGCGGCAACATCTTTCACGGCGCATTGTGTTGGCCGTTCGCCGAGGACGACGACCCGCTCGATACACCAGCGCGCCAATGGGGGGTAGCCACCGGCCACGAGCGAATCATGTTGTGCGGCTCGGCGTCTCGCCGCGGTCGTGCAGTGTCAGGTATCGGTGGTCACAACGCCGCGATGGCGGTAGTGGCCGGGCAGGCCCGGCGAACACCGCTGTAGGAACTAACGCGCGTCGATCGTGACGTAGTCGCGCTCGCCGTATCCGGTGTAGATCTGGCGGGGCCGGCCTATGCGGCTGTCGCCCTCGTCGTGCATTTCACGCCAGTGCGCGATCCACCCGGGCAGCCGGCCCAACGCGAACAGCACCGTGAACATCCGCACGGGGAACCCGATGGCCCGATAGATCAGGCCGGTGTAGAAGTCGACGTTGGGGTAGAGCTTGCGTTCGATGAAGTAGTCGTCGGTGAGGGCAGCTTCCTCGAGGGCCTTAGCGATGTCCAGCAGATCGTCGTCGGCGCCGACCTTGCCCAAAATCTTGTCGGCTTGCTCTTTGACGATGCGGGCTCGCGGGTCGTAGTTCTTGTAGACGCGGTGCCCGAACCCCATCAGCTTGACGCCGGCTTCGCGGTTCTTCACCTTGCGGACGAACTCGTGAACGTCGCCGCCTTCTTGGCGGATCTTTTCCAGCATCTCCAGCACCGCTTGGTTGGCGCCGCCGTGCAGCGGTCCCCACAACGCATTGATGCCGCCCGATATCGAGGTGAACAGGTTGGCCTGCGACGAGCCGACCAGCCGGACCGTCGACGTCGAACAGTTCTGCTCGTGGTCGGCGTGCAAGATGAACAGCATGTCCAGCGCGCGGACCACTTCGGGGTCAACCTCGTAGGGCTCGGCCGGCAACCCGAACGTCATCCGCAAGAAGTTCTCCACCAAAGTGTGCGAGTTGTCCGGGTAGAGGAACGGCTGGCCGACCGACTTCTTGTATGCATAGGCCGCGATGGTGGGCAGCTTGGCCAACAACCGGATCGTCGACAGCTCGACTTGATCGCTGTCCATGGGGTCCAGCGAGTCCTGGTAGTAGGCACTCAACGCGTTGACGGCGCTGGACAACACCGGCATGGGATGTGCATTGCGGGGAAATCCGTCGAAGAACCGCTTGAGGTCCTCGTGCAAGAGGGTGTGCCGCTGAATCTGGCGGGTGAAGGCGGCCAGTTGTTCCTTGGTCGGCAGCTCCCCGTAGATCAGCAGATAACTGACCTCGATGAACGTCGACTTCTCGGCGAGCTGCTCGATCGGATAGCCGCGGTAGCGCAGGATTCCGGCTTCACCGTCGATGAAGCAGATGGAGCTTTTGGTCGAGGCGGTGTTGGCGTAACCGGTGTCGAACGTGGTGTACCCCGTCTTGGCCAGCAGCGGGCCGAGCGCAATGCCGTCGGCTCCTTCCGTGGCGTGCACGATCTCCAAGTCCAACTCGCCACCCGGGTAGCGGAGAGTGGCGATGTCGTCGCTTGCGGCCACTAGAACCCCTTTGCGCAAATCAGCAGTGACAACGCTGGCCTTACCTACAGGCGCGTATAGCTCAAGGTAGTCGTTATCTTCCCGTCGCGCCTGTGGGGGGCCGTCGAAGGCTACTCAGGAGGTTTTGGTAGACCGCAGCGGCTGTCCGGCGAAGCGCTGGATGCGGTAGCCGAGAAACGCTGGCGCGGCCAGCGCGGCGATCAGGACCCCGACGATCACCAGTGCCCCGCCGCCGGCGGTGCCGTGCACCGCGTCACCAGACGGGGTCCTCCAGCAACTACCACGATGAACACTCCTTGCAGGCGCCCCCGCAGGTCATCGGAGTCAGCTTGCTGCAGGATGGTTTGCCGGAAGGCAGCCGAAGCCGTGTCCGCCACACCACCAAAGGCCATGCGGCCCAGGGCCGCCCACAGCAGCGGGCCGGCCCGGCCATGTGCGGCTGCGCTGACCAGCCCGAAGCCGACCATCGCCATCCCCCACACCGCGATCGCGACGACGACGGCCAGCCCCTGCCGTTGGACCCGAGGGAACCACCCCGAGAACACGCCACCGACAACAACACCGACCGACATCGCCCCGGCCAACAGCGCCATCGTGGTGCCGCCCTCGATCGGTCCGCCGAAGTTCTCGTGAGCCAGTTGAGGGAACAGCGCTCGCGGCATGCCCAGGACCATCGCGATCAGGTCGACGACGAACGACATCAACACCACGGTGTTGCCGGACAGGTAGCGGAAGCCCGCGAGCACGGCCGTCAGACCCCACCGCGCCCGGCCGGGCTCGGCGGGTTCGGTCACCGGCATCGGGGCCAGCCGAAACGTCGCCGAGATCGGGGCGAGGCAGGTCAACGCGTCGATCAGATATAGCGTGGACAGCTCAACCCAGTTCAACATCACCCCGGCCAGCAGCGGGCCGATGATTGAGCCGAAGCCGGTGACGGTCATGTTCAGCGCGTTGGCGGCGGTCAGTTGATGGCCCGGCAGCATCCGCGGAATGGCCGCCGAGCGGGTCGGCGAGTTCACCGCGTAGCACGCCTGCTGCAGAGCCAACAGGCACAGCACCACCCACACGTCGTCGACCGACAGGGCAGCCTGCAGCCACAACAGCAGCGACGCCCCCGCCAGTCCGCAGGAGGCGATGATCAGTAGCACCCGCCGGTCCATGGCGTCGGCCCAGGCGCCGCCCAGCAGACCGAAGACGATCAGCGGCACCAGCGCGAACACGCCGGCAAGCCCGACGTACGCCGAATTCTGGGTGAGCGCCTAGATCTGGACGGGGACCGCGAAAATCGTCAGGTTCGCACCGATGACGCTGGGTATCCCGGCCAGCCACAGTCGGCGAAAGTCGGGGCTTCCCAGCGGTGTGGTGTCGGCGAACAGCCTCACCTCGTTAGGGCTGCAGGCGTTCGACGCGATCGCCGATGACGCGAATTCGGTTGTGCAGCCGGTCTTCTCGGCCCTGCCAGAACTCGACCACCTCGGGCGCGATGCGGTATCCGCCCCAGTTCGGCGGCACCGGGATGTGCTCGACGCCGGCGAAGCGCGCAGTCACCTCGGCGAGCTGATCGAGCAGCGCCGCACGCGAGGCGATCGGAGCCGACTGGTGTGACGCCCACGCGCCCAGCTGCGAGCCGCGCGGCCGCTTGGACCAGTAGTCCTCGGTGACGCGAGGATCGACCTTGCTCACCGGCCCCCGGATGTGGAACTGCCGGCCCAACAGGTACCAGGGAAAGGTCGCCGACGCGTACGGGATAGCCGCCAGCTGGGTGCCCTTGGCCGAGTCGTAGTTGGTGAAGAACGTGATCCCGGTCTCGTCGACGCCTTTGCATAGCACCGAGCGGGTGAAGGGTTTTCCCGAGTCGGCGGTGGCCAACACCATGGCGTTGGGTTCGGCGATTCCGGCGCGTTCGGCGTCGCCGATCCACTTGTGGAACAACGCAACCCAGCCCTCGTCGAGCCAATCCGAGTCGAGGTCGGGGCTGCCGTCTTTTTCCGCGCTGTATTCCACCCGCATCGCCGCCAGGTGCTCGTTTTCGGGACCTGCCATCGCGCTTACGCTACTCCGGCCGTTCATTACCGACCGGTAGCGGCCGTCGCCGGGCGGAATGAGAGAATCGGCGCCATGACTGTGGTCCCGGAGAATTTCGTCGCCGGCCTCGACGGCGTAGTTGCGTTCACCACCGAGATCGCCGAACCGGACAAGGACGGCGGCGCGCTGCGCTACCGCGGCGTGGATATCGAGGATCTTGTGAGCCGACAGGTCACCTTCGGCGATACGTGGGCGCTGCTGGTCGACGGAAAATTCGGGCATGGCCTGCCGCCGGCGGAGCCGTTCCCACTGCCGATCCACAGCGGCGATGTCCGGGTCGACGTGCAGGCGGGTTTGGCCATGTTGGCACCGATCTGGGGATACCAGCCGCTGCTCGACATCGACGACACCACCGCACGCGAGCAGCTGGCCCGAGCGTCGGTTATGGCGCTGTCCTATGTCGCCCAGTCGGCGCGAGGAATCCACCAGCCGGCCGTCCCGCAACGAGTCATCGACGAATGCTCAACCATCACAGCGCGTTTCATGACACGTTGGCAGGGCGAGCCCGACCCTCGCCACGTCGAAGCCGTCGACGCGTATTGGGTGTCGGCCGCCGAGCACGGCATGAACGCCTCGACGTTCACCGCCCGGGTGATCGCATCGACCGGCGCCGATGTGGCGGCCGCGCTCTCAGGAGCCATCGGCGCGATGAGCGGCCCGCTGCATGGCGGTGCGCCGGCCCGGGTGCTGCCCATGCTCGAAGAGGTGGAGCGCACCGACGACGCGCGAGGTCTGGTCAAGGGAATCCTCGATCGCGGCGAGAAGCTGATGGGATTCGGGCACCGCGTCTACCGCGCAGAGGACCCGCGAGCGCGAGTACTCCGGGCGACGGCCAAGCGGCTGGGCGCGCCGCGCTATGAAGTGGCATTGGCGGTTGAGCAAGCGGCGTTGGCTGAGCTGCGGGAGCGTCGCCCGGATCGCGCGATCGAAACCAACGTGGAGTTCTGGGCCGCGGTGATTCTCGACTTCGCCCAGGTGCCGGCCAAGATGATGCCGGCGATGTTCACCTGCGGTCGCACCGCCGGCTGGTGCGCCCACATTCTCGAGCAGAAGAATCTGGGCAAGCTGGTGCGGCCGTCGGCCATCTACGTTGGGCCCAGCCCGCGCAGCCCGGAATCCGTCGAAGGGTGGGACCAGGTCCAGAAGGGGTGATGGCGCCGCGATGAGTTTGTGTCGTAGGCCCCGTCAGTACTTGTGAGCCCGCCCGGGCCACGAGAAACCAACCTGAGGGAGGCCACCATGGCGATCACCGTCGAACCCGCGCTGTCGCCCCACCTGGTCGTCGACGACGCCGCCGTCGCGATCGACTTCTATACCAAGGCGTTTGACGCCGTGGAGCTGGGCCGTGTGCCCCGGCCGGACGGCAAACTGATCCACGCCGCGGTGCGCATCAACGGCTTCTTGGTCATGCTTGCCGATGACTTCCCGGAGGTCTGCGGCGGCAAGTCGATGACCCCCAAGGCGCTGGGCGGGACTCCCGTCACGATTCATTTGACCGTCACCGACGTGGACGCCAAGTTCCAACAGGCGCTCGACGCCGGCGCCACCGTCGTTGCGCCATTGGAGGACCAGTTCTGGGGTGACCGCTACGGCGTGGTCGCCGACCCGTTCGGGCACCACTGGTCGCTCGGGCAACCGGTGCGTGAGGTCAGCATGGACGAAATCGCCGCCGCGATGGGCGGCCAGGCAGGCTAAGCGAATTCGCGCAGCCGGTTGGCCAGCCGCTGACGCAGCGGTGGCGCGGGTGCGCTTGCCGCGGCGGCCAGCATGTCGGCGATCGAGGTGAACTTGTTGCGCGGACGTCCATCGCCGCCCCGGGCAACCTCGGCGGCGTCGATGGCCTGCCACCCGGCGGCGTCGATGGCGTCGGGCTGGCGCGCCCGAACGAGTTTGTCCAACGCGGATGGTCTGCTGATCGGCTCGGCGAGCAAGCCGGCGTTGAAGTCGTCGACCAGTTGCTGCACCGTCTGCAGCGCGCAGGACTTGTTGGTGCCGATGAACCCGGTCGGTCCGCGCTTGATCCAGCCGGCCACATAGGCGCCCGCCACCGGCCGGCCCGATCCCGGATCGATGACCCTGCCCTTGTCGTTCGGGACGACTGCGGCGACGTCGTCGAACGGCAGGTCGCGAATTGGCTTGCCCCGGTAGCCGATTGAGGTCAGCACCAGTCCCGCGTCGAGTTGGCGCACCTCGTCGGTGCCGGTGACGCAGAACTCCACGCCAGTGGCGCGCTGACCGCCGAGCACCCGCCGGGGTGTGAGTTGGTAGGCCAGCCGGATCCGGGGCCGCGTCGCCGGCGACGAGCCGTCGCCGAGTTTGCTCAAGATCTCGAGCTTCTGCCGGGTCAAGGTGTCGGAGACGCTCGCCAGGTCGCGCCGCACCAGGTCGTGGTCGTGCGCGTCCAGCACCACCTCGGCCGTCGTCGTCAGCCCGATCAGCTCGGGCAGCGTGAACGCCGAATGCGCGGGCCCGCGCCGGGCGGCGATGACCACCTCCTGGACCCGCGAGGCGCGCAGTGCTTTCAGGGCGTGGTCTGAGATATCCGTGCCGGCCAACTCGTCCGGGTCGGCGGTGAGCACCCGCGCCACATCCAAAGCGACGTTGCCGTTGCCGATGAGTACGACCCGCTCATGAGCGAGATCGACTGGCAAATCAGCGAATTCGGGGTGGCCGTTGTACCACGCCACCACCTCGGTGGCGGTCGCCGTGCCGGGCAGACCCATGCCGTCGATGTCGAGCCGACGGTCGTTGGGCGCGCCGCTGGCATAGATCACGGCGTGGTGGTGGGCGAGCAGGTCGGCGTGGCTCAGGTGCTTGCCGATCTCGACATTGAGATAGAAGCGAAAGCCGCGATGCTGCGCGATCCGGTCGAAAAGCTGGGTGACCCCTTTGGTGCTCTGGTGGTCAGGTGCCACCCCAGCGCGCACCAATCCATAAGGGGTAGGCAGCTTTTCGAAGACATTGACCCGCACACCGTGCTGGGTGAGCAATTCGTCGGCGGCGTACATCGCGGCGGGCCCTGACCCGACGATGGCCACCGTCAACGGGCCGCGGTGCACCTGCGGCGCCGGGATCACCGGCGCCAGCTTCGACGTCGGCGGCAGCTTCTTGTCGGTGGGCCGATCCGGGTAATAGGAGGCGTTGATGTCGACGAACGGCTGCTGCTCGACGGTGAGCCGGGTGTCCGGGGCAATCGCCCCGACCGGGCAGGCGCTCACGCAGGCCCCGCAGTCGACACAGGCTACCGGGTCGATGTAGAGCATCTCGGAAGTGGCAAACCCCGGCTCGTCCGGTGAGGGATGGATGCAGTTCACCGGACAGGCGTAAACGCAGGACCCGTCGCTACAGCACGACTGGGTGATGACGTGCGGCATGAAACGCGTTACGCGACAGCGACGAGATGCTGGCGCTGCGGCTCGCTGCGATAGCGCGACGGCTTGCCGCTGATCTTGCAGAGCCGCCACACGATCTTGGCGACCGGGTTCATCAGCCCGGTGTCGTAGCAGAGCATCCGAACGTCGCCGAACATGTCGCGAATCATCTTCTGCGACTCCGGCGAGCGGAAGAACACTTCCTTGCGCACCTGACGCGGAATGTCGAACTCACGCCAGAAGGCCTTCGGCGGCACCACGATTGCCGAGCACAGGATCCGCATCGTCAGCGGAACATACAGCGACAACCAGAACCGCTTACGCCTCGGCAGATGCGGAACTCGCTTGCGCAGGTACTCGTGAGCGAAGGAGATGTGGCGGGCCTCCTCGGCCACGTGGATGGCCATCACCCGCTCCATGATCGGATGCAGTTCCTTGCTCTCACGCAGGATGTTCTTCTGCGCGTGGTCGATGGGCTCCTCGCCGGCGAGGATGCCGAACCAGAACGGGATCGGCAACGGGCCGGCGACCAACGGGATGAACGGCTGGATCCACTTCAGTAGCCGCGGCATGCCGGGCACGTCGGCGCCGATACGGTTCACCATCTCCTGGAACATCATCGTGTGGTTGCACTCTTCGACCGCCTCGTGCAGGCAGTAGCGGTACTCGGGGGACCCGTTGGGAACCCAGAACGCGTACTCCATCAGCCCGCGAATCAGGATCGATTCAAAGTGCAGACCCACCTTGGCGACGTTCGCCTGCCGCCACATACCGATCTTGATCTGGCGCTCCAGCGGCTGCGCCTGATACCAAGGGTGGCGGCCCAGCGGGTCCGTGGCCGGTAGGACCCACCGCGTGTCGTTGTCGGTGACCGCGAATTCGGGTGCATCCCAGTCGATGTCGGTATACGGGTTGAAGTTGCGCCGCACCGACCCCTCGGACAATGTGGTCAGCTTGTCGACGTATTCTGCGTCGTCGGACACCTCCATGTTGCGGCGCCAACGCTGCACTATCTTCGTCCGAGCCACGGGCTAGCCTCCTGACGAGGTTTACATTTGGACGGGTCGTGTACACGGTACCGCAGGTACCGCGAACTTTCTATACCCGATCCGGCACTGTGGCACACCCGGACTTGACGGCTGTCTTGTGACCCAGGCCACTTCCCGTGGTCGCCTCGCCGCGGCGGCTTACCCCAAAGGCCGGCTCATTAGGCTGGTAGTCATGGCTGACCAGTTGACGATCCCCGACGACATCAAACCCCGCGACGGCCGCTTCGGCTGTGGACCGTCGAAGGTCCGTCCGGAACAGTTACAGACGCTGAGCGGTAGTGCCGCCGGGCTGTTCGGCACCTCTCACCGGCAGGCGCCGGTGAAAAACTTGGTTGGTCGGGTCCGCGACGGCCTGCGCGACTACTTCTCGCTACCCGACGGCTACGAGGTGGTTCTGGGCAACGGCGGCGCGACGGCGTTCTGGGATGCCGCGGCGTTCTGCCTCATCGACAAGCGGTCACTGCACCTGAGCTATGGCGAGTTCAGCTCCAAGTTCACCTCGGCGGTCGCCAAGAACCCGTTCATCGGCGACCCGATTGTCATCAAGGCCGATCCCGGCAGCGCACCGGAGCCGCAGAGCGACCCGTCGGTCGACGTCATCGCCTGGGCACACAACGAAACGTCGACCGGGGTGGCGGTGCCGGTGCAGCGTCCGGCGGGCTCCGGCGACGCGCTGATCGCGATCGACGCCACGTCGGGTGCCGGGGGCCTGCCGGTCGACATCACCGAGGCTGATGCCTATTACTTCGCGCCGCAGAAGAGTTTCGCTAGCGACGGCGGCTTGTGGATAGCCCTTTTGAGCCCGGCGGCCCTAGGCCGCATCGAGGCCATCGCCGCGTCCGGGCGCTGGGTACCCGACTTCCTGTCGCTGCCGATCGCCGTGGACAACAGCCTCAAGAACCAGACCTACAACACGCCCGCGATCGGCACGCTCGTGCTGCTGGCCGAGCAAATCGACTGGCTGATCGGCAACGGCGGGCTGGATTGGGCGGTCAAGCGCACTGCGGACTCCTCGCAGCGGCTGTACTCCTGGGCGCAAGAGCGGCCCTACACCACGCCGTTCGTCGCGGAGCCTCGGCTGCGCTCGCAAGTGGTGGGCACCCTGGACTTCAACGACGACGTCGATGCTGCGGCAGTCGCCAAGGTGCTGCGAGCCAACGGCATCGTCGACACCGAGCCCTACCGCAAACTCGGCCGCAACCAACTGCGGGTCGGTATGTTCCCCGCCGTCGACCCTGATGACGTCAGCGCGCTCACCGAGTGCATCGACTGGGTGGTCGAACGGCTCTAAACGGTCGTCGGCCGGCCCGCGTGTCAGCGCGGTTGACGCCGCTAGCTGCATTAGAGTGCGCACCTGACAGGCCCGTCGCGTTGGTATGCCAAGAGCCTGCGAGGAGGTCGACATGCGGGAACTCACGGTGCTTGGACTCGATGTCGACGGCAAACACATCATCTGCGAGGGCCTGGGCAGCAACGGGGACCCGAGTGAAAGGTTCAAGCTGCTGGTCGACGACCGGCTGCGGGCGGCGGTACGCGGCGATGGCGCACGGCTGGGGCAAACCCGGATCGACATCGAGGTCAATAACATGCTCAGCCCCAAAGAGATCCAGGCCCGCATCCGTGCGGGCGCATCGATCGAGCAGGTGGCCGCAGCGACCGGGGCCGACATCGCCCGGGTCCAGCGGTTCGCACACCCGGTGCTGCTGGAACGCTCTCGGGCCGCCGAGCTGGCAACCGCAGCGCACCCGGTGCTCGCCGATGGTCCCGCGGTGTTGACGCTGCTGGAGACGGTGACCGCCGCCCTGTCGGCGCGTGGTCTGGACCCCGACAGCACCAGCTGGGATGCATGGCGCCGCGACGACGGCCGCTGGACGGTCCAGCTCGCCTGGAAGGCCGGCCGCTCGGACAACCTCGCGCACTTCCGCTACTGCCCCGGCGCCCACGGCGGGACCGTGACGGCCATCGACGACGCCGCCAGCGAGCTGATCGATCCCGACTTCGACCGCCCGCTGCGGTCGGTAGCGCCGGTGGCCCAGCTCGACTTCGACGAACCAGCACCGCCGCCGCTGCCGCAAGAGCCGCAAGAGCCGACCGCTCCCCCGGAACGCCAGCGTCAGTCGGCGCGCGCCCGCCGCGGCAAGCCACCGGTTCCGGCGTGGGAAGACGTGTTGCTCGGCGTGCGCTCAGGCGGAAACCGCTAAGCGCGGCCCAACACCGCCAACGTCAGCAGCCCCAGCCAGGCGCACGACACCCCGACACCTGCGCCCAGCACAAACCAGCGCAGCACCGGCGTGTGCCGCCAGCCCCACAATGTCGGCGCCAGCCCGCCGGCGGCAATGATGTTGAGCCCGACGGCCAACACGGGATGAACCCGGATCAGCCCAAGGGTGAGCACCACGACCGCGACCCCGGTTACTGCGGCGACAAACCCCGCCACCGTCAAACCGGTGCCCCACGGCGTGGATTGGTCGGTCACGGCGCGAGCCTAACTCAATGGTCCAGCCTGGCCCGTTCGTAGAAGGCAAGGGCGGCGGCGGTGGCGACATTGAGCGAATCGGTGCCGCGCGACATCGGAATACGCACCCGTATGTCGCAGGCGCGCATCGCTTTTTCGCTCAAACCAGGCCCCTCGGCGCCTACCAGCACCGCGACCCGCTGGTCGTGCAGTGCCGCCATCGCGGCCGACAACGGCTGTGCCCGCTCGTCCGGCGTCATCGCCAGCATCCGAAATCCGTTGTCTCGCAGTACTTTCAGCTCGCCAGGCCAGTCGGCCGCACGTGCGTACGGCACCAGCAGTGCATGACCCATGGATACCCGGACCGCACGACGGTACAGCGGGTCGGCGCAGCCGCTCCCGAACACCACAGCATCGACGCCCAGCCCGGCCGCGTTGCGAAAAATCGAGCCGAGGTTCTCGTGGTCGTTGACCCCTTCGAGCACGACGACGGTGCGGGCGCCGTCCACGACTTCGGCCACGGTCGGCTCGGGTACCCGGCGTGCCGCGGCCAGCACTCCGCGGTTGAGGTGAAAGCCGACCACTTGTGACATGACGTCGGCGGAAACCCGGTAGTACGGGGCATCGACGCCGACCAGATCAGCTTTGAGTTCGGCCAGCCGGCGGTCGGTACCCAACAGGGCCACCGGGGTGAACCGGGACGCCAGCATGCGCTGCACGACCAGCACTCCCTCGGCGATCACCAATCCCTTGCCGGTCGGCAGATCGGGGCGACGGTCGACACTGTTGAGGTCTCGGAAGTCGTCGACGCGAGGGTCGTCGGGATCAGTGACGTCGCGGACGTCGATGTCCCCGAACACGCTGGCGCTCACGGGCTTTCGTCGACCAGCGCCAGCATCAGGTCAGCCGCGGTGCGCAGCGTGTCGCGTTCGGCGCTGCCCAGTGCGGCCAGCCGTTGGGCCAGCCACTCTCGACTGGCGCGGCGTTCGGACTCCAGCAGCTCAGCGCCGGCGTGCGACACCGAGACCAGAACTTGCCGGCCGTCGTCGGGATGTGCGGTGCGGTCCACCAAGCCCAGCTCGGCCAGCGAGGCGATCACCCGGGTCATCGACGGTGGCCTGACTCGTTCCCGCTCGGCCAGCGCGCCCGGCGTCATCGGGCCGTCTTTGTCCAACGTCGCCAGCGCCGACAGTTGTGACAGCGACACCGGCGACTGCGGGCGCCGAAACCGCAGTTGGCGAGAGAGCCGCATGACCGCCAACGACAAATCGCTGGCCAGCCGCGTGTCGCCGTCCATCACAGCGCGAAGGTTACGTCAGAACATCAGAGCTTGGCATCGTCTACGTCGAATCCTCCGCAGGCCGCTCCACGGCGCCGCGTTATCTTCAACTCGATGTCAGCCGAGCCTCACGACACTCCCCAACCGCCGTCGCTTCCGGCTGGGCTGCTGGAGGTATGGCCGGTCATCGGCGTGGGCGCACTGGTTTGGTTGGTCGCCACCGTCGCGGCGTTCACTGTGCCGGCCCTCGAGGCGTGGCGGCCCGTAACAGTGGCAGGGCTGGCCACCGGGCTGCTCGGCACAGGTATCTTCCTGTGGCAACGCGACGCTGCCCGCCGAGGGGCACGCGGCGCCCAGACGGGTCTGGACCACCAGCGCAACCCCGACCGCAGATGAACGAGCAAACCGAGGAGGACCAATGGCAGCGCCGCTGTTGCAAGCCGAAATCGGCATCAATGCACCAGCCTCCAAGGTGTGGCAGCTGATCTCTGATTTCCGCCGGATGCCGCAGTGGAGCCCGCAGTGCCGCTGGATGCGGCCGCTCGGGCCACTGCGTCCGGGGACCCGCACCCTCAACCTCAACCGGCGTAACAAGCTGTTCTGGCCGACCACCTGCACGGTCACCGAAGTGATTCCCGAGAAGAAACTGGCTTTCCGGGTCAACGCCAACGGCACGATCTGGAGCTACGAGCTCGACCCGACCGAGCAGGGCACCCGGGTGATCGAGAGCCGGCATGCCGAGAACGGCGTCAAGCCCATCTCGACGATGACGGTGAACGCGTTGTTCGGTGGAGTCGACAGTTTCGAGCGCGAACTGGTCGACGGCATGAACGCCTCGCTGGCCAAGATCAAGGCCGCAGCCGAGAGCGGCTAGTTCGTGGAGTCCGCGGGCTTGTCGGTGACGTCGAGCACCCCGTCGTCATACGGGTCGTACATCGGCGAACCGCTGCCCGCTGGAGCTTGGGTGTCCGAGTGCGCGCCGCAGCCGTACTCGGAGTCCACGACATGCCCGTCGGCCGACATCTCGTTGCCGCATACGCCGAACATCCGGCCGAGTGAACCTGCCAGCGGAAGGTAGAAGCCGCAGTCGCGGCACACCCGTTTGGTCGAACGCGCCATCGGCGAGGCAGGACCGTAGTGGCCGTCATGCCAGCGTTGCGCTGCTTGGGCGCGGCCCCAGGCACTCATCACCTGCCGTCGGCCCAGGCCGATCTCGGCGGCGACTTCATCGACTTGCGGGTCGCCACTGGCGGTGTAACCGGGGACCAGCCGCGGGTCATCCGGCGGAGTGGCGAGCAGATCTCCAGGTCCTAAGTCTCCCGGTTTGATTCGCTGTTCCCACGGAACCCATTCGGGGGCCAGCAGCGCAGTCGGACCGGGGACGAGCACCACTTCACTGATCGTCGCATGATCGGCGCCCGGGTATGTGGCGACGACGACGGCCCACTGCCATCCCTGATAGCCGGACAGACGCGCCAAGAATCGGTGCGTGGCCGCGCTGGCATCCTCGTAGCTGACCCCGAGGTATTCGCCCACCGTTTCCGGGCCGCTGAACTCCGCGATCGCGGCGCGGGCCTGGTCGACGGCGCTGGTGAGAAGCACAGCAACCTCTTCCGGCCACTTGTCGGCAGCGGGTGCGGCTTCTTCGGTGCTTCCGATCACGGCATCCATTGTCTCCGATCTTGCCGCAGCAAGAGGGGGAGCAGCCACACCGATCGCCTGCGCGTCCGCACAGTCGGCATGAGGAAGAATTGATTCGTGTCTGGATGGCGGCGTGATCACACCGACGTTGGTCGCGCGTCGGGCCGACGGCCCCCGACAGGTGGGATTGGGGAGCATCCCGGTATGGCCAACTATCCGGCCGACGACTTCCGTGATCAGCGCTTGCGCCGCCCGCCGCCGATGCCGAGCGCCAACCGGTACCTGCCACCGCTGCGGCACGACCCGGCTGAAGGGCGCGGACGCAATGAGCCGCCGCGGGGTGCGCCCTCTGGCGAACGCATCACCGTCACCCGCGCCGCAGCGCAGCGCAGCCGCGAGATGGGTTCGCGGATGTACTGGCTCGTGCAACGCGCCGCCACCGCCGACGGCGCTGACAAGTCCGGACTGACCGCGCTGACGTGGCCGGTGGTGGTGAACTTCGCGGTCGACTCCGCGATGGCCGTCGCACTTGCCAACACATTGTTCTTTGCGGCGGCGACGGGCGAGAGCAAGTCTCGGGTCGCGCTGTATCTATTGATTACCATCGCACCGTTCGCGGTGGTCGCACCACTGATCGGTCCGGCGCTGGATCGACTGCAGCATGGCCGCCGGGTTGCGCTGGCGTTGTCGTTTGTGTTGCGTACCGCGCTGGCGGTGGTGCTGATCATGAACTACGACGGCGCGACGGGCAGCTTCCCGTCATGGGTGCTCTATCCCGCGGCGCTGGCGATGATGGTGCTGTCCAAGTCGTTCAGTGTGTTGCGCAGCGCGGTGACGCCGCGGGTCATGCCGCCGACCATCGACCTGGTGCGGGTGAATTCCCGCTTGACGGTGTTCGGGCTGCTCGGCGGCACGATCGTCGGCGGTGGCATCGCAAGCGGGATCGAGTTCGCCTTGACCCACCTGTTTCAGTTGCCCGGCGCGCTGTTTTTCATCGTCGCCGTGACACTGGCGGGCGCCTGGTTGTCGATGCGGATTCCGCGCTGGGTCGAGGTGACCACCGGCGAGGTTCCCGCCACGTTGAGCTATCGCGTCCCCACTGCCCGCACGCGCCGAAGCTGGCCCGAGGAGGTCAAGCGGGCCAGCGGTGTGCTGCGACAACCGTTGGGCCGCAATATCATCACGGCGTTGTGGGGCAACAGCACGATCAAGGTGATGGTCGGATTCCTGTTTTTGTATCCGGCATTCGTCGCCAAAGCACATGACGCCAGCGGGTGGGTGCAGTTAGGCATGCTCGGCCTGATCGGCGCTGCTGCCGCGGTGGGAAACTTTGCCGGCAACTTCACCAGCGCGCGGCTGCAATTGGGCAGGCCCGCAGTGCTCGTCGTGCGATGCACCGTGGCGGTCACGGCGGCGGCGCTGGCGGCGGCGGTGGCCGGAAATCTTGTGGTGGCCGCCGTGGCCACCTTGGTGACATCGGGAGCCAGTGCGATCGGGAAGGCATCGCTGGACGCCTCGCTGCAGGACGATCTGCCCGAAGAATCGCGGGCCTCGGCTTTCGGCCGCTCGGAGTCGACGCTGCAGCTGGCCTGGGTGCTAGGTGGCGCGCTGGGCGTGATGTTGTACACCGAGCTGTGGGTCGGTTTCACCGCGGTGACCGCCATCTTGATCCTTGGTCTGGCGCAAACGGTCGTTAGCTACCACGGTGATTCGTTGATCCCAGGCTTCGGTGGCAATCGGCCGGTCATGGTCGAGCAGGAAGGTGGCCGCCGCGGGAGCGATGCGGCGGCGGTCGGGCGCAAATGACGCGTCGCGTAGTGCTGCTGGCGGTTGTCGTGGTGCTGGCCGTCGGCGCCGGGGTCGGCACCTGGCTCCTGGTACCCGGCCACGGCCCGCAGCGACCGAAGATCAGCGCATACACCTACGGGCACCTGACCCGCGTTGGCCCGTATGTGTATTGCAATGTTTTGAACGTCAACGACTGTCAGACACCGCACGCGCAAGGCGAGTTGCCGGTCACCGCGCGCGATCCGGTGCAGCTCTCGGTTCCCGGCGCGATCGGGCGCGCGCCGTGGCGGCTGCTTCGGGTGTACGAAGACAACACCACCACAAGCTACTTCCGGCCCGGGGCGCGGCTGGCGGTCACCATCCCCACCGTCGACGCCCAACGCGGGCGGCTGACCGGGATCGTCGTGCAGCTGCTGACGTTGGTGCGCGACGCCGCCGGTGAACTGCAGGATGTGCCCCACGCGGAATGGTCGGTGCGCACGGTGTGGAGTTAGCGGTTTGGCTCCGCACCGTGACCGGCGGGCACCCGTTCGGCATCGAGCGGCGGACCGGGCGGGGTTCCGTCGCCAAAGGGCTTGCCGCCCAATGCTTCCCGACTATGCGGCGTCAACCAGTTGGCCAGGTCTGGGCCCTTCGGCACGATGCGGGTGGGGTTGATGTCGCTGTGCACGATGTAGTAGTGCTGCTTGATCTGGACGAAGTCGACGGTGTCACCGAAGCCCGGAGTCTGGAATAGGTCACGCACGTAAGCCCACAGCACCGGCATCTCGGAAAGCTTCTGGCGATTGCACTTGAAGTGCCCGTGATAGACAGCGTCGAAGCGGGCCAGCGTGGTGAACAGCCGCACATCGGCTTCGGTGATGGTGTCGCCCACCAGATATCGCTGACCGGACAGGTGCTCACTGACCCAATCCAGGGCGGTGAACAGCCGGTCGTAGGCCGCCTCGTAAGCCTGTTGCGAGCCGGCGAAACCGCACCGGTACACCCCGTTGTTGATCTCGGTGTAGACCCGCTTGTTGACCTCGTCGATTTGCGCCCGCAGCGGCTCGGGATACAGCTGCGGCGCGCCTTCGCGGTGATACGCGGTCCACTCGGTGGAGAAATCCAGCGTGATTTGCGCGAAATCGTTGGTGACGACGGCGCCGGTCGGAATATCGACGATCGCCGGAACGGTGATGCCCTTCGAATAGTCGGGGAAGCGTTTGAGGTAGGCATCCCGCAGTCGCGGGATCTTCAGCACCGGGTCGACGCCGCCAGGGTCCAGATCGAAAGTCCAACTGCGCTCGTCATGGGTGGGACCGCAAAACCCAATCGAGAGAACGGGTTCGAGCCCGAGTAGTCGTCGCACGATGATCGCGCGGTTGGCCCACGGGCAGGCCCGGGCAACGATTAGCCGATATCGACCGGGCTCGACGGGATATCCGTCACGTCCGTCAGCCGTGATGCGCGTGTTGATGTAGTTGGTGTCGCGGGTGAACTCGCCCGCTTCAGCGACATAGGAACTCATGCCTTTCAGCATGCCCCTCGGCAATCAGGATTCCGATACCGTCAAAAACCGCCGAGCCACATTCTCTTCGGTGGACGGACCGGGTTCCCAGGCAGCGATCCACGGCCCGGTGCCCTCCGACTGGTCGAGTATCCCGTCCTCCAGCCACGTGTAGCGGCCTTCCAGCACAGCATCGGCCAGCGCAGCGTCAGTGCTGTCGGTGTTGGACCACAACGCGTCGAACAACGCCTCAGCCCGCAGGGTTGCCTGCTGGCAGAACGCATCCGCCAGTGCGTACGCCTGTTCGCCGCGCGCCGAATCAGCGGCACGCTCGGCCTCTGCCCTGACGCATGCGGCCGACATCGCGAACAGCTCTGCGCCGATGTCGACGATGCGCCCGAGGAAGCCTTGCTTTTGCTCCAAGGCGGCTTGCCAGCGCGCCATGCCGTAGAAGGTGTTGCGGGCCAGCTTGCGAGCTGAGCGCTCGACATACCGCAGATGTGTAGCCAGGCTGCGGAACTCGCGATAGCTGGTAGGCAGTTGTCCTTCGCCGAAAACCAGCTGCGGCAACCACTTTGCGTAGAACCCACTCGCGCCGGCTGCCGCCTTGGCCTTCTGCCGTAAGTCGGCTTTGGGGTTTGCGAGATCTCCGGCGGCAGTCAGGTGAGCGTCGACCGCTTCCCGCGCGATGAGCAGCCGCATGATCTCGCTGGATCCCTCGAAGATGCGGTTGATCCGCAGATCGCGCAGTATCTGCTCCACCGCTACCGCGCGTTCCCCGCGAGCGGCCAGCGACTCCGCGGTCTCATAGCCGCGACCACCGCGGATCTGCACCAGCTCGTCGGCGATCACGCAAGCCATCTCGCTGGACCACAATTTGGCGAGCGCCGCTTCGATCCGAATGTCGTTGCGACCCTCGTCGGCCATCTGACCGGATAGGTCGAGCACCGCTTCGAGCGCGTAGCACGTCGCGGCGATGAACGAGATCTTGCTGGCGACCGCCTCATGCTTGCCGACCGGCTTGCCCCACTGCACCCGTTCGCCCGACCATTCGCGAGCGATTTTGAGCAACCACTTGACCGCCCCGGTCGCCGTCGCGGGGATGGACAACCGGCCGGCGTTGAGTGTGGTCAGCGCGATCTTGAGACCGTCGCCCTCGCGGCCGATCAGGTTTTCCCGAGGGACGCGGACTTTATGCAGCCTCGTCACGCCGTTTTCGATGCCGCGCAAGCCCATAAACTTATTGCGCCGCTCAACGGTGATGCCGGGGGCATCGGCCTCGACGATAAAGGCGCTGATGCCGCCTCGGTGCCCTTCGCTCTTCGGCACCCGAGCCATCACCACCAGCAGATCCGCGACCACACCGTTGGTCGTCCACAACTTCACGCCCTCGAGTTCGTACGCCTGTCCGTCTTCGATCGGGGTCGCGGTCGAGGCCAGCCGCGCCGGATCCGAGCCCACATCCGGTTCGGTGAGCAGGAAGGCCGAAATCGCGCCGGCGGCGCATCGCGGCAAGAACTTGCGCTTCTGTTCTTCGGTCCCGGCAAGCTTGAGCGGTTCTGGCACCCCGATCGACTGATGCGCGGACAACAGCGCGCCCAGACTGGGATGGACGGTGGTCACCATCATCAGTGCCCGGTTGTAGGCGACTTGCGACATGTTCAACCCGCCGTACTCCGACGGTATCTTCATGCCGAAACAGCCCAGTTCGGTAAAGCCTTTCACGTATTCGTCGGGAATCTGCGCATCACGTTCGATGACGCTGCCGTCAACGGTTTGCAGGAATTCACGCAGTTTGCCCAGGAACTCTTCGGTACGAGCCGCCTCCTCGTCGGATGGCCGGGGGAAGGGGTGGATGAGCTCCAAGGGGAAGCGGCCGAGGAACAGCTCTTTGGCGAACGACGGTTTGTCCCAACCTGTTTCGCGGGATTCCTCGGCTACGGCTCTCGCCTGCTCCTCGGTGACCTGCGCTTGCTGTGTCATCGGGCACCCCCTTGCTTGTTACTCCAGAGTAGCTCGCAAGTTACTTCAGAGTAGCTCGCAATGGAGGCGCAATCGTGAAGCTCGCTGCAAAGAGCCGCTAGGCGTCCAGTTCGCGCGCGACCGCCTTGACCACCTCGGAGACCCGACGGGCCGTCTTGCGGTCCGGGTAGCGGCCCTTGCGCAGCTCGGGCTGGATAGCGCTCTCCAGCAAGGTGATCATGTCCTCGACCATGCCGTGCAGTTCATCCGGGCTGTGTTTGTGTTCGGCCGGGGTCTCGCGGCGCGCTCGAGCCAAGCTCGGCGGCGGGTCGATCAGCTTGAGGCTCAACGCCTGCGGGCCGCGGCGACCGGTGGCCACCCCGAACTCGACGCGCTGTCCGGCCTTGAGCCCTTCGACACCTTCGGGCAATGCCGAGGATCTGACGTACACGTCTTCGCCGTCCTCCTGCGACAAGAAGCCGAACCCTTTGGCGGCGTCATACCACTTCACCTTGCCAGTCGGCACTGGTCTCACCTGCTTGTCTGACGGGTCACACTACGATGGGCTACACAAGGAAGCGTCCCGCCTGCGCAGGACGCGATTAATGGCTGATCCTACTCGGATGCCGGCCCGACGAGCACCCCTGTTTCCTCGGTAGGCTGGCACTACCGCTGGAGGAGATATGCGCCTGATCCTGAACGTCATCTGGTTGATTTTCGGCGGCCTGTGGCTGGCCGTCGGCTACTTGTTGGCTGCGCTGGTCTGCTTCCTGCTCATCATCACCATCCCGTTTGGTTTCGCGGCGCTGCGCATCGCCTCTTTCGCCCTTTGGCCGTTCGGGCGCACCATCGTCGAGAAGCCCGGTGCTGGAACCGGCGCGCTGATCGGCAATGTCATCTGGGTGGTGCTTTTCGGTCTGTGGCTCGCGATCGGGCATGTGGTGACCGCGATCGCGATGGCCACGACGATCATCGGAATTCCGTTGGCGCTGGCCAATCTCAAACTGATTCCGGTGTCGCTGGTGCCGCTGGGCAAGGAGATCGTCCCCGTCGACTCGACGACCCAGTCGGAGTGGGTGCCCACGTGACGGTGACCGCGCTGGGTCTGCCGACGCTGCGGCGCCGGGCGGACGACCCTGTCATGCGCGCCGATGTCCCCTCTGCCGGCCCGCTGCTGGACAGCTACGGCCGGATCGCCACCGATCTGCGGGTATCGCTGACCGACCGCTGCAATCTGCGCTGTACCTACTGCATGCCGGCCGAAGGGTTGGACTGGCTGCCCAGCGAGCACCTGCTGCGCCCGGACGAGTTGGCCCGACTGCTGCACATCGCGGTCACCCGGCTCGGCATCACCAGCGTGCGCTTCACCGGCGGCGAGCCGTTGTTGGCCCGGCACCTCGAAGAGGTGGTGGCCGCCTCAGCCAGCCTGCGGCCCCGGCCCGAGATCGCGCTGACCACCAATGGTCTCGGGTTGGGCCGGCGGGCAAGGGCGCTCGCTGAGGCGGGCCTGGACCGCGTCAACGTGTCGCTGGATACGGTCGACCGCGCCCACTTCGCCGCGATCGCCCGCCGCGACCGGCTCCCGGACGTGCTGGCCGGCCTGGCCGCTGCCAAGGACGCCGGCCTGGAGCCCATCAAAGTGAACGCCGTCCTCGACCCGGTGACCGGTCGTGAGGACGTCGTGGATCTGTTGCGGTTCTGCCTCGAACACGGCTATCAGTTGCGGGTCATCGAGCAGATGCCGCTGGATGCCGGCCACCAATGGCGCCGTGGCGCCGCGCTCACTGCCGACGACGTGCTGGCCGCGCTGCGGCCGCATTTCCGCCTTCGGCCCGACCCGGCGCCACGCGGTTCGGCGCCCGCCGAGCTGTGGCTGGTCGAGGACGCCGATGGACGCGCCGGAAAGGTCGGCGTGATCGCCTCGGTGTCGCATGCGTTCTGCTCGGCGTGTGACCGCACGCGATTGACCGCGGACGGCCAGATCCGCAGTTGCCTGTTCGCCACGGAGGAGACCGACCTTCGGGGCCTGCTGCGCACTGGCGCTGACGATGACGCGATCGAGGCGGCCTGGCGTGCCGCGATGTGGGGAAAGCCGGCCGGCCATGGCATCAACGACCCGCATTTCATCCAGCCCGACCGGCCGATGAGCGCGATCGGTGGCTGAACCGATGGTCTACGACGATCCCGGCGACGTCCGGGTCACTGTCCGCTACTTCGCGGCGGCGCGCGCGGCCGCCGGCGCCGAGTCGGAAACGGTCTGCGTGCGGCCGGGAGCCACCGTGGCCGAGCTGGTCGACGGCTTGGGAGCCAGGAATTCGCAGTTGGCGACGGTGCTGAGCCGCTGTTCCTACCTGTGCGACGGTATCGCCGTCCGGGACGTACAGACGGCCCTTCACTCCGGCGAGACGATCGATGTGCTGCCCCCATTCGCCGGCGGTTAAACGTGTGATTTCACTCACATAACGGTTCGATCACGGCGCGGATACGGACTGATCTCGCCGCCTGCGACCTGCGTTAACGATCCGCTTTCCTGGCGTTTGTCCTAACTGCCGCAAGCGAAACGCCGCGCAAACGAAAACATGACGGAAGCGGCGTGACCCGATACCGTCTTCCGCGGGCTTGCCGAGGCATTACCGGGTGGCGGGCCCTCTCCGCCTATAGCGCCGAGCTCCATCCAGTAGGCGGGGACGTCGACAACACATGGATGGAGGCGGGGGACCCACCGGTCCACCCGGACCGAACTGGAGCCGTTCGCGGTTCCTTGGGGTGAAGCCACGTCGTTTCCCCGCGGATGACGACGATGGCCGGGCAACCTCTCCAGCCCGAACCCGACAGCTGACCTCGTGGGCGCCTACAGGGAGGAATTACCGACGTATGAGCGGACGGCATCGTAAGCCCACGACATCGAATGTCAGCGTTGCCAAAATCGCCGTTACCGGAGCCGTCATCGGGGGCGGCGGCATGGCTTTGGCGGCCCATGCATCCGCGGCGACTGATGGCGAATGGGATCGCGTAGCGCGTTGTGAATCCGGCGGCAACTGGTCGATCAACACGGGCAACGGCTACCAGGGTGGCTTGCAGTTCACGCCAGGCACCTGGGCCGCTCACGGTGGTGGCCAGTACGCCCCGTCAGCGCACATGGCCACCCGCGAGCAGCAGATCGCCGTCGCCGAGCGGGTGCTGGCCACGCAGGGCCGCGGGGCCTGGCCGGTGTGTGGTGGGCCGTTGTCGAGCCCCACGCCGCGCAACGTACTCACCAGCGCGCCGGTGAACCAGCCAGCGGACGACCAGCCGGCGGACGGCCCGGCTGTGACCGGCGAGCCCGGGGCCTTCGACGCTCCGCCGCCCGAAGCGGCGCCTCCCGCCGACCCCACACCGCCCGATGCACCGGCTCCGCCGGTCGAGCTGGCTACCGACGACCACTCCGCTCCAGCGGCTGAGCCTGCCGCATTCGACGCCTCGGCACCGGCTGCCGAGCCCGCACCGGTTGCCGAACCCGCGCCGGTTGCCGAACCCGCGCCGGTTGCCGAACCCGCGGCAGTCGCCGAAGCCGCGCCGGTCGAGCCAGCAGCTCCCGTGGAGCCCGCCGCTGTCGAGGCGCCGGCCGAGGAGCCTGCGCCACCGGTCGACCCCACCTCCGTCCAGGCGCCGGTCGAGGAGCCTGCGCCACCGGTCGAGACCGCCGCGGTCGAGGCACCGGCCGAAGAGCCTGCCGCACCGGTCGAGCCGGCCGCGGTCGACCAAGCGCCTCCCGCCGACGCGCCGGAGGTCCACCAGGCCCAAGCGGTCTCCTATTGGGCCGCCCCTGCGCCGAGTGATCCCGCACCGGGGCTGCCGATTGATCCGGCCGCTGCCGGCTCGGCGGCGCACGACCTGCAGCTCCCGCCGCAACTTGCGCCCATGCTCGACCCGGCGAATATGCCCAACACGTCTGGGCTGCCGGCGACCGCTCCGCAGAACATGGATTCCGGCTTCCTGAAGGACCTGTGGCAAGCCATTCAGGCGCAGGGTGTCAACGGCAACGGCGCGCTAGCGGCGCTTGGTCAACGGCCTCAGGCCGGCCAGTAACGCTCAGGCCGAACCCACCCATTCGTCGGTGCCATCGGCGAAGAACTGGTGCTTCCACACCGGTAACCGCGCCTTGATGGTGTCGACGAGGTGAGCACAGGTCTCGAACGCCGCGCGGCGATGGTCGGCGGCGACCGCGGCGACCAACGCCGCCTCACCGATCTGCAGCGCGCCGATCCGGTGACTGGCAGCGATCGCCCGCACCCCCCGCGACTGCTCGGCGATCTGACTCAGCACGTCGGACAGCACCTGACTGGCCGACGGGTGCGCCGAGTATTCCAGCCGCAGCACCTGTCGCCCGCCGTCGTGGTCGCGGATCATGCCGACGAAGCCGACCACTGCGCCAGCAGCCTGATGGCTCACCAGTTCTTCATGGTCGGCCAGCAGGATCGGCTCTTCGGTGAGCTCCGCTCGCAACACCAAGGTCATCGCGAATGGTCTTTTCCGGCGAGTTGGTCCAGCGCGTGGTCGAGCACATCGGCGAGTATCCCGAGCCCGTCGCGCACCCCGCCGGGCGAGCCGGGAAGGTTGACGATCAACGTCCGCCCGGCGACGCCACATAACCCCCGGGACAGCACCGACGTCGGCACCTTGGGCAGGCCCGAACGGCGGATCGCATCGGCCAGCCCGGGAACCTCGTAGTCGAGCACCGACGCGGTCTGAGCCGGAGTGTCATCGCTCGGCGAGATACCGGTGCCGCCAGAGGTGATGATCAGATCGACACCCTCGCCGACGGCGTCGCGCAGCGCCTGACCCACCGGATCGCCGTCGGCAACCACCTGCGGCTGTACAGCCGAAAACCCATGCTGTTCAAGCCATTCGGCGATGATCGGCCCGCACCGGTCGTCGTACACGCCGGCAGATGCGCGGGTGGAAGCGATGATGACTCGCGCGGATCGGGCGCCCATCACCGCATCCAGCTGCCGCTGCGGCCGCCGTCCTTGCGAAGCACGCGGATGTCGTCGATGCGCGCGGCGGGGTCCACCGCTTTGATCATGTCGTAGAGGGTGAGCGCAGCAATGCTGACCGCGGTCAGCGCCTCCATCTCAACCCCGGTGCGGTCGGTGCTGCGAACGGTCGCGGTGATCTCGATGTCCGACTCGCCGACGCTGAAATCGACGTCGACACTGGTGAGCGCGAGCTGATGGCACAACGGAATCAGGTCGCTGGTGCGCTTGGCGGCCAGGATGCCCGCCACCCGCGCGGTGGCCAGCGCGTCGCCCTTCGGCAGACCCCCGGAGGAAATCAAGGTCACCACTTCGGGCGACGTGCGCAACGCGCCGGCGGCGACAGCGGTGCGCTTGGTCGGCCCCTTTTCGGTGACATCGACCATGTGCGCCGCTCCCCGCTCGTCCAGGTGCGAAAGGCGGCCCGCGCCCGATGTTGCTGCCGTCCCGGACAACGTAGGTCTCCGGCTATCGGTTGACGACCGTGACCGGGTGGACGTAGGGCAGGTCGTCGGCAGGCAGCGGGAACACCACCTCGCCGTACGGTGACAACGCGCCCGTGCGGTCGGTCCGCAGTTCGCTCACCGCGTGGTCGTCGGGATTGGTCGTCGGCCAGCCGTTATCGACGTACCGGGTCTTCTGCGCTTTGTTCTCAGCGTTGTCTGCCACGGGACCATTCTGACAGGTCTCGTCGGCGCAAGCGGCGCCACTCCTCGCTCGTAGCTGGCCGAGTGGCCACTTAATGCACGCAATCGGCAGGCGTGCCATAACTGGCCACTGGACGTCTGACCCGTCCACACTCGCCTCCTTTACGCTGGTCAGCAATGACCCGACACACCCCGGACATCCCCCTGGGGTCCTGGCTGGCCGACCTGCCCGACGAGCGGCTGATCCGACTGTTGGAGTTGCGGCCAGATCTCGCACAGCCGCCGCCCGGCAGTATCGCAGCGCTGGCCGCGCGGGCTCAGGCCCGCCAGTCGATCAAGGCCGCGACAGACGAGCTCGACTTCCTGCGGCTGGCACTGATCGACGCGCTGCTGGTCCTGCACGCCGACGCCGAGCCGGTCCCAGTCGCCAAGCTGCTGGCGCTGTTCGGCGAGCGTGCGCCCGAAGCCGACGTGGTGGCCGCGTTGGAGGACCTCAAGGAGCGGGCCTTGGTGTGGGGCGACACGGAGGTCCGGGTAGCAGCCGAGGCCGGCAGCGGGCTGCCCTGGTACCCCGGCCAGGTGACCCTGGAGGACGAAACCCGCACTGGGGAGCAGATCACCGAACTCATCGACGGTCTCGACGACGCCGAGCTCGTCGTGCTGGAGAAGCTGCTGGAAGGCTCCCCGATGGGGCGCACCCGCGACGCCGCGCCCGGCGCCCCGGCGGATCGTCCGGTGCCGCGGCTACTGGCCAAGGGACTGCTGCGGCGTGTCGACGCCGAGACGGTGATCCTCCCCCGCCAGGTCGGGCACCTGCTGCGCGGCGAAGACCCCGGACCGACGCAATTGCGCCCGCCCGATCCCGTGGTCACCACGACCACCCAAGCCGACGTCGACGCCGCCGCGGCCGGAGCCGTCATGGACCTGCTGCGCGAGCTCGACATGCTGCTCGAAACATTCGCCGCGGCACCGGTTCCCGAGCTGCGCAGCGGCGGACTCGGGGTCCGCGAAGTGAAGCGGCTGGCGAAGGTGACCGGCATCGACGACGCCCGGCTGGGCCTGATTCTGGAGGTGGCGGCGGCCGCCGGACTGATCGCCAGCGGCATTCCCACTCCGCTGCCCGACGACGGCGACGGACCGTACTGGGCGCCGACGGTGGCCGCCGACCGGTTCGCCGAAGCGTCCACCGCTGAGCGCTGGCATCTGCTGGCCCGCACCTGGCTGGAGCTGCCTACGCGTCCCGCGCTGATCGGCACCCGCGGGCCTGATGCGAAACCCTATGGCGCTCTGTCGGATTCGGTGTACTCGACCGCGGCCCCGCTGGACCGCTGGCTGATGTTGACCATGCTGGCCGAGCTGCCGCCCGGCGCCGGGGTCGACGAGGCCTCCGCCTCGGCAGCCTTGGTGTGGCGGCGGCCCCGGTGGGCCAAGCGGCTGCAACCCGGGCAGGTCGCAGACCTGCTCGATGAAGCGCACTTCCTCGGCTTGGTGGGACGCGGCGCGATCAGTACGCCGGGCCGCGCGCTGCTGGACCAGGAGACCGACGTCGTTGTGGCCGCGATGACGCGGGCGCTGCCGGAGCCGATCGACCACTTCTTGGTGCAGGCGGACCTGACAGTGGTGGCGCCCGGACCGCTGAAACGGCGTCTGGCCGAGGAATTGGGCGCGGTCGCGACGGTCGAGTCCGCCGGCGCGGCGATGGTCTACCGCGTCAGCGAGCAGTCGATCCGGCATGCCTTGGACATCGGAAAGACCGCCGACTGGCTGCACGCGCTTTTCGCGAAGCACTCCAAAACGCCAGTACCGCAAGGCCTTACCTACCTCATTGACGACGTAGCACGTCGGCACGGGCAGCTTCGGGTCGGAATGGCGACATCGTTTGTGCGCTGCGAGGATCCAGCGCTGCTGGCTCAGGCGGTGGCCACTCCCGCCGCCCAACAGCTGCAGCTGCGGGCGCTGGCGCCGACCGTGGCGGTGTCACAGGCGCCGATCTCCGAAGTGCTTGCGGTGTTGCGCGGCGCGGGCTTCGCGCCGGCCGCCGAGGATTCGTCGGGCACCATCGTCGACATCCGCGCCCGCGGCGCACGGGTGCCCACCCCCCAACACCGTCGCGCACTTCGCCCGATCCCCCGGCCGAGCCGTGAGACCGTGAGCGCCATCGTCTCGGTGCTGCGCAAAGTCACCGCCGCACCATTTGCCAATATCCGCGTCGATGCGGCGACGGCCATGTCGCTGCTGCACGAGGCGGTGCGGGAAGGCACCACGGTCGTGATCAGCTACGTCGACGCCGCCGGGGTGGCCACCCAGCGGGTGGTGTCGCCGATCACCCTGCACGGCGGCCAGCTGGTGGCTTTTGATTCGGCCTCCGGGCGGCTGCGCGATTTCGCCGTGCACCGCATCACGTCCGTCGTGCGCGCCGGCGACGATGCAGAGCGCAGCGATGAGCAGGAGCGGCGCTGACGTGTCGGCGGAGTCCGGATAATCGAATTCATGACTGACGGGCCGTTGATCGTGCAGTCCGACAAGACGGTGCTGCTCGAGGTCGACCACGAGCTGGCCGGCGAAGCGCGGGCGGCGATCGCGCCGTTCGCCGAGCTGGAACGCGCCCCCGAGCACGTGCACACCTACCGCATCACCCCGCTGGCGCTGTGGAACGCCCGCGCCGCCGGCCACGACGCCGAGCAGGTGGTCGACGCGCTGGTCAGCTACTCCCGTTACGCGGTGCCCCAGCCGCTTTTGGTCGACATCGTCGACACCATGGCCCGCTACGGGCGGCTGCAGCTGGTCAAGCATCCCGCGCACGGCCTGACGCTGGTCAGCTTCGATCGTGCAGTGCTCGAAGAGGTGCTGCGCAACAAGAAGATCACCCCGATGCTCGGTGCCCGCATCGACGAGGACACCGTCGTCGTGCATCCCAGCGAGCGCGGCCGAGTCAAGCAGATGCTGCTCAAGATCGGTTGGCCCGCAGAGGATCTGGCCGGCTACGTCGACGGCGAGGCGCACCCAATCAGCCTGCGGCAAGACGGCTGGCACCTGCGCGACTACCAGCAGATGGCCGCGGACTCGTTCTGGTCCGGCGGCTCCGGAGTGGTGGTGCTGCCCTGCGGCGCCGGCAAGACGCTGGTCGGCGCGGCAGCCATGGCGAAGGCCAGTGCGACGACGCTGATCTTGGTCACCAACACGGTTGCCGCGCGGCAGTGGAAACGCGAGCTGGTTGCCCGCACCTCGCTGACCGAGGACGAGATCGGCGAATATTCGGGAGAGCGCAAGGAGATTCGGCCCGTCACGATCTCCACCTATCAGATGATCACCCGTCGCACCAAGAAGGGCGACTACCGCCACCTGGAGCTGTTCGACAGCCGCGACTGGGGATTGATTATCTACGACGAGGTGCACCTGCTGCCGGCCCCGGTTTTCCGGATGACTGCCGATCTGCAATCGCGGCGCCGGTTGGGTTTGACCGCGACGCTGATCCGGGAGGACGGCCGCGAAGGCGACGTGTTCAGCCTGATCGGGCCCAAACGCTATGACGCGCCGTGGAAGGACATCGAAGCGCAGGGCTGGATCGCGCCGGCCGAGTGCGTCGAGGTGCGGGTGACGCTGACCGACAACGAGCGGATGACGTACGCCACCGCCGAACCTGAAGAGCGCTACCGGGTGTGCTCGACCGCGCGGTCGAAAATCGCGGTGGTCAAGTCGATCCTGAACCGCCACCCCGGCGAGCCCACCCTGGTGATCGGCGCCTATCTCGATCAGCTCGACGAGCTGGGAACGCTGCTGGACGCGCCGGTGATCCAAGGGTCGACCAAGATCGCCGAGCGCGAAGCATTGTTCGACGCGTTCCGCCGCGGTGAGGTGAACACCCTGGTGGTGTCCAAGGTGGCCAACTTTTCCATCGACCTGCCGGAAGCGTCTGTCGCTGTGCAGGTTTCGGGCACTTTCGGGTCACGGCAGGAGGAGGCACAGCGTCTCGGCCGGTTGCTGCGGCCCAAAGCCGACGGCGGCGGCGCGGTGTTCTACTCGGTGGTGGCCCGCGACAGCCAGGACGCCGAGTACGCCGCGCACCGCCAGCGGTTCCTGGCCGAACAAGGTTACGGCTACGTCATCAAGGACGCCGACGACCTACTGGGCCCGGCCGTCTAGTATGGCGAGCAGACGCAAAAGTCCCGAATTTCGTTGCGAAATGGGGACTTTTGCGTCTGCTCGCGCTAGGTCGTCAGCACTGTCGCAGCGGCGGTGCCCGGCGCACCGTACACCTGCGCGAACCCGACCCGAGGGGTGTCGGAGACCTGACGGTCGCCCGCCTCGCCGCGCAGTTGGCGTACCAACTCGTGGACCTGCCGCAGACCCGATGCGCCGATCGGCTCGCCGTTGGCGATCAGCCCGCCGTCGGTGTTGACCGGCATCGGGCCGCCGATCTCGGTTGCGCCGTCAGCGATCAGCTTTTCCTGATCGCCGTCGGCGCAGAATCCCGCCTCGGCCATGTGAATCACCTCGGCGCCGGCGTCGGTGTCCTGCAGCTGGATGACGTCGACGTCTTCCGGCGCAACCCCGGCCGCCTCGAACGCGGCTTTAGCGGCATAGACGGTCGGCGACACGTCTTCTTCAAGAGGCGCAAATGTCGCGTGCACCTCGTAAGCGCCGTAGCGGCGGGTGCGGATCTCGGCCGCACGCAGATACACCGGTTTCGAGGTGTAGCGGTGCGCGATGTCGGCGCGACACATGATCACCGCCGCCGCTCCTTCGTCGGGAGCGCAGAACATGTATTGCGTCAGGGGGTAATTCAGCACCGGCGAGGCCAGGATCTGCTCCTCGGTTAACGGCTTGCGCCGAAACGCGTTGGGGTTCAACGACCCATTGCGGAAATTCTTGGCGGCCACCTTGGCAAGCGTTTCGGGAGAAATGCCATGCTCGTGGATGTAGCGGTTGGCTTTCATCCCGAAGAACTTGGTGGTGACGAACTGGCCGTTCTCCGCGTACCAGGCCGGAAGCGCCAGCTTGGCCGGGTCGTCGGTAAAGGCGCCACGAGGATGCTTGTCCATTCCCACGGCGATGCCGATGTCGTACTTGCCCAACCGGATAGTGTCCGCGCACAGCTGAGTAGCACTGGCGGCGGTAGCGCAGGCGTTGAACACGTCGGTGAACGGAATTCCGGTCAGCCCCACCAGTCTGGTGACCGCATCGGGATTGGACACCTCATGGCTGCCACCGACACCGAACTGGATGCCCTTCCAGTCCAGGCTCGCATCAGCCAGCGCGGCCTGAATCGCGTCGGCCCCCATCTCCATCGCGGACTTGCCCTCGAAGCGCCCGAACGGGTGCAGGCCCACACCGATAATCGCCACGTCGTTCATCTCGCCACTCCTTGTGATTCAGACCGGCCGGAAGGCGAACGTCATGACCTCGTTGCCTTCGGCGTCGGTGGTCAACGGCACCATGGTCAGCTCAACGTCCATGCCGAACCGCAGCTTGGCCGGATCGTTTTCAGTGAGCCGCCCCTCGACGCGGATGACATCGCCAAGCTGTACCAGGCCGACCCCGAATGGGGTGAACGCGTCGCCGGTCGGACCGGCATAGGGAGGCCCCGGCGGAAACCCTTGAGTGGTCCAGGCCACCAGGGTGCCGCGACGCGGCAGCAGCAGCTCCGACATCTGGCCGCCGCTACAGCGTGGGCAACGCTGCTGCACCGGAAACGTGGTGGCACCGCAGTCCTCGCAACGACTGCCGACCAGCTGTGGATTGTCATCCGGCCAGGTAGAGATATCCGGTGCTAACGCCTTCTGCATCGGGCGATCCTCCGAAGTCAGAGAAGAGAATAGTGCTCCGCACCAGACCGTACAACAGCATTCCACGAAAGTGGAAATCCCATTCTCCTACCCCAATGCGGGGATCACGTCCCGTTCGAACTGCTCGATACCGGACCGGTCATAGGCCGCTTCCGGGAAGTAGCAGATGACGTACTCACAGCCCAGCGCGCGCAGGCGCTCGAACCGCTCGATCACCTGCTCCGCCGTGCCTGTCGCCGATTCCGTCCCGGTGGTGCCCGTGATCATCGCATCGGCCGCTGACTCGGGTATGTAGCCGACGATCCGGTCGCGGACGCGCTGCAGCCGGTCTTTGACCTCCGCCTCCGAGGCGCCCAGCACGGCATTGACGTTGACAGAGCGCACAATGGCGTCGAAGTCGGTGCCCACGTCGCGGCAGTGGCCTGCCAGCACCTGCGACTTGTGGGCGAACGCCTCCGGCTCGGGCGTGAAGTTGGTGTACTGAGCGTATTTCGCCGCGATCCGCAAGGTCACCTTCTCCCCGCCACCGGCTATCCACAGTGGAATTCCGCTGTCCTGCAATGGTTTTGGTGCCACGATTGCGCCGTCGGCCTGGTAGTGCTCGCCGGTGAAGCTGACTTTGCCATCGCGCCACGCGTCGCGCATGATCTGCACGCCCTCGTCGAGCCGCCCGAGCCGCACCCGAGCCGCCGGGAAGCCATAACCGTAAGCGCGCCATTCGTGTTCGTACCAGCCGCCGCCGATACCCATCTGGATACGACCGCCGGAAATAATGTCGGCGGTGGCCGCCACCTTGGCCAGATAGACCGGGTTGCGGTAACTCATCGCGGTGCACATCTGACCGAGCTTGATCCGCGATGTCGTTGCCGCATAGGCCGCCATCAGCGACCACGCCTCGTGGGTAGCTTCGCCGGTCGGCATGGGCACCGTGTGAAAGTGGTCGTAGACCCACAACGAGTCCCACGCACTGTCGTCGGCGTAGCCGGCCAGCTCCCGCATCACCGGCCAGTGCTTGGCGGGTTCGATACCGACCAGATCCAGTCGCCAGCCCTGCGGGATGAAAAGTCCAAAGCGCATAGCTGCCGACTCTAAACCGGCGTCACATACCCAAAGCGGCCAGCGCGCCCTCGACGACTGCGGTACGCAATTCTTTATAGGGCGTGTCGGGGAGCCAGCATCGCCGGGCCGGTGCTGGCGTTCTGGCTGGATCGATATGGGTTCGACGTGACAGTCGTCGAGCGTGCACGGACCTTGCGTAAGACCGGCGGCCACGCCGTCGACTTGTTCCGGCCGGCGATGGAGATCTCGGCGAAGATGGGCGTGCTCCCCCGCATCGAGGAGCGCGCCACCAACACGACGCGACTGAGCATCTACCGGGACAGGTCGCGACGGCCGATCCGCGTCGACCTCACCAAGATCTACCGGGCCGCTTCCGACCGGCACGTCGAGATCATGCGGAACGACCTCAGTGAAATCTATTACGACGCTGCCGATGTCGAGTACCTCTTTGGCGACGCGATCACGGCAATTTCGGCCGACGGCGAGGTGACATTCGAACAGGCGACTTCTCGCAGGTTCGACGTCGTGGTCGGCGCCGACGAGCTACATTCCAACGTCAGGCGGTTGGTCTTCGGTGAGGACGCCGGCCTGAGCCGGTATCTCGGGGCTATCTGGCGGTGGCGTCTGCCCCGAAATCGCTGGCGCCGCACGGGGAAATGATCGGTCACGTCGGGATCGGCCGCATGGCCGGAATCTACAGTGCGCATCACCTGGACGACGCGCGAGCGGTGTTCGTGTTCCACAGCCCCGAACTACAATACCACCATCGAGATATGGCAAGGCAAAAGGACTTACTGCGAAAGGCCTTCGCCGGAATGCATCCGCGGGTGGACGGCTGGCTTGAACACCTCGACACCACTCCGGCCTTCTACTTCGACTCCATCACCCAACTGCAGCTGGACAGCTGGTCGCGTGGGCGAGTGACTCTCGTCGGCGACGCGGGATACTGCCCTGGCCCAGCGGTGGGCGGCAGCACCAGCCTCGCGGTGGTCGGCGCCTATGTGCTGGCCGGCGAACTGGCCCGCGCGCGTGGCGATTACCGCGCAGCGTTCGCGGCCTACGAACGACAGATGCGTGAACCGGTACGGCGCAGCCGTGCTTTCGCGCGCGGTGCGGCGAAAACCGTGGTCCCTGCTTCGCGGGCAGCGCTCTGGGCGATGACCCGGAGTGCCCAGCTGGTGTCGGCACTGCCGACACCGCTCAGCCGTGCCATCGCCAAGCTGAACACCACCGGGGTACGCATGCACGACTCCATCCCGGTGCCCGACTACGGTGCCAGCGTTTGGCAACATTGACGCATGGAGCTTTCCGGCCTCGGAATATGGAGCAGCCAACTACGCTACGGCGACCCAGCCGAATCTACCGAGGCGGCAGCCGAATTAGAGGAACTGGGCTTCACGGCATTGTGGATCCCCGATGTGGGCGGGCCGGTGTTCGACGCCGTGGAGCGCCTGCTGGCCGCGACAAAACAGACCGTGATCGCGACCGGCATCCTGAACCTGTGGATGCACGAACCCGGCGACGTCGCCAACTCCTACGCATCGCTGACGGCTGAGCACAGCGACCGCTTCCTGTTGGGTATCGGTGTCAGCCACGCGCCGCTCATCGACTCCCGCGAGCCCGGGCGATACCGTAAACCGCTGGCGGCGACGGCATCGTTCCTGGATGCGCTGGACGCCGCGCAGCAGCCGGTGCCGGTCGAGCGCCGGGTATTGGCGGCGCTCGGCCCGAAAATGCTGGCGCTGGCGGCCAACCGCTCCCGAGGCGCCCATCCCTACCTGGTCACCCCCGAGCACACGGCCACGGCTCGTTCGGTTTTGGGCGAGGGCCCGCTGCTGCTTCCCGAGCAGACCGTGATCCTGTCCGACAGCGCCGACGAAGCCCGCGCCATCGGAACCGATTGGCTGCGCGCCTATTTGGCGCTACCCAACTACGCTAACAACCTGTTACGCAGCGGCTTTTCGGCGGACGATCTGTCGCAGGTCAGCGATCGGCTCTTCGACGCGATCATCGCCTGGGGTGACGAGGCAGCGGTCATGCGCAGGGTCGAAGAGCACAAGGCGGCCGGTGCTGACCATGTGTGCGTGCAAGTGCTGCTGGCTGACCAGAGGGCCTTTCCCCGCGAGCAATGGCGCCGAATCGCCGCGGCAGCCGAGGGCTGACGGCCGACCCGGAAGAGCTTCAACCCACGGCCACCACGGATTACGGTGAGGCCATGGCATCAAGACAAACATTGTTTCGGGTCTTCTACGCGATCGGGTTTACGCCGTGGGACGGTCATCCGCTTTCGACGGCGCTGGGAGAACTGGTCGAGGGAGCCGACGCATTGCCGCCAGGATCAGCGCTCGACGTCGGATGCGGCACCGGCGATGCGTCCATCTATCTGGCCCAGCACGGATGGCACGTCACCGGAGTTGACTTCACCGCCAAGGCGGTGGACAAGGCACGCGCCAAGGCGAAAGCCGCCGGCGCTGCCGTCGATTTCGTGCACGCGGACGTCACCCACCTGCGGCAGGGCGGAATCAAGGGACCCTTCCAGCTGGTCGTGGACAACGGCTGCTTCCACGGCATGAGCGACCACGATCGTGACCTGTACGTGGAGGAGATCAGCGCGGTCGCCGCGCCGGACGCGCGGCTGTTATTGCTCGCCTTCAAACGAAGCGGGGGCTTCGGGCCGCCGGGAGTCGATCAACCCGAGGTCGAGCGCCGCTTCACTCCCGCATGGGCACTGCTCTCAGCGGCGGATGAACCAAGATGGACGCCGCAGGGCGGAATCGCTGGCCGATTCGCAGCCCGATTCGAGGGACGCCGCTATCTCCTGGAGCGCCAGAGGTAGTGCCCAACAGACGCAAACGCCCCCAAAACGACGTTGTTTCGGGGGCTTTTGCGTCTTTTCGCGCTAAGAGGTCAGCGAGTCCGGCGGCAGGAACCGGTCACCGTACTTGGCGGCCAACTCGCGGGCCCGGGCGACGAAGCCCGCCTTGCCCCCGGGGTAGCCGACGACGAACTGCGCGGTGCCCCCGGTCCACGGCGGGAAACCGATCCCCATGATCGATCCGATGTTGGCGTCCGCTGTGGAAGTCAGCACGCCCTCGTCAAGACACTTCTGGGTTTCCAGCGCCTCGACGAACAGCATTCGGTCGATCATGTCCTGTAACGGAGGCTGCGACGAGCCGGAGTTGAACGCCTCCCGCAGTCCCGGCCACAGGCCGGCCCGCTTGCCTTCGACGTACTCGTAAAACCCGGCACCCTTGAGCTTCCCGGGCCGGCCCAGCTCGAGCATCTTGTTGACGACGGCCTCGGCCGGGTGCGGCGTGTAGGTCTGCCCCGCACTTTCCACGCCTTCGCGAGTGGCCTTGGCGATCTTGGCCATCAGCTCCATGTTGAGCTCGTCGGACAGCTGCAGCGGCGGCGCGGGATAGCCGGCCTGGTTGCCGGCGTGTTCGATGCTGGCCGGCTCGACACCCTCGCCGAGCATGGCGATCGCCTCGTTGATGAACGTGCCGATCACACGCGACGTGTAGAAGCCGCGGCTGTCGTTGACCACGATCGGCGTCTTGCCGATCTGCATCGCCAGATCCACAGCCTTCGCCAGGGTGGCGTCAGACGTCTTCTCGCCCTTGATGATTTCCAGCAGCGGCATCTTGTCGACCGGCGAGAAGAAGTGCAGGCCGATGAAGTCCTCGGCCCGCTTGACTCCGGTGGCCAGCTCCGTAATAGGCAAGGTGGAGGTGTTGGAGCCCAGCACCGCGTCGGGCGCCACCACCGGCTCGATCTCACCGAACACCTTGTGCTTCAACTCAACCGACTCGAACACCGCCTCGATCACCAGATCGGCGCCGGCGGCATCGTTCGGGTCAGCGGTCGGATGGATGCGGCCCAGCAGGGCGTCGGAGCGCTCCTGGGTGGTCCTGCCCCGCTGCAACGCCTTGGCTTCCAGCTTTTCGGAGTATTCCTTGCCCCTCTGCGCAGCTTCCAAGGTCACGTCTTTGAGGATCACCTCGATGCCGGCCTTGGCGCACACGTAGGCGATGGCCGCGCCCATCATCCCGGCACCGAGCACCGCAACTTTTTTGAACGTGGTCTTCTCGTAGCCATCGGGCCGCGAGCCACCGGAGTTGATGTGCTGTAGGTCGAAGAAGAACGCCTGGATCATGTTCTTGGCTACCTGCGACGTGACCAGCGACGTGAAATACCGGCTTTCGATGCGGCTTGCGGTGTCGAAGTCGACCTGCGCGCCCTCGACCGCGGCGGCCAGGATCGCGCGCGGCGCCGGCATCGGCGCACCCTTGAGCTGCTTGCGCAGGTTTGACGGGAACGACGGCAGGATCGCCGCCAGTGAAGGCGACGCCGGGGTGCCGCCAGGCATCTTGTAACCCTGCTTGTCCCACGGCTGCACATGCGCGTCCGGGTTGGCTTTGATCCAGGCCTTGGCCGCAGGCACCAGCTCCTCGACGCTCGGCAGCACCTCGTCGACCAGACCGATCTCCTTGGCCTTGGCCGGCTTGAACCGGGTGCCCTGCGCCAGGATCTCCACGAACGCCTTCTGGATGCCGAACATCCGCACGGTGCGCGTCACGCCGCCACCACCGGGAAGCAAGCCGAGCGTCACCTCAGGCACACCGATCTGGCTACCCGGGACGTCGGCGGCGATCCGGTGGTGACACGCCAGCGCGATCTCCAGGCCACCGCCGAGTGCGGCCCCGTTGATGGCCGCGACGACGGGCTTGCCGAACGTCTCCAGCGTGCGCAGCTGCTTCTTGACCCGCTCCACGGTGTCGAAGAACTGCCCGGCGTCCTCCGGCTTCGCCTGAACCATCGCGGTCAGGTCCCCGCCGGCGAAGAAGGTCTTCTTCGCGCTGGTGATCACCACACCGGTGATTGAATCCTTCTCGGCGACGAGGCGATCCACCGCCTTGCCCATCGACTCGATGTAGGCCTCGTTCATCACGTTGGCCGACCCGGACGGGTCGTCCATGGTCAACGTGACGATGCCGTCGGCGTCCTTGTCCCACTGAATCGTGTTGTCTGCCATGCCGTTAAACCCTCTCGATGATGGTGGCGACACCCATGCCGCCGCCGATGCACAGTGTGACCAGAGCGCGCCGGGCGTTGCGGCGCTCCAGCTCGTCGACCATGGTGCCGAGGATCATCGCACCGGTGGCACCGAGCGGGTGGCCCATCGCGATCGCACCGCCGTTGACGTTGAGCTTCTCGTCGGGAATGTTGAGGTCCTTCTGGAACTTCAGCACCACCGACGCGAACGCCTCGTTCAGCTCGAACAGGTCGATGTCGTCGATCGTCAGGCCGGCGCGGTCCAGCACCTTGCGCGTGGCCGGCGTCGGGCCGGTCAGCATGATCGTCGGCTCGGCGCCGCTGGTGGCGGTGGCCACGATGCGCGCCCGCGGGGTCATGCCCTGCGACTTGCCCGCGGCCTCGGATCCGATCAGCACCAGGGCGGCGCCGTCGACGATGCCGGAGCTGTTGCCGCCGGTGTGGACGTGGTTGATCTTCTCCACCCAGTGGTACTTCTGCAGCGCCACGTCGTCGAAGCCACCCAGCGCTGCCACCGTTTCGAAGGCGGGCTTGAGTTTGGCCAAACCTTCCATCGTGGTGTCGGGCCGCATGTGCTCGTCGTGGTCGAGGATCAGCAGGCCGTTCTGGTCGTGGACCGGCACCACAGACTTGGCGAAGTAGCCGCCCGACCATGCCGCGGCGGCGCGCTCCTGGCTGCGCAGCGCGTAGGCGTCGACGTCCTCACGGGAGAAACCCTCGAGCGTGGCGATCAGGTCAGCGCCGATGCCCTGCGGCACAAAGCCCAAGTCGTAGTTGGTGGCCGGATCCAGCGCCCACGCGCCGCCGTCGGAGCCCATCGGCACCCGGCTCATCGACTCCACGCCCCCGGCCAGCACCAGGTCGTCCCACCCGGAGCGCACCTTTTGCGCGGCAGTGTTCACCGCCTCCAGGCCGGACGCGCAGAACCGGTTGAGCTGCACCCCGCCGGTGGTGTCGGGCAGGCCCGCAGCCAGCACCGCGGTGCGGGCGATGTCGCCGCCCTGATCGCCGACCGGCGACACCACGCCCAAGATCACGTCGCTGATCAGCGTCTCGTCGAGGTCGGGGAAGCGGTTGCGCAGCTCTTTGACCAGGCCGACGACCAGGTCGAGCGGCTTGACCTCGTGCAGCGATCCGTTCTTCTGCTTGCCGCGCGGCGTGCGGATGGCCTCATAGATAAAGGCTTCTTCGGACATGGCTGATCCCCTTGGTTTCGGATAGTCCTGTGTCCGCCACCCTAACAGCAGCCCCGATCAACCTGTTGGTTGGTACAGCGGCGACCGGCAAGCGCCCTAGGCTCAACACCCATGACAGTGTCGCGACTGCAGCCGTACGCGACCACGGTGTTCGCCGAGATGTCGGCGCTGGCCGCGCGCGTCGGCGCGGTCAACCTCGGTCAGGGCTTTCCCGACGAGGACGGCCCACCCGGGATGCTGAAAGCCGCGCAGGACGCGATCGCCCACGGCGTCAACCAGTACCCGCCTGGCATTGGCATATCGGAGCTGCGGCAGGCCATCGCCGCGCAGCGCAGACGGCACTTCGGCATCGATTACGACCCAGACACCGAGGTGCTGGTGACGGTCGGCGCGACCGAGGCAATCGCTGGGGCGGTGCTCGGACTGGTTGAGCCCGGCGACGAGGTGATCCTGCTGCAGCCGTTCTATGACTCGTACTCGCCGGTGGTGGCGATGGCCGGCGCGCCGCGGGTGATTGTGCCGCTGGTGCCCGATGGCCGCGGCTTCGCGCTCGACGCCGACGCGCTCCGGCGCGCAGTGACGCCGCGCACCAAAGCGTTGATCGTCAACTCGCCGCACAACCCGACCGGCATGGTGTTCTCCGAAAACGAGGTAGCCGCCATCGCGGAGATCGCCAACAACGCGGACCTCTTGGTCGTCTCCGACGAGGTCTACGAGCACCTGGTGTATGACGGGCGCCGTCATCTGCCACCGGCCACCTACCCAGGCATGGCCGAGCGCACGATCACTATCTCCAGCGCTGCCAAGATGTTCAACTGCACCGGCTGGAAGATCGGATGGGCCTGCGGCCCAGCAAAACTCGTCGCCGGAGTGCGGGCGGCCAAGCAATACCTGAGCTACGTCGGCGGCGCTCCGTTCCAGCCGGCGGTTGCCCATGCGCTCAACAGCGAAGAGGCCTGGGTGGCCCGCCTGCGCACCTCCCTACAGCAACGGCGTGACCGGCTGGCGAACGCACTGGCCGAGATCGGCTTCGAGGTCCACGACAGCTCGGGCACCTACTTTCTGTGCGCCGACCCCCGCCCGCTGGGCTACGACGACAGCTCCGCATTCTGCGCGGCACTACCGGTGAAGCTCGGCGTGGCCGCGATCCCGATGTCGGCGTTCTGCGACCCCGCCGCCGAACACGCGCGGCTCTGGAATCACTTGGTGCGGTTCACTTTCGCCAAACACGACGACACGCTCGACGAGGCGATCCGGCGGCTGACTGCGCTGCGCGACGGTCCGGCTATTGTCGCTGACGTGCGTCCTTAGTCTTACCCATGACCCGCTCGCGCAGGCCCTCGGTCGCCGTGCCCAAGACGATGTTGCTGGCCCGCTTGACCACGAACTCGGGAATCGGCCCCGACGGTTCGACGGTGATGTCGAAGCGCACCCGCGTCTTGTCGATGCCCTCCCGCTTGAGGGTGTACTCGACATGCTGGCCATGCTGCTGGAATGTCGATTCGGCATCCCACACCACCCAATCGGGACCCCAGTGGTATTCCAGGATTTCGTTGTCGACCATCCCAAAAATCTTGACGGTGGCCTTGACATGGTGGGGACGACCGTCGTCGTAGCGATCCAGTACTTCAACCTGTTTGTGCACCGCTGACCACGACGTCAACGTGCTGACATCGGCGAGCGCCTCCATGATCACATCCGGCGGCGCGTCAATAACGATTTCCCGCGATGCTTGTACTGCCACCTCGCCACCTACTTCGACCGCTCGGCGCCGAGACCACCCATGACGCGGCTGCGCAGTCCCTCTGTCGCGACATGCAGCACGGCCTTTCGGGCTCGTTTGATCAGGAACTCGGGTATCGGCGCTGAGGGTTCGAGCGTGATGTCGAAGCGCACACGGGTCTTTTGGTCGCCTTCGCGGTGCAGCGTGTACTCGACATGCTGACCGTGCTGGTGAACGGTCTTCTCGGCATCCCACACCAGCCAGTCTGGGCCCCAGTTGTATTCGAGGAGTTCTTGGTCCACGATGCCGATCACCTTGACGGTGACCTCGACGTGGTGCGGCCGGCCGTCGGGATAGGTGTCGATGACTTCGGCTCGTTTGTGCACTGAGGACCACGACGGCACCGCGTCGACGTCGGCGAGCGCCTCCATGATCGCTTCCGGCGGCGCGTCGATGACAATTTCTCGGGATGCGCGTACGGCCACTACCATCAAGCTAGCAACGCGTTCGCCCTTCGACGGCGAATCTGCGCTTACCAACCGATTTCGTCCAGCGCCGTAATGGCCGCGGGAGGTGGCCCAACCGGCTCGGCCGGCGTGCGGGAGAACCGCGGCGCAGGCGCCGCCTGTTCGACGCCGTTGACGTTGATCACCGTCTCGCGTGCGGTCATATGCGGGTGGGCGGCGGCTTCGCTCCACGTCAACACCGGCGTCACACAGGCATCTGTGCCGGCGAAAATCTCCGTCCACTCGTCGCGCGTCTTGCGGGCGAAGCGTTCGGTGAAGACCTCGCGCATTCGTCCGTACCCGCCGATGTCCAACTGGCCCGGCACCTCGTCGGCGCTAAGCCCCAGACCACTCAGCAGCTCGGCGAAGAACTGCGGCTCGATAGCGCCGACGGCCATGTACTTGCCGTCGGCGGTCTCGTAGCAGCGGTAGAACGGGGCGCCGCCGTCGAGCAGGAACGATTCGCGTTCGTCGCGCAGTGCGCCGGTCGTCTTCATCGTCCACATCATCTGCGCGAGCATGCTGACGCCGTCGACCATCGCGGCGTCGATGACCTGACCCTTGCCCGAACGCTCCCGTTCATACAGTGCAGCGACGATGCCCAACAGCACCAGCATCGAACCGCCGCCGAAGTCGGCGACCAGGTTCAGCGGCGGCAGCGGCGGCCGGTCGCGATACCCCAGCGCGGACAGCACCCCGGTGACCGACAAGTAGTTGATGTCGTGGCCCGCAGTCGCCGCCAGTGGACCGTCCTGTCCCCAACCTGTGATGCGGGCGAAGACCAGCCGGGGATTGACCGACGCGCAGTCGTCGGGGCCGATTCCGAGTCGCTCGCAGGTGCCCGGCCGAAAGCAGTCCAGCAGCACGTCGGCCTTGGCGGCCAACCGCAGCAGCGCCTGCGGCTGCTCCTTAACGTCCAGGTCGACGATGCGTTTACCGCGATGCAGCAAGTCGCGGTCCTCGGGCGGCATGGTGAGCCCGCCAGGTCGGCGCACCCGCACGACATCGGCGCCCAGGTCGGCGAGCACCATTCCGGTATGCGGTCCGGGCCCGATGCCGCCGAGTTCGATGACCTTCACTCCCGCCAAAGGTCCGGTCACTAACGACCCTTCTTCACGCTCAGCACCCGCTTGCGCAATCCCTCGGTCGAGGTGTCCATCACCCCTTTGATGGTCCGTTTGAGCAGGAACCCGGGCAGCGGCACCATCGGGTCGATGGTGATGTCGAACTTCACCCGGGTCTTGTCGCCCTCCGGTGTCAGGGTGTAGACGGCGTCCTGCGCGCGCTGTTGATTGGCGCTCACCAGCGTCCAGCTCACCGTGTTGTCGCCCCAGGTGTAGGCCACCACTTGCTCGTCGGTGATGCCGGCGGCCTTCACTTTCATCCGCGCGACCTTGGGCCGGCCGTCGTCCCCCCTTTCGACCACTTCGGCGCTCTGATGCGCCGACGACCACTCGGTCAGGGACTCCAGGTCGGCGATCACGTCGAGGATCTCCTCGGGGCTTGCTTCGATGACGACTTCGCGAGTTTCCTTGATTGGCATGGCCCGCACGATAGCCAGCCGCGGCAGTCCCGGGGGTGTTTTCGGCCGAGGGTAGCGTCGTAGTCGTGACTGGTGCCGAAGTTTCCTACACCGTCGGTGACTATCTGCTCGATCGGCTCGCCGAACTCGGTATCTCGGAAATCTTCGGTGTACCCGGCGACTACAACCTGGAATTCCTCGACCACATCGTCGCCCATCCCGATGTTCGCTGGGTGGGCAACGCCAACGAGCTGAACGCCGGCTATGCCGCCGACGGTTACGGGCGGCTGCGCGGAATGTCTGCTGTGGTCACCACATTCGGAGTTGGTGAGCTCTCGGCAGCCAACGCGATCGCCGGTAGCTACGCCGAGCACGTACCCGTGGTGCACATCGTCGGCGGTCCTTCCAAAGACGCTCAGGGCACGCGTCGGGCGCTGCACCATTCGCTCGGCGACGGCGACTTCGAGCACTTCCTGCGGATCAGTCGCGAAATCACCTGCGCCCAAACAGCACTCATGCCGGCGACAGCGACCAGAGAGATCGACCGGGTGCTGTCGGAAGTGCGGGAACAAAAGCAGCCGGGATATATCTTGATGGCTACTGATGTGGCGCGCTTTCCGGCCGAACCGCCTGCGGCGCCTTTGCCTCGCTATACCGGCGGCACCAGCCCGCGGGCGCTATCGCTCTTCATCGAGGCCGCGACCAAACTGATCGCCGATCACCAAGTCACCGTGCTGGCGGACTACCTCGTCCATCGCCTGGATGCAATACCCCAACTCGAGGCGTTGCTGGCGGCCGACGTGGTGCCGCACGCCACCTTGATGTGGGGCAAAAGCCTGGTCGACGAGAGCGCACCCAACTTCCTCGGCATCTACGTGGGCGCAGCCAGCGCCGGGCCGGTGCGCCGCGCGATCGAGGAAGCGCCGGTGCTGGTGACGGTCGGTGTGGTGTTCACCGACATGGTCAGCAGCTTCTTCAGCCAGCGCATCAACCCGGCCCGGACCATCGACGTCGGCGTGGACCAGAGCACCGTGGCGGGCCAGGTGTTCGCGCCGCTGGAAATGTCGGCCGCACTGGAAGCGCTGGCCGCGATTGTCGCCCAGCGCGGAATCACGTCTGCGCCGGTCGCTCGGGCATCGGACGACGGCCCTGTGGAGGTTCCGTCGCGAGAGCAACCGCTGACTCAGAAAACCTTGTGGGACAGGCTTTCCGCCGCGTTGACCCCAGGAAACGTGGTGCTCGCCGATCAGGGCACATCGTTTTACGGGATGGCATGCCACCGGCTTCCTCACGGTGTCACGTTCATCGGCCAACCACTGTGGGGATCGATCGGCTACACGCTGCCGGCGGCACTCGGGGCCGGCCTGGCCCATCGGGATCGCCGCACAGTGCTGCTGATCGGTGATGGCGCCGCCCAGTTGACCGTCCAGGAGCTGGGCGTCTTCTCCCGTGAAGGTCTCACTCCTGTCATCGTGGTGGTCAACAACGACGGCTACACAGTCGAACGGGCGATACACGGAAAAACCGCCTGCTACAACGACATTGTCAGCTGGAAGTGGGCCGACGTGCCACGAGCGCTCGGGGTGATGAACCATCTCGTGTTTCGGGCGCAGACCTACGGCGAGCTCGACGACGCCTTCACCGCCGCTGCCGAGCATCAGGACCGGATGGTGTTCGTCGAAGTCGTCGTCCCCCGCTTCGACATCCCTGACCTACTCGCTGAACTCGCCCGGCCCACCTCTCCGGACGGCAGTGCCCGCCGATAACGCCCGGTTGCTCTGGCGAGCAGACGCAAAAGCCCCCTTTTCGAGGCCGAATCCGGGGATTTTGCGTCTGCTCGCCCTGAGAAATTAGCGTTGGCGCACTTCGCGTTCGGTGCGCGAGGACGTGATGATCGCGCGCACGGTACGTCGACACCGGCCACACTCCGCGCCCGCGCCACATGCCTCGGCGACTTTCTTGGTGCTCGACGCGCCGTTCGCGACCGCATCGGCCACCGTATGGCTGGTGACACCGTTGCACAGGCACACATACATCGGTTGACCCGATCAGTGCGTGTCATCGATGCGCATCATGTGAAGAAACCGGCCGATGAAGATCGGCGGATAGGCTCCCCTGCCCACACCGTCCATCCACTCCGCTGCCGCATCCGGATGGTCGATCCAGCGTCGCGCATTGGTATCGTTGTCGATCTGCTGGAGGATCATCACCTCACGCGGATCATCGAAAGCCCGGTAGATCCAGGTCTTTTCGACACCGGCGGCCTTGAACCTGTCGAGTGCGGCATGGACTTGCTCAACCAAGGTCGAGACATCTGCCACCGACGTCATCGCGGCAAGAATGACGCTCGGAGGCTCAGCCGGCGACGACTGGATCAATTCGATTCGTTCGACCGTCTCACCCGCGAACACTGCTGGAATGTCTGTGACGCCGACAGCGTCGAACCAGTCGAAGAACACCCGCGAGCGCAGCAGGTCGACGATCGGCTCGCGATTGCGAACGCCGATAGTCACCAAGACACGGCCGTATTCAACGGTCGACGCGTACACCACCACGTGGCGGGCGCCGATTTCGGTCAGCGCCGACTTGCGGCGCTGAAGCAGAGGCCACACCCGCGTTGGATCGGGGACGCGGTAGTCCGAGGCGATCACCATGGACTGCAGGTCGACGGAGTTCACCGGAGCTGGTCCTTCATCACCTTCCCGGCGGCGTTCAGCGGCAGTTCGTCGACGAATTCGACGTATCGCGGAACCTTGAATCCCGCCATCCGCTGCCGGCACCAGGTGAGCAAATCGTCGTGCGACAGGGCATCTTCCAGCACCACGAAAGCCTTACCGACCTCGCCGAGCCGCTCGTCGGCAACGCCGATCACCGCTGCTTGCGCCACCGCGGGATGCTCGAGCAAGAAGCCCTCGATCTCCGCCGGATAGGCGTTGAATCCGCCCACGATGAACATGTCCTTCTTGCGTCCGTCGATACGCAGCCGGCCAGCCGAATCCAGGCTACCCAGATCACCGGTGTGCAGCCAGCCGTCGTTGTCGATCGCCTCGGCGGTGGCCGCCGGGTCGTCGAGGTAGCCCTGCATGACGCTGTAACCACGGACCAGGACTTCACCATCGTCGGCAATGCGCACCTCGATCCCGTCGCAGGGTGTGCCTGCGGTGGTCGCGATGTCCTCAAACGAGTCGCCGCGGCGCGAGGCGGTGACCGTTCCGGCTTCGGTCAAACCGTAGCCGGTCATGATCGACTGGAACGGCAGCTCACTGCGCACCCTCCGAACCAGTTCCACGGGGATGTCCGCCGCTCCAGTCACTGCTGCCCGCAATGACGACATATCGCTCTTGCCTTGCGCCGCCAGCAGCGAGTGGTACAGCGTCGGAGGCCCGGGCAGCATGGTAATGCGTTCGCGCTCAATCAGTTCCAGTACTCGGTTGATCTCGAAGACTGCTACAGGGATCATGGTGGCGCCCCGAATCAGCGATGCGATGCAGCCTGCTCTGTACCCGAACGTGTGAAAGAACGGGTTGATCATCAGATAGCGGTCGCCTTCGCGCAAGTCGGCCAGGTCGCACCAGTCCGCGTAATTCCGCAGGGTTTGCGCATGGTTCATCATGACGCCCTTGGGCCGTCCGGTGGTGCCCGAGGTATAGAGGATATCGGCGATGTCGTCCGCGCTGACCGCGCGCTCGAACGGTGATCCGCTGGCGAGGAAGTCTGACTTCAAGTCGATCGCCGGCACATCGGCGGGGACCGCGAAATCTTGGCCCAGGAAACCCTTTGCGACAAGCACGGCTTTGACCCTGCTGCGGCAGATGATGTCTGCGGCCTCAGCGGTCTTGAACCGGGTATTGACGGGGACCAGCACACCACCGGCGGTCAGCAGGCCGAAAGCCGCGATGATCCATTCAGCACAGTTGGGCGCCCAGATGGCCACCCGTTCGCCCTTCTCGATGCCGATACCTGCGAAAGCTCCCGCGGCGCAGCGGATCCGATCGATCAGCTGGGCAAAGCTAAGCCGCAGCGAACCGTCAACGACCGCTTCGGCATCTCCGAAGCGGTCCGCCGCACTCAAGACCATCTCCGGGATGGTCGCCCATTTCATGCCGAGATCGTCACACCGAAACGAGTCGAGACAGGTTGCCGCCCATGATCTTCGCTTGATCCTCGACAGGCAAGTGCTGCAACGCATCCGCGTAGTGCCGCGGCTGGGCCAGCCCCTCCGGGTGCGGGTAGTCCGAGCCGTAGAGCACCCGGTCCACACCAATCAGGTCGATCAGCCGGTCGATGCCGTCCTCATAGAAGGGACTGATGTGGATGCGGTTCTTGATCTCTTCGACCGGGTCACCCCCGGGGAAGCTTTCCGGGGTCTTCTTGTACACGTCGGCCAGTTGGTCCAGCAACGGGAACAGCCATTTCGACCCGGCTTCGATGACTGCAACCTTCAACTGCGGAATTCGGTACAGCGCACCGTGAATCACCCAGGAAGCCACCGCATCCTGCACCGGCCGCCACTCGTTTACCATCGCGAACGCATTGGTCTGGAACGGCAGCATTTCCTTGTCGCTGCCGTCCCACTCGGCGGTGTAGCGGGCATAGCCGGAGTCCGACGAGTGCATGGCGACCAGCACGTCGTGCTCCACGCAACGTTGCCAGAACGGGTCGAACTCCGGCAACGCAAACGACCGTGGACCGCGATAGCCGGGCACCGGTGCCGGACGCACCAGGATCGCCCGCGCGCCGCGCGCCACCACCCACTCGAGCTCTTCGATCGCCTTCTCGACGATGGGCAGGCTCACCACCGGCACCGTGAAAATCCGGTTCTGGTAGTTGAATCCCCATACCTCGTCGAGCCACTGGTTCAGCGCGTGCACCACCACGTGGATGAGTTCGGGGTCGTCGCGCATGCGCTCCTCGACCAGGCTGGCCAGCGTCGGGAACATCAGCGAGCGGTCCACACCCAACTCGTTCATCAATTCCAGGCGCGGGCCGGGCTCGCGAAACGCCGGAATGGCGCGCATCGGCTCACCGAAAATCTCGCGCCGGGTCTTGCCTTCGGGGTTGCCGTTCTTGAAGTACTCCTCCATCGCTCCGGGGCGGGCGACCACCTCAAAGGTCGGGTTGGGAATGTAGTCGCTGATCACTCCGCGAATCGCGATCTTGGTCCGACCGTTGACCTGGACGTACTGGATCACGTCCTTGTACTTCTTGGGCAAGTACTTGGTCAGCGACTCCTGCGTCTCGTACAGGTGGTTGTCCGCGTCGAAGAGCGGGTACGACAGATCGGTCGTGGACATGAATCCTCCATTGCTATTTTGGAGAATGATATTCTCGCTTCGAGCATACCGCAATGCCCTTGCGCACTAACTGCTTCTGTACCTTGCCGCTTGCGGTGCGCGGGTAGTCGTCGACCTGGTGCAGTTCCTCGGGCCATTTCTGCCTGGCCACGCCCGTGCGCTGGAAGTGCTCGCGAATCTCCTCCAGAGTCGGCATGACGCAGCCGGGCCGGATCCGCAGCACCGCGGCGGCGTGCTCGCCGAGGCGGGCATCGGGCGCGCCAACCACCACCGCTTCCGCCACCGCCGGCATGGCCAAGAGAACTTCTTCGACCTCCAGGGCGCTGATGTTCTCCCCACCGCGGATGATGATGTCCGACTTGCGGTCAGTAATTGTGAGGTACCCGTCGTCGTCGAGAACGCCCACATCCCCGGTCCGGTACCAGCCGTCGTCGTCGAAGGCGCGTGCGGTCAACCCCTCGTCGGTGTAGCCCAGACACAGATCCGGTCCGCGGCTCAGGATTTCGCCGTCGTCGTCAAGCCGAATTTCCACCCCGGGCCGCGGCAATCCGTCGGTGAACAGCCGCTTCCGCGCTGGTGCGTCGTGCGGCGTCAGTGTGATCGAGGGGTGCTCGGTGCTGCCGTAGGACCGGAAGACATGGATGCCGTGTTCGGCCAGCCGCCGGGCGAACGCCGCGGGGATCGCCGCCCCGCCCAAGCCGGCGGTGCGCATGCTCTGCAGGTGTTCGTCGGTGAAGTCGGGGTGGTCGAGAAGGCTGGTGAAGAAGTAGGGCGGCCCGCCGCCGATTGCCAGACCGTCGCTTTTCATCAACTCGAGCACCCGGGCCGGATCCCAGGCGTCGCAGAGGTTGATGGCCGCGCCTTCGAGCACAGGAACCAGAAACGCGCTGAGCATGCCGATGAAGTGGCCGACCGGAGCTGCCGTCAGCTGCCGGCCGCGGTTCGGGGGATATCCCTCGAACAGTTGCCGAGTCTCGCAGCCCAGCGTCTGGTGACTGTGGACCACTCCCTTGGGGGCACTGGTCGTGCCGGAGGTGAAGGCGATGACCGCCGCCGCGGCGGGGTCGGTGGGGATGTTGCCGTCCAACGGTTCGGGCCCGAGCAAGTCGTCGAAGTCCTGGCCAACCACACCGACGATCGCCACGTCGTCCCACAGATCCTCCTGAAGTGACATCGGCCCGAACTCGGCGGTGACGAATACCCGCGGCTGCGCAGTAGACAGTATGTGCGCCAATTCTTTTCGACCGTAAAAGTGCACAATCGGCACCGCCACAGCGCCGAGGAATGCCGATGCCCAGAACACTGCGGCGGCTTCCATCCAGTTCGGCAACTGGAACGCCACCACGTCGCCCGGACCGACACCGCGAGCATGCCATCCGGCCGCAAGACGCCGGGCCACCAACTCGACGTCGCGGAAGGTTCCGGTCCACGACCGCACTTGGGAGTGGACGCGAAACTCAGTGTGTGGCGCGGCGCGCAGGCCACGCGCAAGCATCTGACCGAGCGTGTCTTGCGTCCACCAGCCCTCGCGCTGGTACCGCTCGACCAATTCGGCAGGGATGGTTCGCATAGATCGGACTCCAACCGACGAAAAGCACGGCAGTGGGGACATGCTATTCTCCGTACAGGAGAATGCCAATATCACCTAATGGAGTGCGGCACATGGTGGACGTGGAGTTCGACCAAGGGCTTGCCGTATTGACCATTGATCGCCCGCATGCCCGCAATGCCATCGCGCTCGAAACCATGGAGCAGTTGGAAAAGGCGCTCGATGCGGCTGAAGGAGCGAGCGCCTTGGTCATCACCGGGGCCGGCGACCGGGCCTTCGTCTCCGGCGGTGATCTCAAGGAACTCAGCAGCCTCAGATCCGAAGCCGATGCGGCAGCCATGGCGCGGCGCATGCGGACGATCTGCGATCGACTCGCCGGCTTTCCCGCCCCGGTGATCGCCGCGCTGAACGGTCATGCACTCGGCGGCGGGGCCGAGGTCGCAGTCGCCGCTGACATCCGAGTCGCTGCCGACGACATCAAGATCGGCTTCAATCAGGTGGCGCTGGAAATCATGCCGGCCTGGGGCGGCGCCGAGCGGCTGGCGGCATTGATCGGAAGGGGTAAGGCGCTCCTGCTCGCGGGAAGTGGCACTGTGCTTGACGCCGCGGAGGCCGCGCGGATCGGGTTGGTAGACGTGGTGTTGCCCCGGTCGTTGTTCGACGAGGGGTGGCGCTCGCTCGCCAGGTCGCTGGCGAACCGGCCGGCCGCTGAGATAAAGCGCGTAATCAGCGGCGTTTCGGCCGATGAAGCGATAGCATCCTTTGCCCGGCTGTGGGTTGCAGACGCACACTGGCAGGCCGCAGAGCGGGTGACGAAACGCAGCACCAACCCGCGGTGAAGACCCCACTATTCAGTTGAAAGGCAGGGGTTTCCGCTCCCGCGCGGAACCAGGCAGGAGCAACATAGGAACCCCACGTCCGGCTACTCCCCAAACCGCATAACGGAGCAATTGCAGGCGGATTGACAGTCACTCTCAACTCGCCATACGCTTCTGGTTAAGGAGTCGCTCGCGGTATTGTCCAGGTTCGAGTAGGACGGTGGTCGATGGAACCACGAAACACCAAGACCCTCAAAGTCATTCAATGGGCTACCGGTGGTGTCGGTAAGGCGGCGATCGAGGCCGTGCTCAATCATCCCGAACTCGAATTGGTCGGCTGCTGGGTCCACAGCGCCGATAAGGACGGCCGCGACGTCGGTGAGATCCTGGGTCGCGAGCCATTGGGCGTGAAGGCCACCTCGAACAAGGATGACGTCCTTGCGGTGGGCGCCGACTGCGTCGTGTACTCGCCGCTGATTCCCAACGACGACGAAGTGAAAACCATTCTGCGGTCGGGTAAGAACGTCGTCACACCGGTCGGTTGGGTGTACCCGGACCGAACCGATCCGCGGGTGCAAGCCATCGAGCAGGCCTGCCTCGACGGCGGTGTGACGTTGCATGGCTCAGGCATTCATCCCGGCGGGATCACCGAGAAGTTCCCCCTGATGATTTCAGCGTTGTCCGCGGCCATCACGCATGTGCGGGCCGAGGAGTTCTCCGACATCCGCACCTACAACGCACCCGACGTGGTGCGTCACATCATGGGCTTCGGCGCCACACCGGAGGAGGCTGCGCGCAGCCCGATGGCCAGCCTGCTGGAAGGGGGTTTCAAATCCTCGGCGTGGATGGTGGCCGACTATCTGGGATTCCGCGATCCGACGTTCTCCTCGACCCAGGAAGTCGCGGTGGCTACCGCACCGATCGACGCGGGCTTCCTCACCATCGAACCGGGCAGGGTGGCCGCCCGGCGCTTCCGCTGGCAAGCGCTCGTCGACGGCCAGCCCGTGATCACCGCCGCGGTGAACTGGCTGATGGGCGAGGAAAACTTGGAGCCGAATTGGAGTTTCGGGGAGCGCGGTGAGCGCTTCGAGATTCAGGTCACCGGCGACCCCGATGTCGAACTGATTGTCAAAGGCTTGCAACCGGAGTCGATCGCCGAGGGCCTGCGGCGAAACCCCGGTGTGGTAGCCACCGCCAATCACTGCGTGCACGCGATCCCGCATGCATGCGCCGCCGGGCCGGGGATCAAGACCTATCTCGATCTGCCTTTGATCGCCGGACGGCCCGCGCCCAAACTCGCCGGTGCCGTGCGGTGACCCGCGACCCCCATCCTCCCAAGCCCTCGTCGTTGCGAGACCGCCAGCGCGCCCAGATCCGCGCCGACATCCGGTTGGCGGCTTACCAACTGTTCGCCGCGCACGGTTTCGACAACGTCACCACCGAGCAGATCGCTGCTGCCGCAGGTGTTTCGCCGAGCACATTCTTCCGCCACGTCGCTAGCAAAGAAGAACTGCTCCTGGACCAGGTGCGGCGCGGCTGGGAGGCCATCGCGTCGCTGCTCGAACAGCGTCCTGGCGACGAATCACCCGACATGGCGCTGGCGCGCGCGATCGAAGCACGCACCAGCGCCTTTGAAGACAGCGAGACCGAAAAATGGCGCGCCGCCATCCTGGCCGCTCCCGGCCTGCTCGATAAGCTCACCATGGCTCCCGAGGACAAGAGGCGGTTGGTCAAACTCACCGCCACCCGCATGCGCACCGACCCCGAGCGTGACATTCGGCCCGCCTTGCTGGTCCACTTGGCTTTCGCCGCTGCTGATTTCGCGTTCCAGCAATGGGTGCGTGGCGGCACCGACGAGCATCAGCCGCTTCAAGTTCTGGTATCTGAGGCGCTGCAGGCCGTGATGCATCCCCGCTGGCAACCTCGGCGTGGCCGAACCGCGCGACCCAAAAAAAGCGTGCGTCGCTAGCTGATCGGAGAAGCAGATGGGTAAGTGGTCACGCGATGAAATCGAGCGCGCCTTTCGTGAGTACAGCAGGAGGTCGTCGAGATAGGAAAAATCTCGGACTGGGCGCGTTATGCAGACCTGTTCACCGAGGACGCCGTGTACCTGGAGCATGTATACGGAAAAATGCATGGCAGAGAACGAACCGCGAGTGGATCGGCTCGACGATGAGTGTCTTTCCTGGCTCCGAGATGCCGTTCTATCCAGCCGAGTGGTACACGATCGACGAAGATCGGGGCTGGGTCATCGGGAAAATTCTCAACCGCATGAAAGATCCCGGCGACGGCAGCATCCATCAGGCCTCGACCCTGACGGTACTGCACTACGCCGGCGACGGGTTGTGGAGTTACGAAGAAGACGCCTACAACCCGCTCAACTTCCTGGCGATGGTCCAGGAGTACACCAAGCGGTGCCGGGCCTTGGGCACCATTTGAAATCCTGGGGTTTTCGCATGTCTGCATCGCGGTGTCCGACATGGAGGCCTCCTTGCGGTTCTACCGTGACCTGCTCGGCCTCGACGTGTTCTTCGATCTGCAGCTGGAGGGCCCGTCGATGGAAGCGGTCACCGGAGATGTCGGTGCCCGCGGCAGGATGGTCGGCGGCATGCTCGGCGGCACCGTCGTGGAGCTTCTCGAGTTCGCACACCGCGGTTTGGAACCACAGCAGCACGACGCCAAGCTCGGTTATACGAACATCTCGTTGAGCGTCCGCGACTTGCCACGTTAGCTGCGATCACCGCCGCCGGCTTCCAGCCCGAACAGCAGCCGGTCGACATCGGCGGCGTGCGGATGTTGTTCGTGCGCGACCCCTGCGGCACCCCGATCGAGTTCGTGTCCTACCCGAACGGCGAACGAACGTCAGCACAGCTGTGGGGATATGCAAAACAGTGACAGTGGATCAGCGCGCGGCTAGGGCATCGCTCGGCTGTGGCTCACCCTCGAACTGGTGTAGATAGCGCTCGACGAAAGCCACAGTCTCGGCATGCCCGAGCGACATGCCAAGCGCCTGCTCCATCACCAGCACCCGAGAGACGCTGGTGATCAACACCGACCACACCAACGGCGGCACCTCGGCGGCATCGATGCCGTACCGTTGCAGGACCGTCGACACCGCCTTGGTTTGCCCTTCCCGGAAACGCTCGGCGTAGTAACCGATTTCGGCCTTGAGCGCCTTGCGATGGTTGGCCAGCGCGACGTACTCCATTGTCAGCGCGGTGGCCGCGGGATCGGTGCTGAACCGCCACAGCGCCCACAGCGGCTGCGGCGACTGCAGCGCTTGGGCTTGCATCCGAAGTCCGTCTTCGCCGCGGCGGCGGAACGCGGCCAAGAACAAGTCGTCCATCGTGCGGAAGTAGTAGTGAACGAGCTGCGGCTTGAGCGCGGCCTTCTGCGCGACTCGGCGAGAAGTAACTGCGGCATAGCCTTCCTCGAGCATCAACTGCTCGGCGGCGTCGAGCAGCACGGAGCGGTTCTTGGCGTCCGGCGCCCCGAGTCTGCGCGCCGATGTCATGGGTCGACTCCGTTCGCTCATAGGACACGCCGATCGTAGCGGCGCCGGACCGTGTGACCTTGACCATGACAATACCGTCATGCTAAGCAGGTGCTCAGCACCTTACCTACTCTGGCGTCGTTTTGTATGGCCGTCGACAAACCAACCGCAGCATCGGGAGGCAGACAGAGCATGACCACCTTCGAATCGGTCGATTTCTTCACCGACCCGTCTCTGGTCCCCGATCCGCATCCCTATTTCGACTATCTGCGCAGCGTAAACCCGGTGCTGAAGCTGCCGAACTACAACGTCTTCGCCGTCACCGGCTATGACGAGGCCACCGCCGTATATAAGGACACCGACACGTTTTCGAACTGTGTGGCGTTGGGCGGTCCGTTCCCGCCGTTGCCCTTCGAACCGGACTGCAACGATCTCAGCGCCCAGATCGAGGCGCACCGCGACCAATTCCCGATGTTCGAACACATGGTCACCATGGACCCGCCGGATCACACCCGGGCACGGTCGCTGCTGAGCAGGCTGTTGACGCCAAGCCGGCTGAAGGAAAACGAGGACTTCATGTGGCGTCTGGCCGACCGCCAGCTCGAAGAGTTCCTCGCCGAGGGCGAGTGTGAGTTCATCGCCGAATACTCCAAGCCCTTCGCCACCTTGGTCATCGCTGACCTGCTCGGCGTTCCCGAGGAAGACCACAAGCAGTTCCGCACCGTGCTGGGCGCCGACCGTCCCGGTGGGCGGGTGGGTGCACTCGACCACCAGTCGGTCGGCATCAACCCGCTGGAGTGGCTCGACGAGAAGTTCTGCTCCTACATCGAGGACCGGCGCCGCGAACCGCGCGACGATGTCCTGACGGCGCTGGCGACGGCGAAGTACCCCGACGGATCCACCCCCGAAGTCATCGAAGTGGTGCGCTCGGCCACCTTCCTGTTCGCCGCAGGACAAGAAACCACCGCCAAGCTGCTGTCCGCCGCGCTGCAGGTGCTCGGTGACTGTCCGGATACCCAGCAACGGCTGCGTCACGACCGGAGCCTGATCCCGGCATTCATCGAGGAGTCCCTGCGCTTCGAGAGCCCGGTCAAAAGCGACTCGCGGCTGGCCCGCAAGCCCACCACGGTCGGCGGTGTGGACATTCCCGCCGGCGCCATCGTGATGGTGTTGCCGGGGGCCGCCAACCGGGATCCGCGCCGGTTCGAGGACCCGCACGAATTCCGACTCGACCGCAAGAATGTCCGAGAGCACATGGCATTCGCCCGCGGCGTGCATTCCTGTCCCGGCGGACCATTAGCGCGCGTCGAGGGCCGCGTCTCGATCGAGCGCATTCTGGACCGGATGCACGACATCAAGATCAACGAAGCCAAGCACGGTCCAGCCGGCGAGCGCCGATACAACTACGAGCCGACCTACATCTTGCGGGGCCTCAGCGAACTACACCTGACGTTCACGCCAGCCGGCTGAACCCTGACGTCGAGTTCCGCGATACTTAAACCGCTGCGACGTCCCTCGGCGTGTCGTCGCAGATGTTTAAGTGTCGCGGAGGCCCTGCTGCGTGACTGGCCTCACGACGCCTCAGAGCGCCGCGATCACCCTCGAGGCGAGCAATTCCAGCGTCTCGTCGGTCGCCCGGTCATGTGTGAACAGCACCACTTGCTGAAAGCCCAGCTCTCGCAGCTGGTTTAGCCGCTCGACGATCGCTGGCGGTGTGCCGATCAGCCCACCTTCGTGTATACCGAACCCTGCTGCGCCGAAGCGTTTTTCGGCAACCTGCCGCACCTTCGGCAGTGACTTATCATCAGGGGCGAGCGCCATCACCGCCTCCACCGACAACGTGATGGTGGCTGCATCGCGGCCGATATCGTCGCAGATCGACCGCAGCACCGACAGTTTGCGCTCCAACTGGCCGAGGGCGTAGGTTGGCACGTTCCACACGTCGGCGTAGCGCGCCACCAACGGCAGTGTGTACTTCTCGCCGACGCCCCCGACGATGATCGGCGGACGAGGCTGCTGAACAGCCCCGGGCACGATCGGCATGTTGCGTATCGTGTAGTGCTTGCCGGCGAAATCGACGGTGCCGTTGCTGAATGCCTGGCTCAAAATGTCCAGCGTCTCGGCCAGGCGCTCCGACCGTTCGGCGAACGTCTCCCAGGGCAGGCCCGCCCTGGTGTGCTCGTCCTCGATAGAGCCGCTGCCGATGCCGAGCTGTAATCGGCCAGCCGATATGTGGTCGAGGGTAGTGGCCATCTTGGCGAGCACCACTGGATGCCGAAACTGGTTGCACAACACCAAGTGTCCGATCCGGATGCGGTCGGTACGGCTCAGTAGTGCGGTCGCCAGGGTCCAGGCTTCCAGCGAGGAAATCTCGGGAACTCCCGGTCCGTACAGGTGGTCGTACAGCCACAGCGATCCGATGCCGAGTTCCTCGCAGCGCAGAGCGCGGTGCAGGACATCGTCGTAGGAGAACCCCATCTGGGGCACGTACACACCGATGTCCAAACCCGTCATCGCCGCAGCTCCAATCGTCCATGAGTAATGGTCTTTACACCTGCGCAGCTCGCTTCGAAAGCGAATGAACGTCCGTCAATGCCATACGCATTCACCGTCAAGTCGGCACCAAGAGGTGTTGGCGAGGCGAACCGCACTGCCACCCGCCGGACGCGACCCGGATCATCGACGCCGACGAGAGCGAGCACACGATGCGCGCATATCGCCATGGTGCACAGGCCGTGTGTGAACAGGAAATCGAAGCCGCTCGCGCGCGCTGCGTCGATATCGAAGTGATGCGCCGACCAATCGCCGGACACCTCGGCGTACCGGTGCGCCACCTGCTCATCGATGTGCTGAGTCACCGATCCGATCAAGTTGTGTCGAGCCGAATCCGGGAAGCGGTGATCGCGCGGCGTCGACCCTACATCGGCCATCGAATGCAAGCCGAGCAGCACAGTGGTCCACCACTGTTCGACGGCCAACTCGCCTAGAGCGTCGAGCTGTTCGATGTGAAGCACCCCTTGGGTGCCTGCGCGGACGGTCCGCACGGCTGAAATCTGCGACCAGGTGTCCAGCGGCTCATCGGGAATCAGTGGACGGTGCAGCACGATGTCATGCTCGCCATGCAGACCGCCACGCGCCTGCTGCCAAGCAGTTGCCGGCACATCCGCATTGGCGGCCTGCTGCGCGCCGAAAGCCAGGATGACCGGAAAGACGACGGGCACGGCTTTTCCCGCAAGTACCGCGGCGGTGGTGTCGCCGGTCGCTGCTGCGTATGCCGCAATGCAATTCGGTTCGAGCCGTCCCGGAAAGGGCCCATGTCGCGAAACGGCACCTAGTTGAAGCTGGCTCATCACGGGACGACCGGATCGCCCTCGAGCTGACGCAGGTAACGCTCGACCAGCGCGACCATCTCGACGTGGCCGGCCGAGATGCCAAGGGTCTCTTCCATGAACAGCACACCTTGCACACCGGTCAGCAGGAAAGCCACGGCCACCGGCGGCAATTGCCGTGTGTCGACCCCGTAACCCTTGAGGACGTTGGCGAAAGTCGTTGTCTGTTCGTCGCGGAACCGCTCGGCATAGTGGGCGAGTTCGGTTCTCAGCGCAGCGCGGTGGTTGGCCAACGCGAAGAGCTCCATGGTGAACACGCTGAACGGCGGATTGTTGAACATCCGCCACAGCGCCCACAGTGGTTGCGGTGAGCTCAACGCCTTGCCGTTGGCCTTGAAGCCCTGTTCGGCGCGACGGCGAAACACCGCCAACAGCAGATCATCCATGCTGCGGAAGTAATAGTGCACCAGCTGAGACCGCAGGCCGGCCTTCTCGGCCACCCGGCGGCCGGTGACCGCCGCCCAGCCCTCGTCGAGCATCAACCGCTCAGCCGCGTCCAGCAGGATCGTGCGGGTCTTCGCATCCGAGGGGCCAATTCGGCGCGGCGATGCCATCCTGACGCGCAATCCTTCCCTATTGGGCGGTAATTGGACAACATCAAAGTGTCCGCCTCACCGAGTCTTGACCGCTCCCACGCAGCATGTTAGGCATATGCTCAGCGCTTTTAAGCGGGTGCTTAAATCCTACTTGGTGCCGGCATTCCAGCTGGCGGAGGTCGCAAATGTTCTCGATGCGTTTCGATATGCGTGCCTCTGCCATCGGCGCGCCGACGACCGAGCTCTATGCGACCGCGATCGACATGTGCGCGTGGGCACAGACTCGCGGCTGCCTCGGCGCGGTGCTGTGCGAACATCACGGGTCCGACGACGGCTATTTGCCGACACCGCTGATCCTCGCCTCTGCGGTTGCGGCTCGCACCGAGCGTCTGGCAATCACGTCGGTGGTGCTTCTCCCGCTCTACGACCCTGTCCGGCTGGCCGAGGAAATGGCGGTGCTCGACATCATCAGCCGAGGCCGCGTCTCCTACATCCTCGGTTTGGGATACCGGCGCGAAGAGTACGAGCACTTCGGCGTGGACATGCGTGCCCGTGGACGCATCGCCGACGAGAAGCTGGACTTGCTACGCCGGTTGCTTGCCGGTGAGGCGGTGGTCCGCGATGGACGCCGCATCAAAGTGACACCACCGCCGTACACGGCCGGCGGCCCGCTGCTGATGTGGGGAGGCGGCAGTCTGGCCGCCGCCCGACGCGCCGGAAAGTACGGGCTGCCCTTCCTCGCTCAAGCCAATGTGCCTGGGTCACAAGAAACATACGAAGCCGCCTGCAGCGCGCACGGTCACGAGCCGGGGATGACCCTGTTGCCCGACCGCGACACCCCCTCGGTGTGTTTTGTGGCCGACGATGTCGACGAAGCGTGGCACGAGCTTGGCCCGTACTTGCTGCACGACGCTCGCACATACGCCGATTGGAACCCGAGCAACGAGACATCAGCCGGAATCGCCGACGTATACACCGTTGAAGAGCTTCGCGCCACCTCCCGCTCGCACCGGATCTTCACTGTGGCCCAAGCGATCAACCACGTTCACGGCGGCGGCATGCTCACTTTGGCCCCGCTGTGCGGCGGGCTGCCACCCGATCTTGCATGGCCATACCTGAATCATGTTGCCGATGCGGTGGTTCCGGCACTGGCCCAAAACGATCTGGCGAATCAACGCGACAAGCTGCCGCAGACAGAAGGGGTGCAGGCATGACAAGTGCCGAAACGACCGACATCTACTACGACCCGTTCGATTTCGAGATCGACAACGACCCCTATCCGGTGTGGAAGCGGCTTCGCGACGAGGCACCGCTGTACCACAACGAGAAGTTCAACTTCTTCGCGCTGAGCCGCTATGCCGATGTGGCGCCTGCGCTCAACGACTGGGAGCGATTCCGGTCCGGTCGAGGAACGACGACCGACCTCCTGCTCAGCGGTATGGAGATCCCCTCGGGGATCATTCTCTGGGAGGATCCGCCCGTGCACGATCTTCACCGGCGGCTGCTGTCACGGGTTTTCACTCCCCGGCGCATGGAAGCCGTCGAGGGGTTGGCACGTCAATATTGTGTCCGCGCACTCGATCCCCACGTCGGCTCGGGCCGGTTGGACTTCATCGAAGATCTCGGCGCGCTGATGCCGATGCGGGTGATCGGGTATCTGGTGGGCATTCCCGAGCAGGACCAGGAGGCGATCCGCAAGCGCACCGACACCCTCCTGACATTGAAGGAAGGCAAGCCGGCCTTCGACTCCGGCAGCTTCGAGCAGTCCTACGAGGTATTCGCCGAGTACATCGATTGGCGGGCCGAGCACCCATCCGACGATTTGATGACCGAATTGCTCAACGCCGAAGTCGAAGAACCCGATGGCACGCGCCGACGACTGACCCGCACCGAGGTGGTGACCTACACCAGCACCATTGCCGGGGCCGGAAACGAGACGACGACACGGCTGATCGGATTCATCGGCCAGCTGCTCTCCGATCATCCCGATCAGCGCCGCGAGATTGTGGCCGACCGTTCGCTGATCCCGCAAGCCATCGAGGAAGTCCTGCGATTCGAAGCGCCATCGCCCGTACAGGCTCGATATGTCGCCCACGACGTCGAATATTACGGTCAAACCGTTCCCGCAGGCTCAATCATATTGTTGCTGAATGGGTCAGCGAACCGAGACGAACGACGATTCGCCGACGCAGCGCGATTCGACATCCGTCACACCGGCTCCCATCTGAGCTTCGGGCACGGCTTGCACTTCTGCCTGGGTTCGGCGCTGGCACGCATGGAAGCGCGCGTCGCTCTCGAGGAAGTGCTCAAGCGCTGGCCTGACTGGCAGGTCGACTATGACAACGCGGTCAGGGCACATACCGCCAGCGTGCGTGGATGGGCGCGTCTGCCGGTGGCGACCGACTGACGAAACCGGATGACGATGCCGGGTAAAACGATCGTTATCACGGGTGCCAGCGACGGCATTGGCGCCGCGGCAGCGCGGCGCTTGCGTCACGCCGGTGAAAATGTTGTCCTGATCGGCCGGTCGGAGACCAAGACCAAGGCGGTGGCCGCCGAACTGGATACCGACTGTTTCGTGACCGACTTCGCCGACCTGGCCCAAGTACGAGCATTGGCGCAGAGCTTGCAATCACGCTATTCCCGCATCGACGTGCTGGCCAACAACGCCGGGGGCATGACAACCAAAACCCGGCTGACAGACGACGGGTACGAAAAGACGTATCAGGTCAACTATCTGGCGCCGTTTCTGCTCACTACCCTGCTGCTGGATCTGCTGGTCGATTCCCGCGCGTCGGTCATCAATACATCCAGCGCGTCACAGAAGCTGCTGGGCAAAGTCAGCATCGACGACCTGGAGAACACCCAGCGTTTTCGGCCGAGTAAGGTCTACGCCCTCACCAAGCTGGCAATCATCTTGTTCACCAAGGAGTTACACCGGCGATATCACGATGCCGGGCTATCGGCTGCGGCGTTCCACCCCGGCTACGTCGACTCCAACTTCGGCCCCGCATCCGGATCGCGGTTCCTTGCTGTCATGCGGCACACCCCGACGCGGCTATTCACAGCGACCCCCGAGCAAGGAGCCGACCAGCTGGTCTGGCTGGCGGCGAGCACGCCCGGCGTCGATTGGGTATCGGGTGCGTACTACTCCCGGCACAAGATCGCCAAACCTAACCGGGCAGCGAATAACACGGCGCTGGCCCGCGAACTCTGGGATCGGAGCGTGGCCGTCGTCGCCACCTAATCAAGACTTTCGTCCGCCGGTGCGGAGACGTGTGTGGTATCCGAGCGGCCGCGTAGCACGGTGGACCCCCGCGGGACCCAATGCTCGCGCTCGGCCTCGTCGGCTCGCGCGATGGCGGCATCTGAACACAAGGTTCGCCTGTCCGTGTTTTTCGCGAGGTCGGCCAGTCGCGCTGCTTCGTTGACGGGGTCACCGATGACCGTGTATTCGTAGCGGTTTTCGGCGCCGATGTTGCCGGCGAAGACCGGCCCGGCGGAGACGCCGATGCCGAAGTCCACCGAAGGCAGTTCGGGCAACCGGGTGCCTAGCGCGCGTGCTGTTGCCAACGCTGCGGACGCCGCTCCGTCCAGCCGCAGCGGCGCTCCGAACACGGCCAGCGCTGCGTCGCCTTCGAACTTGTTGATGGACCCGTGTCTTTCGTCGACTTCGGCGACAACGATCCGGAAGAAGTTGTTGAGCAGCTCGGCGACTTCTTCCGGCGGGCGGCTCGCCGCTAACCGGGTCGAGCCCACCAAGTCGATGAAGAGAATCGCCGCTTCCACCACCTGTCCGGTCAATGACCCGTCTTCTTCGAGGGCGCGACGAGCTACGTCCAGACCGACGTGCCGGCCGAACAGGTCACGCAACCGGTCACGTTCGCTCAGCCCCGAGACCATCCGATTGAATCCCCTTTGCAGGCGGCCGATTTCAGAGCGCTCATAGACATCGACGAACGTGCCGATTCGTCCGTGTTCGACCTCTGCCATCGCGTTCACGACCTCGCGAACAGGGTCCGAGATCGACCTTGCGACCAGGATGGTCCCTCGCAGTCCCAGCATCACCGCGACAAGAGACAGCACCAACACCGGAATCTCGATCGATGCGTTTTTGTGGATAATCCAACCAAGCGATCGCAGGAAGACCAGGGCCGCAATGGCCACGCTGGGAAGCGCGCTGCTGAGCAGCCACATGCCGATCAGCCGCACCAGCACGCCCGGTACTGTCACAAAGCCGTCGGAACCCTCTGTGGCAGCAGCGACGATCGGACGTAGAGTGCGTTGCGTCAGCAGAACGGCGGTGCCCGTCGCAGCAGACCAACCGAACAACACGGCTAAGCCGGTCGACACTGCAACCGTGACTCCCCCGTTGAGGTCCAGCAGGATGAAGACCACTCCGCCGGACACCCACGTCGCCGCAAGGAGCACCGATTGGTTCCGCAAGATCTTCGTCGCTGCGCGACGGTGATTCGGATCGGGTTCACGCCCGGTGATAAACCAGCGCAGTGACGGAGCAAGGATCACGACTGCGCCTACTGCGACGGTGAGGGTTCCGACCACAACCAGAACGATGGCCGTTATCACATTCTTCGCGCTCAAGTGGACCTGTGCTCCGCCGGTTGTGTGGCCGCTGAGCGCTACCGCGATGACGAGGATCTCGCTGGTTGCAACGAGATGAGCGAATACCAGCCCGCCCGCGTATCGGATCGATATCCTGGCGGCGCTTCTTCGGTGGGCGTCATTGCGCGCCACCGGACTACGTCGCTGTTCGGTGACCAAAGCCCGGAATAGACCCAGTACGCCCACGTGAAGAACGTAGCGGGGTCGAGCAATCGCTAATGGTGGGGTCGCATATATCCGTCCGCGCAGTTTGCCGCGCGTTCTTCTCAGTCGCCGTCCTAGACTGGATTGAACGACGAAATGAGCCACTTCCCATCAGCTTTCGTCAATGTGACCAGAACGCTGCTCGAGGTCAAACTCGGCTCTGGCCGATCCTTGCTTACCGTGCTTTGGTTGACGAACACCAGTACGACGGCAGAGTTCGGATGTAGTTGCGACACGGCGGCACGGACCACCACTGCGTTCGTCTTCACGGACTTCTGCTTGGCAGCGGGAGCGACGATCTCGTTGGTGAACTTGCTGTAGTACGACAAGAAGTCACCGGTCAAACGCGACTTTGCCGAAGAAAAGTCGCGGTCGAGAGTGTCTGGCGAATATGACAGTACCGCGACGGTCCCGTCACTGGCCGCGGTGATCGCGGACTTGGCGGCCGCAGCATCGGTGTCGCGATCCGGTAAATATTGGAAGTAGAGCAAACAGGCAGCCAAGGCTGCGGAAGCTACCACCAACACTGCCAGCAGTGCGGCAAGGACCTTGTTGCTGGACAGTTGCTTCATGCAGGCGGTCAAGCGCGCCCCCCACCCGGGCTTTGCGTCTTCGGTCCCGACGTGTTCGGTCGACTCGGCGTCGGCTGCCTCCTCGGCCACCGACGTTTCGTCTGTCGTCATGGCACAAACTCGACTTTCGACATCTTGAGCTGATCGCCGTCGCGGGCGAGCGTCACTATCAACCGGAAATTGCGCGGATCCTGCTTGGCGCCGGCCGCATTGGTAACTTCAGAGGTGGATGCGACTAGCACCACCGCTGAGTCGTTTGTCATCGAGTCCAAGTCGACTGCCGCCGCCTGAACTGTTCCCCGCTCGACCACCTTCGACTGCTCTACCACTTTGGTGAAGTCGCCCGCCATCTTCGCGAAGTCGTCTTTGAACGAGCCGGTGGAGTCATCGAGGATGCGCTGCACACCATCTTTGGCGTTGTTGAAGTCCAGTGATGTCAGCGTAACGACGCCCTGCCGCGCTGCTGCAGCGAACTCTGCCGCAAGTTGGCGACGGTGCGACGCGTCGCGATGCTCGAGCACCATATAAACACTGCCCGCCGACGCGGCGAGAATAACGATAATGGCCAGACTTGCGGCAATGGCAGACAGTCGGGGACGACGCCAACGTCGATACCACGCCGGCTTGTCCACCGCTACATCCGGAGCAGACGGGATATCAGCGTCGCGTTCGACGACAGCGTCATCTGCGTCGCGTTCGACGACAGCATCATCCGCGACCCCTTCTGCCTCAACACTTTGCCGAGGGACATCAGCGGGCTCGCTCTCAGGCGGAGGAACTTCCGCTTGAGCTTCAGCCGGCTCGGCTGCGTGCGACTTGTGTTTTTCCGTAGCTTCAATGAGTTCGGCCTGCCGACGTAATTGGATCGCGCGTGCCCGGGCGCGCGCGGCGGCCGCGAGAGCCTCAGCCTCGGCGGCCTCTGCCTCCGCTTGCTCGGCCAATGCCCGCATCTCGGCAGCGGTGCTGGTCGTTTCGTCCTCGTTCACCAGATTCGGTTTCTTGTCAGCAGCGTTTTGGCGGATGCCGGCGCTCAAAGCTCACCAACCCCCGAAGCGGGGCCGCGCGTGTGAACCACGACCCGGAAAATAGTGAACCGCTCCACCGCTTACCGTTGACCGGGAAGGACAAGGCTGGCTGCGCGGGATTCGGTGCGCAGACTCGGACGGATCGCCACGACGTCCAGTCAGCATGCGACCTCCTCACCGCTTGTCCGGTCTAGGAGAGCCACGTTATCATCTCCTGCCGCTGCGAATAACGGTGTCGCCTGCGCGAGGACTGCAGGTGCTGGCCTGCGGAAATACTAGTCTCATGCCTAATAGATCGCGCGGCGAAAGTTGTGCCGCGGCAGCGCGAACAAAGATGACTACGCAGCATTCCCAGGCTATTGAGCCGCGTCATGCGCTCAGCCCCGAAAACTCTTACGACGTGGCCTCAGCGTCAAGCTGAGTCGACGCGTGCTTGGCAGGAATTTCCTGTCGCCGTCTACGAGAACACTTTTTACTCGTTGCGGTTCTCAAGCAGCCAAGCGGGAACTACTGTTTTTCTATGGCCCTCGACTATTTCGCCCGTCGCAAACCAACTGAAGCGGCAAGAAGGTTAGAGCTGCGCCGATTCATCGCGGGGGCGGTCATAATGGGAGTATCGGTTGCAGCACCGATAATTCCTGCCGGGAAGGCCTTGGCGTTTTGCGACGCAACGGACTGTGTGCCGAACGTGGCTCGTGACGTTGCGCCGGCAGCGCCTTGCGAGCCACACCACTTCTACGACTTTGGGTTGGATTCCAAATCCAGGACTTACGTGTGCTCCCCAGCCGGCGTCTGGACACCGGCCGGCCCGCTGGTCGGTGTACGGGAAGTCGCCCTGCCGTGTGATGCGATGGATCAGTCGGCGCAGGAACCTGACGGAACCCCGCTCGTTTGCGAACAGATCAACAGAACCCTGCGTTGGGTGCACCGCACCGATACGCCAGGCTGAGCGCCTCTCCAGAACGGTTACGTTTGCAATAAGGCGATAGGACCAGCAAAGCCGGTGAGATAATCACTGGAAGTAGTGTGGTGCGTGGCAATCACGGTTGGCATTGAGGAGCAGAGGAGCGAAGGAGTGACGACCAGAAGGTCGGCCCTAGGCATCGGTTCGGCAGTGCTTTTGGCAATCGCGGCCCCGGTACAAACTACCGCGACAGCGCAAGCGGACGATCAGCCGGTCATGCATCACGTCAAGTACTTACTGACCGCTTCCAACCCGATCTATGCGGATATCTACTACCTAGGCCAAGAGCCGCCGATCTTTTCGGATTACAGTCATGATCCCTACACGTTCGTCCCGAACGTCCAAGCCGATGTGGGTCCAGGATCGCCATGGACCTACGAGTTGGACCTGGCGAACCCTTACCAGTGGGCATTTTTCACCGCCAGTACCGGGCATGAACCCGGTACGCCGATGTTTCACTGCCAACTGCTGGTCGATGGTGCCATCGTCGCGATGAAGGACGGCCCCAAGGGCGTGCTCTGTTCCATGCGTCCTTGGTAACTCATCACCTACCGACCCGCGGTTTTCCAGACGATCGGCGCCCGGAGCACAGCTCAAGAAATGGTGTCGGGGCACAACTCAAGCTGGGCGGCGCTCACGATGGCGCTGCTCGCCGCGCCGAGTTGGACGGCCATCGCTTGCTTTTTTTGAGGGGTGGCGTCGCTGTGCAGGTCGTTGCAAATGGCGTGACCAAGTTTGAGCGTCAACTGTTGGTTCTCAACGGTGGAGACATCGAACCCGTATCGATTCAGCAGCATCAGATAATCGCTGTCTCCCGAAGCATGGGCCACGGCGATCTCCGACGTGGCCGCGCTTCCGATGCTCGCTAGGACCAGTAGGGCCGCAGTGAAAAGCCGCATGTTTGCCTCCACCCCTGCTCTTCGCGTCCGTCACAGCGTAATGCTCGGACGGTCGGGAATGAACCGAGTTATCTGAAATTTTGGCTTCAGGGGGCATTCTGCGACCTTCTCGTGTATGCGCGACCGTCGTGGCTACGCCATGGCCGCCAGGCTCCCCTGGCTATCGGTGGCACAACACAAGCGAACCCACTGCTGGACTAACTCAGCAAGGAACTCGGCGGTCTCGGCAGATGGCAAGACGCGCCATCGTGTAAACCCGGATAGGTTCTGACATACCGCCTCTCATGATCAACGAACCGGGTCCATGCCGGATTGGTCGTTCTAGCCGGCCCTCGTCAAAGTGAAATACAGAGGAGTCGAATAACCCTCCTGTAGGGCACATGGCGCCGGCTTAGTGGTAACGACCCATCCATCGAGTCGTGCGGCGTCGACGGAGTAGTTGGCTATGCCGGGTGCCCAACCATCAAGGCATTTGGTGGCATCCGGACGGCTAACCTCGAATGTCCAGCGACCCTTGATGATGTGCGCATCAGCATTCCACCCGGTGCTATCCGCCACGTGCGCGCATCCGGGACCGCAGGGCGTTACAACCCACGTGGACTGCCAATCGGACTCGGTGCCCGGCCCCGTTCGGATGAAGGTACCGCTGAAATCGTCCGCGTCGGCAGCACTTGCGAAGCGGACGGCAGCTGCAGTGCAAATAGCCGCCGCAACCAAGCCCCAGCCGATCTTCATAGTGATCCTCCGGCGCACGCCAGCTTCAACATAACTATTATGTGTCGCCGCGTACCCAGGTCATGCGGCCATTTTGCGTCACGCACATGAGGAATAGGCCGTCCGGCGCTTGCGCGACGTAGTACTCGGGCCACAGTGTGCAGTCGGAGTTCTCTTCCTTGACTCCAGCCATCGGAGGTGAGCGGAACCATCTGGTCTCTCGCCTCCTCGCTGAGCCGCAGAACATCAGCCGGCCGGGCTGTGTCGCGAAGGAGATGTCATAATCGGCAGTGCCGAAGACGTAGTAGGTCGTATTGTCGCACGGCGCACCCAGGACGACGTGCGGAGTGATGCCCGGCGTGCAGCTTGGGTAGTCGCAGACCGTCGGCCCGGCGTTGGCGGGCGGCGTCGGCAACATACCAACTGCCACCCACGCGGCAATGGCTGCCACGATGAATCGCACTCAATTACTTTGACACAGCGGAAAACAAAATTCTTCGATTCGGAGAAGATATGCATTAACCAGGATCGACCCCGCGGTACCGACTTCCCGCTGAGCGGGTGATAATGTGGCTCTTCCCTCCATCGCGACAAGGAGGTAACCATGCCGTCGCCGGAGCGTCTAACCGGGGCGCTCGATTTCGAGCGTTGTGATGACCCCACGCTCAAGGAAGCGATGAAGGAGGCCGCCCGGGCGGAGGCGCGAGCCCGGCAAGCCCGCGCCCGCGCCATCGAGTTGAGCCGGAAAGCCGACACGACGTCGAGCGACCAGGCCGAGACCATCGAAACGGTCGACGCGGACCACACAGACGCCGCGGCTGCGGAATCCAGCGTAGGTGAGCCACAGCCTGTTTCCGGGAGGTGGTCTCGGTTACGGAGGCGGGTGCTGAAGCGACCGGGACGGAAGTCACTCGCTGTAGCAACGGCCGTGATCCTCATTTGCACCTTCTCGGGCACAAGCGGTTATGTGGTGTGGTATCACCGCAAATCCGTGGAACAGCGGCAGCGGGCTGTGGAGTTCGCCGCGGCGGCTCGGCAGAGCGCCATCACGCTGATGTCGATTGACGCCGACAAGGCGAGGGACGATCTGCAGCGCGTCATCGACGACAGCACGGGCCAGTTCAAGAATCAGATGCTGCTAACCGCAAACGGCCTGGTTGAGTCGGTCGAGAAGTCGAAGGCCAGCACGAAGGCCACCGTGCAAGCCGTCGCTGTCGAGTCGATGACCGCCGATTCAGCCGTGGTCCTTGTCACGGCAAAAGCCGATATAGTCAGTCCAGACAAGACGAAACCGCCGTCGCGGTCGTGGCGCATCGTCATGAATCTCCAAAGAGACGGCGGCCAACTCAAGATGTCGCGAGTCGAGTTCCTGCCGTGACGCCCCAAGACGATCCGCAGATCGACGACGTGGCAGTCTCATCCGAGGTGAAGCCGGTGCGTCGCCGCCGAATGAGGCAGAGCTGGGGCTTGATTCGCCGTTGCATGGCCATGTGGCGTCCAATTGTGTTGATAACCTTGCTCCTTGCCTCAACAGGGTGGGCCGTTGGCTTGTTCTTCGTTCAGTACCGTCCGGATCAGCAAACCGATAAAGCGGCAGCCGACGAGGCAGTCAAGGCTGCGTCAGATGGTGCGGTAGCGCTGCTGTCGTACTCGCCTGACAGCCTGAGCCGCGATTTCGCCAATGCGAAGTCGCGCCTCAGCGACGACTTTCAGGACTATTACAAGCGGTTCACTGAACAGATCGTGGCGCCGGCGGCCCAGCGTGGGCTCACGACGACGGTCCGAGTGGTTAAAGCAGCGGCATCGGAGCTACATCCGAAGTCAGCTGTGGTACTAGTGTTTATCGATCAAAAAACGGCGAGCAAGGAAAAGCCGGAACCGGTCAAAAGCGGAAGCAGCGTCCGCGTAACGCTGACGAAGGTCAAGGGTTCCTGGCTCATAGCGAAGTTCGACGCTGTCTCGTAGCGAAGTTTGACTTTTGGATGAAAGCCGCGGCTGGCTGTTTGGCGCAAATCGGCACCTACCGGCGGGCGCAGTGTTACTCTCAGCTCTTGAGAAAGGGGCGGCGCAGAACCGCTTTCGTAGTCATTTGGATAAGACTGTAGCGCGTCGAGGAGCACGTGATGCGTTCAATGAGCCGTTCAACCGGCACAGTCGCAAGCACAACGCTGGTCGCTACCATAGTAATCGGCAGTTTTAGCACGGCACCGTTAGCCAGGGCAGAAGGCCACGCGATCAACGGAACGTATATCGCCACGTCAGTCGGTGAGTGGGCCAAGACTAACGAGGTGTTTCACGACGAGGGGACGGTGCGAAGCACGTGGACGATCACCTCCTCGTGCGAGACCGCCCAGGACTGCAGCGGTCAGGTGACGAGCGACCAGGGCTGGAGCGCAAGGATATCCAGCCATGATGAAACGCCGATGTGGTACGTCAGACGCGATGTGCCGAATTGGGAATTCTGTCCCGATGGCACCGCGGTCACCGGCCACCAGACATTCACTTTCACTCCCGTCGGCCCCGACGGGATGATACAGCAGGGCTCGCCCACACTGGCTGGTCTGGACAAGACGGTCGGCCCGAGCGGCGCGTGCGGCATCAACAGGTGGCTCGTGATCCAGATGCCGTTCAGGCTGGACAAAATCGCCTGATTAGTCAAACCTGATCGCGCCCGCTTTCACGCACGAAGCATATCCTGCCAGGTCTTGGGAGCCGCCCCCTTCACGAGGTTGGTCTGCCGATACGTCTGTCCGTCGGGGGCAACATACCGGCCGGTCGCCGGGTCGTAGTGGGCGACGGCCAAAGACGGCCCGGCGCCAGATCCATTGTGGTCGAACGAGCTTGGAGCCGCCTGTGGCCCACCGCCACCATGGCCGGTGGGCGGTGGGGCCGCATCGGGAACATCCATCGGCGCTAAGGGGGGAATCCCCGGCGGCGCGGGCGGTGGTGCGGGGCTTTGCGCGTTAGCCGCTGATGCCGGCGGAGGTGGTAATGCCGGAGGTAGTGGTAATCCTGGCGGCATGGGCGTTCCTTCCACCGGTCCGAAAATTCTGTCGCGGAAGAAGTTCACCCGATCGTCGGGCGGGATGCCCTGCGCGAGCAGGTTCGGATCCAGGGGGTAGGCCCCGAATATGTGCTGCCGCATCGCCAGCGGTTCAAAAGGCTTATCGCTATTGCAGATTTCGACTGTCGGCGCGCGCTTTCCGGGATGCCTCATGCACGGGTAGTTGCGGGCTCCTCGAACCGCGATCGGTGAATCCTGCGGCAGTTTGCAGTACAGCCCGTCCGGCGTATCGGTTATCGTGAGGTCGGCCGGCGAACGCCACTGGTTAGGCGGTAGGAAACCGACCGTGCATGCCGGCGGATCACTGACCTCCACTGCGAAGTTGCCGCGAGGTAGCCCCGTCGGGTTTTTCGTCTGATTAAAGTATTGAATAGCAGCCACGAACGGCGGCAGCAACACCAAAAGTTGCTCCAGCGAAGCATGGTAGGCCACGAGGATCTCGCCGACGGTGCTGAGGTTCGCCAGCAATACCGGCAATGTCGGTTTGACTTGCTCAAGCAGCCGGGATGCCTCGTTCAAGGCGCCGGGCCCGGTTTCCAGCAGGCTGCGCACTTGGGGGTCGTTGGTCACCAACTGGTCGGTGAATCCGGCAAGGCTGCGCGCCCACAGCCGGATCGCGTCGGTGGTCTGTGCTTGCGAGTCCAGAAACGGCACGGTGTCCTGGTTGAGGGTCCGCGCGCGGTCGGCGACGCCGTTGAGGTCGCCGGAAAGTCGCGCCGCCGAGTCGAACAGCGATCCGAAATCGTAGCCCGCTCCGTTGAATGCTTTGAACGACTCGTCGAGCAAAGCGCTTAGCTTGCCCTTGGGGATGCTGTCGACCAAGGCGTCGGTCCGGTCGAGCACCGGCCCGACCGGCTGCGGGATGGTGGCTTCGCGCATGGCGATGACTGAGCCGTTGTGCAGGTAGGGCGGCGAGTTGGTTTGTGGCCGCAGGTCCACGTATTGTTCGCCGACCGCGGAGACGCTGCGCACTTCCGCTCGCAGGTTGGCCGGGATCTTCGGCGAAGAGCCAAGGGAAAGCGTCGCTTTCGCGCCGCGGTCCGTCAACGTCACCGCGGTGACCTTGCCGACCTGCACCCCGCGGTAGGTCACGTTGCTGAACTGGTAGAGGCCACCGGCGGCGGGTAACTCTAGTGTGACCGTCATCCGCCCGACCCCCAGCAGGGTCGCGGCATGGATGTAGTTCAAGACCATCACGACCACACCGAGGGTTCCCACGATCGTGAAAATCATCAGCTGGATTCGGACGAAACGGGTTAACATCAGCCATTCCCATCCGTCGGTGGGGTCGCGTAGGGCGGCATCGGCCCGGGCCCGGCCTCTGGCGCGGGTTGTGCGCCCGGTGGCGCCGGCGGTGGGCCCGGGGGCGGCGGCGGTGGTGGCGGGGCCCCCGGTCCGGGCGGCAGCGGCGGTATGGGTCTGGGCGGTGGCGCACCGACTGCGGGACAAGGTCCGAACGAGCCGCACACCCCCGGCGGTGGTAGCGGCAGCGGTACGGCAAAGCTTGGTGGCGGCGCCGCCGTGGGCGTCAGCGGTGCGCCGACGGGCGGCGGTACCGGTCCGGGAGCCCCCGGATGAAGCGGATCGGGCGTGTACTGGTACTGCAGGTAATACGGGTCCCCGGGTGCGGGTACCAGCTCAGCGCCCGGCCGTTCCCAATGGGTGCCCAGCAAGGTTTCGCCCCTAAGCGCGGCGTTCGTCAAGTCGAGGGCGACAAACAGGTTCACGTAGTCGCCGCGGAAGGAGCGGTCGATGAATTGTTGAGGGAACGGGAAGGTCGGCGCGTACACCAGGGCTGTGCCGAGGTCCGGCCCCCCGACGTCAGCCAGAGCGCGAATTGCCGGCTCAAGGTTTTGCAGGTTTTTGACTAGATCGGCCCCCGCGTCGTTGATAAGCCGGGTAGTGGTGTCGCTGAACACGCGGAGTTTGTCGAGTGCGGTCACGATGTGCGGCCGTTCCCTGATCAGCACATCGAGCGCGGCCGGTATCTTGCGCAGCGCGGCCGTGATGACGTCGCGTTGTCCGGCCAGGGTGTCGGCGAGTCGGTTCAATCCTTGTATCGATGCGACGAGGTTGTCGCGCTGTTGGTCGAGCGTGCCCACGAACCGGTCGAGGCGGACAAGCAGGTCGCGAACAGCGCCTGCGCGCCCGGACAAAGCCGCATTGAAATTGTGGATGATGTCGCCGATCTGGGTGAATCCGCCGGAGTTGATGACGACCGACAGCGACGACAGGGTTTGTTCTGTCGACGGGTAAGTCGACGCCCTATTCAGCGGAATGGTGGCGCCGGGCTTTAGCCGTCCGCTTCCCTGCTGGCCGGGCGGCGGATTCAGCTCCAGATGCATGGATCCCAGCAGACTGGTCTGGCCGACGTTGGCCACCGAGTTGGCGGGTACCACGACATCGCGCTTCACCGAGATCTCAACGTCGGCGTGCCAGGCTTTCACCGTCATCTTGTTGACACTGCCGACCACGACGTCGTTGATCATCACCGGCGAATTCGGCTCCATGGTACCGACATTGGCGATCTCGACATGGTAGATGTTGGCTCCGGGTCCGCGTCCAACCGCACCCGGTAGGGGTAGCGAGTTCAGCCCGTTGAATGCGCACCCGGTTCCGGCCAGCATGACGCAGCAGGCGACGATAAGCACCCGTCGCACCGGGACCCGGGCTGGCTGTGATGGCCTGGCTCCTGGGCGGGCCACGGGCCCGCATCGTCGCCGGGCGGTCACGATTGCGGCCCTTCCGCCGGGAGCAGCATGCCCGGCAGGTTCGGCGCCGGCGGCGGAGGAGGGGGTGGCGATTCGCCCGGCCTCGTCGGCGCTGGTGGCTGCGGCATCGCCGCTCCCGGTATCCGCGCCGGTGGCACCGCCCCGGGCGGTCCCACCGGATCACCCGGCAGCCCGGTATAGGCGGACACCGCGGGGGGTAGCTCAGGCGGTCCCGGCTTTGGCCCTTCGCCACCGGGCGCCAGCCGCGCCTCGGTGTAGACGATGTTCTCCGGACTTGCCGACTTCGACAGGATTGGGTTGAACGGAAAGTGGAGGTAATTGAAGTTGGGGAAGAAACCGAAACCCCCAGCCAAAAGAGCCGGCGCGCTTATGAAAGTGAAGGGGTTGACCACCCGCAGCGCCGGACCGGCATACTGGGCGCACAGCTTGCCCGTCTCTGTCGCGGTGACGTTCTCGATGGCCCCCATTTGCGAGCAGACGGCCCACACGGCGTTGGTGAAGTTGCTCAAGGCGAATGTTCCACGGACCACGCCGGTTTCGACGTCGTAGTCGGCGTAGGCGTTTGCGAGCGCGTTTGGCGTAACATGCAAGACGTTTTCCAACGCCATCTTGCTGTCGACGAGGATCTGGGTCAGGTCGGCCAGCCGCGCAATCTGCTCGGCGAGCGGGTCACGGGTTCCCGCGATGAACCGCTGCACCTCGGGAAGTGCCGCCGCCAGATTCGTCAGTGCCGCATCTAAATCGGACCTGCTGTCGTCAAGCACGCTGGTCAACGTGGCGAGCCGGTTGTTGAACTGCACGAGTTGTTGGCCGCTGTTGCGAAGCGCGGTGACGAAGGTCTGCAGATTCTTGATGATTTCGACAATGTTGCCGCTGCCATCGGCCAAGGTCCGGCCCACCCCGGACAGTTGAGCCAGGGTCTGCCGCAGTTTGTCGCCGTTACCGCCCAGCGCGTTGGCTGCGCTGTCGATGAAGCGGCCGATCGAGCTGCTCGACACCTTGCCGCTGGGTCCCAGATCGGTTGCCAGCCGCATCAATTGGTCTTTTACCTCATCCCACTCGACGGGTACCGCAGTCCGTTCCACCGGTATCACTGAGCCGTTACCCATGGTTGGCCCGCTCGACCGGTAGGCCGGGGTGAATTGGACATAGCGGGCGGCCACCAGGTTCTGGGCGACGATCACCGCTTTGACATCCGCCGGGATCGGCACGCCGTGATCGACGTGCATGGTCATCTTGGCCTGGGTCCCCTCGGGTTGGATGGCGGCGATGCTGCCGACCTTGATGCCGGCGACCCGCACGTCATCGCCCGGGTAGATCCCGGTGGCAGAAGTGAAGTAGGCGGTGATCGTCTTGGGATGAAAGAACGTATTGCGGATCGCCACAGCTGCGCCGGCGACGAGGAGCAGTGCCAAGCCGATCGCCAGCAAGGCGGCAAGCCTGTTGCGCCTCATTGTGATCCGATCCTTCCCGGCGGCAGGCCCACATGACAGTCGGGACAGGGTGGAATACCGTTGTACGGCCAGGGGAACAATGCCCGCGGCCCGGCGTTGTCCGGTGGCCGGCCTTGGTCCACACCTCTTCTGAACCCGAAGTAGAAGTCGAAGAAGGGCTGGAAAAATAGTTCGGGGAGGAACGCATTGGGGACGAACGCGGTGTAGTAGAACCCGGTGGCGACCGTCTCGGCCTGTGTGAGCTGGTACTTGGCTAGACCGGGCAGTGCTTTGCTGATGTTGTCCCGGTTCTTCTCCAGCATCGCGGTCACCGAATTCAGCTTTTTCAGTGTCGGGGCCAGCTTTGCTTCGTTGTCATGCACCAGTCCGGAAAGCTGTTTGGCGACCGCGGAGGTGTTGGCCAGCAGCTGCACGATCGCCTGCCGCCGCGCCACGAGTACCTGGAGCAGATCGTTGGCGTCGAGGATCAGCGTGTTGACCTGTTCGCTGCGTTGCGACAGGATTCCGGTTACATCGGCGGCTCCTTTGAGTAGCTCGCCCAAGGTTTTGTTGCGGCTGTTGAGGGCTCGCGATAACCGACTCACCCCGTCGAAGGCTGGTCCCAATTGCGGAGCGATCTGGTTGAGCGTGGCCGATAGCGTGTCAAGCGACCGATTGAGCGTTTCGGTATTGGTTCCGGCGATGTTGGCGGTGAGGTCGCTGAGTGCCTCGCTCAACGAGTAGGGCGAGGATGTGCGCGAAACCGGTATGAGGTTCATCGGATGCAGCTTGCCGGTGCCCCCTGATTCCAGGGCGAGAAGCCGCTGGCCCAGCAGCGAACCCGTCTTGATGTGCGCGGTGGTGTCTGAGCCGAGCGAAACCGTCCCCTTGACAGTGAAAGTCACCAATGCATCGCCGTTGTGCAGCGACATCTTCGACACACTGCCAACCTTCATTCCCGAGACCGTCACGTCATTGCCCACGGCCAGCCCGCCCGCTTCAGAAAACAGCGCCTGGTATCTGACCGCCGTGGCCCGCTGCATCAGCTGGTCAGGGGACAGTCCTACGGCGATCACCAGCACCACCAGCACAACGCCGATGATGCCAGCCCGAATCAGTCCGGCTCCGCGGTACTTATTCATTGGTTTGCGCGCACCTCCTCTTCACTGGGCTCCGCGCACCTTCCGCCTTCCTGCTTGAAAATGGGCACAACCACGGTTCGGTACTGCAGATCCGAGACGCGCAGGCTTATCTCGCAGAGGTAATACGGCAGCCAGCTGCCGTATGCGCCGAGCCGCATCAGTTTGCGGTAGTTCTTCGGCAGTTTCTGCAGCGAAACATCGATTCGGCCTTTGTTCTCATCGAGCAGCGGGGCTAATCGGTTCAGCTGCTCTACCGTGCCGGCCAGTGGCGGCCGCGCGTTGGTGAGCAGGCTTGCTATTGAGGCGGTTCCCTTGTCCAGGGAATCGATCGCGGCGCCGATCGTATCGCGGTCTTGCGACAAACCGCTGATCAGCCGTTGCAGACGATCCAGTGCGCCGGAGAACTTGTTACCGTCTTTGTCCAGCGTGCGCACTACGGTGTTGAGGTGGTCGATCAGTTGCTGCACCGTTTGGTCGTTGTCGGCCAAGGTATTGGAGAACGATGAGGTTTTCGACAGCAGAGAATCCAATGTGCCGCCTTCGCCCTGGAAAATCTGCACCAGCGCGGCGCTGAGCGCGTTGACGTCTTGCGGGTTCAGGCCCGCGATGACGGGTTTCAGACCGCCGAGCAGCAGATCGAGGTCGAGCGCCGGTGCGGTCCGGTCGGCCGGGATCTGCGAACCTGCCGGCAGCACCTTAGTGGACCCGGGACCGTCGACGAGCTCGAGGTAGCGGTCACCCACCAGGTTGAGGTAGCGAACGGCGGCACGGGTTCCGCTGGTGAGCACGACACTGCGGTCGGCGTCGAACTTCACCAATACCTTGTTGTCGGGGCGCAGCGAGACGCTTTTCACGGTGCCCACACGGATGCCGGCGACCCGCACAGTTTGTCCGGTCTTGAGACGCGACACGTCGTTGAAGACCGCGGAATATCCGTTGGTTGAACCGGTTCGGTACTGGCTGAAAATGAAGAACAAGAACACGGTCAGCACCAGCATCACGGTCGCGAAAGCCGCGAACTTCATGATGGTCCCGCGCGAGCCGCTCATCCGGGCTGGCCGATCTGCATGGAGTTGCGCGGTGGCCCGTCGATCGGCCCGTACAGCAGCTGCTTGAGGGCATCCGAGTTGAGCAGAAGTTGCTGGTTCCCGTACTGCCAGGGGTTGGCACCGACATCGGCGACCACGTACGGCGGCGCCACGTCCGGGCGCACAACGGGAAGTTCGTGGCATTGGGGACCGCCCGTCGCGGCAACCTTGGGCAAGTTGGCAGGGTACCGATAACGTTCGGCCCCAAACTCCAGCCCGGCGATTATCTTAACTCCCGGGACATCCAGCGGCGGAGCTTTCAGATTCTGGGCTGCCCCGGCAAGTCCGCACCACAGCGCTTGGTGGTACTCGTTGAGCAGATTTGTGGTCGGCACCAACATGTGCAGGACATCTGTCAGCGCTTGCCGGTTGCCGCCCACTACATCGTTGCCGATCGTCGCCAAACCGATGCTGCTGATAAGAAACTCATCCAGGTTTCGCTGCTCGTCGACGATCGTCTGACTGATTCGGGTCGCATTATCGGCGATTTTGACGAGGTCGGGCCCGGCGTCGGCGTAGGCGTTCGCCACCGCAGGAAAGACGGCGAGGTTGTGGCTGAACGCCGGAAGACTCGGATCCAGGGTGGCCAGAAACGAATCCAAGTCGCTGAGTGCTTGGCCGATCCTGTGGCCGCGGCCGTTGACCGCCGAAGCGATTGCACCGAGGGTCTCGTTGAGTTTGGCGGGATCGATCTTCGACAGCACTGCCGTCAGTCGTTCGAATACCGTGTTGATTTCCACGGTGACGTGTTTGTTGTCGAGGACTTGGCCGGCGTGCAATCGCTGTGGTGAGGGCGTGGCGGGCGGTACCAGCTCAATGAACTTGGCGCCGAACACCGTTGTAGACGTGATGTCGACAAGCACATTGGCGGGAATGAAGCGTAGCTGCGGCGGATCCATGGCAAGGTGAAGCACCGCTTGGCCATTCGACCGCGTCTCGATTGAGGCGACCTTGCCCACCTGGACGCCGCGCATCTTCACCTTGGCGTCCGCGTTCATCACCAGCCCGGCGCGCGGCGACACCACGGTGACCGGAACGGTTTGGGCGAAACTGCCCTGGAACAAACCGACCGCCACAGCGACGATCCCAAGAATTACGACGATGGTAGCCAAACCGGCCAGTGCGCGTATCGCGTTGTGAGACATTGTCTTTCCCAGGCGCTTTCCCTTACCCTGACAGGTTGAAATGTCCGTTGGTGCCGTAGATCGACAGCGAAACTAAAAGCGTCACCGATACCACGATGATGAGCGAAGTACGGACCGCGTTGCCGGTGGCGACCCCGACACCCTCGGGGCCGCCACCGGCGAAATAGCCGTAGTAGGTGTGGATCAACAGAACGGCCAGCGCCATCAGGATGGCCTGCAGGAACGACCACAGCAAGTCATACGGGTAAAGGAATGTATCGAAGTAATGATTGTAGAGGCCGCCTGATTGGCCGAACAGGACAACGGTGGTGAACTGGCTGGCAACGAACGAGAGGATGATGGCGATGCTGTAGAGCGGCGTGATGGCGATCATGCCCGCCATGATCCTGGTGCTGACTAAGTAGGAGATCGGCCGAATGGCCATGGATTCCAGGGCATCGATTTCTTCGTTGATCCGCATGGCGCCCAGTTGCGCGGTTACGCCGGCACCGAAGGTAGCGGCCAAGCCGATTCCTGCGACCACCGGTGCCGAGATGCGGACGTTGATGAATGCCGCCAAGAATCCGGTCAGCGCTTCGATGCCGATATTGCCCAGTGAGCTATAGCCTTGTACTGCAAGCGTACCGCCAGCGGCCAGCGTCAAGAAGCCGACGATCACAACGGTGCCGCCGATCATCGCCAAAGTACCTGTGCCCATGCTGATTTCGGCGATTAGACGAAAGACTTCGCGCCGGTAGTGAACCGTCGCAAAGGGTACGCCGGCAAGCGCTCTGCCGTAGAATATAACGTGGTCACCTATCCCGCCGAGAGTATTGACGGGCTTGCGCAATTGGTCGAGGACCCCAAACGTCCGAGGGTAGGTGGCTCTCAGCGCCTTGACGGTCATCGCATGTCCCCAGTTACTTGGTCGAGAACCGGATGCCGATGGCGGTGACGACGACGTTGACGACGAACAGCGACATGAACGCGTACACCACGGTTTCGTTGACGGCGTTGCCCACCGCTTTAGCTCCCCCGCCGGAGATGCTCAATCCCCGGTAACACGCCACCAGGCCGGCGATAAGGCCGAACAGCGCTGCCTTAACGCAAGAGATGATCACCTCCGGGACACCGGTCAACAGGGTGATGCCGGCAGCGAACGCGCCGGGGTTGACGTTTTGAATGAACACCGAGAAGCTGTAGCCGCCGAGGATGCCGATGATGACGACCAGGCTGTTCAACAGCAGCGCCACCAGTCCGGACGCCAGCATGCGAGGTGCCACCAAACGCTGCACCGGGTTGATGCCCAACACCTCCATTGCGTCGATTTCTTCACGAATAGTGCGCGAACCCAGGTCCGCGCACATCGCGGTGGCGCCGGCGCCGGCCACGATCAACACCGTCACCAGCGGACCGACCTGGGTGACCGCGCCGAAGGCGGCGCCCGCGCCGGAAAGGTCTGCCGCGCCCAATTCGCGCAGCAGGATGTTGAGAATAAAGCTGACCAGAACCGTGAAAGGTATGGCCACCAACAATGTTGGAAGCAGTGAAACGCGCGCGATGAACCAGCACTGTTCTAGGAACTCTCTCCATTGGAACGGCCGGCGGAACACAAATCTCACCGCGTCCCCCGACATCGCGGCCAGGCCACCCACGGCTTGCATCGCTTCGGAGAAGCCCCTCGGCAAAGTGACGCCTGAAGACCAGCGGTCGGCTGCCTTATTCGCCAACGGTTCCCACTCCCCCCACAACGGTCACGCCAGAGACTACCGCCGAAGGATCGACATTTCGCGCCGATTCAACCGCCGACGGCGCCAACCGTAACCTCCTCACAACGTGCCCTCCCTACTCGGGGCTAGCGTCAGGACTCGCCGCTGAAGGAAAAGGCCCGAAACGTCGCCATGCGTGTCGCGATTATGACCCACAGCGTGGCCTCCCAGGTACGAAATGCGAATCTCTGCCAGGAAACTCGGACTTACACGATGTCGTGGTCGTTACCGGCCGGTAGCAACGATTTTCCCGGTACCGCAGGTACCTGCTGCGAGAAGCGAAGTATGGCATCAGATCCCACCCCTACGTGACGGCGCCGGCCGTCTTCAGCTCGATGATGTGCTCCCAGTCGAATCCGAGTTCCATCAAGATATCGTCGGTCTGCTCTGCGAACTTGGGTGCCGCCCCGCAGTGCGGCGAGGACACATCGAACTGCACCGGATTGGACACCAGCTCCAAATCACCGGTCTGCACTATATATTCGTTCGCTCGAACCTGCGCGTCGTGGGCTGCCTGTAACGTGTCCTGCACCGGAGCCCACGGACCCGACAACGTTACGAAACGTTCGCTCCATTCAGTCAAAGTCCGAGTTGCGATCGCTTCGGTCAGGATTTTCACCGCCTCGGCCGTGTTGGCGGCGATCTGCTGATCGGTGGCGAACCGGGGATCGTCGGCGAGTTCCGGGCGATCGATGTGCCAACATACGTCCGCCCAGAACTTGGTCGGCTGCATCATCACGAAAGAGATGTAGCGGTTGTCGGCAGTTGTGTACAGCCCCACCAAGGGGTTGTTCGGTGCGCCGTGCACGCCCGGCGGCGGGGCTTCCAGGCGTTGTCCGAGATGCACTGTCAAGGCCACGGTGTGGCCCAGTGACCACAGGCCGCTGCCGAGCAACGAGACGTCCACAATCGACGGTTCGCCGGTGCGTTCCCGTTTGAGCAAGGCCGCCGCGATGCCGCCGGCAAGGTTGGTGCCGGATATGGTGTCGCCGTAAGCCGGTCCGGGCGGCGCGATCATGCCCTCCATGCCAACCGGTGTGATGGTGGCAGCGGTTCCGGCCCGGCACCAAAACGCGGTCATGTCGTAGCCGCCCTTGCCCGACTCGGCACCGCGCGGGCCGAACGCACTGCCGCGCGCATAGATGATCTTGGAGTTGACGGCGCGGATGTCGTCGACGTCGATACCGAACTTCTGGCGGTGCCCGGGCAGGAAACTGGTCAAGAACACATCCGACCGGCGAGCCAGCTCGTAGAGCACGTCCTTTCCTTCGGGCACTGACATGTCCAGGCCGATGCTGCGCTTGCCGCGGTTGGCATGTTCGATGTTCGGGTTGGGATCGCCCTCCACCCGCAACATGCCGGTCTGGCGCAGTCCGCGCTGTGGGTCGCCGGTGACCGCGTGTTCGACCTTGATGACGTCGGCCCCCCACTCGGCCAGCACCGCACCCGCCGATGGCACGAAGCCGTACATGGCGACTTCGAGAACACGGATGCCTTGCAGGGGCGTCATCCGGCCACCGCCGCCCCAGGCAGAGCCAGCGTCTTGCGCTCCAGGAATTCTTCGAGCCCGGCGACGCCCATTTCGCGGCCGACTCCGGATTGCTTGAAGCCTCCGAATGGGGCGTCCGGCGCGAAGTAGTTGCCGCCGTTGATGGACAGCGTGCCGGTGCGGACCCGGCGCGCCACCGAGAGCGCCCGGTGCTGGCTGCCGAACACCGAACCCGAAAGCCCGTAGATCGAGTTGTTTGCGATGCGCACGGCGTCGTCGTCATCAGTGAACGGAATGACCACCAGCACCGGCCCGAAGACCTCCTCCTGGGCGATCTCGCTGTCCGGATCGACGTTGGTCAGCAGAGTTGGGGCATAAAAGAAACCGGGGTCGATCTTTTTGCCGCCCGTCACCAGGGTCGCGCCGGCCGCGACGGCGCGCTGGACCATCCCGTCGACCTTGTCGCGCTGGCGCTCGTTGATCAACGGGCCCATATAGGTATTGGGGTCGGCCGGATCACCGTGACGCACCTTCGCGAAATTCTGTGCGATCAGCTCGACGATCTCCTCGTGGCGCTTCCTGGGCACCAGCAACCGGGACGTCAACGCGCAACCTTGCCCCGCATGGCTGCACATGGAGAAGGCCGCGAACATGCTCGCCATCGAAAAGTCGGCGTCGTCGAGCATGATCACCGCCGACTTGCCGCCCAGCTCGAGGAAGACCCGCTTCACCGTTTCGGCGGCCGCGGCCATGATCTTGCGGCCGGTGGCGGTCGACCCGGTGAAGGTGATGACGTCGACGTCACGGCTCGTGGTCAGCGCGGCGCCGACCGCTGGATCCGACGAGCTCAGCACATTCAGTACGCCGGCCGGGATATCGGTGTGGTTGGCGATCAGCTCGCCCAGCGCCAGCGTAATCAGCGGCGTGTCCGGCGCGCCCTTGAGCACGACCGTGCATCCGGCGGCCAGGGCGGGAGCCAGCTTGGCCAGCGCCAGCTGGTTGGGATAGTTGTAGGCAATGATGGCACCTACCACCCCGGCGGCTTCCTTCTCTACCCAGCGGTGATGGCGCATACCGCGCGATTCCATCTCGCCGAGATCCTCGCTCATCGGATAGGTACGCAGCAGGTCGGCGTAGTAGCGGACAATCCCGATCGGCTCGTCGAGCTGAGGCCCGTGGGTCAGCGCCCGAGTGGCGCCGACTTCGGCAATCGTCAGTTCGCGCAGTTCCTCGGCCTGCTCGAGCAGCGCGTGATGCAGCTGCTCGAGGCAGTGGACCCGGAATTCGACGTCGGTCGGCCAGCTGGTGGTGTCGAATGCGCGCCGCGCAGCCGCGATGGCCGCTTCCGCTTCGGCGAGGCCTGCGTCCGGGGCGTACCCGAGGACTTCGCCCGTCGCCGGATTGACCGAAGGAAATGTCCGCTTTGAAGTGACAAGCCGGCCGTCAATCAGCAGGCGCCGGTCGGCCCGCATGTCATCCGGGACTTGAGCCCCCGATGCGCCGCCCGAGGACCCGCCACCTGCCGCGATGGTCACTGCGAGTCCTGCGATGGCATTTCGGCCTCCTCATCGGGTGGATAACTTCATTCTCGTACTCGGCGAATCTTACATTCGGAGGACGGGAACTCAAGCGCGGAACGACTCATTTGACATGCGTCGGTAACCGCCGGCTGTTACCTGTCAGTAGCATTCATGCATTTCAAGACTGGTAGTTCAGAATCTTGCACGCCCTCCCAGTGCGAGAGTACGGTTCTCATAATCGAAAGGGATGTTCTTGATGCTTGGCGACGCATCCAGTCAGGAGTGCGACGTGAGGATCGCCGTCGTAACCGGCGGCGGGTCGGGCATCGGCTTGGCCATCGCGCAACGGCTGCGCAAAGACGGCCACCGAGTCGCCACCATCGATCTCAAGCCCGCCGAAGAGGAGTTCGCGTTCACCGCCGACGTGACCGATCGCTCGCAAGTCGACGCCGCGCTTTCGGCGATCCGCGACCAACTGGGACCCGTCACGATTCTGGTCAATGCCGCGGGCCTCGACGGGTTCAAGCGGTTCGCCCACATCACGTTCGAGGAGTGGCAGCGCATCATCGATGTCAACCTCAACGGCGTCTTCCACACCATTCAGGCGGCGTTGCCCGACATGATCGAGGCGGGGTGGGGGCGGATCGTCAACATCTCCTCGTCCAGCACCCATTCCGGAGTCCCTTACATGTCGCACTATGTGGCAGCCAAATCGGCGGTCAACGGGCTCACCAAGTCGCTGGCGCTGGAGTACGGACCTAGCGGCATCACGGTCAATGCCGTGCCGCCTGGTTTCATCGACACCCCGATGCTGCGCAAGGCCGCGGAGCAAGGTCATCTCGGCGACATCGAGAAGAGCATTGCCGCGACACCGGTTCGCCGGATCGGCAAGCCAGAAGACATCGCCGCGGCATGCGCCTTCCTGGTATCGGAAGAGGCGGGCTACATCACTGGTCAGATCTTGGGCGTCAACGGCGGCCGAAACACATAAGTACTGGGAAGGAAATTCTGTGGGACGCGTTCAGGGAAAAGTCGCATTCGTCACCGGTGCCGCACGCGGCCAGGGCCGCAGCCACGCGGTTCGGCTGGCCGAAGAGGGCGCCGACATCATCGCTGTGGACATCTGTCGTGACATCGAGACCATCGGATATCCGATGGCAACGCCGGAAGACCTCGACGAAACCGCGCGGCTCATCGAGAAGACCGGCCAGGGCGTGGTCACTGCGCAGGCCGACGTGCGCGAGGCCGCGCAATTGCGCGCTGCACTCGACGACGGTTTGGCCGAGTTCGGCAAGCTCGACATCGTGGTGGCGCAGGCCGGCATCGCGGGGATGCAGGGCAATCCGCCGCTGCAGGCGTGGTGCGACGTGTGGAACACGAACCTGATCGGAACGATCAACGCCATTCAAGTGGCGCTGCCGCACCTGAGTGAAGGCGCCTCGATCATTGCCACCGCGTCGACCGCTGCGCTGATGGATGTCGCCAAAAAGGACAATCCGGGCGCCGATCCCGGCGGGATGGCATACCTCTACTCCAAGCGGCAGATCGCGGAGTATGTCAACGTCCTGGCCACGGAGCTTGCGCCGCTTGGCATTCGCGCCAATGTGATTCACCCGACGAACTGCAACACGCCGATGCTGCAAAGCGAGCCGATGTACCGCGCTTTCCGGCCCGACCTGGAGAAGCCGACGCGAGCAGACGCGGAGCCGGTTTTCGGCGTGCAGCAAGCGATGAGGATTCCGTACATCGAACCGGAGGACATCAGCAACGCGGTGCTGTGGCTGGCCTCTGACGAGGCCAGGTATGTGACCGGGATGCAGTTACGCGTCGACGCTGGCGGTTACCTGAAGTGGTACGACTACCACATCTAAGGGGCAGGCGATGAAGGTTTGGGTCGATCCCGAGCGGTGCCAGGGACATACGTTGTGTTCGATGATCGCTCCGGATGCGTTTGAGCTCGACGACATCGACGGCCATTCGTCGGCAGTCTTCGACGAAGTCCCGCCTGAGCTGGAAGACAAGGTCCGCGAGGCCGCTCAGTCGTGTCCGGAATGCGCGATCTTCATCGATGCGGACTCGTCCGGCGACCCGGCGAAACCGGAAAAGTCAAGGGAGACAACGTCGTGACCGTTGAGGACAGGACGGCCGCAGACGCTGACGACGACCGCAGGCAGCCTCGCTATCACTTCGACCGCCATACGCCCGAATACCGCAATCAGTTCGAGGCGATCACCGAGGAGATGCTCGCCAAGTGTCCGATCGCCTGGACGGACACCTACGGCGGGCATTGGGTGGCGGCCGGTAACCGCGAGGTGTTCGAGCTTGCCCGCTGCCCGCATGTCTCGAACCACCATGACCTCACCGGGGAACGGCCGGCCTATCAGGGCATCAGCATTCCTCCGGCGAGGCGGGCCAGCGGCATCAGGGGCGGCATGCTGGAGATGGACGACCCTGAGCACCGTATTTACCGAAACGTGCTGAACCCGTACATGTCTCCGGCTGCAGTGAAGCGGTGGGTGCCGTTCGTCGACGATGTCGTGCGGGCTTGCCTGGACGACAAGATCGAAGACGGCCACATCGATTTCGTCGACGACCTCGCCAACGTCGTACCAGCCGTGCTCACATTGGGGATGCTGGGCATACCGCTCAAGAAGTGGAAGATCTACAGCGAGCCGGTGCATGCGGCGGTATACACGCCCGAACACTCTCCGGAGGCCGAGCGCGTGGCCGAGCAGCACCGGCAGATGGGCATCGACCTGTTCGGCAATCTCGTTGAGATTCGGGAGAATCCGCGCCCCGGCATCATCAATGCACTTCTTGAGCTGCGGATCGACGGCGAGCCGGCACCTGAGCTTGACCTGTTCGGGATGCTCGGACTGGTCATCGGCGGCGGCTTCGACACCACGACGGCGTTGACGGCGCACGCGCTCGAGTGGTTGTCGCAGAACCCCGACCAGCGCGAAGTGCTCAGCCGCGACCGCGACACCTTGCTGGACCCGGCGACCGAAGAGTTCCTGCGCTACTTCACCCCGGCGCCCGGCGACGGCCGGACGTTCTCCGAGGACTGCGAATTCTTCGGTACCCGGTTCAAAGAAGGTGAGCGCCTGTGGATTTCGTGGGCGATGGCGAACCGGGATCCCTCGGTGTTCGCCGACCCAAACCAGATCATCCTGGATCGCAAGGGAAATCGGCACTTCAGCTTCGGACTGGGCATCCACCGCTGCGCCGGATCCAACGTCGCACGCGTGGTGTTCAAGTCGATGCTCACGGCCGTGCTGGACCGGATGCCGGACTACCGCTGCGATCCTGCGGGCACCGTTCACTACGACACCATCGGCGTCATCCAGGGGATGCGGCATCTGCCGGCCACCTTCACTCCCGGCCGCCGGGTCGGAGTCGGCCTCGAGCAAACGCTCGAGAAACTACAGCGCGTCTGTGACGAGCAAGGTCTGGCGAGGCCGATTACCGAATACAAAGAAGCCGCCGTCATCGACTGACATACTGAGCCGATGAACCTGCGGCAGCCCCCTGAAAGCGTTGGCAGCAAGCGCTGTGCTGGCGGTGGCTGCGCTAATTTCGGCTCCGGTAAGCCACGCCGGCACGCAGATCGGCAACTACGAGCTGCAAATCGTGCGCGATTTTCCCGGCCACAGTTGGTTCTGGGCAATCAGAGCGTGCACTCAACCCGCCGATGACCGTGTCAACATTTTCGCCATACCCAGGCCAACGGACAGGCCACGGCTTACGACGGCGAGGCGCACCTGGCCAACGGCCAATACACTTTTGTTGTCGACATCCCCGACGGTGTGCGCTGCGCCATCTACTTCCTTCCCTCCCACGACACCGATACATGGGTCCCGTTGCGCTCACCGGTTCGCTGGTGAACACCTACCAGTCGAGCTGCGGTGGCGGACCGGGCGGAACGGACACGTATCCTTTCGCGCTGGTGCGGTATTAATGCGGTTTTAGGACGGCATGGCGCCGGGGCGTACAATGAATCGACCGAGACATACAACGGAGGCCACGAGTGCCCAGCTACGTGATGAAACTGTCCAGAAATGGCCAGGTCTCGATTCCTGCTGACACTCGTGCGCGTTGGCAGACGGACCGGCTGCTGGTGGTGGACTTCGGCGACCGAGTGGTAATGCGTCCAATGCCTCACGATCCTCTCGGCGACCTCAGTGGCAAATATCCGCGACACCCAAGCAGCGACGACGCCCGCCGGCGCGCTCGCGCCGACCAGAGCGCAGCTGAGCGGCGCAAGCGAGCTTGACCGTCCTCGACGCCTACGCGGTGCTGGCTTTGCTCAAGGGCGAACCTGCTGCGAAGCCAGTTGAGCAACTCTTGCGGGATGACCCTGACGCGACGTTGACGCCGTTGGGAGTCGCGGAGGTTCTCGATCACCTCGTCCGCATTGAAAAAGCAGCGGAAGAGGAGGCTGCGCTGGACCTCGCCCAGCTCGGCCTGGCAGACCCGCCGCCATTGGACGCAACGGTGGCGATGCGGGCAGGGCTGCTGCGGGCCCGCCACTACCACCGGCGTCGCCGCGCCGTGAGCCTCGCCGACTGCGTCGTCGTCGAATTCGCTCGGGTTGCAGCGACATCGGTCGCTACGTCCGATCCGCACCTGCTCGATCTTTGCCATGACGAGGCGATCGGCATGGTGGTTCTACCGGACAGTCGCGGCCATGTTTGGAGGCCGCCGCCATGACGTCGGAGTTACTGCGGCAGGCCCAGCACTCGCTGGGCGATGATGTTGCGGTGAATCTCCGAGGTGCCGCCGGCGATCGTGCCTGAGAAACTGCGGGCATAGCGCTCGAACCAGCTGGCGAAGTAATGGTCGAGGTTCATCGGAGCGTAGGGACCCGTCAGTGCGGGAGAGATGAGCCCGTCGGAGCGCGCCGATTCCAGCGCGTGCTCCGAGGCGTTTCGTTCGGCTTCGGAGCCGAGCAGCTTGAGTACCGACAGCGCGGGAACGTCTTCTTCCCCGCGGGCAGCGCGGGCCAGCGCCACCGATCCGAGCAGCCGCAGGGCGTGGTAGTCCATGACCAGCGTCGCGTAGTGGTCGCGGTCGAGCACGGTGGCGGGGTGGAAATCGGTGATCAGATTGTGGAGGCGATCGGCGAAACCCAGCCACATCATCGTGCGTTCATGGCCGAGCGATCCGTTGGCCACCCGCCAGCCCTGGTTCTCCTGCCCGACCAGGTTCTCCGCCGGGACCCGCACATCGGTGAAGAACACCTCGTTGAAGTCCAGGTCGTCGCGGCTACAGATCGACGGGAAGGGTCGCCGTACCACGCCCGGCGTATGGGTGGGTATCAAGAGTGCGCTGATCCCTTTGTGCTTGGGCGCGTTTGGGTCGGTGCGTACGAAGGTCAGCAACACGTCGGCGTCATGGGCTCCGGACGTCCACACCTTCTGCCCGCTGACCACGTAGTGGTCGCCGTCGCGCGCCGCCCGGGTACGCAGTGACGCCAGATCCGAGCCGGCGCTCGGCTCGCTCATCCCCAGCGATGCGGTGATCTCCGCCCGCAGGATCGGCACCGCCCAGCGGTGCTTCTGCTCCTCGGTGCCGAACGACAACAGCGACGCTGCAACGATATTCACGCCCTGCGGGTTGAAGCTGTGGTAGATGCGCCGCCGGCACAACTCCTCGAGGTGAACGAACTGCTGCAACACGGTGGCGTTGCGGCCGCCGAACTCCGGCGGTTGCCCGGGCAGCAGCCAGCCGTTGTCGAACAGCAGTCGCTGCCAGCGCCGCGCCCACGCCGGCATGTGCGAAACCGAGCGAGGCCGCTCCAGAGTCTCCGCCGCATCGGGCAGATGCTCGTCCAGGAAGGCGACAAACTCGGCCCGGAAGGCCTCGACGTCGGGATCAAAATTCAGCTGCACGGTACTCCTCCGCGATCATCGCCCGATGCTGCGCAGCGCCGCCGAGCATGAGCTCGCCCGCCTTGGCCCGCTTGAGCGCGAACTGCAGATCGTTCTCCCAGGTGAATCCCATTGCGCCGAAAAGCTGCAGGCCGTGGCGGAAAACCAGCGCCTGGCACTCCCCCGCCGACGCCTTCGCCATTGCCGCCGCCAGCCGCCGCCGCGGGTCGTCCGCCGAAATCGTCAGCGCGGCAAAATATCCCAACGCGCGGGCGCGCTCTATTGCCACATGCATGTCGGCGGCCTTGTGCTGGACCGCCTGAAACGACCCGATCGGTACCCCGAACTGGTGGCGGCTGCGGACATGGTCGAGGACCAAGTCGAGAATGCGTTGGCAGGCACCGACCATCGTCATCGCCATCCCGGTCAGTGCGACATGGTGGGCACGCTCGGCGTCGACCTTGACCCGAGCGCTGTCGGGCACCGGCACTCCCGGGAAAGACACCTCCGCGACATGCAACACGGGGTCGAAGACCGAACTGCGCCGGGCAGACACCGCACCCGCGCCGACAAGAAAGACCCCGGCGTCGGTCACCACCGCCAACCGGTCGACCCGGTCACCGTCGAGGACGTGGCGACCCGTGCCCTCCAGTGCCCATCCCTCGCCGTCCCGATGCGCGGTCACCCCCTCGTACACGGCGGCGCCGGACTCGTGCGGGTCGAAGCGGCCGCCGGCCAACGGCGCGAACTGGGTCATGGTGGCCAAAAACGGCGTGGGGTCGGTGGCACGGCCGAGCTCTTCGAGCACGATGGCCAACTCGACCGCACTGGCCGAGTCGCTCAGGTCCGTCCAGCCGAGGTCCACATAGGACTTCCACAACGGCGTGGGGTCGACGCCGTCCTCGGCGACGCTGCGCACCAGCGAGGGCGGGCACTGCTTGGTGACGACGTCGCGCACCGTGTCGTGCCACAGCCGCTGGTCAGCATCGAACTCCAAAAGCATCCGGATCGCCTCCTCGCCGCCCCCCAACGCTCTGAGAATATCATTCTCCGATTAGCACAGTCACAATCTCATGCTCCTCGTAAAGGAGGCGACACGTGGATCAGAAGACCTACGACAAGGGCCTGCAAATACGCTCCGCGGTGCTGGGCAAGGCGCATGTCGACAAGGCATTAGCCGAAGCCGACAACTTCACCAAGCCCCTTCAGGATCTCGTGACCGAGTACTGCTGGGGCTCGGTGTGGGGGCGCGACGGGCTTACCCACAAGACGCGCAGCATGCTCACCGTGGCCATGATTGCCGCGCTCAACCGACCGCATGAACTGCGGATGCACATCAAAGCGGCACTGACCAACGGCGTCACCCGCGAAGAGATCCGCGAAATCCTGCTGCAGGTCGGCATCTACGCGGGCGTTCCGGCGGCCGTCGACAGCTTTCGCATAGCCCGCGAGACGTTCGCCGAACTCGACCAGGACTAGGACCTTGGAGATCGGATTCATCGGCTTGGGCCACATGGGATTTCCCATCGCGCGCCGGCTCATCGAGGCCGGTCACCGCGTGGTCGCCTTCGACACGCGCAGGGAAGCACTCGAGCGCCTCGTCGGCCACGGCGCGCATCCCGCATCCTCTCCGAAAGAGGTCGCTGATCGCGCCGAAACGGTGATGGCAAGCCTGCCCTCGCCCGCAGCGTCGCTTGAGGTCTCGACTGGCACAGGGGGCGTCATCCAGGGCTCGCGGGTCAAGCGCTATGTCGACCTGTCGACCGTCGGCAGCCGAACCGCGACTCGCATCCATGACCTTCTTGCCAAGCGCAACGTCGTCGCGCTGGACAGTCCGGTCAGTGGCGGGGTCAACGGGGCGGAGAACGGGACGCTTGCGGTCATGGTGTCCGGACCGAGGACCGAATTCGATTCGCTGCAGCCAGCTTTCACCACGATTGGCCGGCCGTTCTACGTCGGCGAGCAGCCGGGGTTAGCGCAGACGATGAAGCTGGCCAACAACATCTTGGCGGCCACCGTGTTGGCTGCGACTTCGGAGGCCGTCGTCATGGGAGTCAAGTCCGGTCTCGACCCCGACGTGATGGTCGAGGTGCTCAATGCGGGTTCCGGCGCGACCAGCGCCAGCCGCGACAAGTTCCCGCGCGCGATCCTGCCGCGCACTTTCGACTACGGCTTTGCTACCGGGCTGATGGTCAAAGATGTCCGGCTCTATCTCGACGAAGCCGAAGCGCTGGGGGTGCCGACCGGTGTCGCTGAAGCGGTCGCACGGCTCTGGGAAGACACGGTCCGCGATCAGGGCCCGGAGTCGGATTTCACGACCGTTATCAAGTCGATCGAACAGGCCGCCGGCGTAATCGTGGGCGCCCGCCGCATGCGAGAATGATATTATCCGTTCTGAAGAACTTCCCTTACAGCTCGTGGTGGCAATAGTGGCGACTACCAGGGACAATGTTTAATCGAAATGCTTACCGGAAACGCGTTGATTGGCGAGCGGCAAAAATGTTAGATTACCTAGCGTATGGCCACCTGGTCCGACATCGTCGTCGGAACCGCGGAGGGTTGGTTTAGTGATACAGCATCCCGACGGAACCCGTACGCCCGTCATCGACGCGAGCGTGCACATTTTCTCCGCGTCCACTCCTGACATCCGCAAGTTCCTGCGGGAGCCGTTCAAGAGCCGCGGCTTCCCCGACTATGAGATGGACTGGTACGGCGCGCCGGGCGGCGAGTACGCACGCGACACCCACGGGCCGGACCGCAGCTATCCGGGCTCCAACCCGGATTTCGTGGGGAACCATCTCTTCAACGAACGCGGTGTCGACGTCGCGGTGCTGCACCCGATGGGTCGCGGCATCATGCCCGACCGGCATCTGGGCAGCGCACTGTGCGCGGCACACAACGAGATGATGGTGGCGCGTTGGCTGGAAAACGCAGAGTTCGGTGAGCGCTTCCGCGGCACCATCCGGCTGAATCCCGATGACATCGCCGGCGCGCTGCGCGAGCTCGCGAAGTACAAAGACCATCCCCGCGTCGTGCAGATCGGTGTTCCGCTGCAGTCCCGTGAGCTCTACGGCAAGCCGCAGTTCTGGCCCCTGTGGGAAGCCGCGGCCGACGCCAATCTTCCGGTGGCCGTGCACATCGAAACCGGTGAAGGCATCGGGTACCCGCCAACACCGTCGGGGCACACCCAGACCTACGAGCAGTACGTCAGCTTCATGGCGCTGAACTACCTGTACCACCTGATGAACATGATCGCCGAGGGAGTCTTCGAGCGTTTCCCGACGCTGAAGTTCGTCTGGGCCGACGGTGCCGCCGATTTCGTCACGCCGTTCATCTGGCGGATGGACACCTTCGGCCGGCCGCACTTGGAGCAGACGCCGTGGGCGCCGCGGATCCCGAGTGACTACCTGCCCGGGCATGTGTACTTCATCGCCGGCGGTCTGGACGGCCCTCCGCGCGACGCCGAGTTCGCCGACCAGTGGTTCGGCTTCACCGGCAAGGAAGACATGGTGATGTTCGGCTCGAGCTATCCGCACTGGCAGTGCTGGGATGCCAGCCAGCTGCCCAGCGCGCTCACCGCCGAGCAACGCGAAAAGGTGTGCTGGCGCAACGCCGCTGGGCTCTACGGCATAGACATTCCGGCACAGTTGGCCGCACAGTAGACGTAGACCAAGGGAGACCGCGATGACGCTGATACAAACCCAAGAACGGGTTCCCGCGAAGGAGCAAATCGCCGTCCGGTGCGTGGACTCCGACGTCCACCCGGTACCGAAACGCGGTGAGCTCACTCAATACATCCCCGAGCCGTGGCGCAGCAAGTTCTTCCTGCAGCACCGGGTCGGCGAGCTCATCTACTACGACGCTCCCGACTACGCGCACTCCTACGCCATGCGGGTGGATACCTTCCCGCCCGACGGCGAATTCCCCGGCAGCGACCCGGACATGGCGTTCCGGCAGCTGATCATGGAGGCCGGCTCCGACATCGCGATTCTCGAGCCCGCCGCGCGCAGTCCGAAGCATCCCGAAGCACACCAGGCGATGTCGTCCGCACTCAACGATTGGCAGGCCAACCACTGGCTGGACAGCCACAACAACTGGCACCAGCGCTGGCGCGGGTCGATCTGCGTGGCCATCGAAGATCCCGAAGGGGCGGCCCGCGAGATCGAGCGGTGGGCCGGACACCCCTACATGGCGCAGATCCTGATCAAGGCCGAACCGCGGCCGTCATGGGGCCACCGGATGTACGACCCGATATGGGCGGCGGCTACCAAACACGACATCGTGGTGAGCTGCCATCTGTCCCGCAGCAACTACGAGATGCTGCCCATGCCGCCGGTCGGGTTCCCGAGCTACAACCACGACTTCATGGTCACCTACTCGCTGCTGGCCGCCAACCAGGTGATGAGCCTGATCTTCGACGGCGTCTTCGACCGCTTCCCCACGCTGCGAATCGTGTTCGTCGAGCACGCGTTCAGCTGGATACTGCCGCTGATGTGGCGGATGGACGCCATCTACGAGGCCCGCAAGTCGTGGGTGGACATCAAACGCAAGCCAAGTGAATACGTCAAGGACCACATCAAGTTCACCACCCAGCCGCTCGATTATCCGGAGGACAAGACCGAGCTGACGCGGGCGCTGGAGTGGATGGAGTGCGACAAGATCCTGCTGTATTCCTCGGACTACCCGCACTGGACCTTCGACGACCCGCGCTGGCTGGTCAAGCACCTACCCAAAGCGGCCCGCGAAGCCGTCATGTTCAAAAACGGCATCGCCACCTATCACCTCCCCGAGACGGTTCCCGTCCTCGAAGGTCAGGTGCGGGTGTTCTAGATGCCCGCCCAGACCACACGGCCCCGGCTGGCCCAGGGCCGCGAGCATGTCGTCGCCACGGTGGACGAAATACCGCCGGGCACACACAAACTGGTGCCGATCGGGCGCCACGGCGTCGGCGTGTACAACATCAACGGCACCTTCTACGCGATCGCGAATTACTGCCCGCACCAAGGCGGTCCGCTGTGTTCCGGGCGGCTGCGGGGCCGCACTGTTGTCGACGAAGACGTGCCCGGCGACGCGGTGGTGGTCCGCGACCAGGAATTCATTTACTGCCCGTGGCACCAATGGGGTTTCGAGCTCGCGACCGGCACGACCGCAGTCAAGCCGGAGTGGAGCATTCGCACCTACCCGGTCCGGGTGGTGGGCAACGATGTGCTGGTGCAGGCGTGAACGCGCGACGGCGACGATGCAGAGCGAAGCGATGAGGAGGAGCGTCGCCAATGACAGGAGCGTGGCCGGTGTCTTCTGTTGAAGTGAACGGCGGCAACGTCGTCTACGAAATCCTCGGCGACTCAGGGGATCTGATCGTTCTGACACCGGGCGGGCGGTTCAGCAAGGAAATCCCGGGTCTGCGCCCGTTGGCTGAGGCGCTGGTGGACGGCGGGTATCAGGTCTTGCTGTGGGACCGGCCGAACTGCGGGGCATCCGATGTGCAGTTCTACGGGCAAAGCGAATCGCACATGCGCGCCGAGACTTTGCAGGGCTTGCTGACCAAGCTCGATCTCGGCCCCTGCATTCTCGCTGGCGGCTCGGGTGGGGCGCGGGATTCGATGTTGACGACGATGCTTTATCCCGAGCTCGTCACCAAGCTGGTGGTGTGGAACATCGTCGGCGGTATCTACGGCACGTTCGTCCTTGGCTCCTACTACGTGATCCCGAGCATTCTCGCGGCGCGCGGAACGGGCATGGAAGGGGTTGTAAAAGTTCCCGAATGGCGCGAGCGAATCGAGGAGAATCCGAACAACAAACAGCGATTCCTCGAGCTCGACCGCGACGAGTTCCTCAAGGTGATGTTGCGCTGGCTGGGCGCGTTCGTCTCTAAGCCGGGGCAGACCATTCCTGGTGTCGACGACGAAATGTTCGACCGGATCACGGTTCCGACCCTGATCATCCGCGGCGGCGAGAACGACTGGGATCATCCTAAGCGGACGTCATTGGAAGTCAGCTGTCTGATCAAGGGATCGAAGCTCATCGACCCGCCCTGGCCGGAGGATGCCTGGGAGCGTGCCGCTGAAGAGCGCGCCGCGGGAAAAGTGAAGCATTTCAACATGTTCGACACATGGGTGCAGGCCGCGCCCGCGATCCTGGAATTCCTGGGCTCGTGATGTCAGTCGGTGCGGATGTGGACTTCGCAGTTGAGCGAGGCTTCCAGTGCGGTGTGGATGCGGCTTTCCGGGATGCGGTCCAGATCGGACTGGCGCAGCGTCACGTAGACGATGTCGTAGCCGTCGTCGCCGGCCACGCGCTTGATGTCGCCGGTGAGGCCGAAGCCGGAAAGCACGCCGTGGGCGTCGTCGTCGGTTCCTCTGCTGACGTAGGTGACCACTCCGGCAGCCGGCGCGGTACCGAAAGCCTTGGCGCACATGTCGACCGCGGTTTGTTTGAGAGTGTGGGCGTCGTCGCCGGCGATCAGCAGCTGCACTTCCCGCCGCGTCACCGACGTAGCCGCAAGGTCTTTGTCCACTACCTCCGCGCCGGCATCGCCGGCCAGTTGCCGGAGCGCAGTCATGCCCTCGTCTAACCGCGCCGGGGCCAACGTGCCAGAGGGATCGACATTGACCCGCACCACCGCAGTTCGCATGGGTGCCAGCCTAACCGTGGCGGCTTGGCCTGGGTGCGCTGCGCGGCTGCTGCGCGACCAGCCGGGCCGAGAGGACTACGCGGCCTACCGAGAGTTGGACGGGTATCAGGCCCTCGGATCGGCCGACGACTTGCTTGCCGAAGTCGAGCGCAGCGGGTTGCTGGGCCGTGGCGGTGCCGCCTTCCCGCTGGCGGTGAAGCTGCGTGCGGTGCGCGACAACGGAAGGCGTAGCGGAGTCGGCACGGTAGTGATCGCGAATGGCGAAGAGGGTGAACCGGCGTCGGTCAAGGACCGTTGGTTGTTGCGCCATCGGCCGCACTTGGTTCTCGACGGGCTGCGACTGGCCGCGGCGATTGTCGACGCCGAGCGCGCATACGTGTATGTGTCCGATCCGGAAGCGGCGCGCAGCGTCGAGGATGCGCTGACCGAATTCCGCAGTCTCGGTGTCCCGGTGGAGGTGTGGACAGTCGAGCCCGGCTATGTGGCCGGTGAGGAGACGGCCGCGGTGCGGGCACTCAACGGCGGACCGGTCAAGCCCGCCGACAAGCCGCCCCGCCCGTTCCAAGAAGGCGTCGGCGGGCGACCGACGTTGGTGAGCAATGTCGAAACGCTGGCCAACCTGCCGTATCTGCAGCAGCACGGCTCCGCGGAATTCCGCAGCCAGGGCACGTCGCTGTCCCCCGGCACATTCTTGCTCACACTCACCGGGGCGGGCCGCCCACCCGGTCTTTACGAGCTGCCCCTCGGCCTGCCGTTCACTGAAGTGCTTGCGCTGCACGGTGTTTCTGTTGAGCAGGTGCGGGGTGTGTTGATGGGTGGCTATTTCGCGGGCATGCTCAACCGCAGCGTCCTTGATGCCACCTTGGACTACGAGAGGCTGCGCGGCCTCGGCAGCGGCCTGGGCGCGGGCGCAATCTCGGTGCTCACCGACGACTGCGCGGTTGCGGTCGCCGCGTCGGTGTTGGCCTACTTCGATCGGGAGAACGCCGGTCAGTGCGGGTCGTGTTTCAACGGCACCGCCGCGATGGCGGCAGTCGCCGGGGCGCTACGTGACGGTGCGGCGACCACCGAGGATGTGTCCCGGCTGAGGCGCTGGTCGGTGATGCTGCGCGGTCGCGGTGCCTGCGCGACGCTGGACGCCGCGACCAACACGGCGGCCAGCCTGCTGGACCAATTCCCGCATGCGGTGGAACGTCATCTCGACAATGCCTGCGAGCCTTGCCGTGTCGGCGCATTTCGCGCTTACCGGCCCTACGAAGTGGAGGCGGTGGTCCAGGCATGACCGAACGCATGACGATCCGCCTCGACCGCACCCTGTGCGACGGGTTCGGTATCTGCGCCAAGCATGCGCCGAAGTATTTCTCGCTCGACGATTGGGGGTATGCGTCGCTGATCGGCGACGGCACAGTGACCGAGGAAGACCACGACGCGGTCATGCGGGCGCTGCTGGACTGTCCCGTCCACGCGATCATGGAGGTTGGTGAGCACAGGCCCTACGACACCCGGCTACCGTCGAGCGGTCCTGACGAGGATCCCACTGCGCATCTCAAAACAGAAGAGAACGAAGCGGAGTGGGGGTTCACCCGTTGACCGGCCGCCCACTGCCGCTGCTAACCCACGAGAATGAGTTCTTCTGGACGTCAGGTGCCGACGGGAAGCTGCGACTGCAGGAATGCGCGGACTGCCGCGCACTGATCCATCCGCCCGCACCGATCTGCCGATACTGCCGCTCCCACAATCTCTGCGTGCGAGCGCTGTCCGGTCGTGGGACGCTGGCCGGCTTCACCGTCAATCATCGGTTCAGCCTGCCCGGTTTGCCGGCGCCGTATGTGGTGGCCCAAGTTTCGATCGCCGAGGACCCGCGAGCCCGCTTGACTACCAATATCATTGGGTGTGACCCCGATCAGCTGCAGCTCGGCCAGCCGGTGGAGGTGGTTTTCGAGCACGTCGAGGATGTGTGGCTGCCGCTATTTCGGCCCGTTGGTGGTGAGCCCGCGTCGCTCCCGGCCGACGAGATCGAGCCGGAACGCTTCGCCGACCATGTGCATCCCATGCTCACCCGCGAGAAGTTCGAGGACAAAGTTGCGCTGACCGGGATCGGTATGTCCGACATCGGCCGCCGGCTGATGGTGCCCCCGCTCACGCTGACGGTGCAGGCCTGCGAGGCCGCGGTCGCCGACGCGGGGCTGACCCTCGACGACATCGACGGCCTCTCAACGTATCCCGGTGGTGGCAACCTCGGCGGGTTCGGTGAGGGCGGGGTCACCGCGCTGGAGGCCGCGCTCGGAATCCGCCCGACGTGGCACAACGGCGGCATCGAAACCTTCGGCCCGGGCGGATCGGTGATCGCCGCGATGCTCGCGGTCGCCGGCGGCTTGGCCCGTCACGTGCTGTGCTTCCGGACGTTGTGGGAGGCCACCTACAACGAACTGATGAAACAGGGCAAGATCGTCCCCTCTGGAGGCCGTACCACCAGCTGGCTCTTCCCGTTCGGTGCCACGTCAGCAGCGCACACCCTGGCGCAGAATGCGCAGCGACACATGCATCGGTACGGGACGACGAAGGAGACGCTGGGCTGGATTGCGTTGAACCAGCGGGCCAATGCGGAACTCAACCCGACCGCGGTCTATCGGTCGCCGATGACGATGGAGGACTACCTCAGCGCGCGGCCGATCACGACGCCCTTCGGTCTCTACGACTGCGACGTGCCGTGCGACGGGGCGATCGCCGTCATCGTGTCCGCGGTCGACGCTGCCCGCGACCTGGCCAAGCCGCCGGTGTTGGTGGAGGCGGTGGGAACACAGATCATCGAGCGGATCGACTGGGACCAAAGCACTTTGACCCATGAGCCGCAGGTACTGGGCCAATCTGCGCACCTGTGGACGCGCACCTCGCTGACCCCGCAGGACGTGGACGTCGCCGAGCTCTACGACGGGTTCACGATGAACTGCCTGTCCTGGATCGAGGCCCTTGGCTTTTGCGGTATCGGTGAGGCCAAGGAGTTCCTGGACGGCGGCAAGAACATCGCCCGCGACGGCCTGTTGCCGCTGAACACGCACGGCGGCCAGCTATCTCACGGTCGCACTCATGGCATGGGTTTGCTGCACGAAGCGGTCAGCCAGCTGCGCGGCGAGGCCGGCGACCGCCAGGTTGCCGACGCGCGCGTCGGCGTGGTCAGCAGCGGCGGTCTCACGCCCAGCGGTGTGCTCCTGTTGCGGGCCGATACATGAATGCTCCCCGCCCCCGGATCGTCAACGCCGACGGCGTACCGATGTCCGCGTTGGTCACTGAAGTAACCGCACCGCGGGCGGTGGTGGTGGCCTTGCACGGCGGTGGCACCAGCTCCGTGTATTTCGATTGTCCGGGCCACCCGTCGTTGTCCTTGCTGCGGCTGGGAGCCATGTTGGGCTACACGGTGATTGCGCTCGACCGGCCCGGCTATGGCAGCTCGGCGCCCTACCCGGACGCGATGGCACAGCCCGAGCAGCGGGCCGCCCTCGCTTACGCGGCAGTCCACCGCATTCTTGCCGAGCGACCACATGGGGCCGGCTTGTTCTTGCTGGCGCATTCAGGCGGGTGCGAGTTGGCACTACGGATGGCCGCTGACCAGCGAGGCGATCAGCTGCTCGGTATCGAACTGGCCGGCACTATCACCCCGCGAGCCGCGAGGTGCTCAAAGCAGCGACGCGCGAGCACCGCCCCGCCGGACTGCGCGAGCTGTTGTGGCACCCGACGCGGCTGTATCCGCCCGACCTGCTCACCGGGATCACGAATTCGTCGACGGCTCCCGCCTACGAGGAGACGGTGGTGACAAGCTGGGCCCGCCAAGACTTTCCGGCGCTGGCGGCCCGGGTGCGTGTCCCGGTGCAGCTCAGCGTCGCCGAACACGAGCGGGTCTGGCAGTCCGATCCGGCGGCGTTGGCTGAGATCGCCGCGATGTTCTCGGCGGCGCCCCGCTTCACCATCAATGAACAAGTCGCAGCCGGACACAATCTCAGCCTCGGCCACACTGCTGCCGCCTACCACTTGAAGGCCTTTTCCTTCGTCGAGGAATGCATCGTCGCGCGCGAGAATCCTGCAGTCGCGAACGCGACCACCGATGCCGATTTGGAGGCCGGTTGATGCGGGTGGGTTTCATCGGGTTGGGCAGCCAGGGCGGCCCCATGGCACGACGGATCGTCGACGCCGGATACCCAACGACGTTGTGGGCCCGTCGGCCCGAATCGCTCGAACCGTTCGCCGACACCGCAGCGAAGGTTGCCGGCTCTCCCGCCGAACTCGCCGCCGACAGCGATCTGGTATGCCTGTGCGTCGTCGGTGACGCCGACGTCGACGAGGTCACCACCGGTGAGCAGGGCGTGCTTGCCGGTCTGACGCCCGGCGGTGTGATCGCCGTGCACAGCACTGTTCACCCAAATAGTTGCCGCGAGCTAGCGCAAACTGCTGCAGTGCAGGATGTCTCGGTGATCGATGCGCCGGTCAGCGGCGGTGGCGGCGCGGCGGCCGAAGGCCGGCTGCTCGTGATGGTCGGCGGCGATGCCGACGTGGTCGAGCGGTGCAGGCCGGTGTTCGAAACCTACGCCGACCCCGTGGTTTATTTGGGCGAGCTCGGCTCCGGACAAACCACCAAGCTGCTGAACAACCTGTTGTTCACCGCCAATCTGGCCACGTCTGCGACCACCCTGAGCCTCGGGCAGGCGCTCGGCGTCTCGCCCGAGGGTCTCACCGAGGTCATTTCCCGTGGTAGCGGAAACAGCTTTGCGCTCAACGCTCTTGGTGGCATCGGCGGCCTGGACCGACTGGCCGGTTATGCGGGATCGCTGCTGCAAAAGGATGTCCGGCTGGTGGCCGACCTGGCTGAGCGGGCCTCGGCGTCATCCGGTGCAGTGCTCGACGCTGCCGACGCTGCGCTGACGCTCATGAAACACCCGCGGTGAGAATCGGATTCGTCGGCGCAGGACGGATGGGGCGCCCGATGGTGGCGCGTTTGGTCGAAGCCGGTCACGACGTTCGTGCTTTGGGCCGATCCGCTGAAAAGCGCGCTGCCGTCGCCGAATTGGGCGCCAGTCCGGTGGCCGACATGTCGGAGGTCGGCGCGGAGGCCGACGTCGTGGTGGTATGCGTGTTCACCGATGAACAAGTGCGGCAAGTCTGTCTGGACAGCGACCTGCTGGCGAGCATGCCGCCTGGTTCGGTCCTGGTCGTGCACACCACCGCAAGTCCCGCCACCATCGAGGCGATCGCCGCCCGCGCGGCCACCCATGGCGTCGCCGTCGCCGACGCGCCGGTCAGCGGCGGCCCGCACGACGCGGCGGCCGGCGCCCTGACGCTGTTCGTCGGTGGCGGCGATGATGCAGTCGCGCGCCTGCAGCCGGTATTGGGCTGTTACGGCGATCCCGTCCTGCACGTCGGCCCGACCGGCACCGGCCAGAAGGTGAAGCTGGTCAACAATGCGCTGTTTGCCGCGCAGATCGGGCTGCTCGCCGAATCCGTGCAACTGGGCACGCGGCTCGGCGTACCGGAACCGACGCTGCTAAAAGCCCTTCCCCAGGGCAGCGCGGCCAGTCGGGTGCTGAGCATCGTCGCGGCGGGCGGGTCAGTCGCGTCGTTTATCGAAAGCGTCGGTGAATTCGTGGGCAAAGACGTCGGCGTCGTCAGAGCGATCGCCGCCGAACTTGGCAGCGACCTCGGCCTACTGGACGACGTCATCGACGCCGCGGTGAAGGGATGACATTTGCCGAAGTTTCGATTCCGCTGGGCCCGTGAACACGCTACCGTTAGCGTTACAGTCAGCGATTCCGCTGTAACGGTCCAGCCCGCATGTCGCCGCAGGAGGAGTCAGTGACCAAGCCCAAAGTCGTCTTCGATCCGTTCTCCGAGGAGTTCTTCAACAGCCCGTACGAGATGTATCGGCGGATGCGGGAGGAAGCCCCGGTCTACTACGACGAGAAGTACGACTTTTACGCGCTGAGCCGGCATGCCGACGTGGCCGCTGCCTTTAAGGACTACCAAACGTACTCATCGGCACGGGGAGTCGACTTGGCGATGGTGCGCTCCGGTCAAGTCCCCCATCCGAAATCCATCATCTTCATGGATCCGCCGGAACACCGTCACATGCGCAGCCTGCTCAACAAGGTGTTCACGCCGCGGGCTATCCAGGCGCAGAAGCAGATGGTCACCGAGACCATCGAGCGGTTCTTGGGTGCCGCGAACCCCGACCAGTTCGATGTGGTGCAGGACTTTTCCGCTCCGTTCCCGGTCGAAGTGATCACGACGATGCTCGGGGTGGCGCCCGAACACCGGCAGAAGATCCGGCTGTGGATCGACGAGTCGCTGCATCGCGAGCCAGGCCAGGTCGAGCCAAGCGAGGCTGGGATGCAGGCCAACGTCGAGACGGCGATGTTTTACCTCGACCTGGTACAGCAGCGGCGCAACGAATTGCGCGACGATCTGTTCACCAAGCTGATTACCGCTGAGATCGAGCGGGAGAACGGGGAGAAGACAGGGCTCGACGACGTCGAAATCGCTGGCTTCGCAACGCTGTTGGGTGGTGCGGGTGCTGAGACCGTGACGAAGCTGATCGGCAATGCGGCGATGGTGTTCGCTCGCAACCCCGACCAGTGGCAGAAACTGCTCGACGACCGCAGCAAGATCCCGGCCGCGGTCGAGGAGCTGTTGCGCTACGAGGCGCCATCCCAGTACAACGTGCGCTGCTCTCGCAAAGAGGTTACCCTGCACGGAGTCACGATTCCGGCCGGCAAGCCGGTGTTCTTGATCGGAGGTTCGGCGAATCGGGATCCCGAGGCGTGGACCGATCCGGACAAGTTCGACATCGACCGCGACCCGCATGAAGCGCTGAATGTGGGCTTCGGCTATGGGATTCACAGTTGTCTCGGTGCGGCGCTGGCTCGTATGGAAAGCGCGATCGCGCTGGAGAAGTTGCTCGACTTCATGCCGCGTTACGAAGTCGATTGGGACGGCTGCAAACGCGTCAACATGCAGAACGTGGCGGGCTGGCAGAACGTACCAGTGAGGGTGCTGCGATGAAAAAGGTGGAAGTCGATTTCGGTCTGTGCGAAAGCAATGGCGTGTGCATGGGCATCATTCCCGAGGTGTTCCACCTAAGCGATGACGACATGCTGACCGTGCTTCAGCCGGAAGTCACGCCGGAGAACGAGGAGTTGATTCAGGAAGCGGTGCGCCAATGCCCGCGGCAGGCCATCTCGATCAAGGAAGAGTAAGCCGGCTTGCGCAGCGAGGTATGCTGGCATACATGAAACGTACAACGGTCAAGATCTCGGACGCTCTCGATGCGCGCCTGCGGCATGAGGCCGAGCGGCGGAACCTGACCGTCTCGGAGATCACTCGTGAGGCCCTCGAAGCCTATTTCGGCCAGTCCGGTGGCCGTCGTCATCTTCAGGCAGCGCGCGCCGGCCGCAGCGGTCGCAGCGATATCTCAGAGCGCATCGAAGCCATCCTTGCCGCTGAGGTCGGGCAATAGCCGCGATCATTGTCGATGCTGGCCCGCTGTATGCCTACGTCGATGCTGACGACGCTCACCATGCTTCGTCGCTCGAGCTTCTCGAAACGCATTCCGGGCCGCTGGTCATCCCAACGCTTGTGATCACCGAAGTCGTCTACCTACTCGGTACGCGCCTTGGCGCGAAAGCTGAAATCCGATTTCTCGGCGACCTCGCCGACGGCGCATTCAAGGTCGAGCCCGTCGCTGCCGGAGACTGGTTGCGCATCGCTGAGCTCGTCGCATGGTATCGAGACCTCCCTTTGGGCACCGTCGACGCATCAGTGGTGGCCGCAGCGGAGCGATTCGGCATCAGCGAGATCGCGACCGTGGATCGACGACACTTCAAGGTCGTGCGCCCGACCCACGTCGACGCTTTTACCCTGATCCCCCTGACGACGCACTGGCCCTAGCTCGTGCTTGAGTTGCTCGGCTTCTCTTACCCACAGATCCGGCTGAACCACCGCCGTTTTAGCCCGACGGCGTCTAGAACCCGCTGAGGATGACCGCGTTGCAGTCAGCGGCGGCTTGGCGCAGTTTGGCTGCCTTCTGATAGGCCTCGGACTCATACCACTTGCGCGCAGCCTCGACCGATTCGAACTCGAGGACGACGGTCTGGTCGCCGTGCCAATCGCCTTCCAGGACTTGGGGTGCGGTATCCACTGCGAGGATGTTGACTCCGCCCATCGCCGCACCCGCCGCCTGCGCGTAGGCCTTCATGCCCTCCGGGTCTTTGATGGCCTCGGTCAGAATGATGTAGCCCTTGGCCAAACGAATCTCCTTGTCTAAGATCAGCTTTCGCTGATGGCTTGCTCGGGGCAATCTGCGATCGCCTGTCGTGCTGATTCCTCAAGCCCAGCTGGGACTTCCGGCACCTGGACTTCGGAGTAGCCGTCGTCGTTGAGTTGGAACACTTCCGGGCACAACGTGATACACACGCCATGACCACGACAACGCTGGTCGTCAACCGTCACTTTCATGCCGGGTCGAACTCCAGGTGCAGTTCGGTCAGGCCGCGCAAGATATATGTCGGAAGATAGTGGTAGCGGCGGCTGTTCGCCGCACCGTGCACCCGTTCACAGATCCTGATGTCGGTCGTGCGGTCCAGTAGCCGCTCGATGCCGACCCGGGTCTCGGCTCTCGCCAGCGGCGCACCGGGACACGTGTGGATTCCCCGCCCGAACGCCAGGTGCTGGCGGGCGTTCTTGCGTGCCGGGTCGAATGTGGCGGGCTCCTCGAAGCGGCGCGGGTCACGGTTGGCCGCCGCCTGCAGGACCATCACCGTTGTTCCGGCTGGCATTTCGACGCCGCCCACCTCGGTCGGAACGCGCGACAAGCGGAAGTCACCCTTGACCGGGCTCTCGATGCGCAGCGTCTCCTCGATGAAATTCGGTATGCGGCTGCGGTCTTTGCGCAACTGCCGCTGCACGTCGCGGTTTTCGGCCATGATCTTCAACGCGCTGCCAAGCAGCCGCACCGTGGTCTCTTGACCGGCCGAGAACACGTTGGTCGCCACCCGCACGACGTCGGCCACATCGGGTGTGGAGCCGTCGGGGAACGTCGCGGTCGCCAGTCCGGTCAGCACGTCATCACGCGGTTCGCGGCGGCGGTCCTCGATATAGGTGGCGAACCGCCCGTAAATGAACTCCAGCGGACTGTGGGCCAAAGATTCGCCTTCGGTACTGCCCAGGCCGCCACCGACATTGCGGTGCAGGTTGCGCACGAAGTCGTCGCGGTCGGCGTCGGGCACTCCAAGTAGATCGGCGATTACGAACAACGTGAACGGCGCGGCGAACCCCTTGATGAACTCGCCCTCGCCGCCCACCAAGAAGGTGTCCAGCACCTCGTCGGCCAGCGCCCACATCGCGTCCTCGTTCTCCTTGAGGCGCTTCGGGGTGATCAGCCGCATGAGCAGCGCGCGATGGTTGGTATGGGTTGGCGGGTCGAGCGTGGGCAGTTGATCGCTGAACGGCAGCTCGTCGCGGTGCTGCTCGATCAACTCTGTGACGTCGTCACCTTCTAGCGGCACCGGGAATCCGGGGAACGGCCCGGTCACCGAGATGCACGACGAAAACGTCTCAGCGTCGTTGAACACCGAGACCGCCTCGTCCCAGCCGGTCACCATCATCACATCGTGATGCGGTTCGCGCACCACCGGACACTGCTGGCGCAAGGCCTCGAAGTATGGGTACGGATCCTCGACAAGCCGCTCGTCGCGGAAGAAATCCATCGCGGTCAAGTCAGTCACTGTCCGCTACTCCGTTCGACAATCTCGATTAGCGAGAATCTGCCTCTCATGTATGAGTATTAGATTTCCATAGCTGTTCTGCGTCGTCAACCAGCGCCGCGGCGTGCGTCAGCTCGCGGGCACCAGGTCAGCCGCCACCGAGGGGCAGGCCATGAGGCCGCTGCGGAAAATCTCTGTCGCGCCGACGACCGGCTGCGGGACCGCGGCGGCGGCGAGGGCGTGACCTTTGAACGCCTGTGCGGCCGCGCTGAGCTGGTGCTGCACCAATCCGACGCTGTCGTCGAGCTCGGCCGGCCAGGTCTGGCCCCACAACGTGACTTCGGTGACGCCGTGGTCGAGGGCCTGCAGCACTCCTTGCCGGACCCGGGCGTCGCACCCGAAGAGGTCCGCGGCCGCGGCCAGTGTCTGGGGACGCGGCCAGTGGTCGACCGAGGTCAACGCGTATTCCAGGTCGAGGGTCCGTGCGCCGAGGATCCGCAACGGCCGATCATCGGGATGGTCGGTGAGCAGCACCGTGACGTCCCAGCCGGCCATCGCCCGGTCGAACAGCCAGCCGCCGGCGAACATCACCACGTCGACGACGCTGGCTGCCACAACGTCGAGCCGGTACCTCATCTCGGGCTCGGCGGCGTGAGGTCGCGAGCCAGAGACTCCGCGTACCCCTTGAAGACCTCGGTCAGCGGTATCGAGGGATCGAGCAACCATGTGGTTTCCATTCCGTTGATGAAGGCGAGGATTTCGACTGCCTTGACGGCGGGGTCTATGTCGGTGCGATACCTGCCGGCCTGCTGGCCTTGCCGGATGAGCTCGGCGACGATGTCGACCGCATCGCGATATCTCTTGACAAGGCGGTCGTGCAGCGGAGCATCGGGCAGCAGGTTCTCTACCAGCAGCACCGTGTACGCACCCATCAATTCGGGTGTCCGGTCGTAGCGCTCAGGCACCCGTTCGATTTCGGTGATGAGATCGCCCGCTCGATCCGCGTGCGCATCGTCGTCGGCGTCGCGGACGTCGAGCACCGCGTGCAAGAGCTGTTCTTTGGACTGGAAGTGGTGCAGCAGTCCGGCCGGACTGACCCCGGCTTCCCGGGCAATCTGCGCCAGCGTCGTATTACGCCAGCCGTTGCGGGTCAGCAGCCGCTGCGCCACGGCGAGAATCCGCTGTTTACGGTCCTCACCCTTGGCAAGCAGCGTGTCGTACGGGCGGGTCGCGCTGGAGACGCCGGACACCACACTCCTCGGGCGAGAGAACTAACCTAGTGAACACACAGTAGGTTGGTTTGGCCAGTGTGACAAGGGTCTCAGCGCAGGAACTTTTCCCCGGAGTCACAACCCCAACGACTTGGCGAGGATTATCTTCATCACCTCACTGGTACCGGCATAGATGCGGGCGACCCGGCGTCCGTGTAGAGCCGGGCGATCGGGTACTCCATCACGTAGCCGTAGCCCTCGAACAGCTGCAGACACCGGTCGACGACGCGTCCTTGCATCTCGGTGCAGAACAACTTCACCTTCGCCGTGTCCGAGCCCGATAGCTCGCCGGCCACCAGCTCCACCACCGCGCGGTCGACCATGGTCTGCGCCGCCTCGATCTCGGCGGCCATAGCAGCCAGCTCGAACTTCGTGTTCTGAAACGAAGCCACCGGCGTCCCAAATGCCTTGCGCTCCTTGACGTAATCGATGGTTGCCGCAACGGCCGCGCGGGCCTGCGCCACCGACCCGACGGCGACCGTCATGCGCTCCTGGGGCAGGTTGTGGCCGAGGTACTCGAACGCGTTTCCCTCTTCGCCGAGCCGGTTGGCAACCGGCACCCGCACGTCGGTGAAGGACAGTTCGGCGGTGTCTTGCACCTTGCAGCCCATCTTGTCCAGGGCCCGGCCCTTGACGAACCCGGGCATGCCGTCTTCGACCACCAGCAGCGTCAATCCGCGGCGACGGTTGTCCGGGTCGGTCGACGTCCGCGCCACCACGATGACGAGATCGGCCAGCAAACCTCCGGTGAACGTCTTGGCGCCGTTGACGACGTACTCGTCGCCCCCTTAACCAGATCTGCGCACCGCGGTGGTACGGATGCCGGCGAGATCCGAGCCGGTGCCGGGCTCGGTCATCGCGATCGCGGTCAGCAGTGTGCCGGCGGCCAGGCCGGGGGAACCAGCGTTGCCGTTGTTCGGCGTTGGCGTAGTGCAGGAAGTACGGCAGGATCACCTCGAGCTGGGTGCGAACGGTTCCCGTCGTGACCAGAGCGCGAGCGGCTTCCTCCTGCAGGACGAAGTTGTAGCGGTAGTCCGGAAGGCCGGAGCCGCCGTACTCCTCGGGGATCGCCATGCCCAGCATTCCGACCGACCCGAGCTTTTCGAAGACCTCGCGCGGCTCAGAACTTTGTACGGCCGGCTTCTCTCCACTCGGAGTAGTGCGGTTCGATCTCTTTCTCGATGAAATCGCGGGCCAGCTGCCGAAACGCCTCGTGGTCTTCGGTGAACAGTTCGCGACGCATGTCAGGCCACAAGCTCCACAAGCGTGGCGTTGGCAGTGCCGCCGCCCTCGCACATGGTTTGCAAGCCGTAGCGAAGCCCGTTGTCACGCATGTGATGAACCATGCGGGTCATCAACACCGCGCCGGACGCGCCGAGCGGGTGGCCCAGCGCGATCGCGCCGCCAAGCGGGTTGAGCCGGTCCGGGTCGGCGCCGGTTTCGGCCAGCCACGCCAGGGGCACCGGAGCGAAGGCTTCGTTGACCTCGAAAACACCGACGTCGGAGAGCGAGACTCCCGCCTTCCGCAGCACCTTCTCGGTGGCCGGGATCGGGCCGGTGAGCATGAGCACAGGATCGGCACCGGTGACTGCGCCGGCGCGGTAGCGCACGATCGGGGTCAACCCGAGCTCGAGCGCCACGGGAGGCGTCGTGACCAACAGCGCGGCTGCCCCATCAGAGATCTGCGACGAGTTGCCGGCATGGATCACGCCGTCGTCGACGAACGCCGGTTTGAGCGTGGCGAGCTTTTCCACCGTGGTGCCCCGTCGCACTCCCTGGTCGGCGGTGACCGGCTGCCCGTCGACCCATACCGGGACGATCTGGGCATCGAACGCGCCGCTGTCCTGCGCGGCGGCAGCCCGCTCGTGCGACAACGCCGAGTACTCGTCGAGCCGGGTGCGTGAAAACCCCCATTTCTTGGCGATCATCTCCGCGGAGATGCCTTGGTTGAAGGAGAAATCGTTATAGCGCTCAAGGACTCTCGGCCCGTACGGCATTCCGGTGGCCCGCGCCGCACCCAGCGGTACCCGGCTCATCACCTCTACCCCGCCGGCAACCACGACGTCCTGCTGTCCCGACATCACCGCCTGCACCGCGAAGTCGAGCGCCTGCTGGCTCGAGCCACATGCCCGGTTGACCGTGGTGCCCGGGATGGTCTCTGGCCACCCGGCGGCCAGCACCGCGTAGCGGCCGATGTTGCTGGACTGGTCGCCGACCTGGGATACGCATCCCCAGATCACGTCGTCGATGATCTGCGGATCAATAGCGGCACGCTCTACCAGTTCCTTGAGAACGACCGCCGACAGGTCGGCGGCGTGCATGCTCGACAGCGCTCCGTTTCGCTTCCCGACGGGTGTGCGCACCGCCTCGACGATCACCGCTTCACGCATCTGTTTGCTCCGATCTGGGCACTGCCCATCGACCTGTGAACGACGGCTCACGTTTCTCGGCGAACGCCGCATAGGCCTCGGCGGCGTCGACGGTCGCGAAATTCGCGATCTGGGCGCGGGCTTCGTTGGCCACCGCGTCGCGCAGCGTCCGATCCGCGCCTTCGTTCAGCAACGCCTTGCTTTGGGCGAGCGCGATCGCCGGGCCGGACGCCAGGCGCTCGCCGAGCTCGGTGACGAACTCGTCGATCTCCTGCTCGGACACCACCCATGTCACCAGGTTCAGGGCTTGTGCCTCCTCCGCGTCGATGATCTCGGCCAGTAGCGTAAGCCGTTTGGCCTGCTGCAGCCCCACCAGCTTCGGCAGCAGCCACGAGCCGCCGAGGTCCAGCGAGAGCCCACGCTTGGAAAATATCTGGGAGAACGTGGATTCCGGGGTCGCCACCACCAGGTCGCAACCCAGCGCGAGGTTCCAACCCGCTCCAACAGCGACTCCGGTCACCTTGGCGATCGTCGGCATAGGAAATTCGTGCAGCGCTAACGCCACATCGGTCAGCCGACGCAGCTTGTGGACCGGGTGGGCGTCGTCGGGGGCGGAGATGTCGGCGCCGGAGCAGAACGCCCCGCCGGCGCCGGTGATCACGAGTGCCCGCACGTGTCGGTCGTCGGCCGCGGCCACCAGCGCGTCCCTCAACGCGATCCACAACTCGGGGTTGATCGCGTTCTTGCGGTGCGGACGGTTCAGCGTCAGCGTCCGCACGCCGTCGCGGTCCTCGGCGAGCAGCACGGGCTCGTCAGCCGGCATAGGCCGGCCCGATGACGCCGTGTTGCCGCAGCGCGCTGATCTCCCCTGCTGTCACGCCGAAATCGGCGAGGACCGAGTCCGTGTGTTGTCCAAGTCCCGGTACAGCACCCATTGACGGCTCGTAACCGGAAATGACCGGAGGCGGCAGCAGCGCGGGAATCGGTCCCGCCGGGGTCTCGATTTGGCGCCAACGGTCTCGGGCGGTCAACTGCGGATGGGTGAGCACCTCGCTGGGCAGGTTGTAGCGCGCGTTGCCGATCCCGGCGGCATCCGCCGTCTTCTGCACATGTTCGAGATCGTGCTGCGCACACCACTGTGCGATCGCCTCATCGAGTATGTCGCGGTGAGCGACGCGGCCGGCGTTGCAGGTGAACCGCTCGTCGTCGGCGAGATCGGGACGCTGCAGGATGTCGCGCGAAAGCCGTTGCCATTCTTGGTCATTCGTGGTTCCCAGCACCACGGTGTGGCCGTCGGCGGTGCGGTAGGCGCCGTAGGGCGCCACCGCCGGTGAGCTCATTCCCAGCGGCTCCTGGTCGACGCCGGAATGCTGGGTGTAGGTGAGCGGGTACCCCATCAGATCGGTCATGGTGTCGAACAGGCTGACACTGACCGCTCTACCCAACGCGTCGTTACCGCAGTCCCGGGAGTAGAGCAGAGCCAGGATCGACAAGGCCGAATACAAGCCGGTGCTGATGTCGGCGACTGGCGGCCCGGGCTTGGCCGGTGCCCCGGGATAACCGGTGACCGCGCAGGCGCCTGATTCCGCTTGTGCCAGCAGGTCATAGGCGCGCTTGTGGGAAAGCGGACCGCCGGAGCCGTAGCCGTCGATTTCGACCACGATCACCCTCGGGTGGCGTACCGCCAGATCGGCCGGAGCGATTCCCAGCCGGGCCGTGGAGCCCGGCGCCAGGTTGGACACCAGCACGTCGGCGCGGTCGAGCAGTCGGTGCAGGATGTCCAGGCCCGCCGGTGCTTTCAGATCGAGGGTGACCGACTCCTTGCCGCGGTTGGCCCAGACGAAATGCGCGCCAAGGCCGTTGACGACGTCATCGTAGTGCCGAGCGAAATCTCCCCCTTTGGGGTTCTCGACTTTGATAACGCGTGCGCCGAAATCCGCGAGCACCCGGGTGCACATCGGGGCCGACACCGCCTGTTCCAGCGCCACCACCGTAATGCCGGCCAGTGGCGCCCGGGCTTGGGCCATCACATCACCATGCCGCCATCCACCGGCAGCACCTGCCCGGTGATGTACGACGCAGCATCAGAAGCGAGAAAGACGAACGCTCCGGCGATCTCCTCCGGCTCGGCCCAGCGCTTGAGCGGTATGCGGTTCATCATGTTGGCCGCGAACTTCTCGTTGGTGCGGATAGTTTCCGTCATCGGCGTGGCGGCCAGCGGCGCCAGCGCGTTGACGAGGATGTTCTTGGTCGCGAACTCACGGGCACACGATTTCGTGATGCCGATGATGCCTGCCTTGGCCGCAGAGTAGTTGACCTGACCGAGGGTTCCGGTGATTCCCGCCGCCGACGTCACGTTGATGACGCGCCCGGTCCCGTCGGTGGGAATGTACGGCAGCGCGGCCTGCGTGCAGTTGAACGTGCCCATCACATGGATGTCGAACAGCAAGCGGAACGATTCCTGGGTGGTCTTTTCGAACATCGCCGGCTGTGTCACACCTGCGTTGTTCACCAGGATGTGCAGCTTGCCATCGGCGAGATCGGCCGCCTGTGCGGCCGCGGCATCGGCCGACTCTCGATCCGAGACATCCAGCGCAGCCGACTCGGCTCGTCCGCCTGACGCTAAAATGCTTTCTGCCACAGCCGCTGCCGCGTCCTTGTCGACATCGGTGACCAGCACCGCCGCGCCTGCGTCGGCCAGGGCCTTCGCGACGGCGGAGCCGATGCCGCCCGCGGCGCCGGTAACCATCGCCGCGCGGCCGGACAAGTCGAAATACCGGCTCATCAATAACTCCTCGGCAGTTTGAGGGTGTGCGACCCCAGGTAGTTCAGGATCATCTCTTGACTGACCGGCGCGATCTTCATCAGTCGGGCCTCACGGAAGTAGCGGGACACGTTGTATTCCTCGGCATAGCCCATGCCGCCGTGGGTTTGCAAGGCGCGGTCCGCAGCGGTGAATCCCGCGTCGGCGCAAAGGTATTTGGCGGTATTGGCTTCCCGGCCGCAAGGCTTGCCGTTGTCGTAGAGCCAGGTGGCCTTACGCAACATCAGTTCGGCCGCATCCAGCCGGGCCAGCGAGTCGGCCAGCGGGAACTGGATGCCCTGGTTCATGCCGATCGGACGGCCGAAGACCTCACGGTCGGTCGCGTACTTGACCGCTTTGTCCAGCGCGACCCGTCCGATGCCGAGTGCTTCAGCGGCGATGAGCATCCGTTCTGGGTTCAACCCGTGAAGGATGTACTGAAATCCTTTGCCCTCCTCGCCGATCCGGTCTTCGACCGGTACTTCGAGGTTGTCGATGAACAACTCGTTGGAAGAGACAGCGTTGCGGCCCATTTTCGGAATCGGCCGGATGTCGACGCGGGCACGGTCGAGGTCGGTCAAGAACAGCGTCATCCCGTCAGTCTTCTTGGTCACCTCGTCGTAGCTCTGGTTGCGGGTGAGCAGCAGGATCTTCTCTGACTCCAGCGCTTTGGAGATCCACACTTTTCGCCCGTTGACAACGTAATGATCACCTTGGCGTTTGGCGAATGTGGTGATTCGGGAAGTGTCCAGTCCTGCACCGGGTTCCGTGACACCGAAGCAGACGTGCAGATCTCCGGTCACGATACGAGGCAGGGTGCGCGCCTTGAGCTCGTCGGAGCCGTGCACCACAACCGGCTGCATGCCGAAAATCGACAGGTGAATCGCGCTGGCAGCGTTCATGCCACCGCCGGACTTGGCGACCTCCTCGGCGAGCAGGGTGGCTTCGGTGATCCCGAGACCGTGGCCGCCGTATTCGACGGGAATCGTCATGCCGAGCCAGCCGCCATCGGCGATCGCGCGGTAGAACTCGGTCGGAAACTCATGCGCCTGATCTTTTTCCATCCAATAGTGGTCGTCGAACTTCTGCGCTAGCTCCGCCACCGACCGTCGGATCAGTTCCTGGTCTTCGGTCAGCTCGAAGTTCATTCCACCGCCGGGCACTCCTGAATCTCCTTTTCACTGCTTGCGCCGAGATTGCCGTGAGGGTCGTGGATTACCGAAAATCACGACCTGAGCGCAATCTCGACGCAGCTCATCCAGGCCCGAGAAGGTCGCGCCTCAGTCCTTGTTGCCGGTCAACGCTTTCGCGTTGGCTGCGAAATCCGCGAACGACGAGCCCGCCCGGTCTTTGTGGTGGGACAGCGCTCGGATCGACACATCGTGCCCCTCGGCGGCCTTGCGCAGCGCGCCGACCGTCGCCTGCTCACGGGAGATGTGGGTGAACGGGTCGAAGGAGTACCAGCGCATTGCGTTCTCGTGGGTGATCTTGTGGATCTCGCTGTCAGGAACGTTGTTCTCCGACAACACATCCCAGAGTTCTTCCGGCGCCCCCGGCCACATCGAGTCGCTGTGCGGGTAGTCGGCCTCCCAGGCGATGTTGTCGATGCCGATCATGTCGCGCAGCTTGACGCCCACCGGGTCGCTGATGAAACAGGTCAGGAAGTGTTCGCGGAAAACCTCGGAGGGCAGCTTGCCGCCGAAGTTCTGATGGGTCCATGTCGAATGCATCTCGAACGTGCGGTCCACTCGCTCGAGGAAGTACGGGATCCAGCCGGTGCCGCCCTCCGACAGCGCGATCTTCAAATCCGGGTATTCCTTGATCGGCCTGGACCACAGCAGATCCGCGGCGGCCTGCACGATGTTCATCGGCTGCAGTGTGATCATCACGTCCATCGGCGCATCGGGTGCCGTGATGGCCAACCTGCCTGATGACCCGATGTGCACGTTCATCACGGTGTTGGTGTCGCACAGCGCCTTCCACAGCGGGTTCCAGTACGGGTCGTGGAAGCTCGGGTAACCCATCGCCGCCGGGTTTTCTGTGAAGGTCAGCGCGTGCACCCCTTTCTTGGAGACGCGCCGCACCTCCTGGGCGCACGCCTCCGCATCCCAGATCACCGGTAGCGCCATTGGGATGAACCGGGCGGGGTAGGCCCCGCACCATTCTTCGATGTGCCAGTCGTTGTAGGCCTGCACCAGCGCCACCGAGAACTCCGGGTCCTCGGTGGCGAACAGCCGCCCGGCGAAACCCGGGAAGGACGGGAAGCAGATTGACGCCAGGATGCCACCGGCGTTCATGTCCTTGACCCGCTCGTCGACGTTGTAACAACCCGGCCGAATCTCGTCCAGCCCGGTTGGCTCGATGCCGTACTCCTCCTTCGGCCGGCCGGCCACCGCGTTGAGCGCCACGTTGGGTATCACCGTGTCGCGGAACTGCCAGGTGTCCGAACCGTCCGGGTTGTGCACCAGCCGGGGCGCGTCGTCGAGGTACTTATTCGGCAGATGGTTCTTGAACATGTCCGGCGGCTCGACCGTGTGATCATCGACGCTGATCAGGATCATGTCGTCTTTGTTCATCGCCGTTCCTTTCGATCGGCCGCGGGTCCGCTGGCCCCAGCTTCCGCCTGCAGTTCTCTACCTCTGAAAACTATCTTCTCGCACTACGAGAATCAACATCTGCCGCCGCCACGGGCGCCCGCAAGGGGCGCTGTTGCACAACTGTGGCCCGCAAACTGGCTGGTTGAAGGCGGGCATTGACCAATTCGTCGAATCGTGCAAGTCTATTAGTTCGAAATGAGAATATGATTCTCGCTATCTGAGAGGGGCGGCTGGATGCGCGTGGAACCGCTGCCGGCGGATCAGTGGGACGAGGCCGTGCAGCGATCGCTCGCCGAGATGCTCCCAGAGGATCGCCGGAATCCGCGCGATGCCGGCAACCTCCTGGCCACGCTGGCGCGCCATCCGGAGTTGGCGCGCGCGTTTCTTCGATTCGGCGGGTATCTGCTGACCAGATCGACGCTGCCGCCGCGGCTGCGAGAGCAGGTCATCCTGCGGGTCGGGCACCGGCGCGGTTGTGCTTACGAGTGGGAACACCATGTCACGCTCGGCAAGCGGGTGGGGCTCTCCGACGCCGACATCGCCGCCGCGCAATCGGGCGAGGCGGTCGACGAATTCGACCGCACCCTGCTGCGCGCCGTCGACGAGCTCGACGAGAAGTCCAACCTGTCGGATGCGACCTGGGCCGCGCTCGGCGAGCGGCTCGACGAGCGGCAGCTAATGGACTTGATCTTTACCATCGGCGGCTACACCGCACTGGCGATGGCGCTGAACACTTTTGGCGTTGAAGTGGAACGAGAGAGGTAACAACCGTGGCGCACTTCCCGAAACCGGCTGCGGGGAGCTGGACAGAGAACTATCCCGAACTTGGCACCGCACCCGTCGATTACACCGATTCGATCGACCCGGACTTCTTCGAAGCCGAGCGCGAGGCGATCTTCAAGCGGACATGGCTCACCGTCGGCCGCGTCGAGCGGCTCCCGCGCACCGGCAGCTACTTCACCAAGGAGTTGCCCTCGGCCGGCCCCGGGATGTCGGTGGTCGTGGTCAAGACCAAGGACGGGTCGATCAAGGCGTTCCACAACGTGTGCCGCCACCGCGGAAACAAGCTGGTATGGAACGACTATCCGCACGAGGAAACCGCGGGTACGTGCCGGCAGTTCACCTGCAAGTACCACGCGTGGCGCTACAACCTTGACGGCGAGCTGACGTTCATCCAGCAAGAGGACGAGTTCTTCGAGGTCGACAAAAGCCAGTACGGACTGGTCCCGGTACGTTGCGAGGTATGGGAGGGGTTCGTCTTCGTCAACCTCGACTCCAACGCGCAACCGCTGCGCGAATACCTCGGCCAATTGGCCAAGGGCATCGAAGGCTACCCGTTCCACGAGATGACCGAGGTCTACACGTACAAGGCCGAAGTCAACAGCAACTGGAAGCTGTTCATCGACGCGTTCGCCGAGTTCTACCACGCCCCGGTGCTGCACCAGGGCCAGTACACCAAAGAAGAAGCCGCCAAGATCATCAAGCACGGCTTCGAGGCGCTGTACTACGAACTGGCCAGCCCGCACGCGATGATCTCCACCTGGGGCGGCCAGGCCCCGCCCCCGGACTTGAACATGGTCAAGCCCATGGACCGGAAGTTGCGCAGCGGGTTGTTCGGTCCCTGGGATAAGCCCGAGGTCATCGAGAAGCTCGAGCAGCTGCCGCCCGGCGTCAATCCGACCGGCGCCCCGCAGTGGGGTATCGATTCATGGCACTTCTTCCCGAACTTCATGCTGCTGATCTGGGAGCCCGGCTGGTACCTGACCTACCACTACTGGCCCACCGCCGTCGACAAGCACATCTTCGAGACCAGTTTGTACTTCGTGCCGCCGCGGAACGCGCGCGAACGGTTGGCCCAGGAGCTGGCCGCGGTGACGTTCAAGGAGTACGCGCTTCAGGATGCCAATACGCTGGAGGCCACCCAGACCATGATCGGCACCAAAGTGGTCCGCGAATTTCCGCTCTGTGACCAAGAGATCCTGCTGCGCCACCTGCACAAGGTGACCGGAGACTACGTTAAGGAGTACCGCAACAATGGCTCTGCCCGCTGAATTCGCCGACCTGGAGCCGTTTTCGGACTGGGATCTGGCCACCGAGCCCGAGCGCTACGCCAAGCGGCTGTCCTCGTCCATGGCCGAAATGCAGGCGTTCTACGACGCTGCGTTCCCACGCCTGGACGACGCCATCGCCTACTGCGACCAGTTTCCGCTCGACGAGCTGCCCGACGATGCCAGGTCTTTGATGCACCTGATGCAGTCGCTGATCATGGTGTCGTTCCCGATCGAGGCGTGGAAGCAACCGAGGGTGCCCGACAGCGGCGCCACCTATCTGGACTGCATCAGGGAACCGGTGATCTGAGAGGTGTTGACGCTCAAGGCCGCTGGGCTGCTCGACGTCGACGCGGGCGAGATCGTCCGGCCCGGCATCCTGCGGGTCGACGGCGACCGGATCGCCGGGGTGGGCGGCAACGTCGACGGTGACGTCATCGACCTCGGCGACCAGATCCTGCTGCCGGGGCTGATGGACATGGAGGTCAACCTCCTGATGGGCGGGCGCGGGGAGCAACCCGGGCTCTCCCAGGTTCAAGACGACCCCCCGACGCGGCTGCTGCGAGCCGTCGGTAATGCCCGCCGCACGCTGCGTGCCGGATTCACCACGGTGCGCAACCTCGGGCTGTTCGTCAAGACCGGCGGTTATCTGCTCGACGTCGCACTGGGCAAAGCGATCGACGCCGGCTGGATCGACGGCCCGCGGGTGGTGCCGGCCGGTCATGCGATCACCCCGACCGGCGGGCACTTGGACCCCACCATGTTTCAGGCTCTCGCGCCGGGCGTACTGCCGCTCACGGTCGAAGAAGGCATCGCCAACGGGATCGACGAAGTGCGCAAAGCGGTGCGCTACCAGATCAAGCACGGCGCCCAGCTGATCAAAGTGTGCGCATCCGGCGGCGTCATGTCGTTGACCGGACCGCCTGGCGCCCAACACTATTCGGACGACGAGCTATGTGCCATCGTCGACGAGGCACATCGGCGCGGCCTGCGCGTCGCCGCGCACACACACGGTGCCGACGCGGTCAAGCACGTGGTGGCCGCGGGTATCGATTGCATCGAGCACGGTTTCCTGGTCGACGACGAGGCGATCGCGTTGATGGTGGAGCGCGGAACGTTTTTGGTGACGACGCGGCGGCTCGCCGACGCGATGGACGTCTCGCACGCGCCGCCCGCGCTGCAAGCCAAGGCCGCCGAGATGTTTCCCCGCGCACGCAAGTCGATCGTGGCCGCCTACGAGGCCGGGGTCAAGATCGCAGTCGGCACGGACGCGCCAGCAATACCCCATGGCCGCAACGCCGACGAGCTGGTGACGCTGGTTGAGCTCGGGCTGCCGACGGTGGCGGTACTGCGCGCAGCGACGGTCACCGCCGCGGAGCTCATCGACGTCACCGACCGCGGCCGGCTGGCCGAGGGCTTACTCGCCGACGTCATCGCGGTGCCGGGAAATCCGTTGGAAGACATCACCGTTACCCGCAACGTGCAGTTCGTCATGAAAGGCGGCAAGGTGTATGCCAACAAGAACTGACGACCTCGTCGAGATCCAGCAGCTGCTTGCCCGGTACGCGGTCACCATCACCCAAGAAGACATCGACGGACTGCTCGAGGTGTTCACACCGGACGGCACCTACAGCGCATTCGGGGAGACCTACCACCTCGACAAGTTCCCGGAGTTGGTCGCGGCCGCGCCGAAAGGATTGTTCCTCACCGGAACAGCGTTGGTCGACCTCGATGGCGACACCGCGAAAGGCACCCAACCACTGTGCTTCATCGAGCACGCCACCCACGACATGCGCATCGGCTACTACCGCGACACCTATGTCCGCACCGCCGACGGCTGGCGACTGAAAACCCGTGCCATGACCTTCATCCGTCGCAGCGGCGCCCACGACTCCGGGCGCCCCCACGCAGTCGGGCGCCCGTCGTCGACATGAACGTCGAGCAGTTCCGGGCGGATCTGCGTGCGTGGCTCGACGACCACGACCTGACACCGGGGCCGGATCATTCGCTCGAAGGCCATATGCGCCAACTCGCCCGCGTACACGGTGCGCTCTATGACGCCGGGTGGATGCGCTACGGCTGGCCGGTCGACGTCGGCGGATTGGGCGGGCGCCCGATACTGCGGGCGATCGTCGGAGAGGAAGTCGTCGGCCGCGGTCTGGCCGAGCCGGGCCCGTACTCGATGGTCGAGGTGCTCGCGCCCACGATGATCGACTACGCGCCAGCGGAACTCGCCGCCGAAATGGTGCCACGTCTTCTGAGCGGTCGCGAGCTTTGGTGTCAGGGCTTTTCCGAACCTGGTTCGGGCAGCGACCTGGCATCGCTGTCCACCCGTGCTAAGCCGCGTGGCAACAAGGGGGAAGACTGGATCGTCAAGGGCCAGAAGGTCTGGACGAGCTTCGCGCAGTACTCGGCCCGGTGCGTGCTTCTGACCCGCACCGCACCGGGCCACGATGGGATCACGGCATTCTTCGTCGACATGGACACGCCCGGTATCACCGTTCGGCCGTTGCGCACCATGCACGACGTCGACGAATTCTGCGAGGTGTATTTCGACGACGTGGTGATCCCGGCTAGCCGCATGCTGGGCAAGCCGGGAGACGGCTGGCGGCTGGCGATGGACCTGTTGCCCTACGAGCGCTCGACATGCTTTTGGCAGCGGATCGCTTACCTGTATTCACGATTCGATCGACTCATCGCCGAAGTGAACGACCCCGACGACTATGACCTCGGATCGGCATATCTGGCGCTGCACATGCTGCGCTGCCGATCACGCGCAACGCTGCATCGGCTGGCCGACGGCGAGCGGCTGGGTCCGGAGACCTCGATCGACAAGGTGCTGTTGGCCACCGCGGAGCAACGGTTATATGACACCGCGCGCGATCTGCTGCCCGGTGTCATCGAGCTCGACGACACCTCGTGGCGGACGGAGTTTTTGTACTCGCGCGCCGCGACCATCTATGGCGGCACCGTCGAGATCCAGCGCAATATTATCGCGCGCCGGCTGTTGGACTTGGGCAAGGAGTGAGTGTGGACACAGAGTCCCTGCAGCTGCTCGAGGATGCGCTACGCAAGACGATGACCGCAGTGTCGGGCCGGCAGCTCGACGAGGCGCTGGCCGAACTCGGCTGGCTCGACATGCTGGCCGAAATGCCGGACACCGCTATCCCCTTGGTATTCCGTCTACTTGGTGAGACCGGTGCCCATGCGCCGGTGATCAACGACGTCGTACTGGGTGCCGCTGGAGGCGAGGGTGGTGGCACCGTGCCGCTGCCGTTCGCGGGCGGTTCGTGGGTGGTCTGGGACCGCACAGACGAGGCGGGCACGACGTTGGGCGGTGACCTTCCGATTCACCGTGTGTCCGTGGGCGACCCGGTGCGACTGGCCGCGGGCCGGCGCGCACTGGGCTGGTGGTTGGTGGGCAGCAGTCGAGCGATGCTTGCACTGGCACGCCGGCATGCCCTCGACCGCATCCAATTCGGCCGGCCCGTCGCATCCTTTCAGGCGATTCGGCACCGGCTGGCCGAGACCTTGGTCGCCGTCGAAGGCGCGGAGGCCACGCTGCAAGCACCCTCCGATGACCTCGGCTGCCTGCTGGCGAAGGCCGCGGCCGGCCAGGCCGCGTTGACCACGGCACGGCACTGCCAGCAGGTGCTCGGCGGAATCGGCTTTACCGCCGAACACGAACTGCACCGGCACGTGAAGCGAGTTTTGGTCCTCGACGCAATGCTGGGCAGCGCAAGGGAGTTGACCCGAGAGGCTGGAGGCTTGTTGCGGGTGAAAGGTTTTGCCCCGCGGCTGGCGCAGCTGTGAACCTTCGGCGAGCAGACACATAAGTCCCCGATTTCGCTGTGGAATAGGAGCTTTTGCGTCTGCTCGCGCCTGATTACCGAGGCAACCCCAGAACTCGTTCGGCGATGATGTTGCGCTGGATCTCCGACGTGCCACCGGCGATGGTGCCGGCGAAACTGCGGAAGTAGCGATCGAACCAGCTTCCGTAGTGGGCGTCGAGGTTCAGCGGCGCGACCGGTCCCGTCACTGCCGGGTGCACGAGACCGTCGGAACCCGTCGCGTTCAGCGCATGCTCGGATGCGCTTTGCACCGCTTCGGATCCGAGCAATTTCAGCACCGACAGCGAGGGCACGTCTTCCTCGCCGCGGTCGGCACGCGCCAGCGCAGCTGACCCGAGCAGCTGCAACGCGTAGGTATCCATGACCAGGGTGGCGTAGTGGTCGCGGTCGAGCACCTGCGACGGGCGGAAATCGACGACGAGTTCTCGCAGCCGGTCGGCATATCCCATCCACAGCATGGTGCGTTCATGTCCCAGCGAACCGGTTGCCACCTGCCACCCTTGGTTCAGCCGGCCCACCAGATTCTCGGCGGGCACTCGCACATCGGTGAAAAAAACCTGGTTGAAATCCACGTCGTTGGCCTCAGATGCCGAGGCGAAGGGCCGGCGCACCACGCCCGGGGTGTCCGTCGGGATCAACAGTGCGCTAATCCCCTTGTGTTTCGACGCATCTGGATCGGTACGCACGAACGTCAACAACACGTCGGCGTCATGCGCACCGGACGTCCATACCTTCTGACCGTTGACCACAAAGTGGTCACCGTCGAGCACCGCTCGGGTCCGCAGCGACGCGAGGTCCGAACCGGCCCCCGGTTCGCTCATGCCCAACGATGCGGTTATCTCGGCCCGGAGAATCGGCACTGCCCAGCGCTGCTTTTGCTCCGGCGTCCCGAACGACAACACCGATGCGGCAATAATGCCTACGCCCTGCGGATTGAAACTGAGGTGGATTCGTCGCCGCGCCAATTCGTCAGCATGCACATACTGCTGCAATATCGACGCATTGCGGCCGCCGAACTCCGGCGGATTACCGGGCAGCAACCATCCGCGGTCGAACAACAGCCGCTGCCAGCGCCGTGCCCACGCCGGGATGTCCGAGCACGAGCGCGGCCGCTGGACGGCTTGTGCTTCGTCGGGCAGATTCTCGTCGAGAAATGCGACGAACTCCGCGCGGAAAGCCTCGACCTCGGCATCAAAGGTCAGTTGCATGGATACTCCTCGCCGGCGGCGTCCCACTATCGGCATTACGCTTCCCCGGACGCAGGCAAGAGAATACTATTCTCACGATAGGAAAGTTACAATCTCAGACACGGCGTCTGTGAGGGGGTCTACAAGACCGATGGCACGGCGTTCTCCTGTACAGTTCAATCATGTTCTCCCCTCGCGGCAATCAACCGAGGCGCCCGTGACCAGCCCCAGCGAGGAGCCGGCCTGGAAGCAGCGCGCGGTCGAGCGCTCCATCAAGACGGCCAAGCTGCGTGCAGCGCAGCGTGTGCAACGGTTCCTCGACGCCGCGCAGGCCATCATTATCGAAAAGGGCAGCACCGACTTCACGGTCCAAGAGGTTGTCGACCGCTCGCGTCAGTCATTGCGGAGCTTCTACCTGCAGTTCGACGGTAAGCATGAGTTGCTGCTTGCCCTGTTCGAGGATGCGCTGAGCCGGTCAGCCGATCAGATCCGGGCGGCCACCGCAGGGTATTCCGATCCGTTGGAGCGATTGAAAGTCGCTGTCCAGCTGCTGTTCGAGGCGTCGCGTCCGGACCCCACCGCAAAGCGGCCGCTGTTCACCGACTTCGCACCTCGTTTGCTGGTTTCCCATCCCGCCGAGGTGAAGGTGGCCCACGCGCCGCTTCTGGCGTTGCTTACCGAACTGATGGAGGAGGCGGCTGCAGCCGGTCAGTTGCGTGCCGAGATCAATCCCAGGCGGATGGCCGCGATGACGATGCAGACGGTCATGTTCATCGCACAGTCCAGCGGCGGCGCCGACGACGCGACGGTTCATCCCATCACCGCCGACGAGGTGTGGGATTTCTGCTCGCGCGGGTTCGTCAGCGACAAGGGCGAGAATTAGATTACCGCCTGCCGGTAACGCATCATCGCCTGCGGGGCATGGCCGGCCGGACTGTTCTTACCAAACCGAATCTGTTCGAATATCGCACGAATTGAGAATTGGATTCTTGAAAATCAAGAGTGCGAAGTAGCATAAATGTATCCGGCGTTGACACTGGTGAAGTCGGATGACACAGTTCACTTGCGACAGCTTGTGACCTGGCCACAACTTGGTTTCGGCGAGAGGCGATATCGGTGACAGTCGGCGCTACCAGCGACGTCTACTACGACCCGTACAACGTTGAGCTCAACGCTGACCCCTACGGGATGTTCCGCAGGCTTCGTGAGGAAGCGCCCCTGTACTACAACGAGCAGCACGACTTCTATGCGCTGAGCCGGTTCGCCGATGTCGACCGGGCGCTGGTCGATTACGAGACTTTCAGCTCGGCGCGGGGTGCCATCCTCGAGCTGATCAAGGCGAACATCGAAATGCCGCCGGGCGTCCTGATCTTCGAAGACCCGCCGCTGCACGACGTCCACCGCAAGCTGCTGGCCCGAATGTTCACACCGCGCAAGGTCAACGCGCTGGAACCCAAGATCCGCGAATTCTGCGCTCGTTGTCTGGATCCCTTGGTCGGTGGCGACCGGTTCGACTTCGTCGCCGACCTCGGTGCTCAGATGCCGATGCGGGTGATCGGCATGCTGCTCGGCGTGCCCGAAGAAGATCAAGAAGCTGCCCGCGATTTCGCCAATGCCCAGATGCGCACAGAAGCGGGTCAGCCGATGAAGGCGTCCATGGACGGCATGGTCAGCGGCGAGTTCTTCGCCCAGTACATCGACTGGCGGGCCGAGCATCCCTCCGACGACATCATGACCGAACTGCTCACCGTCGAGTTCGAAGACGAGAAGGGAGTGTGGCGTCGACTCACCCGCGAAGAACTTCTGACCTACGTCAGCGTGGTCTCGGGTGCGGGCAATGAGACCACAACCCGACTGATCGGCTGGACCGGCAAGGTGCTGGCCGAACATCCGGACCAGCGGCGCGAATTGGTGGAAAACCCCGCCCTTATCCCCAGGGCCATTGAGGAGCTGCTGCGCTTCGAGCCGCCGGCACCGCATGTCGCCCGCTACGTGACCCGCGATGTCGAGTGGTATGGGCAGACCGTGCCGGAGGGCAGCGTCATGATGATGCTCATCGGCGCGGCGAACCGCGATCACCGCCAATTCCCGCCGGACGGAGACGTTTTCGACATTCACCGGGAACTGCGCCAACACCTCACGTTCAGTGTCGGCACTCACTACTGTCTGGGTTCGGCGCTGGCGCGTCTGGAGGGCCGAATTGCGCTCGAAGAGATTTTGAAGCGGTTCCCTGAGTGGGACGTCGATCTGACGAACGCCAAACTGTCCCCGACCTCTACCGTGCGCGGCTGGGAGTCGATGGTAGCCGTTATCCCCTGAGCCCGATCTGAAAGAAACGAGGTAACGATGACTGGGCGAGTCGAAGGCAAGGTCGCATTCATCACCGGCGCAGCGCGGGGGCAAGGTCGCGCGCATGCGGTGCGATTGGCGCAGGAGGGTGCCGACATCATTGCCGTCGACATCTGCAAGCCGATCGAAAGCGTCCAGATTCCGCTTGCGACCCCGGAGGATCTGGCCGAGACCGCCGATCTGGTGAAAGGCCAGAACCGCCGCGTCTATACCGCCGAAGTCGACGTCCGTGACTACAAAGCACTGAAAGCTGCGGTAGACGCTGGTGTGGAGCAGCTGGGCAGGCTGGACATCATCGTGGCCAACGCGGGCATCGGCAATGGTGGGGCAACGCTCGACAAAACCAGCGAACGAGACTGGACCGACATGATCGACGTCAACCTCTCCGGCGTCTGGAAGACGGTGAAAGCCGGTGTGCCACATATCCTCTCGGGCGGCCGCGGCGGATCGATCATCTTGACCAGTTCAGTCGGCGGGCTGAAGGCCTATCCGCACACCGGTCACTATGTGGCGGCCAAGCACGGCGTCGTCGGGCTGATGCGCACGTTCGCAGTCGAACTGGGCCAGCACATGATTCGCGTCAATTCAGTGCACCCGACCAATGTGAACACTCCGTTGTTCATGAATGAGGGCACGATGAAACTGTTCCGGCCGGACTTGGAGAACCCCGGGCCCGACGACATGAAGGTCGTCGCGCAGATGATGCACACGCTGCCGATCGGCTGGGTGGAACCCGAAGACATCAGCAACGCGGTGCTGTTCTTGGCTTCGGACGAGGCCCGCTACATCACCGGTGTGACACTTCCGGTCGACGCGGGCAGCTGCCTGAAGTAGGCGCGTAAGGTCCCGTCTATGGACGGATTCACCGGGCGCGGCGCAGTCATCACGGGCGGCGCGAGTGGAATTGGCTTGGCCACCGCCAGGGAACTCGCCCGCCGCGGGGCCACCGTGGTGCTGGCAGACATCGAACAACCTGCGCTGGAACGAGCGGTCAACCAGCTGCGCGGCGAGGGACTCGACGCGCACGGCGTCGTCTGCGATGTCCGTCACCTGAACCAGGTGGGTCACCTTGCCGATGAGGCGTTCCGCCTGCTGGGCAGGGTGCATGTGGTGTTCAACAACGCCGGTATCGCGGTGGCCGGTCCGATGACACAGATGACACACGACGACTGGCGGTGGGTGATCGACGTCGACCTCTGGGGGCCCATTCACGGCGTCGAGGTCTTCCTGCCCAGGCTGCTCGAGCAGGGCGAAGGCGGGCATCTGCTGTTCACCTCATCGTTCGCGGGTCTGGTGACCAATATCGGCCTGGGGCCGTATTCCGTTGCCAAGTACGGCGTCGTCGCACTCGCTGAATCGCTTGCTCGCGAAGTCAAATCAGCAGGCATCGGCGTGTCGGTGTTGTGTCCGATGCTCGTCGCTACGAATATCGCCGATTCCGTGCGTAACCGCACCGCCGACTACGGAGGCTCGCCGACGCTGAGAGACCCTGGCCAAGTTGCCACGGGTGACAACGTCGTCCTCGACGCCGCCGACGTCGCGCGTCTGACCGTCGAGTCAATGCTGGCCGGCCGACTCTACATATTGCCGCACCAGGCCGCGCGGGCCTCGATCCGACGCAGGTTCGAGCGCATCGACCGTGCCTTCGACGAGCAGGCCGCCGAGGGGTGGGAACACTAGTCGCGTCAGCCGGGGCCGAATCGGAACTGGCCGGTCTGCGGGTGGCGATACCATCCACCGGCGGCATGGGTTCCGCCGTCGACGTGCAGGGTTTCCCCGGTGAGGTAGCTCGCCATGTCGGATGCGAGAAACACTGCTGCGCTGGCAATTTCGTCAACGCTACCCGGGCGGCCCATCGGGATGGCGTGTCCGATCTCGTTGAGTTCGCCGTAGCTGAGGTTGGCCAGCCCTTCCGTCACGGTGACATCCGGCGCGATTGCGTTGACGCGGATACCGTGTGGGGCGAGCTCGAATGCCGCCGTCTTGGTGTAGTTGATCACCCCGGCTTTGGCTGCGGCGTATGCGGCGAATCCCGGTGCGGCGCGTACACCTTCGATGGACGTCAGGTTGATGACACTACCTGGCAGGCCGGCGGCAACCAGCTGGCGCGCCACCCGCTGGGTGCAGAGCAGCACATGGCGCAAGTTCGCTCGATAGAGCGCGTCCCAGCCGTTTTCGCTGGTTTCGAGCAGCGGGGAGGAGAACGTGCCGCCGGCATTGTTGACCAGGATCGTCACCGGGCCCAGTTCAGTGTTTGTGCGCTGCAGGGCAGCGTCGATCTGCGCGCTGTCGCGCACGTCGGTCGTAATGCCCAGTGCTCCTATGGAATTGGCGGCCGACTTGCAGCTGTCGGCGTCACGTTCCCAAATAGCAACCGAGGCGCCGAAAGCCGCCATGCCGGCCGCTATGCCGCGCCCGATGCCGGCGCCCCCGCCGGTCACCACTGCGACACGGCCGGTCAGCTGAATGTCGGATGGGCTGATCGCCACGCAACTACCATCTCATGCTCGGGCGGTTTTCCTGCCGTAGCCGGCGGGCGTTTGGCCGATGACGCCATCGGCCTCGAGGTCGGCGATCTCCTGCTCGGTCAGGCCCAGCTCGGCGAACAGCTCCTGGTTGTGCTGCCCGAGCAGCGGTGCGGGAAGAACGTGGAAGCGTTCCGGTCTCTGTGAGAGCCGCGTGGGAAGCGTGCTGTGTGGGGCGGGCGCATTGACCGGATGTCCGACGTCTTCGAAAAAGCCGCGGAAGGCCAGCTGCGGCAACGCGGTTTGTCGATGTGGCTGCATCACTGTGGCCACCGGTACCCCGGCGTCCCATAGACAGCGGACGATGTCGTCGCCGCTTCGTTGCTGACACCACGCAACCAATTGCTCGTCGATGAGGTCGTGCTGTTCTCGCCGACCTGCGATCGTCGACAGTTCCGGGTCTGTGGCCCACTGCGGCCGTCCGAGCGCTTCGCACAGGGCTGCCCACTGCTCGTCGGTTGCTACGGCGATCGCCACCCAGCTGTCAATCCGGCCGAACTCGTCGACATCGGCGGTCTGGTAGAGGTTTTGGGGCGCCGCAGTAGGTCCACGGTTGCCCGCACGTTCCAGCAGTGCACCGTACGCGGAGTACTCGATGACCTGCTCGGCGGCGATGTTCAGGGCGGCATCGACCATCGCCGCTTCCACCATCACGCCCTGACCGGTGCGTCGGCGGTGCTCGAGCGCCACCAGTAGAGCAGTGACGGCATGTATGCCCGCGTTGGGATCGCCGATCGTGTACGGCTCGTAGGGATTGCGGTCCGGATAGCCCGTCAGCCAGCTCAACCCGGCGGCTGCTTCGATGACGTATGCAAAGGCCGGGTTGTCGCGCCAAGGCCCGTCGAGTCCGAATCCGGGCATTCGGAGCAGGATCGCGTCGGATCGAATCGCTTGGATAGCAGCGAAATCCAACCCGATCTGGTCCAGCACCCTGGGAGTGAAGTTCTCGGCAATCACGTCGCATGTTGCCACGAAGCGGCGCAACAGGTCGCGGCCGCGTTCGCTTTGCAGGTCGAGTGTCACGCCTTTTTTGTTGGTGTTGAGCGCCGAGAAGATCGGCGACTTTTCCCACCACTGTTCTTCGGTCACCGGGATGCCGGCGATCAGCCGGGTGCCGTCGGGTCGGCGGGTCGACTCAACATGAATGACGTCGGCGCCGAGCATGGCCAGAAAATGCGTGCAGCAGGGGCCGGCCCAAAACGTCGTCATATCCAGAACCCGAAGGCCACTTAGCGGCAACTGAGGCGCGCGGTCATGGGTCGGATGAGACGCTGCCGGCCGCGACCGGCGATACCGCGCGGTGTGCTCCCCGAGTCGCGGCGCGGGCTGCGGCGGACGAAGTCGTGCGGACTGCATGCGGTAGGGCGGTCCCGGTTGGCGGAAGCCGCCGCTTGGGTTGCTGACGAAAGATCCGCGGGCCTGGAAGTGGTCGAGGTCGGCGATCGTGGCGCCGTTGGCGACCGGGGCGTTGGGAATGCGGAACGCCGTTGCCAATTCCCGTATTTCATCGACGGTGTGGTCACGCACCCACGCGTAGAGTTCGTCGGCCTTATCGTTCGCCTGCTCGGTGATCGACAGCGGCGACTCCTCGTCGATCCAGTCGTCGTGGCCGGTCATCGCGCACAGGTCGAACCACTGCTGAGCCGTGCCGCAGCCGAGGTCGACGAGACCGTCCTTGGCTTGGGCAATCCCGGGCACGGTCAGCTTCCGCGCATCCCGCCACGGGCGGCCCAGCATCTCGAAATAGGTGACCGGGTAATAAGTGAGACCGAGAATCTGAGTCTCCAGCATGGACAGATCGACAAGCTGGCCACCGCATCGTCGATGCGCAAGCGTTATTGCGCTCGCGTATGCTCCGGCCAGGTATTCCCCGACCTGGCCGCCCACGAAAACGGGTGCCCGATCGGGCGATCCGCGGCCCAGCCCCACGATTCCGCCCGACCATGCCTGCAGTGTGAACTCGGTCGCCGCACGGTCATGCCATGGCCCATCGAGGCCGAATGGTGTTATCGCGGTGACGGTCAGATGGGGATGGCGACGGTGTATCTCGGCGGGGGCGAAGGCGGGGTGTTCGGTGATCTGGGATCCGCGCGACCACACCACCGCCTCGGCGGCGGCGAGCAGCTCGTCGACGAAGCTGATGTCAGCGTCGATGTGCGGGTCGGCGACGACGCTGTGCTTGGAGCAACCAAAGAATTTGAAGAGTGCACCGTCGTCTCCGGGCTGGATGTGAGCGCCAGATGCCGACCACTGGCGCAGTGGATCTCCTTGTGGCTGCTCTACTTTGATCACCTGTGCGCCGCCGTCGGCCAGCAGCTTGGTGCAGTAGGCGCCGGCGATACCGATGGACAGGTCGACGACGAGGTATCCGTTCAGCGGCTCCACGACTTAGCCGTTCCGAGTGCGGCTGGACTTGCTCAGCCGGAAGCCCGGCGGGAACTTGCTGTCGTTGTCTTTAACCGCGTCGCTTAGGCCGTGGTCGATCGCGTCGCCCATTTGCAGGTCGTCGGCGTCGTAATGGATGTGGCTGCCCATTGATTCGAAGAACGCCGACAGGAGGCTGCCCATATATTCGCCCTGGTACTGCTTGACCACTTCGAAGAACATTTTCTGCATGAAAACGGTGTCAGTCGGTCGGTTACGCGCACACGCCAGCGCGTACTTCTGCACTTCGGCTTCGAGCTGTTCCCGCGGCACCACCTTGTTGAGGAAGTTGCACTGGAACATCTCCTCGGCGGTGAATGGGCGTCCGGTGAACACCATTTCCTGAAACTTGCGCAGCCCCATGGTTTGGACCCACGTCCACATCCGCGGGCCCCACCCGTAATACCGGAAAGACGGGTGCCCGAAGAGCGCGTCGTCGGAAGAGATCACCAGGTCGGCGTCGGCGGCCTGGTAGAAATGCCAGCCGTAGCAGTAGCCTTTCGCCTCGACGATGCTGATTTTCCTGAAGTCCTGCAGCGCACGGTTTCCGGCCTGCGGGTTCGCAAACCATGCGCTGATCGTCGCGCCGTAACGAAACGATCCTTTGGGCGGGTAGCGGATTCCGTCGTTTTCGAGCCGCAGTTCGGCCAGCCGGAAATCGGGCGAGACTTGGCCTTCCATGAACTCCGGAAGATCAGCGCCGCTGCCGAAGTCGTCGCCGACACCGCGAATGACCACCACCTTGACATCGTCGTCGACGGTGGCGGCGTGCAGCAGATCGGCGTAGCGCAGTCGCGCCGCCGAAATGGGCGCATTGAGGAACTCGGGCCGGTTGAATGTGATCGTCGCGATCTTGGTTTCCGGATCCTTCGCGTAGAGGATGATTTCCTCCGGCGAAGGACGTTGGCTCTCAACCATTCGGCACGCCCACCGCAGCGTTCGGACTCGTCGTAAGCACCTCAGGGCCGTCGGGAGTAACCAGCACAGCCTCGCGGCCGAACACCGCTCCGACGCCGCGCTCCCAGATGTAGCCGGTGACCGCGAGCACCATGCCGGGCTCCAGCCGTTCATCGGCGGCGGTCGCGGGCAGATGCTGGGAAACGACCGGAGGGTCGAATCCCATGCCCAACCCGCGCGCTACCGGCATGGGCGGCAGCGGCTCGCCTGCGGCTTGGTAAGCGGCCAGCAGGTCGCTGGCCGGTGCTGCGGGCCGGCACGCATCGTAGAGCTTGTGCCACAACGCCTCCCAACGCCGGTACAGGCCCGGGGCTGCGTCCGGTTCGCCGACCGGCCACGTGCGGCCGACCTCGCCGGTGTAGCCGCCGGCGAGCACGCCCGCGGACAACGCCACCAGATCGCCGGAGCGCACCAACCCGTCGTCGCTCCCCCGCCGCCACGGGTGATCGCGTGAGGTCACCCATGCGACGTCCTGGATTGACGGGGTGCTCACCCCGCCTGCCGTCATGGCCTCCAGCAGGACACCGGCCAAGGTGTTCTCGCTGACTCCGGGGCGCAGCTCGGCCACCGCCGCCGCCAACGCGTGCTCGGCCACCCGTATTGCCTCGCGCAGGGCCTGCACCTCTTCCGGTGTCTTGATGCGGCGAGCGTAGCGCATGGCCGGCTCCCCGTCGACCAGCTGCGCGTTGGGGAAGGCCATCGGCAGCAGCTGGGCAAATCCCGGCGAAAGCGCGTCGGTGCCAACGCGTTTCGCGGTCGCCGCCCCGTCGATGCGTTGCAGCACCGAGATGGTGTTCATCGGGTTCCACGCGATGCCGTACAAGTTTTCGTGCGGGATGTCATCAGGCACGCCCTCGTCCCAGGTGCTGAGCAGATGGATCGCCTTGGTTTCGCGAACCACCACACAGGTCGGGCCGAACGGGCGGGTGCCGGCCACCCACAGTTGCGGTGCTCCAGCCACATAGCGCACGTTGGCTTGGCGCCCCAACACCAAGACGTCGAGGTCGTGTGCCGCCATCTGGGCGAATGCCCGCTCCCGGCGCCCCACACGCAGAGCCCGCTCGTCGGGCAGGACCTCAGTTTTCATAAGGATGGTATGGGTAGTCCGTCAACGCAATCCAGCCTTTCTCGGTGGTGACGACGACCTCTTCGCTGCGGTAGCCGCCGGTGCCGTCCTCCCACACCACCGGCTCCAGCACCAGCACCATTCCCGGCTCGAAGACGAAATTCTCGTCGAACTCATCGCCGAGATCGGTTCCGATCATTGGCGCTTCGGCTGCGTTCACCCCGATGCCGTGGCCCAGATAGAAGTGCGGCAGCCATGGCCGCGTGCCGCCGTTGGCTTTGGTCGCTGCGCGGCCCAGTTCCGCGGCGGTCGTGCCGGCGCGGAGCACCTCGAGCACTGCGGCCATGATCTCCCGCCACTTGTCGAACTGGGCTTGCTGGCGTGGTGTGGGATCGCGGCCGACGATCCAGGTGCGGCCGAAATCGGAGCAATAGCCGTGATAGGTGATGCTGACGTCGGTCCACAACACGTCACCTTCGGCGAGTTCGCGCTCGGTGGTCAACAGTGGCAACGCCAAGTCACCGTGTGTGGTCCACACCCCGTCTGCTTTGCTACGCGGCATAACCTGCCAGATCGGCTCAAGCATGCTGGCCATCGCGCCCAGCTCGAATGCCCGGCGCAAGAAACTGGCCGATAGGTCGATCTGGCGGATCCCCGGGGCAAGCGCCGCCTGGACATCGACCATGGCTTCATCGGTGATGCGACACGCCTTGCGAATACAGGCTAATTCGTCACGCGTTTTGACGACCTTGGCTGCGCCGATCACCTGAGCGGCGTCCACCGGCCGCCCTGACGGAAACAACTGCTGTTGTGCTCGGCGCATGGCTCCGGTGAGTTCGTCCACCGCGACCACTGCACCGGCGGGGATCACATCGCGGAGCACTTCGGCGAAGTGCCGCACACCCTCGTCGAATTCTAAATAGACCGGGCCGTGCAGATGGTCAGCCGGAAGCCCGGACTCCGAGGTGGTGCCTTCGCGGAAGGGCAAAAACAGGTGCGGCCACGGGTCGTCGGCGAGCACTACCGCAACCGGGCGTTCGACGTAGGACAAGCCGGCGTCGCCCAGCGGCCAACTCACCCCGGTGGCATAGACGACGTTGCTGTTGCCGAGCAGGACCAACGCGTCGACACCACTGTCGCCCATTGCCGATCGCAGCCGAGCACTGGTCTCCGATCGCATCCGGGTCAGGTCGGGTGCCTGCGGGATGTCGAGCGCAGACGACGGTGTCTGCATGAATGTCGTCACGAAACCGCCTTAAAGGCCTAAAAATTCGGTGATGTTGCCGCTGACGATTCGGGCGGCCCTCTCGGGCCCGACCGCGTTCACGACCGCGGTCAGCGACTTTTCCGAATAGCCGTAAGTGCTTTCGTTGTGCGGGTAGTCGCTCGACCACATCACTTTGTCGACCCCGATCCGGTCGATCAGCTCCAGTCCCAGCCGGTCCACCATGAACGACGCGCTCATGTGGTTGTCCCAGTAGTAGCGGACGTCGTGCTCAAGGGGCCGGTTGAACATGTGCTGATACGACGCCACCAGGTGCTCGGCGTCTTGCAGCGCCCATGGCACCCAGGCGATTCCGCCTTCGAACCAGCCGATCCGCAGCCTGGGATGGCGGTCGAGGATGCCGGTGAAGATGTACTTGGAGAACGTTTCCCGGAATCCGTCGATGTTGATCATCATGCCGACCACGACACTGTTGTACCGGCATGGTGTTTTCGGCGGGGTCTCGCCGATGTGGTGGGTGACCGGTAGGCCGGCGTCTTCGATCTCGTCCCACACTGCGCTCATGGCGTCGCTGCCGTAGTCGATGATGTTGCCGTCATCGTCCTTACCCGGGTTCAACGGCAACAGGAATGTCTTGAGGCCCAACGACTTCAGTTCGGAGAGGGTCCGCCGAGTGCCTTGCGGATCCCACCAGTTGATCAGCCCGGCGCCGTAGAAATGGCCGTTGGAGCGCTCTTGCAGCTCGGCGATGTACTCGTTGTAGATCCGGAATGCCAGCTCGCGAAGTTGCTTGTCCGGGTAGTGGAAAAGCGCCAGAACGGCGTTGGGGAACGCCAATTCCTTCTCGACGCCGTCCTCCCGCAACTCTTGGATTCGTGCCTCGATGTTGGTGCTCCCGGCGCCCGGTAGGTCGTCGTATTGCATCAGCACCGCGCTGAAATCACCGGGTAGAAACGACTGTCCCTTGCGGCCGAGCTGATAGGCGCCCTCCTCGTACCAGATCCGCGGCGCCTTGTCCTTGAGGTCGTCGGGGAAACGCTGGTAGAAGATGTCCTCGGCCAGCGAAATGTGGTTGTCCGCCGAGAAAACCACCGTCCCTTCGGGCAAACCCACACGGCTGAGGTCGGCGTGACCACGTCGATTCTTCGGTGCGCCATATCCTTCCGGCGGGTAAAGCGAGACGCTTGCGGTTTGAGTCGACATTATTGACCCTCCAATCGGATCGCCGTGGTGTCGAGGTTAGTCATCGTGGGCTGACGGGTGTGGGCGTTCTACCAGGTCACCGGCAATTCGTAGACCCCGTAGGCGAGCCGGTCGTGTTTGAACGGGATGTCGTGGACCGAGACGGCCAGTTGCAGCGTCGGCACGCGGCGAAACAGCGAATGGTACACGATCTGCAGTTCGGCGCGGGCAAGCTGCTGGCCGACGCATTGGTGTCTGCCGTAACCGAACGCGACATGCTGACCGGCCTTCGAGCGATGCAGATAGAGCCGGTCGGGTTCGTCGAACACCTGAGGATCCCAGTTGGCCGGCGCCAAATCGATGATGATGCCCTCGCCGGCGCGGATGACTTCGCCCCCCATCTCGATGTCCTCGATCGCGACCCGGCGCTGCCCGTTTTGGATGATGGACAGATAACGCAGCAGTTCCTCCACCGCGTTTGCAACGATCTTCGGGTCGTCGGCATCACGCAGAACGGCCAGCTGATCGGGATTTTCCAGCAGCGCCAACACGCCCAGCCCGATCATGTTCGCGGTGGTCTCGTGCCCGGCGATCAGCAGCCCGGTGCCTAGCTGCGCGGCTTCGCGGACACTGATCTCCCCGGCATTGACCCGTTCGGCCAAATCCGAGACCGCGTCCTCGGCCGGATTGTCCGTCTTGGCCTCGACCAGCTTTGCCAGATACTTCGACAGCCCGGCCGCACCTTTGGCGGTGTCCTCGCCGGTTGCATAGCGGGCCAGCCCGATGTTGGCGTGGTGCTGGAAGAACTCGGCGTCCTCATAGGGCACACCCAGCAGCTGGCTGATCACCAGCGACGGAACCGGCAGGGCCAGTGCGGCCACCAGGTCGGCCGGTTTCGGGCCGGCCAGCATCGCGTCGATGTGCTCGTCGGTGATCTGCTGGATCACCGGCCGCAGGCCTTCGACCCGTTTGAACGTGAACGGTCGCGACAGCATCCGGCGAAAGCGCGTGTGCTCCTCGGCATCAGATGTGAAGACCGAGCGCGGGCGCTTGTGCACCGTCGACAGCATTCCTTCGTTCCAGTGTGGGAACCCGGTACGCCGGTCGTCGACGCTGACGCGCGGATCGGAGAACAGCGTCCGCACCGCTTCGTACCCTGTAATGAGCCACGGCGTGCTGCCGTCCCAAATCCGTACTCGGGTCAGCGGTTTGGACTGACCGAGTGCCAGCACGTCCGGTGGTGGGGCGAACGGGCAGCCGTTGTCTCTGGCCATCGGATATTCCGGGAAGGTGGCGGCCGCTTCGGTTGCAGTTCCCGTGAGGGTGTCGGACACTTCTCACTCCTCGATGTGGATGGCCAGTGCGGGGCAGTTTGCAGTGGCTGCGCGGGCGTCGTCGGCTTGGTCGGCCGGCGGGTTCGGGTTGAGCAGCACGACGACGCCGTCCTCGTCACGCTGGTCAAAAATCTCGGGTGCGCGCATCACACAGTTTCCCGAGGAGGCGCATTTGTCTTGATCCACAGTCACTTTCATCTGCGGCTGCCTTCCAACGGTGTGACGGGCGCCAGCCACAGCCCGACGATCGCATCGATGAGGCCCGACGCTGCTGCGTGCCAACTCGGCCGTGGCACCGATGCGCCGCGGGCCAGCGCACGTTCGTGATCCGCGCAGGTGTGCACCAACAGGTTTCGGGCCATCACATTGCGCTCCACGCGGACCTCGACCGGCAGCTCCGGCAGGCAGCTGTTGATGCCGTCGATCACTTGCACCAGCGACGGTGAGCTGAGCGCATCTTTGACGACGATGTTGTGGTAGGCGGGGTCGGTCATCACCTGTGCGGCGAAGCGCGCATACCAGGTGGGGTTGCCCAGCGCGGCCAGATGCTCGGTCATCGGGCGCACCAGGCAGGCCACCCAATCGCGCATGTCCGCAGAGTCGCCCAGCTCGGCCACCATCTGCTCGCGCAGCTGTTCGATCGGTATCCGATGCTTTTCCTCGATGGCCCGCACCAGGTCGGTCTTGGTGCCGAAGTGGTAGCCGACCGCGGCGTTGTTGCCCTGGCCGGCCGCCTCGCTGACCTGGCGGTTGGAGACAGCGAAAACTCCGTGCTCGGCGAACAGCCGCTCGGCCGCAGCCAGGATCGCTTCCTGCGTCGTGCTGGCACGTTCGGTGCGCGCGCTCCTGGCCGTGGTCACGACCCCCAGTCAACCCCGTCCGGCGTGTTAAGTCAAGCGCTTGATTTAAACGGAGATCTGCGTTACTGGGACGTGGTACGGCGCCTGATCGCCTTACCTGCGGAGGTGCCGCCGTCGACCGGCAACACCGTGCCGGTGACATAGCGAGACCGCTCGCCGGCGAAATAGAGGGCGGCCTCGGCGACGTCCTCGGGTGTGCCCTCGCGCTGCAAGGGCCGGTCCGCGCGCATCTGCTGCCGTGTCACCTGCTCGAACCGCTCGACCTGCTCGGGCGTCATGTCTTTTGCCGAGGACGCCAGGATCGGCGTCGGGATGCTGCCGGGAGCGATGCAGTTGACCCGAATGTCATAGTGCGCCAATTCGATTGCGGCCGACTTGGTGAATTGGATGACCGCCGCCTTGGACGCGCGATACGTCATCACCCCGCCGCCCGCCTGGATGCCGCCGATCGATGAGATGTTGACGATCGACCCACCTCCGCTGGCTGCCATCTGACGCGCGGCGTCGCGGGTACCGGCCATCACGCCGAGCACGTTGACCGCCATCACGCGATGGAAGTCAGCGAGGTCGTCTTCAAGGAAGCTGCGGTGCATCCTGCTGGAGATGCCGGCGTTGTTGACCATGACGTCGAGACCGCCGAATCGCTTTACCGCGAACGACACCAACTCACCGATCTGATCGGGTTCTGCGGTGTCGGTCCGCCGGAAAACCGCATTGCCGCCGTGGTGCTCGGCGATTGCGGCGCCCTTGTCGGCGGCGATATCGGCGATTACCACCTTGGCGCCCTCGGCGAGGAACTTTTCGACGATTCCCGCGCCGATCCCAGACACGCCGCCGGTGACGATCGCGACCTTGCCGGCAAGTTCGTTGACCACATCGACGAGTTAATCTGCGCGCACCTGGTTAAGTCAAGCGATTGATTTAGGTCGGCGCCGGGGCCAACGCCGCGAGCCAGAAGCTACGGCTGCGGTTCGGTCCACAACAACAGCCGTGGCTTCTGGTTCGCGCGATCAGCGACTAAGGCCACCGCTGCGTGATACGTTCGCCGACGGTGGGTGGGGCCTATGTTAACCAGGAATCCATTCGGCGTTGGCCTCGCGCGTTCGCGGATCTGCTAGAAGCATCGGTATTGCTCGTCAACCGTTCAAAGGAGCCGTTTTGAAACTCAACCGATTTGGCGCTGCGCTCGGTGTCGTGGCCACCTGCGCACTCGTGCTGTCTGGGTGTGGCAGCGAGAACAACGCCAATCAAGGGCAGCAGCCGACGTCCGGTACGTCGTCGGCCAACGTCACCTGCGGCGGCACCAAAACGCTGAAGGCCAGCGGCTCGACAGCCCAGGCCAACGCGATGGCCCGCTTTGTCAATGCGTTCGAACAAGCGTGCCCAGGTCAGACGTTGAACTACACCGCCAACGGTTCGGGTGCCGGGATAAGCGAATTCCTAGGGAAACAAACAGACTTCGGCGGGTCGGACGTACCGCTGAAACCGGAAGAGCAAACCCGAGCGCAGCAGCGCTGCGGATCGCCGGCATGGGACCTGCCGGTCGTGTTCGGCCCGATCGCGGTCACCTACAACGTCAAAGGTGTGACCACACTGGCCCTCGACGGGCCGACGACCGCGAAGATCTTCAACGGCACCATCACCAGCTGGGACGATCCGGCGATCAAGGCGCTGAACGGCAACGCCGCCCTGCCCGCTGAGCCGATCCATGTCGTGTTCCGCAGCGACCAGTCCGGCACCACCGCCAACTTCCAGGAGTACCTCGATGCCGCATCCAACGGCGCGTGGGGTAAAGGCGGCGGAAAGACGTTCAACGGCGGTGTCGGCGAGGGCGCCAAGGGCAATGACGGCACATCGGCGGCTGTCAAGAGGACCGACGGCTCCATTACCTACAACGAGTGGTCGTTCGCCCAGGCGCAAAAGCTGAACATGGCCCAGATCGTCACGTCGGCCAGCCCCAACCCCGTCGCAATCAGCACCGATTCTGTTGGCAAGACCATTTCGGGGGCGACGATCAAGGGACAAGGCAATGACCTGGTGCTCGACACGATGTCGTTCTACAAGCCGACGCAGGCCGGCGCCTACCCGATTGTGCTGGCGACATACGAGATTGTTTGCTCCAAGTACCCTGACCCGGCGGTCGGCACAGCGGTGAAAGCGTTTCTGCAAGCCACCATCGGTCCCGGGCAGAACGGCTTGGCGGACAACGGATACATCCCGCTTCCGGCTGCGTTCAAGCCGCGGCTGTCGACCGCGATCAACGCCATCTCGTAGTCTGAGGCCGTCATGGCCGAAAGACAGCTAAACCGCCGGGCCGATCCCGGCGAGTCGACCTCCGCGTTGACAGCGGTCGATGCACGGTCGGCGCAGTGGGGAGACCGACTGTTCAAGTCGCTCGCGGTCGCTGCCGGTTTGACGATCGTCACCGCGATCGCGCTGATCGCCACATTCCTGTTGCTCCGCGCGGTGCCGTCACTCCGGGCGAATCACGCGAACTTTTTCACCAGCGCCAGGTTCGACACCACCGACCCCGCCAACCTGGCGTTCGGTATCCGTGACCTGTTCATGGTCACGGTACTGAGTTCGGTGTTCGCACTGGTGTTGGCCATGCCGGTCGCAGTCGGGATCGCGGTGTTCCTCGCCCAATACGTGCCGGCACAGCTTTCGCGTGTGTTCGGCGCAATGGTCGATCTGCTGGCCGCGGTGCCCTCGATCATCTTCGGGTTGTGGGGCATCTTCGTGCTGGCGCCGCAACTCGAGCCGGTCGCAACGTTTCTCAACGACGAACTGGGATGGTTCTTTTTATTCAAGAAAGGCAATGTGTCGTTGGCCGGGGGCGGCAGTATCTTCACGGCCGGCATCGTGCTCGCAGTGATGATCCTGCCGATCATCACATCGGTGTCGCGAGAAGTGTTCCAGCAGACGCCAGTTACTCACATCGAGGCAGCCCAGGCATTGGGCGCCACGAAATGGGAAGTGGTCCGCATGACCGTGCTGCCGTACGGCCGTAGCGGTGTCGTGGCTGCGTCAATGCTCGGATTGGGCCGCGCTCTGGGCGAGACCGTGGCGGTGCTGATCATCCTGCGCTCGACTGTGCATGGCGGGAACTGGTCGCTGTTCGACGGCGGGTACACGTTCGCCTCCAAGATCGCTTCGGCCGCCACGGAATTCAGTCAGCCGCTGCCGACCGGCGCCTATATTTCGGCGGGGTTTGCGCTATTCGTCCTGACGTTCATCGTCAACGCAGCTGCCCGAGCGATCGCCGGCGGGAAGGTCAACGCATGAGCCTCACGCTTGACCAGCCGGTCAAAGCACCGGTGTTTCGTGGCATCAGTATCGGTCGCCGTATCAAAAACGGCGTGGCGACAACACTTTTCTTCACCTCGTTCGTCATCGCGATGGTGCCGCTGGTGTGGTTGCTGTGGGTCGTTGTCAAACGAGGCTGGTGGGCCGTCACCCGGTCGGGCTGGTGGACTCACTCGCTGCGGGGCGTGCTACCAGAGCAATTCGCGGGCGGCGTGTACCACGCGATATACGGAACGGTGGTTCAAGCCGTGGTGGCCGCCATGATCGCTGTCCCGCTGGGCTTGATGGTCGGGGTGTATCTGGCCGAATACGGCCCTGATCGGCTGACGCGGTTGACCACCTTCATGGTGGACGTGCTCGCCGGGGTGCCCTCGATCGTGGCAGCACTGTTCATCTTCAGCCTGTGGATCGCCACCCTGGGGTTCGAGCAGAGCGCCTTCGCCGTGTCGCTGGCGTTGGTGTTGTTGATGTTGCCGATCGTGGTGCGGGCCACCGAGGAGATGCTCAAACTGGTGCCCGATGAACTGCGAGAAGCCAGCTACGCGTTAGGGATTCCGAAATGGAAGACGATCGTGCGAGTCGTCATCCCTACCGCCGCGCCGGGCATCATCTCCGGTGTCTTCTTGTCGATCGCGCGGATCATCGGCGAAACCGCTCCGGTGCTGGTGCTGGTCGGCTACAGCCGATCGATCAACTACGACATCTTCAACGGCAACATGGCGTCGCTGCCGCTGTTGATCTACACCGAACTCGACAACCCCGAACATGCCGGCTACCTCCGGGTTTGGGGTGCCGCGCTGACCCTGATCATCGTGGTGGCCGCCGTGAACCTGGTCGCCGCAGTGATCCGAGTCTGGGCAGGAAGAGTGCGATAGCTCCGAGTCAGCTCGGTGGCAGCTTCACCACCCTGTCGTTGCCCCGGTCGGCGACATACACATTGCCGGAGTTGTCGACCACCACGTCGAGCGGAGTGTTGAGACCGGTGAACGGCAGCACGCTCGTGGCGTTCGATCCCGCCGTCAGTTTCACTACCTTGCTGTCGTCGTGTTCGGTCACGTACACATTGCCGGCCTTGTCCACCGCGACGCCCCAGGGCACGCTGAGGCCAGTGAAGGGCAGCACGGTCTGGTTCGAGCCGCCCTCCAACTTCACCACCCGGTTGTTGTCGGTATCGACGACGTAGACGTTGCCCGCGTTGTCCACCGCGACACCGTCCGGGTGATTGAGGTCGGTGAACGGCAGGTCGGACTGCGTGCTCGAGCCGATATCCAGCTTCACCACCCGGTTGTTGCCGCGGTCGGCGACATACACGTTGCCGGCGGTATCCACCGCTACTCCCTCGGGGTAGTTGAGACCCGTAATCGGTAGATCGCTCTGGTTGTTCGACCCAGCGGGCAACTTCACCACCCTGTTGTTGAAGTCGGTGGCGTACACGGCGCCGGAGCTGTCGACCGCGATGCCTTGCGGCTCGTAAAGGCCGGAGAACGGCAGCACCGCCGGAGTGCTCGACCCGGCCGGCAGCTTCACCACCCGGCCGTACATGCCCTGATTGGTGACGTAGACACCGTCGGCGCTGTCCAGCGCAACCCCACCCGGGGAGAGGCGGAAGTTGAGACCGTTGAAGGGAAGCACGGTTTCTCCCGACGCCGACTGCTTGCCGTGCGGCGGCGACAACACCAGGTATGCGACCGCGGCGACCACCGCGATAACGACGAGCAAAGCAGCGCCGATCAGAATGCCCCGCCTGCCCTGGCGGTGCTCGGTGGGTTGCAGCCACTCCGGCAGGCTGTTTGGCGCGGGAGTCGGTGACCATCCTCCCGTCGGCATCCCCGGCGACGTGCCCGATGGCGAACGACGAGCCATCGTCGCACCGCCGCCGGGGGGCGCCGGCGCACGGCCCGTCCGGGGATCGGCTCCCAGGGCGCGCGACGGCCGGGTTTCTTCCTCGCTGTGCTGCAGAATCGTTGCGGCCTGGTGCTGCTCGGAGGTGGTCAGCGCATCGTGGGCGGCCCGGGCGAATTCACCGGCGCTGCGATAACGCTCTGCCGGATTTTTGGCCATACCCTTGGCGATCACCTGGTCTAACGCCGGTGGAACCTGTCCGGGTCGGAGCTGGCTGGGCCGCGGCGGCGGTTGCATCAGATGCGAGGCGATCAGCCGCTCCATGCTGTCCGTTGGATACGGAGGCGCCCCGGTCACACACTCGTTCAACAGACAGGCCAGCGAATAGATATCGGCGCTGTGTGTCACCTCGTTGCCGCTGAAGCGCTCGGGTGCCATGTAGTTGTAGGTGCCGACCGCGATCCCGGTCTGTGTCAGCGACGGGTCGGTGGCAGCGCGGGCGATACCGAAATCCACCAAATAGGCGAAGTCGTTTCCGGTGATCAAGACGTTTTCCGGTTTGACGTCTCGGTGCGTGACGCCGGCGGCATGCGCGGCGTCCAGCGCGGCGGCCACTTGACTCAGGATCGCAACCGCCCGTGCGGGGGGCATTGGACCCTCCCGCAGCAGAACGTTGCGTAGCGAGATGCCGTCGATCAAACGCATTTCCACGTAGAACTGGCCGTCGAGCTCGCCGTAGTCATGGATCGGGACCACATGGGGCTCGGTCAGCCGGCCGGCGGCGTCGGCCTCGCGTTGCAAGCGCGCGCGGAACACCGGGTTGCCCGAGAATTGCCCCGAGATCAGCTTCAAGGCCACCACGCGGTGTTTGCGGGTGTCCTCGGCTTCGTAGACTTCGCCCATCCCGCCGCGGCCCAGCAGCCGCAAGAGTTGATACGGCCCAAACCGTGATCCGACCCGCGAAAGCTGGGGGTTGCTCACCATCGATGCTCCCTTCCCCCGCCCAGGTGAGCGAGACGACCACGGCCGGCCGCAGCGTTACCACCGTGACTCTGTTTCACGCGATTGCGTTCACCGCCGTGGCGAGTTTGTTTTTGAACGAGTCCGGCAGCGGAATGTATCCGTACTGGTCCAAGCCGTCTTGACCGGCGCCAATTGTGGCTTGCATAAACGCTTTTACAGCCGCCCCGGTGGCGGAATCCGGATACTTGGAACAGACTATTTCATACGTCGCCAGCACCAGCGGATAGGCGCCGGACTGCGTCGGCTTGTAGAACGACGTCGTGTCGAGCACCAAGTCATTGCCCTGTCCTTTGAACCTGGCCCCGTCGATCGTCTTGCGGACGGAGTCGGTGGTGATCGCCACCGGATCGGAGCCGGCTGACGTGATGATTTGCGCCATGCTCAGCTGACGACCCACCGCGTATGACCACTCGTTGTAAGTGACCGCCCCGTCGGTGCTCTTCACCGCAGCTGACGTGCCGTCATTGCCGTTGTACCCGTCGCCGACACCGCCATGGAAAGTCTCGCCGGTGCCTTTGCCCCAAGCGCCGTTGGATGCGTCGTCGAGGTAGTCCTGGAAGTTGGCTGTGGTACCGGACCTGTCGGTGCGGAAGATGACGTGTACAGGTGTTGCGGGAAGGTCGGTATCGCTATTGAGCGCGTGGATTGCCGGGTCGTTCCACATCGTGATGCCGCCGTTGAAGATTTTCGCCGTGGTCGGGCCGTCCAGGTTCAGCGTGCTCACGCCTTTGACGTTGTAGGTGATCGCGATCGGGCCGAACACTGCCGGCAGGTCCCACGCCGGCGAACCGCACCGCGCCGCTGCTCGGTCGGGCTCACCCTTCGTCGGATTCAGCGGCTTATCGGAACCCGCCAGATCAGTTTCGTTACTGGTGAACTGCTCCACCCCCTTGCCCGAGCCGTTTGCCGCGTAGTCGAGCGTGTAGCCGGGGCATGCCCGGATATACGCGTAGACAAATTGTTCGATGGCGTGAACTTGCGCGGTCGATCCGCTGGCATGGAGTTTCTTCTTGCCGCCGCAATTGACTGGTGTCGACCCGCCGTTGGATCCCGCCGACGACGTGTTTGCGTTGCTACCGCAGCCCGATAACACCAGTGCGCTGACAGCCAGCACACTCAGCGCGGCGCCGAACCGGTGGTTGAACACACCGCGAATATACGGCGGTTCGGAGGTGAACGGAGCGTGAACGGTCGCGCGCCGCTAGAGGAAATCGAGCAGAAGTTCGTTGACTACGTCGGCCTTCTCGATTTGCGGGCAGTGGCCGGCACGATCTACCACCTCCCGGCGGCCGCCGTCGATCTGCTTGGCGATTTCGGCGGCCCATCCGGCCGGTAGGAGTTTGTCGTCGCCTCCCTCCACGACCAGCGTGGGCACGTCGATGCGCTCGTACGGTCGTGCGCTGGACGCAGCGGGCGGCGGCGGCGCACCGGGGCGGCGAAACCGCGCCGCGGCCACCGCCTCCCACGCTCCAGGAGCGGTGCTCGACTCGTAACGGCGCCGCACGTACTTGTCGTCGGCGGGATAGCTGGGGTCGTAGAACAATGCCTCGACGATGCGGCGCATGGCCGGCAGGGTCGCGTCGTACTCGTAGAGCGCCTGCATGTACTGATTGCGCTGGAGCTCTCCGCCGCCGCAGATGACCACCATGCTCCGCACCGGCAGCCGCGGCGCATCCGACGTCGCGTCGGTGAGCAGCATGATGGCACCCATCGAGTTGCCGACGAAGTGCGCGGAGTTGATCCCCAACTCGACGCACAACCGCGCAACATGCCGAATCCGCATGCCGCGCCCGTCGTTGAAGTCGATGACTTTCGCAGACTCGCCGAAGCCCAACAGATCCGGGCCGATGACGCGATGGTGCTCGGCCAGCGCCGCAATGTTGCGTTCCCAACCGATTTCGGCGCTGGCGCCGAATTCGCCGCCGTGCAGCAACACCACCGGGTCGCCGTGCCCGGCCTCTAAGTAGTGGGTGAGCAGCCCGTCGACTACTGCCGTTTTTCGCTGAATGCCCGTACTCATTCCGTCCCGCGGGCAGGAGGTGCAAACGTGACCAATTGCGTTGCGAGCAACTCAAGTTGGCTCTTGATCGTCATATCGGTCAATTCGCCGTTCTCGTCCCAGATCCGGTCCGCGGAGTTGATCGCCACACCGAGTGGGGTCGGCCAGGCACGCAGCGCGTGTCCGATGCTGCGCAGATGGTTGAGCGTACCGACGGAGGCCTGCCAGCCGTACGCACAGGTGATGCAGCCCCAAGGGGTGTTGTCGAGATAGACGCGCTGGTCTTCTCGCAAGTCTTCGATGTAGTCGAGGGCGTTTTTGATCAGCCCCGACACGCTGCCGTGGTATCCGGGCGAGGCCACCACGACAGCGTCGGCATCGCGAAGCGCGCGGACCAATTCCGCAGCTTTCGGGGTGCGTTCCAGCTCGTGCGGACTGTACATCGGCAGATCGAGATCCTTGCCGCAGTACAGCTTGGTGCGCCCGCCTTGTCGCTCGACGGCCGCCAGGCAGTACCGCAGTGCCCGTTCGGTCGACGAGTTCGGCCGTAAGGTGCCACCGATCCCGACGATGAGCGGTCCTTGGGTCTTGCTTGCAGTCATGAACGCACCTACTTACTTGATGGCGATCGGATTCACTGGCGAGCCCACGGCGCCAACGACTCTCAGCGGTGGGGCGATGAGCTGGAATTCGTAGACACCGTCGTTGGCGCAGTCTTCGGCCAGCGCGGTGAGGTCCCAGTATTCGCCGAGCATCAAGCCCATGTCGCGCAGGCAGAGCATGTGCATCGGCAAAAACGTGCCCTCGACCCCGGATACCGGATCTTCGACCATGAGGTTGTCGGCGGCGACCGCCGCGACGTCGTGGTCGTAGAACCACGATGCACACCGCCAATCCAGCCCGGATCCAGGCTCGCTGCCGTCGCCGGTGGCCAGAAACCTTGCCCACCAGCCGGTGCGGATCACGACGATGTCACCGCGCCCGACGCTCACATGCTGAGCCCGTACGACTTCGTCCAGTTCCTCGGGCGTGACCGGATTGCCCGGCTCGAGAAAGGTTTCCACGCCGCGGTGCCGGACGAGGTCGAGCAGCACACCGCGAGACGTGATGCCTTTGCCGTCGACCTTGTCGATACCGCAGTGGTACGCCCCGAAGCTGGTCACCGAGCTTGCCGGAAAGCCGTTGTAGAGCTGGTCGTCGTAGTAGACGTGAGACAACGCATCCCACTGGCTGGCCGCCTGCAGCGGCATGATGATCATGTCGTCGTTGAACCGAAACGGGTTGTCCTGGAAGTACCCGCTCAGTTGGCGCGCCACGGTATTGCGGGCCCACTCGGGGCCGTAGCGAAGCAGCGTGCTGGCGTCACCCCCGTCGACCGTCATGACGTGCATCGGGTTGTGCCGGAACTCAAACGCGCCCTGCGGGCCGCCCGACCCGAAGTCGACGCCGAGTGGGAACACCTTGCCATGCTTGACCAGGGTTGCCGCTTCCGCGACCTTCTCCGCGGTGATGAAGTTCAACGTGCCCAGTTCGTCGCTCTCACCCCAGCGGCCCCAGTTGCAGACGTCGCGGGCGACTCGGCGAAACTCGGTCAGGCTGGCCACGGAGCCGGTCCCTTCTCGAGGTCGCGGGCGATGGCAGCGCCGATGTTTCCTCCGTCGACCCATACGACTTGGCCGGTGATGTAGCTGGCCGCTCGGCTGTTCAAGAACACCAGCACTGCGGCCTGTTCGGCGGGCTCGGCATTGCGGCCCAGTGGTTTGGGGATGTCATCCAGGTACTGCTGACCGTACGCGCTGCGCAGCTGATCGAGGATCGGGGTCTCGGTGACGCCCGGCCCGGTGCAGTTGATGCGAATATCGTTGGCCCCCAATGGGACAGCTTTCTTCATCGTGTAGAGGATGATGGCCTCTTTCGACAACCGGTAGCCGCCGTCGGCCAGTGCGTCGGGATGAGCGCGACACCAATCTATCCCCTCGGCCATCGTCTGCGTATGCAGCAGCCCGGCCACCTCCTTTCGATGCTCCTGGTAGGAGGCAGCCGCGAGCGAGGACACGCTCACGACGGTAGAACCCGCCGACATCTTGGGCGTGATGGCCTCGGTGAGGTGGCGCAGGCCCAGGAAGTTGATGGTCACGACGCGCAACGGGTCACCGATCCCCGAGGAGACGCCGGCGACGTTGAACAACGAATCGACCTGACTGCCGGTCGCGGTGACGGCACGGTCGATGGACGCCGGCTCGGTGAGGTCAAGCTCGTGAAATTCGGCGATCTCGAACGTGGGCTGGCGCATGTCTAGTCCGACCACGTCGGCGCCGAGCTCGGTAAGCTGCTTTGCGACGTGCGCGCCGATGCCCGACGAACATCCGGTCACTACCGCCCGGCGGCCGTCGTAGCGCCAAAGTTCGTCGATCCGTCCCATGGTTCACGTGGTTCGCTGCTGGTCGGCGGCCGGGTTTCTGCTGGCCCACCCTTCTTCCTTGAGTTTCTGGGCGGCTTGCTCGATGCCGGCGTTCATCTCGTCCATCGCCAGCGACACCTCGTTCGCGGTGTAGTGGTCCCGACCAGTGGGCAGGCCGCCGAACGCATAGCTTTCGTCGAACTCCGGAGCTTGCGATTCGGCCCGGCGCGCCTCGACCTTTTCGATGATGGGTTCGAGCCGCTTCGCCTTTTCGGCCCTTGCCTTCTCGTCGCGTTCGATGAACTCGGGCAACACCTGCTTTCCCATCAGCTCGATCGATTCCATCGTCGCCTCGTGGCTGCGTGGTGTGAGCAGCAGGATGAGCTCGTCCACGCCGCTTTCCTCGTAGCCGCGAAGGAATTCGCGGACTGTGGCGGGGCTGCCGATCGGGCCTCGGCCGGGCCCGTAGGCGATGGTCGGATCCTTTTCGATCTCTTCGAGATATCTCTTCCAGACGCCGGTCCGGCCGGGTGTGTGCATACCGGTCATGTAGTAGTGCATGATGCCGAACGCGAAGAACCCGCCGCCTTTTCCGATGCGTTCGACTGCCTGCTCGTCGGTCGGGGCGACCATCATGGACAGGTCACCGCCGATCGCGAGGATGTTCGGATTGATCTGCGGTGTCACCGGGGCGCCGTGTTCTTCCAATTCCTTGTAGTAGCCGTTGACGCGTTCGGTCAGCGGCCCTGGCCCGGTATACGCGAAACTCAGTGCGCCGATGCACTTTTGCGCAGCCATCTGCACTGAGGCGGGCCGCGTACAGGCGACCCACACCGGAGGGTGCGGATTCTGCAACGGCTTGGGAACAACGTTGCGGGGTGGCATGACGACGTGGCGTCCCCTGAACCCGGTAAACGGCTCCTCGATCATGCAGCGGATTGCGACGTCCAGCGCCTCCTCCCACATCGCCCGCTTGTCGGCGGGATCGATGCCGAACCCGCCCAATTCACCGACCGACGACGACTCGCCCGTGCCGAACTCCACTCGTCCGTTGGAGAGCAGGTCGAGGGTGGCGATGCGTTCGGCGACCCGCGCCGGATGGTTGACCGGCGGCGGAAGGTGCATGATGCCGAAGCCAAGCCGGATGTTCTTGGTTCGTTGGCTCGCCGCCGCGAGAAATATCTCCGGCGCCGTCGAGTGGCAGTACTCCTCGAGGAAGTGGTGTTCGGTGAGCCACACGGTGGAAAAGCCGGCCTTGTCGGCCAACTCGACCTCGTCGAGACCGTCCTGGAAAAGCTTGTGCTCGTCGTCGGGTGCCCACGGGCGCGGCAGTGGAAATTCGTGCAAGAGCGAAATCTTCATATGCTGTTACCTCCGTTGTGACGTCGATTCGCTTGGGGCGGTCCTGATTTCGTTCGCGATGTGTCGAGCTGCGACGTAGCCGAACGTCATGGCGGGACCGATTGTTGCCCCGGCGCCGGCGTAGCTGCGCCCCATCAGAGCGGCTGCGGTGTTGCCGACGGCATACAAACCGGGCACCACTGTGTCGTCGGGGCGCAGGACGCGGGCATATTCGTCGGTGCGCAAGCCGCCGGAGGTGCCCAGGTCGCCGAGGATGATGCGAAACGCGTAGTACGGCGGCTTGCCCAGCGGATGCAGATTGGGATTGGGCAGGGTGGGATCGCCGTAGTAGTTGTCGTAGACGGAATCGCCGCGGTTGAAGTCGTCGTCGTGGCCGGTGCGGGCCAATTCGTTGAAACGGGCTGCGGTGTCGCCTAATTGGGCGGGCGGGACGCCGATTTTGGTGGCCAGTTCCTCGAAGCTGCTCGCAGCTTTGACCACCCCGGACTCCAGCCAGTCTTGGGGTACCTTGCGACCGGTCGGCACGGGTGCGCCGGGGATCTTCGGTAGCGGAAGATGCCCGGCGATGACGTAGCGGTTCCAGGACCGGTGGTCGGTGATCAGCCAGCACGGGATGTGGGTCACGCCGGACTTCTGCCCCTCGATCATGGCGTGGCCGAAGTCCATGTAGGGCGCAGCCTCGTTGATGAAGCGCTTCCCGGCACCGTTGACGACGAACTGCGACGGCATCATGCGCTCGTTGAGCATGAATTGCAGCCTGCCGTCGGGCCATTGGATCGCGGGAAACCACCAGGCCTCGTCCAGGAGATCGGTGGACCCGCCGACTTGTTGCCCGGCGCGGATACCGTCGCCGGTGGCGGCCGGGTTGCCGAAGCTCCAGTCGTGGTCCACGACCGACTGGTGCTCTTTGCGGTAGGGCAGGTCGTGGTCGAAACCTCCGGTCGCTAGGATGACCCCGCGCCGGGCGTTGATCTGCTGCGCCGCACCGTCTTTGATGACGACAGCGCCGGTCACCGACCCGTCGGCATCGGTGGTCAGCTGCGTCATGGGCGCGTCCAGCCACAGCGGGATACCGCGTTCTTTCATCGCCAGCCGCAGCCGCGCGGCCAGGGATTGGCCGATCGCGGCGACGCGTTCGTCGAAGACGCGCGCCCTGATCATCCGCCACACCAGCTTGACCAGCACCGCCTTGCCCGTCCAGGACTGGCGGACCTGATAGAACGATCGAAGCTCCTTTGGGCCCAGCCAGATTCCGCGGGGGGCCAGCGCCAGTGGTTGCAGCAGGCGCTGTTCATCCTCGCCGAGGGCGCGCAAATCGATCGGCGGCACGTTGATGGTGCTGCCGAGTTCGGAGCCGCCGGGCAATTCCGGGTAGTAGTCGGCGTATCCGGGCTTCCACACGAATTGCAGCCAGTCGCTGAGCTGTTCGAGGAACGCCATCATTTTCGGTGCCGAGTCGACGTACTGGCGTATCCGCGCCTCGCTGACCTGACCTCCGGTGATCTGGCGCAAGTACTTCACGACGCCCTCGGCCGACGGGGTGTACCCCTCTCGCCGTTGCGCCGGTGCGCCCGGAACCCAGATGCCGCCACCCGACAGGGCGGTGGAACCGCCGAAGTGGTGCGACTTCTCGACCACCAGGGTGTCCAGACCGGATGCGTGAGCGGTCAACGCGGCGGTCATTCCACCGCCACCAGACCCGACCACGAGCACGTCGACATTCACGGCGCCGGCACCGCCGTTCGGACGGCGAATCCGGCGATCAACTCGGCAGCCGGCTTGTAGTAGCGAACCATGGTCCGGTATGGGCCCAGGGCAGCCAGAGCGGCGAATGCGGCTACCCAGGTGCGGATTTCGTGAGCGGAGTCGCCGCCTTCGTGTGAGATGAACGAGTTGGACCAGTGATCCAGATCGGCCAGCTGTCCCCCGTCGAGGATTTCCAGGAAGCGGTGGTCCCAGGCAGGGTTCAGCGGCCGGCGGTCGCTGCGCCCCACGGCGAACTTGTGGGCTGCCTCCATCACCGCCGTTTGCCGGGCGAGCCGCTGCTCGGACGTGATGGGACGGCCGCGCACGATCCGATCGGCAACCTCCGGCGTCGCGGTCGCCAGCGACGGCATGGGCGGATCATGCGACAGCCCACCGGATCCCACGATCAACACCCGCTGATCCAGGGTTGCCAGGTAGTTGCCGACAGCGGCACCGAGGGCCCGGGACCGCTGCAGCGGGCCCAGCGGCGTGGCCACCGCGTTGATGAAGATCGGCACGATCGGGCGCGCAGTGGCATCCCCGAACAGCTTCTCGAGCGGTTGCACGGTGCCGTGGTCGACATCCATGTCGGCCGATACCGCGATGTCGACACCCGCGGCGAGAACAGCTTTGGCGCAGTCGGTGGCGACGTTTTCGGCGACATTGAGCTCGCCGGCGTAGGTTCCGTAGTCACCGACCCCTTGGGCGCGCGTGCCGATGCAGAACGGCGGCATGACCTTGTAGAAGAACCCGTTGTAGTGGTCCGGGGCGAAGATGACCACGAGCTCGGGGTCGTAGTCGCGGACGAATTCCCGGGCCTGCTCGAGCGCGGAGTTGACGTCGTCAAGAAGGTCCTGCGACGGCCCGGGCAGATTCAGCATCGGGCTGTGGGACGTACAGCACAGGGCCAGCGTCACCGTCGAAATCACCTCCTCCGCTCAAGGTGAGGATGTCGAAGAGCGAGGCGCTCAGCTCCCTTGCACGCTGCGCGATGCAGGCGCCGGCGATGCACCGATCGGGGCGCAGAAACAGCACGGAATCGCGGTGGCTGTCAAACCATTTCTTGAGTTCACCGTCCCGGTCCCCGACGACCACAACGTTGGGGTCGTCGTGACCGGTCCAGTGCAGTTGGGCCAGCGGACGTGCTGCCACGAACCGCGCACCCAAAGCCTTCCACTGAGAAAACGCTGCGGCGCCCAGGATTTCGCGGGGGTTGTTGTTCCAACACAGCACCGCGAACCAGCCGCCGAGAACATCGTCGAGCAGCACGTTCTGGGACTCGCGGGTATCGACACGCGGCTGGATGAACAGGGTGCCGACCGGCGAGTCCGAGTGAGGGTCGGTGTGCACGACGGCCCCATGCTCATAACGCGGCATCGGCTTGAACCGCATCTCCAGCACATATCGTTTGAGCGACGGCATAACTGACGCCGCGCGGACCAGCAGATCACGCGCCGTGGCGACCCTGCGATCCGTCGGCGAGATGACCCGCCCCACCATTGTCGACAGGTCGATCATCGCGCGAGCATGCTTGCGCCGCTCCACGTCGTAGGTGTCGAGCAGCGCATCGCCGGCCCGTCCAGTTACCACCGCGGCCAGCTTCCAGCCCAGGTTGGCGGCATCGCGGATCCCGCTGTTGTAACCCTGGCCCTGCCACACCGGCATCAGATGCGCGGCATCGCCGGCCAGCAGCAGACGGCCGCGACGAAAAGCGCCCGCAATCCGCGAGTGATGGGTGTAGATCCGGTGGCGGATGACGTCGACGCGCTCCGGGTACGGCACGAAGGGCGCCAGCATGCGGGCGAGGAACGCCGGATCCTCGGCCTCTTCGTCAGTTTCGTCGGCGTGGATCATGAACTCGAAGCGCCGGATTCCGTGGGCGATGGAGATCGAGGCGTACGGGCGCCGCGGGTCGGCGCCGACCTCGCTGTTGGGATGGCCGAGCGGATCGTTGGCGATGTCCACGACCAGCCAGCGCGTCGACGACGTCGTCCCGTCGAAGGACACGCCCATCATCCGCCGCGTTGCGCTGCGACCGCCGTCGCAGCCCACGACGTAGCGCGCCCGCACAGTGGGCTCCCCGTCGCCGCCGACTTCGACAGTGACATCGTCGGCCGTTTCCGAACACGAGGTCATCGGGCGGTGCCACCACAATTCGACGTGCTCGAATCGGTCGAGGCCGCTGAGTAATTCGGCGTCGACGAGTGGCTGCACGAACCCGTTGCGTTTAGGCCACCCGAAACGGGCGTCCGCCGGGGCCATCTCGGCGAGGACCCGGCGCTTGGCGTCGACGAACCGCAGAATCTGGTTGGGCACCGTGTGCGGCAGGATGCGATCGACCAGGCCGATCGCCTGGAAAGTGCGCAAGGCTTCGTCGTCGAGCCCGACACCGCGGGGATAGTCGATCAGCGTTTCCCGCTCTTCGAGTATCAGCGTCCGCACGCCTTGCAGGCCAAGGATATTGGCTAATGTCAGCCCGACCGGGCCGGCACCTACCACAACGACGTCGACATCGGTCACGTCAACGGCCCAACAGGAAATCGAGATGGAGTCGGTTGAAGGTCTTGGGGTCCTCGTATTGCGGCCAGTGTCCGCAGCCCGGCATCACCTCGAAGCGCGCGCCAGGGATCATCGAGGCGATGCGGCGGCCTTCCTCGACGTCGGCGGTCGGGTCGTCGCTGGTCCACAGCACCAGGGTCGGCGCGGTAATCGAGCCGTACTCGGCCGGGCCGAGCAGATTGCGCGCCCGTATCTCGGGGTCTTGCAGTGCCATGATGTCGCGCATAGCGGCAACGAAACCTGGCTGGCGGTAGACGCGTTGGCGGCTTGCGACCAGGTCGTCGTAGTCCTTCGACTTGTCGGCCATCAACCACTTGATGCGCGCCTGCACGGTCTCCCAGGTCGGGTTTTCGGCTGCGGCCATGGACAACGTGATGATCCGCTGCATCACTTGCGGATCGGCCTGGGAACCGCCGGCTGTGTTGAGCACGAGCCGGTCGATCCGGTCGGGATGATCGACGGCGGCGCGGGCTGCCACCCATCCGCCGAGCGACTCACCGGACAGGCTCGCGCGTTCGGCCCCGATCGCGTCCAGCACCGCCATCAGATGCTCGACATAATGCGGAATCTCGAGCGGGTGGCCGGGCTTGTCGGTATAACCGTGCCCCAGCATGTCGATGGCCAAGGTGGAGAAGTGTTCGGCGTGCGCCTCCAGATTGCGCACGTAAGCTTCGGCGTGTCCGCCTGATCCGTGCAGCAACACCAGGACCGGTTTGTCATCTGCGTCGCCCGCGTGCAAGTAGCGGGTTCGGATCCCGCCGGCGTCGAGGTAGCCCTGTGTGAACGGGACACCTTGAAGATCGCTCCAGATGCTCTCGTATTCCGCCACGGGTCCTCTCTTGCCTTCGCGGAAATTCGATTCTCGATTTCTGCCAGCAGTGTGTGCTAATATCGCACATTAGTGTGCTGTATATATAAGAGCATCACTCTCAAGCCGTCGTCTGTCAAGGATGGGCCGAGGCCATGAACGGTTCGCAGACCCTGGCCAGGGGCCTGACTGCATTGCAGCTTGTCGCCGCAGCCCCGGCGGGGCTCAACGTGCAGGAGGTTGCCGGCGGCCTCGAGGTGCACCGGACGATCGCCTATCGGCTGCTCACCACGCTGGCCGAATTCCGGCTGGTCGCAAAAGGGGAAGACGGCCGTTACCGGCCGGCCGCGGGCCTGGCTGTGCTGGGTGCATCGTTCGACCGCAACCTGCGCCAACTGAGCCTGCCGATCCTGCGCGCGCTCGCCGACGACCTGGGCACCACGGTGTCGTTGCTCGTCGCAGAAGGTGATCAGCAGGTGGCGATCGCGGTGATCGTGCCCACCCACGTCGCCTACCAGCTCGCCTTTCACGAGGGCAGCAGGTATCCGCTGAACCGGGGAGCCGCCGGCATCGCATTGTTGGCCAGCATGCCCCCGCGCCCGGGCGAACGCGACCTGGTCACCCGAGCCCGAAGGCAGGGCTGGGTTATCACGCACGGAGAGATCGAGCCGAACACTTATGGCTTGGCGGTTCCCGTCCACCGCGACGCGCCGTCACCGCCGACGTGCATCAACCTGATCTCTCACCGCGAGGACGTGGTGATACGCGGCAAGGATGCAGTTATCAACGCGGCCAAGCAACTATCGGCGATTCTGAGCTGAAAGGACTGTGACCGCATGCCTTCAGAGAGCCATGAATTCGACGTCGTCGTGCTCGGCAGCGGAGGCGCGGGACTCACTGCCGCACTGACCGCCGCCGTCAACGGCGCGTCGGTGGCGCTATACGAGAAGGCGCCGGCCGTGGGCGGCACCACTGCCGTTTCTGGCGGTGTGGTGTGGATTCCCGCGCACAACCGTTGCCCGGAGGGGGAACTGACGGTGGCCGATGCATTGCGGTACCTGCGTGCGCAATCTCTCGGGTCGATGGACGACGTGCTGGTCGAAACATTTGTGCGCACCGGCCCGGCCATGCTCGACTTCGTCGAGGCGCATAGCCCGCTGCACTTCGAAATAGCCGCCGGCTTCCCCGATTACAAGCCCGAGCTGCCCGGCGGGCGGCCTTCCGGTGGACGATCGCTGAACGCCACCCCGTTCGACCTGACTCAGCTCGGCGACTGGCGGGAGCGGATCACGTCGTTTCCCGCGGATTGGTCGAACGTCGGGTTCGACGCCGAAACCCGTGCCCGCCTGCACGCATCGGTCGACGAACAGGCCGGCGAGGTGTGCGTTGCCGGCACCGCGCTTGTGGCCGGACTGCTCAAGGGATTACTGGACTGTGGCGTTGTGCCGCAAACCGGTGCGCGCGCCGAGGAACTCATTGCCGACTCGGGTCGGATCACCGGCGTGCGGATCGCCTGCGGCGGGGACAGTGTGACCGTTCGCGCCCGGCGCGCGGTGATCTTGGCGTGCGGCGGCTTCGAGTGGGATCCTGTGCGGGTCAACGCCTTCCTGCGCGGGCCGATGCACGGGGCGGTCTCGCCGCCCAACAACACCGGCGACGGGCTGCGCATGGCGATGGCGCACGGCGCCGACTTGGCCAATATGGGAGAAGCGTGGTGGGTGCCGATCGTGCAGATCCCGGGCGACACGATCGACGGACAGCAACGCAGCCGCAGCGTCCGGCTGGAACGGACCCGTCCGCGCAGCATCATCGTCAACCGTGCCGGTCGCCGGTTTGTCAACGAGGCGTGCGATTACAACTCGATGGCCGGCGCCTTCCACTACCTCGATCCGCGCGACGGATACGTCAACGATCCCGCGTGGATCGTCTTCGACGCTCTGCATCTGAAGCGATACGGCTTTTTGGGTGTCGCGCCAGGCGAGCCGGTTCCGGACTGGTTCTGGGCCTCGGCCGACCTTGCCGAGCTGGGCACCAGGACCGGTATCGACTCCGACGGGCTGGCCCACACGATCGAGCGCTGGAACCGCAACGTCGCTTCGGGGTCCGATCCTGACTTGGGACGGGGCTCAAGCGCATACGACGGCTACTGGGGTGACGAACGCGCCACCACACTCGCGGGCAAGACACTCGGCCCGATCGACACGCCGCCCTACTACGCGGTTCCGGTGAGCGTGGGCGCGATGGGCACCAAGGGTGGGCCGCGCACCGATCGCGACGGCCGAGTGCTGCATGTCAGTGGCGAGCCGATTGCCGGCCTGTTCGCGGCCGGTAACGCGATGGCCGGAGTGACCGGACGGGCCTACGGCGGGGCCGGCGGGACCATCGGGCCGGCAATGGTTTTCGGCTACCGCGCAGGATACGCCGCAGCGACCGGCAAGTCGGTGGACTGAGCTACCTGACCGCCATGCCGACGAAGTAGCTACCGAGCAGACACACTGCCATCAGCAGTACCCACCCGTCGGCGAGCCGACATAGCAAGACCGGCGCGTGCCTGACTTCCATGAACTCGCGAAAAACGATGCGCACCTTGATGAGCGCCATCACGATCGCACTCACCGTGACGACAGCGCTGGGCCTAAGTGATCGGGCAGGATCGATCGAGCCCACCCACAGATAGACCAGCGTGATCGCCGACAGTACCAGCCACACGACGAGCAGCCTCTTGTTGAATCCAGCTTTCACTGATCACCTCACGACGTAGAGCAGCGCGAAGATGACGATCCACAGGAAGTCGACGGTGTGCCAGTAGGTGGCGCCTGTTTCGACGAGCTGCTGGGACCGCCGTGCCGGGCTGCTGAGCTGGTAGACGACGACACCCACGGCGACGAAGCCGATCAGCAGGTGCAAAAAGTGAATGCCGGTTAGGAAGAAATAGTGTTGGAAGAACTCGTTGGTGGAGAACGCGAAACCGCGGTGGATGTATGTGACCCACTCGGACACCTTCGAAACCATAAACACCAGCCCAAACGCGATGGTGGCTAACGCATTCGCCAACGCGGACTGGAAGGTTCCGGCACGGGATGCTTGGACGCATCGCGCCATGGACCAGGAACTCGTGAGCAGGACAAGCGTTTCGAAGACGCCGATACGCAGATCCAGCTGGGCCTGCGATTTCAGGTAGAGCTCGGGGCTCTGCGTGCGAAAGATCATGTAGACAACGAAATAGCTGGTGAAGACCAGCGCCTCGAAGAGAACGAAGGCCCACATGTCGGGCTGCCCGGGAACGAACTTCGCCGGTTTCTCTTGGGGTCGCGAGCCGGCGTCCGCGAGCTCGGTCATTGTGCCGCCTCCGCTTCAGCGGGTTCCTCGCGCGTCGTCAGGTCCGGAAGGGGCCCCGTGCCGAAGTCCTCGCGCCGGATCATCTGCCTGAGCAGGAAGATGAAAACACCTGTGTAAATGCCGAATACGACCATATCGATCCACCATGCAATCAAACCGTTCCAGGCCAAGACGCCTCTTTTGAAGAGCCACGCGGGCGAAACGACGACTTCGGTGAGCGCGTTGCAAAGATTCAAGTAACCGAACCACTTTGGGAACACACGATTCTTGTCGATCAGAATCGCCAGCATCCAGACCAGCGAGCCGATCAGGAACACGCCCATGGTGCCGACGAACGACAAGAATGCGAAGTCGTAGAGCCAGCTGATCAGCTCGGGATCGCGGTCGGGCCGCATGGCTCCGACGGTCAGCGCGATGCACATCAGCAGCATGCCGGGAATCGCGCTGAGCGAATACAGGACAAGGTAGGAATAGCCGTAGGCCCGGCTGATCGACATGCGCCGCATGGAATAGGCGATGAGCGCGTTGGGTGGCGCCGTCATGCCGGTGATGAGGAACATGATGCCGAAGCCGATGAGGATGCCGTAGTGGTTGTGGTTGAACCACTGCACGACCCGTCGCGCATCCCATCCGGGATTCGGCGGCGGCTGAGTGCGGCTCAGCACGAAGAACGCCACGGCGAACAGGTTGTAGAAGACGATCGTCGTCCACCAGACGAACCACAGCTCCCGCTTGGGATTGTTGCGACAGTGCCAAGCGAAACGGCTAAGCGGCGAGCCCGAGGGCGGCTCGAGTGCGGTTGGAGTCTCTCTCACCGCTGCACTCATGCGGTGACCTCGTCCTCGGCCCGTTGTCGGTGCACCGTCTGCCCGATAACGACCCCCATGACGACGATCCAGATGGCGATCGCGATGTTTTTTACCCAGAACGGCAGCAAGCCGTTCCAGGCCATCGGGCCAGCCAATGCCAGCCCGGTGAACGCCGCAGGCGCCAGCGCGACTGCGACGAGAAGATTGAAATGCGCTACCCACGGCTTGAATACCGGGCGTTCTTGGCGGTCCCAATAGATCGCCAAGGCCAGCAGCACGTTTTGCATGATCAAGTAGGGCACCTGGATGGTGAAGGTGACCCACGCCAGATCGTTGAACAGCTGGGTCAGCTCCGGAGGCCGCTCCGGGCGGAAAGCGGCCAGGAGCCAAAACAGGTTGGCAATCAGAAAGATCGCCGGGCCGCCGGCCGCGCAGGCGAGCATGCAATAAGCCAAGATCGGAGTCCGGTGGGCCATCCGGCGAATCTGCATCACGAGCAGCATCACAATCGGGATCAAACCCACGCAGAACCAGTTGAACAAAATCATGCAGTAGCGAATGCGCGAGAGATTCGCGGGATCGCGGTAGAAAGCGGCAACCTGCTCCGCCGGCATCGTTGGCGACATCGGATGGACGAAGCCCGGGAATAAGAAGAACGCGGAGATCCAGATGATCGCCACTGCGGGCAGCGTCCAAAACAGAATCAACTCACCATTGGTTCGTCTCATGATCTCGGATCCTCACAGGAACGCTTGCCGATCGGCTATGGGGGAAGCTAGCCGATCGGCTAGCTCCGGTCAAGGGTCCGCGACGCCTAGTCCGACTGGACTAAGTCCAGTAGTCTGGTGGATATGCCGACAGTCAACATTCACGAGGCGAAGACCCACTTATCCCAATTGCTCGCCCGGGTCGAGAACGGCGAGACTGTCACGATCGCACGCGCCGGGAAGCCCGTCGCCGACCTCGTCCCACACCTGCGCACCGATATCGTCTTCGGCGCGCTCGCCGGCCGACTCGATTACGACGCCGATCACTTCGACGATGTCGACCGCGATCTCCAGGCCCTGTTCGGCATCGCATGAGCGGCCTGTTGCTAGACACCCATGTCCTGCTGTGGCTGCTCGACGACAACCCGCGGCTCGGCGCTGATGCACGAAAACGGATCGCGGCGAGTGCGGCCGTCTACGTCTCCGCTGCGAGCACATCGGAGCTGGCCATCAAGGCGGCCATCGGCAAGCTGACCCTGCCTGACGACCTCGACGAGGCGATCGACCGATCCGCGTTGCGCGATCTGCCCGTCACACGTCACCACACCCTGGCGTCCGACCTCACCGCACTACCGCACAAGGATCCCATCGATGCGCTTCTTGTCGCCCAAGCAAAGACAGAACGACTCACGCTACTCACCGCAGACGCCAAGCTGCTGAGGGTCTTGCCTGATGCAGTCGACGCCCGGCGCTGAGTGACGCGCTCGTTTACTTTGCGACAGAACCGAGTTCCACTGTCCCCGTGTGGATCCCAGCAATGACACCACCGTCGACGAGCAGGTCTGTGCCGGTGATGAAGCTCGCCGAGTGTCCGAGGAGGAACTCGGTAGCGGCAGCGATGTCATCGGGCGTGCCGATGCGCCGCAGCCCGGCGTTGTCGACCATGGCCTGCATGAGCGGCCCGGATTCGCCGCTTAGTTCCAGCCGCCCCATCTCCGTGGAGATGACGCCCGGGCTGACGCAGTTGATCCGAGCGCCGCGCCCGCCCCAGGTGATCGCTGCGGCAGCTACCCGGATTTGGTTGGCGCGCTTGGCAAACGGATAGGCCAGGCGGCTGTCAGTGATCGACGTGCAGGCGTCCAGGCTGAGCAGGTCGTCGGCGGGCGTATTGGCCAGTTGATGCTGCAGCTGGGGATCAAGCGCTGGGTACATGTGACCGGCCATGCTGGCTATCACGACACCGGCCCCGCCAGGGGCGATGATCCGGCCGAACTCGTCGAGAACCAGCGCGACGCCGAGCAGGTCGACCGCCAAAACCCTGTCAGCGGAGGCCTGTTGCGGCGAAAGGCCGGCGGTGTGGACCACCGCCGTGACTCGTCCGGCTGCCGTGGCCGCCTCCGCCAGGGCGGCGACCGAGCTTCGTGAGGTGACGTCGACTTCGCGGGTCAAGACCTGGTTCCCGTCGCGGCTGAGTGCATCTGCTGCAGCATCGAGGCGCGATTTGTCGATGTCCGCCAACACGATTGCGTGACCCGCACCGATACGGCGGGCGATCGCCAGCCCCATCCCACCGGAACCGATGACGACCAAGACCTCTTTGTCATTCGATCGGGCTGCCATGTGCCTTCCTCTGTCGGCTACGAGATTTCCATGAAGCGACGCGTCAGCCGAAGCAGCTGAGAACGCAGCGCGTCATCGTCGACGTCGGCGACCAGTGGATGCATGACGCCGACAGCGATGGCGCCCGAAAGCATCGCCGCCGTCGCCTGGGCGTCATCGCCGGCGTCGCCGACCAGCACGCTGTAGAGCCGCTGGATGAACTGCTGAAAGGGCTGGTGCTCGGCGAGTAGCCGAACGATGACGGGGTCGAACTGCAGGGTGCTGGCAGCGCCGCGCCGCTCGATGGCCACGTCGATGACCCGCTCGAGCAGCAATTCGCGGGCCCGCGGCTGGCTTTGCTCGACCTCGGCAGCCTCCAGCGCTTCCTCTAATCCACCGAGTTCGCGCTCGGTGAGCGCAATGACGATCTCTTCCTTCGTTTTGAACTGGTGATAGACAGCCGCTTTGGTAACGCCGATCTCGTCGGCGATCATCTGCAACGACGTCCCGCTCACGCCGTTCTCCCCGATCAGCTTCAGCGCGGCGTCGAGAATGCGCGTCTGAGCGGCGCTGCGCGTGATGTCACGGAATCGGCTTTCCGCCCGGGTAGCGGCCACACAAAGAGGGTAGTCGATCGGCTACCGACCGCCGAGCTAGCCGCGGGTGCTCGCAGATTCCGGTGAGACAAGGCGCTCGGCGGCGGTGTAGGGATCGTCGCGCCCGTCGGCGACGGACTCGGCAAGCCGGTCGAGGTCGGGACGAGTGCGCAGCCGGGTTTGCGCCAGCGACAGGATCTGAGCGCGTGCGCGGGCGATCCGGCGTGCCCGGTTGTCGGTGCGGTGGTGGTCGTCAATGGCCTCCACCAACTCCGGGACACCTTCCCCTTTCGCGGCGACGAGCATCAGGATCGGGGCCTTGGTCTCAGCGCGCAGGTCTCTCACGGTCTGCTCGGCGCCGTCGCGGTCGGCCTTGTTGACCACGACGATGTCGGCGACCTCCAGCAGGCCCGCTTTGGCGGCCTGCACTGCGTCGCCCGCTCCGGGGTTGAGGATGACGACGGTTGGGTCGGCGACAGCGGCGATCTCGATCTCCGACTGGCCCACACCTACCGTCTCCAGCAAGATCACGTCGTAGCGCAGCGCTCCCAGCAGCCGGATGGCCGCGGGAACGGCGGCGGCCAAACCGCCCAGATGGCCGCGGGTGGCCAGCGAACGGATCAAGACGTGAGAGTCGTTAATATGCCTGGTCATTCGGATCCGATCGCCGAGCAGCGCGCCGCCACTGAACGGCGACGACGGGTCGACAGCGAGCACGGCCACCCGAAATTCGCGCTGCCGGTAGGCCCCGACGAGGGCCGCGATCGTCGTCGACTTGCCTGCGCCCGGCGGTCCGGTGATCCCGACGACCCGTGCCGGCGACGGTTCGATACTTGCCAGAACTTCATCGCGCCGGTCACTTTCGACCAGGCTGAGCAATCGACCGGCGGCGCGTGGGGAGCCGTTGCGCGCGGCGGCGATCAGCTCGGGGATGTTCACCTGAACATCATGGCGCCGGAACCTCGATGACGGTGGCAGAACCCATCCCGCCGCCGGCGCACATGGCCGCGACGCCGAGGCCGCCGCCGCGCCGGCGCAGTTCGTGGACCAGCGTGACCAGCATCCTTGCGCCGGTGGCCGCGACCGGATGCCCCAGCGAGCAGCCGCTGCCGTTGACGTTGACGCGGTCGGGATCGAGGTCGAGCAGCTTGACCGTGGCCACGCACATCGACGCGAACGCCTCGTTGACTTCGAACAGGTCGACATCGGAGAGCGAAAGGTGGGCGCGGGCAAGGGCTTTCGGGATCACCTCGACAGGCGCCAAGCCGGTGGAAGCAGGATCGACACCGACCGACGCCCACGACCGCACGGTGGCCAATGCCGGCAGCCCCAGGCGGTCGCTGGCGATCGTCAGCACGGCAGCGCCGTCGTTGGCGCCACAGGCATTTCCGGCGGTGATCGAGAATCCCTCGATCTCGGGGTGCAGCGGCTTCAGCGCGGCCAGCTTCTCCATGCTGGTGTCGCGGCGCGGATGCTCGTCGACCGCGAAGAGCCCGTGCGGGGTTTCGATAGGAATGGTCTCTTCTTTCAAGCGGCCCTCGTCGATTGCCGAGATGGCGTTGCGATGCGACCGTAGCGCCCAGGCGTCCATCTCCTCGCGGCTGATGCCCGCTTTGACGGCGGCGTTCCACCCGACAGTGATCGACATGTCGAGGTTGGGGGCGTCGGGCCGGTCGGGGTGGGTCGGTGGGAACCAGTCGACCCACTCACCGTCTACCTGGATGCGCGAGCGCGGCGACGTCGACGCCGAGTTCACGCCCCCGGCGATGATCAGCTGGTCCATGCCGGCGCGAATGCTGGCCGCGGCGCTTTGCACTGCCGCCTGCCCGGCCGCGCAGTGCCGGTTGTTGGCCAGACCGGGCACTGAAGTGAGCCCTGCGGTCATCGCCGCGTGCCTGGCCAGCACGCCGCCGCCGTAGAGGCCCTCGCCGAAAATCACGTCGTCCACCTGGGCTGACTCCAGGCCGGCGGCTGCTTCCGACACCACGAGGTGGGCCAGGTCGTAGGCGCTGGTGTCGCGCAGCGTCCCTTTCTTGGCGGTGCCGATGGGAGTTCGCAGGGCGGACACTATGACGGCTTCAGGCACGGGAGTCTCCATTCGCAGCGATATGAGAACATTATTCTCTCAATACGAGAGTACGCGTCGCAAGAAGGGGAGCCGTATGCAGATAAGTGGTAGCTCCGCGCTCGTCGTCGGCGGTGCCGGCGGTCTCGGCGAAGCCACCGTTCGTCGGCTGCATGCCGCGGGCGCGAAGGTGGTTGTCGCCGATCTGGCCGACGACAAAGGCAAGGAATTGGCGAGCGAGCTCGGTGCCCGCTATGTGCGGACCGACGCCACCAACACTGACGATGTTCAGGCAGCGTTGGCTGAGGCGGAATCGCTTGGCCCGCTGCGGATTTCGGTGGATGCGCATGGCGGTCCGGCCAGTGGCGGACGGCTGGTCGGCAAGGACGGCAGCCCGTTGGACCTCGACGGGTTCAAGACGACGATCGACGTCTACTTAACCGGTGTGTTCAACGTGATGCGGTTGGCCGCTGCCGCCATGGCGCGCCAGGAACCAGTCGACGGCGCCCGCGGCGTCATCGTCAACACCGCATCGATCGCGGCGTATGAGGGACAGATCGGCCAGCTGCCCTACGCGGCGGCCAAAGGCGGCGTCGTCTCCATGACCCTGGTGGCGGCACGAGATCTCTCGCCGCTGGGCATCCGCGTCGTGACCATCGCTCCCGGCACATTCTTGACGCCCGCCTACGGCCAAGCCGGCGACCAGTTGGAGGCGTACTGGGGCCCGCAGGTACCGTTCCCGAAGCGGATGGGCCAACCGGCGGAGTACGCGGCGTTCGTGCAGAGCATCGTCGAAAACGACTACCTCAACGGCGAAGTCATCCGACTCGACGGCGCATTGCGCTTCCCGCCGAAGTAGGCGCCCTTGTTGCGCCGAGCGTGAAGTTAGCTCCACGCTGGGGCATCGAGCGTGAGCCCAGCTTCACGCTCGGCGCGCACCCGGGCGTCAGTTCTTGCCGGCGGTCAGCTTGGTGACGATCGAGCGGAAGTCCTCGGTCTGGAAGGACTGATTCTCGGCGGTCAGGGCGAAGTCGAGCGTGGCCAACACCGCGCGTTCGAGGTGCACGTTGAGCACCCGCTTGGTGCTCTCGACGGCCTGTTGGGGCAGTTCCATCGTCCGCTTGGCTGCGGCAACCGCCTCGGCCATTGGATCGGCGACGACATGGTTGGCCAGCCCGAGTTCCACGGCCCGCGCCGCGGGAATCCGCGCACCGGTCAAGGCGTATTCCTTGGCCAGCAGAAGACTGATGTGCAGCGGCCAGGTAATCGGTCCACCATCGGCGGCGACCAGCCCCACCTGCACGTGCGGATCGGCGAGATAGGCCTCCTCGGCGATGTAGACGATGTCGCTGAGCGCCACCAGGCTGCAACCCAACCCCACGGCCGGCCCATTGACGGCCGCCACCACCGGAATTCGGCAGCGGGCCATGCCCAGCACGATCTCGCGGCCGTGGGCAATGGTTTTGGCGCGCAGACCGGCGTCCTGGGCCAGCTCGGCCAGGTAGTGAAAGTCGCCGCCCGCCGAGAACGCGCGGCCGCTGCCGGTAAGCACCGCGGCGCGAGCGGTGCGGTCGTCGCTGAGCCGCGGCCACAGCTGCGCCAGCCCGGTGTGCAGGCTGTCATTGACCGCGTTGAGCGCATCCGGGCGGTTCAGTGTGATGATGCGCAGCGGCCCGTCTGCTTGGACGTCGATTTCCTCCGGCATGTCGTACACGTCAGACTCCTTTGATGGTCGTGACCCGCTTCACCCGGGCTTCGCCCGCGTTCGCGATCACTCCTACTTCGATGGTCGTGACCCGCTTCACCCGGGCTTCGCCCGCGTTCGCGATCACTCCTACTTCGATGGTCGTGACCCGCTTCACCCGGGCTTCGCCCGCGTTCGCGATCACTCCTGCAATCCCAAGATGCGTGAGGCGATGATGTTTTTCTGGATCTGCGAGGTGCCGCCCATGACGCTTTGCGCGCGGCTGTACAGGTAGGCGCTCAACAGGTCAGGGTCGCGGGTTCCGCCGACGGCCAGCGCGGCGTGGCCGACCGACTGCTCGACCCAGGTCATCAGCAGCTTGTCCAGCGACCCTTCCGGCCCGTGCCGCACGCCGTCGAGCTGTTCGGACAACCGCCGCCGCACGTGATGGGTCAGCATTTCGGTTTGCACTGCGGCCCAGGCGAGTTCGTCAGACGGAGGACCGTCACTGCGGGCGGCGAGTTGCCGGACGAGCTTGCCGTATCGGGCGGCGTAGCCGAGCGTGGACGGTTCGCGTTCGTGTCCGACGACGGTCATGGCCAGCGCCCAGCCTTCGCCGGGAGCGCCGATCAGCTGGTCGGCGGGCACCGTCGCGCCGTCGAAGAACACCTGGCCGAACTCGGTGGTGACGCCGTTCATCATGCGCAGCGGACGTTGTTGGACGCCAGGCTGTTTCATCGAGATGATGAACGCCGAAATGCCTTTGTGCCGCGGGGCGTCCGGGTCGGTGCGGGCCAGCAGCAGACACCAGTCGGCGACGTCGGAGTAGCTGGTCCAGATCTTGTGTCCGTGCACGACGTAGTTGTCGCCGTCGCGGGCGGCGGTGGTCTTCAGCGACGCCAGGTCCGAACCGGCGCCGGGCTCGCTGAAGCCTTGGCACCATCGCTCGGTGCCGTTGATCATGCCGGGCAGAAAGCGCTGCTGCAGTTCCAAACTGGCGTGCCGGGTCAGGCCGGCGACCAGGTAGCCCAAGCTGGGCCGCGGCGGAGCGCCGGCGCGGGCCAGTTCTTCGTCGAGGATGACGTCGTACACCGGCGGCAGCTCTTGGCCGCCGTATTCGCGCGGCCACGACAGCCCGAAGAAGCCGGCCTGATACAGCGCGCGGTGCCACTCGCCCTGGCGCGCCCAGTACTCGTCGCCCGAACTCGGAAACTCCTTGGCGTGCACCGCAAGCCACGAGCGCAGCCGGTCGCGGAAGGCCGCTTCCTCCGGTGAGTCACGAAAGTCCAATGTCGATCTCCTCCAGCTTCACGGGCCACAGCTCGGTGGATGTCAGCGCGCGGCGCAGAAAAACATGCGCCAGGCATTCCCAGGTGTTGCCGATGCCGCCGTGCACCTGGACGGCGGTCTCACACACCGTCCGCGCGGCGCGGGCGCAGTAGATTTTCGCGACGCGGGCGGCCCGTATCGCCTTGGCCGGGTCGAGTTCGTCGACCGCCCAGGCGGCGTGGCGCAGCACGCTCACCGAGCCCTCGATCAGGGCGAGGCTTTCGGCCAGCAGGTGCGCGACGGCCTGGTACGACCCGATCGGTTTCCCATACTGCTCACGGATTTGCGCGTAGTCACACGCCAGGGTGTGCGCGCCGCGGGCGGTGCCGACCAGGTCGGCGGTGGTGGTGACCAGCGCGAGCGCCAGCCATCGCCCGGCGATGTCGTCATTGATTTCGCCCACGATCGCAGGGGATCCCAGGATGCTCGCATCGGCTCTGGTGAGATCGGCGCCGCCACAGGCGGTATCGAGATCAGCGGCCAGCACCCTCGTCCCGTCGAGCAGCAGAGCACGTCGATATCCGCGGGCGTCGAAGGCGCGGCCGTCGACCGCCACCGTGGCACGCTCGCCCACGCCGACGTGGCGGGTCAGGTCGTCCGCGAGGACCGGGCCGAGGAACGGGGCGTCCACAAGACCTCGACCGAACTCCTCGGCCACGACGGCCACCTCGATGCCCGACGCGCCGTCACTGCGAAGCGACCGCCAGCCCGTCGCCTCGATCTGCTTGTCCAGCCTGGTGATTCGAGCCTCGTCGTCGAGAGCCTGCACCGATCCCGGGCCAAGGTCGTCGGCGAGCTTGGCGGCGGCGTCGCGCAGTTGCTGCTGTTCAGCTGTCAGACGGACATCCATAGCGCTCCTTGAGAACTCGGCGCAGCACCTTGCCGGAAGGCAGCCGAGGAATGTCGGACACGAATACCACGCGGCTCAACCGCTTGTACGAGGCCAGCCGCTCGGCGACTCGATCGCTGAGCTCGGCGGCATCGACCGGGGACTGCGCCGCGACCGCAGCAACGACCGCTTCCCCGTTGACGCCGTCCGGGACACCGAACACCGCACAGTCTTTGACCGCGGGATGACCGTGCAACACCGCCTCGATTTCGGCGGGCGCGACCTGGAATCCGCGCACTTTGATCATCTCTTTGTGCCGGTCGGTAATCCGCAGCCAGCCGCCGGAATCCAGGTAGCCGACATCGCCGGTGCGAAACCACCCGTCGCAGAACGCTTCCGCGTCTTCTGGTAAGTAGCCGGCCATCAGCGACGGCGAGCGCGCTTGAATCTCGCCGACCTCGCCCGGTCCGACCGGCTCGCCGGTCTGCAGCGACACCACCCGCAGCTGTACGCCCGGCACCGCCCGCCCGACCGAGTCGAGCCGGGCCCCGTCGAGCGGGTTGCACGCAATGACCGGCAATTCGGTGGTCCCGTAGGCGGGAACCCAACCGACGCCGGTGCGCCGGGCGACGGTTTCGGCGACGCTTTGGCTGACCGGCGTCGCGCCCCACATGATGAACCGCAGCGACGACAGGTCATAGGATTCCAGCTCTGGGTGCGATGCGATGGCCATTGCTATTGGGGCAACGGCCATTTCAACGGTGATGCGATCGGATTCGATGTGGTGCAACACGGCCTCGACGTCGAAGCGGCGATGCAGCCGCAGCCAGACCCCTGTCTGCAGCGCGGTAACGATGTTGAGCAGACCCAGGATGTGCGACGGCGGCGTGGCGATTTGGATCCGGTCACGAGAGGTCAGCTGTAGCGCGTCGCGCCAGTGCCCGACCGCGGCGCACAGCGAGGCATGGGTGTGCCGGACCGCTTTGGGAAGGTCGGTGGTGCCAGAGCTGAACACCAACACCGCATCGGTATCTGCAACCGGGCGGTCGCTGGGCAGGTCGCCCGGCGTGATCGGCTCGTCGAGATGCAGCATCGGCATTAGCTCGGCCAGCACGGGATGGTCTCCGACTGCGTGGGCCGGTTGCGTCAGCGCGAGCGCGTGCCCCACTTCTGCGCGCTTCCAGGCGGGGCTGATCAGCACCACCGTCGCACCCAACTGCCAGATGGCACGCAGCGCGGCCACGAATTCGGGTCGGTTGGACGACATCAACGCGACACGTTGACCGGCCGTGACACCACGCTTGGCGAGGAGCGACGCCACGCCGCCGGCCAATGTGTCGAGCTGCGGCATGCTGTACTGCCGCTCCTCGTACACGAGCGCCGCCGGCTCGGTCACGGTTTTCGCCATCACGTTGAGATGATCCTATCCTTTTGAGAGAATAGTATTCTCTATATCGAAGAACGCAAGATGCGGAAGGTGCGGCCATGGCGGAACTGCACGTGTTCCAACAGGCGACAGTGACCCGGGTGATCAAGGAAACCGCCGACACCCGCACCTTCGTGCTGGCTCCCCACCAGCAACCATTCCATTACCGGGCCGGGCAGTACTGCACGTTCCGCGTCCACGTGGACGGCGAGGAGCTGTATCGGTCGTATTCGATGTCCAGCGCGCCCGAGACCGATTCCGAGCTGACGACCACCGTCAAGCGGGTGCCCGGCGGCAAGGTCTCCAACTGGCTGGTCGACAACGTGGCCGAAGGCGACGAACTGACGATGACCAGAGCCGCAGGAACCTTCTGCCTGCAAGCGACCTCGGCGCCGTTGCTGGCGTTCGCCGGCGGCAGCGGCGTCACGCCGATCCTTTCGTTGACCAAAAGCGCGCTCGCCACGACGGATCGGGTGGTGCGGCTGCTGTGCGCCGACCGGGACCGCGAGTCGGTGATCTTCGAGGCAGCGCTCGACGAGCTCGTGGCGCGGTATTCGGGCCGGCTGTCGGTGGTGCGCCATATCGACGTCGAGCAGGGATTGATCGACGCGGACGCCGTCCGGGAGTTCGTGGGCTCGGACGTCGACGCGCACAACTATGTGTGCGGCCCGGAGGGGTTCATGGCCGTGGTGCGCTCGGCGCTGCCCGGGCCAGGGCGGGTCTTCGTCGAGGATTTCGACCTCGCGCCGACGATCAAGGCGCCTTCAGAGCCGATGCCCGTTGCCGAAACCGAGGCGCAGGGCACGGTGACGATTTTCCTCGAGCGTAAGAAGGCGTCGGTTCCGCGCGTCCCCGGAGAGACGCTGCTGGACAGCGCGCGGCGCGCCGGGCTGTCGCCGCCGTTCAGCTGCGAGCAGGGTAACTGCGGAACGTGCATGGCCCTGCTTGTCGAAGGCCGTGCGACGATGCGGAACAACGAAGCGCTCGACGACGACGAGGTGGACGAGGGCTACATTCTGACCTGCCAGGCCGTACCGGACACGCCGTCGGTCACGGTGCGCTACGAGTAGTGCTGAAGAAAGGCGACAACGGTGCCCAAAGGTGTGCTCCACGTCGAAAGTCGGCCCAGCTCGCCGGATCGCGATGCCGAGTACAACTCCTGGTACGACGATATCCATCTGCCCCAGCTGCTTTCGCTCGACGGGTTCGTCGCGGCGCGGAGGCTGCGACCGGTCGCCGACGACGGGCCCTATGTCGCGCTCTACGAGATCGAGGGCGACGACTTGCAGGCGATCCTGGACAACATGCTTGCCCATGCGGGCGACTTGCAGCTGTCCGACGCTTTGCAGTTGGACCCGCCGCCCACGATGCGGCTCCTCGAGCTGACGACCGAGCGTCGGAGCCGTTAGTCCAGTTCCGGCGGCGGACGGTAGTCCGGCTGGTAACCCGCAATGCGGACGGGACTGCCGACCAGACGGAAATCCCCTGCGGTAACGACCATCTCGGGAGTAGCGTTCAGCGCTTCGGGCAGCGTTCGGACCGCCGCCGCGGGCACTCCGAGCGGCCGTAGCCGTGCCTCCCAGTTGGTGGCGGTGTCTTCGGCCAGGGCAGCGCTCACGACGGCCAGCACCTCGTCGCGACGAGCCACCCGTTCCACCATCGTTTCAAAGCCATCGATATTGGCTTCGGCCGCAAACGATTTCCAGAACCCGTCATGGGTCACGAACAGCGCGAGATACCCGTCTGCCGTCGGAAAAATCTGGGCCGGAACGTAATACGAGTGGGCGCCGAACGGTCGGCGTTGCGGCTCGACGCCGTCGTTGAGATAGGCTGATGCGTGATAATTGAGCTGGGAAAGCATCACGTCGCGCAGTGACACATCGACCTGGCCGCCGCGGCCCGACGTGATTTGCGCCAGCAGTCCAAGTGCGGCGGCCAATCCAGTGGAGTTGTCGGCCGACGAGTAGCCGGGCAGGATCGGCGGTCCGTCGGGCTCGCCGGTAAGCGCTGCCACGCCGGTGGTCGCTTGGATGACATAGTCGAACGCGGGCTCGTCGCCGCCGTCCAGCCCGAACCCAGTGATCGCCACACAGACGATCCGTTCGTTGAAGCGGCGCAGCGCATCATAGGTCAGCCCGAGCCGGCGGATCGCCGACGGTTTCAGATTCACCAGCAGGGCATGGGATTGCGCGACGAGCTCGCCTAAATTTGCTTGCGCCTCTTTCGAGTTCAGGTCCAGACAGATGCTCTTCTTGTTGCGGTTGAGGCTGGCGAAGTAGCTGTCGGAGACCTGACGGGAGATCTCCCCGCCGGGCGGCTCGATTTTGATGACCTCCGCACCGAGGTCGGCCAGCAGCATCGTGGCATACGGCCCGGCCAGCATGGTGCCGACCTCGAGGATCCGGATACCCGCCAGCGGTGCCGTCATCGCACTTCGGCGCCGAGCGCCGCGATGACTTCCCGGGTACGGCGTTTGGAGGCGACGAGCTCGTCGCGGTTGTTGCCGATCGGCAGCAACCGCACCGACAGGTCGGTCACCCCGGCGTCGGCGAAGCGACGGAACCGCGCCAGGATGGCCTCCTCGTCGCCGGCCGCGCAGATGTCGCCGACGTTGCGGGCGTCGCCGTACTCCAGCAGCCGCTGATAGTTCGGCGAGACTTCGGCCTCGCCCAGAATCCGGTTGGCCCGCTCGCGGGCGGCATCGACTTCGCTTGGCCCGCAAAGGCATACAGGTATACCTGCGACGATGCGCGGAGCCGGTCGGCCCGCATTGTCGGCAGCCTTGGTGATCCGCGGGACCACGTGCTCGGCGCACGCGCGTTCATCGGCCATCCACAACACCGTACCGTCGGCCCGCTCCCCCGCCAGCGTCAGCATCACCGGTCCGAGCGCGGCGACGAGCACCGACAGCGGCGCCACGGGGGCGAGATCCAGAGGGTTGTGCACGGTGAAGGTCTCGTTCTCGACGTCCACCGGGCCGGGCCCGCGGAAAGCGACGGCCAGCACCTCGAGGTAGTCGCGGGTGAACGCGGCTGGCCGCTCGTAGGGCAGGCCGAGCATGTCGCGAACGATCCAGTGATGCGACGGTCCGACGCCCAGAGCCAGCCTGCCGCCGGCAGCGGCATGCACAGACAGCGCCTGACGCGCCAAGGCAATGGGATGTTGAGCCTGCAACGGCACCACAGCGGTGCCGAGTTCGATGCGCGTCGTTCGGGTGGCCATCAGTGCGACCGCCGTCAGCGCGTCGAAGTCGTTGGGCACCTGCGGAATCCACGCGGTGTCCATGCCGGCGGCCTCGGCCCACTCGATGTCGTCCAGCAGCTTGGTGACCTTGCGCGCGGAATCGCCGCGCTCGGCACCGATCATCACTCCGAGGCGCACGATTCCTCCACGGTAGGTTCGGGGACGCCGGTCAGCTTGCGGATCTCCCGCACCAGGACATCCAGGGGCGTCCCGGTCGGAAAGACCGCCGCCGCACCGGCATCCAGCAGCTTGGGCACGTCGGACTCGGGGATCGTGCCGCCGACGACGACGCCGATGTCGGCGGCGTCCGCCGCGCGCAGCGCTTCGATCGTGCGGGCCGTCAGCGCCAAGTGCGCACCCGACAGGATGCTCAACCCCACCAGTGCCACGTCTTCTTGCACCGCGATCGAGGCGATGTCTTCGATGCGCTGCCGGATGCCGGTGTAGATCACCTCGAAGCCCGCGTCACGCAAGGTGCGCGCGACGATCTTGGCGCCGCGGTCGTGGCCGTCGAGGCCGGGCTTGGCGACCAGAATCCGTACGGCCATTTAGAACACCACCGGCTGCTGGAATTCGCCCCACACCGCTTTGAGCGCCGACACCATTTCACCGACCGTGCAATACGCGTTGGCGCAGTCGATCAGCTTGGGCATCAGATTGTCGGTGCCCTCAGCGGCGCGGGACAGCGCTGTGAGGCTGGATTGCGCTGCAGCAGAGTCTCTTTCGGCCCGAACCTTGGACAGGCGCTTGAGCTGAAGATCGCGTCCTTCGGCGTCGAGTTCGTAGGTGGCGACCTCCGGCGGCGGCTCCTCGGTGACAAACCGGTTGACCCCGACGATCGGCCGCTCACCGGATTCGATTTCCTGATGCATCCGGTAGGCTTCGTCGGCGATCAGCCCCTGCAGGTAACCGTCTTCGATGGCCCGCACCATGCCGCCGTGCTGCTCGAGGTCGTGCATGATCTCGATGATGCGGGCCTCGGTGGCATCGGTGAGCGACTCGACGAAGTAGGAGCCGCCGAGTGGGTCGGCGACCCGGGGAACGCCGCTTTCGTAGGCCAGGATCTGCTGGGTGCGCAAGGCCAGCGTGGTGGACTCCTCGGTGGGCAGCGCGAACGGCTCGTCCCACGCGGCGGTGAACATCGACTGCACCCCGCCGAGCACCGCCGCCAACGCTTCATAGGCCACCCGCACGATGTTGTTGTGCGCCTGCGGCGCATACAGCGAAGCGCCGCCGCAGACGCAGCCGAACCGGAACATCGACGCCTTGTCAGTTTTCGCGCCGTAGCGTTCTCGCACGATCGTGGCCCAACGGCGCCGTCCCGCACGGTATTTGGCGATCTCTTCGAAGAAGTCGCCATGGGTGTAGAAGAAGAACGAGATCTGCGGAGCGAACTCGTCGATGGTCATCCGGCCCCGCTCGACCACGGTGTCGCAGTAGGTGACGCCGTCGGCCAGGGTGAAAGCCATCTCCTGCACCGCGTTGGCCCCAGCGTCGCGGAAATGCGCTCCGGCCACCGAGATCGCATTGAATTTGGGGACTTCGGCCGCACAGAACTCGATCGTGTCGGCGATCAGCCGCAGCGACGGCTCGGGCGGCCAGATCCAGGTGCCGCGGGAGGCGTACTCCTTGAGGATGTCGTTTTGGATGGTGCCGGTAAGGTTGGCCCGCGGTATCCCCTTTTTCTCGGCGGCGGCAACGTAGAACGCCAGCAGGATCGCCGCGGTGCCGTTGATGGTCATGCTGGTGCTGATCTTGTCCAGCGGGATGCCGTCGAACAGGATCTCGGCGTCGGCCAGGCTGTCGACCGCCACGCCGACCCGGCCAACTTCTTCGCTGACCTCGGGATCGTCGGAATCGAAGCCGCACTGCGTCGGCAGGTCGAGCGCAACTGAGAGCCCCGTGCCGCCCTGATCGAGCAGGTAGCGGTACCGGCGATTGGACTCCTCGGCGGTGCCGAACCCCGAGTACTGCCGAAATGTCCACAGCTTGCCGCGGTATCCAGACGCGAAGTTGCCCCGGGTGAACGGGTAGGTCCCCGGGGGCGGCGGTTCGCTGCTACGGTCCTCCGGCCCGTAGGCCGGCGCGAGCGGAATACCGGCTGAGGTCTGAGCTGCGTTATCCATCGTTCCCATTAAGACGATAACGTACTTGCAAAAAAAGAGAATGCCAATACCGCGCGCTGACCTGGCCGGACAGGCCGCGCCCCGAGATGCTTGAAAGTACCGCACCGATCGCCAGATACGGCATGTAGATATGACTAGTCGGACTAGTCCGGTGGTAGTACATTGGTCGCGTGAGGACGGTGACCAGCACGCAGGCCAAGGCAAAGCTCAACGCGATCCTGGCCGAGGTTGAGGAAACCGGCATATCGGTAACGATCACTAATCACGGCCGCCCGGTTGCCGTGCTTACACCGGCCCGTCAACGTCCGCGCCGATTCGGCCAGCTGCCAACGCTGGCCGTGCCAAATGACTTCGATGATGCACTTCCCGACGACGAGATGGCTCACTGGGAAGGTAGTTTGTGAATCCGCGGCGGCGGTCGTCCACACCGGCCGCAGTGCTGCTCGATACCAACGCCCTGTTGTGGCTTGTTTCCGCGCCGGAGAGGGTGTCTGAGTCGGCGAGAGAAGTGTTGAGCGAACCGAATACAGAGGTCATGGTGTCGGCCGCTTCGGCGTGGGAGATAGCGATCAAGACCAGGTTGTGCCGCCTTGACGGTGATCCGTTGCTGTCCGCGTGGTCCGACGTACTCGGCGACATGACCGCTATCGAGTTGCCGATCGACGCAGGCGATGCAATCCTGGCCGGCCGCCTCCCGTGGCAACACCGGGATCCGTTTGACCGGATGATCGTGGCGCAGGCCGCGCGGCGAAACCTGACCATCGCCACCAGCGACACTCGGATAATTCGCGCAGCGCTCACCTCGACCCTGAAAATCTGACTACTAGGCCGCACGGAGGTGGACATGGCGGTTCCTCGGCCGTCGACAACGGATATCGCTGCGGCGGCGAGTCATTTCGGCTTCCGTCTTGACGCCGATGCGTTGGCGGCCTACACCGCGATCGCCGGGTACACGCTCACGTCCTACGACGCCGTTGACGAGTTGTACGACCAGCTGGCGCGCCCACAAGTGCCCGAGCGCGCTTACCGATTCCCGAAGCCGGCCGACAATCCGCTCGGCGCCTGGTATGTCACCGCCGAGATCAGCTCCGGCGCACAGGGACCGCTGTCGGGCAGGACCGTGGCGATCAAGGACAACATCGCCGTCGCAGGTATCCCGATGATGAACGGGTCGGCCGCACTGGAGGGATTCATCTCGAGCCGCGACGCGACCGTCGTCGAGCGTCTGCTGGATGCCGGGGCGGTCATTGCCGGCAAAAGCGTCTGCGAGGACCTGTGCTGCTCGGGGTCCAGCTTCACCTCCGCGTGCGGTCCGGTGCGCAACCCGTGGGATCCCACCCGTGAAGCGGGCGGATCGTCCAGCGGCAGTGCGGCGCTGGTCGCCGCCGGCGTGGTCGACTTGGCGCTGGGCGCAGACCAAGGCGGTTCTGTGCGGATCCCGGCGGCGCTGTGCGGCATCGTAGGGCACAAGCCCACCCACGGGCTGGTGCCCTACACGGGCGCCTTCCCGATCGAGCGGACCATCGATCACATCGGTCCGATGGCGCGCACTGTCGCCGACACCGCGCTGTTGCTCAGCGTGCTGGCCGGACCGGACGGGCGAGATCCACGGCAGCGCGACGACGTTCCTGTCCTCGACTACCGGGCCGCCCTCACCGGCGACGTCGCCGGTCTGCGGGTGGGGCTGCTCTCGGAGGGCTTCGGCCAGCCGGGCTCGCGTCCCGAAGTGGACGAGCTGGTTCGGTCGGCGGCACAGCGGTTCAGCGAAATCGGTTGCAGCGTCGCCGAGGTCAGTGTGCCGTGGCACCGGACGGCGTTCCACCTCTTCACTGTCATCATCACCGACGGTGCCGCCGCTCAGATGCTTGACGGCAACGGTTATGGGATCGGTGTGGACGGGCTTTACGACCCAGAGCTCATGGCGCACTTCGCCCGGCAGCGCCTGGCCACAGCCGACCAGTTTTCCAGCACCATCAAAGCCGCGGTGCTGTGCGGCCACTACGGACAGACCACGCTCGGCGGCGCCGTGTATGCGAAGGCGCGCAATCTGCTGCCGCAGGTGCGCGCCGCCTATGACGATGCGCTCGATCACTACGAAGTGCTGGTGATGCCCACGGTCCCCGGCACGGCGGAAACACTTCCGGTCGGCGGCCCGCAAGACCTTGCGTTCCTGGCGAACGCGCACGGTAAAGCGATCAATACCGCACCCATGGACATCACCGGTCACCCCGCGATCTCGGTGCCGGCCGGCCTTCTCGACGGCCTCCCCGTCGGAATGATGATCATGGGCAAGCGATTCGACGACGCGACGGTGCTCAACGTCGCGCATGCCTTCGAGCAGCTGTGCGCCGGGTTTCCTATGCCCGGCAGAGGATCTCGCCATGCGGGATCGCCAGCCAGCCGTTAGGCGCAGCGGCCCAGGCTCGCCATGCCGAGGCGATTTCGGCCAGCTCGGCCGCAGTCGCCCACCCCGATGCCAGGAGCTGGTCGGCGAGCGCCGACTGCAGAATCCGGTCCGCCCACATGCCGCCCCACCAATCGCGGTCCTGAGGCGTTGCAAAACACCAGATTCCGCCAGTTGGAACGATCTCGTCGAATCCTGCGTCCTGAGCCCACGACAGCAGGCGTCGCCCGGCGTCGGGTTCGCCGCCGTTTGCTCGGGCCGCCTGTTCGTAGAGATCGCGCCACCGATCTAGAGCGGGAAGCTGTGGATACCAGATGAAGCCCGCATAGTCGCTGTCACGCGCGGCGACGAAGCCGCCGGGCACGCACACGCGCCGCATCTCGCGCAGCGCCTGCACCGGGTCCGCGACGTGCTGCAGCACCTGATGCGCATGCACGACATCGAAAGTGCCGTCGGGAAATTCGAGCGCGTGGACGTCGGCCAGGGCGAACGCGACGTTCGACACGTTGCCCGCTCGCGCCTCGGCACGAGCGACCTCGAGGGCCTCGTCGGTTGCGTCGACTGCGGTGACGTGACCGGGCGCCACCCGGGCGGCGAGGTCGACGGTGATCGTCCCGGGCCCGCAACCGACGTCCAGCAGCGACATGCCAGAGCGAAGATACGGCAACAGATAGCCGGCAGAATTCCCTGCGGTGCGCTGACGATGCGAACGCAGCACCGACTCGTGGTGGCCGTGGGTGTAGGTGTTCACAGCTGAGCTCCTCGCTTTTCAGTCGAGCGGGACGTCGAGGATGGGACGATCGGCCGCGGCGCCGGGACCGTCGAAATGCCACCACTCGCCGGAGTACACGGTTAGCCCGCCGGAGGTCATCGCGTTGCGCAGCCGGGCCCGGTTCGCCTGCGCGTCCGCGCTGACGCCGTCGGTGGCGAAAGCGTTGGCGCGGGCCGTGAAGTCGTCGAAGTCGGTCCCCATATCGACGAGGCGGCGTTGGCCACCTCGCGGATACTGCGCGCTGGCAAGGGTCACATCGACGGAGCGTCCGGATTCGTGGCTGTGCGCATACTGGCCTGGTCGAGCCACCCACGCCGGGTTGGGCACCACCTGAAACATCCTGACCTGGACGTCATGCGGGCGGTAGCAGTCCCAGAAGACCAGCGCCTGTCCCTCTCGACGCAGTATGTCGGCGGCGGTCGCCAGGCCGGAGGCCATGGACTGGTGGACCAGACAGCGAGCATCGGCGGGATACAGCGGCGCGCCGGTGAAATTGTTTGGTGTTGCGTAACGCAAGTCGATGATCGCATCCGGAACGACGCTCCTGACGTCGACGAAACCTGCCGCTTGCGCCTGGGGGGTCAGGGGCGGCACGTCCGCGCTGGCATGTGGGGTCCAGCTGACGCTGCACATCACCAGCAGCACAGCGACGAGGAACTGTCGCGCAATCATGTCCGCATTGTGCCGGGTCTCCGATTTATGAGGACAGCCAGCGACTCGATGTGTCAATGAGATTGAACCCGTGGCGGTGCTTGGTGGCCAGGGGCGGGATCGAACCGCCGACCTTCCGCTTTTCAGGCGGACGCTCATACCGACTGAGCTACCTGGCCGGAAGACAGCGTGTGTCTCGCCGTGATGGCGACCCTGACGGGACTCGAACCCGCGACCTCCGCCGTGACAGGGCGGCGCGCTAACCAACTGCGCCACAGGGCCTTGTTGTGTTGTGTGCTCCGCGTCGCCGCGTAGCGGTACCCCCTACGGGATTCGAACCCGCGTTACCGCCTTGAAAGGGCGGCGTCCTAGGCCGTCTAGACGAAGGGGGCCAGAACCGAATCTCTCCGGGGTACTCGCAACGTGGTTTCGTTGGGAGCCACGCCAGCTTAGGTTACCGCCGACCGAATCCTCAAACGAGCCGCATCCGCAAACGCAGTATCCTGTGCCTCGCGCCCCTATAGCTCAGTTGGTAGAGCTACGGACTTTTAATCCGCAGGTCCCAGGTTCGAGTCCTGGTGGGGGCACTGTGCGCTTATGACCTGCGCCGACGCGGGCTGCGGCATTGACACCGGCCCCACTTCCGGGTACTCCCGGCCCATGAACGCAATGTCGCGGCGCGGATTGGGCCAGTTGTTCGCGGGAGTCAGCGTGATGGCCGCTACCAGCGTGGCAGCCGCATGCCGCTCGAAACCCGAGACGAAACCCTCCACGCCCGCGGCGCCGCCACCCCCCGCTGGCCCGGGTGTGGGCTTCGTGCTGTCCCATGAGCAATTCCCGACGGCTCAGCTGGTGGACCAGGCGCACGCAGCCGAGGATGCGGGGTTCCGTTACCTGTGGGCCAGCGACCACATCCAGCCATGGCAGGACAACGAAGGCCATGCCATGTTCCCGTGGATCACGCTGGCATTGGTGGGTCAACGGACTAAACATGTCCCGTTCGGTACCGGCGTCACTTGCCCGATCTGGCGCTATCACCCCACGACCGTCGCGCACGCCTTCGCGTCGCTCGCGATCGTCTTCCCCGGGCGGGTGTTCCTCGGTCTGGGTACCGGCGAGCGGCTCAACGAGCAAGCGGCCACCACCCAGTTCGGCAGCTACCAAGAGCGCCACGACCGGTTGATCGAAGCGATCCAACTGATCCGGCAACTGTGGAGCGGCCAGCGAATCTCGTTCCAGGGCCGCTATTTTCAGACCAACCAGCTCAAGATCTACGACGTGCCGCCGTCGCCGCCGCCGATCTACGTCGCCGCAGGCGGTCCGAAAAGCGCCCAGCTGGCCGGCCAGTACGGCGACGGCTGGATCACCCAAGCCGGCGACGTCAAGAACCAGAAACTCGTCGACGCGTTCAACCAGGGAGCACACACCTCCGGCCGCGATCCGGCCACGATGGGCAAGCGAGCCGAAATGTTCGCCGTCGTCGGCGACCAGAACGAGATCAACCGCGCCGCCGAGCTGTGGCGGTTCACCGGCGGGGCCGTCGACCAGCCCAACCCGGTCGACATCCAGCAAGCGGCAGAACGTAATCCACTCGACAAGGTGATCAAGGGCTGGACCACCGGCACGGATGCGGCCACACACATCAAAGCAGTCCAAGCCGTACTCGATGCCGGCGCGACGCCGTTCATGCACTTTGCCCAGCGCGACCCGATCGCCGCGATCGACTTCTACCGCACCAATGTGCTAGCGCACCTGCATTGAGCGCTAGTGCAGCACCGCGCTCAGATAAGTCACATCGGCGAAAGCGGCGGCGACGTCGTCATCGGGATAGTCGAAGTCGTTGTCGGCGTGCATCTGCGCGACGGGGCGGTGACTAACCTGCCAGCCGCTGCGGCTCAGGTACTCGACGATGTGGCTGCGCTCGCCGTGGTAGACGAGCTCGTTGAAGTCGACGACGTCGAACCCGAGCTCGACCATCCGCTCGTGATGGGCGCGCCAGCGCTCGTCGGCGAAAATCGCAGTGTCGGGCACGAATTCGAGTGCCAGCCGACTGCAGCGCGCACTCAGCGCGGTGATGTGGTCGAACAGGGCGTCCTGAGCGTCCGATGGCAGGTAGACCACCAATCCCTCGGCGCTCCACGCCGCGGGCGCACCGGAATCGAATCCGGCTTCTCGAAGCGCCGCCGGCCAGTCGTCGCGCAAGTCGACGGCCACGGTCCGCCGCTCGACTTTCGGCTCGGCGCCCAGCTTTCGCAATGTTGAGGTCTTGAAGTCGATGACCTCCGGCAGGTCGACCTCGTAGACGACGGTGCCGGCCGGCCACGGCAAACGGTAGGCCCGCGCATCCAGCCCCGCAGCGAGGATGACCACCTGCCGCACGCCGCTTTCCACCGCGTCGAGGAAGTGCCGGTCATAAAACCGGGTGCGGACCGCCATGCCGCGCGCCATGCGGTCGGGATCGAAGTCGGAGCCCTCGCCGACCGGAATCTCCCCGTTGACCAGCCGGGTGTAGACGTCGATGCCGACCGCGCGCACCAGCGGCGCGGCAAACGGGTCGTCGATCAGCCCCCTCTCGGAGGACAGTGCCCGCTGCGCGGCAACCATCGTGGCCGTCGCGCCCACGCTCGTCGCGAGATCCCAACTATCGCTTTCGGTGCGCACCATCTCGGCCTCATCCCGACGTTCCAGCAATATAGTTAGCCTATTTACTACCACAGCCGCCGCTGCGCCCGGAGAGGCGGACTAGATAGCGGCTCGCGCAAGACCCAGTGACCGACCTTGACGGGACCGGATGTTGTTGGGCTACTATCTGCGTATGCATGCAGGTAACCAGAATGGCCGGTTGCCTGAAGACCAGGTCAGTCTGGTCGTCGAGGTGTTCCGCATGCTGGCTGACGCCACCCGCGTGCAGGTGCTGTGGTCGCTGGCCGATCGCGAGATGTCGGTCAACGAACTCGCCGAGCACGTCGGCAAACCCGCGCCGTCCGTATCCCAGCACTTGGCGAAGCTGCGCATGGCCCGGCTGGTGCGCACCCGCCGCGTTGGAACCACGATCTTCTACAGCCTGGAAAACGAGCATGTGCGCCGACTGGTCGTCGACGCCGTCTTCAACGCCGAGCATGCCGGCCCGGGCGTTCCGCGGCACCACCGCGGCAGCGACGGGCTGCAGGTGATTACCGAAAACTCATAAAGGAGGAAAACTATGCCGCACCACGAGCACACCCATGAGGCGCCGCATTCGCACGAGCACCAGCACGGGGACGTGAGTCACGCCCACGCGCACACCACGCACGAGCACGAGCACGTCGAGCACGAGCACCCCCACACCCACGACGACGGAACCGAGCACACCCACCAACACGTGCACCAGTCAGGGCTGGAGGAAGCGCACAACCACGGCCACGCCTGACGTCAGACGTTGGGGCAGTAGTGCTTCGGGTTGTCGCGCTCGTCCAGCGGCGGCAGATTACGGGCGGGTGTGTGCACCAGCGGGGTGTCGGCCGGAATCCGGCCGGTGGCCCGGTCCCAACCGGCCCGGGCCCGTGGGTGCTTGCGGTAACGCGGAGGAACTAGCGCGAATACCAGCCGCACCAGGTCACCAAATCGCCGGTGCAGCCACTCGTCGCGGCGCGACCAGGTGTAGCCCATCAGCTCGCGCACCGGCGGATCGTAGAGTCCCACGGTCAGCCAAACAAAGAACGGCGCCAATAGTTTTCGCTGCATGGCCCACAGCCAGTCCGGAAGCCATTGCGCAAACGGCGGTTTGGGCAATTCGGTAAGGTTAAGCACTTCACGGGCGGCCCAATTGTTCTCCAGCACTTCGCGGCACATGTGATCCCAATAGACCTGGAATTCCTCCCAGCTCTTCGGCACCGGCCGCATGCTCATGCCATACATCCGGTACCACTCGACGTGTTCGTCGAACAGCTGGCGTTTTTGCGCCTCCGTGATTCCGCCGCAAAAACGTTCGGCCACAATCAAAGTGCCGACAAAGAAGGTGGCATGCGCCCAATAGAAGACATCGGGGTTCAGTGCGTGATAGCGGCGGCCCTGGCCGTCGACGCCCTTGATGTCGATGTGGTAGTCGCGCACTTCCGCGCCCGTCGTCGGGGCCCGGTCACCGTCGAAAACCACGCCGCCGATCGGGTACAGCGAGCGCAGCAGTCGCGGCCAGCGTTCCCGGAAGAACGTGGAGTGCTCTTCGACTGCCGCTCCCAGTTGCGGGTGCATGTTCTGCATGGATCCGGCCCAGGGCCCTTGCAGCATGCCGCGCCAGTCGCCGAAGAACCGCCAGGTCAGCGACTCCGGGCCCAGCGGCTTTGGCGGGGCGTCGTATCCCAGCGCCGACACCGGACACCCGGTGGCGACCCCGCTTTCGCTGGTCAGCGGCGCCGCCGCAGACGTATGTTGAGTCACTGTGGCAGTTCCTGTCGCGGTCAGCAATTCTGACTACATGCGTTGTCAGTTTCCACACTAGGAGAGATGTGCCTTCCGGTCAACGACGGGGCCGCTGGTCGGGTGTGCCCCTGGAAGATCGCCATGCCCTGCGCCGCGACAGACTCATCGCCGCCGGAGTACAGCTGCTCGGCGACGAAAGCGGACCAGCGGTAACTGTGCGCGCGGTGTGCCGCAAAGCCGGGCTCACCGAACGCTACTTCTACGAAAGCTTCGCCGACCGAGACGAATTCGTCCGCGCGGTCTACGACGACGTCTGTACCCGCGCCATGTCGACGCTGATGTCGGCGACCACACCCCGGGAAGCCGTCGAACAATTCGTCGCGTTGATGGTCGACGACCCGGTGCGCGGCCGCGTGCTCTTGCTGGCGCCTGGAGTCGAGCCGGTGCTCACCCGCTCCGGGGCGGAATGGATGCCCAGCTTCATCGAATTGCTCCAGCGCAAGCTGACCCGGATCAGCGATCCGGTGCGGCAAAACATGGTCGCCACGAGCTTGATCGGCGGGCTGACCGCGCTGTTCACTGCGTACCTCGACGGCCGGTTGACCGCCACCCGCGCGCAATTCATCGACTACTGCGTCGACATGCTGCTGAGCAGGGCCGCCGCCCACTAGCGCGAGCAGCTGCCAGGGGGGCTTCGCCCCGCGGTGGAAGATGAAAATTAGCACTGGCCGTTCGGCTGGGTGGGTGGTTGCTTCGCGGGCCGGTGCGGGTTGACGCTTTAGGGGTGTTTCGGTGACCCCGTTGCGTCTGTGTTGCCGGTGAGCACGGCGAGCAGCTTGGTGGCTGGAGGGCACCCCCTGGTGGTTGTGCGGGGGCGGTGGATTGTTGCCTGTGAGCACGTGAGTGAGACTCCTGTTTTGTTTTCGCCCTCTCCGAAACACGCTCCACCACAAGATATCTGGACGGAAAGGGTGTGATCGGCCATGGAGGTGATCCATCCGCGGTGCGCGGGCATTGATGTGTCGAAGAAAGACGCGAAGGTCTGCGTTCGGGTTCAGGGCCGAGGGCGGCGTGGCACGTCGACAACGGTCAGTACGTGGGGGTCGACCACCGGCGAGATCCTGGCGTTACGCGAGCATCTGCTCGCTGAGCGGGTCTCCTGTGTGGTGATCGAATCCACCTCCGATTACTGGAAGCCGTTTTACTACCTACTCGAAGGCCAGCTGAACGTGATGCTGGTCAATGCCAAGGCGGCGCGCAATGTGCCCGGGCGCAAGACCGATGTCTCGGATGCGGCGTGGCTGGCCGATCTGGCGCCCACGGGCTGCTGCGCGCCTCGTTTGTGCCGCCGGAGCCGATTCGGGTGTTACGCGATCTGACCCGGGCTCGCACCACCATCACCCGGGCGCGCACCAAAGAGATTCAGCGGCTGGAGAAGCTGCTCGAAGACACCGGAATCAAACTCTCCGCGGTGGCCTCCAACATCGTCGGAGTCTCCGGGCGGGCAATGCTAGAAGCGCTGATCGCCGGCCAACGCGATTCGGTGGTCCTCGCTGATCTGGCCAAACAACGGATGCGTCAAAAGATCCCAGCGCTCACCGAGGCGCTGCGCGGACGGTTCACCGAGCATCACGCCTTTATGGTGCGGTTGTATTTGGATCGCATCGATGCCCACACCGCCGATATCGCCCGCCTGGATGCACGCATCGAGGAGGCGATCGCTCCTTCGACCCATCCGGGAGTTGCTGATGAGCATCCCGGGCTGGTCGCGGCTGGTGGCCGATGTGTTCATCGCCGAAACCGGTGCGGACATGAGCGTATTTCCCACCGCCGCGCACCTGGCGTCGTGGGCCGGGTGGTGCCGGGCTGCGACGAGTCAGCAGGCCGGGTCAAATCGGGCGCCACCCGCCCGGGCAACCGTCACCTTAAAGCCGCGCTCGGCGTGGCAGCCCTGTCGGCCGCTCGCACCAAAGGCACCTACTACAGCATCCGCTACCGGCGCATCGCCGGCCGGCGCCGGGCCGCCCAATCGCGCAGAGACAAAACCGCCGGTATGTCGATCGCCGGCCAGATCGCCCTAGTCTCCATCGAACACAAGATGCTCACCGACGCCTGGAACATGCTGACCAACGGCGCCTTCTACCGCGATCCCGGCCCCGACTACTACACCCGACACCAGCCCGGCAAAGCCAAGGCACGAGCCATCAAGCAATTGGAGAGCCTGGGATACAAAGTCACCCTCGAGCCACCCACCCAAGCCGCCTAACACCTAATGCCAGCGACTCATCAGCAAGGGGTCGCCTCATTTTCGAGTGAGACGCAAAAGCCCCTTTTGCGTCTGCGTGTCGGGGGCTTTTGCGTCTGCTCGACATAGACGGTAGACATGCCGTGGTGGCAGCCAAACTTGATGCTACTGACGTACACAGATATATTGACTGCAACCAACAGACACAGATACCCGGGAGGCGCTGTGCCGGATCCTAAGGACCTGAACCTGTTGCGTGAACTCGAGCCGGTCGTCGAGAAGAACCTCAACCGGCATCTGAGCATGCATAAGGAGTGGAATCCGCACGACTACATCCCGTGGTCGGACGGCAAGAACTTCTACGCCCTGGGCGGGCAAGACTGGTCACCAGAGCAGTCCAAGCTTTCCGATGTCGCCCAGGTGGCAATGGTTCAAAACTTGATGACCGAGGACAACCTGCCGTCGTATCACCGCGAGATCGCGATGAGCATGGGCATGGACGGCGCCTGGGGCCAGTGGGTCAACCGCTGGACCGCCGAGGAGAACCGGCACGGCATCGCGCTGCGCGACTACCTGGTGGTTACCCGCGCGGTCGACCCAGTCGAATTGGAACTGCTGCGCATTGAGGTGGTGAACCGGGGCTTCAGCCCGGGCCAGAACCACCAGGGCGACCTGTTCTGCGAGAACATCTTCGACTCGATTCTCTACGTCACGTTCCAGGAGTTGGCCACCCGCATCTCGCACCGCAACACCGGCAAGGCCTGTGACGATCCGATCGCTGACCAGCTGCTGGCCAGAATCTCGGCCGACGAGAACCTGCACATGATCTTCTACCGCGACCTGTCCGAAGCCGGCATGGAGCTCGAGCCGAACAAGGCGATGAAATCGTTGCACCGGGTTTTGCGTAACTTCAAGATGCCCGGGTTCACCGTGCCGGAGTTTCGGCGCAAGGCCGTGATGATCGCAGTCGGCGGCGTCTACGATCCGCGCATCCACCTCGACCATGTCGTGATGCCGGTGTTGAAGAAGTGGCGCATCTTCGAGCGCGATGACTTCACCGGCGAGGCCGCCCGGTTGCGCGACGACCTTGCCGTGCTGATGGGCGAGCTTGAGGTGGCCTGCGACAAGTTCGAGGTGTCCAAGCAACGTCAACTTGAGCGGGAAGCCCGGACGGGCAAGAGGGTGACCGCCCTCGAGCTGCATAAAACCGAAGGCAAGCTGGCGATGAGCCGGCGGTAGCCGGTGCGGATCGGTCCTTTCACTCTCGCCAGCCCGGTGGTGCTGGCCCCGATGGCGGGTGTGACCAACGTCGCGTTCCGGACTCTGTGCCGGAAGCTGGAGCAATCCAAGGTCGGCACGGTCAGCGGCCTCTACGTCTGCGAGATGGTGACGGCACGCGCGCTCGTCGAACGCCATCCGGCCACCATGCACATGGTGACCTTCGCCGACGACGAGTCACCCCGCTCGCTGCAGCTCTACACCGTCGACCCGGTCACCACCTACGAGGCCGTCCGGATGATCGCTGCGGAGGATCTGGCCGACCACGTCGACATGAACTTCGGCTGCCCGGTGCCCAAGGTCACCCGACGCGGCGGCGGGGCGGCGCTGCCGTTCAAGCGGCGGCTGTTCGGCCAGATCGTGGCCGCGGCTGTGCGCGCCACCGAAGGCACCCGCATACCGGTGACAGTCAAGTTCCGCATCGGTATCGACGACGAGCACCACACCCACCTGGATGCCGGCCGCATCGCCGAGAGTGAAGGCGCCGCCGCGGTCGCATTGCACGCCCGTACCGCGGCGCAGCGCTACTCGGGCGCTGCGGACTGGGAGCAGATTGCGCGGCTCAAGGAGCAGGTACGCACGATCCCGGTACTCGGCAACGGGGACATCTTCGACGCCAGCGACGCGCTGACCATGATGGCGGCCACCGGGTGCGACGGCGTGGTCATCGGGCGCGGCTGCCTGGGCCGGCCGTGGCTGTTCGCCGAGCTCTCGGCTGCGTTCACCGGCCGTCCCGCCCCGCCCCCGCCGACGCTGGGCGAGGTCGCCGACATCATCCGTCGGCACGCCAAGCTGTTGGCCGCTCACTTCGGCGAAGACAAGGGAATGCGTGATCTGCGCAAACACATCGGCTGGTATCTGCACGGCTTTCCCGCCGGCTCAGAGCTGCGGCGCGCGTTGGCACTGGTCAAGGCGTTTGACGAGCTCGACGCCCTGCTGGGCCGACTCGATCCCGAGGTTCCGTTCCCGCCAGCCGCGACCGGCCCGCGGGGCCGGCAAGGATCGCCCGCGCGGGTGGCGCTGCCCGACGGCTGGCTCACCGACCGCGACGACTGCACCGTGCCGGCCGGTGCGGACATCATGCACTCGGGTGGTTGATCGAGGCAGCCTCCACATCGCGCGAGCGCGGATGTCTCAGTACGATATGGACCTTGGTGTATCGCGCCCGGCGGCGGACCGTTCGGGCGCCGGTGCACGACGGCTACGAAAACGGCGCGACCTTACGAAATGGCGCGTGACTTTGCAGTGCTGTGTCCATCAGCGCTGCCTAAACGTGTGCGCACTGACTGGGCCCCTCACCAGAGTTCGAAAGGCCGGTAGGACATGAGTGACGGCGACTGCGGCGCCACTCCTGACCGTCCGCGCCATTCGGAGGCCGACGAGGCAAGCATTACCGGATTACGGCCAACACCATTAGGCGCCGCCCCGTGGGAGCGCTTCTCGGGGCCGTCACGCCACGCTGTCGGCATCCGTCCGTTCACTGGTACACGGCAATGGTCGGCCCCGCCGGCAGAGCCGGGCCAAGACCAAGCGGAGCACGCCGAGCCGACCGGATGCCACACCGACGGGGCGCTGACGGTCGCCGAGCTGATCGCCAAGCTCGGCGGCGCATCCGCCCAAAAGCCCCGGCATCATCACGCCGCCGCAGAGGATGAACCGTCCGACGGCGTCGCCGAGTGGCCTCCTGAACCAGACACCGCGCACAACCCCTGGTCGGCATACGCCGATCAGCTTGCCGATTACCAGCTGGCGAGCAGCCAACCCGCCGCCATCGCCGCGGAAACGCCTGCCGAACAAACCACCGTGCTGCCGAAAGCGTCGGACAGCGGGCCGCCGACGCGGATCGGCACGTCAACCACAGAAGATCCGGCCCCGGCACCCAAACCCAACCACCGCCCGATGTTGCTGGCGGCGCGATCGGTCGCCGCGCTGATGGCCCTGCTCGCGCTTGCGCTCACCGGCGGCGCCTGGCAATGGAGCACGTCGAAAAACAACCGCCTCAACACCGTCAGCGCCCTCGACCCGCATTCCCGCGACATCCTCGACCCCGGCGGCCAATACGGTGACGAGAACTTCCTGATCGTCGGCGTCGACTCCCGCGCTGGGGCAAACAGCCAGATGGGCGCCGGCGACACGGAAGACGCCGGGGGTGCCCGATCGGACACCGTGATGCTGGTCAACATTCCGGCGAGCCGCAAGCGCGTGGTCGCGGTGTCGTTCCCGCGCGACCTGGCCATCACCCCCGTCCAGTGCGAGGCCTGGAACCCCGACACCGGCGCCTACGGCCCCCTCTACGACGACAAGACGGGAACGTATGGGCCCAAGTACGTGTACACCGAGACCAAGCTGAACTCGGCGTACGCGTTCGGCGGGCCGAAGTGCCTGGTCAAGGTCATTCAGAAACTGTCCGGTCTGTCCATCAACCGGTTCATCGCCATCGACTTCGTCGGCTTCGCGAACATGGTCGACGCGCTGGGCGGTGTGGAGGTGTGCAGCACCACGCCGCTCAAGGACGACGAATTGGGCACGGTGCTCGCCCACGCCGGACGCCAAGTCATCGACGGGAAAACCGCGCTGAACTATGTCCGCGCCCGCAAGATCACCACCGAGGACAACGGCGACTACGGCCGCATCAAGCGCCAGCAGCGCTTCTTGTCGTCGCTGTTGCGTTCGCTGATCTCCAAGGACACTTTCTTGTCGCTGTCGAGGCTGAACAACGTCGTCAACATGTTCATTAGCGACAGCTACGTCGACAACGTCAAAACCAAGGATCTGGTCGACCTCGGACAGTCGGTGCAGGGCCTGACCGCGGGACACATCACCTTCGTGACCGTGCCGACGACCGGCGAAACCGACGAGGACGGCAACGAGCCGCCACGCACCGCCGACGTACGCGCGCTGTTCGACGCCATCATCAACGACGACCCGCTGCCCAAAGAAAACGACCAGAACGCGACCTCGACACCGACCACCAAGTCCACGACCAGCAAACCGCCGCAGCCCAGCCCGGCCACCGAGGCCCGCGCTGAGCGGGTCCAAGCTGTGACCACCGCGCCGCAAGAGATCACCGTTCAGGTGTCGAACTCGACCGGCAAGAACGGGCTGGCCGCCACCGCCACCACCCAGCTACAGCATCACGGCTTCAAGGTGATGGCACCAGACGACTACCCCAGCTCGCTGAAAGGCACCACGGTGTTTTTCTCACCGGGCAACGAGCAGGCGGCCGCGACCGTCGCATCGACCTTCCCCAATTCGAAGGTCGAGCGAGTCACCGGCATCGGGCAAGTCGTGCAGGTGGTGCTCGGCCCTGACTTCCGGGTTGTCTCGACTCCGCCGCCCAGCGGCTCGTCGGTCAGTGTTCAAATCGACCGCGGCACCAACAGCACACCGACCAAACTGCCCGACGACTTGAGCGTCACCAACGCCGCCGATACCAGCTGCAAGTAACCACAGGAAGATTCGGGCGAACCGAATCCGCACTGCCGGCATTCACCGCCAATTCATGTCGTCCTTGCGGCCGATCGCGGCATCGAGCACGTACGCTTGTCCCATGCGCACTGCGTACCATGCACAACTTTCACGCTTATCGGATCGCCTAGGCGAGATGTGCGAGCTGGCCGGGGCTGCCATGGAACGCGCGACACAAGCCCTGCTGCAAGCCGACTTGGTGCTGGCCGAACAAGTGATTTCCGACCACGAAAAGATCGCGGCGCTAAGCGCGCAAGCCGAGGAAAGCGCTTTCGTGCTATTAGCGTTGCAGGCGCCTGTCGCCGGTGACTTGAGGGCGATCGTCAGCGCCATCCAGATGGTCGCCGACATCGACCGGATGGGCGCGCTTGCACTGCATGTCGCGAAGATCGCGCGCAGACGTCATCCCCAACACGTGCTGCCCGAAGAAGTCAACGGATACTTCGCCGAAATGGGCAGGCTCGCATGCGAATTGGCCAACAGCGCGCAGGAGGTGCTGTTGTCTCGCGACCCGGAAAAGGCCGCCCGCATCCGCGAAGAAGACGACGCGATGGACGATCTGCACCGGCACCTGTTCACAGTGCTCATGGATCGCGATTGGAAGTACGGCGTGGCCGCGGCTGTGGACGTGACGCTGCTTGGCCGGTTCTACGAACGCTTCGCCGACCATGCGGTCGAGGTCGCCCGTCGGGTTATCTTCCAGGCCACCGGCGAAATTCCCGACGGCAAGTTCTCCGACGACGACTCGCTAACCTCCTCTAACTAGCCGAACCGGCCGGAGATGTAGTCCTCGGTCGCCTTCTGGGTCGGGTTGGAGAAGATTCTCTCGGTGTCGTCAATCTCCACCAGCCGGCCCGGTTTTCCGACGGATTCGAGGTTGAAGAACGCGGTTTGATCGCTGACCCGCGCAGCCTGCTGCATGTTGTGGGTGACGATCACAATGGTGTAGTCCTGCTTCAATTCCGCGATCAGCTCTTCGATCGCCATCGTCGAGATCGGATCCAGCGACGAGCACGGCTCGTCCATCAACAACACATCAGGCTGCACGGCGATGGCCCGCGCGATGCACAACCGTTGCTGCTGGCCTCCGGACAACCCGCCGCCGGGCTTGTCCAACCGGTCCTTGACCTCGTCCCACAGGTTCGCACCCCGCAACGAGTATTCCGCGGTCTCGTCGAGCACCTTGCGATTGCGGACGCCTTGCAGCTTCAGCCCCGCCACCACGTTGTCGCGAATTGACATGGTGGGGAAAGGATTCGGTCGCTGGAAAACCATGCCGATGGCCCGGCGCACACCGACGGGATCGATGCCGGGCGCATAGATATCGTCATCGTCGAGCAGCACTATGCCCTCGACCCGCGCGCCGGCGATGACCTCATGCATCCGGTTCAATGTGCGCAACACTGTCGTCTTGCCGCAGCCGGACGGACCGATGAACGCAGTGACGCTGCGCGGCAGGATCGATAACGACACGTCGGCGACCGCCTGAAACGACCCGTAGTAGATGTTGACCTCTTTGAGGTCCAACCGCTTGGCCACCGAAACTCCTATAACTTCTCAGGCGCAAATATTTTCGCGACCACTCTGGCCCCGACATTGATGACCCCGATGAGCAGGATCAGCGTCAACGCGGCGCCCCACAGCCGATCGGTGGGCACCGAGTTGGCGCCCGCGCCCGCCGATGTCTGGTCGTACATCATGCCGGGCAGCGACCCCATGAACCCCGTGAACATGTTGAAGTTCATGGCCTGCGAGTAGCCGACGAGGATCAGCAACGGGGCCGTCTCACCCATCACCCTAGCCAAAGCCAGCATGACGCCGGTGAGGATCCCGGACAGCCCCGCCGGAATCACAATTCGCACAATGGTTTTCCACTTCGGGACGCCCAGCGCGTAGGCGGCCTCACGCAAATCCACGGGAACGATCCGCAGCATCTCCTCGGTCGCCCGCACGATCACCGGGATCATCAGCAGGACCAGCGCCAACGACACCGCGAACCCGGAGCGGGGAAAGCCGAAGGTGGCCACGAACAGCGCATAGATGAACAATGCCGCCACGATCGAGGGCACCCCCGTCAGGATGTCCACCATGAACGTGGTCAGCTTGCCCATCCAGGTGCCGCCCGCGTATTCGACCAGATAAACGGCGAGAAAGACGCCGATCGGGATGGAAATGACCGCGCAGACCAGCCCCTGCAGCACGGTGCCGACGATTGCGTGGTAGGCACCGCCACCGGTGACGAACGCCGTCATACCGGCTTGCGAGTGCGTCCACCACACACTCGACGTGATCGCCTGGAATCCCTTGATCAGCACCGAGCACAGCAGCCACAGCAACGGCACCAGGGCGACCGTCACCGACAGCGTCACCAACACGGTGGCGAGTTTGTCTGCGACCCGCCGGCGCACACTGACACCCGCGAATGTGCGTGCCTTGACCGGCCGGTCCAGCATCGAGGTCATCGGCGCCCGTTTCCGGCGACCGCGGCTCGCGCCAGCGCGTTGACCACGAACGTCAGCAGAAAAAGCACCAGCCCTGCGGCGATGTAGGCGCCGGCCTTGAACTGGTCGTTGAACTCCGAGGCGGTGGCCGCGATCTTCGTGGCGAAGGTATACCCCCCGTCGAACAGCGACCAGCCGAACGCCGACTGGGTACCGCGCAGGATGATCAGCAGCGCCACCGTCTCGCCCAGCGCACGGCCCAAGCCCAGCATCGAACCGCTGATGTAGCCGGAGCGGCCGAACGGCAGCACGGTGGTCTTGACCACCTCCCATCGGGTCGCGCCCAATGCCAGCGCGGCTTCGATCTCTCCTTGCGGGGTCTGCACGAAGACCTCGCGGGTGACGGCGGTGATGATCGGCAGGATCATCACCGCCAGCACGATCCCGCCGGTGAAGACGGTGCCGCCGCCGGCCACCGAAGCGTTGCCGGTGGCGAACAGAAAACACCAGCCCAAGTGCTGGTTAAGCCATGTCGCGACCGGCCGCAGCTGCGGCGCCAGCACATACAGGCCCCAAACGCCGTAGATGATCGAGGGAACCGCTGCCAGCAGATCGACCATGTAGGCCAGCGGCCCGACCGCCCGCCGCGGGGCGTACTGGGTGAGATAGATCGCGATGCCCAGCGCGATTGGCATCGCCAGGACCAGTGCGAACAGCGAAACGAACACCGTCACCTCGAACAGGTCGCGGATGCCGAAGTGCATCGCTGAGGTGTCGGTGGTGACCCAGTTGCCGCCGTAGGTTAAGAAGTTCTCCTTGTCGCGTGCCAGCCCCGGTATCGCCCGCCACAACAGGAACAGCCCGATCGCGCCGACCACGCCGACGATCAGGAGACCGGAACCCTGGGAGAGCCCGCGAAACAGCCGGTCCCCTAGGCGGGGTGTGGTGCTTCCCCATGGTCGGGTAGGGGTGAGCGGCGGTTCGGGAAAGGGCGCAGCGACGACTTCCCCCGAGCCGGCGCCGGCTGGATTTGGCGTGCTCACCCTTGTCCCATCGATCGGTCGCTATCGGTCCTGGCATCCATCTTCACCGCAGACGCCGCCGCTGATCGAGCAATTATCGCTGTTACTGGATCGCGTTAATCGCGGCGGTAAGGCGCGCCTTGAACTTATCGGGCAGCGGAACGTAGCCGGCCGAGGACAGCCCGCTCTGGCCGTTGTTGGCCGCAACCGTCAGAAACGACTTGACCGCGGCCGACGTGGCCCGGTCGTAGCCCTTCGAGCACACGATTTCGTAGGTCGCCAACACCAACGGGTACGCACCGTGCTCTTTGGTGGCATACAGCGAGTTCAGGTTCAGCATCAAGTCATTGCCCTGGCCCTCGAACTTGGCGTCGTCAATGGCGTTGCGGGCCGCGTCGTCGGTGAGCTTGACGGCGCCGCTGCCGTTGTCGATCTGCGCGAACGGGACACCTGCCTGATCGGCGAAGCCCTTCTCGACATACCCGATAGCGCCGGGCGTGGCGTGCACGGCCTGCACGACGCCCGCCGACTTCTGCGCGCCCTCACCGAAGCCGCCCTGGAACTCACTGCCGACCCCTTTGGTCCAGCTCTCCGGTGCGGCCGCGGTCAGGTACTTCTGGAAGTTGTCGGTGGTACCCGAGGAATCCGACCGGTAGACCGGCGTGATCTTGGTCTCCGGCAACGCGGCCCCACGGTTTAGCGCCGCGATCGCCGGGTCGTTCCAGCTGGTGACCATTCCGCTGAAGATCTTGCCCAGCACGTCGGCGTTGAGCACGAGCGAGTCGACGCCGGGCAGGTTGTAGATCAGTGCGACGGGCCCGAATACCACCGGCAGGTCCCAAGCCGGATTGCCGTTGCAGCGCTTGGCGGCCGGCTCGATCTGCGCGGCGGTCAGCGGCGAGTCCGACCCGGCGAAGTCGACATGGCCGGCGATGAACTGCTCGCGGCCGGCGCCCGAACCGGTCGGGTTGTAGGCGAGGTTTTTGCCGGGGCAGGCCTGGCCCCAGGCTCGGTTGAACAACGCGATCGCGTTCTGCTGAGCGGTCGACCCCTCGGCGGTCAAGTCGTCCTTGCCACCACAATCGACGTGCTGGGCCGATTTTTCGGAGCCGCCGGTCATATTGTTGTCGCTGCCGCAGCTCGTCAACGCCAGCGCCGCGATCGTTGCCGCGGATACCGTGATGCCCAGTGCCCTGCGAACCATCTCGAGCTTCACCTAGTCGTGCTCTCCTAGCGTCGCTTCGTGATCCCGGTAGGAGGTCGCCGGGCCACCCGGACGGTATGCGCCGGTAATGGCCAAAATTCACAAGAGAAGTGAACGCACGGTGAACGCAGCCGGATCGCGCTCAGCTGCGTGGAGCCGCGTAGGCGGTGTCGACGCTGTGCAGGGTGAAGCCCAGGCGCTGATAGGTGCGTACCGCGGCGAGGTTGTCGGATTCGACGTAGAGCATCACCCGGGGATCCGCGGCGTCGGCCAGCCGGCGGGCCAGCGATGCCACACCGATCGCCGTCAGCGCACCGCCCAGCCCGCGCCCGTGCGCCGACGGATCGACGCCGACGACGTACACCTCGCCCAAGCCGGGCTGGTCGGGATGCACCTTGGTCCAGTGGAAACCGAGCAGCTTCTCGGTCGCGGCGTCGAAAGCCAGAAACAGCCCGTGCGGGTCGAACCATGGTTCGGCCCGACGTTCGTCCAGATCGGCCGGTGTCCAGCCGCTTTGCTCCGGGTGCCCGGCGAACGCGGCGTTGTTGACCCGCAACAGCTCGGCGTCGTCGGGCGTGCCGGCGTAGGTGCGCACCTGCACGCCCTCCGGAACGTCGGGTTCGGGCACGTCGCGTAGCGAGCGGCGCATCTGCCACAGTTCACGCACCGCCACCAAGCCCAACGCCGACGCTGTCGCGCGTGCCGGCTCGAGCGTGCCGTGCGCCCAGAAGCGGGTCTGGCCGGCAGTTTTAGCCAGGGCGGCGCGCGCCATCGCCGTGCCGACGCCGCGCCGGCGGGCGTGTGGGTGAACCACCAACTCCGCCATCGGGGCGGTCCCGTCGTGGCCGGGGGTGAGGTTCAGATAGCCGATGATCGCCGCACCGGGGTCGCCCGGTTGTTGGCCTTTGACGACCAGATGCTCGGTGCGCTGATGCGCGAGCTCGCGCAATACCTGCTCACCGACCGGTGGGACTCCGTCGAAATCTGTTGCAGCGGAGATGATTTCGCGCACTTGTTGCTGCTCGTGCGCGGCGAGCGCCGCTGTCCACTCTTCAGTCGTCACTGACTGCGCAGCGGGTCGGCCAGCGGACCTTGCAGACCGCCCTGGTCCGGCTCGACGTCGTCGGTGTTCTCCGGCTCGGGGTTGGGCGGCCGGCCGCGCGCGGGCCGCACCGCCTTGTACCCGACGTTGCGGACGGTGCCGATCAGCGCCTCGTGTTCGGGGCCGAGTTTGGCGCGTAGTCGCCGCACGTGTACGTCGACGGTTCGGGTACCGCCGAAGAAGTCGTATCCCCAGACCTCGTGCAGCAGCTGAGCCCGCGTGAACACCCGGCCGGCGTGCTGCGCCAGGTACTTCAGCAGCTCGAACTCCTTATAGGTGAGGTCGAGCGGGCGGCCGCGCAATCGCGCGGTGTAAGTCCCCTCGTCGATCACCAGCTCGCCGAGGGTCACCTTGCCGGCGGTCTCTTGGTCGGCCTGTCCGCCACGCCGACCGACAACCAGCCGCAGCCGGGCATCGATCTCGGCCGGTCCGGTGCCGGGCAGCAGGATGTCGTCGAGTCCCCATTCGAAACTGACCGCAACCAGCCCGCCTTCGGTTACCACCGCCACCAGCGGGACCGGTCTGCCCGTCGAGGCGAGCAGACGGCACAGGCTGCGCGCGGCGGGCAGGTCGTTGCGAGCGTCGACGATCACGACGTCGGAAGTGCCTGCCTCCAGCAGCGACGACACGTCCGCCGGCGCCGTCCGCACAGTGTGGGCGAGCAGCGACAGCGACGGCAGGACCGAGTCGGCGTGCGGGTCCGCGGTCAGTAGCAGTAGGTCCAAAAAGCCCCTCCAGCGTCGTGGGAAAGGCCTCTCCCAGACTGATGGCGAAATGTGTAATTAGCGGCCGGGTCATCTAACGATAACGTGCTACCTGGTCGTTAGCCCGGCGACGATGCAGAGCGCGCAGCGCGATGAGGCGGGGGCACCCCCAGCCGCGCAGCGGCGAGGGGGCGAGCCGGGCAATCCAGCCCCAGCCCGGCGACGATGCAGAGCGCGCAGCGCGATGAGGACGGAGCCTGGCAGCGGCGAGGCGGCGAGCCGGTGGCGGGCGTAGGCCACAATATGCGGATGCGCAAGGTGCTGATCGGTGTGGTCAGTGCTGCGGCCGCGGTCGTGGTGGTGATTGTCGGTGCCGTCGGCGTGGACTTCGGGGCCAGCATCTATGCCGAGTACCGGCTGTCTCGGGCCGTGCGGGACGCAGCTGTCCTGGGCTCGGATCCGTTCGTGGCCATCCTCGGCTTCCCGTTCATCCCGCAGGCGATGCGCGACCACTACGACGAGCTGGAGATCAAAGCCAACACCGTCGACCACGCGATGGTCGGCAAGGCCACGCTGGAAGCCACCATGCACTCGATCGGGTTGACCAACTCGTCGTGGCTGATCCGGCCGAACGCCAAGCTGCCGGTCGGCAAGCTCGAAAGCCGCATCATCATCGACTCGGTACACCTCGGCCGATACATGGGCATCACGGACCTGATGGTCGAGGCGCCGCCCGAAGAGACCAATGACGCCACTGGAGGCACCACCGAATCGGGGATCTCCGGCAGCCGCGGGCTGGTGTTCACCGGCACCCCGAAATCGGCCCACTTCGACAAGCGGGTCAGTGTTTCGGTGGACCTGTCGATCGCCGGCGCGGACAAGACGACGCTGGTGTTCACCCCCACGAGGATCTTGACCGGGCCCGACACCGCCAACCAGAAGGTTCCCGACGACAAACGAGCCGCCGTGCTCAGCGCCTTCAGCAAGCGGCTGCCTGATCAGAAGCTGCCCTTCGGCGTTGCGCCGACCAGCCAGGGTGCGCGCGGCTCGGACGTCATCATCGAGGGCATCACCGAGGGAGTAACGATCACGCTCGAAGGGTTTAAACAGTCGTGACTACCCCCCGCCTACCAATCGGGCCTCGACCGGAGGCCAAACAGTGACTGCCGCAGTCGTGGCGATCGCCTGCGCCTTAGCGCTGGCAGGGCTCATCGGCGGGGTCCTGAATCGGCGTTCCGGAGCCGTCCGCGCAACGCAGTCGGCTTCCCACGAAGCGGCCGACGCGCATAGCGCAGGCTTGGATCTGTCCCCCACCGGACCGACCGTCGTGCACTTCAGCGCCCCCTGGTGCGGTCCCTGCGAGCGGGTGCGTCGAGTGGTCAACGAGGTCTGCGGCGACCTCGGCGACGTGGCGCATCTGGAGGTCGACTTGGACGCTAATCCGGTGGCGGCGCGGCGGCTTTCGGTGCTGTCGCTGCCGACGACGCTGATCTTCGATGCCGATGGCCGTCAGCGTTACCGCGCAGCAGGCGTCCCCTCGGTTGCCGAGCTGCGGTCGGCGCTGGTACCGCTATTGGCTTGACCATCGTGTCATTAGGTAAGCTGTCCGACGTGTTCGCCCGCCTTGAGCCCATGCTCACCAAGCGCCGCGCAGTCGATCTGTGCCGCATTGCGGGCTGCTGCTGTTGTTGTAGCTGCTGAGTAGCGCGCCGATTAGCGCCGCTCTCGGAGCAGCCATTCTGGCGTGCCCCCACCCTTCCAGTTGTCAACAGGAGCAGGTCTGTGTCGAGAACCAACACCACCGCCCAGGCAGACGGCGTGGACGTCCGCGGCCCCCGGTTCGTTGCCTGGGTCACGACCGCGGTTTTGGTGACAACGTTGATCGTGTCAGGGCACAGCGCCCAGGCAGCCGCTGCTGTGTTGGGCGTGCAGGCGGTCGTCTTTGCCGTCGGCGCCGCGCGGGGGCCCCGGCTGCATCCCTACGGGCTGCTGTACGCCAAACTCGTGGCGCCGCGGCTGGGTCCGGTCACCGAGCGAGAACCGGTACCACCGTTGAAGTTCGCGCAGCTGGTTGGTTTGGTCTTCGCCGTAATCGGGGTGATCGGATTCGCCGACGGAGCGACGTTGCTGGGCATCATCGCGACCGCAGCCGCGCTGGCGGCGGCCTTCCTCAACGCGGCATTCGGGATCTGCCTGGGCTGCCAGCTCTACCCGTTCGTCGCCCGCCTGCGTCCCTCGAACGTTTCGTCTAAGCAACCGAAAGGATCCACACCATGGCACGCTCCGACGTCCTAGTCTCGGCAGACTGGGCCGAGAGCAATCTCGACACACCTGGCGTCGTCTTCGTCGAAGTGGACGAGGACACCAGCGCCTACGACACCGGCCACATCCGCGGCGCCGTCAAACTGGATTGGCGCGACGATCTGCAGGACCCTGTCCGCCGCGATTTCGTTGACGCCGAGCAATTCTCGAAGCTGCTGTCCGACCGCGGCATCTCCAACGACGACACCGTGATCCTCTACGGCGGCAACAACAACTGGTTCGCCGCCTACGCCTACTGGTATTTCAAGCTGTACGGCCACGACAAGGTCAAGCTGCTCGACGGCGGACGCAAGAAGTGGGAGCTGGACGGCCGACCGCTGTCCACCGACCCGGCCAGGCGCCCGACGACCTCCTACAGCGCCAAGCAGCCCGACAACTCCATCCGCGCGTTCCGCGACGAGGTCATCGACGCCATCGGGGTGAACAACCTGGTCGACGTGCGCTCCCCCGACGAGTTCTCCGGCAAGATCCTGGCGCCGGCGCATCTGCCGCAGGAACAAAGCCAGCGGCCCGGCCACATCCCGAGCGCCATCAACGTGCCCTGGAGCAAGGCCGCCAACGAAGACGGCACCTTCAAGTCCGACGACGAGCTGGCCAAGCTCTACGCCGACGCCGGCTTGGACGGATCGAAGGAGACCATCGCCTACTGCCGGATCGGTGAGCGCTCGTCGCACACCTGGTTTGTGCTGCGCGAGCTCCTCGGACATCAAAACGTCAAAAACTACGACGGAAGTTGGACGGAATACGGCTCCCTGGTGGGAGTCCCGATCGAGTTGGGAAGCTGAATATGTGCACACCACCCAAGCAAGGACAGACGTTGCCGGCCAGCGTCGACCTGGAGAAGGAGACGGTGATCACCGGTCGCGTCGTGGACAGCTCCGGCCAGGCTGTGGGCGGGGCGTTCGTGCGGCTGTTGGACTCCTCTGACGAGTTCACCGCCGAAGTCGTCGCGTCAGCCACCGGTGACTTCCGGTTCTTCGCGGCGCCGGGGTCCTGGACGGTGCGCGCGTTGTCGCCCGCCGGTAACGGCGACGCCGTGGTGCAGCCGTCGGGCGCGGGTATCCACGAGGTCGACATCAAGGTCGCCTGAGACCGGCCCGCGCCCGGCAACGGGGGTGAGGGGGTGCGCGAACTAGACTCGTGGCCGTGGTCCTGTTCTTCGAGATCATGCTGGTCGCGTGCGTCGTGGTCATCGCCTGGTTCGCGCTGTACACGCTGTATCGCCTCATCAGCGACGACTCGTGAGTTCTGCGGAAGACCGTGACCGATTCGCGGGTCGGATCGGCTCCGGCGAGCGGGCCCTGGCCGAGGCGGCCGAACGCGCCAAAGTGACTGCGGGCCGCAACATTCCGGTCTTCGACGACCTGCCCATCCCCGCCGACACCGCGAACCTGCGACAAGGCGCCAACCTGAATGACGCGCTGCTGGCGTTGCTGCCGCTGGTCGGCGTGTGGCGCGGGGAAGGAGAGGGCCGCGGCGCTCACGGCGACTACCGGTTCGGCCAGCAGATCATCGTCAGCCACGACGGCGGCGACTATCTGAACTGGGAGGCGCGGTCCTGGCGGCTGACCGAGTCGGGCGAGTACGAGGGACTCACGCTGCGCGAGACGGGTTTTTGGCGCTTCGTCAACGACCCGACCGACCCGACCGAGTCGCAGGCCATCGAGCTGCTGCTGGCGCACTCGGCGGGCTACGTGGAGTTGTTCTACGGGCGCCCGCGCACCCAGTCGTCGTGGGAGTTGGTCACCGACGCGCTCGCCCGAAGCAAATCCGGTGTTCTCGTCGGCGGAGCCAAACGGCTTTACGGCATCGTCGAAGGCGGCGACTTGGCCTATGTCGAAGAACGCGTGGACGCTGACGGGGGGTTGGTGCCGCATCTGTCGGCGCGCCTGTCCCGCTACGCCGGCTGACTGGGTCGGGGCCCCCAGAAATGGACAGCCCCCGAGCCTAAGTTCCTGGTTGGACAGACCGGGGGCTCGGGGGCCGGGTGACTGCGGGGAATTCACTAGCAAGCGATGCCAGCTCTTTCCTGCCTGGCGCTGCTTAGCGCGCAGCCACCTCACATGTCCATAAGCCAATCAATTCTCGGACCACCTCCTTTCCTGTGTACGGCTGACCGTACGCGCCCAGCGGCGGACCGACAACTTCAATTCAGCGGTCGCTGACGATGGCCGCATCGACGAGTTCGGCGAACTCCGCGGCCATCGGTGCACGCGGCAGCGGTCGCCCGTCGAGCGTGTGCACCCGCGCCGCCAACGTCATGCTCGATACAAGCCAAATGCCTTGGGCGGCAAGCAGATCCGATACCCGCAAGGCGCGGTAGTCGCAGTCGTAGCCTTTGGCCCGGGCAACTTCGAACAGCGCCTGCTGGGTGGTGCCGCGCAGGATCGGATACCACGGCGGCGGCGTGAAGAAAGCTGTGGAACCAGCACCTCCTTCACCGTCGGCGGCGATCACCACCGTCGAGCGCGGGCCTTCCAAGACGTAGCCGTCGGAGCTGACAAAGATGACGTCGCCGGCGCCCAGCCGAGCGGCGTGGCGCAGGGCCGCCATATTGACCGCGTAGGACAGTGTCTTGGCACCGGCCAGCAGCCACGGCATCGCGTCGGTGCCGCTGGCAGGCAGTCCGCGCGGCAGTGTCACCGCGGCCACACCGTCGCGGCGGGCGGCGGCGATCCGGTCGGCGAGCGGGTTGACGGTGACGTAGGCCGTCGGCGCCGACCCGCTCTCGCGGCCGCGGCTGTAGACCAGTCGCATCGCGCCCTCGTCGGCGCTGACGGCCGCCCAGCGCCGCGCCGCCACATCGATCGCCCGCCGCCATGCCGGTAGGTCGGGCTCGGGCAGGTCCATCAACTTGGCCGAGTGGCTCAGCCGCCCCAGATGCGCTTCCACCAGGCATGCTCGGCCGTCGCGGACCAACAGTGTTTCGAAGATGCCGTCGCCTCGCACGACGGCGAGGTCGTCGGCGCATATCAGCGGCGTATCCGGGGCCAGTATCTCGCCGTCGAGCGTGACGATCACGCCCGTCTGGCTAGCCATGGACGTTCAGCCTAATGGTTTGCCGGCGTGAAGCCGGAGTCACGGTCATCGACCCGGCGGTCCCGGCTAGGTCCGTAGAGTTGGTGTGTGGCCGCAGTTCCCGCTCCCGAAACCGGACCTGACGCCGGAGCCGTCTGGCATTACGGCGACCCGCTCGGTGAGCAGCGCGCGGCCGAAACCGACGCCGTGCTGATCGACCGCTCACACCGCGCGGTGCTCACGCTGACCGGCGCGGACCGGCAGAGCTGGTTGCACAACATCTCGACTCAGCACGTCAGTGAACTGCCTGAGGGAGCCAGCACCGAAAACCTCAGCCTGGACGGACAAGGCCGGGTCGAGGATCACTGGATCCAGACCGAACTGGGCGGCGTCACCTACCTCGACACCGAAGCGTGGCGCGGTGAGCCGCTGCTCGATTATTTGCGCAAGATGGTGTTCTGGTCGAATGTGACGCCCGCTGCCGCCGACATGGCGGTGTTGTCACTGCTCGGACCCCGGCTGGGCGAACCGCCGGTGCTCGACGCGCTGGGCGTGAACGTGCTGCCCGCCGAGATGACGGCCGTGCCACTGCCTGATGGCGGGTTCCTGCGCAGGATGGCTGGTGCGCGAGTGGACCACATCGAGCTGGATGTGCTGGTGCCGCAGGCGGATTCGGCTGACCGGGTCCAGCGGCTTATCAAAGCTGGGGTGCGTGCCGCCGGGATTTGGACCTACGAAGCCCACCGGGTGGCTGCGCTTCGCCCGCGGCTCGGTGTCGACACCGACGAGCGCACCATTCCTCACGAAGTGGGCTGGATCGGCGGCCCGGGAGTGGGCGCAGTCCATCTGGACAAAGGCTGCTATCGCGGCCAGGAGACCGTTGCCCGGGTGCACAACCTGGGCAAGCCGCCCCGGATGCTGGTGCTGTTGCACCTCGACGGATCGGTCGATCGCCCATCGACGGGCGATCCCGTGCTCGCCGGCGGACGCCCAGTGGGCCGGCTGGGAACCGTCGTCGACCATGCGGATCTTGGGCCGATAGCGCTGGCTCTGCTCAAGCGCGGGCTGCCCGCGGACACCGCGCTCGTCACCGGAGCAGACGGTCAAGTCGCTGCCGTCATCGAGCCCGATTCGCTGCCGCCTGCCGACGTGGCCGGCGCGGGACGGGTTGCCCTCGAACGGCTGCGCGGCACCAACCGATAGCTGCACGAGGCCTGGCAGGGCACGCCAGCGCACCATCGCAGGGCACGGTAAACTACTCGACAGGACAATAACGACACCGACAGATCGGAGCCGCCTACTTGTTGGGCCGCTCCGTTATTGCGCGAGGGGGTTCCCCCATGGGCCGCGGCCGGGCGAAGGCGAAGCAGACCAAGGTTGCTCGAGAACTGAAATACAGCTCCCCGCAGACCGATTTCGAGCGGCTTCAGCGCGAGCTATCCGGTTCGGGTGCAGACGACTCCAACCGGCTAGACGGCGACGACCGGTTCTCCGACGACCCATGGGACGACGCGGACGACTGGCGCCGCTGATGGTTAGGCGCTAAGCCAGCCTTAAAATCTCGGGTGTTGCCCGACGAGCTCCGCGCGCGGGCCTTCCTTACCGCCCTTGTTCACGGTGCCCAAGACCCAGCAATCCAAATGCCGGGCAGTCAAGATGGCCAACGCCCGGTCGGTGTCCTCCGGCGCCACGACGGCGACCATGCCGACGCCCATGTTGAACGTCTTCTCCATCTCCGCGCGGCTGACGCGGCCGCGCTGGGCGATCATCGCGAACACCGGCGCCGGTGTCCACGTACCGCGGTCGACCTCGGCCACCAGGCCATGCGGGATGACGCGTTCCAGGTTGCCGGCCAGCCCGCCGCCGGTGATGTGGCAGAACGTCCGGACTTGGGTTTCGGCAGCCAGCGCCAAGCAGTCTTTGGCGTAGATCAGCGTCGGTTCGAGCAATTCTTCGCCCAGGGTGCGGCCGAACTCCTCGACGTAGCCCTCCAGGTTCATCCGGTCGATCTCCAACAGGACGGTGCGGACCAGCGAGTACCCGTTGGAGTGCAGCCCTGAGGAACCCATCGCGATGATGACGTCACCGGGTTTGACGCGCTCGGGACCCAACACATCGTCGGCCTCGATGACCCCGACCGCGGTGGCCGAGAGGTCGTAGTGGTCGGGCTCGATCAGCCCGGGGTGCTCAGCGGTCTCGCCGCCGAGCAGCGCGCATCCCGCGCGGATGCACCCGTCGGCGATGCCGGCGACGATCGCGTTGAGCCGCTCCGGCACGATGCGCCCTAAGGCGATGTAGTCCAAGAGGAACAGCGGCTCGGCGCCGCACACCACCAAGTCGTCGACCACCATCGCCACCAGGTCCAGCCCGACCGTGTCGTGCTTGTCCATCGCCTGCGCGATGGCCAGCTTGGTACCTACGCCGTCGCTGGACGCGGCCAGTATCGGCTCGCGGTAGTCGCCGCGCAGGGCGAACAGCCCGGCGAATCCACCGAGCTTGCTGCGGACCTCGGGCCGAGTGGCCTTTGACGCCAACGGCTTGAACAGTTCGACGGCGCGGTCACCGGCTTCGATGTCCACCCCGGCCGCTGCATACGTGATGCCTTGATCGCCGGGAGGTTTTCTGGTGTCTTTCCTACGGTCCGCCATCGCCGATAAAGGCTACCGTTCAGCGCCAAGCTGTGGTCCGATTGCCCGGTCAGGGGCGCCGTAACGCTTCTTCGGCAAGGGCGGCCTCGTCGCCCGCAATATCGGCCGGGACAGTGCCACGCGCCGCGGTGGTAAGCATCTGCTCGATGACGTTCTTGCCCAAGGCAGACTCGCTGGACAGCTCAATCGGGTATCTGCCGTCGAAGCAGGCCGTGCACAGCCGCGAAGCGGACTGTTCGGTGGCCGCGATCATGCCCTGCTGTGAGATGTAGCCAAGCGTGTCGGCGCCGATGGCGTGGCGCACCGCGTCCAGCATCTCCTCCTCGTCGTCGACGGCGTTGGCGATCAACTCCGCCGGCGACGGAAAGTCGATGCCGTAGAAGCACGGCCACTTCACCGGCGGTGATGCGATGCGCACGTGCACTTCGGCCGCGCCGGCCTCGCGCAACATCCGCACCAGCGCGCGCTGGGTGTTGCCCCGCACGATCGAGTCGTCGACGACGATCAGCCGCTTGCCGCGGATGACCTCCTTGAGCGGGTTCAGCTTGAGCCGGATACCGAGCTGGCGGATGGTTTGCGACGGCTGGATGAAGGTGCGCCCGACGTAGGCGTTCTTCATCAGCCCCTGCCCGTAGGGAATACCGGATTCCTGCGCGTAGCCGACCGCGGCGGGTGTTCCCGATTCCGGTACCCCGATCACCAAGTCGGCGTCGATCGAGCATTCGCGGGCCAGCCGGCGACCGATCTCCAGCCGGGCGGCGTGCACCGAGCGGCCGGCGATCATGCTGTCCGGCCGTGCCAGGTAGACATATTCGAAGACACAGCCCTTGGGCGTGGGGTCAGCGAAACGGCTGGACCGCACACCGTCGGCGTCGATCGCGAGCAGCTCGCCGGGCTCGATGTCGCGGACGAACGATGCGCCGACGATGTCCAGCGCGGCGGTTTCGGAGGCCACTACCCAACCGCGATCTAGTCGTCCCAGGCACAGCGGCCGCACCCCATGCGGGTCGCGGGCGGCATACAGGGTGTTCTCGTCCATGAACGTCAGGCAGAACGCACCGCGGACCGTCGGCAGCAGTTCCATTGCCGCTTGTTCCAGGGTGGAGTCGGCGGCTGCGTGGGCCAGCAGTGCGCCCAGAATGTCGGAGTCGGTGGTGGCCGCGCCGGGCAGCCGCGGGTTGATCAGCCCGGCTTCGCGGGCGCGGGCGACCAGATCGGTGCTGTTGACCAGGTTGCCGTTGTGTCCCAGCGCCACGCCGGTGCCGGCCGCGGTGGTCCGGAACACCGGCTGGGCGTTCTCCCAGGTGGTTTGCCCACTGGTGGAGTAGCGGCAGTGCCCGACGGCGACGTGGCCGGGCATGGCCCCCAGCGTCTGCTCGTCGAACACCTGGCTGACCAGGCCGAGATCTTTGAATACCAGCACTTGCGACCCATCCGCGACGGCGATGCCGGCGGCTTCCTGGCCGCGGTGCTGTAGCGCATATAGGCCGTAATAGGTGAGTTTGGCGACTTCCTCGCCGGGGGCCCATACCCCGAAGACACCGCATTCTTCGCGGGGCGGATTCTCCTCGGGCAGGGGCTGCTGGGCGGTCACGATTTGGCGGCTCCCGAAGGTTGGTGACGTAACGGAGTCTACGGGGAGGACGGCCCAGTCGCAGAATCCAGCTCGCGTGTTGGGTTGGTCGCTCAACTCGGCAGGCTCACCACCGGCAGCCATCGTTCGATCTCACCGGCGCGCGAACCGGACAGCTGCAGCGTCCCAGCGGCCTTAGCCGCTGCTACCTGCAGCATTCCGGTAGCCAGCAGCAGCCAGGTGCGCGGATCGGTCTCGACGACATTGGGTGGTGTGCCGCGGGTATGCCGCGGACCGGGGATGCACTGCACCGCGACGAACGGCGGAATCCGGACTTCGACGCTGGCGCCGGGCGCTTGTGCGGCCAACGTCCGTGCAGTGAGCCGAACAGCGGCGGCCAGATCTGCCCGGTCGGGGGCCGGGCGGGTGTCGTCGCGCAGCCAGTCGGCGAGCGCCAAGACAGCCCGGCGCGTTGTCGCCGGATCGGTGCTGTGACGGGCGGTCATCCGCTAGCTGCGCGACCGCCGCTGGATGGTGAGCGCGGCCACCGCCGCGGTTTCGTTGATCGCCAGGTGTGCCAGCATCGGCGCGGCCAGACTGCCGGAACGGTCGGCCAGCCAGCCGAACAGCCAGCCCGCGACGCCGGTGACCAGGACAGTCGCCGGCACCGGCTCGCCCGTCGCGCGCGCGTCGGCGATGTGGGAGAGCCCGAACGCGGCGCCCTGCACCAGCCGCCCGCCGGATTCGCCGAACCCTCTCTTGGCGACGGTGGTCAGTGCCGCGCGGAATGCGGCCTCCTCAGCCCAGACAGTGCCCAGAGGTATCCGCAACGCCAACCAGGACGGCACCGACTGCGGCAACGGGCGGGTGGACATCGACAGCCGCACCACCGGCACAGGCGCCGTCGCTGCGATTGCGGTCGCCGCAGCAGCCCCGGTCGAGAAGCCCCACCGCATCCCGATCCACAACCGCGGCGGAGACAATCCGATCCGTGAACCGGTTTGCAGCACCAGCAGCGCGCTCCCGCCGGCTTGTACCGGAACTCGCCACCGCGGGGGTATCCGCGGCACGACGAAGCTCGAGCCGACCAGCACGGCGGCCAGCGATAGCGCCCGTAACCGCTCAAACATGCTGTCGCGCATCAATTCTCGGACCCGTCAGCGCCTTCCGATTGCTTGAGCGCGACACGCATGCGTTCGGTATCGGCCAGTGTCCAACCGTCCGGGGGCACTACCGCAGCCCAGCCGTCCAAAACCGTGTTGGCGTAATTGTGCCCATGCCCGCCCGGCATCGCCTCGGCTTCCGGCAGGTCGGCGCTGACCTGCCAGAAGGTGACGACGGGATACCAACGCATCAATGCGGTGCGGTCGCGGCCCGGCGGTTCGACAAGCCAGTCCGGCCGGCTGAACAGCAAATCGGGGGACCACCAGACCACCGGGTCAGACGGGTGCTGCAGAAACAGCACGCGGGGACCGTCCCACGGTCGCGCCGCGAGCCGGTCGATTTCCGCAGGATCGACGGCCTCAGAGAACCGCACCGTCCGCCCGTTGTCGTAGCGCGGCCGCACCTCGGTGGTCCCCGGGTCGCGGCGCACGATCAGCGCGTGCCACAACGGACTTTCGTGTGGTGGTCCCACCCACAGCACCGCCTCGAAACCCATCTTGGCGATGTCGGGCAGGAACCCGAAGGCTGCCTGTCCGGCCATCGAACCCAAGCTCTCGCCGTAGAGCACCAACTTCGGCCGATGATCCGGTGGCAGCTGCTGCCAGCGGTCATGAATGGTGTCGATCAACGTCCTGCCGGAATCCATCGACTTCTGCCGGTCGGCCAGAAAAGAAACCCAGCTGGGCAGATACGAGTACTGCACCCCGGCCATCGCCGTGTCGCCGTTGTACATCATCTCCAGCGAACGCGCCGCCACCGGGTTGATCCAACCGGTACCCGTGGTGGGGACGAGAACCAGCAGCTTTCGGTTGAACGCGCCGGTGCGCTCGAGCTCGCCGAGAATCACCTGCATCCGGGCGTTGTCGTCGTCGGCGGTCTCCAACCCGGCATACACCCGGATCGGTTCCTTGGCGGGCCGACCGTTGAGCCGGGTGAGCTCGTCGGCGTGCGGTCCGGTCGCGACGAAGTTGCGGCCCTGGAAGCCGAGCGTTTCCCAGGGCGCCAACGACGCTGGGCTACCGGATCTTTCGGGCAGCAGCGGCTGATGTATGTCGGCGCCGGTGGTGTTGTTCCGCGGCTCGGAGAGGGCATTCATCCCGATGAAGAAGCCGCGCACCAAGACACCGTTGATCAAGGTGACCAGCAGTACCACGACGATCGTGGTCCCGATGAACAGCGCCACCTCGTTGTGCAGATGCCAGCGCCTGATCAGCATGCGGGCCAGCAGCTTGACGGCATCGATGAGCACCCGGCAGGTCGCCACGAGCAGAGCGCTGACCACCGCCGCGACGATCAGCGTTCGCATGTAGCCCAACGTGGTTGGCCCCTTGATGCCCATCAACGCGGAGACATCCCGCTGCCAGGCGGCCGCCGGGATGAGCATCAGTACAGCGGCGGTCGGCGCGATCACCACGACTGCTGCCTTGATCCAGAACAACACTCGCGGTGGTGGCGGCCACCAACGCGCGGTCCGCAGCACGAAACGCTGCGCGGCTTTTTCCAGCAGCACACCCAGCCCGTAACCGAAGGCGGCGTTGATGCCGCCGATCAGGCCCTGGAACAGCCAGGTTCGCGGCAGCAGCGACGGGGTCAGCGACAAGCAGAAAAACAGCGCGCCGAATGCCACCCCACTGAATCGAAGCCGCAACAAGCTCCACGCCCACACCACCAGTGGGTGCCGTCCGTCGGCCCCTGCCGGTTCGGCGACCGGCTCGGTGGTGGTGTCGCCTACAGGGGTACTCATGCCCGGATCCTCATCCGAACAGTGCAGGCAGCACTCTTTCAGAGGTGCCGCGCAGCTCGGTCAGGGACACGGTGAACAGACCCTGAACTTCCACCGCATCCGATGCCGGGTCGACGACCCCGATGCGCGTGGCTGGTAGCCCGCGCACCTCGCACAGCGAACGGAACCGGCTTTCTTCGGTGCGCGACACCGCGACCAGCACCCGTCCCGGCGATTCGGAGAACAACATGACAAACGGGTCAGCATCTTCGGGAAGCACGATGCGGCAACCGGTTTCGCCCGCCAGCGCCGACTCCACCACCGTGATGGCCAAGCCCCCCTCGGACAGGTCGTGGGCCGCGGCGACCAGCCCGTCGCGTGATGCCGCGGTCAACACGTCGGCCAGCAGCTTCTCGCGGGCCAAATCGACTTCGGGTGGCAGCCCGCCGAGGTGGTCGGCGGTCACCTGCGCCCACACCGAGCCGTCGAATTCGTCGCGGGTGTCGCCGAGCAGTATCAGCGTCTCCCCCGCCTCGGTGCCCATCGCGGTCTGGATGCGCCGGTGCACGTCGTCGATGACGCCGAGCACACCGACCACCGGGGTGGGCAAGATCGGGGTGGATCCCGTCTGGTTGTAGAAGCTGACGTTGCCGCCGGTCACCGGAATACCAAGAGCGGCACAGCCATCCGCGAGGCCGCGCACCGCCTGCGCGAACTGCCACATCACCGCCGGGTCTTCCGGCGAGCCGAAGTTGAGGCAGTTGGTGACCGCGACCGGGGCGGCCCCGGTGACGGCGACGTTGCGATACGCCTCGGCCAACGCGAGCTGGGCCCCGGCGTAGGGATCCAGCGCCGTGTAGCGGCCCGATGCGTCGGTGGACACCGCGATGCCGCGGCCCGTGGATTCGTCGACGCGCAGCATGCCCCCATCGGCGTGCTGGGCCAGCACGGTGTTGCCGCGCACGTAGCGGTCGTACTGTTCGGTGATGAACGCGCGGCTGCACAAGTGCGGACTGCCAAGCAGCGCAAGCAAAGTCGCTCGCAGCTCGTCGCCGGTGGCGGGCCGCGGCAACCGGGTAGACCGGTCGGTGTTGAGTTGGTCCTGCGACTCCGGCCGGGCGAGCGGACGCTGGTACACCGGTCCTTCATGGGCCACCGTGCGCGGCGGCACGTCGACAACCGTGTCGCCGCGCCAGGTGATGCGTAGCCTGTCGCCGTCGGTTACTTCACCGATGACGGTGGCCAGCATCTCCCATTTGCGGCACACCGCCAGGAAAGCTTCCACGTTCTCCGGCGCCACCACCGCGCACATCCGCTCCTGAGACTCGCTGCACAGCACCTCGGCGGGCGTCATTCCCTTGGTGCGCAGCGGCACGGTGTCCAGTTCGATGGCCATGCCGCCGTCGCCTGCCGAGGCCAGTTCCGAAGTGGCACAGGCCAATCCGGCCCCGCCGAGATCCTGGATACCGATCACCAGGCCGCCCGCGTACAGCTCGAGGCAGCATTCGATGAGCACCTTTTCCATGAACGGGTCACCGACCTGAACCGACGGCAGCTTCTTGCGTCCCGGTCCGGCCTCGTCACCGCCGAAGGTGTCCGACGCCAGTACCGACACCCCGCCGATGCCGTCGAGCCCGGTGCGCGCGCCGAACAGGATGATCTTGTTCCCGGCCCCGGATGCGAAGGCCCGATGCAGGTCCTCCTTGCGCAGCACGCCGACACACAACGCGTTGACCAACGGGTTGCCCGCGTAGCAGGCGTCAAAGACCGTCTCGCCGCCGATGTTTGGCAGGCCCAGGGAATTGCCGTAGCCCCCGATCCCGCGGACCACGCCGTCGACCACGCGGCGGGTGTCCGGGGCGTCGGCGGGGCCGAAACGCAACTGGTCCATGACGGCGACCGGTCGCGCCCCCATGGCCATGATGTCGCGCACGATGCCGCCGACACCGGTGGCCGCGCCCTGGTAGGGCTCGACGTAGGAGGGGTGATTATGCGACTCGACCTTGAAGGTGACGGCCCAGCCGTCGCCGATGTCGACGACGCCGGCGTTCTCCCCGATGCCGGCCAGCAAGCCGCCCCGCATCGCGTCGGTGGTGGTCTCGCCGAAGTAGCGCAGATGCACCTTGGAGGACTTGTAGGAGCAGTGCTCGCTCCACATCACCGAATACATGGCCAGTTCGACGTCGGTTGGCCGCCGGCCCAGGATCTCGCGGATGCGCTGGTATTCGTCGCCTTTGAGACCCAGCTCGCGGAAGGGTTGCGGCTGATCAGGGGTGGTGGCGGCCCGCTCGACGGTATCGACCGCGTGCGTGAGCCCGAACGTCACGGGGACAGTCTAGATTCCCGCGGCGCGGACGCCTCGCTGGACGTTTGCATCGGTGAGGGATGGGTAGCCGCACAGAGTCCGGCGACGATGCGGGACGCGGGATCCTCGAGGAGGAGCCGGACTGTAAAGACCGAGTCCGAAACAAGCGACCGGGAGGATGACAATGACTGCTGAGGCTGGACAAGTCACCGGCACCAAAGACAAGAACTACAACCTGATTTGGTACACCGAGCAGTGCCTGGAAAACGCGCTCCGGCTGGAAACCTACATTCAGGACGCCGAGCGCGACGGCGACAACGAAGTGGCCGACCTGTTCCGCAAGGCGCAGGCCGACAGCCGTAAGGGCGCGCGGATGGCCGAGCAGCTGCTCGCCAGGCGGCTCGAGGAGGCGTTCCGGGCCTAGCGCCCGGCGACGCAAAACGCGTTGCCGTCGGGATCGGCCAACACGACCCAGCGAAAGTTGTCTCCGATTCTGTGCTGGCCGATGCGGCTGGCCCCGGCGGCTTCCAGCCGACTCACTTCGGCGTCCACGTCGGCGGCGCTGAAATCCAGGTGCAGCCGGTTCTTGCCCGGCGTGCGGTCAGGGACCTTCTGAAATCCCAGCCGTGGTCCCTGCGGGCGAGCCACCACGACGAACTCGCCGGGGATCAATTCCTGCGTCGTACCGTCGAACTGAGCCGCCCACCAGCCTTCCAAGCGAGCCGGGTCGAAGCAGTTGAAGGTCACCATCTCAACGTGAGCGCCATGCTGCGAAGTTACTGGACTCGAGCAGTGCTCACGCGACAGACCCGACACCTGCGGTGCGCAGCAGATCGGCGCTCGCCGCATCGGCGGGATAGAACAACTCGACGGCAAGTTCGGCGAGGGTGACGTCGAGCGGTGTGCCGAACGTCGTCAACGTTGTGAACATCGAAAGCCGTTGTCCGCCAGGTGTTTCGAGCTCCAACGGAACCAGCAGCGACGCATTGCCGTGCGGCGTGTTCCATGCCGCCGCAGCAGTCGTGACGCCCGGATAGCCGCGCACCTCCTCGTGGAGTTCCTGTAATGCCGGGTCGCCGGCGAGCGCGATGGTGCGCCGGAGCTGGTGGAGCAAGTAGCCCGCCCATTCCTCGAAATTCAGTGTTCGTCCGGCGAGGCCGTCGGGGTGCAGTGACAGGCGGTAGACGTTGGCGGGCGGCCCGAGCAAGTCCTGCGGTAGGCCGGCGGTCAGCGCGGCCGCCGCAGCGTTGGTCCCGACGATGTTCCAGCACCGGTCGATGACGATGCCGGGGTAGGGCCGGACCGTTCCCGATCCGCGGGCTTGACCGGGTCCGCAACCGCAACGGCATGGTGGTGGAAAACGTAGTCCGCTACGAACCGGCATCCTCGGCGCGCGCTGAACCCGGGGGTCACTGCGGCGCCAAAAACGCCTGCAGCGCCGCAGAATACGCGGCGACGTCGGCGGCCCCCATCAGTTCGCGGGCCGAGTGCATCGCCAATTGCGGTGCGCCAACGTCGACGGTCGCGATGCCGGTTCGTGCCGAGGTGATCGGGCCGATCGTCGAACCGCACGGTAGGTCGGCGCGGTGTTCGTATCGCTGCAACGCCACGCCGGCCTGCCGGCAGGCGAGCGCGAAGGCCGCAGCGGTGCGCCCGTCGGTGGCATACCGCAGGTTGGGTTGCGTCTTGAGCACCGGGCCGCCGTTGATCGCGATCGGGTGCCCGGGCTCGTGCCGGTCCGGGTAGTTGGGGTGGGTGGCGTGCGCCATGTCCGCCGAGGCCACCATCGATCCGGCCATCCGCCGCAGGAAATCCTCGCGGTCACCGCCGGCGGCCAGCACGATCCGCTCCAGCGTGGTCAGCAGTAGCTCGGACTGCGCGCCGTGATCGGAGCTCGAACCGACTTCTTCGTGGTCGAACAACGCCAGCACCGGCAGATGGCCGCGGGGTCCGGCCGCTAGGAGCGCATCCACGCCTGCGTAGCAGCTGGTCTGGTTGTCCAGCCGCGGCGCGCTGACGAACTGGTCGTCGAGCCCGGCCAGCCTGGAGGGAGCCAAGTCATGGGTCATCAGATCGAAGCCGAGCACGTCGTCTGCCGCGACGCCGGCGCGTTTCGCGACGTAGCCGACAAACGAGCCGCAGCCCTCGCCGGCCGCCCACACCGCGTTGACATGGCGCTGCGGGTCCAACGTGACCGACTTGCGGTCCTCGGCCAAGTGGATGGCCAACTGCGGCACCCGCAGGATCGGTTCGTCGATCCGGACCAGCCGGTGACTGACGCCGACACCGTCACGCACGGATAGGCGTCCGCTGACACCCAGGTCGCGGTCCAGCCACGAGTTCAACCACGCGCCCCCGTAGGGCTGCAGCGCCACCACCTGCCAACCCGCGACGACGCGATCCGGATGCTGCTTGACCCGCAGGTTCGGGCTGTCGGTGTGGGCGCCGATCACCCGAAATGGCTGATGAGAATCACCGGTGCTGTCCCATGTCACCAGCGAGCCCGCGCGCACGGTGAAGAACTTGCCTGCGGCGGGCCAGGCTTCCGTCTCCGCCAATTCGGTATATCCGGCCGCGCGCAGCGCTTCTGCCACCGTGGCGCACACGTGGAACGGCGACGGGGACGCGTCGATGAATTCGCACAGACCCGCTGCCGTGGCCGCCATGCGCTCATCCTTTCATCCTCAAGGGCGTTAGGGTCGAACCCGTGCCCGCTGCTGCGCCCCAACCGGTTCTGGAGCCGTTGACGCCGGCCGCCATCTTCCTGGTCGTCACCATCAACGACGGCGGCGAGGCAACGGTGCACGACGCACTGCCCGACATCTCTGGGCTAGTCCGCGCGATCGGATTTCGTGACCCGGCCAAACGCTTGTCGGCGGTCACCTCGATCGGCTCGGACGCCTGGGATCGGTTGTTCTCCGGCCCGCGACCGGCAGAGCTGCATCCGTTTGTCCCGCTGGAAGGCCCGCGGCACATCGCACCGGCCACGCCCGGCGACGTGTTGTTCCACATTCGTGCCGAGTCCATGGATGTCTGCTTCGAACTGGCCACCCGGCTGATCGACGCGATGGCCGGCGCTGTGACGGTGGTCGACGAGGTGCACGGTTTCCGGTTCTTCGACAACCGCGATCTGCTCGGATTCGTCGACGGCACCGAGAATCCTGACGAGCCGCTGGCGGTCAGCTCCACGCAGATCGGTGACGAGGACCCCGATTTCGCCGGCTCGTGCTACGTCCACGTCCAAAAGTACGTCCATGACATGGCGGGCTGGAATTCTCTGTCGGTGGCGGAGCAGGAGCGTGCGTTCGGCCGAACCAAGCTGGAGGACATCGAGTTTGACGACGCTGCCTTACCGGCCAACTCACACATCGCGCTGAACAAGATCGAAGACGACGAAGGCAATGAGCTCAAGATCGTGCGGCACAACATGCCGTTCGGAGAGGTCGGCAAGGGCGAGTACGGCACCTACTACATCGGCTACTCTCGCAGTCCCGCCGTCACCGAACAGATGTTGCGCAACATGTTCCTCGGCGATCCGCCCGGCAACACCGACCGGATCCTGGAGTTTTCCACCGCTCTCACCGGTGGACTGTTCTTCACACCCACCGTCGACTTCCTCGACGATCCGCCGCCACTTCCTGGATTACCCGCTGCCGCAGCGGATTCCGACTCCGACGGCTCTCTGGCGATCGGCAGTTTGAAAGGAAACGCCCGATGAACAACCTGTACCGCGATCTGGCACCGATCACCGAAGCAGCCTGGGCTGAGATCGAATTGGAGGCGACGCGAACATTCAAGCGCCACATCGCCGGGCGTCGGGTGGTCGACCTGAGCGGCCCCGGCGGACCCACGATGGCGGCGGTTGGCACCGGCCGGCTGACCGATGTGACACCGCCCGGCGACGGGGTCGTCGCCCATCTGCGGGCAAGCAAACCGCTTGTGCGGCTGCGGGTTCCGTTTACACTGTCCCGGTCGGAGATCGACGATGTTGAGCGCGGCTCACAGGATGCCGACTGGGATCCCGTCAAGACCGCGGCCAAGAAGCTGGCGTTCGTCGAAGACCGGGCCATCTTCGAGGGCTACGACGCAGCATCGATCGAAGGCATCCGAAGCGCGAGCTCCAACCCCGCGCTGAAGCTGCCCGCCGATGTCCGCGACTTCCCCGACGTGATCAGCCAGGCGCTGTCCGGCTTGCGGTTGGCCGGGGTGGACGGCCCATATTCGGTGCTGCTGTCGGCCGACGCCTATACCAAGGTCAGCGAGACCACCGAACACGGGTATCCGATCCGCGAACATCTGCGCCGGCTGGTCGACGGCGACATCATCTGGGCGCCGGCAATCGACGGCGCCTTCGTACTGACCACCCGTGGCGGTGACTTCGACCTGCAGCTGGGCACCGACGTGGCGATCGGTTATCTGTCCCACGACGCCGAAACCGTGCAGCTCTACCTGCAGGAGACAATGACGTTCCTGTGCTACACCGCCGAGGCGTCAGTCGCGTTGACCGCGTAACCGCGTCGCATTAGAGCAGAGATGCATATGTCAATGCCGTCCCCGGTCGACTCTCCGGATTCCCGGGTTGAATCGGCCGGCGAATCCGCGCAACGGAAGGTCGGCGCTGGTGAGAATGCCAGGCGGTGCCGCAACTACCGACTTGATCGCGTTGATGGCGGGCATGCCGGTGACCGTCATTCCGATGGAGGCGAAGTTGTCCGGGTTGGACAGGTCTACACCGGGTTTCGGAAAGATCATGTGTTTGTTGTAGATGCAGGGATCACCCTTGATCTGAGTGATGTAGCAGCCCTTGATGTCCCAACTGGGGTCGGTGTACGGGGTCATCTGCCATTCCAGGTGGGTCTCGACGCGGGCTACACCGTCCACCATGCCCTGGTATTTGATGTAGTTTGCGCCAAGGGATCCCTTGGGGAGTTGATACCAGCCCAGGTCGACGTCCTTGGTACAGGCACCGAGCTCGTAGCTGAATCTCACTTCGTCGAGGTCCAGTCCGAAGCAGTCGGCCATCATCAACACGCTGTCGGCGAAGACGCGGGTGTATTTTTCTAGCTTGCCCGGGATCTCGGGGTCGTCGATGGGCAGTCCGTAGCCGACCTCGATCCAGGTGTCCTTGCTGTGGTGACACGAGACGTCGACGGACTCGATGGTGATGATGTTCTCGATCTCGGCGACATCGGCCGAACACACGACACCGAGGATCTGGTTGAGGCCCGGATTCATGCCGGTGCCGTAGAAGGTCGAGCCGCCCTGCTCACAGGCCTCCTGCAGCAAGACCGTGACCGGCTTGCCCGAGGGGTGGGGGTGGTTGGTATCGCGGTGCCACCCGGTGATCCAGTCCGCGGTCGTGACGATGTCGATACCGGCTTCGAGCACCTTAACGTAGAGGTCCTCGTCGGGGAATACACCGTGAAACGTCAGCACATCGGGCTTGGCAGCGAGGATTTCCTCGATGCTGCCGGTGGCGCTCACGCCGATGGGGCCGATGCCAGCCAGCTCACCGGCATCCCTGCCGATCTTTTGGGGCGAGTAACAATGCACCCCGATCAGCTCCAGGTCAGGCTGTGTCTGGATCCGCTTGATCATCTCGCTGCCCACGTTGCCGGTGGCAACCTGGAACACCCTGATCGGCAGGCTGACGGATGTGGTCATGAACTTGGTCCTTTGTTGGGGATGGGTGGGTCAGGATTGGGCGGCGGCCGCCAGCGCTGCGGCGCTGCCGCCCTTACCGTCGGGGTAGAACTGGGTGGCCCACTTGCGAATTGCGGTAAATCCCTGCTGTTCCGAGCCCGCCAGGGCAGGCGGATCGGAATAGCGCTGGTGGGCCCAGATGGAGACGTCCTGAGTGAACTGCCGAATGATCTCTTGGCCGAACGTGCGTGCTTTGGCTTCGGCTTTCTCGGAGTCCTCCCCCGGCGTGCGGCCGATGTAGACCATAAAGCGCACGTCGGAGGTGAATTCGTCGACCGGAGTGACCGCCGAGATGGTGCGGTTGTCAACCATGCCCCAGCTCTTGGTCACCGCGATTCCCAACCCACCGTTGATGGCCTGTACTCCGCTGTTGACATCCTCGATCGATTGCCCGTCGTCACCTTCGAAGGTGATAGTGAAGTCGACGTAGGACACCACGTCGTCGAAGTCGTGGCGAGTGAACACCGGCACGATCGGCGTGTTGTGTACGTACTTGAAATGGGCGAAGTCCACGCCGTTTTCGAGGACATACTGCGGGTGCAGTTCCAGCCCGTGCTCGAACAGTCGCTGCTGCGGGTAGTAGTCGTCCGGACCGCTGCCGTCCTCGAAGCTGGCGAAGACGTCCGGGGCGTCGAAGAACGGCTCGCGTCCTTCGATGTCGTGCCAGATGTAGATGGACTCGTTGCGTTCGATCACCGGGTAGGTCTTGATCCGGCGACCGCGATTGGGCCGATTCTCATACGGGATGCACACGTTGCGACCCTGCTGGCTCCACTGCCAACCGTGAAACGGACACTGCAGCACCTCACCCACGACTGTGCCGCCGAAACCGAGGTGGGCACCGAGATGTTCACAGTAGGCATTCATAACGGTCAGCTGTCCTGACTCAGCACGCCAGGCCACCAGCTCCTCGCCGAAATACTTCATCGGGTGAACGCAACCCACACCGATCTCGTCAGACCATGCGACCTGAAACCATCCCGTCGGTTTCATCGACAACGGCGGCTTCGCCATCCCAGCTGCCCTCCCCATGCATTCGGCTAGTACGAATCGTAGACGGCTCTATCAAAAAATAACAGAGGGTTCTGCGAAAAGCTCGCGCCGATGGCAAAGGTCGATATCATCGACGGATGACCGAGGCGGGGACAGTCAGCCGACGCACTAATCGACGGGGCCTCGCGACCCGCGAAAACATGCTCGAAGCCGCGTTGAAGTCCTTGGCCTCCGGAGAGTCGGGATCGGTGTCCGCCAACCGCATCGCCAAAGACATCGGCGCCACGTGGGGCGCAGTGAAGTATCAATTCGGCGACATCGACGGTTTCTGGGCCGCGGTTTTGCACCGTACCGCCGAGCGGCGCGCTGCCGCACTGTCAATGACCACCGATTCCGACGGCTCCTTGCACGAGCGCATCGGTCGCATCATCGACACCCTGTATCACGGCCTATCCTCACCGGATTCACGGGCCATCGAACACCTGCGCGCGGCGCTGCCTCGCGACCACACAGAACTCGAGCGGCTCTACCCACGTACCGCCGCCGAGCTGCATTCCTGGGGCCAAAGTTGGCTTGAGACCTGCCAGAAAGCATTCTCCGGCCTCGATGTCGATCCTGACCGCGTACACGGCGTGGCCGCCCTCATCCCGGGCGCCATGCGTGGCCTGGTCTCAGAGCGCCAATTGGGTTCCTACGCCGATCTCGAGGCCGCCCGACAGACGTTGACCAACGCCCTAGCCGCATACCTAGAGCACTCCAGCACGCATTGACCTCAGTCGGACGGGTCCCATTTACGCTGTCCCGGTTGGAAATCGACGATGTGGAGCGCGGCTCGCAGGACGCCGACTGGAATCCTGTCAACTCGGCCGCCGGAGACGCTGCAACTTTATCTGCAGGAGACGATCACGTTCCTGTGCTACACCGCTGAGGCGTCAGTCGCGTTGAGCGCGTGGCGCGTTACCTTCCAGGAGCGTCCAGGAATCGTTGCCCCAACGCGACCTTCCGAACAGCGCTTCACAGTTAGGTGCGAGGTGCCTCGGGACCGCGATCGACTCCGGTGCGTAGCTTGACCGACGCCGAATAGGCGTGAGTGCGGAAGCGAAGCACGCGGTCATCCGAGGGTTCAATCCCATCGGTAACGCGCATTGGGTCGAATACCACTATGTCGTTACCCTTTTCGCGCTCGTGGTCGAGGCCGACGATTTCGAGCGTGCCCACGGTGACGAAGTCGGTGCTGTGCCATGCCGCAGAGGGATCGACGGTCGAGTCGTTCGGTCCCGCGATCTGGACGCGGAGGTTAAACCGCGCCGGGCCGGTCGCGAGGCGGGTATTCAGTTCGCCGGTGAGGAAGTCAGGGTCCTTCGCCCGGGCAGCCCGCAAGGACAGAAAGCTTTCACCGGCCGCCGGAGACAGGTGGTAGCGAACGAATCTCGCGCCACCGTCGGCGTCGACCCAGCGGTAGGCGTGCAACCCGTGATACTCGACGGTGGCGTAGCTTGCCGGGACTTTGTTGGCGGACAGCAACACCGGCAACGCGCCGAGCATCCGGGGGTGGGTCGCAACGTATTTCGCGATGCGCCCAGGTGCGGTGAGTCCGGGCCGTAACGCGCGTAGCAGATCGACGAACCCGCCGGGCGTGCTCGAGGTGAACAACCGCGCCGTCTGCGTCGAGATGTCGGTGGTCGATCCGTCGGGCAGGGTGAACTTCACCGCCATCCCGCGCACCTGGGGCAGGCCGTCACGCTGCGCCGGGTTGCCTGATCCGTTGGAGAATCGAATCAGCGCCGGGACGGCTGATCCGTCGAGGTACTTTGCGCGGGACAGTCGGGGCGCCTCGGGAGTAGCGGTGAACGTGCCGCGATAGAGGGTTCCTTTCGCGTGCAGCGCCCGATAACCCGGCCGCGCTCCCCCGGCGCCTCGGATCGCCTCGATCGCGTCGTCGGGGGTAACCGCATGTTCCATGCGCGAATCCTAAGTGTTCACCGGTGATGACAGGCTTACCTTGCGCCATGTGCCCGTAACGTCGATCGACGTGAATTGCGCCAGACTTCGCACAATCGCCGCTGTCGCGACGAATTACTGCGGGTGGCTTGCCAGGTAATCTCCGACCGGTATCGGTGACGCCGCAGCGTAACCGATGGGCAACAACACGTCGCCCGCGGTCGTGTAGTAGTAGACGTCCCACCGGTAGTAGCCGGCGAACGTGATGGGATCGGCTGCAAGCACTGCCGCGTATTGGTTGACCGCCCGCACGTATTCGTTGGCGTGGTTGTACCGGTAGATGGCCTGATTATGGTTGTCGGCAAAGCCATTCGCGGCGAGGAAGCGGCCCGCTGCCATGATGCTGTCGCGGGGTGAGTGGATATCGCCGCCCTCGCCGTAGGCAGCGAACGTCGAGGGCAAGAACTGCATGGGACCTTGCGCGCCGGCGGTGCTTACGCCGTTGATGCTGCCGAAGCGGGTCTCGATCAGGTTGATCGCGGCCAGGTAATTCCAGCCGACGCCGGATTGCGACTCCGCCTCGTGGTAGTAGCTCAGCAGCTCGTCGGCCGGAGGCGGAGGCTCGATGCGCCACGCAGGCAGCGTGTCCTTCACCTGTGCAATCGCGGTGAGCTGCCGACGGGCGTCGACGTTGCGGTCGTAGTCGTCGAGTAACGCCGGCGGGATGCGCGCTCGCGTGATCGCGTCCCATTCGGGGTGTCGCCCGATGGCGCGATAGGCGGCCTGCTGGCGGCGCGCCGCCGCCACCAGCGCTGCCTCGCCCGTCGACGGGTCACGCACCGCGAGTTCGTCGGCGACGAGGTCATCGGCTAGCTGACCGGGGTCTGGTGCCAGCCTCGGCTGGGCGCCCTCAGGCGCGCTCGGCCTGGCGGCCACCGTTGTTGACGCAAGCGGCGTGGCGGGCGCCGTCCTTGCGGTCGAGGCAGCCGCCGGAGTGGTCGGCGGCGCTGTCGAACCTGTACAGCCGACAACTGCGAGCATGATCATGCCAATCGCCAGCGGCGCGGCACGACGCATCGAGCGGACACTGGCGGCAGCCGGCCCCGGCGGAGACGCGAGTACACGATTACGGCTCACTGTGTTCACTTCCGTCGATGCCTCAATTCATGTGGCTATCAGTGGGCGGCCCGCAGCGAGTCTTTCCTATCGGACCGTTTGAGATCAATGCAATGACGGCTATGTAGTTCGCGCGACTGCCAGAAGCATTCAGCATTCACAAGTGCCGCGGCAATTGAGCGTCCGCGTCACGTATCCGGCTGATGCCTGACTAGCTATGTGCTTGAGCCCTGCGGATCGTTCGACTCCTGCTGCAGAAGGCGGGTGATCAGGTGGGTTCCCGGCCCGGGGGCGGCGCCCGGCCCGAGGGCAACCTCGAGGGTGTCGCGGGACAGCGGTTGCCCGCAAGTCGAGCAGCACACCGTCGGTGTGCAGGGGTGTCCTTCGTGACTGAACAGCATGGGCGGTCCGTCCGGTGGCGCCGCCCAGCGGTCACCCCACGCAGTGAGCGCGATCAAGATCGGGACCAGGTCGCGACCAGCCGCGGTAAGCCGGTAGCGGTCGCGCGGCGGGCGTTCAGAGTAGCGAACACGCTCCACGATGTTTGCCTCGACCAGACCCTTCAGGCGGTTTGTCAGCAGGTTGCGCGAGATGCCGAGGTTTGCCGCCAGGTCATCGAACCGTTCCAACCCGAGAGCCAGGTCGCGGATTATCAGCGGTGTCCACCAGTCCCCGATCAGGTCGAGGCTCCGGGCCAGTGAGCAGTGGAAATCGGCGAAGCTGGTCTGACGCACATTCCCCAGTGTAGTCAGTTGCTCTATTGAACTCAACCTGCTACCGTACTGAGTATCATTATTGAACTAACTGTCGCTGGAGGAGGCCCCGATGTCCGTGTGCGTAGCGACACCGCCCGTCCAAAATGTCATTGTCGATCGGATGCCGATGCCCGTCGACGTTGCTGGGACGGCGCCGGCTGAGGTCGCCGACGACCAGGCCGTTTCAAGCGCCGCGGCAGCCCGGGCCGAACCAGCCGCCGAACACAACACCCGTTCCAACCGTGTTGAAGCCGCACGCCTCGGCCCGGCCTCGTCGCTGGAGGTTGACGGGCGGCCGCACTCTGTGCCGAACCTCGGTTTCCTCGAGTCTGCGCGTATGGATCGGGAAATGGCACGAGAAATCGGCCAGCGTTCCCGGCGGAGTCAGAAGTCAGCGCTGTCGATTACGACCGCACTTCTGAATATGTCAACTCAGCGCTTCGTCGTCCTCGGGGCTGGCGTCGCGCTGCTGATGGTTGGCCTGTTGGCACTTCGCTTCCCCATCTTCCTCGCCGACTTCGACCAGTGGGGCTTCCAAATCAACTGCGGAAGCGCTTTCCACGGAAGTTTGGCCCAGGCTGGTATCGCCGACGCGGCGGGCAGCAACTTTGTCGATCAATGCCAATCAGCCATAACGATGCGCCGCACCTGGACCATTCCGCTGACGGCGATGGGAGCATTACTTCTCACCGCATTGTTGGTAATAACCCCGCGCCAGCGTTCGGCGAACTTTTAGACCGTCGGTTTACGTCACCGAAGCGTCGTAAATTGCCTCGATGTTCGAACGGAGCTTCTCGTTGAATTCCGCATCGGTTTGGTCAACTGTCAGCCCCTCGGTCAAAGCCCGTGAAAAACTCGCGATCAGGCGGTGGTTACGGGCCAGGATTTCACAGCTTTCGGCGAGGCTGTAGCCGCCAGACAAGGCGACCACACGCATGACGCGGGGATGGTCGATCAGCGGCGCATAGAGGTCGTCTTCGTCGGGCAATGTCAGCTTGAGCATGACCTGCGTGCCTTCGGTGAGTTCGTCGAGCTTCGTGCTGAGCGCCGCCACCAGCGCACTGTCCGCTTTGGGCTTGTCGGGGCACTTAATGCTGACCTCGGGTTCAATAATCGGCATGAGTCCACGCTCGGCGATTTTGTGCGCATAGGCGAACTGCTGGTCGACGATGGCTTTGATGCCCTCATCGTTCGGCTCTTGGATAAACGAACGCATCTTGGTGCCGAAAACACCCTTGTCTACGGCCCGGTCCAACAACGAGTCGAGTTTGGTCATCGGTTTCATCAGCTGCACACCATTTTCGGCCTCAGCGAGTCCTTGGTCGACCTTGACAAACGGCACGATGTGCTTCTGCTTCCACAAAAATGCCGCAGTGTCCTCGCCGTTAATGGTTCGGTCCATCGTCTGCTCGAAGAGGATGGTCCCGAGTATTTTGTCGCCGGAAAAACTGGGACTCGACATGAGGCGCTCGCGCATCTGGTGGATAAGATCAAACATTTCCTCGTCGCTGCCGTATGCGTCCTGGGGAATCCCGTAAAGCTTGAGGGCTTTTGGTGTGCTGCCGCCGCTTTGGTCCAGCGCAGCGATAAAGCCATTTCCCGACGCCATCACGTTGCGTTGCTCTTCGTTCACAGCCATCCTTCCGTCGTTCCTGTATTGGGCCGGCCGGCACGCCGCCAGCGGTCGTCACCGCGGCCACACGAGGTGCGTTACGGGCGCCCACATATCCCGGTTCTGGAGATTGCGGCCCTCAAGTTCTAGCATCGCGCAACTTCACCACATCCGGCTACTACTTTCGAACATGTACCCATCCTCGGCCAGCTCACGCTCTTGTCGACGCCACGTGCGCGTGCTGCCGATTTCTGCGGGTCAATGCGCTGGGTTTCCGGCACTCGATAGCGGAGTGCATACCAAGGCCAGCTCATTAGATGCAGATAGCTTGCTCACCGACAAACCCGTATTCGACAGCCAAACTCTCTCGGCTGCAGACCTTTTCGGGGCAACAAACTATCCCTTGCGCTGACATTGGTCCGCGCCCACCTGGTAGTCGGCAGCACGGCCCTGAAAATCAAACGGCCAGAACCGAATCCAACGCAGAGTAGAACAGGCCAAGGCCGTCGTCGGACGGACCGGTCAGGGCTTCGATGGCATGCTCGGGATGCGGCATCAACCCGACCACACGGCCATTGGCCGAACTGATGCCGGCGATGCCACCCATCGAGCCATTGGGGTTGTCGTGGTAGCGAAATACCACCCGGCCTTCGCCTTCCAGTTCGTCGAGCACCTGCTGGGGGGCGACGTAGCGGCCTTCGCCGGACTTCAGCGGCACCAGCAGGTCGGCGTCGGGCTCGAACCGCGATGTCCACGCCGTCGCCGTCGACGCCACCCGCAGCCATACATCACGGCAGATGAAATGCAAGCCCGCATTGCGGGTCAGCGCGCCGGGCAACAACCCGGCTTCACACAACACCTGAAAACCGTTGCAAATCCCCAGTACTGGCAGTCCGTGGCTTGCAGCATCGATCACTTCGCTCATCACCGGAGCGAACCTGGCGATCGCGCCGGCGCGCAGGTAGTCGCCATAAGAGAATCCGCCCGGCACCACCACCGCGTCGACACCCTTGAGGTCAGCGTCGGCATGCCACAGACCGACAGCGTCTGCGCCGACGAAACGCACCGCCCGGGCAGCGTCGACATCGTCCAGTGTGCCGGGAAACGTGATAACGCCGATGCGGGCCGTCATTGCGGTTCCCGGCTTATGGTCCAGTCTTCGATTACGGTATTCGCCAGCAGCGATTCCGCGATCTCGGCGAGCTCGGAATCGTCGACGGTGTCGTCGACCTCCAACTCAAACCGCTTGCCCTGCCGCACATCCGAGATTCCGGCATGGCCGAGCCGTCCCAGCGCGCCGACGATCGCCTGACCCTGCGGGTCGAGAATCTCGGCCTTGGGCATCACGTGCACAACCACCCGGGCCACGGGCGCTCCTCGCTGTCGGGACCTGACTGCTCGGTGGCAACTTTACCGGTGAACGAGCGTCGGGCCGGTCATGGGCAAGAGCCGATGTAGGCCGCGCAGAGCGGGCCGCTCATCGCGTCGAGAACCTGCGCGTCGGAGAGCGTCGGCCACGGCATCTGTGGCGGTGCGGTCGACCACAGGCTCAGTTCGCTGATGCTGCTGTTTTGAGGCTGGGCGACCAGGTAGGTGTGCAGGATCACCGGCCCGCTGACCACCGCGGCCAGCCGGTTGGGTTCGTCGACGGTGAGCGACGGCGACTGATTCGGTGCGCCGAGTTGGCAGCCGCGTAGCGCGGCGGCGGCGATGCTGAACACGCTGGCCGCGTTTTGGCCGCCGTTCGCGGTGTCGCCGCGCCAGTGCAGCAGCTGGGCCTGCAACTGCCACTGGCCTTGAGGGTTGGCCACGGTCGCGCGGCTCGCGACGGCAGAGTCGCGGGAGTCGTGTGTGAACGGCGGTGTGGCGCAAAGCTCCTCGAAGCGGAACCGCGGGGTCGTTCCGGTGCCGGTCAACGCCGTCGCCACACCAGACAATGCCGGCCACCGGTACACCGAGTTCAGCGGCACAGCACCCGCATTGATCCAGGCAGAATCGGGGATCCGGTCGCACACCGGTGGACAGTTCTCGGGGTCCGCCAGCGCAGGCGTCGCGGACAACGGTGCTACCGCCAGGCCCCCAGCCAGCAGCATCGCCGCCACGATTACCCGCATCGGCACACCCCCATGAGCGCACAATCGTAGACATGCAACTGACGCATTTCGGCCATTCCTGCCTACTTGCTGAATTCGACCACACCGCCGTGCTGTTCGACCCCGGAAATTTCTCGCACGGTTTCGAGGGCATCACGGGGCTGTCGGCGATCCTGATCACCCATCAGCACCCGGACCACGTCGACACTGCGCGGCTGCCCGCGCTGATCGACGCCAACCCGGATGCTGCGGTGTACGCCGATCCGCAGACCGCCGCCCAGCTCGGCGCCCCGTGTCGGGCGGTGCAAGTGGGCGACGAGCTGGCCGTCGGCACGCTGACCATCCGGGCCGTCGGCGGCCGGCATGCCGTCATCCACCCCGAACTCCCAGTAATAGAGAACATCTCCTACCTCGTCGGCGACGGTGAGCATCCGGCCCGGCTGATGCATCCCGGCGACGCCCTGTTCGTCCCGGACGAGCCGGTGGATGTGCTGGCCACTCCGGCGGCGGCGCCGTGGATGAAAATCTCGGAGGCCGTCGACTACCTGCGCGCGGTGTCGCCGCAACGCGCGGTGCCCATCCACCACGGCATCATCGCCCCCGACGCGCGCGGTATCTACTTCGGCCGGCTCAGCGAAATGACCACCACCGACTTCCAGGTACTCCCGGAAGAAAACGCGATCGCCTTCTAAGGGCGAGCAGACGCAAAAGTCCCCATTTCGTGCCGAAATGAGGGACTTTTGCGTCTGGTGGCCGGGCAGGGCCCGCCGAACTAGGCGATGTCGGCGGCGGCGCCGCGGCCGGCGGCGCGTCCGGAAAAGATGCATCCTCCCAGAAATGTTCCCTCCAGCGCCCGGTAACCGTGCACACCGCCGCCGCCGAACCCGGCCACCTCGCCGGCGGCGTAGAGCCCGTCGAACGGGGTGCCGTCGGCTTTGAGAACCCTGGCGTCCAGATCGGTTTCCAGTCCGCCCAAGGTTTTTCGAGTCAGGATGTGAAGTTTGACCGCGATCAGCGGGCCGGCCTTGGTATCGGTCAACCGGTGCGGAGCCACCACACGGCCCAACCGGTCACCCCAATAGATGCGGGCGGCGTGGATGGCGGTGATCTGGCTGTCCTTGCAGAACCGGTTCGCCACTTCGCGATCGCGTGCGGTGACCTCGGCCGCGACCGTCGAGTAATCCAAGGGCACGACGTCAGGAATCTTGTTCATCGCGGTGACCAACTCGCGCAACGAATCAGCGCTGACGAAGTCCACACCGCGGTCGACGAACGCTTGCACTGGAGCCGGCGGCCCCGACCCGGCGCGCGAGGCCAGCAGTTGGCGCACACTGCGTCCGGTGAGGTCGGGATTTTGCTCCTGACCCGACAGCGCGAACTCCTTTTCGATGATTCTCGAGTTGAGCACAAACCACGTGTAGTCCTGACCCGTCTTGGCGATGTACTCCAACGTGCCGAGTGTGTCGAAGCCCGGGTACAACGGGGCCGGCAGCCGCTTGCCGTTGGCGTCCAGCCACAGTGACGACGGACCCGGGATGATTCGGATACCGTGCAGCGGCCAGATCGGGTCGTAGTTGGTGATGCCCTCGGTGTAATGCCACATCCGGTCGCGGTTGATCACTCGGGCACCGGCTTTTTCGGCGATGCCGATCATCCTGCCGTCGACGTGGGCGGGCACCCCGCTGAGCAGTTGCTCGGGCACCCGGCCCATCCGCTGCGGCCAGTTCTGCCGGACCAGGTCGTGGTTGCCGCCAATGCCGCCGCTGGTCACGATCACCGCAGACGACCGAAACTCGAAGTCACGGATCACTTTTCGCGACGACGGCACACCGCGTGGCTGATCAGAGGGCTCCAGTACGCTGCCGCGCACCCCGACCACCGCGTCTCCTTCGACGATCAGCTCGTCGACCCGATGACGATGCGCGAAGCGCACGGTCGAGCGGTCCCGCAGTTGGCGCGCGAAGATCTCGACAAGCGCCGGTCCTGTGCCCCAGGTGATGTGGAAGCGCGGCACCGAGTTACCGTGCCCGCGCGCGTCGTATCCACCGCGCTCGGCCCAACCGACCAGCGGGAAGATTTGCAGGCCGCGGGCGCGAAGCCAGCTGCGCTTCTCCCCAGCCGCGAAATCGACGTAGGCATACGCCCATTGGCGTGGCCAGTAGTCCTCCGGGCGATCGAAGCCCGCCGTGCCGAGCCAATCCTGCAGTGCCAGTTCGTGACTGTCGCGCACGCCGAGGCGGCGTTGTTCGGGACTGTCGACGAAGAACAATCCGCCGAAGGACCAGAAGGCCTGCCCGCCCAGGTTGGCGGCGTTCTCCTGGTCGAGGATCAACACCCGCCGCCCGCGGTCTGCGACTTCGCAGGCGGCCACCAGGCCAGCAAGCCCCGCCCCGACGATGATGACGTCGGCGGCGTGCCCCACCGACCCGGCTGCGGTTTCGCTCATGCCGCTACAGGGTAGTGACCCCTGCGGTCAGGCTGCCTTGCGAACCGCCTGATCGGGCCGCCACTCGTACACGGTCGGCGTGCAGCCGTGCAGCAATGCCAGGTCCACGGCGTCGAGCATCGCCTGCAACGGCCCAGGTTTGCGCAAGTGACGCGCGGCGACCGCCACTCGGACGATGCCGCCGCGACGGGCAACCCGTTCCGCCGAGAGCACCAGCATCCGACACCACCACGGCTCGGTCAGAAAGCCTTCTCCGATGCCGAGCACCCGTGCGCGCACAGTGGTGTGGCGGACCAGGTCGGTGATGCCGTGAAGATCGGCCAGTAGTCGAAAACCATTGCGAGGCAATGCTTTCACTGTCCCCGGCGACGCGGCCCAGCCGGGCGCCGCGAACAACCTGGTGCGCAGCCCGAGGTGCTCGAGGACCCGGTCGGCGGCCATCAGCCGCAGGTTCGCTTCGTGGGCCGGCAGCCCGGCGAACTCGCCGCGACGCTTTTTGGTCGCCGCTTCGTCATAGCCGTGCAACAGGATCGCGTCGCCACCGGCGCGACGGGCGGCCAACCACTCGACGGTGCGCGGATCGCGGTCGAGACGGTAGCCGCCCTTGAGCCGCGGCGCCACCAGCAACGACACGGGCACGCCGCGGGCATCCATCTGCGCGCAGAACGCGTCGACGTCGGCCAGGGTGTGCTCGCCGATCCCGGACACGGAAACGATCAATTTGCCAGACACACCGCTAGTGTGCCGATCGCAGGTGTCCAAACGGTGACATACACGCAGACAGCGGGCGTCTAACGGACCCCGTGCCCAGCTAGTTCGGCAGCACGGCCTCGATTGCCGCGAGCACCTCCGGTGCGTCCGGTTCAGTGCGGGGCCGGAACCGGTTGACCACCCGTCCACCGGGGGCGATGAGGAATTTCTCGAAGTTCCATTGCACGTCGCCGGCCTGGCCGCTTGCGTCGGGCGTCTTGGTCAGTTCCACATACAGCGGGTGCCGGCCCGGCCCGTTGACCTCGGTTTTCGCCAGCAGCGGAAACGTCACCCCGTAGATGGTGGAGCAGAATGTCTGGATTTCCTCGGCGCTGCCGGGTTCCTGGCCCATGAACTGGTTGCACGGCACCCCGATGACCGTCAGCCCGCGATCGGCGTATTCCTGCGCGAGCTGCTGCAGCGCGCCGTATTGGGGGGTCAGACCGCATTTCGACGCGACGTTGACCACCAGCACGGCACCGTCGGCGTAATCGGCCAGCGAAGTCGGGCGGCCGTCTAGGGTGGTCAACTCGATCTCGGTGACAGCGGACATGCCAGCAGGCTACCGCAGCGCAAACTAGCTTGATCAGCTAAGTGCCGTTACGCTCGTGTGGTGCATCGCGCCGTCGCGCCCAGCCGCCAGCCGCCTACCGACGAACGGGTCTACCCGGACAAGCTCGACGCGGGACTGCTGCGGATCGCCGGGGTGTGCGCGTTGGCCGTGGTGATGGCGATCGTCGACACCACGGTTGTCGGTGTCGCGCAACGCACGTTCATTGCGGAATTCCACTCCACCCAGGCCGTCGTCGCATGGACGATGACCGGCTATACGCTCGCGCTGGCAACCGTGATCCCGGTGGCGGGTTGGGCCGCCGACCGGTTCGGCACCAAGCGGCTGTTCATCGGCTCGGTGCTGGCGTTTACGGTCGGCTCGCTGCTGTGCGCGATGGCGCCAAACGTCGGGCTGCTGATCACCTTTCGAGTGATACAGGGCCTCGGTGGCGGAATGCTGATGCCGCTGACGGTCACCATCTTGACCCGCGAGGCTGGCCCCAAGCGGATCGGCCGGCTTATGGCGCTGCTGGGCATCCCGATGATGCTGGGCCCGATCGCAGGACCGATCCTGGGCGGCTGGCTGATCGACGCCTACGGCTGGGAGTGGATCTTCCGGATCAACCTGCCGATCGGGTTGACCGCGGTTGTCCTTGCCGCCGTTACGTTCCCGAGAGATCGCCCGACGCCGTCGGAGACCTTCGACTTCGTCGGCATGCTGCTGCTGTCGCCCGGCGTGGCGGCGTTCCTTTACGGGGTGTCATCCCTTCCCGCGTACGGGACCGTCGCCGATCCTCATGTGTGGGTAACGGCGGCCATCGGGCTGACGCTGATCGGCGGGTTCGTGTTGCACGCCCTGGGCAAGGATGACCCGCTGATCGACTTGCGGCTGTTCACGAACTGGGAAGTCACCGCGGCCAACTCGACGCTCTTGCTTTCCGCGGCAGCGTTTTTCGGGGCTGCGTTGCTCATCCCGAGCTGCTTTCAGCAACTGCTCCAGCAGACGGCGCTGCAGTCCGGAGTGCACATGATGCCCGAGCGGATCGGCGCGCTGCTGACGATGCCGATCGCCGGCGTCGTGCTGGACAAGCGCGGCCCGAGCAAGGTGGTCCTGGCCGGCATCACGCTGGTGAGCGCCGGCATGGCGACCTTCGCCTACGGTGTCGCAACCCATGCGGGATACCTGCCAGTGCTCTTGGCGGGGCTGCTGCTCATGGGTATGGGCCTGGGTTGCACGACGATGCCACTGATCGCTGCGGCGGTGCAGTCAGTTGCGCCGCATCAAATCGCCCGCGGCTCGGCGCTGGTCCATGTCAACCTGCAGGTCGCAGCGTCAATTAGCACAGCGTTGATGTCGGTGATCTTGACCAGCCAGCTCGACCACAGCAAAGAGCACGCCTACACCGTGGTGTTCGTGGTGGCCGCCGTCTTGGCGGTGCTGGCCTATGTCCCCGCGGCATTCCTGCCGAAGAAACCGGTGGCCGCCCCACCGGGGCTGCCGCCTGTAGTGACCCCTTAGTCGATGGCGGCGACCCGCTGCGCCCGGCTTCGCCGCGCTTGCGATCGCCGCTGGTCGATGGCGGCGACCCGCTGCGCCCGGCTTCGCCGCGCTTGCGATCGCCGCTGGTCGATGGCGGCGACCCGCTGCGCCCGGCTTCGCCGCGCTTGCGATCGCCGCTGGTCGATGGCGGCGACCCCCTGGTCGGTGGCGGCGACCCACTAACCCTCGAAGAGCATCCTGGCGATCCGCTCGACGGTGGTCATCGGATCGACGGACTTCACGCGCGGATTCACCGCATCGTTGAGCCACAGCGTCGCAAATCCGTGCACCAAAGACCATGCCGCCAGTTCGGCGCCACCCGGGTCGGCGCGGGCCTTGGCGTCGGCCAGCGTCGCCACACCGCGCGAAAGCTCCGCTCCCGCAGCATTTTCCGCGGCTGCCAATTCGGTGTCAGAGGCGTCGACGAGCGACTTGTCGAACATCACCCGGTAATGGCCGGGATGCTCCAGGGCAAACCGCACATACGCGGAAGCCGCGTCGATGAACTGCGGCCGCGCGTCGGTCAGGGCTGCGGCCAGCATGCGAAAACCCTCGGTGGCCAGCGCGGTGAACAAGCCGCGCCGATCGGTGAAGTGGTGCGCCGGCGCGGCATGCGAGACGCCGGCCTCGCGGGCCAACTCCCGCAACGACACCCGGTCGGCGCCGCGCTCGGCCACCAGGCGTGCGGCCTGCGTCAAGATCACGGCCCGCAAGTCTCCGTGGTGGTAGCTGGGACGGCTCACATCCACCACCATAGCCGAGCATCTTGACAGTGGCTAGATCGCGGGCTTATGCTCGTCGGACTCCCGAACTTGTCGCTGTCTAGATTGGAGAAGAGATGGCCCCGTTGCTCACCCTGGTGCTGGCCAGCGTCATCCCCCGCGTCGTCGGCTGGGCCGGCGTCGGCTATGTGGACAGTTGGCCCAAAGCGATCGCTGTTGGCTTGGCGGCCATGTTCGTGCTGACCGGCGTGGCGCATTTCGCACCGCCGCTGCGCCGCGACCTGATCGCGATCGTGCCGCCCAGCCTGCCCGCGCCCGGGCTGCTGGTCAGCGTCACCGGCGTGCTGGAGTTCCTGGGCGCCGCCGGTCTGTTGGTGCCCGCGACTCGGCTCGTTGCCGCGGCGTGCCTGCTCGCGCTGATGCTGGCGATGTTTCCGGCCAATATCTATGCATCGCGAATGCCCGATCCGCCCAAGTCGATGACGACGCGGCTATCCTTGCGCGCCGCTCACGAGGTCGTCTACCTGACCGCTGCCGTAGTGGTCGCGATCGGCAGCAGCTAGCAGCCAGGCGTACTGGAAGGCCACCTCTTTCCAGCGCTCGTAACGTCCGCTGATACCGCCATGGCCGGCGCTCATCTGGGTCTTCAACAACACCGGGTTGGGGTCGGTCTTGGTGTGCCGCAACGCCGCCACCCACTTCGCAGGCTCGACGTAGTACACCCTGGTGTCGTTGAGTGACGTCATCGCCAGAATCGCCGGATACTGCTGGGCAGCGACGTTTTCGTACGGCGCATACGATTTCACGTAGAAGTAGACATCCTTGTCGCGCAGCGGGTTTCCCCATTCGTCCCACTCGGTGACCGTGAGCGGTAGCGACGGATCAAGCAGCGTGGTCAGCGGGTCGACGAACGGCACCTGCGCCAGGATGCCGGCGAAGAGTTCCGGCGCCATATTGGCGACCGCACCCACCAGCAGCCCACCTGCGCTGCCGCCCAGGGCGACCAGCTTCTGCGGTCGCGTCAGCCCCGCCTCCACCAAATGCTTGGCGACGGCGACGAAGTCGGTGAAAGTGTTCTTCTTCTCCAGCAGCTTGCCGTGCTCGTACCACAGCCGCCCCATTTCACCGCCGCCGCGGACGTGCGCGATGACGAACACCATGCCGCGATCCAGCAGCGACAGTCGCGCGATGGAAAATCGCGGGTCCTCGCAGATCTCGTAAGCGCCGTAGCCGTATAACAGTGTCGGCGCCGGGAATTCGACACCTTCGCGGTAGACGATGGACACCGGGATGCGGGTTCCGTCGGCCGCGTGGGCCCAATCCCGGCGTTCGACATAGTCCTCGCGGCGGTAGCCGCCTAGCACTGGCTGCTCACGGAGCAACGTGCGCTCACCGGTGACGAAGTCGACGTCGTAGATCTGCACGGGGGTAAGGAAAGATCCCGCTCCGATCCGCAGCTTCGGTGAGTCCCAAGTCGGGTTGGGGCCCAGTCCAGTGGACATCAGCTCGGAGTCGAAGGTGATCTCCTCCGGTACCCCGTAGCCGCCCTCAGCGAGGAGGGGCCACAGCTGGATTCGCGGCAATGCCTCCCGCCGGTAGCTGACGACGAGATGGCCGGCGAAGGCATCCACCGCGTCGAGCCGCATGTCGTCGCGGTGTGCGATCAATGTGCGCTGGGCGGTGGGGTCGCTGACCGGTGCCTCGACAAGCGTGAAGTTGACTGCGCCGTCGTTGTGCAGGATCAGAAACCGGTCTTGGCCGCCGACGACCGCATGTTCCACCGAATACTCGACGCCGTCACGCCGCGGCAAGACGGTGACAAACTGGCCGTGCGGGTCGGCGGCATCGACATAACGGACCTCCGAGGTGATCGCCGAGCCGGACACGATCAGCACGTAGGCGTCGCTGCGGGTGCGCCCCACCGCCAACCAGAACCGTTCGTCGGCTTCGTGGTACACCTTCTCGCTCGGCAAACCGGAGCCGAGCCGATGCCGCCAGACCGTGTCCGGGCGCCACGCGGCATCCACCGTCACGTAGTACACGGTGCGGTTGTCGGTCGCCCACGTCACGCCCGCGCCGATGCCCGTGATCTCGTCGGGGTACCGCTGTTCGGTGCGCAAGTCTTTGAACCGCAAGGTGTATCGCTCATCGCCGGCGTAGTCGACTGAGTACGCGAGCACGTTGCCGTCTGGGCTCACACTGGCAGCGCCCAGCGCGAAGAAGTCGTGACCCTCGGCTTCGACATTCTCGTCGAGCAGCACCTGCTCGCCCGGGATCTCGGTGTGCTCATCGAAAATCGGCGGATTCCAGTCGCCCGCATCTCGTACCGGGCAACGACAGTGCACACCATACTGCTTGCCTTGGAAGCTGCGGGCGTAATACCACCAGTCGCCACGCCGGATCGGCACCGAGAGATCGGTTTCCTTGGTGCGCGCCTTGATCTCATCGAAGATCTGCTGCCGCAACGGCTCCAGATGGGCCGTCATCGCATCGGCGTACTCGTTTTCCGCTTCGAGATGCGCGACGACTTCGGGGTTTGCCTTGTCGCGCAGCCATTCATACGGATCGACGAAGACGTCGTCGTGGTACACGCGGCGGCTCTCCACCCGTTTGGCCACTGGCGATACCGGTGAGTTGTTGCTCATTGGCCGGGGCCGATCCAGTCGTCGAAGCGCAACCCGGAAATCCGTTCGTAGGCTTCGATGTAGCGAGCGCGGGTGGCCTCGATCACGTCCTCGGGCAGCGGAGGCGGCGGCTGTGAGCCGCTACGGTCCCAGCCTGATTCCGGGCTGGTGAGCCAATTGCGCACGAACTGCTTGTCGAAGCTGTGCTGAACGACCCCCTCGCGGTAGTTTTCGGCCAGCCAGTATCGCGAGGAGTCCGGTGTGAAAACCTCGTCGGCCAGCACCAGGTTGCCGTGGGCATCGAGGCCGAACTCAAACTTGGTGTCTGCGATGATGATCCCCTTCGTCAGAGCGTGGTCGGCGGCCTGTACATACGTTTGCAGCGTACGATCGCGCAACTGGTTGGCGCGCACCGCTCCCACCATCTCGATCACGCGGGCGAACGGAATGTTCTCATCGTGGTGTCCGAGTTCGGCTTTGGTGGCAGGAGTGAACAACGGCGTTGACAACCTGCTTGCTTCCGCCAAACCCGGTGGCAACGGGATGCCGCAGAGTTTGCCGGTCTTTTGGTAGTCCAATAGCCCCGAGCCGGTCAGATATCCGCGTGCCACGCACTCCACCGGCACCATCTCCAGCTCGCGCACCACCAGCGCGCGCCCAAGTACTTCGTCGGGAATCCGCGGGTCGTCTGGCGGCCCAGCCAGATGGTTGGGCGCCTCGACAAGGTTGAAGAAGAACACGCTCATTGCGGTCAGAATGCGGCCCTTATCTGGGATCGTGCTGTCCAGCACATAGTCGAACGCCGAGATCCGGTCGGTCGCGACGAACAGCAGGTGCTCGTCGTCGATGCGGTACAGCTCGCGGACCTTACCGCTGGCCAGGTGCCGGTAGTCGGACAGAGCGGGACACACCATCGGGTCAGCCTATCCGGCGGCCCCATGAACCAACACTGTGCTGGGATCAACGCTATGAGATCGCGCTACCTGCCCTACGCCACCCGACCCGGCCGGCTGCTGGGCCAACTGCTCAGCGACATCCTCGTCGTCGTGTGGACGTTCGCATGGGTGCTCGTCGGCATGGCAGTTCACACCGCCGTCTCGACCATCGCCACAGTCGGCCGGGATGTCCACAACGGCGCACATGGCATCGCCACCAACTTGGAGTCGGCGGGCCGCAGCGCGGAACACCTCCCGCTAGTGGGCGGCGCGGTCAGCAAGCCGCTGACCGCGGCCAGCGAGGCCGCTCTCGACATCGCCGGCGCCGGCCACAACCTAGACACCACCGCCACCTGGTTGGCCGTGCTACTTGCGCTCGCGGTGGCTGGCCCGCCGATCCTGGCCGTGATGATGCCGTGGCTTTTCTTGCGGCTCAGGTTCTTCCGACGCAAGTGGACGGTGACCGCCCTGGCCGCCACGCCGGCCGGCGAACAGCTGCTGGCACTGCGGGCGTTGGCGAACCGGCCGCTGCGCAAGTTGACCGCGGTCAACGCCGATCCGGTCGCGGCGTGGCGGCGCGAGGATCCGGTCACCATCCATGGCCTGGCCGCTCTTGAACTGCGGTCGGCCGGAGTTCGGGTGCGCTAGACCGGCGAGGGACGCAAGGGGCGGCTGTTTCACATATCGCACGCGGGGTCAGCGCACCAGCACGCGGGGCACGTGCAGCAGCCCGGCCACCACCACGATCAGCCATACCGCCAGCGCGTTCCAGAAGAACACCAGCGAAACCGTCTGCAATGCGTGCACATTGAGCTCGACCGCCATGGCATAGGTTGCCGCAGAGTACATGCCGAGCGGGAACACCATCGCCCACCACACACCGGCGAACTGCAGGACCGTCGGCCGCCGGCTGATGGTGCGCAGCCCGAAAGATATCAGCGGAGGTATCCACAGGGTGGCCACCAACCAGGTCACCTGGGTTATCTCGCGCACAGTGCCGGCCAGCCAGTGGGGAGCCAGTAGGTGGATGTAGTCGCCGGCCAGCGTGGCAATGGCCAATGCGCCCATCAGAATCCAGGTATCCGGCTCGAATCCGTCGCGGTCCTTTCGCTCTGCGACGGCGCGCCACAGGATCAGCGCCGTCATCAAGCCGTAGATGCACAACGCCACCGCCCAAAGCGGTACGGCGACCACCAGCCACCAGCGGTGTCCGGTGTAATAGGCAAGCAGCACCATCATGATCACCAGACCGGAGGTGGCGACGCTGGCCAGTTCCCAAGCGCCGTGGGAACGGTCTCGCAGAGCCGGCCATGGCCTGGCCGACATGTTGCGCGCGGTGGTCAGGATCAACACCAGCCAAACGGACAACGCTATTGCACCGAGGACGTGGGCGACGACCACCTGCGAGGCCAGCCGACTGCCCAACACCGCACACGCGGCGACGAACGTGAACAAACGCAACGTGACGTCAGGATCCGACACGTCCCACACGGCGATCCGGCGCTTTACGGCGGCGGTAGTGATCACCAAAGCCACCAGAACCAGCAGAGCGAGCATGGCCAGCGCATCGAGTATCTGACTGATCCAGGTGTACTGATGATTGCGGGCGGCGATCGACAAGATTCCGGTCGCCATGACCGCCGCGAAAACATCTGGTGCCGGCTCGATGTCGCTGAACCGCAGCCTCACGACGGGCCGAGCAGCTTTACGATCAGATGCCGGATCCCGGTGTGCCGGTTGCTGCGCGCCCATTCGACAGGTGCCGCGACGCACACGCTATCGAAGCGCGACAGCAGCTCCTCGAAAAGCACGCGCAGCTCCAGTCGCGCCAGGTTGGCGCCGAGGCAATAGTGCACACCGTGGCCGAAACCTAAGTGCGGATTGGGTTTCCGGGTGATGTCGAACTCGTCGGCGCGGTCGAACACGGTTTCGTCCCGGTTGGCCGAGCCCTCCCAGATCTGAACCTTCTGCCCGGCCTTGATCGATTGGCCGCCGAGCGTGACGTCGCGGGTGGCGGTGCGCCGCTTTGACGGCGACGGCGAGGTCCAGCGGACGATCTCTTCGATCGCGGTCGGCAGCATGCCGAGATCGCTGCGCAGCGCCTTCAATTGGCCCGGATGCTCGGCCAGCACCAACAGCCCGCCGGCGACCGCGTTGCGGGTCGTCTCCGCGCCGGCGCTGAACAGCAGGCTGAAGAACAGGTACAACTCCACATCCGACAACCCCGGCGCCTCGTCGACCGTGGCGTTGGCGACGATCGACAGCATGTCGTCGGTCGGCTTCGCACGCTTGGCGGCGATCAACTCCTGGCCGTAGGCATACATCCGCGAGCTCGCCTCCTCGACCGAGAGCTGCGACAGCGATGCCTTGCGGGAACCGCCGAAGTCGAACTGCGGCTCGATAGCCTCGAACAGCCAATGCCGTTCGGACTCGGGCACTCCCAACAGGATGCAGGTCATCTGCATCGGCAGTTCGGTGGCGACGTCGACCAGGAAGTCGAACGGTTCATCCGGCACCACCGCATCGAGCAGGCGGCGCGCCCGGGCCCGCAGGTCGTCCTCGACACGACGGATCATTCGGGGGGTGAGCCCGGAGCTGACCAGTCGCCGGATCTGCGAATGCCGCGGGTCGTCCATCATGTTCAGCACTTGACCGGCGATGGCCAGGTCTTGCAGCAGCGTGCCGCCGAACGGCCGCTTACCGCCGGTGACGGACGAGAACGTCACCGGATCACGCAGTACCGCAAACGTTTCCGGGTAGGTGGCTACCGACCAGAATCCTTCGCCGTCGGGCGTGTGCTCTGTGGGCTCGTGCCAGAACACCGGGGCCTCGCGGCGGTGGATGGCGAACAGCTCATGCGGAAACCCGTTGGCGAAGTTGTCCAGATCGGTGAAGTCGATGCCGGCCAGGGCACGGGTGGCCGTCACAGGATGGCCCCCGGGGTGTACTTGGCCGCATCCGGATAGCGGGCAACCAGCGCGTCGACCTCGGCTACCACGGCGTCGACCTGGTCGCCGGCAGCTCCGACGAACGCCTCTTTGTCGGCCAGCACAGCGTCCAACGCGGCGTGGTCCAGCGGCAGCCGCGGGTCATCGGCCAGCCGCTGCAAAAGATCCGGCTCGGCGCCTTCTCGCATCGCCAGCGCTGTCGCAACCGCATGTTCGCGGATCACCTCGTGCGCCGCCTCGCGACCCATGCCGGCGCGAACCGCGGCAATCAGCACCTTGGTGGTGGCCAAAAACGGCAGATACCGGTCCAGTTCGCGCTGGATCACCGCGGGGTAGGCACCGAACTCGTCGAGCACGGTCAAGAAGGTCTCGATCTGCCCGTCGATGGCAAAGAAGCTGTCCGGCAACGCCACTCGGCGCACCACCGAGCAGAACACGTCACCCTCGTTCCACTGCGCGCCGGCGAGTTCGGCCGTCATCGCCGCATAACCGCGCAGCACCACCTGCAGGCCGTTGACCCGTTCGCAGCTGCGGGTGTTCATCTTGTGCGGCATTGCCGACGAACCGACCTGTCCCGGCGCAAACCCTTCGGTCACAAGCTCATGGCCGGCCATCAGGCGGATGGTGTGCGCCAGCGACGACGGTCCGGCGCCCAACTGCACCAGTGCCGACACCACATCGTGGTCCAGCGAGCGCGGATAGACCTGTCCGACGCTGGTCAAAACCGTTGAGAACCCCAGAAATTCAGCGATGAGGCCCTCCAATCGGGCCAACTTGGCCACATCGCCGCCGAGCAGGTCGAGCATGTCTTGGGCGGTGCCCATCGGGCCCTTGATGCCGCGCAGCGGATAGCGGTCGATCAACTCGCGCAGCCTGGTCAGTGCGAGCAGCGTCTCCTGAGCCGCCGAGGCGAACCGTTTGCCCAATGTGGTGGCCTGGGCGGCGACGTTGTGGCTGCGTCCGGCCATCACCAGATCCCGGTAGGCAACCGCCCGTTCGGCCAGCCGGGCCACTACAGCGACCCCGTGAGAGAACACCAGTTCCAACGAGCGGCGGATTTGCAGCTGCTCGACGTTCTCGGTGAGGTCGCGGCTGGTCATGCCTTTGTGGATGTGCTCGTGGCCGGCCAGCGCATTGAACTCCTCGATGCGGGCCTTGACGTCGTGGCGCAGCACGCGCTCACGCGCGGCGATCGAGGCGAGATCGACGTCCTCGAGAACCCGTTCGTAGTCGGCGATCACTTCCGGGGATACGCCGACACCTAGCTCGGCCTGCGCGCGCAGCACCGCCAGCCACAGCCGCCGTTCCGCGACGACTTTGGCCTGCGGCGACCAGATCGCCACCATATCGGCGCTGGCATACCGGTCGGCCAGCACGTTGGGCATGCTCACTTGGTCCTCACGAAGACACAGCTTACGGTCGGGTGCGGCAAGCTGGGCGAATGTACTTCGTTGGCGTGGATCTTGCTTGGGGCGAAATCAACCAAAGCGGTGTTGCGGTAGTCGACGCCGACGGTCGATTGGTGCATGTCGGTACGGCGCACGACGACGCGAGCATCCTGAACGCACTGTCTCCATACGTCCGCGACGACTGCCTGGTCGCGCTCGACGCACCGCTGATTGTGAAGAACCCGACTGGGTATCGGCCCTGCGAAACGGCGCTTAACCGCGATTTCGCCAAGTTCGAAGCCGGCGCACGCCCGGCATATACGGGCAGACCTGAGTTTGCGGACATCCCGCGAGGGGCCAGACTGGCCGGCGCGCTCGGACTCGACATGGACCCGCATTCCCAGGCGCGCAGGCGAGCCATCGAAGTCTACCCACATCCTGCCGCCGTGGTGCTGTTCGGCCTGGATCGCACGCTGAAGTACAAGCGCGGCCCGCTAGGGACGCGCCAGCGTGAGCTGCTGCGGTTGATGACGCTGATCGAGCGACTGGACGAGGCAACACCGCGACTGCGGGTGAACCACAACGTGGCCTGGGTCGAGCTGCGCAACAGGGTGACCGCGGCGACCCGACCGGTCCAGCTGGACGGCGCCGAGGACCCCGTCGACGCCGTGCTGTGCGCCTACATAGCGCTGTACTGGTATCACCGTCGCGACGACATGGCGATCTATGGCGACTTCGCGACCGGCTACATCGTCACTCCGTCGCTTCCAACTGATTTGGCCGCGCCGCAGGTCGACCAGCGCGACCCCGACGAAGTGGAGCAGCGGCTCGCCCGCCTCACGGCACTTTTGCGCGACGCCCAGCTCGAGCTCGACGCGCTTCGGCAGCGGATCCTTTCGCGGCCAGAAGGGAACTAATCCGGCGCGGATTGTTACCCGGCCGCGAATGCTTGAATCAGCCGGTCAATGAACGCGCCGGTATTAGGCGCGCTTGCACGTGGGCGGCGCTAAATCGCAATCGGCGGCTGCTCAACCGGCGCCAGCGCGTCGATGATCTCGATCAGCGTGGAGCGTGCGACATTTCGCGGGTCCTGGCGGTCGTCCACCAGTGCGCAGATGACCGCGCCGTCCACCGCGCAGATCAGGGTGGAAACCAGTTCCATGCGCACCAAGCGACCCGATCGCTCGATGGCTTCGGCGATGGCGTCAGCACGCTGGCGCACGATCCGGCGCTGAATATCACGCAATGCGGGAAGACGCGCGCACGCGATGTAGCGCTCGTAGCGAGAGATCAACTGATCTCGCAGACCGGGACCCGGTTTCTCGCTCACCAACAGTTCGACCAGCGCATCGGCGGTGGTTTCCGGGCCGCGGCGGCGACGGGACAGGGCGGCGACCCCAGCTCGCAGCTGCGCGATCTCCAACATCCCGATGTGTTCGACCGCGCTGGCGATCAGATCGTCCAGAGACGAGAAATAGTAGGTGGTCGAAGCCAACGGCAGAGCGGCCCGGCGCGCGACTGCCCGGTGCCGCACCGCCTCGAACCCGCCCTCGCACAGCAGCTCGGCGGCCGCGCTGACCAGCGCGTACCGTCGGCGTTCTCCCTTCGGAGTAACAGCTGCGGTCACTCCCGTCATGCTGCCAGCCAGCCAGGTACCGCATTGGCCTTTCGGACAAACGCCGTGGCGCGGGCATGCCGTCGGCGACGCAGAGCGATGCGGTGGGAAGTAGCGGCGGCGCCTATGATGCCCGCATGCCCGACTTGACCCGTCGTAGCGTGCTGCGCCTCGGAGCCGGCGCGGTCGCCGGAGCGGTGGGCGCTTACGCGCTCGGCGGGCAGCTGCATCCGCGGCGTTCGCTGGCCGCGCCGGTGTCGATGGCGGCCACCGGCATTCCGCTGGCGCCGGTCCCACCACTGGAACCGGCTCCGGCGCCGGCTGCGGCTCCGACGATGGCCACCGGCTCCTTTGTGTCAGCAGCGCGCGGCGGCATACCAACCAATTGGGCGATCGCCCGTCCGCCAGGCCAGACCAAACCACTGCGGCCGGTCATTGCGCTGCACGGCAAGGGCTCGGATGCGGCCACGGTGATGGCCGGCGGCGTCGAGCCGGGCCTCGCCCAGGCGGTCAAAGCCGGTCTGCCGCCGTTTGCGGTGGTCGCCGTCGACGGCGGCGGAAGCTATTGGCACAAAAGGGCTTCCGGCGAGGATTCGGGCGCCATGGTGCTGAACGAGCTCATTCCCATGCTCAACACGCAGGGCTTGGACACCTCGCGTGTGGCGTTTCTGGGCTGGTCGATGGGCGGTTATGGCGCGCTGTTGCTGGGCAGCCGGCTCGGGCCGGCGCGCACCGCGGCCATCTGTGCGGTGAGCCCGGCGCTGTGGCTGTCGCCGGGTGCCACGGCACCGGGCGCGTTCGACGGGGCTGACGACTGGTCGGCCAATTCGGTGTTCGGCCAGCCGGCCTTGGCGTCGATCCCCGTCCGAGTGGATTGCGGCAACAGCGACCCCTTCTACACCGCGACCCGGCAATTCGTCGCGCAGCTACCCAACCCGCCGGCAGGCGGCTTCTCGCCCGGTGGACACGACGCCGGATTCTGGAGCTCTCAGCTGCCCGGCGAGCTCAGCTGGATCGCGCCGCTGCTGGTCGCCTAGGAACCCGCGTGTCGCGCGGCACGTCGTGTGGTGTACAACTGTTCACTAAGAACGTGGACGGCCGTTCGGTGCTCCCGACGGGCCGACAGCACCAGCACAGGTAAGGAACAACTATGTCGTTTTCGCTCGACCTCTCCGACGACGTGATTCACGTCCGCGATTGGGTTCACGAGTTCGCCGCCGACGTGGTGCGGCCGGCAGCCGCCGAATGGGACGAACGCGAAGAGACCCCGTGGCCGATCATCCAGGAAGCGGCCAAGGTCGGCCTGTACTCCATTGACCTGTTCGCCACCCAGGCGGCCGAACCGACCGGGCTGGGCATGCTGACGGTGTTCGAGGAGATGTTCTGGGGTGACGCCGGAATCGCGTTGTCGATTCTGGGCACCGGGCTGGCCGCGGCGTCACTGGCCGCGACCGGAACCCAAGAGCAGCTCGCCGAGTGGCTGCCGCAGATGTTCGGCACGGTCGACGAGCCGAAGCTGGCGTCGTTTTGTTCGTCGGAACCGGACGCCGGCTCCGACGTCGGTGCGATCGCGACCCGGGCGCGCTATGACGAGGCGAGCGACGAGTGGGTTCTCAACGGCACGAAGACCTGGGCCACCAACGGTGGTATCGCCAACGTGCACATCGTGGTGGCCTCGGTGTATCCCGAGTTGGGTACGCGCGGGCAGGCTACCTTCATCATCCCGCCGGATACGCCCGGTTTTCGGCAGGGACAGAAGTTCTCCAAGCATGGCATCCGCGCGTCGCACACTGCCGAGGTGATTTTGGAGGAAGTGCGGATCCCGGGCCGGTTGATCGTCGGCGGCAAGGACAAGTTCGACGAACGCATTGCGCGCGCGCGAGAGGGGAAGAGCGCCGGTCGCCATGCGGCCCTGATGACGTTCGAGCGGACCCGGCCGGCAGTGGGTGCGATGGCGTTGGGAGTGGCGCGTGCGGCCTACGAATACGCCTTGGACTACGCGCAACAGCGCGAGCAGTTCGGCCGGAAGATCGGCGATTTCCAGGCCATCGCGTTCAAGCTGGCGGACATGAAGGCCAGGATCGACGCGTCGCGGCTGCTGGTGTGGCGGGCCGGGTGGATGGCCCGCAACAACAAGCGCTTCGTCGCGGCCGAGGGTTCGATGGCCAAACTCGTCGCCAGCGAGACCGCGGTGTACGTCACCGACGAAGCGGTGCAAATACTCGGCGGCAACGGCTACACCCGCGAATACCCGGTGGAGCGCATGCGCCGAGACGCCAAGATCTTCACGATCTTCGAGGGCACCAGCGAAATCCAACGGTTGGTCATGAGCAGGGCGATCACCGGGTTGCCGCTGCGCTGAGCCGCGCGGGGCAGCCGTTATCAGAAGGCTTACCATAGCTGATACGATAAGCGGCTGACGCCCGTCCAGGGAGGCCCCAATTGGCTAAGCAGGCAGTCGCCGAGAAACGCCAACGGCGCGAACGCGGTTCCATCACCGTCGACGAAATCCTCAACGGCGCTTTCGAAGTCGCCGAGCAGGTGTCGATCGACAATCTGAGCATGCCGCTGCTGGCCAAGCACCTTGACGTCGGGGTGACCAGCATCTACTGGTACTTCCGCAAAAAAGACGATCTGCTGAACGCGATGACCGACCGCGCGCTCGGCCAGTACGACTTCGCCACCCCGTTCGTAGAAGGCCGGGACTGGCGCGAATCGTTGCACGACCACGCCCACAAGATGCGTCAGACGTTCCGGAACAATCCGATCCTCTGCGATCTCATCCTGATTCGGGGAACCTTCGGAAAAGAAGCCACCCAGGCGGCTTTCCAGAAGTTGGAGAAGGCGGTCGCCACCCTGGTCGAGGCTGGGCTGTCGCCGGAGGACGCTTTCGACACCTACGCCTCGATCTCCGTGCACACCCGGGGTTCGGTGGTACTCGAACGCCTGCAAGCAAAGTCGGCCGGCGACACGCCACAGCACGACAGCACGGCGCGCGTCATCGACCCAACAACTATGCCGCTCATCGCCGAACTGACCCGAAAGGGTCACCGCATCGGCGTGCCCGACGATATCAACTTCGAATACGGCCTCAACTGCATTCTCGACCACGCCAGCCGTCTCATCGAGCAGAACTCGAAAGCTCCTGGCAGAAAGGCGAATTCGAAGCGCCGGGCGTCCAGCTAGACCTCGACGACGACCGCCCCGCCTTGGCCGCCGCCCGCACACATCGCGGCCACACCAACCCCGCCGCCGCGGCGGCCCAGCTCGTGTACCAGCGTGGTGAGCATGCGTGCCCCGGTCGCGGCAATGGGATGGCCCAAACTGCAGCCGCTGCCATAGACGTTGACCCGGTCCTCGTCGATCCCGTACTCACGGCAGGCGGCGATGGGAACCGAGGCGAACGCCTCGTTGATCTCCCACAGCGTGACATCGTTGGGGGACAAGCCGGCTCGATCCAGCACCTTGCCGATCACCCGCACCGCTCCTAGCCCGGTGTCTCGCGGTTCGACGCCGACCGCCGCCCAGGTCTTGACGCTGCCCAATACGGTGAGCCCGGCCTGGCGCGCGAAGTCTTCGTCGGCCAGGGTCAGGGCTGCAGCGGCGTCGTTCGTGCCGCTGCTGTTGCCCGCGGTGATCGAAAACCCGTCGATTTCCGGGTGTAACACCTTGAGCGAGGCCAACTTTTCCGTGCTGGTGTCGCGGCGGGGATGTTCGTCGACGCTGAACTCAGTCAGCGCACCGTCGCGGCCTTGGATCTTCAGCGGGACGATCTCATCGAGGAATGCGCCGTTGTCGATCGCCACGATCGCGCGCTGGTGCGACCGCAACGCCCACGCATCCATCTCTTCGCGCGTGATCCCGACCGCTTTGGCGGTGTTCCAGCCCACGGTGATGGACATGTCGCGGGTGGGCGCGTCGGGGGTTTCCGGATGCGAGGGCGGCATCCAGCGCTCCTCGAACTCCAGGTTCGGTCCCGGGATGCGCCAGTTCATCAGCGGCCCCATCGACAACGACTGCACTCCCCCGGCCACCACGACGCGCTCTACGCCGCAGCCGATCTGGGCTGCGGCGTCGGCGACCGCGGTCAGGCTGCCCGCGCAATGCCTGTTCACCGCCTGCCCGGGCACCGACACCAGATCCGAGGCCGCAGCTGCGTACCGCGCCAAGTCGCCACCGCCGTAATGGGACTCGGCGAAGATCACGTCGTCGATGTCGGTGGGCTCCACCCGGGATCGCCGGACTGCTTCCTGCAGCACGGTGGTCGCGAGCACTTCCGCAGGCGTGTTGACCAGTGAGCCTTTGAACGACGTCCCGATTGCGGTCCGCACTGCGCTCACGATGACGGGCTTGGGCATGTCCTCACCTTCGCTCGAGACGGCTTAGAAACAGCAATGGTAACAACTACCGTAGCGGCGACGATAAGTGGGTATCAGCCGGGCGGTGTGACTGCGCTTTTGGGGTTCAGGCTGGTCAAATGCCCGCTTTCGGTGCCCGCAGCGGGGTCGAGTTCGCAGTCCACGATCGCCGGACCATTGGAAGCCAGCGCCTCGGTCAGCGCCGACTGCAGCTCGGCCGAGGTGGTGACGTGATATCCCTTGCCGCCGAAGGCTTCAGCGATCAGTTCATGACGGGCGTGGGCGCTGAGGACGGTGGGTGCGGGGTCGGTGCCGCTTGTCGGAGCCTCGTCGCCGCGGTAGACGCCGCCGTTGTTGAGGACGACGACCGTGATCGGCAGTCGGTAGCGGCAGATGGTCTCGAATTCCATGGCGCTGAACCCAAATGCGCTATCCCCCTCGATGGCGACCACGCGCTCCCCTGTTTCGACGGCTGCTGCGATGGCGTACCCCATGCCGACGCCCATCACCCCCCACGTTCCGCTGTCGAGCCGGTGCCGCGGCGCGGGCATGTCGATGACGTTGCGGGCAACGTCCAATGCGTTGGCGCCTTCGTTGACCAGATAGACCTGCGGATGCTGCACCAGCACATCGCGGATGGCGCGCAGCGCGTTGTGGAATTGCATCGGGTGGGGATCTTCGGCCAGGCGCTTGCGCATGGCGGCGTCGTTGTGGGCCCTGCGCTCGGTGAGTTCTCCCGTCCACGTCGTGGGCGCGATGATCGGAAGTTCCCGCACGCGGCCGAGCAGCGCCGCCATGACCGAGCCGATGTCACCGGCCAGCGGCGCCGCGATCGGCCGGTTGCTGTCGAACTCGGACGCCTCGATATCGACCTGGATGAACTTTGCGTCGGTCGACCATCGCGGCGGCTCGCCGTGGCCCAGCAGCCAATTCAACCGGGCACCGACCAGCATGACCACATCCGCGCGGGCCAGCGCCACTGAGCGCGCGGCCGCGACGGACTGCGGATGAGTATCCGGCAGTATCCCCTTGGCCATCGACATCGGCAAGAAAGGAATCTCGGTAGTCTCGACGAATTGTCGAATGACGTTGTCGCACCGGGCATATGCCGCTCCTTTGCCGAGCACGATCAAGGGCCGTTGCGCCTGGGCGAGCAGCCGCACAGCGCGATCGACCGCCTCGGGCGCCGGAAGTTGCCGCGGAGCGGGATCGACGACCCGCCACAGGGTATCGGCGGCGGTGGCGGTGTCGATCGCCTCGGCCAGCACGGCGCCCGGGATGTCAAGGTAGACGCCGCCCGGGCGGCCCGAGACGGCGGTGCGGATGGCGCGGGCAACGCCCAGCCCAATGTCTTGCACGCGCCCGATCCGGTATGCCGCTTTGGCGAACGGCCTGGCCGCGTTCAGCTGGTCGAGTTCCTCGTAGTCCCCGCGTTGCAGATCCACCAACTCCCGCTCGCTCGATCCCGAGATCTGGATCATCGGGAAGCAGTTCGTGGTGGCGTTCGCCAGCGCGACGAGGCCGTTGAGGAATCCGGGCGCAGAGACTGTCAAGCAGACGCCGGGCCGTCCGGTGAGAAACCCTGCGGCGGCTGCGGCATTGCCGGCGGAGGTTTCGTGTCGGAAGCCGATGAAGCGGATTCCGGATGCCTGCGCGAGGCGGGCCAGGTCGGTGATCGGGATGCCGACGAGCCCGTAGATAGTCTCGACGCCGTTGAGCTTGAGGGCGTCGACAAGCAGGTGAAAGCCGTCGGTGAGGTCGGGTGCCGATCCGGTGGTCATGGCTCCACTGTTGCATTCGCGCAAACGACTAGCGTGTGATCGATGACTTCCACCGCCGAAACACCCCGCATCATTGATCTGCTGCAGGCGGCGGCAAGTCGCCACCCGCAGGCGCGCGCGCTCGTCGTCACCGCCGAGCGCATCCCGATCACCTATCGCGAGCTGCTGGGGCTGGTCGACGACGCGGCCGGACAGCTGGCAGGCGGTGGATTGCGGCCGGGCGATCGGGTGACGCTGCGCGCGCAAAGCAGCGCCGAATTCGTCGTCGGGCTACTGGGGGCTTCCCGTGCTGGGCTGGTGGCGGTGCCGCTGGACCCGGCGCTTCCTGTCGAAGATCAGCGCGCCAGGATCACGGCGGCGGGAGCGCGGGTTGCGCTGGTCGAAGCCGGTGACACCGGGGGCTCGCCGTTCCCGTGTTGGCCCATCTCCGTGAGCGATACCGGGGTGCGCCTCGACAGCACCGCAGCGGCTTCCGCGGACGCCGCCTCGCCGGAGGGATTGCGGCCCGATGACGCCATGATCATGTTCACCGGCGGCACCACCGGTTTGCCGAAGATGGTCCCCTGGACGCACGACAACATCGCCAGCTCGGTGCGCGGCGTGGTCGGCACGTACGGGCTCGGGCCGCAGGATGCGACGGTCGCGGTGATGCCGCTGTTTCACGGACACGGGCTGATTGCCGCGCTGCTCTCGACTTTGGCGTCTGGTGGCACGGTGCTGATTCCCGCTGCCGGGCGGTTTTCCGCGCACACCTTCTGGGACGACGTCCACGCTGCTGGAGCCACCTGGTTCACCGCGGTGCCGACCATTCACCAAATCTTGTTGGAGCGCACTGGGACTGACAGTCCGCGTGACGGTGTGCACCTGCGGTTTGTGCGCAGCTGCAGTGCAGCGCTCAGCGCCGAGATCGCACAGGCGTTGCGCACGGAGTTCGCCGCACCGGTGTTCAGTGCCTACGGCATGACCGAGGCCACACACCAGGTGTCGAGCACCCGCGAAGATCAGCCTGTGACGACGGGCCTGGTCGGCCAGTCCAGCGGCGCGGAGATCCGCATCGTCGGCGACGACGGCCGGACCTGCCCGCCCGAGGGCGTCGGGGAGGTCTGGCTGCGCGGCCCCACCGTGGTGCGCGGCTACCTCGCCAATCCCGAAGCAACTGCCGCGACCTTCACCGACGGCTGGCTGCACACCGGCGACCTGGGATCGCTATCGGAGGCGGGAGAGCTGACGCTTCGCGGCCGGATCAAGGAGCTGATCAACCGGGCCGGCGAGAAGATCTCGCCCGAACGTGTGGAGGCGGTGCTGTCCAGTCACCCGGATGTTGTCGAGTCGGCGGTGTTCGGCGTCGCCGATCCGCTCTACGGGGAGACGGTCGCCGCGGTGGTGGTGCCGCGTTCCTCGAGCTCCGTGAACGTCGAAGAACTTACCGAATCCTGCCGGGAGCGGCTGGCTCCCTTCGAAATCCCCGCGCGCTTTCACGTTGCGGAGGAGCTGCCGCACACGGCGAAAGGCTCTGTGGACCGTCGCGCAGTGGCCGAACGGTTCGGGCAGTGACTGCACCGTTTGCGTGGGAGTTTCCGTACGGTTGGCCGCGGAAGCCGGTGCTGGCCGGCAATGTGGTGTGCACGTCGCAACCGCTTGCCGCTCAAGCGGGGCTGCGGATGCTGGCTGAGGGTGGCAGCGCGGTCGATGCGGCGGTCACCGCCGCGATCACCCTCACGGTGGTGGAACCGGTGTCCAACGGCATCGGCTCGGACGCCTTTGCCATCGTCTGGGATGGCCACCGCCTGCATGGGCTCAACGCGTCGGGCCGGTCCCCTTCGGAGTGGACGCCGGAGTACTTCGGCGACAAGGGTGTTCCGCCCTTTGGCTGGAACTCGGTCACCGTTCCGGGCGCCGTGTCGGGTTGGGTGGAACTGCACTCCAAGTTCGGTCGGCTACCGTTTGCGCGGCTTTTTGAGCCTGCAATAACCTACGCCCGCAATGGTTTTCAGGCTTCGCCGACGGTCGCGGCACAGTGGGCAGATCAGGTGCCGCTGTTCAAGGACCAACCCGGGTTTGCCGATGCGTTCATGCCCGGCGGTCGGGCGCCGAGAGCCGGCGAACTCGTCGTTCTTCCCGACCACGCGGCCACGCTCGAGAAGATCGCTGCCACCAACGGGGCCGCGTTTTATCGCGGAGAACTGGCGGCGCAAATGGAGGCGCATGCGGCGGCCAATGGCGCTGTCATGCGGGCCAGCGACCTCGCCGCTCATCGCGCCGACTGGGTCGACACAATCAGCAGTGTCTACCGCGGCTACACCATCCACGAGATCCCGCCCAACGGCCAGGGAATCGTCGCGCTGATCGCGCTGGGCATCCTCGAGTACTTCGAGGTCGATTCTGCGCCTGCGGATTCCGCCGACAGTGTGCATCTGCAGATTGAGGCGCTGAAGCTGGCTTTCGCCGACGCGCACGCCTACATCGCCGACATCGACCACATGCCACTGCCTGCGGAGCAGCTGCTGGACAAGGAATACCTGAAGCAGCGGGCGGCGCTTATCGATCCCAAACAGGCCAAGCCGGCATCGGCCGGGAGTCCGCATGGCGGCACCGTATATCTCGCTGCGGCCGACGCGTCCGGCATGATGGTGTCGATGATTCAGTCGAACTACATGGGTTTCGGCTCGGGTGTCGTGGTGCCGGGCACCGGAATCGCGTTGCAAAATCGCGGCGCGAATTTCGTTGCGACACCCGGCCATCCGAATCGAGTGGGACCGAACAAGCGGCCGTATCACACGATCATCCCGGCTTTTGTCACCAAGGAGGGCGCGCCGGTGATGAGCTTCGGCGTGATGGGTGGCCCGATGCAGCCGCAGGGCCATGTGCAGGTGGTAGTCCGCATCGTCGACCACGGCCAGAATCCGCAGGCGGCTTGTGACGCACCGCGATTCCGCTGGGTGCAGGGCATGCAGGTCTGCTGCGAGCATGGTTTTTCGGAGTCAACGCTCGACGAGCTGCGCCGCCGCGGCCATGAGCTCGTCACGGTGGACGACTACAACCAGTTCGGCAGCTGCCAGGCCATCTGGCGGCTAGATGACGGCTACCTCGCGGTGAGCGACCCACGCCGCGACGGCCAAGCCGCGGGTTTCTGACGCTCGCAGACACGCAGCGGCCCCGCTTGCCACATATGTCCTTGGCCGGCAAGGACATACAGTTGCCCACCTCACAGCGATTAGCCTGGCTAATCGCTCGTAGGCGGGCGAACTGTGCACCACCTTTCCTGCGGAGACCCATGTGGCGGATGTGAATCGGCCGTCGGCTCCATGGGCCAGATCACATGCAGACAGATCTCCAGCCGAGGCGATCCGCGACTAAACGTGAATCTTGCCCTCTGCGGCGGCCAAGGCGATGTCGCGGCGGAAGTGTCCGCCCGGCAACTTGATTGACTCGAGTGTGTGATAGGCCGCCTCGCGAGCGGCTGACAGGTCAGGCCCGGTGCCCACCACGGAGAGCACCCGGCCGCCCGATGACACGATCGCACCGTCGTCGCGGCGGGCCGTGCCAGCGTGTAACACCCCGTCGGCGTCCGCCCCGACGACCACGTCGCCAAGCCGTGGCCGGCCCGGGTAGTTTTCCGCTGCCAGCACCACCGTCACCGCCGCACCGTCGCGCCACCGCAGATCGCCGACGCCGGCCAGCTTGCCAGTGGCCGCCGCGTAAAGGAGTTGTCCCAGCGGCGTTTCCAGCAGCGCCAGCACCGACTGGGTTTCGGGATCACCGAAGCGGCAGTTGAATTCGACCACCGCCGGTCCTTTGGCGGTGATCGCCAGGCCGGTGTAGAGCAGTCCGCTAAACGGGCTGCCGCGTCGGACCAGTTCGGCGGCAACCGGTTCGACGATCTTGCTGACCATCTCGCGGAAAACGTCGGGGGGCAACCAGGGCAGTGGCGCGTAGGCGCCCATGCCACCGGTGTTGGGTCCGGTGTCGCCGTCGCCCACCCGCTTGAAGTCCTGCGCGGCCATCATGGGAACCACGGTGGGGCCGTCGACCACGCTGAACAAAGAAACCTCGGGGCCATCGAGGTAGGACTCCAACAGCACGGGGTGACCGGCCTCCAGCAGTCCAGCCGCATGGGCGCGCGCGACATCGCGGTCGGGTGTCACGACCACGCCCTTGCCCGCCGCCAGCCGGTCGTCTTTCACCACCCAGGCCGGATCGCCTGCGGCCACTCCGAAGCGGCCCAGGGCCGCATCCAAGCGTGCCGGGTTGTCGACGATCTCGCTGGCAGCGGTACGCACCCCGGCCGCGGCCATCACCTCCTTGGCGAATGCCTTCGAGCCTTCGATCTGGGCGGCTTCTTTGGAGGGCCCGAAGCACGCGATGCCGGCCTCGCGCACCGCGTCGGCCACGCCGAGCACCAGCGGAATCTCCGGGCCGATGACCACCAGATCGGCCCGCACCCGCCGCGCCAGGTCGGCGACGTCGTCGCCGGAGGTGATGTCGACCTGGTGCTGGTCGGCGATCAATGCGGTGCCGGCGTTGCCGGGAGCAATGGCGAGCGCCTCGACCTGCGGATCTTTTTGCAGGGCCAGCAGCAGGGCATGTTCACGGGCACCGGAACCGATCACCAGGACGCGCACGACGTCACCCTATCGGCCTCACGCCCGCACCGGGCCGCCAACGGCCATACACTTGACAGCTAGGTGTATGGTCAAGGCAAGGTGTGACCCACGTCGCCCTGGGAGGAGTGTCGTGACAACAGCAAGCAAGGTCTGTCCGTTCGGAGCCGGCTTCGACTTCACGGATCCCGACCTTCTGAAGCGCGGGATGCCCGTCGCCGAGTTCGCGCAGCTGCGCAAGACCGCGCCCGTGTGGTGGAACGAGCAGCCTCCCGGCGCAACCGTCTTCGACGACGGCGGCTACTGGGTGATCACCCGCCACCGCGACATCAAAGAGATCTCGCGCGACAACGAGCTGTGGTCAACCAACGACAAGGGCGTCGTCATGCGGTTCCCCGAGGGAATGACCGCTGAGCAACTCGAACTGACCAAGGCGTTGTTGATCAATCACGATCCACCCGAGCACACCCGGCTGCGCAAGCTGGTCTCCCGGCTCTTCACGCCGCGGTCAGTGGCCGGATTGGAGGAAAAGCTGGCCCACGCCGCCCATGAGATCGTGCGGGCCGCGGCCGAGAAGGAAACCGGCAATTTCGTTGACGACATCGCGATGAAGCTCCCGTTGCTGGCGATCGCCGACCTCATTGGGGTTCCCGAGGCCGACCGCGAAAAGCTGTTCCACTGGACCAATTCCGTGATGAACACCGACGACCCCGACTTCGACAGCGACCCTACGACTGCCAATGCCGAGCTGATGGGCTACGCATACACCATGGCCGAGGAGCGTCGCCGCTGTCCGGCTGACGACATCGTCACCAGGCTGGTGCAGGCCGACGTTGACGGTGAATCGCTGGGTGACACCGAGTTCGCGTTCTTCGTCATCTTGCTGGCCGTCGCCGGGAACGAGACCACTCGCAATGCCATGACGCACGGCGTCAACGCATTTTCCGACTACCCCGACCAGTGGGAGCTTTACAAGCGGGAACGACCCGACACTGCCGTCGACGAGATCGTGCGTTGGGCAACGCCGGTGCATTGTTTCCAACGCACCGCCCGCAAGGACGTCGAGGTCGGGGACGTCACGATCCGCAAGGGCCAGCGAGCCGGGTTGTTCTACAGCTCAGCCAACTTCGATGAAGAGGTTTTCGACCGCCCCTTCGAGTTCAACGTGCTGCGCGATCCCAACCCGCACTTGGGTTTCGGCGGAAACGGCGCCCACTTTTGCATCGGCGCCAACCTGGCGCGCATGGAGATCAAGCTGATCTTCAACGAGATCGCCGACCAGTTGCCGAACATCACCAAGCTTGCCGAGCCGACGCGGCTTCGGTCCGGGTGGATCAACGGCATCAAGGACCTGCAGGTCGCCTACCACGGGTAGCCGCACCATAGGATTCCGGCGTGCGTACCCACGGGTGGGCCGGCGCAGCGCCGGCCACTGACGACGAGGCCGTTTCCCGGATCCTGGCCGCCGCCAGTAACGCGATCGACAGCCGCGGCGCCGACTTCAGCATCGCCGACGTGGCGCGTGCGCTAGGAGTCACCCGGCAGACGGTCTACCGGTACTTCCCCAGCACCGATGCCCTACTACAGGCGGCGGCAACCCATGCGGCGACGGGCTTTCTCGACCGGTTGGCTGCCCACTTGTCAGGCATCACCGATCCTGTGGAAGCGGTCACCGAAGCCATCGCCACCACCCTGGAGTGGTTGCCCTCCGACAAGCACATCAGCCTGCTGCTGGCGCCTGACCGCGCTAACGCATACACCCCGGACGTCACGTCTGACGTCGCCCTGAAATTCGCCGACTCGATGTTGCGCCGGTTCGACGTCGACTGGGCTGCAGCGGGTTTGACCGACGATGACCTGGCCGATCTGGCCGAGCACTTGCTGCGCATCGTCCAGTCGTTCGTGATCGATCCGGGCCGGCCGCCCCGCCGCGGAAAGACCCTGCGCAACTACCTGCGTCGTTGGGTCGGCGCAGCGGTGACCCCGTAGCGCACTATTCCGCCGGTTTACCCTTGTGCATCTTCAACGCCGCATCCACGTTGGCTTTCTTGTCCTCTCCGCTGCCCTTCGCCGCGGCCTTCTTACGCTTAGCCACGACGGTATCGACCGCCCCGTTGAGCATCGAGCCCAGCGGGAAGCCGAGATAGTGGGTGATGAAGACGGCCATCTCTTTGAGTTCGGTCTCGGTGAGTTCGCCGTTGAGCAGCGCGGCGTTGATTTGGATCTCGGCCAGGTCGCGGTTCCCGAGTGCAGTCACCGCCGTCAGCGTCATGATGCGCTTGTCGCGCATCGACAGTCCCGGTCGAGTCCAGATGGTGCCGAACAGGTGGTCGACGGTCAGGTCGAAGTACGCGTCGCCCTCGACGTTGCGCATCTCCCAGCCGTATACCTCGTTCATTTTCTCGAGGCCTTTGCGGCGCAGTTCGTCCATCGCGTCTCCACTCAATCCGACGTATGCGGTACGCCAAGCCCGTCCGCCAGCCGCTGCAACGCCACGTTGGCCAGTGGTAGCTCCACCGACAGCGCCTCACCCAGCCCCAGCGCCAGGCTCAGGTCCTTCTCACCCAGCCCGCGGGTGTGCAGGAATGGTTGATACAAGAAGTGTTCGGGCTCAAGGGGTTTCATGTCGTCTCGCACCATGATCGCCCCGGGTCCGCCGGTGAGAGCATCGGTGTGACGCACTACCCGGCCAAGCGCTTGCAGGTCCAGCCCGGCGGCCTCGGCCAGTTTCATGGCTTCGCACGCAGCGGCATAAGAGGTGAACGTCAACATGTTGCGCGCCAACTTCATCCGCGTGCCGGCGCCGGGGCCGCCTGCGTGGATGACCAGCGATGCCCACTGTTTGAACGCGGGCTTGATCCGTTCATAGACTTCCCGCTCGGCACCCACCATGGTGGCCAATTCGCCCTTTTCGGCGGCACCGCCTCCGCCACTGACCGGCGCGTCGACGACGTGGATGCCTTGCGGTTTGAGCTGGTCGGCCAGTTCGACTGCCGTGGTGTCGCTGATCGTGGAGTGGATCGCGATCACGGTGCCCGGCTTTGCGTTGGCGGCCAGTTGGGCGACCACGTCACGCACTTGGGCGTCGTCGAGCACAGTGACGCTGATGATGTCGGCGGCGGCTACGTCGGCGACGCTGTCGGCCAACAGGGCGCCGGCTTCGGCCAGCGGCGTCATAGCCTCGGTGCGCACGTCGAAAACCGTCAGGCCGCCGGGCCAGTCGACCAGCCGCTTGGCCATCGGCGCACCCATGTTGCCCAGCCCGATGTAGCCCAGCTTCGGATGGTGGCTCATGGCCGGATGATCTGTCCGCCGTCGACATTGAAGATCTGGCCGGTGATCCAGGACGCCTGGTCGGACAGCAGGAAAAGACACATCCCCACCAGATCGTCCGGTGTTCCCATGCGCGACAACGGAATCTGCTTGACCATATCCTTGACAATCTCACCGGGCGTGACGGTCTTGGTGGCCTCGGTGTCGATCGGCCCCGGTGCGATCGCGTTGATGCGGATGTTCATACCACCGAGCTCGCGCGACAACTGCTGGGTCAGCCCGTTGATGCCGACCTTGGCCAAGCCGTAGAAATTCGAGTACAGCCATGCCGCCGTCGAGGATTGGTTGACGATCGCACCGCCGCCGCGTTTGGCCATCTTCTTGTAAACCGCGCGGGTGCAGACCAGCGCGCCGTCGAGGTTGACGCTCATGAACTTCTTGTAGTAATCCCACGGCACGGTCAGCAGCAGGTCGAGTTTCATGCCGCCGTAGATGGCGGCGTTGTTGACCAGATAATCGATGCCGCCGAACTCCGCGACCGTGGCATCGGCCATGGCCTTGGCCGAATCCGGGTCCGAGACGTCGACCGGCACATGGATCGCCTTGCCGCCGTCGGCGACGATCTGCTTGGCCGCCGCCTGGGCGGCGTCGGCGTTGATGTCGGCGACCACCACGGCGGCGCCTTCGCGGGCCAGCGCTTGGGCGTATGCCTGGCCGATGCCCTGCGCGGCGCCGGTGACGATGGCCACCTTGTTGTCGAATCGCATTGTGTTCCTTTCCGGCCGAGCGGCCACTTATCGCACGCTTTTCGCGAAAAGCCGTGTCATAACTGGCCGCTCGCGACTAAATCGCTGTGGCAACGACTTTGGTCTCGAGGTACTCCTCGAACCCGGCCAGCCCCATCTCGCGGCCGATGCCGGATTGCTTGTAACCGCCGAATGGCGCATCGGCGGAGTACCACACGCCGCCGTTGACGTTGACGGTGCCGACCCGCAGCCGCGCCGCGACGTTGGCCGCGCGTTCCGCATCGCCACTGTAGACGGTCCCGGACAAGCCGTATGGCGAATCGTTGGCGATGCGCACCGCGTCGTCGTCGCCGTCATGGGCGATCACCGTGAGCACCGGGCCGAAAATCTCCTCGCGGGCAGGCCGGGCGTCGTTGGTGAGCCCGACGATCACCGTCGGCTCGATGAAAAATCCGCTCGCCTTGTCCGCCGGCCGGCCGCCGCCGCAGGCGAACGAACCACCTTCTGCCACAGCCAGATCCAGGTATCCCTGCACCCGATCACGCTGCCGCGCCGAGATCAGCGGCCCGCACACCGTGCCGGGATCGTTCGGGTCGCCGGGTTTGATCGAACCCATCGTGGCGGCCGCAATTTCCACCGCCTCGTCGTAGCGGGCCCGCGGCACCACCAGCCGGGTGGTGATCGCGCAACCCTGACCGGCGTGCATGGAGGCCGCGAACGCCGACACCGAACAGGCGCCCGCCATATCGGCGTCGTCGAGCACCACGAACGCCGACTTGCCGCCCAGTTCCAAAAACACTTTCTTGATGTTGGCGGCGGCGTCGGCCATCACGCTGCGGCCGGTGGCGGTCGATCCGGTGAACGAAATCATGTCCACCCGAGGGTCTTTGGCCAGCAACGCCCCCAAGCTGTGATCGCTGGAGGTGACGATATTGACCACGCCGGGCGGAAAATCGGTGTGCTCGACAATGATCTCGGCGAGCACGCCCGCGCACCACGGTGTGTCGGGTGCCGGTTTGAGGACGACGGTGTTGCCCGCCGCCAACGCCGGCCCTAGCTTGGCCAGGTTGATCTGGTGCGGGAAGTTCCACGGGGTGATTGCCCCGACCACGCCGACGGCTTCGCGTGCGATGGTGCGCCGGGTCGGGATGCCCAGCGGCGCAGCCTCACCGAGATCCTGGTTCCACTGGTATGCCTCGGCGGTGTCCGCGGAGAAAGCCAGGTCGTTGATGGGACCCTCGAGCTGAGCGCTGGCGGTGAGCATCCGCGGCGCGCCGACCTCGGCGATGGTGATCTCGCGGAGCTCCTCCACATGCGAGCGCAGTGCGTCGCGCAGCTGGCGCACACATCGCACCCGCAGCTCGGTGTTACGTGACCAGTTGGTTTCGTCGAAGGCCCGCCGCGCCGCGTCGATGGCGCGGCTCATGTCCTCGGCGCTGGCGTCGGCGGCGCCGCCGAGCACTTCCTCGGTCGCCGGATTGATGGTCGGGAACGTTCCGGCGCTGCCGGCCGAGAGTTTGCCGTCGATGAGTACGGCACTTACCCCATCTGCCAACAACGCCATCGCACGCTCCCGCCTCGCCACAATAATGGACAGCTGTCCGGAATGATCCACTCGAACGATAGCCGCCGCGCGGGCGCCGGTGCAAGGTCCGGAGACAAATACGCCTGTTATCGAGGGTTTATCCGATGCCACTTGCTTAGCCGCGCACCTATCGGATAGCTTGGACAGGTGTCCAGCGATGCAGTGGTCGCGATCACTTCCCAGCCGGATGGCCAGCCCGGGGAAGCGCCGCGCAACCGTCGCCAGGAGGAGACCTACCGCAAGGTGCTGGCCGCTGGTATCGAAACGCTGCGGGAGAAGTCCTACGCGGACCTGACAGTGCGTGCAGTGGCCGCTCGGGCCAAAGTGGCCCCGGCGACCGCGTACACGTATTTCTCGTCGAAGAACCATCTGATCGCCGAGGTGTATCTGGACTTGGTGCGGCAGGTGCCCTACTTCACCGACGTGAACGAGCCGATGCCGGTCCGGGTCGACAAGGCGTTGCGGCACTTGGCGCTGGTGGTCGCCGACGAACCGGAAGTCGCCGCCGCCTGCACGACGGCGCTGCTGGGAGGCGGCGCTGACCCGGCCGTGCGTAAGGTGCGCGACCGGATCGGCGCGGAGATTCATCGCCGGATCACCTCGGCCATCGGACCCGACGCCGACCCGCGGACCGTGGCCGCACTCGAGATGACGTTCTTCGGGGCGCTCGTTCAGGCCGGCAGCGGCGCCTTCACATACCACCAGATTGCGGACCGGCTCGCCTACGTGGTCGGCATGATCCTGCCCGGGCAATCCAATGGAGAAGATCGATGACCGTACAGGTGGGCGACCGCCCGGACGAACTGTTGCTCGACCCCTACGACTACCACTTCCACGAGGACCCGTACCCGTACTACCGGCGGCTGCGCGACGAGGCTCCGCTGTACCGCAACGACGAGCTGAAGTTCTGGGCGCTGTCGCGTCATCACGACGTGCTGCAGGGCTTCCGCAACAGCACCGCGCTGTCGAACGCGTACGGCGTATCCCTGGATCCCGTTTCCCGCACCGCCGATGCGCACAAGGTGATGTCGTTCCTGGCCATGGACGACCCCGGCCACCTTCGGCTGCGCACCCTTGTGTCGAAGGGCTTCACGCCGCGGCGGATCCGCGAACTCGAGCCACGGGTACGCGAGCTTGCCAAGACCCATCTCGACGGTGCCCTGCAATCCGACAGTTTCGATTTCATCGCCGAATTCGCCGGCAAGCTGCCAATGGACGTGATCTCGGAGCTGATGGGCGTGCCCGAGCCCGACCGGCCCCGCATCCGTGCGTTGGCCGACGGAGTGCTGCACCGCGAGGAGGGCCTGGCTGACGTTCCGCAAAGCGCGATGCAGGCGTCGATCGATTTGATGGCCTACTACACCGAGCTGATCGCCGAATTCAAGAAAATCCCCGCTGACAACCTGACTTCGGCGCTGCTGGAGGCCGAGATCGACGGCGACCGGCTCACCGACGAGGAGATCCTGGGGTTCCTGTTCCTGATGGTGATTGCCGGCAACGAGACGACCACCAAGCTGCTCGGCAACGCCGTCTACTGGGCAGCACGCAACCCCGACCAGTTGGCGCAGGTGTTCGCCGACCACACCAAAATTCCGCTGTGGGTGGAAGAGACTCTGCGCTACGACACCTCTAGCCAGATCCTGGCCCGCACTGTGGCGCACGACCTTACGATGTACGGCACCACGGTCCCCGAAGGAGACGTGCTGTTGTTGTTGCCGGGTTCGGCCAACCGCGACGACCGGGTTTTCCCTGACCCCGACGACTACCGCATCGGCCGCGAAATCGGTTCGAAGCTGGTCAGTTTCGGCAGCGGCGCGCATTTCTGCCTGGGAGCGCATTTGGCGCGGATGGAGGGCCGGGTGGCGCTGGAAGAACTGCTGAACCGCATCCGCGGCTATGTGGTCGACGAACACAACGCGGTGCGAGTGCATTCCAGCAACGTGCGCGGGTTCGCCTACTTGCCGATCAGCGTGGAGGTTGCGTAAATGCCGCGCTTCGAACCGCATCCTGACCGACGCCCCGCCATCGTGGCCGGTGCTTCGTCGGGCATTGGGGCAGCCACCGCGGTGGAACTTGCCGCTCGCGGCTTTCCGGTCGCGCTGGGAGCCCGTCGGGTCGAGAAATGCGAGGAGATTGCCGGCCAGATCCGAGCCGAGGGTGGTGAGGCCGTCGCGCTCCACCTCGACGTCACCGATCCGGAGTCGGTCACGGGCTTCGTGCACCGCGCCACGGAACAACTCGGCGACATCGAGCTACTCGTCGCCGGCGCCGGAGACACCTATTTCGGCCGCTTGCACGAAATCAGCACCGACGTCTTCGAATCCCAAGTGCAAATCCACCTGATCGGCGCCAACCGGTTGGCCACCGCGGTGCTGCCCGGCATGCTGGAGCGCCAACGCGGCGACCTCATCTTCGTGGGCTCCGACGTCGCGCTGCGCCAGCGGCCGCACATGGGCGCCTACGGCGCGGCAAAAGCCGCGCTGGTGGCCATGGTCACCAACCTGCAAATGGAACTCGAAGGAACCGGTGTGCGCGCCTCGATCGTGCATCCAGGCCCGACGAAAACCGGCATGGGCTGGAGCCTGCCGCCCGAATCGATCGGCCCGATGCTCGAAGACTGGGCCAAGTGGGGACAAGCCCGCCACAACTATTTCCTGCGTCCATCAGACCTGGCCCGGGCGATCGCGTTCGTCGCCGAAACACCGCGCGGCGGCTTCATCACGTCGATGGAAATACAACCCGAGGCGCCGCTGTCGAACGCGCCGGCCGAACGCAAGCAACTGAAGTACCCGGAGGAGTCGTGACAAGTCAAGAACTGAAAGAAGTTCCGCGGGTCTCTGGCGGACACGAGGAGCATGGGCACCTCGAGGAGTTCCGCACCGATCCCATCGGGCTGATGAGACGCGTCCGCGAGGAGTGTGGCGACGTCGGTTGGTTTCAGTTGGCCGGCAAGCAGGTTGTGTTGTTGTCGGGCGCCGAAGCCAACGAGTTCTTCTTCCGCGCCAGCGACGACGATCTCGACCAGGCCGAGGCGTATCCGTTCATGACGCCGATCTTCGGCAAGGGCGTGGTGTTCGACGCCAGCCCTGATCGGCGAAAAGAGATGCTGCACAACGCGGCACTGCGCGGCGAGCAGATGAAAGGTCACGCCACCACCATCGAGCGGGAGGTCCGCCGGATGATCGCCGGCTGGGGCGACACCGGTGAGATCGACCTGCTGGACTTCTTCGCCGAGCTGACCATCTACACCTCGACGGCGTGCCTGATCGGCAGGAAGTTCCGCGAAGAGCTCGATCACCGCTTCGCGCGCCTTTACCACGAGCTCGAGCGGGGCACCGACCCGTTGTGCTACGTCGACCCCTATCTGCCGATCGAGAGCTTCCGGCGGCGCGACGAGGCGCGAAAAGCCTTGGTGGCGCTGGTGCAAGAGATCATGGACAACCGGATCGCCAACCCACCGGCGGACAAGAGCGACCGCGACATGCTCGACGTGCTGGTCACGGTCAAAGACGACGACGGCAATCCGCGATTTAGCGCCGACGAGATCACTGGGATGTTCATCTCGATGATGTTCGCCGGGCATCACACCAGCTCGGGCACCGCCGCTTGGACGCTGATTGAGTTGATGCGCCACCCCGACGTCTACGCCGGGGTGATCAAAGAACTCGACGAGCTCTACGGCGACGGCCAGCCGGTGAACTTCCATGCGCTGCGTCAGATCCCGCGGCTGGAGAACGTGCTGAAAGAAACGCTGCGGCTGCACCCACCACTGATCATCCTGATGCGGGTGGCCAAAGGCGAATTCGAAGTCAAGGGCTATCCCATCCATGCGGGCGATCTGGTGGCAGCGTCGCCGGCGGTGTCCAACCGGATTCCCGAGGATTTCCCGGACCCCGACGACTTCGTGCCGGAGCGTTACGACGAGCCGCGTCAGGAAGACTTGATCAACCGGTGGACGTGGATTCCGTTCGGCGCCGGCCGGCATCGCTGCGTGGGAGCTGCGTTCGCCACCATGCAGATCAAGGCTATCTTCTCGGTGCTGTTGCGCGAGTATGAGTTTGAGATGACGCAACCACCGGACAGTTACCGCAACGACCACTCCAAGATGGTGGTGCAACTGGCCCAGCCCGCCAAAGTGCGCTACCGCCGCCGTTCCGCGGGAGGAGGTTGACCATGGGGTACACGGTGAAAGCCGACCTGGATCTGTGTCAGGGGCATGCGATGTGCGAACTGGAGGCGCCCGACTATTTCCGGGTGCCCAAACGCGGCCAGGTCGAAATCCTCGACGACGAGCCGCCCGAGGAAGCCCGCAAACAGATCGAGCAAGCCGTGTGGGCCTGTCCCACCCAGGCGCTGTCAATCCAAGAGAAAGAAGGCTAACCGTGGCCGCATTTCCGCGCGAGGAACTCGAGCAATGGGTGCAGTCCTGGCTGAGGGCCAACAAGGAGTGTGAGCGGTCGGGCGACTGGAAGCCGCTGGCCGACTTCTATGCCCCCGACGCCACCTACGGCTGGAACATCGGCCCCAAGGAGGACGTGATGTGCGTCGGGATCGACGAGATCCGGGACATCGCGCTCGGCCTCGAAATGGAGGGTCTGGAGAACTGGCAGTACCCATACCAGAAGGTCATCATCGACGACCGCCAAGGCGAGATCGTCGGGTTCTGGAAGCAGGTCGTCGTCGACAAGGACGGCGGTCGGCAGGAGATCTACGGAATCGGCGGCAGCTGGTTTCGGCTCAACGCCGACAAGCTCATCGAGTGGCAGCGCGACTTTTTCGACTTCGGCCACGTCCAGGCCCTCTACATGGATTTGATGAAGGCGGGCAAGCTGTCGACGGGCATGCAGAAGCGGATCGAGCGCAGCCTCGCCGGTGAGAAGCTGCCCGGCTACTACCCGCTGGGCAAAGCCCCGGTGCCTCTCTGGTAGCAGCCCCGCTGTTTACCGCCTAGTGACGCAGGTCATAATGGGCTAGGAACGAGAACACGTTCTAAATTGCCGTCCCGCCCTCTTTCGCCGACCAGTCGGGTCAGGGCTTGCTAGTGGAGGTTCACCGTGAAGACAAAAGGCGCGCTGATCTGGGAGTTCAATCAGCCGTGGTCGGTCGAGGAAATCGAGATCGGCGAACCACGTAAGCACGAGGTCAAGATTCAGATGGAAGCGGCGGGCATGTGCCACTCCGACCACCATCTGGTGACCGGCGGCATCCCGATGGCGGGCTTTCCGGTGCTAGGGGGACACGAGGGTGCGGGCATCGTCACCGAAGTCGGGCCCGGCGTCGAGGACCTCGCCGAAGGCGACCATGTGGTGTTGTCGTTCATCCCGTCGTGCGGAAAATGTCAGTCCTGTCAGGCAGGGATGCGTAACCTGTGCGATCTGGGCGCCGGGCTGCTCAACGGCGCCGCGGTGTCCGACGGCACGTTCCGCATTCAGGCCCGCGGCCAGAACGTCTACCCGATGACGCTGCTGGGCACGTTCTCGCCCTACATGGTGGTGCACGAGAGCTCGGTGGTGAAGATCGACCCGTCGGTGCCGTTCGAGGTGGCCTGCCTGGTCGGCTGCGGTGTCACCACCGGCTACGGTTCGGCGACGCGGACCGCCGACATCCGCCCCGGGGACGACGTCGCGATCGTCGGTGTGGGCGGGGTCGGCATGGCGGCGCTGCAGGGCGCGGTCAACGCCGGCGCCCGCTACATCTTCGTCGTCGAGCCGGTGGAGTGGAAGCGTGACCAGGCACTCAAATTCGGTGCCACCCATGTGTATCCGGACATCGAGGCCGCGCTGATGGGCATCGCCGAGGTCACTTACGGTCTGATGGCCAAAAAAGTGATCGTCACCGTCGGCGAGCTCAAGGGCGCCGACATCGATAGCTATATCAACATCACCGCCAAGGGCGGCACCTGCGTGCTGA